>NZ_JAIQZB010000017.1 GCF_020164555.1 Salegentibacter lacus | reverse complement strand
GGTGTTAATCCCCAGCAGTGGTTAGAGGATACCCTGCAAAAAATACCCGATCATAGCATCCAAAAATTGGAGGAGTTATTGCCCGGCTATCAGAAGGGGTAGTGAGTGCAGTTGCTCGGACGGATACAATTGAATCATTTAAATATTGATTTAGTCTTTTTGATCTAATACTATCCATTTCTGCGATGTAATATTTCAATCCGATTTTCTGGTTAAGATGTTTAAATAATTCAAAATCTATCTTTTGAACTTCTTCAAACCCGTGATTTTCTCCCAATAAGAAAACATCTGAATCGTAAAAATCCTGGTCAAAAAATCCATTTAAATTATACTGATTTTCCTCTTTTTCAAATATAATTTTTTTATTATTTCCTAAATACGATAAGTTTTTCTCATTCGTAGATTCTAAATAGTTTTCATTTTTGATCCAAAAGAATGCAATGATTAGGAGGTTTAATACCAATAGTACTAAGAGAGTTTTTCCTAAAACTTTAAAAAATTTCATTTTTTGTAATTTGTATGGTTGGTTAGATAAATAAAGTTTCCAAAAAAATTCACACTATCTGCAATTTGTTTTTCTGAAATGTCGTTTTGTGCTAACGAATTGCTGAAAATTACCGCCAACGTCTCGTATAAAAACTGTGCGAGCTGGCGAGCGTGATTGTCCGCAGGACAATCCGCTAAGCAAGCGAGCAAGGATTTGGGATTCAAGACTGATTTGAGCATTGTTTTTATATGTTGTTGTGAATAGTGCTTTTAGGCCGCCTATAACAATTTACTAATCGTTCTTATAAAACCTTCATTCCATTTCTTGTAATTATGTCCTCCCTTGAATATTTCCACTTCGACAAAAGAGTTTGAGTTTTTATAATTTCTTACAAGATCCTCTGCTTCCCGTTTGTAAACAAAGCTTTCTTCATCTCCATATTGTAAATATAAATCTGGATATTTTTCTTCACTGTGCCATTTATTTCCTTTGACATTAGAACCTAATGTAGAATAGCAAATATAGGTTCCTATTACATCGGGATATTTGTTGAGTAGATTCACACCAAATCCGGCTCCATTAGAAAATCCATAGAAAAATCTATCACTTTTTTGAAGGCCTTGATTCAATTCCTTTTCAACTTGAGGAATCAATTCATCTTTAAAATAAAATAAATGGTTCTTAAATCTATTGGAAAGATCTGGGTCAGATGTTCCAAATTGGAAAGTCTCTACATATTCCAGATTTCTATAATCAATTAAAATTTTCTCCCCATCAAGAGCATTTGTAGTGCTATAAGCAATTTTACGATTCGAATGACTGGCGATATAAATTGTGGGCTCTATAATCTTATTGTCGATTAGGGAATCCAAAGTAATTTTATAGAAGTTGTTTTCTAATGAAGTAGATCCGTCGGTTGCATAAATTACTGGATAATTATGTTGCTTATTAAACCCTTTGGGGAGATAAACAGTATGTTTTCTATATTCTCCCAAACTTTTGCTGAAAATCGAATCTATATAAAATTGAGAATCGGTCAGGGTATTTGTCTTTTCTATCTGGAAAGAAAAAAAGACTGATCCTAACAATGCTAGAAACACAATTTTATATATTTTGTTCATATTTTTCTATGCATTATTCACAACGTCCCGTATAAAAACAGTGCGAGCTGGCGTGCGTGATTGTCCGCAGGACAATCCGCTGAGCAAGCGATCACAGAGTTTCGATTCAAGAACAAATTAAGCATTGTTTTTATACACTGTTGGGCACTGTGCTTACTACGCTTGTTGAATTTCGATTATTTTAACCATTATTAATGTCCGAATACTAGAATATCCAATAATCTGCCACTAATCGGCGTATGTGTCATTATGAAGCCTATTATAATTTTTCTAAATGCACCTGGATTCCAAACCCCAACAGCAAGGTGTGGTTCCCTACGTAAGTGTTGTTTGATGTTGAATTAAAATAAATTAGAGATGCCTCAAAAGCCACACTATTGTTTAAAAATATTGCAACACCACCCTTAGCGGAAAATTCTCTAGAATTATTCTCATTTATAAGGCTAAATCGATAAGAACTTTCTAAAAATGGATTAACCATTTTGTCTATATTCAGTAAATAATATCTTGCAAAAGGGGATATCAGAAAGCGGTCAAACTTGGAGGTTCCTGAGTCGCTTTTATAACGAGAAAGAGTATATTCAGCTCTCGTACCTAAAGCTAATTTATCCAAAAAAAAGTAACCCACATTTGGAGTCAAGTTTATGGTGAATGATTGGGAATCAACTGTAGATTCAGGTTTGGTTTTAGAATAAGAAAATGCAACATCCCCGCCAACCAGCCAATTGTTTTTGGTTATTTGTGCGTTAGTGGGCATCGAAAAAGCAAGTGCCAATAAGAAAAATAAAGTGTTTATTTTCATATTTGTAAATAGGAGTTTTTAGAATACGAATTTATTTAATTAATAATTTTATCTTTTCTAAATGATTGCATTGTGCCCAACGTCTCGTATAAAAACTGTGCGAGCCGGCGAGCGTGATTGTCCGCAGGACAATCCGCTAAACAAGCGAGCACAGAGTTGCGATTTAAGACTGGTCTAAGCATTGTTTTTATATAATGTTGTAAACAGTGGCGACACGTTCGAGTATGTGTGTTTAATTGTATAATTTATGCCAACCTATCCCCAACATAAAAGATAAACCGAAATAGTAATTTTTTGAAACATTTCCTGATAATTTTATACCATAACTGAAACCAAAAGGATTCCTTTTTTGTTTTTTAAACCATTTAATATTTGTTTCAAATGCTGCGCCGAAAGCCCGGATTCTTTCTCTTTCTAGATCATTTAAACTATTAGATGCGTAAATAGTGTATGAAGGTCCGAGCGATATACTCAAAGAATGACCGTCATTAATCTTTCTTCTCCCATAGAGTACTGCTATTTCATCAGCAAATGCATTTGTATTAGAAACAGGAATAAGCACTACTGAACTAACACTTATGTCATTTATTTTTGAATATCTTAAACTCAGAAGATTTTTACTAAACTGATAATTCAATACTCCACCCCATAATAAACCGCCATTCTCTCCAGTGTATCCACCTAGAAAAGATTCTAAGTATACAATAGGAATTTTTTGTTCATCATTTTGTGCTATGATATTATTTCCGCTAATCAACAGGATAATTACAGAAATTACCCTAACTACACTTTTTATATAATATAAATTTTTGGCAAATTTCAAATTTGATCTTTTTGATTAGTATTTTTTTTGGAGCCATTGGTTACAACGTCCCGTATAAAAACTGTGCGAGCTGGCGTGCGTGATTGTCCGCAGGACAATCCGCTGAGCAAGCGAGCACGGAATTTCGATTCAAGACTGGTTTTAGCATTGTTTTTATATATTGTTAGGCACAGTAATTTTCTATTTCCATTCTGATTTCCTTTGAAGTCTCTATTACTAATTCTAAATATTCCATCAATTCGTTTGGTCTAGTCCAAATTTTACTTTTTAGAGGTAAAGATTCATTAGTTGATCTTAGATATTGGGTGTCAACAATTCCGCTTTTATGTGCTAATAAATTTCTTCTTTGAAAAAGCGACCATAGTTTATCATCATCTAACTTTTCTCTTAAATCGTCGCTGGTAAATATGGTTTTATAAATCGTTTTAATTGTACGGAGGTTACTGAACTCAAAATTTTCAATTAAAATAGTCCCCATACTATTAGACAGATTAAAATCAAACTCTATCAATTTTTGTACAGGTATATTTTTCAAGTTAAACTTTTGCTTTAGTTCTGCTTTTGCGGAGAGGTTTTCCACTAATTGGCTGTTCTTATTTAAAAGTACAATAAAACAGTCCCGGCAAAAAATTTCAAAGGCTGCCCAGGTGGATAAAGCGCATTGGTTCAGAAGATTTTTTGATGCAACTTCAAAAGTTTCAGAGTCAGATAAATCTTTTAGAAAAATCGCCGAAATTAGCCGAAATTGATTTTTACCCTTCAGAGTCTCGCGTTCAGCCAAAAACCTCTCGTGAACTTTTTTATGTAATTTATTTGCGGCAGCTTTTTCATCTTTTTTTTGATCTTCCGTATCAATGTCATCTCGCATTGAAAGAATAGACTCCTGGGTCCGAATACTATTAAAGATTTCGAGATTTGCTTTACCTCTCGCCATTATATCTGGGATAGTTGCAGTCGAAACTATAGAATTGATGTTATCTTTAAAAGCTAAATAAACTTCTTGTAATTCATCTAATTTTGAATTATGGTAAACCTTAAGTTTTTCTTCCAAATCTTTATTATTAAACCTAATAAAGAACACCTCTTGTAATTCCTTTTCCAGTTTTCTAATATTATCTTCCAAAAGAGTAAATTTTTATTGTGCCTAACGTCTCGTATAAAAACTGTGCGAGCTTGCGAGCGTGATTGTCCTCAGGACAATCCGCTGAGCAAGCGAGCACGGAGTTTTGAATTGAGACAGGTTTGAGCATTGTTTTTATATATTGTTGTAAATAGTTGTTTATTCCGGCTTTATAATTTTGACCAATTCTCCGCTCTCATTATAATAGTTGTAACCGTTATCTATAAATTCTACTTCTTTCTTTCCATTTTTGAACCATCTATCATACTCTTTCTTTCCTTTTCCTCGACTTATGCGAATATATTTTTCACCACTTTCGTAATATGTGGTCCTTATATATTCTGAATAACCATCTATTAATTCTTCTTTAACGCTTAAATTCCCATTTTCAAACCACTCTAAAGCTAATTCGTAGGGTCTGCCATATTTTGTTCTTCGGAAGGATTTTTTCTGCCCCGTTATATAATAAGATTGGTAATCAATCGTAGTTTTGTTTTTACATAACTCCAGTCTTAAGATATCATTTTCGTAACTATGAATTGTGAAATCTTCTTCCATACCAAATTTTAAATCAAACTCTTTATGAAAATCCTGATCAATTATATCATAATCACAGGTCGGAATTTTTTCTGAAATATAAATATTCTCATAAAAGAATTTGGAATGAATTCCTCTACCATAAATTGGCAAGTTTTCAATTCTTAAAAACTTAAGTATATTCATTTCCACCTCTCTAACACCTTCTATAAAAAGCTCATTTAGAGTTTTTTCTTTATCAAAACTACCATCCCAGTTATACCTATAAACTATTTGCCTTTCTTTATTCGTATTTAAATAATCAAAAGTTGATTTTGTTTTAATTCTTAGAAATTCATTTTCTCCAAAAAGACCTAATCTATTTGAATCGAAAGCAGGTGTATAAGAGTTATCATAAAAAATTGGATCGCCTGTTTTCCATCTTCCACCTGGAATAAGATTAGTTAATGTTCCTTCCGAAAAAACTTTACGTCCTAATTTGTAAATTATTACTTTCTCTAAATCGTAAGCCGTTTCTTCATCAAGGTTTTGAAATAAGATTTCTATTTTAACTTCTAATCCGGAATTTTGAATTTCTATTATTTGATCGATTTTACCTGAATTAAAATCAAGTCTATTTTTCTTTAAATGAGAAGAATATCTTTTACCAGTTCCTTTTCCAATATAAAATATTTGGTTATCCCGAGGATCTATAAGTCCGTAAACATAGTATCTATTATTACTCAAATCTTTAACAATTATTTACAACGTCTCGTATAAAAACTGTGCGAGCGGGCGAGCGTGATTGTCCGTAGGACAATCACCTAAGCAAACGAACACGGAATATGGATTGAGCAAAATTTAAGCATTGTTTTTATATGCTGTTAGCTACTGTTTTCATTATTCAAATATGTCTTCTTTATTCAAATTATGAATGGAATTTCTTCTTGCCCAAAGGTAAAAGATGAAATGTATTAATAGAAAAACACTCCAAATAATAGCACCCATAATAGGAGCATTCAGATTTTCACTTTTTGAGCCAAATCCAAATCCAATCCACAATAATGAAATCCCATTATGAATTAAAAATGTTGTTAGGTGAAATCTAAATCCGACATCAAATATTGGTAAATATTCTCCATCCTTTCGTCCAAAATACCAACCAGCAACAAACGTTAAAATCCCATAAATTCCTGCGGATAAAGTAATTATAATTCCTGATAGATTTTCTATACCGTAACTCAAAAAATATCTAAATAATATAGTTAGAATAGTTACAGTTAATGCAAATCTCATTAAATAAAGTGTGATGGTTTTCATTGGTCGTTTAATTTTAGAATATTTTTAATTTCTTCTGAATAGAAAAGTTTAATGTTTCTATTCACAAACTGCTTGAAGAGTTCTTGTCCTAAATTTGTCAAAGAATAATATTTCCTTTCAGGACCTTTATTTCCTTCTTTTAACTCAAAAGTTAAAACATTAATATGTTCATATTTTCTTAACGCCCGATATAAGCTTTGTTCTTCGCAACTTATTGTTCCGTTAGATTTCTTTTCAATAAAACTTTTAATTTCATCAACATATTTTCTGCTTTCTTGAAGTGCCATAAAAATCCAAAGTGTCAATTGACCTTTTTTATATGTGTTTTCCCAAGAAAGCAATAGTTCATTTAAATTGTCCTCATTTTTCATTATTTTCTATTTGTATTATACAACTTGAATAATACAAATATAGTTATGTTTTTCGTTTTGACAAATAGATCTAAAGGTTTCAGGATTTATCGGCAAATTGTAGCTAACGTCCCGTATAAAAACTGTGCGAGTGGGCGTGCGTGATTGTCCGCAGGACAATCCGCAAAGCAAACAAGCAGGGAGTTTCGATTTGAGGCTGGTTTGAGCATTGTTTTTATATACTGTTGGCAAATGTTCTTTTTAAAAATCTGAAAATGCAGGAGGTGGTGGAGGAACGGATCTATCTCCGAGTCTTTCTATTTCTTTATCCCTATTGATTATTTCGTCACCTTCTTTAAAAATTAATTTATTGATTTTGATCTTGTTATTGGATTCTATAAGCTCGAAGTAGATTTGGAAGTGATACTTAATTTCATTATTCATTTCCTCAAAGTAAGTTCTTTCATACCAAAGTTTCTTACCAGGTGTGACATCAGAAGTAGGAAGAGAATTGTCACTATTGGGGAAGTCAGATTGAATTAGCTTAATATACTTATCCCATTCCTTTTCCTGAAAATCTCCCTCGTTGAGGAAATAGTTACCAATCTCTAATTCTTGATTTTTTTCAATTTTATTCAAAATCGAAATAGCTAGTTTTACCTTGTCAGAATCTCCACCTCCAACATCAATCCGGTTTTTTTGCGCAAGTAATGCCGAGGTAAAAAGCATAAAAATAAATGTCAATCTCATAAGTTTTGTTTTTTAATATTTGCCAACGTAGATCTAACTGTTGTAGTCGCATTTTCGCGGCTATTGCAGTTAGATGGTGTTGTCTGCTTTTTTGGTTATCTGCATTCTAAGATAAGTATAAAAGGAACTGTTGCTTGGATCGGAAACATTTAAAATCCTTCTTTTGAGATCCGTGCCCCGTTTACATTGTGTTTAGAAGTAGATCTAAACATCCGTGGAATAAGGGGTGGGCGTCAATCAATTATACGTCCAGGTAAAGGAAAAATTAAGGGAGTTTCCCCTATTGATTATACCTCAAATTTAAACTACCTTAACCTCAAGTATTGGTAACGTGATAACGTTTGGATAGTTAAAAAACTCTCCACGATCTCATCGCAACATACTTGGGGATACTTCCTATGGTCATATCCTTTGCTTTCCATTACCTGTACTCCTATTTAAAATCAGCCCAGGACTTTCAAAAGATGACCCTTCGCGACAAGAAATTGCATACAACGTCTCGTATAAAAACTGTGCGAGCTGGCGTGCGTGATTGTCCGCAGGACAATCAGGCGTTGCAAACGAGCTCAGACTTTGGATTTGAGACAGGTTAAAGCATTGTTTTTATATTTTGTTGGCAACTGGCTTTTTACCGTACCAAAAGTTTTTTAAATCCACTCAACATCAAAAACCCGATCAATAAGTATAGATAGATAAAAATCGCAAAAACCAGTGCGGTAATTGGGGTAGCGATCAGTAACACTAATAATCCCGCAAATCCATAATAATCCTCTCCATTGAAAGTAACAGGTTCAATTCCTGCAATGGTCAGCAAACCAAAAATGATCGCAAAGGGTAAAAATCCGAAAAGAAAGGTAATAAAAAGTCGGCTAAAGGTTGAAGACGGCTTTTCCGTGTATTTTTCAAAGAAATTTTTCATTCTTAATGGTTAGTTAATTAATGTTTGAGCTTGTTGCCAACGTCTCGTATAAAAACTGTGCGAGCTGGCGCGCGTGATTGTCCGCAGGACAATCCGCTGAGCAAGTGAGCACAATGTTTCGATTAAAGACCGATTTAAGCATTGTTTTTATATGTTGTTAGCGCACGTTTTCTATTAGTTCCCTTAATTGGCCATAAGCAGGGTCATCTAAAATATCGTATTCATTTGTCGTCGCAAGTAAAATTGCACTACGGCATTCCTCAATTCGGCGAAGCACAGGCAAAATTATACTATTGCCGTGATTTATAAATTTTTTCATATCGGTTGCTGAAGTTGGTATCTTATAACCGTCTCTACTGCTTGCAATCAAAACTCCTTTATCTCTCAAATATCCTATTACCTTAGAACTGAATTGCTCTTTACTTAGTTGTTTTTGTCTATTTACACTCAAGTGTTTTACGAATTCATTTGATGTGGTATATTTTCTTGGGTGGTTTGATTGATGATATAGAAGTAAAAGTTTTAGAAAATTAATTCTGTCACGATTATCTTGTGTATTTCCTGTGGCTTTATCAATAAAATCGAATACTCTGTTTAAACTTAAGGTTGCAATGGTTTCATCATATTCATTGAAGGTATCCTTTTCATTGAATTTTTCAATTTTGTAGGCTTTTGGAAATTGGTTTAAACTAATTAGTTTTTCATTTATCAAGTCCGCAAATTCGCTTGATTTATAGGATTTCTTTAGTTCATCGAAAATGTAACCTAAAGTGCCAGCCATAAAATCCGCTAATTGTACTCCCAGATCATTATGGCTTTTTTGAATATGAAAATCAGAACCGGCAAATAGGTTTCTAATATGATTTTTCTCAACGTATTTTTTGAAACTTCTCATAAAATCGTTTCCTCCGTGTTCGTCCACTTTTAATTCAAGTTGAGGAAAAGTCCGATAAAGTTCTTTGTATAAAATTCCATTAAGATATTTGTAGAAAGATTGTTTATATTTAAAACCTTCACCGTAAAGTTTTCTTTTGTCGATGACCACAGCATAAACAGAAAAATTCACCTTTTTAAGCTCCCTTAAGATTAAGATTCTTCGGTTATGATTGTTTTTAACTTTACTGGACTTTATTTCTCCAGTTTGAAAGAATTTTTTTCGAATTTCTTCAAGTTGAATTTGTATTTCGTCTAATTCATCTTGGTTCATTATAACACTGGCAATAATGAAATGGCTTCCCTGAGTGTTAAACTCAAAGGAATTATTTCCAAATTCATCTGCAAATGCAATTACTTTTTTCATTTTGTTTTCAAATGTGCGCTAACGTCCCGTATAAAAACAGTGCGAGCGGACGAGCGTGATTGTCCGAAGGACAATCCGCTGGGCTAGCGAGCACGGAGTTTTGAATTGAGACAGGCTTAAGCATTGTTTTTATACATTGTTGCCACACGTAATTTATGATATCCAAGTTCCAATAATTTCATCTATAATCCACTTACCGTCTTTGGTTTTTTTAATGAAAATGCGGTAACCAGAACCATTCAAAGGTGCCATAGAATAACTACCATCAAGAACTCCAAAAGTTCTTGTTTTATCAAATAATATTCTAGAAAATCCGACGTATGCAACCACATTATATTTATATTTATTTCTCCAGAATTCTCGTCCTTCAGGAAATTCAGTCCGATATTTGAATTTGACTTTTTTATGATTTGTTTTAAGTTTATTTAATTCTAGAGCGAAATTTTTTCTGTGGTCTAATGTGTCTGGTGCGATATTGTATTCTTTAAAATGTTCCGCAAATTGAGGTTTAGTATCTTTTTCAATAGAAGAAATTGAATCTTGGACTACTAAAAAATAAGAAGTTGTATCTTTCACAATAGAATCTCTTACCTTTTCCCAGGTTTTCATTGTCTGTTTATAATCATCAGACCTTAACCATTCTTCATATGCTTTGTTGTAAGGGTCCGATTTATTATTTATATCATAACCTTTTTCTTTTAAAACGTTTGGCGGCGGTGGCGGTGGTGGAATCAATCTCATATCGGAATGAATAGAATCGATTATTGAAGGGAATATTTCATAAAATACAGATTGTTCAAATTCAGTTACAGACAACTTTTTATCTTCTTTACAATTTTGAAAGATTGAAGTGATTATTAACGCTAGAACTATGATCGCAAGTTTTTCTCTCATATGTGTGGCAACGTCTCGTATAAAAACTGTGCGCGCGGGCGAGCGTGATTGTCCGCAGGACAATCCGCTAAGCTAGCGAGCAGGGAGCTTCGATTCAAGACTGATTTAAGCATTGTTTTTATATTTTGTTGCCAGTAGTTTTCTATTGTTGTGATTCAGGTTTCAAAGTTTTATTCAAAAACGATTGTTTCTACTTGATTTTGCTCGTCAACTGTAATTGTTTGAGTTAAAGAATTGTCGGAATTACTAACTGTAAGAGAAATTGTAGTGCCCCTTACAGCTCCAATACTAAAACTTTTTGAATTATCGCTATCAAAATTAATCGTATCATGATATTCTTCATAACATAAAGAGTCGACTTCAAGGTTATCTTCGAAGTACTTTTGACAAATACCGATTATGTATTGATAATCTACACTATAATCTAACCCAGAATTATTCATAATTTTAATCGAAACTGAAGAAGTTGGTGTGTTAATAAGCGGCGGAAATTCTATTGTTTCATCGATAGGATACTCGGTATAATCAAATATGTATTCTGTCAAATATTTGTTACCTTCTTCTTTAATACCGACCTTAAGACCTGTGTTGTAAATATTTCCTTGCCCCTCAAATACACCATTTTCATCGGTAATAAATTCAGCAATATGTTGATCAAAGTTGCTTCTCAGAACGATTGTCATATTTTTAAGAGGATTACCATTTAAATCAATTAAAACTCCTTTATATGAGTTCTGACCAATTACTGACGGGTCATCATCATCATTTAATCCATAATAACAGGATGTAAGATTTAAGCAAAGGAAAATAACCATAAAGTATTTTATAGATTTTCCGATAGTAGATATTTCGAGTTCTTTCATGTTATATTTTTTAGGACGATTTTCTTAAATTACTGGCAACGTCTCGTATAAAAACTGTGCGAGCGGGCGAGCGTGATTGTCCTCAGGACAATTCGCAATGCTAGCGAGCAAAAAGTTTTGAATTGAGACAGGTTTAAGCATTGTTTTTATATATTGTTGGCAACTGGCTTTTATTTTTAATAATTAGATAAGCTACAAATAAGTTTGGCACCCAACATAACCACGCAACAATACGGTATGCAAAAATAAAATCGTTTAATACTATTGTCAGAAGGGGAAGCCAAATCCTTAAAGTAACTGCCGCAAAACAGGCAGCATAACTATAAATCATTAAATTCTCGTGTAGCCGAATCTTACCATTTCTTATACTTTTATAAGCGAGAAAAGTTGAAATTAACCAAATCAGTGCAAGCGAACCAAAGCCAAAAACACTTGTGGCACCTCCTGTCGAAAAAAAGGCTATATACAATCCGCAAATTCCACTTATAAGAACAGAAATAATGTATGTTTCCCCTATTCTTCTATGTAGCGTCATATATTTATTTCTCAATTTTTTGCTGAATTGTAGCCATCCAATTAACAAAGCAAGCCCTCCAAGAAAAATATGAGCGTAAAACATAATGTTCCATACATTGTTACTTAAAAGTTCTACTGATTTTGTGCCTAGTAATCCAAACTTCCTGTCAATAAACAAATATATAACGGGATATAAGCCGATAATTATCGATAGCAGTCCAATTATAACCCAAGAAGCTTTTTTCATTTAATTTTAAATATCTAAAAAATATACATATTGATATTAGAGTTAGCTCAGCTTGTTGCCAACGTCTCGTATAAAAACTGTGCGAGCTGGCGTGCGTGATTGTCCGCAGGACAATCCGCTGAGCAAGCGAGCACGATGTTTCGATTTGAGACAGGTTTTAGCATTGTTTTTATATAATGTTGGCAACTGGTTTTATGAGTCAGGTGAAAATATCAAATATGATCCGTCCAATTACCAGAATCAGAAAGACACTTAAAAGACCGATTAAAATAATTCCGAAACTGCCGATAATTAATTGTGCGCCTGCATTGTAATATCTTCCGTCATATTCTTCTTTAAGGACCTTTTTAACCTTTTCCTTTTTCCGATACCTTACCCATAAATAAAGCCAACCAATAGGATAATAAAGTGCGCTAGATGCGATAAAATTCATACTACAATCAACTTAAGTTTACCATTGATTTTTCTACTTGTTGCCAACGTCTCGTATAAAAACTGTGCGAACTGGCGAGCTTGATTGTCCTGCGGACAATCAAGCGTTGGAAGCGAGCAAGGAGTTTTGATTTGAGACAGGTTTGAGCATTGTTTTTATATACTGTTGGCAAACGTTTATTAGTCAAATTTGAATAATACTATATCTTTATTTACTCCCTGACTAAAACTAATATTTATGCTTTGAGTCTCGAAGTATTCAATATCTGTAGCATGTATATACTTTTCATCTATAAAGAAAGAATAAATTCCATCGTATCTTCTTACAGTTAACTTGATATCTTCTTCATAATTGTAATCCCATTTCGACCAATATCGTTTTGAATATTCATTGTCAGAAATATGAATCGAATTGCGATTAGGGTTACTTTCATAATTAATTCCGTTCAAATTGACCTTAGTGTTCCTGAATGGATCTCTTTCTGAAGCTGATTGCCAGTTTTTGAATGTTACTTCCAAAACAAAATTCGAAATGGTATCTGTATCTATATCAAATTGAAAAGATCTATTATCATTATCTAATTCTTGAACTAAAAGCTCTTTATTTTCGTAGTTGAAGTTATACTTGTTATTTTTCCTATACCAAAGCGGAAGAGATGTGCTTTCGTCAAATAATTCATCAAAATAATACTCTCTCCATAAAAGAGAATAAGAGTTTTTTTGGCATTCGTAAGAATTTTCCATCATATAACTTAAACACCCTTCATTTTCTGTCTGCTTATTTGTATGTTTCCTTTTTAGGATTGAATGCCCTAGTTCGTGAAAAATTAGTTCTTCTTTTCGAGTTGGATGAATAGCAGACCAATTATCTCTGTCTATAAAAATTTCGTTATTAGAAAAATTAGCTACACCTCCTGCGGGTTTACCGTCTATATCAGCCAAATAAAATTCTATTTCATAGTCTGTATAATCATAACCACGTTTTTCAGCTTCTTTTTTAAACTGATTTAAATAAGGTTTAAAAATCGAATTGGAACTTTCTTTATTATTTATATCATAATCCTCTAAAGGATCTTTACTGCATCCTGTAAAAATTAATATTGTAAGAATGATAAATATTCTTTTCATTGAATTATTTTTTTAAATGTTTGCCAACGTCTCGTATAAAAACTGTGCGAGCGGGCGGGCGTGATTGTCCGCAGGACAATCCGCTGAGCAAGCGGGCAACGAGTTTCGATTCGAGACTGATTTAAGCATTGTTTTTATATGTTGTTGTGCATAGTTTTAATTATCTACGAGGTTAAATCCGCATTTTATTAATTGCTAATTCTATCAATTACAACAACTTTAAAAGATACTGGGAAATCTTCCTCTATCAATCTAATCTTAGTTTTATCCTGGTTATTTTCTGTTTGCGGTTCTATAAGTACAAGATCATTGATTAATCCGTTTATCTCAAAAACTCCTGTTGTCTTAAAAGATAAATCATAGAATGGAATAGATCTATTATCAGTTGCACCTATCCGATATTCTTGGAGGGAATCATTAAAAAAATCCCTGTGGAAATCATACGTATTATCTGGAAGAGTCCTAAAAACCACATATCTATTCTGTCGTGGATCAGAAAAGTTTTTGGTTATAGTGTCGAGTGGGCTTTTGTATTGAAATTCACCGTCATTGGGTTCATTCACATAGACGGTGTCAGGAAAATTTACAGAATATTCGAAGTTTTTGTCCGTTGACATACTGTGGAAAACAATAGCATCATTAGTTTTTTTTGATTCCTTGCAACTAATAAAGACAAGCATAATTAATAAAAAAGCAAAATGTTTCATAGGTCAATTATAGGTTTTTGTATCCAGTGAGATATTATGCACAACGTAGATCTAACTGTTGTAGTCGCATTTTCGCGGCTATTGCAGTTAGATGGTGTTGTCTGCTTTTTTGGTTATCTGCATTCTAAGATAAGTATAAAAGGAACTGTTGCTTGGAGCGGAAACATTTAAAATCCTTCTTTTGAGATCCGTGCCCCGTTTACATTGTGTTTAGAAGTAGATCTAAACATCCGTGGAATAAGGGGTGGGCGTCAATCAATTATACGTCCAGGTAAAGGAAAAATTAAGGGAGTTTCCCCTATTGATTATACCTCAAATTTAAACTACCTTAACCTCAAGTATTGGTAACGTGATAACGTTTGGATAGTTAAAAAACTCTCCACGATCTCATCGCAACATACTTGGGGATACTTCCTATGGTCATATCCTTTGCTTTCCATTACCTGTACTCCTATTTAAAATCAGCCCAGGACTTTCAAAAGATGACCCTTCGCGACAAGAAATTGCATACAACGTACATATAAATGCAGTATTACATTTATATCTATTATGCCTTTACTTCAGCTAATCTAGCGGATTTTTGATCTTTAAAAAGATATTTGTGGCCACGTGCTTGTAAATTTCGGTAGTCTTGGTGCTTCTATGTCCCATTATTTGTAAATATCTTAAATCGTTACCACTTTCCAGTAAATTGGTGTCAAACGGATGTTGAAGCATGTGTGACTTTATTCTCTTAATGAACAAGGCCCTTTAGCTGGTTCCATTACTAACTCTCAGCCGCATATTTTTATCCAAACGTTCCTTCAAAAAAAAGGTTGCCTATAGTCCCTACTTATCAGGCTGGTATTTAATAATTTAGACATTTAAAAATAAAAGGAATAAAAACAATAGTCGTATATTAAACGAATAATAGACGTTTTTTTCTTTCCACTTTATCTCCAATCAAAAACGACATGGCTTCGCCGCCGTCAATCACATTGATATCTTAAATTTTCCTTAAATAACCCAAAAATAATTTTTTTCAGGAATTCCTGATGAAATTAAACCGTACTATTTGTACGGTTTACATAATACCTTGATTTTTTACCTTATTAAAATTTTCAATATACATTCAGCAGTAAACCCTTAAAGCTTTAAAAGATTAGAATAAGTTGAAATATCCAATAACCCATTCAGCACTTTAGCCTTTCGTACCTCCAGGCTAAAGAGCTTCATTAACAAACACCGGAAACAAGTAAAAAACCGGCAACTCCCATTTCACTTTTTCCGTACAAATGGCGGAAACGCTTCATTTCCGGTTCTGGTTTTCCACTTAAGTCCTTAAAGGGTTAATCTCTTTTTTTGATTTGGCTAATTCTATAAAATGGAAAAACCTGATAGAGTCTGGATTCAACATTTTTCATAACCTACAGCATTATGATCTTTTGCTTTTAAAAGTATATTCTACTGGGTATATTTAAGAGGAAATAAAAATAATATCAAAGTATTTTATGATTTTCCAGAAATGGTACAAATACCGGAACTATTGTAACTATCCTAAAGGTATTTTACAATTGTCTCAAAAATTTCCAATGATAAGTATACTGTACAACGTGGATAAAATAATACCGAATTTAAAAATCCACCACGTTATTTAAAGCATCATCTGTCTGCTTATTTATAAAATTAGATTGATACATCATAGTGGTAGTGATCGAAGAATGCCGATAAAGTTGTTGTAATAATTGAATAGAGATTTTATCTCCGGAAATGTTTCCAAAGCTATGCCGAGCTATGTGCATGGTAAGCTTTTTTTCAATTTTTAATTTTTCAGAAATTCGGCCTAATTGTCTATTAAAATTACGCGTTATCGTTTTTACTCGAGTACGCACTTCTATTTCGTCATCTAGATTAGTACATCTTAATTCCGGGAAAACTAAATCACTGGTTTTACTTTTCTTCGGAAGGTATAAGTCTAAAATTTTCTGAGCTTTAGTAGGAATTTGCAAAGAAACCAGCTTATCATTTTTTCTCATTCGGTAATATAATCGGTTATCCTTTAAGTCAGTCCATTTCAATTGAATAATATCTGTTATTCGGACACCGGCAAAATAAAAACTCAGTAACCATACATTTAAAACATGTTGATTAGCCTCATTTAAATCTTGGGCGTTTTCCAACTTCTTCAATTCTTCGATTGTTAAGCCTATTTTTTTAGCGTCAGGAATTTTAATCTGATATTTACCCTTTCCAAATGGATAATCATTACGGTCGGCTTTGTTGGCGGCTAATGCTAAATTATAAATAGCACGAATACATATCATATAATTAACCACAGTGCGCTTAGCTCTTTTCCTTTTGAACTCAATATAAGCAGCAAAATTTTTAAGTAAGGGAACATCGATCTCGTGAAATTCAATTCCATTTCCTGCAAAACTCAGAAATAGATCAACCCTATTTTTTTCGGTGATATATTGATTAGATTTCTTTCTGGCTTTAATATTATTTAAATAGACATCAGCCATAGTTTTAAAATCACAAGAATTTTGCCTTTGAATAGATTCCTTGAGTTTTCCTACTGACAGCTTTCTCTTAGCAGATTCATTCTCAAGAAGTTTTTCACTGGCTTCTGTAAGCTTAGTAAGAATAAGATGATTTAATCGTGCAGAATTAGGATGGGAGGATCTAACGTTAAGTTTTTTACTATCCCAATATTTTTTTTCAATATACTGCCCTGTATACAAATAAATCGAACGTCTATTTCGAGTAATTCTAACGGCAATTGGAAATTGACCAAATTTATTTGCTTTTTTTCTTAAAACTACATTTACCGACGACATTAATAATTATTTTAGATAAAAATAATACTTAAAGATACAAATTTTAGGTACAACATAGGTACAACATTTTGGCTATTTTAACAATATTTTTTGATATCAAATGCTATTAAAATTTTCATATTTAATTGATTTTGAAGTAATTACGAGTGTTTTAATTTGCCATTTTGAATTTTCATAACCCGGAGGTCCCGAGTTCAAATCTCGGTCTCGCTACTAGAAATCCCTTCTTTTTCAGGAGGGATTTTTTTATGTTTTATCTAAAGAAAACCTATCTTTCCTTTTCTAAACATTAATTAATAATGAAACCCAAAATCATAATTTTTGATGTAAATGAAACCCTCCTAAACCTAATTCCGCTAAAGGAAGAAATCAATGCTGCGCTGGAAAACGAAATGGGTTTTGATGTTTGGTTTCCAAAGTTGTTGCACTATTCTCTGGTGGAAACCACTACCGGAGGTTATAGTAATTTTAGTGAAATTGCCGCGGCTACTTTTAAAATGATTTCAGATAAATTTGATAAAGAATTTTCTGATTATGAAATTCAAAATATTCTTTCTGAAATCACCAATCTCCCACCCTATCCCGATGTAAAGCCGGGTTTAGAACAATTGAAAAATGAAGGTTACAAGCTTATTGCCTTTAGCAATGGTAAACCCGATGTTTTAGAAGCACAGCTGAAATTTGCTGAGATTGATTCTTATTTTGTAGGAATCCACAGCGTAGAAGAAGTAAAAAAATATAAGCCACATCCTGAGAGCTACAGGTATATTCTTAAAAAATACCAGGTAACTCCTAAAAGAGCAATGATGGTGGCAGCGCACAGCTGGGATATTATTGGTGCAAAAAGGGCCAAACTTCAAACCTGTTTTGTTGAGAGACCCGAGAAAACTTTATATGAATTAGCCGAAAAACCTGATATTTCGGTAACCGGAATTACTGAAATTTTAGAGCAAATAGGTTAAAAATAAGAATAAACCATAGCCGCACTTTTTCCGAATAAAATATGGATGATGATAAGTTGGAAGTAGAATTGACTAAAATCTAATTCGGGAGAATTTCTGTTAAGCCTGAGCATTATTTTCCATCCTAATATCCTTATAATTTCAGCTATAAAACCAAGAACAGTTCCAGAAATTATTCCTGCTTAAAATTGGGGTCTATTTTCCATATTAAACTAAAAATCACAACGAAGAACCAACCGATTAAATAGTGTATAAACCAGCCCAAAAAATGGTATTTTGAAGTTTTAAGATTAATCTTTTCAGATCTTAAAATTAAATTATTTAACAACTCGGGCTCCCTGAATTGTTGGAAAACAAATAACTAAATCGTGTCATTACAGTAGTAGCAACCAATCCTGACATAAAAATTGTAAAAACCTCCATTCTTTTATCCTTGCTACCAACCCAATAAATATAATAAAATCCAACCGGCTTCAAACTTTTAATTAGTTACCTGAATT
The DNA here is from genome assembly GCF_020164555.1 of Salegentibacter lacus. Lineage (GTDB taxonomy): Bacteria > Bacteroidota > Bacteroidia > Flavobacteriales > Flavobacteriaceae > Salegentibacter > Salegentibacter lacus. The sequence goes on along the minus strand of NZ_JAIQZB010000017.1, from coordinate 81,406 downwards.
TCTTTTTACCAAAATTTTAAAATCAGGCTTAACGATTAGTTGACTTTAAATTAACCTTCCAGTAATTCATATCATTTAAATTAATCATGTCTGAAAAAACAAATATAAACAGGTAGTTCTATTTCAGAAAGGAGGTTTTAATCTACCATTAATAGCGTTATAAAAATTGCAAGTGAATGAAAGTATTGGGAAAAATATTAATGACCCTTGGGGTTTTACTGGGAAGTTTTGTGCTGGTTGGTTCCTTTGTCTTTGAACAGGAAAATACTCTTGATGCCCCTCCTAAATTATTTGCTTTAGTTTTAGGACTGGGAACAATAGCAGCAATTTTCGTGATATGGCGTAGAAAAAGCAATCCCACCGAAGAAGAAAACACAGATTTTTAGGGTTTCGATTTATAAGTTATCTCTCCTTTATAAGTTTCTTACTTAAAGTTCCATCCTATACAAAGTTAAATCTGTCTAAAAGCTCTATTAAAATTCGCCTTTCTTATAACTGATGCCTAATTTTAAGGTAAAGGTATTAATAATGAGAAAAGTTATATTAGGAAAATCAGGCTTAAAATCGGCGCCAATTATTTTTGGCGGTAATGTTTTTGGATGGACTTTAGATGAAAATGAATCTTTCAAGATGCTAGACAAGCTTTTTGAGCTTGGCTTTACTACCATAGACACAGCCGATGTTTATTCCCGATGGGCAGATGGAGTTCCACACGGAACTTCAGAAAGAATTATTGGTAAATGGATGAAAGAACGCAATTTACGTGATAAAATCACTTTAATCACCAAAGGCGGTTCTAGTTTACAGCCCGGCGGACCTAAAAATAATTCACGCGATTATCTTACCGGTGCGGTACAAGATTCGCTTTTGCGACTACAAACCGATTATATAGACCTTTATTTCACACATTTTGATGATGAGGAAACCCCTGTAACCGAAGCCCTGGAAGCTTATCAAAAACTTCTGGATCGCGGGAAAATAAAACATATTGGCGCTTCAAATTTTTCTGCAGAAAGATTACAAAAATCGTTAGATGTTGCCGCTGATAATAATTTACCGGCTTACGAAGTTTTTCAACCTGAATATAACTTGATGGTAAGGGATAAATTTGAAGGGGGAATCGAAGAAATTTGCACTAAGAATAATTTAGGAGTAATTCCCTATTTCTCGTTGGCCAGCGGATTCCTAACCGGTAAATACCGGAAAAAGGAAGATTTTGAAGGCAAAGAGCGAAAAATGTTCGCTGATAAATTCTTAAACGATCGTGGCGAAAAAGTTTTAAAAAGCCTTGATGAGATTTCAGAAAAACACAATATTTCTCAAGCCGGCGTTGCTCTTGCATGGCTAATGAACAGACCCGGAGTAAGCGCTCCAATTGCCAGCGCAACTAAATCTTCCCATCTTAAATCTTTTACCGAAGCAGTTAAAGTTTCGCTTTTTAGTGAAGATATGGATGTTTTAAATAAAGCCAGTGAAACTGAGTAAAAATACTGCCGAGAGATGATCTGCTGAGAGATAATTGCTTCAACTAAAAGCTTAGAAATTATAAAAAAACCTGAACGCCATTGCGAAGCCACTTTTTTTTGGCGGCTGAAGCAATCTCTTCCCATTTATCTAGTATATCTCGAAAAAGATTACCACGTCATAATGACGAATTTCAACCTAAAGCTTTTACCAACTCAGTAAAATCAACTTTTTGTTGCTCACCAGATTTCATATTTTTTAGCGTGAATTTTTCAGCTTGCATCTCTTCATCTCCCGCCAGGATAACAAATGGAATTTCGCGTTTATTTGCATAATTCATTTGCTTCTTCATCTTGGCTGCATCCGGAAATAATTCAGCCGTAACATTTTCGGTTCTTAATTTATTCACTGCTTTTAATGCATACAGTGCTTCCTCATCTCCAAAATTGATAAAAAGTGCCTTGGTATTTTGAGTTACGGCTTCTGGGAAAAGTCCTAGTTCTTCCAGTACCAGATAAATTCGGTCCAATCCAAAAGAAATTCCTACACCGCTCATATCTTTTAAACCGAAAATTCCGGTAAGGTCATCGTAACGGCCACCGCCGCCAATAGACCCAATTTTCACATTCTCAGGTGCTGAAACTTCAAAAATTGCCCCGGTGTAATAATTAAGTCCGCGCGCCAGGGTTACATCAAGGTCCAGCTTTGCGGTTTGCAAAGGCATTTCTTTGATAGCTTTTTCGACAAATTCCAGCTCTTTAATTCCTTCCATTCCAGTTTCAGAAGTGCTCAGGATTTCTTTAATCCCGGCGATCTTTTCAGGGAAATCTCCCTGTAAGCCAAAAATAGGCTGAATCTTTTCGATAGCGCTTTCAGAAATACCTTTTTGTAGCATTTCCTTTTTCACGCCCTCTTCCCCTATTTTATCCAGTTTATCCAGGGCAACAGTAAAATCTATAAGTTTATCTTTTTCGCCAATCACTTCGGCAAAACCAGAAAGCACCTTTCTATTATTGATTTTTATAGTGACACCCTCTAATTTTAAAGCCGAAAAAACCGCATCGTATAGTTGCACAAACTCTACTTCCTGCCACAGGCTTTTGCTCCCAACAACATCGGCATCACACTGAAAAAACTCTCTGAAGCGTCCTTTTTGTGGCCTGTCGGCTCGCCAAACCGGCTGAATTTGGTGCCGTTTAAACGGAAAATCTATCTCGTTTTGGTGCTGTACCACATAACGCGCGAAAGGCACTGTCAGGTCATAACGAAGAGCTTTTTCGCTAATGGAAGAAGTTATTTTTAAACTGTCTTTAGCTTCATAAGCATCCGAATTTGCTTTTTTTAGAAAGTCCCCGGAATTCAAAATTTTAAAAATTAAACGATCCCCTTCTTCTCCATATTTTCCCATCAAGGTATCAGAATTCTCAAAACTCGGTGTCTCGATAGGCTGAAAGCCGAATTTTTTAAATTCAGTTTTGATCACATCAAAAATATAATTTCTTTTAGCGACTTCTGCTGGATTAAAATCTCGAGTTCCTTTTGGGATAGAAGGTTTTTGTGCCATAAAATCTTTGGGTATACTTTCCGTTTTTGGTTTAAAGTTAGCGCCGAAAACCGGCTGAAACAATGCTGCAAATATCTTAAATTTTACCCGAACCCAAACAAATTTCATATTTTAAGTAACATTATAGGACTTATGAAGTCTAATTAAATAGCACTGAAAAAACATTTTATGTTCGGGTTATTAAAAGAAAATATAAGCATCGCTTTTAATTCCATTAAAAGTCAGCTACTTAGAACCATACTTACCGTATTAATCATCGCTATTGGAATCACTGCGCTGGTTGGAATTTTGAGTGCGGTAACCGCGCTGGAAAACACCATTAGTAGCGATTTTGCCTCTATGGGGGCTAATACTTTTAATATTCAGCGATATGATTTCAATTCGCAGCGGCAAGGCGGCGGGGAAGTTGAAAAAATTAACCCGATCATCACTTACCGGGAAGTAAAGAAATTTGAAGAAAATTATCAATATCCGCAAGCGCAAACTGCGGTTTCTTTTACCGGGACTGCAGGCGCTGAAGTAAAATACATCAACGAAAAAACCGATCCTGAAGTACGTGTGCTTGGCGTGAACGAAAATTTTATGGAAAATTCTGGTTTAGATGTTGAAGAAGGACGCGAATTCAACATTTTTGATATTCAGAATAACAATAACGTTGTAATTCTTGGAGCCGATTTTGCTAAGCCTGAAGGACTTTTTAAAGGCGAAAATCCCATTGATAAAATTGTTAGTATTAGAGGAGGGAAATTCAGGGTTATTGGAGTTCTGGAATCCAAAGGTTCAACATTTGGAAACAACCAGGATCTACGTGTTCTGATGCCCATACAGGTGGCGCGGTCTATGTTTACCCAACCACAAATAAATTATGCGGTTAGCGTTAAGGTTGATGATAAAGAATTACTGGAAGGTGCACAAGATGAAGCGATCCTGACTTTTAGGAACATTAGGAAACTTAATCCTATAGAGGAAAATAATTTTGGACTGGAACGCAGCGACGATCTTATTAACCGAATATTCTCCATTACCAGTTATCTTAATTTTGCAGCCTGGATTATTTCTATAATTACCATTTTTGGTTCCTCTATCGCTTTAATGAATATTATGCTGGTAAGTGTAACCGAAAGAACCCGTGAAATTGGGGTGAGAAAAGCCCTGGGCGCAAAGCGGAAAACAATTGCCACCCAGTTCTTTATGGAAACTCTTATTATTGGTCAGATAGGTGGCATCGTAGGTATTATCTTTGGAATATTAATCGGAATGGCCGTTTCTGCAGCAGCCGATTTTGACTTTACCACGCCCTGGGTTGCAATGATCTGGGCAACTGCTATTACCATTTTAGTAGCTATTCTCGCCGGAAGTTATCCCGCAGCCAAAGCAGCCAGACAAGATCCTATCGAATCGCTTAGGTATGAATAATTTTTCTATTTAATGAATAGGTGGCTGTTAAACTTAAACTCCAAATTTCGTGAAATAAAGTTTCAGTCGTAATTATTTACTTTCAACCATATTGTCGAAATAGCGGTAAAGATCTCCTTTAGTGATATTTGCACCTTGTTTTATAAGCGCAAAAATATCCTTATTCCTATCGTCACTTAAAACTTTAGAGGACGTGTAAATATTCACAGATTCATCCAGCAAATTAGTTTGTAACCAGCTGTAACCTTTTCTTGTGGTTAGATCTACTCCTTCATGCTCAATTTTAATAGCAATAAGATGAATGGTAACTTCGGTAATATGAAATAAATAAATTTGATTGGCTGAAAAATGCTCCAGGAATTCCACTTTATTTAAAACACCTTCCCAAATTAGGTCGCTAAAAACATCAAGCTCTTGCTCTGCGGCTTTTGGCTTATTCTTTTTAATACCATCCCACTCTTCAGCAGTTATTGATTGTGCAGCCAGGAAATTGATGAATTCCTGCTTCATTTCTTCAAACTGTTCTTTTGTTAATCTGGAATATTTCATTTTTGGTAAAAATTAAAATAAGATCGAATTGCAAATGTGCCAAAATCGTCATCCTGATTTTATTTCAGGATCTAAATTGTAAAAAAGCCCAAACACGTCAGAAACTGAAACCAATTCAGCTTGACAAAAATAATGATTCTGAAACACTTCTTGTAAATCAGGGGCTCACTAAAATAAGAAAAGCCCACTACTGGAGCGGGCTTTTAACTTTGTAATAAAATAAATTAAGCTTCAGCTACAACATCAAAGTTGTAAGTAGTCACTACTTCACGGTGAAAACGCAAAGTTGCTTCGTACTGTCCCAATCTTTTGATGTTTCCACCTGCGATGCTTATATATTTCTTATCGATTTCAATGCCTTCTTTTGCAAAAGCGTCAGCTAAATCGCCGTTAGTGATAGATCCAAATAATTTGTCTCCGGCACCAGCTTTAGCAGTTAACTTAATCTCTACGTTATTAAGTTTTTCAGCTTGCTTCTTAGCTTCATCGATATGTTTCTGTTCTTTGTAAGCTCTTTGTTTCAGGGTCTCAGCCAATACTTTTTTAGCTGAAGGAGTTGCAAGATGTGCATATCCCTGAGGAATAAGATAATTTCTACCGTAACCGTTCTTCACGTTTACCAGGTCATCTTTAAAGCCTAAATTATCTACGTCTTGTTTAAGTATCAATTCCATAATTGCCTCTTTTTATTTTAGTAAATCACCAACATATGGCATTAACGCAAGGTGACGTGCTCTTTTTACAGCAACAGCCACTTTTCTTTGGTATTTTAAAGAAGTACCAGTTAGACGACGAGGTAACAATTTACCCTGCTCGTTCACGAAACTCATTAACCAATCTGGATCTTTATAATCGATATACTTAATTCCAGACCTTTTAAAACGACAATACTTCTTCGTTTTACTGGTCTCTATATTAAGAGGAGTAAGATACCTGATCTCTCCGTCTTTTTTTCCTTTTGCTTGTTGTTCAATAGATGTAGCCATACTTACGCTTTTTCTTGTTGTCTTCTATTTCTTCTTTTCTCAGCCCAGGCGATAGCGTGTTTGTCTAACCTCACAGTTAAATAACGCATCATACGCTCGTCTCTTCTAAAAGCAAGTTCCAACGGCTCTATAGCCTCTCCTGGAGCTTTGAATTCAAACAGGTGGTAAAACCCGCTTTTTTTGTGTTGAACTGGGTAGGCTAATTTTCTAAGCCCCCAATCTTCTTTCGATACCATCTCGGCCCCTTTAGAAACAAGAAATTCTTCGTATTTCTGAACTGTCTCCTTTATCTGCTCATCAGATAAAACGGGATTCAAGATGAAAACAGTTTCATAAGTGTTCATAAAAATTTACTTTAAATTTATTTGGCTGCAAAAGTAGCTTATTTATTTCTATTTTCAAAGCTTAAAAGTAAACTAAGGTTATGCTTATTAAACAGTAATTGAAATGAAAATTTAAAATACTCCAATGCTAAGGCTAAAGCACTTTACTTTATTTATAAAGATTTATTTATAAAGAGAGGATAAAATTTAAATTTGGCCTATGAATATAAACTTTATCTTGTGATTTAGGTATTTTATGTTTAATATTGTTATTACTTAACCTAACTATTGTGGAAGAAATTTTACTCAAATGTATTGTTGTTGATGATTCCAGCTTACAACGATTATCTATCGTAAAGTTGATTAAAGACCATTCTAATCTTAAATTAGTTGCCGAATACAATAACGCTATTGAAACAAAAAACGGCCTTCTCGATAATGAAATCGATTTAATATTTCTCGATATTGAAATGCCGGTTTTAACAGGTTTTGAACTTTTGGACGATCTTCCCAATAAACCACAGATTATCTTTGTAACCGGAAAAACGCAATATGCTTTTAAAGCTTTTGATTATGATGCTGTAGATTATATTCATAAACCGGTAACTAAAGAACGCTTTAATAACGCCGTAAATAAAGCGATAAATCTTTATAAATTAAAACATCAAATCGCCACTCCACCGGAGGATGAAGACTATATTTTCGTGAAAAGCAATCTTAAAAATCGAAAGGTTTTTCTGAATAAGCTTAAATACATCCAGGCTTTGGGAGATTATGTAAAATTTGTGACCGAAAAAGAAAACTTTGTGGTTCTCGCTACGATGAAATCTTTTGAAGAGCAACTACCTAACGATAAATTTCTAAGAACCCATAAGTCTTATATTGTAAACCTCGATAAAATTGAGCGCTACAATTCCAAGAATATTGAGATCGACAAACAGAAACTGCCCCTTAGTCGCCACAAGAAAACTAACCTGGTTGAGGCTTTAAGTGCTATTCAGTAATTAATTTTTTGCGACAGGAATTTATTCTAAATTACTCATTAAAGGAATTTGCTTAAATCTTGTCTTCCTATTATTGCCATAATTTCTACTTCTTCTGCACGCACTCGATAATAAATACTATCGGAACCACGAACACAGTGTCTGTAACCTTCTCTTATAAAATCGACCGCTTCATTTGACTTAAAATCTAAATAGGGTCTACATTAATTACTACTTTTACACTTCTAAAAGCGCCAATAGCATTAAAACTTCCCATAATTCGTTGCAGCACTTCTTTTGTTTTCCCTAAAGATTGTTGTTGTGGAATTTTTAGCAGTATATTTTTATAATATTCATTCCTGATACGGGCGACCGGTGGAAACTCCGGTCCCAGCACATTTTCTTTGAAAACATTTTTCATTCCTACCGCCAACCAGTCAGCAGCTTCATTGGTTTTGGAGTAATCCCGGCATTTCAATGTTATCCTTATCAAACGGTAAAAAGGCGGATATTTATAATTATAGCGCTCTTCTAACTGGTCTTTATACATTCCGAAATAATCCCCCATGGAAACCTGCTGAATAATCTGGTGATGAGGATTATAACTTTGGATTAATACTTTCCCACGTTTTTTGGTTCTTCCTGCCCTACCCGCTACCTGAAGCATTAAATGGAAACTACGCTCGTGCGCTCTAAAATCGGGAAAATTCAGCAAATTATCGGCATTCATAATTCCTACCAGGTTCACTTTCCTAAAATCAAGTCCTTTGGTAAGCATCTGGGTTCCGATTAAAATATCTATTTCCTGTTGTTCAAAAGCATTGATCAGTTTTTCGTAAGCATATTTTCCGCGGGTCGTATCCTGGTCCATCCTCGCAGTTTTATACTCAGGGAAAATAGCTTTCAATTCGGTTTCAATTTGTTCGGTTCCAAAGCCTTTAGTAGTAATTTCAGTACTGTCGCAAGCCATACATTTTTTTTGCATCGCAATATGATAACCGCAATAATGACAGCGCAACTGGTTGTTATGGCTATGATAAGTTAAACTCACATCACAGTTGGGGCACTGTGGTGAATGGCCGCAGGTATTGCATTCCAACACAGGAGAAAAGCCTCTTCGATTTTGAAATAAAATCACCTGCTCTCCACCATTCAATGTATCTTTAATCTCAGCGAGCATCCTGTCAGAAAAATGCCCTTTCATTTCCTTCTTTTTATATTTGGTTTTTATATCAACAATTTCAATTTCCGGTTGTAAAACATCACCATATCTTCGGTTTAATTCCACCAAAGCATATTTATGATGCTGCGCATTAAAATAAGATTCCAGGGAAGGAGTAGCCGATCCTAAAATTGTTTTCGCTTTAAATAAATTCGCCAAAACAACTGCGGCGTCTCTTGCGTGGTAACGCGGCGCGGGATCAAATTGTTTAAAGGAAGTTTCGTGTTCTTCATCTACCACCACTAAGCCTAAATTTGCAAAAGGAAGAAAAATTGAAGATCGCGCCCCAATTACAATTCTCGCTTTTTCTGAATCTTCTAAAATATGGCGGTATACTTCTACCCTTTCATTTACCGAATATTTACTGTGATACACCAGAACTTTATCCCCAAAATAAACTCGCAGCCTCTCTATTAATTGTGTGGTTAATGCGATTTCAGGCAAAACATAAAGTGCCTGTTCATCACGTTCAATAACTTTTTCAATAAGTTTAATATAGATTTCGGTTTTTCCTGAAGAAGTAATTCCGTGGAATAAACAAACATCCTGTTCTTTTAGCCCGTTCTCTATTTCTGAGAAAGCTTGTTGCTGAATTTCACTTAATTGAATTCCTGTTTCCGAAGCATCTCCGCTAAAAGTTACCCTGTCGGTTTTCTCATAATATTCCTCGAGAATTTTCTTTTTAACCAGGCTTTTTATAATGGCTGCTGAAACCCCAGATTTTTCGCTGAGCTCCTTTACCTTTAATGGTTTCTTATGTTGGGCTTTTATGCTGAAAAAACTTAATAAAGCTTCTTTCTGCTTTGGTGCTTTTTCCAGTTCATCTAAAAGCTGGTGCATTTCGGCTTCATTATCGTAAACAGGATTGAGTTTTACAAAGCGTATTTTTTTCGGTTTATACTGCTCATAAATCTCCTGATTGAGCACTACCAAACCTTTTTCCACCAAAGCGTTAATAACAGGTAAAACAGCTTTTTTATCCAGGATTTTCATCACTTCCTGAATCTTTAGCGAAAACTGGCGCTGCAAAGCTTCAATTACTAAATATTCTTCGTCTTTAAGCTCGTTTTCATCAATTTCAACATCTTTAACTAGCTGAACTATACTTTCGCTTTCTAATAAAAACGCTCCCGGTAATGCGGCCTTTAGTACATCTCCTTCGGCACACATATAATAGGAAGCGATCCACGCCCAAAACTTTAGTTGATGTTTGGTCACCAAAGGACTTTTATCAAGGATCTGATTTATTGGTTTCGCTTCGTAAACCTGTGGCGGGTTCTGATGAATTTTAGCTGTTATAGCGGTATATACTTTAGACTTTCCAAATGGAACTGCAACCCGCATACCTTCTTCCAAAAAACCGGCTTCATCCTTAGTTATTGCATAAGTAAAACGCTTCTGTAAAGGAAGTGGTAAAATAACATCTATAAAATATGCCATATTAATGAGGTAAGCTGCTTATCCCAGCGTATTAAGTTGATAAAAATTTAATATATCGGCTTTTTCGCCAGAGCACTTTTTGACTTACTTAATAAGTAAGTTTGTTCAAAAATAAAAACCATCCTTAAAAAAGAATGGTTTTAGTATTTTAAATTTTAGAAAGTTTTATTCGGCTCGTTCCCAAACTTTCGTTTTATAGAAAAAAGCGATATAACCTCTCACATTTAGCTTGTCGGGATTGTTATCATCAACCCAAATTTTTCCATCATATTCTTTTCCGGATTTTGGATCAATTAAAGTCCCATCAACATATTCATCGCCTTCTTTTACAAAATCACGAATCACATTCAGGCCCTCTATAGGTCTGTCTTTAAGTTCACCCTGGCATTCGGTACATTTACGATCGCGGTGTTCCTCTTTGGTTATTCTCAGCACTTTACCGTGAACAGCTCCATTTTTCTCGTAGATCTCTACTATAGAATTTACACGACCCGCATCGTTAACTACGTTCCATTTACCAAATACCCCTTGCGCCTGGATTCCTGAGGAAATCAGGATAAATCCAAAAAGTAATAGGTTAAGTAAGTTGAATTTGGTTTTCATTATCTCTATATTTTATTGTTTACCCAGCATACCTTCTTTAAGGTCGTCATCTGCGGGTTCATTAGAAAGCCATATTCCGAATAGAGCTTTTTTAAACTCCATTCCCTGGATTGAGCCACTTTCTTTTTCGTTTTTGTAAATTACGGAACCTCTACTTGGCAGGTATACGATATCGAAAACATCTTCTTTATTTATTTCATCCTTAAAAAAACTTATAAATTTTTTGATTTCTGCTGAAATTGGTGCGGTGTTTCCATTGGTTGAATTTTCAAAACCTTCAGTTACTGCATCAATCATCCTATCGCTGGTAATCATTTTTGAAACTATATGCAATCTTATTGCCATAGCTTCATCTTTATTCATGATTTCTGATGCATTTTCAGATTTATTTTTAAGATAAAGTCCGCCTGCATACATATCCATCCAAAACTTTTCTCTAACTCCGGCTCCATTAAGCGTCATTTCTTCAGAACCATATTCTAAGGTTTGAGGTAATGTAGCGCCACCTATTTCGGTTTGGGCTGAAGTTAGGTTTAAGCCAAAAATGGCCACTAAAAGGACTAATAGTTTTTTCATTTTTAATTTGGTTTTAGGTTGTTAAGTTATTTAATTTTTTTCTTCATTTTTATTAAAGATGCATTTAATTCAAATCCTAAGAGCAATATATTAGAATTCAACCAGATATACACCATTAAAATTAGCAATGCTCCAATAGAACCATATAATTCATTATAAGCTGAAAAATTTTCAATATATAAGCCAAAGAAATAGGTAGTTATAATGATCAATAATGTAGTAAAAAGGGCTCCTATGGAAAAGAACTTTGCCTGTCTCGCCTCTTTTGTTCCAAAGTAATAAAGTGTAGCTACAGCAATATACACTAATAGCACAAATCCGGCATATTTTATAAAAGCGGAACCTCCTTCTGTGGCCAATCCCAAATTTTGTAAATCGTCTATTGCATAAGTTAAATAGACAACCAGTATTATAGTAAGGAGCAACAACAATGCCATAATAAGGGAAATACCCACAGCTACAAGGTATTGCCTTACGATAGATCTGTTGGCATTAGTGTGATATGAAAACTCAAAACCGGTAAAAATTGCATTTATTCCATTTGTCATTAAAAAAATGGATACGATAAAGGCAATTGAAAGTAGACCACCACGAGGTGTATTGGCAATATCAAGTAAAATATCATTAAAGTATTCCTGGGTATCGGGCGGCAATAAGGATTCCATAAATAGCAGGAACTGCAGCTGGAAATCATCTATAAATTGAACATAGGGAATAAGGTTAAGCATAAACAACAAAAACGGAAACAGTGCCATAAAAAAACTAAATGCAATAGCGCTTGCTCTTGTAGAAAAAGTTCCTTTTATAATTCCACCAGAATAGATTTCCCAAAGATCGTAAAGCGATAAACCATCAAAACCGGGCAAAATTATTCCTTTGGTTTTTCTCTCCCACCAATTTGAAAATTGCTCTAGTTTAGATAGAAAGGCTTTCTTTGGAGCCATACATTATATTGCTTTTAAGCTAAGATCTAAATTGTAAACCGAATGGGTTAAAGCACCGCTGGAAATATAATCTACCCCACAATCTGCATATTTACGTGTGGTATCCAGCGTAATTCCACCACTGGATTCTGTTTGGCATTTACCATTAATAAGCTTTACAGCCTGGCGCGTATCTTCATAATTAAAATTATCTATTAAAATACGGTACACACCTTCACTTTCAAGGATTTCTTCAATTTCCTTTAAATTTCTTGCCTCAACAATAATTTTAAGATCAAGTTGATTGCTTTTAAGGTAATCTTTAGTTTTGTTAATTGCCTTAGTAATTCCACCCGCAAAATCTATATGATTGTCCTTTAACATGATCATATCATACAAAGCAAACCTATGATTTTCCCCTCCTCCAATTTTTACTGCCCATTTTTCTAAAGCCCGTATTCCTGGAGTAGTTTTTCGGGTATCTAAAATTTTGGTATTTGTACCTTCTAATTTTTGTGCAAAAGTGTTGGTTTTTGTTGCAATTGCACTCATTCTTTGCATCGCATTCAATACCAGTCTTTCAGCCTTTAGTATTGATTGGGAGCTTCCTTCAACAAAAAATGCAATGTCTCCACGGTCAATAGTTTTCCCGTCTTTAATTAAAACTTCAACGTTTAATTCTGGATCAACTTTTTCAAAAACTTTTAAAGCAAAATCCACGCCGGCTAAAATTCCTTTATCCTTCACCAGAAGCTTGGCTTTTCCTTTAGCATTAGCAGGAATACAGGCTAAGGAGCTATGATCACCATCTCCTACATCTTCCCTAAGCGCATTTTCTATTATTAGATCTATTTCTTTTTTAAATTGTTCTTTTGAGATCATTTGCAATACTTATTTTTGTAAATGTAGCAAAGTCTGCGTTAAATATACCGAATGACCATAAAATTACTCTGCATAGGAAAGACCGATAACAGGGAGCTAAAACAGCTTATTGAGGTTTATAAAAATCGACTTCAGTTTTATAATAAATTTGAAATTGAAATTATTCCAGATCTTAAAAAGACGAAAAATCTCGATGAGAATCAGCAAAAAGAAAAGGAAGGAGAATTAATTCTGGGTAAAGTGCAGAATTCTGATTACCTGGTGATTTTAGATGAAAATGGAAAAGAATTTTCTTCAGAAAAATTTTCAGCATATATTCAAAAGCGATTAAATAGCGGTCTCAAGCAGCTTATTTTTGTAATTGGTGGCCCTTATGGATTTTCTGAAGCAGTTTATCAAAGGTCAGACGCAAAAGTTGCCCTTTCACAAATGACTTTCTCCCATCAAATGGTGCGATTATTTTTTACCGAGCAATTATACCGTGCTTTTACAATTTTAAAAAATGAACCTTACCACCACCGCTAAAACACATCCTATGGAACTTGTATTCGCTACGCACAATAAGAATAAGCTTGAGGAAATTAAATTTCTGTTTCCACATTACATCAAACTTTTATCTCTGGATGATATAGGTTGTGATGAAGAAATCCCGGAAACTGCCGACACTATAGAAGGTAACGCCATTTTAAAAGCAGAACATGTGAGAAATCGATATGGGTACGATTGTTTCGCCGATGATACAGGTCTCGAAGTGGAAGCACTAAACGGTGAACCTGGCGTTTTCTCTGCCCGGTATGCAGGCGATGATAAAAATGATGCCGCAAATGTGAGGAAATTGCTTAGTCAATTAGAAGATAAAGAAAATCGAAATGCGCAATTTAAAACTGCAATAGCTTTAAATTTAAACGAAAGGCAAAACTTGTTTACAGGAATTTGCAAGGGAGAAATTATAAAAGAGCAGCGCGGCGATAAAGGTTTTGGATACGATCCTATCTTTAAACCTGAGAACTTCAAAAAGACTTTTGCAGAAATGAGCCTAAGCGAAAAATCTAAAATAAGCCACCGCTCAATAGCCTTTAGAGAGCTAATCGCCTATCTTTCAAAATAAAGCAAGTAGATAGGTGTTAATTGCTATCTAAGCCGTACCTTTGCCGCTTATTTAATTTTTTATATGAACAAATTTGAACAATTAGGTTTAAACCCTTCTATTCTTAAAGCAGTCGAAGAAATGGGTTTTACAGACCCCAGTGAAATACAGGAAAAAGCAATTCCTGTTTTACTAAACGAAGATACCGATATGGTGGCATTAGCCCAAACCGGTACAGGAAAGACAGCTGCTTTTGGATTCCCGCTTATCCAGAAAATAAACGTAAGTAAAAAACATACCCAGGCATTAATTCTTTCACCAACACGTGAACTTTGCCTGCAAATTACCAACGAATTAAAGAATTACTCTAAATTTGAAAAAGGTCTTAATCCGGTTGCTATCTATGGTGGCGCCAGTATTACAGATCAGGCACGTCAAATTGAACGTGGAGCTCAAATTATTGTAGCTACTCCGGGACGTATGCAGGATATGATTAATCGTAACCTGGTAGATATTACTAAAATCGAATATTGTGTTTTAGATGAAGCCGATGAGATGCTTAATATGGGCTTCTTTGAAGACATTAAAGCAATTCTTTCGCATACACCAAAAGAAAAGAATACCTGGTTATTTTCTGCAACTATGCCAAAAGAAGTTGCAATAATCGCCAAGAAATTTATGCGTACTCCTATTGAAATTACCGTAGGATCTAAAAACCAGGGAACATCTAATGTTTCTCATGAGTTTTACCTTGTAAATTCAAGACAACGTTACGAAGCTTTAAAAAGACTGGCAGATGCCAATCCAGATATTTTTTCGGTGATTTTTTGTCGAACAAAAAGAGACACTCAAAAAGTAGCTGAAAAACTTATCGAAGACGGGTACAGCGCTGCAGCATTGCACGGAGACCTTAGTCAGAACCAGCGTGATTTGGTGATGAAAAGTTTTAGAAGCAAACAAATCCAGATGTTGGTCGCTACAGATGTTGCTGCCCGTGGAATTGACGTAGATGATATTACTCATGTAATCAACTACCAGCTTCCTGATGAGATTGAAACGTACACTCACCGTAGTGGCCGTACCGGTCGTGCAGGGAAAAGTGGAGTTTCTATGGTAATTGTTACTAAAAGTGAAATGCGTAAAATCAAAAGTATTGAGCGTATTATTCAGCAGAAATTCGAGCAAAAAGATATTCCTGACGGAATGGAAATTTGTCGTGTTCAGTTGTTTCACCTTGCCAACGATATCAAGGAAACAAAGATTAATCCCGAGATAGAAGCTTATCTACCCAGTATTAATGAGGTTTTGGAAGATTTTACCAAAGAGGAGCTTATTAAAAAGTTCTTTTCTGTAGAATTCACCCGATTCTTCAACTATTACAAAAATTCTGAAGGTTTAAGCTCTCCTTCCGCTCCGGCAGATGGTGGTGGCTCTGGAGACTCTACGCGTTACTTTATTAATGTTGGTTCCAAAGATGGATTCGATTGGATGAGCTTAAAGGATTTCCTTAAGGCAACTCTGGACCTTGGACGTGACGATGTTTACAAAGTTGATGTAAAAGATAGCTTCTCTTTCTTTAATACTGATGCAAAAAATACCGAAAGTGTTTTAAGTACATTTAAAGACTTTAAACATCAGGGTAGATTTATAAATGTTGAAGAAACTACAGATACCGGCGGACGTGGAAAACGCGGCGGCGGTGGCGGTGGCGGTCGCAAAGGAGGCAAATTCAATAAAGGCGGAGGAAAATCTGACTTTAAAGGAGGTGGCGGAGGCCGCAGGCGTTCAGAAAGTAGCGATTCGGGAAGAGGAAAAAAATCCGGTAACCGAAGCGGTAACATTGAAAGCTCTTTAAAAAGAAGACGCAGTAAAAATTAAATTCACATCTGGCGCCTAAATTTTCAATTATGGCATTGTTTTTTATAAGTATTTTATAATTTAGGCGCCAATTGTTATGAAGAAATTCCTTTTTACCTTTTTACTACTTATTTTATCTCTCCAGGCATTCGCACAGGATGTCGTATCAGGAACCGTTATGAATGCGGCCGATGATAAACCTATTGAAAAAGTACATATCGTAAACCTCAACCAGGTTAAAGGTGCCGTTAGTGAAGAAGATGGAACTTTTGAACTACAGGCCACGGTTAACGATACGCTGTATTTTTCGTACCTGGGATTTAGATCTATAAAAGTTAGAGTCACAAACGACTGGCTTAAATATGGAAGTGTAAAAGTAAAAATGACCGAGTTAGGAATTGCCCTGGAAGAAGTAGTTTTAAAACCGGTAACACTTACTGGTTATCTTGAGATTGATGCCAGGAATATTCCTATTTATGAAAATAACCGTTACAGCATCTCCGGATTAAATGCCGGTTATGAAGGCGGAGATAATTCAACTAGCGCGATTTCCCGTACATTAGGAGCAATCTTTAATCCTGCCGATTTAATGCATAATATTTTTGGTAAAAAGCCGAAACAAATGCGAAAACTAAGGCAGATGAAAGAAGATGACGAAATTAGAACGCTGCTTAGAAATAAATTTGACCGGGAAACGCTTATCGCCCTACTACCAATTAATAAAGTAGAGATTGATGAAATTCTGCAACGCTGCAGCTATTCTAAAGATTTTTTAAGATCGGCCAACGATCTGCAAATTTTGGATGCTTTAAGTGGTTGTTATGAAGAATATCGAGTGCTGCAACGAAATTAAATCTTCACCCCTTTTTCCATTCTAGTTTTTAATTTGATCAAACCTTTTTCAAGGTCCTGTCCCATTAATTTATCGGGGCTATAAAACAAGCTCATCACTGAAAGTGGAAAAGGTAAATTACCACGAATTCCCCAAACAACTTTAGATTTTCCGGGTTCCAGTTCTTTTGCTGCGAAATAGGTTAGCAAACTTACTTTCACCGGTTTTACAAATAACACTCTTGTTTCAAAAACTCTTGGGTGTTTTACTTTTATAATCTTTTGAAGACCTTCCCCTATTTCATTATTTTTACTCCTCCAGTAAATAGCCGCCCCCAGTTTACCATCTTCCCCTTTGTGTTTTAAAACAGCCTTAGGATGTTTTGAAAACCACGGTACCCAAACCGGATGTTTTTTTAATTGCCTTACATAACTAAACACTACATCGCGTGGAGCATTAATAACCATAGTTCGGCTTATGTCATATTTTTTCTTTGCCCAGGCGTGCAAAAAAGCAATAAAAGTAATAAACGCTATAAGTAGGTAGAAGAAAAGGGTCATTCGTTAAAATTATTCAACTAATTTAAGGATTTTCTGTATCGTATTGCGCTATAATTGAATCTGAATTCTTAATACATTTCTTCAGCCAATCATATTTAAGACTAATTTTATCTTCTTCAGAAAGTTGCCAGGCAATTTCACTGTTTTTTAAACGAGAAGTAATGCTCTGTAAAATTATAGCTGCAGAAACCGATATATTAAGGCTTTCGGTAAATCCAACCATAGGAATATGCAATCTACAATCGGCTTCTTTCAATATTTCCTCGCTTAGACCATCTTTTTCAGTTCCGAAGAAAATAGCTGATGGCTTTTCAATATCAAAATCTTTAAGTGTTGTACTTTCTCCGTAAGGTGTGGTGGCTACAATTTGATAGCCTTTAGCTCGTAATTCTTTAATACATGCTTTTGAAGTAGAATACCGATTAACATCTACCCATTTTTGAGCCCCCATTGCAATCTCTCTGTCTATTCTTTTAGGCTTGCGCTCCTCTATCACATGAATGTTCTGAATCCCAAAAACCTCGCAACTTCTAATTACAGCACTGGTATTATGCAGCTGGTAAACGTCTTGCGTTGCAACCGTAAAATGATTGGTGCGCTGCCGAATAACTTTATCAAACAAACCGATTCGTCTTGGTGTGAGAAAAGTTTCAAGATGGTTTAACAGGGTAGTTTTTTGCATAGGCTAAAATTATAAAACCCGACTCGAAGTCGGGCGTTTTCAGGAGGAATATTTTAAAATTTTTCAGCTAAAAATTTTAGGCTCTATAATACTGATCTTATTAATTCTCGGATCATTAATAACAAAGAAAAACCCGGCCTCATCGAGACCGGGTTTTTAATTTTAATGAAATTACAAATTCTAAGAATTAGAACCTACATTTCCCTGAGCTACAAGAGTTCCTAAATCTTCTGCACTTAAGTGCACGTTTAGATAACCATTATATTCTAAAAGCTCATTATAATCTATCATTTCTCCATCTTCTCCTTCTTCAGTATCATTAAAGGCGGAAACATTGGTCATACTCATTCCGGTATCACCATTAACTGAATTTAAAGAGATCGCGATATCTCCAGGAGCATCAGCAACAGATCCCATGTGGATGTGTGCAGGGTGAATTCCTCCATCAAGTGTTCCTTCTAGCATAATAGTTACCAAAGTCTCACCATTTACACGTTCTTCAAACATTGCTGTTCCCATTATTCCATCAACATCTGCAGTCCCAAGGTTATAAGAAGCTGACTCTCCAGTCAATTCGTTTTGACCGATATCACTCTGTGCTACAAGAACATCAAGTTGATCTGCGCTTAAGTGAACATTTACATAACCATCATAATTCAATACATCTTCGTATCCGAATTCAGTATCATCATCAAGCATAGCTACGTGAGTCATACTCATTCCTGTTGCTCCATTTACTGGAGTAAAAGTGAAAGCAATTCCGCCTGGACCTTCAGCAGCAGTTCCCATATGAATATGAGCCGGATGCATTCCATCTTCCGGAGTTCCATCTAACATAATAGTTGCTAAAGCTTCTCCACTCATTCTTTCTTCAAAAATTACAGAACCACTAATTCCATCAACAGCTTTCTCACCTAATTCGTAAGTTTTGCTTTCACCGGTTAATTCGTTAGCTCCTATATCTCCCTGAGCTACGACCGTACCAAGTTCTTCTGCACTTAGGTGAACGTTAACGTAACCATCATAATTCAGCACTTCTTCGTAACCAAATTCTGTATCATCGTCTAGCATCTCAACCTGAGTCATACTCATTCCGGTTGCTCCATTTACAGGATTAAAAGTAAAAGCAATACCTCCTGGACCTTCAGTAAAAGAGCCCATATGAATATGAGCCGGGTGCATTCCATCTTCCGGAGTACCATCAATCATGATCGTTGCAAGAGCAGCACCGCTCATACGTTCTTCAAACATCACTGTTCCGCTAATTCCTTCAACAGCTCTTTCATCAAGCTCGTAAGATTTAGTCTCACCTGTAAGTTCGTTACCACCAATATCATTTTGGGCAACTAGAGTTCCAAGTTCATCTGCGCTTAGGTGTACATTTACATAACCATCGTAACTAAGTACATCGCTATACATAAATGTGGTACCATCGTCTAATGCAGCAACATTGGTTTTACTCATTCCTGTTGCTCCGTTAACCGGATTAAAGCTGAAAGCAATACTTCCCGGAGCTTCAGCAACAGAACCCATATGGATATGTGCCGGGTGCTCACCGTCTTCCGGAGTTCCTTCAAGCATAATGGTTGCTAAAGCCTCACCATTTACTCTCTCCTGAAACATTACATTTCCAGAAATTCCTTCTACAGCTCTTTCTTCAAGCATGTAGTTTTTAGATTCTCCCGTAAGCTCATTTACACCGATATCTCCCTGTGCTACCAAAGTACCAAGATCGTCGGCACTTATATGCACGTTGATATATCCATCAAAATTAATAGCTTCTTCATAAGTAATACTTGTTCCATCATCTAAGGTAGAAAATGTTGTAGTACTCATTCCGGTAGATCCATCAACAGGCTCAAAAGAAACTGCGATATCACCACCTTCGGCAGCAGTATTGTAATGAATGTGTGCCGGGTGCATTCCTCCGTCCGGAGTACCGTCTAGTTCAAGTTCAACGGTTGTGCTATTATCTTCATTCTCCATAAAGGTAGCTGTACCGGAGATTGAAGGATCGGCAACCGAATAAAGTTCGAAAGATTTTGTTTCTCCTTCGAAATCGTCGCCATCCCCATCGGGATCTACTGCATCATCATCACTGCTACAGCTCATAATCATAAACGGTAAGGCTAAAAACATAGCCAATAAAAATTTTTTCATAAGTTTAAAAATTTAAGTTATTAGTAAATTTAGAGTTTGGAAGACGCAATTAATTTTCGCTTCCGTTATCTAATCTATCTATAGATACGGGCTACCAGGTTTTAACGGATGTTAAGGTTTATAAAAATGACTCATAAACTATGTTAATATGAAAAAAATAGTAATTCTTACCGGTGCTGGGATTAGTGCCGAAAGCGGTATCCAAACCTTTAGGGATGCCGATAACCTTTGGGAAGGTCACGATGTTATGGAAGTGGCTTCCCCTATGGGGTGGGAAAACAACCAGGAGTTAGTTTTGGATTTTTACAATAAAAGACGCCGGCAATTATTAACGGTAGCACCCAATGCTGCACATAATGCTTTAGCCGATTTAGAAAAAATTTATGATGTAGAAATTATTACACAAAACATAGACGATCTGCACGAAAGAGCCGGAAGTACAAATGTCACCCATTTACACGGCGAGCTTTTAAAAGCAAGAAGCACTTTTAATGAAAAACTAGTAATGGACTGGAAGCAGGATATTAATCCGGGAGATTTCTGCGAGTTTAATTATCAGCTTAGGCCACACGTTGTTTGGTTTGGAGAAGCTGTACCAATGTTTGAAAAAGCGATGGAAATTGTTGCAGAAGCTGAAATACTTATTATTGTAGGAACTTCCATGCAGGTTTATCCCGCGGCAGGCCTGGTAGATTTTGCGCCAAATAGAATACCTGTTTATTTTATAGATCCGAAACCAAATATTTCAGAAAAAGGAAACTTACATATCATTGTAGAAAAAGCTTCAGTAGGCGTGCCTAAACTCGTTCAGGATTTAATAAATTCGGCATAAAAAATTGAGGGTAATGATAGAAAAAGAAATGCCGCTGCGGTTTTAAAGATTATTTGGAAGCAGTATCTTTACGGCTTTTAATTTATAAATCAAATACATGACACCGCTAACCGCCATTTCCCCAATAGATGGAAGATATCATTCCAAAACCAAACAACTTTCAGCTTATTTTAGCGAAGAAGCGCTGATAAGGTATCGTGTAAAGGTTGAAGTAGAATATTTTATCGCACTTTGCGAATTGCCGCTACCTCAGCTCAAAGACGTAGATCATTCGGTTTTTAGTGACTTGCGAGCTATTTATGAAAATTTTACTACGATTGATGCGCAAGCGGTAAAAGAGATTGAAAAAACTACCAATCACGATGTAAAAGCGGTAGAATATCTTATAAAAAATAAGTTTGATGAATTAGGCCTGGAAGCTCACAAAGAGTTTATTCATTTTGGACTCACATCCCAGGATATTAACAACACGGCCGTTCCATTAAGTTTAAAAGATGCAATTGAAGCCGAATATATTCCGGAAATAGAACAGATTATCAGGAAATTAACCCAATTTTCTCAAGACTGGGCTAACGTACCTTTACTTGCAAGAACCCACGGCCAACCTGCTTCCCCTACCCGTTTAGGTAAAGAAATAGAAGTTTTTATCACCCGTTTAGAGTCTCAATTAGATCTTTTAAATAAAGTACCACACGCGGCGAAATTCGGAGGTGCCACGGGAAATTTCAATGCACATAAAGTGGCTTATCCAAATATTGACTGGAAAGAATTCGGAAGTAATTTTGTTCAGGAAAAACTCGGTTTACACCATTCTTTTCCCACTACCCAAATTGAGCATTACGACCATATGGCCGCTTTATTTGATGGCTTAAAAAGGATAAATACCATTTTAATAGATTTAGATCGCGATATCTGGACTTATGTTTCTATGGATTATTTTAAGCAGAAAATAAAAGAAGGTGAAATAGGTTCTTCGGCAATGCCGCATAAAGTGAATCCTATAGATTTTGAAAACAGCGAAGGAAATTTAGGTATTGCCAATGCTATTTTTGAACACCTTTCAGCAAAATTACCACTTAGCCGTCTGCAACGTGATCTTACCGACAGTACGGTGCTAAGAAATATTGGCGTACCAATGGGACATACCAGTATCGCTTTTAAAAGCACTTTAAAAGGCCTGGATAAATTATTACTTAATAAAGAAAAGCTGAATGAAGATCTGGAAGCGAATTGGGCTGTGGTTGCTGAAGCTATTCAGACAATTCTGCGCCGGGAAGGATTTAAAAATCCATATGAAGCCTTGAAAGGTCTAACACGAACTAACGAAAAAATCAATAAAAAGAGCATCGCAGATTTTATTGAAACCTTAGATGTTTCTGAATCTGTAAAAGAAGAACTTAAAAAAATCACCCCACAGAATTATACGGGGATTTAAAATTAAAAAGAGGTTGTTTGAAGGTAGACCCTGAAACAAGATGAGGGTGACGAATCTCCATTAAACAACCTCTTCAATAGTTTTCAACTAAAAAACTATTCTTCAATTTCAGTTTTAAACATTCCTGTAATTCCCTTAAGGCCGTTTACATCTATATCTCCTTTATCCAGGGATTTCATTAATTCCATTAGTTTCTGTGGATTCATATCTTCACCTAGAACACGGGCTACTCCAACTCCTTTGGTGTCATCATAACCATATACGATAATTTCATCTATCGCATCTTCATTTCCGGTAAAATAGATTTCCGCTCTACGGTCGTTTGAGCCATATTTCATTAAAAGCTGATACTTTTCATCCTGAAGAATACTGCTTAATTTTGTTTTTTCAGCTTCATATTCTTCTTTGTTTTCTTTCACCGGTAAAGCCAACAAATTTATCTTCTTCACACTTTCCAGTGTTGCTTTTTGATTTTCATCCAGCTCTTCAGTATTTGTAAACATACTGGTAGGGACGTCTAAAGCTATGAACTTATTATCCTGCTGATTTTCTACATAGTATTCCTGTAAACTCGGCTCGTTTGCACAGGAAACAAATGCAGCAGCAGCCAGAGCCAGACCTAAAATTTTTATTGATTTCATTTTATATGAATTAAAAGTTATTCTAAGATTTATTTTCTACATTTTTAAGCTCTTCAGCACCGGGAATTTTAAGGTCTGATGTTAAGCGCGATAATTGCGAAAGGTCTATTTCCCCGGTAATACTCAAGATCACAGAAATTAGTTCTCCTTCTTTTTCACCTTCCATAAACATAAACAGCTCGCTTACATAATTATCGTTTTTTCCTCCTTTTGAATAAAACCGAATGTTCTTACCGTCTTCATTTATCCGCATTAACTGCTCTAAAGAATTTGAGCTTAAATAGCTCTCTACGTCTTTTTGCATCTCACTTCTAACCGACGCCGTGGTACTGGTGAACATTTTAATCTCATCAAGGTTTTCTATAAGCTTTAGATATTCCCGGGCTTCAGGATTATCTTCACTTAAATCTACTTTAGCAAGCATTTTAAACATCTTGCTGGTCATCACCATCGCATCAACATCCTTCATGTTTTCATACTTGGCAAACGACTGGGCCTGCGTTATTATTGGTAAAAGTCCAATAATAATAACTATTGCTATCTTTCTCATGGGTTATTCAGTTTTGATAAATTTATCTTTGGTGTTATTAAATTCTTTTAGGTAAATAAGGTTTTCTTTGCCCTCGTTCATTAATTCGGAAACCATTTTTAAAGCCTCCATACTTTTTTGCAATGCTTCTTCTTTATCCTGAATAGTGCCAAGATCGCTTTGATTCATTTCCATAGGTTTATTCTGAAAAAAGAAAAGTCCGACTACTAAAATTATACTTGCTGCAATCGCAGTCCAGAGATACCTATTACCTTGTTTTGATGCAGGCATTTCTACTTCCCGTTCCATTTTTTGCGCACCGGTTTTTTCAGAATATGCAAATAATAACTGATATGTTTTTAAATTATCCGTCACTTCATTATTTTGGAAATATTCCCGAAGTGCTTTTTCGTCAGTCAAAGATGTTTCCCCGGCATCATATTTTTCCAGTAATTCTTTAATTTTTTGTGATTCCATAATTATGCTTGTTTGTTAAGCTTTCCCGAATTTTCTTTCTTGCTCTGGATAATGCTACCCTAATGGCCGTTGGTTTCATCTTTGTAATTTCAATAATTTCTTCAAATTCCAATTGCTCAATATCTCTTAGCTGAAAAACAATTTTTTGTTGTTCGGGCAGCTGGCTTACAATTTTCTCTATCCAGTGCATTTCATCTTTAACTTCCAATCCCTTTTGAAGCGAAATTGAATTGTTTTCATAATTCTGATGAACAATTCTTAAATTATTGTTCTTTTTAGCTTTTAATTCATCTAAACAGTAATTTTTTGTAGTTGTCATTGCAAAAGCTTCAACATTGGTATAATCCTTGATTTTATCTTTCCGAGCCCATAGTTTAAAGATTACTTCCTGGGTAGCATCTTCGGCTGCTTCTTTAGAAATAAGCATTCGCAATGCGAGCCGGTACATTTTATCTTTAACCGGGTTTATTTTGTCCAGGAAGGCTTGTTGTTTCATTGATAGTTGGTTTAATAACCTTCTTACCTTTAAAACGATTAGCGGTAATAATTGTTACAAAAGGATTTTGAATTTAATTTATTGTGGGTATTTTTAGCAATCTAAAACAAACTTAACATTTATGAAGATTAATAAACTTATTTTACTTTTATTCTTATCTGCCGGGATTTTAAGCTCCTGTTCTAAAGACGATGACGATGAACGTTTTCCAGTGGAACCAGGAGGTAAGGATCCAGACGAAACTCCTAATTTAGAAATTGAGAATTATTTATATGATGCCATGAGCATCTATTATGTATATGAAGCTGATGTTCCTGAATTAGGACAGAATTATTTTGATTCTGAAACCGATAAGGAGGAATGGTTGGCTGGTTTTGACTCTCCCGAAGATCTTTTTAGAAACGGACTCAAAGTTCCTGCACCTAAAGATCGCTTTAGTTTTATAGTAGACGATTATACTATTTTAGAAAACAGCCAGAGTGGAATTAGCACTACAACCGGTATGGACTACGGTTTGGTAAGAATTGGAGATAATGGTGTGTTGGCCTATGTTCGGTACGTAATTCCCGGAAGCCCTGCAGACGAAGCCGGAGTTACACGAGGTGTGCTTTTTACCGATATTGATGGTGAAACAATGACCCTTGATAATTATCAATCTCTTTTAGGAAGAGATGGCTATGAAATAAGTGTAGCTCAAATTAATAATGAGACAAACACTATTAGTAATACCGATGAAGTTATAGCGCTAAATAGAATAGAAATCACCGAAAATCCTGTTCTTCTATCTAAAGTTTTAGAAGTAGATGGTGTAAATGTAGGCTACATCATGTACAATAGTTTTACTGCAGATTTTGATGGTGAATTAAATGCTGCTTTTGGAGAATTGCAAGCTGCAGGTGTAGACGAATTGGTTTTAGATCTTAGATATAATGGTGGTGGTTCTGTAGAAAGTGCGGTAGATCTTTCCAGTATGATTACTGGGCAGTTTGAAGGTGAAATTTTTTCTAAACAAACCTGGAACGATCTTTTGCAAAGCCAGTTTACACAAGAAGAATTGGTAGACAGGTTCAATGATAAAATTAGAACCGAAGAAATGATCAACAGCCTTGGGCTAACCAAGGTTTACATTATTGGTACGAGATATACAGCCTCAGCCAGCGAGTTGGTGATGAATGGCTTGGCTCCTTACATAGATGTTATACACGTTGGAGAAGGTACAGTTGGAAAATTCCAGGCTGCTGCCCCTTTATATGATTCTCCTAACTTCACACGTCAAAACCGCAACCCTAATCATAAATACGTAATACAACCACTTATTTATGAATCTAAGAATGCGAATGAAGATGCTTATTACGAGGAAGGTCTAATTCCTGATATTGAAGCTGAAGAAGATATTGTAAACCTCTTGCCATTAGGTGATCCTGAAGAGCCATTACTTGCTGCTGCTTTAGCCGATATTACTGGTAACAGAATGGCAATCCCGGCAGTTTCTCACGATTCCAGATTTACTAAAATTGGAGAACGTGGTGATACTGATGTAGATTATCAAAGAATGTATGTTGACGAAATTCCAGAAGAAATCAGAAAAAAAGCTGCTGAATTCAAGAAATAATTTTAAAACCATATTAAATGCAAAAGCCCCGTTTCTTAATTGAAATGGGGCTTTTTTATTCAAATTTAAACAAACAGAAAAACAATTTTTAGTCGTTAAAATAGAAACCATTAGGCCCTACTCCCACTTCTATATTTTCAATTAATTCTCCACTGGTAGTATAAATTTCCACAAAACTGTTGGAAGCAAAGTCTCCACCATCAGCGATATAAATTCTGTCATTTTCTACTTCAAAACCATACATTACCCCATAATCTGAATTGGAAGTATAAGAAAATAAAGCTTCCTCTGGTACCGTATCAGCGCTTTCTTCCATCATAAATACGGAATTACCTATGGTATAGTAAATCATATCATTTTCAAATTCAAGATTACCTGCGTTTCCGGCGTCAGAATTAATCTCAAATTCAACTAAAAGTTCTCCGGTGGCTAAATCAATTTTCTCTAATTTATTAGAACTTAAGGCGTAAAGCACTCCGTCCTCAATTTCAAAAGAATTTAGAGTTTCTTCAGTACCAATCGTGGTGATAATTTCATCTGAATTAGAATCAATCACCGCTATTTCATTACCCGTCCCAAATGCAGCCTTTTGCACATAGATTAATCCATCTTCTTCATGAATATACTCAAGCACGGTATTTGTTTCTATAGTTTGTTCAATTTCCAGAGTTTCCAAATCAATTATTGCTATAAAATCGTCAAATTCGGTTATTCCGGGAGCTTCATAATTACCCTGATTGGTTACATAAATTTTTCCATTTTCAATAACTCCATATCTTGGAGATAATAGGCCACTATCAATCCTATCTACATATTCAAAAGTATAACGATCAACTATGGTTATCATATTTGATCCATTAGAAACAATATAAGCTAAGTCTTCATTAAAGAAAATTGACTGTATATATTGTCCAGGATCATCTTCTGCATTTACCTGCTGATAAATTTCATTTTCAACATTTTGTAAATCATTATCTATAAAAGTAACCGAACCGCCACCGGAACCGCCTTCATTTAGAACAAAAAACCCATCAGAGTAAGCTTGCTCTGGTTGTGGTTCTTCAATTGGATCAACAATATCATCATCGCTGCTACATGAATTCAAAAAGAAGCCACTCAAAATGGCCATAGTTAATAGTTTACTGATTCTTTTCATTGGTTTTAAAATTTAGCAATAAGCTGAGCAAATAGAGGGATTTAAATAATTTGGTTGTTATCTATTTTGCCTCCAGCATCATGCTGGTTAAAAATTAAGGTTTAGGTATATATTAAAATTTCTGCCGGGCATCCACCGGTCTTCTACACTTCGGTATTCTTCATCAAAAAAATTAAGCACTCTTGCACCAATTTTATAAGTATTTTTCTTGCCAAAATTATATGACAACCCAAGGTTTGAAACTAAATAGGCATCCATATTATAGCGGGAATTATTATCAGATCTGGTATAAACTTCCCCATTGTAAAGCAACTGATAATCTATGCTGAAATCTTTGAAAGCATAAGTGAGTGACCCTGTAGCCTTGTGAAAGGGAACATAAATAAGCTGGTAACCGGTATTCATATTTTCAGAAACCGTATAGGCATAGGTACCTGAAGCGCTTATTTGATGGCCTTTAAAAATTTGTTTCTGCCAACCGGTTAGCACTTCAATACCATAAGTTTCCACACTTTCTTCGTTCCTGGGGCGCCACATTCCAGTTTCGGATGGCAACCACCGAATCATATCATCAATTTGAATATAATATCCGGTAAGGCTAAATTTGAAGTCTTTATGTTTAAAATGATTTCCCAGTTCTACCTGATTGGAAGTTTCGGGGTTAAGCTCTGGATTTCCTGCTCCCGCCCAGTATAAGTCATTGTAGGTAGGAATTCTAAAATTCCTGGAAATATTCATCTTTAAGCTATAGAAATCGTTAAATTTATAATGTGTGCCTGCAGAAAATAACAATGGACTCTCATAATTATCGGTTATTTCTTTTCTAATTCCCAATTCGTATTGAAATTTCTGAAACGGCCTGTGTTTCATTAATACTGCCGAAGAAAAGATGTTTCGGGTATTCTCTGTAATTCCAGAGCCGTTGCCATCGGTATAGGTATTTGTTAATACGGAATTAAGTTCCAGGGTTTTTGATACCGAATAATTCAAATCGTATTTACCAATAAAGGTTTGTGCATCTCCTGAAGAATAGTTTTCAGTAGCTATATTCGCGTAATACCGGTAGTTCTCATCCAGAAGTGCCAGCCGGGCCACCGAGACAAAATCTCCAAATTCACTTACCCATTCCAGTAGGTTTCGGGTATCAAAATTCTGATATTTTGTTTTGGTTTCCGAAGGACGAATAAGTGAGAAATGCCTTTCCCCGTCAAAAATTTCACTGTAAAATTTTAAAGTGCTTTTTTCATTTAATCGGTAAGCAAAACCCAGGTTTAGATTGTTGTTATAAAATTCACCGTTTTCGTTCTTTTTACCTTCAATGGGCCATTCATAGTCATTATCTGAAGAATTCCGGGCCGCAGCAACACTTAAACTCCATTTATTTCCTGAAGTTTTTACTTTATACCGGGCATCCAGAGTATTAAAACTTCCATATTTCAAAAAGATATCCTGCTTCGTCTTTTCGCTAAAATCAAGATTCGTATTTAAATGCACAGTTCCACCAATAGCTCCGGTACCGTAAACTACACTTCCTCCCCCACCGCGAACACTAATATTATCGTATCCGGCAGCGTTTAGTGTGTTGAAATCGGTTTGGCCATTAAACTGTGAATTAATATTAATCCCATTCCATAAAACTGCAGTTTGTGAAGCGCTCGTGCCTCGAAAAGAAGGTGAGGAAACCATCCCCAGGCCATTTTCTTTAAAATAGATATTAGTATTAAAATTTAAGGCTGAAGTTAGCAGCGCCCCGTTTTTCTTTAAAATTGAATCATTTAAAACAGTAACCTGCTGGCCGGTAGAAAAATCTTTCAACTTGGTATCGGTCAAAAATACCTCGTCCAAAACGTTTAATGTGTCGTTTTGAGCAAGTACCGGCAAGCCACAAAGCAGGCCAAGGAATATAGTATAAAAGTGCGTTTTTTTCATCTGCCCTCTGACTTTTATCCCGAAAGTCTAAGAATTTATTGGTTATATTCTGGCAGGTCTCCTGGCTCGCGTCTTGTTGTTTACCTTCCCATCCCTAAAAAGGAACAGTGGTTTTTGAAGTGATAACAACAAGCATTCCGATGTAAAAATCGGAACTAAGCTTACAGTTGCGGGAACAGCTCAGGCTTTGCAAAGTTTGAAATATGAAATGAAATATTTCTAATTTCCTACTTCTTCCTGATTCCCTTTTAATCGGCATGAAAAAATCACATCCGAACCAAAAATTTCAATGCGAAATTAAACATTTATCTGAGTTGCAACGATAAAATTCTAAATAATCTTACTTTTGAGAATTCCTGTTTTAAATAAAATCACTTTAATTCAATTTCATTTAACCAATTAAAAAATGAAAATAAAGACTGTAAAAAGGCTTAATTTCTTACTCCTGTTTTTAGTATTTACCGCCTGCAAAAACGAGCAAAACAATCAAAATACAGTTTCTGCTCAACCTGAAAAATCCATTGATTTAAGCTATGCTAACAATTTTAGTATCAGTGATTTCGGAGATTATTATATTTTAGATATAGAAACACCCTGGCCGGATGCTGAAAAGACTTTTACTTACCTTCTTACGAGAAAAAATACTGAGATCCCAGAAGATTTAAACTACGATCAAAAAGTAAAAATTCCGATAGAGAAAATGGTGGTGACTTCTACTACACATATTCCGGCGTTAGAAGCTTTAAATGAAGAAACCAGCCTAAAAGGATTTCCCGGTCTTGATTATATTTCTTCAGAAAAAACCAGAAAACTAATTAATTCAGGAAAAATTAAGGAATTAGGGAAGAACGAAAACATCAACACCGAAGTGCTTATAAATCTTGATCCTCAATTAGTGATTGGTTTTGCCATAGACGGAAATAATAAAACATTTGAAACTATTCAGAAAACTGGAATTCCCGTTATGTACAACGGCGATTGGACTGAAAAAACTCCTTTGGGAAAAGCCGAATGGATTAAATTCTTCGGCGTATTTTACGATAAATTAGATGAAGCTGAAAAAATTTTTAATGAAATAGAAACCGATTATACTAAGGCGAAAGAATTAGCAAAATCGGCAGAAAAGACTCCGAAAGTTCTAAGCGGAGCAATGTACAAAGACCAGTGGTATTTACCGTACGGAAATTCCTGGCAGGCCCAATTTATAAAAGATGCTAATGCTAATTATATTTATGCCGATACAGAAGGTAACGGTAGTATGGCTTTATCTTTTGAAAATGTACTTGACAAAGCCCAGGATTCCGATTTTTGGATAAGCGCGGGACAATATACTTCTTATACACAGCTTTTAAAAGAATCTCAACATTACCAGCAATTTGAAGCCGTACAGAATAAAAATGTTTACAGCGTAAGCCTAACCAAAGGAGAAACCGGTGGTGTACTATACTTTGAACTTGGCCCTCAACGCCCGGATTTGGTCCTGAAAGATTTAGTTTCAATTTTTCATCCCGATTTACTATCAGATTACCAAACCACATTTTTTAAGGCGTTGAAAGATTAATCTTCTGCTTGGAATTTGAACTCAAATAGAAATTTGTCCATTGTAATAGATATAGGCTAATATTGTATTATCCTTCTTCTTTAATTTTATCTCCTCATTTTATTTCAGATATTTACATCGAAATAAATCACCGGCCTTGTTGCAGTCCCAAAAATATGTACTTCCACTTCTACTCCTTTTTTTTGGGGTAATCTTTCTGGGTTTTTTAAACATCAGTTTGGGCTCAGTAAATATTCCATTTAAAGATGTTTTTGCGTCAATTTTTAATTTAGAAGTTTCTAAAGAAACCTGGCGATATATAATTGTGGAATACCGGTTACCCAAAGCAATCACAGCAATCATAACCGGCTCCGGACTTGCCATTAGCGGGCTTTTAATGCAAACCCTATTTCGCAATCCCCTTGCTGGACCCTATGTTTTAGGCTTGAGCAGTGGTGCCAGTTTGGGTGTGGCAATTGTTATTATGGGAGCTTCGGTCTTTGGGGGCGCTTTTGCCGGTATTTTACTTTCAAAATGGAGTTTGGTTATTGCTTCCAGCTTAGGGAGTTTACTGGTGCTTATCGCCGTCATGCTTGCTTCGCTTCGACTTCGCGATACTATGGCTATTCTAATTATAGGTTTAATGTTTGCAAGTTTAACCGCTGCAGTGGTAAGCGTGCTTTCATATTTTAGTCCGGCAGCCCAACTTCAGCAATATGTATTCTGGTCTTTTGGAAGTTTGGGCGATCTCTCCTGGAATGAAGTTGGAATTCTGGCAATGTTTTGGTTTGTGGGAATAATTTTAGCGGTTTCCTGTATAAAAAACCTCAACACCTTATTACTGGGCGAACAATATGCCAAAAGCCTGGGTGTAAGTATTCAAAAAAACCGACTTATTATAATAATTGCTACCAGTTTACTTGCAGGAAGCATAACCGCTTTTGCCGGGCCAATTGCTTTTGTAGGTTTAGCCGTTCCGCATTTGATTCGGCAAATAATTCCTGTAAATAACCACAGTATTTTAGTTCCTGCCGTTATTTTGGGCGGTGCAGCTTTAATGCTTATTTGTGATATCGCCGCACAAATGCCGGGACAGGAATATACTTTACCTATAAATGCTATAACTTCGCTAATTGGCGCACCGGTAGTAATTTGGCTTTTAGTGCGTAAACGCAAATTTTTATTCTGAAGTTGAACCATACTGAAAAACATAGCATCCTTAAAACCATTGATCTTGATATTGGTTACAGTAATAAAACCGAAAAAACCATTATTACTGAAGCGATTAATATTGAAGTAAACGAAGGGGAATTGGTTGCTGTTATTGGCGTTAACGGAGTCGGAAAATCTACATTTTTAAGAACTTTAAGCGGAGTTCAGGATGCGCTGAAGGGAAAAGTATTGGTTAAAAATGAGCAAATTCAGGATATAGATTCTTTAGAACTTGCTTCTTTAGTGAGTCTCGTGCTCACCGAACAACCTATTTCCAAAAATTTAAGCGTTTTTGAACTGGTAGCGCTTGGCCGACAACCCTATACCAATTGGATTGGGAGATTAAGTAAAAACGATTTACGCCAAATCAAAAAATCTTTGCAGAATGTAGGGATTGAAGATTTGCAGCACAAAAAATGCTACGAGTTAAGTGATGGCCAGCTTCAAAAAGTGTTAATTGCCCGTGCCATTGCCCAAAATACGCCACTGGTTATTTTAGATGAACCCACCACGCATTTAGATCTATATCATAAAGCCTACGTACTGAAATTGCTCAAAAAACTCACCCGGAAAACAAATAAAGCCATTGTTTTTGCCTCGCACGAAATTAACCTGGCAATTCAGCTTTGTGATAAGATTATTTTGATGCAAAACAATAAAGTTACCACCGGTTCTCCTAAAGAACTACTGGAATCAGGAGCATTTTCTACTGTTTTTCCGGAAGGGTTAATCGTTTTTGATAAAGCTTCAGCTTCATTTAAAATTAATCCTTAATTATCTTTCAAAAAGTATTTTAAGCCAAAAGTGAAGTTGTTGGAATAAAAGTTTTTAAGGGTATAGAATTCGGCTTGCGTATTAAGATGGAGATACTTCGTGATTGGCCATACCACACTCCCACGATACCTTTGAAATTCATCGGAAAACGTATCCAGAAAATATCCGGCGTCAAGGTTAATCTTCCATAAATTATTTTCATTTACATATTCATAAGCCATTCCTAAACCGCCATAAAATCTTTCATCTAAAGTCCAATATGGAAAGCCGCTAGATCTATTAGAATTACCCAACATTCCTGAAAATTCGGTATAAGGTCTAAATTTGGCCATTTTATTCAGTTTAAAATCCATAGATAAACTGGTAAGGGCCTGCACATCCATTATATCTTCGTCGTTATAATGGTTTCCTTCTAAATAAAAAACAGCCTGAAATTTCTTTTTAAACCGAAGTTCTTCATATACATTTAATTGTGTTTGATAAATATCCAGAGTATAAGCCGGGCCGGTAATTGCCGGTTTTCTAAAAAATTGAAAGGAGCTATACAAGCTGTCTTTTGCGATAGAAGCTGAAGCTTCTAAATGAAGATAGGCTTTCCCTGCTTCATTAAATTCCAGCCGTGTTCCCAAACCATAATTAAATTTTTCAATTCTTTCCCTGGTTTTAAACCTGTAAACCAAGCCGTATAACTCCATGTCTTCATTACTCTCCAATTCGCCCTGGAACGGAATTGCATAGGCATTATAACGATTTAGCCCAAATTGATGTTGATTGTACTTCTGATCTCGAGTACCATACACGGCTTCTATACCCACAGACGTTGGATCTAACCTATCACTAATAATATTACTGCCAATTTGTAAAAAATCACCTTCAGTTAACCTTAGATTTTGCTTTATTTTAGAAGCGACCTCTGGATAAAAGAAAGATGGATATTCTTTTAATAAAAATCTTTTTTGTTCAGTATTAAGATAAACAACGCTACTATTTAGTTGTGTTCTTATGCGTTCTTTATTGATTGAATTTGGCAATTCTGAAGCGAGCTCCCAGGCTTTAAGCATTTCGCTACGTCCTAAATAATATTCAGTCATAAAAACCTGAATAGCTTCCTTTTCTTTTGGATTAGCCTTTTTAGAATAATTTGCATACAAACGCTCTACTTCGCTGAAATTCTCCAGAGAGTATAACCATTGCATTCGTTCAACTAAAGGGAAACCCGAAGCGCAGGAAGACCATTCCAGGGCTTTTCTATAACTTCCCTGGCCGCCATAAGTATAGGCGATTGTTGTTGCCAAATGTTTTAAGTCTTCGCGGCAAGGTTCTATTTCCAATAATTCCTGTGCGGCTCTTTTATCCTTATCGGCAATAAGATATTCTATATAAAGTGGAAAATTCTTTTCTTCTAAAAATTCATATTCCCCTGATTGCACCCGCCAGTCAACTATGGCACTTTCAGGAATGTCTTCACTGCATTTAGACCAGGAAATTGCCTTTTCATACTCTTTAGCATCGGCAAATACCCAAGATATTGTAGAAGCCGCCAGGCTAAAATCTTCCCGACAAGGTTCTATATCCTTTACCAAATTAAAAGCTGCTTCAGGATGTTTATCGTTAAGCAGTAAGAAATAGGCAAAACGCTCTTCATCTACCTCAGTGTTTTCTATAAGTTTCAGTAATTCTTCTCTACTTAACTGCACATCGGTATCATTTCCAAAATAAGCTATAAAATTTCTTCTAAGTTTTACATTTTCGGGACGCAACTCTATTTGTCTAAGCATCCAGCGCTTTCTGGTTTCAAGATCTGAATAATCGCTTTGACTTGTGAATTCTGATGAAAGATTTACGTAAACTGAAGATTTATCCTGGCTGTATTTTTTTTCCAGCAAAGGCCAGATCTCATTTTGCCGACTTTCCCAACCTAAATACTGAAATAGATTCGTCCAATCCTCACGTTCAAATTGGTTACTTTGAGAAATTTTAGATTTTAAATCATTTATTTCTTTTTCAATATCACCAAGTTCTTGTGAAGCTTCTACCAAAAGATAAGATTCATAATTTTCCATTAGTCCGCCTAGTAAATTTTCAGAATATTTATTATCAAACTTCGGTAAGCTTAATGTTTTTTCCTGGGTTTGAATATTGAAAAGAAACCCCTCTAAAAAAGGAGTTTTGGTAAATTTAAGTTGCTTACTTTTCAGGTAATCTTCAGCCTCAACAGTATTTTTTTCTGAAATATAGGCGAACCAGAAGTTTTGGTTCTCGCTATTTTGAATACTTGCAGCAACTTCAACTTCACTATCATTTTCAGTAAAATTATAAGGTATTTCCCTCCAGTTTTGAGTAATTTTTGCTGCTTCTGAAACTTTTAAAAATCGAATCAAAGGAAAGGTTTTCTTTACATCTTTAATGTACTGACGAAACCTTGGAAATAAACCCGGAGACCCATCTTCTGAAACTTTCCAACCATAAGAGTTTATATTCCTTAAAGTATAATCACCCGCACTTTCCAGGGGCT
The DNA here is from genome assembly GCF_020164555.1 of Salegentibacter lacus. Lineage (GTDB taxonomy): Bacteria > Bacteroidota > Bacteroidia > Flavobacteriales > Flavobacteriaceae > Salegentibacter > Salegentibacter lacus. The sequence continues at coordinate 46,149 of NZ_JAIQZB010000017.1, read as the reverse complement.
CCTCCCCGGGAATCTGGTAAATATCATCCGGGTGAATAAAATGCGTCCATAAGCCCGTATAGAGATATAAAGATTGCTGATTGAATTGCCTGGTAGAAGTCAAAGCAAAGCCGCTGGTGATTCGTGGAAAATTAAAAAAATGGTTATTATAAGGTTCACTATCAAATTCTCTATCTCCACCGTCTTCAAAATTTCCCAGGTAAATACTGGCATTGTATATAATTTTGGGTATATTCTCTTCTAAGGCAACAAAGCCAATACTATCTATAGTATTAGATGGTGGTACATAAGAAACTGGTAATTCACCATAACCCAGCGCCGACCAGCGTTTTTTTACCGCTTGAAGACTTAAGCCCATATAGTTTTTATTGGGCCATTCTTCAATTGTAAGAGAAGCGTGATTGTAACCGTGTAAAGCTACTTCATGAATAGAATTATCAAACTCTACCATTAGTTTATCTGCTGCATTGGCACCATTCGAACCTGTTAAGACAGACTGTTCCCATTCTGGAAAATTAAACGGCGGCGATGTACGATTAGAATAATCAAAACAAACATAAGCTGAATACTCCAGTCCTTCTTCCCTGGCTAGTTTAAGCATATCTTTCCACCAAACTTCCGTATAAAAACGTGCCTGACTAATATTCATTTCTGATTGTATCGGCTCCATTTTCACGTTATAAAGCGGCGCCGGGAAATCGTCTAACATGATACTTGATACATTTGCTATGGGGTAAGGCACACCCTCTAAACCCTGCAAAATTGCAGCAAAGAATAATCCTCTCTCCCGTTTTTCTGAATACTGGTCTGTATTAAATGAAATTACCGAACCATTGCCTATTTTATTTCTTATTATCAAAGGATAATCTTCTACAGAAATTGAAGTGGCTATAATCTCAATATCATCTTTGAAGTTATCGGCTTGCAGGCCAAAATGTTTATTTCCATTTCTATATTTTTTTCCTTTTAATGCCGGAAGAAAATTTGACTGGAATAAAAACCCCTGTGCTGCAGTATCAATTTGAAAGCCTGCATCTCCCTTTACTCCCGCTAAAAATCCATAATTTTTATTAGTGCCTACCGAAGGAATAAATATATGGCCGCCTTTTGCAACAAAATCAATTAGATAATTCATTGCCAATTTATTCAATCGTTCAAGATCATAAACTACAATTACCTTTGCAGAATTAGCTACTTCAGGTTTCTCATTAAAATCAAATCTATTTATTTCATTGTAAGGAATTTTAGCGTAATTAAGCGCTTTTCTAATATGCCTACTATTCTGAATGCTTAAATCATTTCCAGGCTCCTGGAGATAAGTTACCAAAGGAGTACTACTCATTTGGTCATACTCCACCCTTGGATTATCTGCTTCTATCTTTTCCTCATCTATATCTTTCGCGCAACCTGTTACAAATAGGAAAAACGCTATAAAAATTGCTTTTAATACTCGGATTGATAAGTATATTTTCATCAAAATAATAGTTGATTAATATTACTAGCACGCTCCCTGTTCTCAATCTGGTAGACTTTTAAATTTTTATCTTCATAATACACTCCAACATTTCTTCCTTTTAATTCTAAAAGTTCAATTCTTTCAATAGTTAAATCTCTTTGTTTGCTAATTATTTTTTGCATAGCTACCTTGCTTTCCTTTTTATCCTCATAGACAAAGACATACATTGTTTCGGGTAAAATAATATCGGGGTTATTCTGCAGGTATTGTAAGTTGTCTTTATACCTATTGAATCTTCTATCTCGCTCTATGTAGGTATTATTAAAATAATCGTAGTTATAATAATAATGACTGTTCTTACTAAAACTGAAGTATGGTAAAGCATTCACAACCGCATACGAATAAGGTAAATTATCTGATTGTATTTTTGAGTAAGCCTCAAAAATCATATTTTCTGTTTTACTTTCTTCAAAATTTAAAGTCGCAACAGGCGGAAAAGTCAAGAATGTAAGTGCCGCAATTACTGAAGCACCTATTCCTACTTCCAGACGTGTTCCTACCCGGGACGAAAAATTAAAAATGGAAAACAGATTAACTATTACGTTAAGAACAATACCAAAGAATATGGGAATGAATATGCAAAGCACCTGACTTAAAACATCCAGGTCAACCAAAACTTTGTCTAACCGGTAAACTCCGAATAAAACGTTTATAAAAATAAGAAAGACAATACTGGCTAACCATTTTTTTGGTTTTTTAATATAGCTGTACACCGTAATAATCAAAAAAGCCAAAGCTGCTATCTGGTAATAATACATAAGGTCTTTTAATGGAGCAACTAAATGTGGATTATAGGTGTAAGTATCAAAAGAGTAGAAATTAGATGAAATAAATTCGCCGAAATCCTCTTTAGTGATAAATGCAGCAACACCATAAATTACTCCTATAAAAGCTACAGAAGAAAAATAGGCTAGAAAGATTTGTGTGATTTGCCTTAAATTATCTTTAAGCTTAAAAAAGAAAAGTATGATTAAATAAGGAAATACAAGTAGAATGCCAACAAATAAGTCTAACAATAGAATAGCACTAAACAACGCAATTAACCAATTAAATTTAGCCTTTTTATTAAACCGAAAACTTTGAGGATAAATACAGAAAAACATAGTAGGCAAAGCAATAATAAGCGCGGTAAAAACCGATTTGTGCTCGGCAAGCAACTCTATATTTATAGGCAGAAAGGCATAAAAAAGCGCAAAACTTAAACCTGCGAATATACCGGGAGCGTGTTTTCTTGAAATTTTAAAAACTATCCAATAAATTATTAAGGAAAGCAAAGCCGATTCTAAGAGTCCAAAAGATTGCAAAGCTTGTGCGTTGGTAATGTGAGTTAATTTAGCGTATAGATTTATAAGTAAATAATCTCCCATCATTTCCCCAGATTGAAAAAACCAAGTTTTAGAAGATATACCGTTTATAAAATCCAGTTTACTGAACCAGGCCGGAGAAAGTGTATAAATGTCCTCTTGAAAAAGTGAACTTCGGGAAATATATGTTACTACCGGTAACAAAAGCCCTATGGCTAATTGCCAGTTTTTATTGTATTGGGAAAGTCCGTGTTCTGGATGTTTATATGTTGGTTTAATAATATTATCTCTATCCAGAAAATTCTGGCCTCTTTCAAGTTTTATGGTAACATATAAAATAATTCGGGTGTAAATTTTGCGTAGCTGACCTTTTATCGAATGATTAAAATTAAGGTTCATAAAGGTTAAAATAGTCAGGGCAATTACAATACTTATTATAACGAAGAGATCAAAAATATTGGCTAGAATCAATATAAAACCACCGAGCAACACGGCAGCCATAACCAGTGTAATGGTTGGAACCAGGAAGTTTAAGGCTGTTTGTGCCGAAATCCTGGTAGAAATTATGCGATGTATTAATAAAATTAATACAAACAACAGAATGATCCTCAAGGGGCCGGTTAATAGGTAGGGTTCTAAAAACATATAAAAAATTTCAACCTTAATCAGGAATATCTTGTAAGTCTATTTTCCCAATAAAATAGGGCCAATTGGTCTGCTCTAATCTTTGTTTAATAGCTTTTTTTAATTCTGGTGTCTCAGCATATTCAATTAAAACAACCGGGACTTCATATTTCTTGTAAACTTCATTAAGTTCCTCTAAAAGCTGTTTAAATACTTCTTCATCTCTCAATTGATATTTGCTGTATAAAAAATTAAAATCTGTAGCTATGCTTTCTTTTGCTACCGATTCTATATAAGGATGAGTATCTTTTATAATCGAAACTCCGGCATTTTGCATTAAATAAATATTGGGATAAACTATATTTAAAACCTTTAAAAAATCAATTAATGCCTCCTTCTTCTCTGGAGTAGGCCCAAATTCTGTATAATTATCAATATTATCTAAAAACATTCCGTCCAGTCCTTTTTTCATATTGTAATCAAAAATGGCCATTAGCGCTTCCCGTGTTTCTTCATTTTCAATATCCAAAATATGGCTATTCCATATTTCATTTTTTCCGAAGGTGAAATCTTTTAATACGGGAAAGTGGGCTGCAGCTTCATTTACTTCTCCAAGACTTATGTAGGCTAAAACCGTATTGTTGTTTTGTTTTAAAACAGCGATATCTTCACTATCAAAATGTGCACTTTCTATAACCAGAATTTCATAGCCTGAAACCTCTGCCGGATAAAAATCGCCATAAGTGAAAAGCACCTGCTTTTCCTGAGTAAGTTTTTGGGCGACCGACTGGGCAGTATTTAAACAAATTGCGCCTGTTATCATAAGTATTTTAATAAGATGCATAATAGTAATAATCCAGATTTTTAAAGAAACTGTATGTTTCCCGTGTGGTGAGCGTTGCAAATAGTAAGGAGCCTACCAGCATTCCAATAACGCTGTATTCATAGGAGACCCATCTACTTAAAAGAACCCCAATTATAAAATTGACTAAAAAAGCGCTTATAATAGCAATAAGTGGTTTTCTATGTTGCCCTAACGTATAAAGATACAATACATTAAGCATCCCCAGGCTAAGAAATAAATAGCCAATACTTCCAAGAATACAAACTTTTATGCTCAAAGGACTAAGAATTTCATCAAAACCAGAGGTATATCCCCAGGGTTGTGTAACGATAAGATATAATAATACAGCAATACCAGAGGCACTAAGTGCAAAGAGACGTAAATGTTTAAAGTACATCCTTTTCATTTTATCGTTGAAACTCTGAAAATCTGAATAATTTGTTTGTAATTGATGAAAATCCATGTGCCGTATGTAGGAATGAATTGCATATTCCATTACCCCACCTAATAAAAAGAAAATTAGAATAGCGAGATCCATTCCTATCTCATAATCTTTTTCGTAATATATTATATAGGGAATATCTCTGTTTAAAGTAGAAGACCACGCAACAATCCTGTCCAGGAAAACAAAAAGAAAAATAAACGTTCCGTATAAGAAGTAATTAAAATTTCGATATAACGAAAGCATTACTTTAGGCTTCTTTTTTACCGCTGTGTTATTTTTTAGTTTATAATAAAAGAAAGTATAGATATAACCTACTGAAATTAAAGAAGCAACTAGAATACCAATCCAATGAATAAAATACGGATGCAAATCAGTATAAAAATGAAGGAAAAGTGCCAAAGCAGTACCTACAAAAACGCTTAAAGAAAGCATCCATCTTTGTTTTAAGGCGTATAAGGGCGCTAAAACTAAGAGGAGAAACCCTATAAACAGGGCATAAACAAAAGTAATCACCACAAATAGAAAGCTGTAGAGTGGAATAACAAAATTGATAATTACCGAAAATACGAAAAAACCTAATATAGCAATAGTCCCGTTTTTTATAATTTGTATGGTAGAATACCTGGCCATATGGTAATCTTTGTTATACCAATAGTACGATACTTGTTTCCCTATAACCTGTACAAAGCCCGCACTGGTAATAAATCCAATAATCACCCCAAGCACTACCGAGGTAGATTGCAGGTTATTAAAGTGTGAGTAGGTCCATAAAGAAAATCCAAATAATATTATAGCAAACACCTGGAGAAAAACCGGAAATAAATGAAAAAGCCCAGAACTGTAATCTACAAGAAAGCGTTTAGTATTTTTTGTAGTAATATATTCGGTTAGAGCCAGCCTTTTATAGGTTTTTGCCTCGGCAATACGCTGGTTATTATTTTTAAGATTTGCCAGGGTTATGGCATCGTAAGCTTTATAAATATAGTTTGAAAGATGCATTATACTTTCAAATCCATAATCTTCTTTTACATCTACTTCCCTAATTCCAAAAGATTCTATTGTGGCAGCAACTACAAAAACATTCACAGGTTTACCGTTACGCTCTTTAACCGCAACCACAAGTTTAGCAATAGCTTTAATTTGATCTTTATTCATTTTCAGGAAAAATCTTCAATCTTGGTAAGCTTTTTTTCTACTTTGCCTGTTTTTACAATCTCTTCATAAATTGCTTCATATTCTCCTATAAATTTAGATAAGGTAAAATTACCTAAGACTCTTTCCCTGGCATTTTTCCCCATAGTTTTTCTTAAATTTTCATTTAAAAGCAATTTAAGCACATTTTTACCAATCTCTTCGGCATCCTTTGGTTTGCAGGTAAAACCACAGCTATCATCAAGCGCTTCTTTTACTCCGCCCACATCGGTAGAGACCACGGGGATACCGCAACCCATAGATTCAATAACTGTATAAGGAAATCCTTCAGAAATAGAAGTTAAGATGGAAATATCTCCCTCTAGAAAAACGTCCTGCGGATTACTCCTTGTTCCCATCAACTTAAAATTGTTTTGTAAATCTAATTCTGCGATAAGATCAAGACATTCTTTGGTATATTCAGGCACGGCATCATCATCACCATAAACCAGGTATTGCACGTTGGCAATGGTTCTCTTAACTACGGCGCAAGATCTAATCATAGTAAGAATATCTTTTAATTCGAATATCCTTGCCAAGGCTACTACTGTAGGAATATCTTTTAGGTGCGCCGGTTTTGGACCAGGTTTAAATACATTAGGATCAATACCGTTATAAATTATTCTAAATTTCTCCGGATCGGCACCATACCATTTTTCCCATTTTTGATTGAATTTATTTACCGAAATAATTACCTCGGCCTTATGATAAACCAAACGGGCAATGGCTTCAGAAAACCGAATAAGTAAATTCTTTAGAAAATACGGGTATTCTGAATTATTAATGGCCAGTAACCTTTCTCTTATAAAAACTCCGTGCTCCGTTAATATAATAGGCGTCCCGTACTTATAATGCGCAATAAGCGCCGGGATTACGGGAAATCCGCTAAGAGTTAAATGGGATACATCTACCCTGGGAATATTTACAATGGCAAGAGGGATCAAAAATCTGTAAATCCAGCGTAAACCAATGGTGATATCTATTAAAGAAGCATCAGGGTTACGTTCCCCGATAATAAATTCTGCAAGGGTATCTCGATAAGTTAACCAAACCTGCTCATTTCTAATGGTTTCTTTATAATCGTAATCTTCAAAATAAAACCACAGTTGGTGAAAAATTATATCAAGGTCCTCAATATCCCTGTCGTCGCTATAAATAAATTCCAGTAAACCTCTAAAAATAGGAATAAACTTTTGGGCAACTACCTCATCATTAGTCCATTCCTTTTTAGCTACCGTTTTGTAATATTCCTCCCCGTAACTTATATAGTCATAAGGCTCATCTGGAGTCCAAAGAGGAACTTGTATTACTTCGCTAATATTATCGCTTAGTTTATACTTAAATTCCTTCTCGAAAGAAGCATTTATAGAATACAATTTAAAATCTACATTACTAACCCTGTTGCATAAAGTATGCGCCCAGGTAGAGACGCCGCCTCCATTAAAAGGGTAGGTACCTTCCAAAATAAGCAATACAGATGGTTTAGCCATTAAAACGCTTTGTGCCAAAAATATGTTAAAATCATTCACTTGGCAACTTCTATATCATAAATTTTGAATACAAAACTTAAATTTAAATTTGCTCGTTAATTTGATAAATATTCAGGCCTGTAGGATTTTATCTTATAAAGAATGATTCTTTTTAATGACAATTTATGTAATGTAATTTCACTTACATTTGTAGGAAATTTACCGCTACTATGAACTTCTTTAAAATAAGCACCTATATGCTATGTTGCTTATTACTTTCCTGCTTTGAACATAAGGCACAGGAACCGATAGTAAATATAGATTACCGTCACGAAATGCAGCAGTTTGTAATTGAGCTAAGTGAAGCTACAAAAGCTGATGATCCTAATTTTATTATTATACCCCAAAATGGCGTTCAGCTGGTTTCAAAAAAGTGCAATTCTCATAAAACTCCTGCATTAGATTATTTAAATGCTATAGACGCGGTAGCCCAGGAAGATCTTTTTTATGGTTATCCTAAGTTCAACCAAATCACACCAAAAGCTGACAATACATATTTGAGAGAATACCTTGATCTCGCAAAAGAATATGGAAAACAAGTACTTGTTACAGATTATTGCTACAATCCTCAACTAATGAAGAACTCGTATCAGCTAAATGAAGAGAACAATTACATTTCTTTTGCTGCGTCAAGCCGAGGGCTGGATAGAATTCCTGTATATTCGGTTTTTAATGAAAACAGCAAAGACATAAATGTACTTACTGAAGCACAGAACTTCTTATATCTGATTAACTACGCTGAATATTCTAATAAGCAAGACCTAATTGCTGAACTTTCCTTTACTAATTACGACCTAATTGTAATGGATCTATTTTTTAACAACGAAACATTCACCTCTGAAGAAATTAAGCAGTTGAAAAAGAAGAAAAACGGTGGAGACCGATTAGTAATTGCTTATATGTCTATTGGTGAAGCTGAAAATTACCGTTTCTACTGGAAAGATAAGTGGAGTTCTAATTATCCAAACTGGCTTGTAGAAGAGAATCCCTATTGGGAAGGAAATTTTAAGGTAGAATACTGGAACGAGGATTGGAAAAAAATAATATATGGAAGCGAAAACGCGTATCTAACCAAAATAACTAATGCCGACTTTGACGGTGTTTATCTGGATATTATAGACGGTTATCAGTATTTTGAAGCCAAAGAATAATTTAAATCCCTGCTAATCTAAGTCCGAAATTTTAAAACAATTCGGGCAAATAAGTATCTTTGAGAAAACTCCTGTTTCCCAATGAACGATTACTTACTTATTGCTTTAATTTTTGCCGCTTTACTGCTCGGACTTTACTTCGGAAAACTTATTTCAGGATTAAAAAATAAAAATAAAGAGGCTATTCTTGAGGAAAAAAACAATCAATTATTACTTACAAACGAAGATCTTAAGATTCAACTAAACAGCAATTTAGAGAATTATAAATCTGAATTATCAGATTATAAAAATACCGCTAAACTACAGGCTGAAAAACTAGAAAACGAACGAGAAGAAATACGTAGAGAAAAAGATTTTTTAAATACTGAACTCACCCGTAGAAATGCCGAATTTAAAAACTTAGAAAAAAGAAATAAAGAGCAAAAGAATGAAGTTGAACAACTTCAGAAGAAATTTGAAAAAGAATTTGAAAACCTCGCCAATAAAATTCTAGAGCAAAAATCTGAGAAATTCACGCTTCAGAATAAAGAAAACATTCAGAATATATTAAATCCTTTGCAGGAAAAAATTCTTCATTTTGAAAAACGCATCGAAGAGGGAAATAAAGAAAGTATAGACCGCCACGCGATGCTCCGGCAGCAAATTATAGGGTTAAAAGAGCTTAACGAACAAATGAGCAAGGAAGCCACCAACCTTACTAAAGCGCTAAAAGGTGACACTAAAACGCAGGGGAACTGGGGCGAAATGATCCTGGAGCGGGTCCTGGAACGCAGCGGACTGCAAAAAGGCAGCGAATATACGGTACAGCAAAGTTTCACCAATGCCGATGGAAAACGGGTTTTACCCGATGTGGTGATTAATCTTCCCGGCGATAAAAAGATGATTGTAGATTCTAAAGTTTCTCTTAATGCCTACGAGCGCTACAGCAATGAAACCGAAGAAACCGACAGGAAACAACATTTAAAAAATCATCTTACGGCCATTAGAAATCGGGTAAACGAACTCGGCAGCAAAAATTATCATCAATTATACCAGATGGAAAGCCCGGATTTTGTCTTGCTTTTTATCCCTATTGAAGCTGCTTTTGCCGTAGCTTCAAACGAATATCCTGGATTGTATTCTGAAGCTTTTGATAAAAATATTATAATCGTTACGCCCACTACCCTGCTTGCCGTACTCAAAACCATAGACAGTATGTGGCAAAACGAGAAACAAAAGCAAAATGCCATTGCTATCGCCACTCAGGCAGGTGCTTTGTACGATTCGTTTACCGCATTGACCGAAGAGCTTACCAAAATCGGAAGGCAGTTGGGAACAGTTCAGAATTCCTATGAAGGAGCGATGAAAAAGCTTACCGGAAAAGGTAATCTACTTCGCCGGGTAGAAAAACTCAAAAAACTGGGCGCGAAAGCCAGTAAACAAATAGATCCTAAAATGCTTTCAGCTATAGATGAAGAAGAGATTGAATAAAATCAAACTATTACTTAACATGAAAATAACTACAAAATCGCTTTTCAGTCTGTTATTGTTCAGCTTTTTTATACTGAATTTTTCTGCACAGGAGATTTATTTTCCCGAAAGCGGAAACTGGGAAGAAAAAGATCCAGCTACTTTTAGTTTAGATTTTTCTGAAGCGGTTCAGTTTGCTGAAGCCAATGAATATTCAGAATCCAAAGATTTACGACAGGCAATTTTAAAAGGATTTCAGCACGAACCTTATCACGAAATATTAGGCCCTACAAAAAGACGTGGTGGCCCGGCAGGGATGATTTTAAAAGATGGTTATCTCGTAGCTAAATGGGGTGATACCAAACGCGTAGATATGACGTTTAGCGTTACTAAGAGCTTTCTATCTACAACGGCTCTACTAGCTTTTGATAAAAATCTGATTGCCGATTTGGAAGATCGGGTAGTGAATTACGTTTGGGACGATACTTTTGAAGGCGAACACAATTCAAAAATCACCTGGAAACACTTGCTTGAGCAAAACTCAGATTGGAGTGGGGAACTCTGGGGTTCTTACGATTGGGCCGACAGGCCATCGCAGGAAGAAACCATAGACGATTGGAGAAATCGAGAACTTCACGAACCCGGAACGCATTTTAAATACAACGATGTTCGAGTGAATGTACTTGCCTATTCATTATTAAACGTTTTTAGAAAACCACTCCCCACAGTTTTAAAAGAAGAAATTATGGATCCAATCAACGCCTCATCCAGCTGGCGTTGGTTAGGTTATGAGAATTCCTGGGCTACCATAGACGGGTTCAAAATGCAATCGGTTAGCGGTGGTGGGCATTCCGGAGGCGGAATGTTTATCAATACCGAAGATATGGCGCGTTTTGGCTTGTTATTTATGAATAACGGTAATTGGAATAGAGAACAATTAATTTCAGAAGATCTTATTGAAGAAGCGGTCCAGCCTTCAGCTACCAATCCAAATTATGGATATATGTGGTGGTTAAATGTCGATGGGCCCAGACAATGGAAAAATAGAGATAAAGACATATTTTATGCGGCAGGTTTCGGCGGAAATTTTATTATTGTAGATCGTAAAGAAAACTTGGTAATTGTTACCCGCTGGCTGGAACCTTCTAAAGTAGAAGAATTTATTCATAAAATTTATAATTAAAAGAATATGAGAAAAACACTTTTTGGCATTTTGGGAGGCATTGTACTCCTGTTTATAGCCTGGTTTGCCTTTATTTATTTTGTACCCTATAGTGAAGGTACAAGAAGTGGCGAGCTAATCAAATTCAGTAAAAAAGGTGTGATTTCAAAAACCTGGGAAGGAGAAATGAGCCAGGGTATTAGTGGTGCCCAAATCTTTCAATTCTCAGTTTTAGACAGCAATCAGGAATCGATTGAAGCGCTACAGGAGAACGAAGGCAATTACGTTAGGCTTAAATATGTAGAACGTTATGCAACTTTTTTCTTTTGGGGCGATACTAAATATTTTATAACCGAAGTAGAAGAAGCTGAATCCCCTCACTTTAGAGACCGATAATTTATGACTCAATTTAAACACGTAAAAGACTCACAGGTAGATATTTCAGAATTAATGCTGCCTTCCCATTCAAATTTCAACGGGAAAATTCACGGGGGCTACGTACTCTCCCTAATGGACCGCATTGCATTTGCCTGCGCCTCCAAACATTCAGGTGCCTATTGTGTGACCGCGAGTGTGGATACCGTAGATTTTCTAAAACCTATAGAAATTGGCGAACTGGTAACTATGAAAGCTTCCGTAAATTACGTTGGCAATAGTTCTATGGTAATTGGAATTCGTGTAGAGGCCGAAAATATTAGGACCGGAGAGGTAAAACATTGCAATTCTTCCTATTTCACAATGGTAGCTAAAACCGAGGACGGAAAATCATTGCAGGTCCCCGGGTTAATTCTAACTAACGAACACGATATACGCCGATTTGCGAAAAGTATAAAACGTAATAAGATGAAGCTGAATCGTAAAAAAGAGTTTCACGAGACCGATTTTTCTTCGGAAGAATATGTGCACTTATTGGAAAAATATAAGGTAAAAATCGAAATTTAAGGCATCAGTTTGAAATTTAACGGATTTATAGCGGCGATTTTTGTAGCGATAATCATCGCCTATTTTTTTCCGGAAGGGATTGTACTTTTCCCTTTAAAAACCATTACCGATATTGGGATTGGTTTTATTTTCTTTTTCTACGGATTAAAATTATCTCCCGCTGAATTTAAATTGGGTCTTCTGAATTACAAAGTTCATATCGTAATTCAGTTAACCACATTTATAGTATTTCCGTTATTGGCGCTTCTGTGTTTACCGCTTTTTGAAGCAGGGACAGGTTCAGATCTTTGGATCGCCCTGTTTTTCCTGGGTACACTACCCTCCACCGTTTCGTCTTCAATCGTTATGGTTTCACTGGCCAAAGGGAATTTACCTACCGCTATTTTTAACGCCAGTCTTTCTGGTTTAATCGGGATATTTGCCACACCCATTTGGTTAAGTTTCTTCCTGAGTGGAAGCGCTGATTTTGAATTTCTGGATGTACTTATAAAGTTATGCTGGCAAATAATTATTCCCTTAATATTGGGATTATTTCTACAAAAATTTCTTGGAGATTTCGCTAGAAAACATAGCAAGAAATTAGGCTTATTAGACAAAACTACTATTATACTAATTGTTTACTCCAGCTTTAGTAATTCGTTCACATCCAATATATTTAGCAGCGTAGAAACAGATGATTTACTTAAGCTAACGGGAATAGTAGTTTTGTTATTTTTCGTAGTATATTTTGGACTTGGACTAATTTGCAATTTCTTAGGATTCAACTTAAAAGACAAGATTACAGCGCAGTTCTGCGGAACTAAAAAATCCCTGGTACACGGCTCTGTAATGGTAAAAGTAATCTTTGGAAATTCAGCAAACACCGGGCTTTTATTGCTGCCCATTATGATCTATCATTCGTTGCAATTATTGTTGATCGCTTATTATGCTGAAAAATATAGAAAACGTGTAATTCGCATAGAAACTTCAGGAGAGGCGTTATAGATACTGCGCGATTTCAGCAATATTTATGGTGAAGAAAATCCAACCAAGAATAAATAGAAGTCCGCCAAGTGGCGTGATAGGGCCTAAAATCCTTATTTTCTTTCCTGCAGAAGCACTTAAGGTCAAACCATAAATACTGAAAGAAAACAGAAAAATTCCTATAATAAAAAACCAGGCAACAAGTTGCTGTGAGGTCTCCATAAAGGGAAAGACTATTCCTGAAATTATGAGCATAATTGCATGATACATCTGGTATTTTACGCCAGTTTCAAAACTTTTTAGCTGATCTTCAGTAAAACGTTTCTTTAGGGCGTGCGCTCCAAAAGCACCGAAAACCACGGCCAATGTGCCGTAAATTCCACCAATTATGAGTACAAGTTCTTTCATTAATTATAATTAAAATCCTGCGAGGTTTAAAAACCTTGCAGGATTTTTAGTTTATTAGGCTGTCTGAAAAAGTAAGATAAATCGTCATTCTGAATTTATTTCAGAATCTAAGATATTGATAGTCTAAAACCTGTTAGAAGCTGAAACAAATTCAGCTTGACGAAACCAGTGTTTTCCTAAAACCTCGCTCTTTTAAATTCAATTCTTATTTGCTCAAATACATTTTCCTTCTGCTATACAGGTCGTAAAAGGCATCATCTCTTAAACTATCAATAAAGAGAATACTTTCCCCGGTACTTTTCATTTCCGGTCCAAGTTGCTTGTTCACTTTATGAAATTTATTGAAAGAAAATACTGGTTGTTTTATCGCATAACCTTCTAACTGAGGATTAAATTTGAAATCTTTGATTTTCTTTTCACCAAGCATCACTTTGGTAGCATAATTCACATAAGGTTCTTTATAAGCTTTCGCGATAAATGGAACCGTTCTGGACGCTCTTGGATTGGCTTCAATGATATAGACCATATCATCTTTAATCGCAAACTGAATATTTATTAAACCAACTGTATTCAAGGCTAAAGCTATTTTTCGGGTATGGTCTTTAATTTGCTCCATTACCAGGTCCCCAAGGTTAAAAGGAGGTAGCAATGCATTAGAATCTCCAGAGTGGATTCCGCAAGGTTCAATATGTTCCATTATTCCTATAATGTGAACATCTTCCCCGTCGCAAATTGCATCTGCTTCAGCTTCAATGGCACCATCTAAATAATGGTCCAGCAATAATTTATTATTCGGGATTTTTCTAAGCAAGTCTACTACCGTTTCTTCCAGCTCATCTTTATTAATCACGATCTTCATCCCCTGCCCACCTAATACATAAGAAGGTCTTACCAAAATTGGGAAATCAAGTTCATCTGCAAGTGCCAGGGCTTCATCTGCAGTTTCAGCAGTTCCAAATTCAGGATAAGGAATATCGTTAGCCTGAAGTAATTTTGAAAAACTTCCACGATCTTCTGCAAGATCCAAAGCTTCAAAACTGGTTCCCATAATTTTTATTCCATAGCGATCTAACTTTTCGGCTAACTTCAACGCAGTTTGTCCACCAAGTTGAACGATTACCCCTTCAGGATTTTCGTGACGGATGATATCATAAATATGTTCCCAGAAAACCGGTTCGAAATAAAGTTTATCAGCAACATCAAAATCGGTTGAAACAGTTTCAGGGTTACAGTTAATCATTATGGTTTCATAACCACATTCTGAGGCGGCTAAAACACCATGCACACAGCTATAATCAAACTCAATTCCCTGCCCAATACGGTTTGGACCGGAACCAAGAACCACAATCTTCTTTCTATCACTCACCTTGCTTTCGTTATCTACATAACGCTTTCCGTCTGGAGTTTCGATATCGGCTTCGAAAGTGGAATAGTAATAAGGTGTCTCGGCTTTAAATTCGGCGGCACAGGTATCTACTAATTTGTAAACTCTATTTACGCCTAATTCTACACGTTTATTATAAACCTCACTTTCCAAACAATCAAGCATATGAGCTATTTGTCTATCAGCAAAACCTTTTTGTTTGGCTTCCAGCAATAGATCTTTAGGTAAAGACTCTTTATCATATTTAGAAATCTCAACATCTAAAGCGTAAAGCTCTTCATATTGCCTTAAGAACCACATATCTATTTTCGTGATCTCGTGAATGCGGCTAAGCGGAATTCCCGCCTGTATCGCATCGTAAATCACAAAAACGCGGTCCCAGCTGGGGTAGGTAAGTTTTTCTATAATTTCGTCGTACTTGGTGTAACTTTTTCCGTCGGCTCCAAGTCCGTTTCTCTTAATCTCAAGTGACTGGGTGGCTTTATGAAGCGCTTCCTGGAAGGAACGTCCAATACCCATCACTTCACCTACAGATTTCATTTGAAGGCCTAAGGTGCGATCTGCACCTTCGAATTTATCGAAATTCCAACGAGGAATTTTTACAATTACGTAATCTAAAGTAGGCTCAAATAAAGCTGAAGTAGATTTAGTGATCTGGTTTTCCAGCTCATCTAAATTATAACCAATAGCCAGTTTAGTAGCTATTTTTGCAATTGGATATCCGGTAGCTTTAGACGCCAAAGCTGAAGACCTTGAAACCCTTGGGTTGATCTCTACGGCGATAATGTCTTCTTTTTCGTCCGGGCTTACGGCAAACTGCACGTTACACCCCCCGGCAAAATCTCCAATGCTACGCATCATTTTTATTGCCATATCACGCATACGCTGGTAAGCAGTGTCGCTTAAGGTCATAGCCGGAGCTACCGTAATAGAATCTCCGGTGTGGATGCCCATCGGATCCATATTTTCTATAGAACAAATAATTACTACATTATCGTTCTTATCTCTTAGAAGTTCAAGTTCATATTCCTTCCAACCCAAAAGCGCTTTATCGATTAGCACTTCGTGAATTGGAGAAGCTTCCAGCCCATAAGTAAGCATTTCATCAAAATCTTCGGGGCCGTGTACAAATGAAGCACCACTTCCACCTAAAGTAAAAGAAGCACGAATTACTAATGGAAAACCAAATTCCTGGGCAACCTCTTTTCCCTGAAGATAGGAAGTCACCGTTTTTGCCGGTGCTACAGGAATTCCAATTCGTCCCATAAGTTGTTTAAACTTCTCACGATCTTCGGTAATGTTGATTGCGTCAATATCTACCCCAATTAATTTTATTCCGAAATCTTCCCAGATTCCTTTTTCATCGGCTTCAATACAGAGATTTAAAGCAGTTTGCCCTCCCATTGTTGGTAAAACCGCATCTATATTTGGATGATCTTTTAAAATTTCCACAATAGATTTTGTGGTTAAAGGTTTCAGGTAAACGTGATCTGCCATTGACGGATCTGTCATTATCGTTGCCGGATTGGAATTAAGCAGGATGGTTTCTATCCCATCTTCGCGTAAAGAGCGCAAAGATTGTGTTCCAGCATAATCGAATTCGCAGGCCTGTCCTATAATAATAGGTCCAGAGCCAATAATCAGGATACTTTTAAGGTTGTTGTTTTTGGGCATTTTAAGAGGATTATAGTATATGAAACATAAAAGTAAGGAAGCGATTGGATATAAAAAAAGGCGTTACTAAGAAAGTAACACCTTTAAATATTTTAAAACCTAATTCTCATTAGTGCTTATGTCTGTTTTCAGAAGAGACTGATATTTTCTTTCTTCCTTTAGCCCTTCTTCTGGCGAGGACTTTTCTTCCGTTTGCACTAGCCATTCTTTCTCGAAAACCGTGCTTGTTTTTTCTTTTTCTCTTGGATGGTTGAAACGTTCTTTTCATTTTAAATATCTTTAAATCTTCTGAATAATCGTTTTTATAGCTCTCTGTAAAACTGCGTGCAAATATACAAAGCTTTTTAACTATTACAAGAGCTAATTTAAATTATTTTTAATTGTTTTTCTTACCTTTGCCGCTTCTAAAATAAAAGCATTTATGTTTAACAAGAATATCAAATTAGTTTTAGCAGGAGCCATTTTAGGGCTTGCCATCTGGCAATTTATAGAAGGAAACATTGGAAATGGCATTATGTTCGTTCTACTTTCCTTAATTTTTGTATTCCTGTATTTTAAAAATGAAATGATATTGCTCGCTTTTCTAAGGCTTAGAAAGCAGGATTTTCCCGGTGCAAAAAAATGGTTAGACCGAATTAAGAATCCGGAAACTGCACTTACACAGAAGCAACAGGGCTATTACTGGTACCTGCACGGGTTGATGGTTTCTCAAACCAATATAACCCAGGCCGAAAAATTCTTTAAACGCGCCATTAAATTAGGTCTCGCAATGGATCAGGATCTGGCAATGGCCAAACTTAACCTTGCCGGAATCGCGATGACCAAACGCCGAAAAAGAGAAGCTACTAATTTACTCGCTGAAGCTAAAAAGCTGGACAAACACGGAATGATGAAAGATCAGATCAAGATGATGAAGCAACAATTGAAAAAAATCTAATTTTTAGATAATTTTAGTTAATTTCTGCTTTTCTTAAATATTCCATAACTTTTAGCCGAAATATTGACCCTTTAGCGATAATATTTCAGTGCTTGTTTCTTACAAAGTATCTTTGTTTTACCCAAATTATCAAGGTACATGAAGAGACTTTTACTCCTCTTTTTTATTATTTTAGGCTCAAATATTCAAGCCCAGCCAGAGAAAAGCGATAAGCTTTATTTCTCTGACGCACTTGTTATGCACTTACCTAAATACAACCAAGAAGCTAAAGACGCTTATAGACACCGACAATTTAAAGAAGCTGACAGATTATTTGATACTTTCGTAGAAACCAAACTTAAAGGTACATATATAGATAACTTTAAATTTTTAAATCTTAAAGGAAAAGAAGTTGCATTATACAATTACAAAAAACCGGTTTACCTATTAACCTACGCCTCCTGGTGTATTCCTGGCAAAGGAGAAATACCTGCGCTTAACGAACTCGCCGATAAGTACCGGGATAAAATTGAATTTGTAATCCTGTTTTGGGATAAAAAAGAAACCGCCAGGAAACTTTCTAAACAATTCAATTCACATATTAATGTGTTATATGTAGATGAAACCAGAAACAATCATGCATATGTAGTAGAAAACCTGAAACATTCTTTAGGTTTACCAACTTGCTATTTAATTGCGGGGGATCGTGAAATTATGGACATACAAAGGAGTGTTTTTCATCCCTTCAATATTTCAAAAAAAGAATCTTTTGAACTCAATTACGAGGCAATAAATTCGGCTATCACAGATAATCTTATAGAAAATTCTACAAAGCAAGAACCTATAAACTTGAGTGTGATTTCTCCTGAATAATTAAAGCAACGGTGCCCAGAGCCTGGCAAGTGCTTCTCTAATTTTTTCTAAAGCCGGCCTTTGCATCCATTCATTTAAAGTTAATACGGTAGTTTCTTTAAGATCATTATTGTAGACTTCAGTCATTTCAGTAGCAACTTCCTCGTCATATAAAAATGCATTGATTTCAAAGTTGATATCAAAACTACGATTATCAAGATTACAGGAACCAACACTAGTCAATACACCATCTACCACCATAGTTTTGGCGTGCACCATACCCTTATGATAATGAAAAACCTGAACTCCAGATTCCAGTAATTTTTCGATATAAGAATTGGTAGCATAACGGGCGATCACCGAGTCTCCTTTTTCAGGAATAATAATTTTAACCTCCACCCCTATTCTACTTGCCATACAAAGCGCAGTAAGTATCTGGTTGTTCGGAATAAAATATGGGGTTGTGATATAGATATATTTGTCGGCTGTATTTATGGCGGTTAGAATGGCTTCCATAATATTCTGCCAATCGGTATCGG
This sequence comes from Salegentibacter lacus, assembly GCF_020164555.1. GTDB lineage: Bacteria > Bacteroidota > Bacteroidia > Flavobacteriales > Flavobacteriaceae > Salegentibacter > Salegentibacter lacus. The sequence continues at coordinate 27,256 of NZ_JAIQZB010000017.1, read as the reverse complement.
GACCACTGGCAGCTATTTGTACCGCTGTTGTTTCGGGGATATCTATCTTCGGAAAAAAACTATCTTCAATTGTTAGATGCTTCCCGCTGATAAAATTGAAATTCAGCAGAAATTGCGCCTGTAACGATTTTACCGCGTGGCCTTCAATTCTAAGGTGCGTATCCCGCCAGAAGAGCTTTTCTTTAGGGTTTTCCTCAAAGTTTACATATTCATCGCAGATATTAATCCCCCCAATAAATCCAATGCTGCCATCTATGATCGCCATTTTTCGGTGATTCCTGTAATTTAATTTACGGGTTAGGTTTGGAAACCAAACCGGCATAAAAGGATAAACCTCAATTCCACAAGATTTCATTTTCTTAACGGCTTTAGACGAAAGTCTGCTAGCCACATAGTCATAACTCACGCGAACCTTCACACCTTCTTCTGCCTTCTCACAGAGCAATAAAATAAGTCGGTTTCCTATTCTACCACTATTAAAAATGTAATATTCTATATGAATATGATGCTTGGCCTTATTAATATCTTCAAATAAGGCTGAGAACTTATTTTCGCCATTTATAAGGACCCTGACTTTATTTAGAAAAGTGACCGGCTTTTTCTGATTATTCTGAAGTAAACGAACCAGTTTAATCTTTTGCTCAATACAATGCCGATCTATGTCAATTAAATCTTTCTCATTAAGCAAGAGTTTGTCTTCCCAATCCTTAATGATTTTCTGGTCGTAGAGTTTTTTTCGGTTAAATAATTTGCTTTTTCTGAATTCCTGTGCAAAAAAGTAATACACTAAAAGCCCAACAACCGGCAACACGAATAATGCGAAAATCAGGGAAATGCTTTTCACAGGCTCCCTAAAATGCATTAATTCATAACCGGCCGTTATAAGAACGATTAGAAAATTGGCAGATAACAAGATCCACCAAATATTATCCAGGAGGTAATCCATTTATTTCACAGCAGTATAAGTATCTTCTTCAGGAATCTTGATTTCATATTCTCTTCGCGAGGCGTTGTTTAAATGCGCTTCCCTAAGCCAGGGATTATGAATTTTTAATATTTTGTAATTAATATCGAAATGCTTCGCAAAATCAGCAAAATCGTTCACCACGGTATCAACCTTAACTGTTTTGGTTGGAATGTGTGTATAAAGGTGTTTTTCTTCAAAATTGAATCCATATTTTTCTGGATTGCTTAAAATTTCTTTTAACGCCAGGATTCTAAACATATATCTTCCGGTTTCTTCTCCAAGTAGCAATTCGTAATAATTATCTACTTTTTGACGGTCTAATTGTCTTTCAACTCCTCTGTTTCCGGCATTGTAAGCTGCTGCAGCCATCGTCCAGGTACCGAATTTTTCTTTTGATTTTTTTAAATAATCAGCTGCTACCCTGGTTGATTTTTCGATGTGGTAACGTTCGTCTACGTTGCCATTAATTTCCAAACCGTAGTCTTTTCCGGTGCCTTCCATAATCTGCCAAAAACCTTTGGCTCCGGCAGGAGAAACCGCCTGGGTTAAGCCACTTTCAATTACGGCCAGGTATTTAAAATCATCTGGAACACCTTCTTCTTCAAGAATTGGTTCAATAATCGGGAAATATTTATTTGCCCGCTTTATTAAAAGCAAAGCATTAGATTGCCAATAGGTATTTACCAGTAATTCCCTATCCATTCTCTCGTGAATATCGGGATCGTTCATAGGCACTTCTTCCCCGGCAAAGTTTATATTTTCGGGCATTGGGAGTGCGTAGATATTATAGTCTTTTACTGGTCGGTCTTTTTGATTAGCCTCTGCAGATTCAACCTGATTTTCGCTCCCTGTCTCAGGAGACTGTTGAGCTGCCTGTATACTTACAAACAGAATGGTAAAAAGCCCTACTATTACCAGGGCAGATTTTAAAATTTTCATATTAATTTATTTTTATTTTCAATATTTCCTGAAAGGATTATTTCAGGAAGGTATTTATTAAACCAACGATAACGATTCAAAATCATTATATGAGTACCGCCTTTTACAGTAATACATTCTGAAATATATTTAATAGGGAAAATCTCATCTTTATCCCCGTGAATATGAACAATGCCTTTCTGGGCCTTAGCACAATTCCATAAAACCATATTTTTTATGGACCAATCTAAATAACGCTGATTCCTAACCGAAAGGTATTGCCTGTAAAGCTTTGCCCTTTTTTTAATAAAATCGCCAACCGCAATCTTTTCAAAATGATCTACATAATCCAGCAGGCTGGTGGGAATAAGCTTAAATAAACCTGTTTTGGCCGCAAAACGCATTCGTCTTGGTAACTCTTCTCTACACTTTACACTGGAAATTATAATAAGCCTTTTAAGATTAAGGCTCTTAGCCATTTCCTGCACAATAATCCCGCCAAAAGAAACCCCAATTAATACCGCATTGTCATGTTCAATATATTTATTCATGCGCCCGGCGTAATTTTTTAGACTTTCATCCTTCTTAGGAATAATCCATTCTAAAAAATGCATTTTAAACCGATCTTCGGGGAGTTTTATAAATTCAAAAATAGAATAATTAGCAGCCATTCCCGGCATAAAATAAACGTGAATCAACTGGTTTTCTTCAGTCATTTTAACAAGTATATAACACTCAACAAGGGCTTAATGCCTTAAATTTACGTAAGAAGTGAGTTTTGAAGTATTACGATTTTTTATCGAATAATTCATTTAAATACTCCGGAAGCTTATTCCAGAGTAGTTTACGTCTCAAAATTACTGCTATTTATTTGGCTTTCACAACCGAAAGATTAAAAATAATGGAGAATTTCTTAAAGCCTGTAATTTTATTGTTTGCTGTTAATAATTCAACTTTAAAGGCTTTATTTACCTACCTTTACACTAACCATCCAAACAAAATTTTATCAGTTAATTGTTATCGCGCTTAGCGATTATATATGCTGTAATAATGGTTCATAACAGAAAAAAGAGAAATGATGAATGCCGAAGAAATTATAATTACCGATAATGAGTTCTTAAGACAATTTGAAACTACCATAAATCAACAGCTTGCCACCATAGAATATGCGCAACAGGAGCGAAAAATATTTTTAACCAAAGTTTTTATGCCCGAAGCTCTTAAAGAAGATGGCTATATGGATATTTTTATTGAAGCTGTTTTAGAAGAAATTAAAGAGCGAAATACGCGTGTAATGCCCACCAGCCCAGATGTTGCTAAATTTATGCGCAAAAACCGAAGAAAATACAAAGACCTGCTGCCGGTTGGGATCAATATTTAAACCGCTATTTTTTCTGAAACAAATTCAAACCTAACCAAACCATCTTCATCTATTGATATTAATTCAATTTGATGCAGTGTATTTACCAATCCAGGATCCCATGGCGCTTTTACCTTTACGTAGTTTTCTGTAAACCCATGGATATAGCCTTCTTTGTTTTCACCTTCAAAAAGAACGGTGCATACATTCCCTAACTGACTTTCATAAAAAGCCCTTCTCTTTTTAGCTGAAAGTCCGCGGAGCATTTTGCTTCTTTTCTTTCTTATTTTAGTAGAGACAACGCCTTCCATTTCTGCTGCTGGAGTATTATCTCTTTCAGAATAAGTAAAGACGTGCAGATAGGAAATATCCAGTTCGTTTAAATAATTATAGGTTTCCAGGAAACGTTCTTCAGTTTCCCCGGGGAAACCGACAATAACATCTACCCCAATACATGCGTTTGGCATTACCTCTTTGATTTGCTTAACCCTATCGGTATAAAGTGAACTCATATAGCGCCGTTTCATCAATTTAAGCAAATCGTCACTGCCACTTTGTAAAGGAATATGAAAGTGAGGAACAAACGTATTGCTTTGAGCTACAAAATCAATAGTTTCATTTTTTAACAAATTTGGTTCTATAGAAGAAATCCTTAACCTTTCAATACCATTTACCTCATCTAAAGCTTTTACCAGATCGAGAAAAGTATGTTCATGTTTTTTATTGCCGAATTCCCCTTTTCCGTAGTCGCCAATATTTACCCCGGTAAGAACGATTTCCTTAATTCCTTTTGCTGAAATTTCTGCAGCATTGGTTAATACATTTTCAAGTTTATCACTTCGAGAAATCCCACGTGCCAGCGGAATTGTACAATAGGTACATTTATAATCGCAACCATCCTGAACTTTTAGAAAGGCACGGGTTCTGTCTCCTATTGAATAAGCGCCCACGTAGAAATCGGCTTCATCAATTTCACAAGAATGTACTTCACCTAGATCGTTTTTAGTAAGATCGTTAAGGTAATCGGTGATCTTGAATTTTTCAGTAGCTCCCAAAACCAGGTCCACGCCATTAACATCGGCGAGTTCTTCCGGTTTTAATTGCGCATAACAGCCTACGGCAATCACAAAAGCATCTTCGTTAACTTTTTGCGCTTGTTTTACGATGGTTTTAAATCGTTTATCGGCATTTTCTGTAACCGAACAGGTATTGATCACATATATATCGGCTTCTTCAGTGAATTCTACACGTTCAAAACCTTCCTCTTTAAAAGATCTTGCAATGGTAGAAGTTTCTGAAAAATTGAGCTTGCAACCCAAGGTATAAAATGCGACCTTCTTATTATTCATACACCTGCCTGTTTCTGTAGAAGTTAAACGATTTTTAGGGCTGCAAAGATACCAACAATTATTGTTTTAGGAAAACATTGTTTTGTTGATAATTTTTATACAGGAATTCATTAAAACAGATCGCCGCACTTCGTTCATCCGCTCGCGATGACGAGGAGAAGATCATTGTAAGGAGGTTAAGAAAATCAACAACTTAGACCCTAAAATAAATTCAGAGTGACGATAACAAGCTGATTATTAAATATTCTCCTACACCTTTTCTTCAGAAACAATTACAATCTCAGATTCCAGGATAATTTTACTTTTTATCGAATTAGAGATCAAACAGGCTTTTTCGCTTTTTTCTATGATGCGTTTTGCTTTTTCAGCATTATTCTCATCGGCGATTTCCAGTACCGGTTTTAGAACGATCTCTGTCATTTGAAATTTTCCCTCTACCTTATCTAGTTTTCCAATCGCTTTAGATTTGAAACTGATAAAATCCAGTTTAGAGTTTTCGGCAATTGCCAGGAAGGTGGTCATTAAACAACTTTCTACCGCGGCAACAAGAAAATGTTCGGGAGACCAGATGTTTGGCATTCCTTTAGGAAAATCCGGTGGAGTTGCAGTTTCAATAGTATCGGTTAATTCGGGAGAGCTAACTTCTCCTTTACGGTCTTCTTTCCAGGTAAGGTCTACCTGATATTCGTGTTTCTCAGCCATATCTTTATATTTTCCCCCAAACGGGAGTATTTCTGTACAAAGAAACAGCTCTTAAAAACTATAAAATATGACTCAGGTCAGCTTCGAAAAAATATTTTTAAGATTCAATAAACTCTTTAAGGGTATTCACCACATAATCTAATTCTTCTTTGGTGTTATATCTTGAAAATGAAAAACGCACCGATGGTTTTTTAAGATCTTCTTCTTCTAGAAATGCATTTAGAACGTGAGAACCTTTATCGCTTCCACTCTGGCAGGCGCTGCCTTTGGAACAGGCAATTCCTTTTAAATCCAGTTGAAATAACAGCATCAGAGCTTTATCTGCGGGTACCGGCAAACATACGTTGATTAAGGTGTATGTGCTTTTTTCTAAATCGACACAATCGCCGTTAAATTTTACACCGGGGATTTCCGCTTTTAATTTTTTGATGAAGTGAGCTTTCAAATCGGCGATATAAGCTTTTTCTTCCTCTAAATTATCTAATGAAAGTTTTAATGCCTCTTCCAGGCCTACAATATTATGTACGCCTTCGGTTCCGGCACGATGGCCACGCTCCTGTTCTCCTCCAAAAATAAGTGGTTTTAGACCGCTGTTTTTTCTGACAAAAGCAAAGCCAACACCTTTTGGTCCGTGGAATTTATGGGCGCTTACCGCAGTAAAATCTACGGGCATTTCACTAAAATCAAGGTTGTAATGCCCTACCGACTGTACACAATCTGAATGAAATAGTGCACCGTGTTCTTCACACAGCTTCCCAACTTTTTTAATATCCAGTTTATTCCCGATTTCGTTGTTTACGTGCATCAGGCTAACCAGTGTCTTTTTATTGGAAGTTTTCAGTAATTCCTCCAAATGAGCCTCTTTTACATTTCCGCAGGAATCCAGATCAACATAAACTACCTCAACATCAAAACAATCCTGAAGCTGCTCTACGGTATACAAAACTGCGTGGTGCTCTATTTTTGAAGTTATTATGCGCTTTACCCCAAGATCGCGAACGGCAGAATTTAAAGCCAGGTTATCGGCTTCGGTCCCGCCAGAAGTAAACACTATTTCTGAAGCTTTTACGTTTAAATAACCGGCAACGGTTTTACGGGCCTGCTCTATTAGCGACTTGGCAGATCTCCCAAAAGAATGGGTAGATGAAGGGTTTCCATAAACCTCTTTCATTACAGAGGTCATTCGGTTTATAACTTCTTCACGCATTTGCGTGGTTGCGGCAGAATCGAGGTATACATTTTTCATCGCCGCAAAATTAAGCGAAATAAAATTATTTAAAAGAACCTGCCCTAAAAATCCTGAATTCCGCTATTTTTGTTTCACTTAGAATATATTACCATATTATGAAAAAGATTCTTGCCGCTTTATTTTTCTCTTTTGCCCTTTATTCCTGTGACGACGGGGATATTACCGTGACCAGTTTCGATTTGGAGAATAGTGACCTAACCTTGTGTGAAATAGATGATAAAAAAGTGCTTTGGGCTGTAAATAATGAAGATGTTTACGAATCTATGTCTCTGGAATTAAAAGATAATAGTTTAAACGATACGCTTACGCAAGCAATCTTAACATTAGATGTTAGCGAGGATATAGAGATTAATCTATCTGGAGAGGATAATCGCCTGGTATACAGAATTTATGACAGTGAAGTTAACGGTAGAGAATATTTTTGTCAGGGAGTTCCACCCGGTGAACCAAGGGTTTTAGAGGAGTATGTTTCTGCCGGTGGAGTTGTGATAATCAGAACTAGGTTTAATGATATAAGGCTGGATGCCGATGCCGATGGGGACGGCGTATTAAATGGTGAAGAAGGTTATGATCCCGATGGCAATCACCTGGATACTGATGGCGATGGTATCCCGGATTATTTAGATATTGATGATGACAATGATAATGTACCAACAGCAACTGAAAAAAATGCCAGTCCAGAAGATCCTACAACAGCAGAAGGTTATTTAGATACAGATGAAGATGGAATACCCGATTATCTTGATCCTGATGACGATAATGATGGGGTTTTAACGCGCCACGAAATTGATCCCGAGGATGTACAACGAGCTATTGACGAAAATAGCGATGATTTCTTAAGTCCCATACCAACGGCTGAAGTAGATGGGCTCCCTAATTATTTAAATGAAGGAGTTTCTTTGCCTAATTTTGAACACGATCTTCAGTTAGATCATCATATTACAAGAAGTTATAGGTCTACCATTGAGATTAAAGATTTCAATTTAATTCGACAAGATGGAAGTGGTGAAGATATCCGTTTTGACTCCTATGTACTGGGAAGGTTAGATGTAACAAGAATTCCTTTTCAGCAATTTACTAACCTGCAACAGGAAAACGAAGAGGAAGAAGAAAATGATGAAGAGGAAAATTAATACAGTAGATTAAGTATTTTGAAAGAAATAGACTTCGGTAGCGCCAAGACCATATTTTTGGTAATCGGCATCATAAAATTTAAGGTTATCGTATCGGCCCAGTAAAAAATCCAACTCGGCTTTGAGTACGCCCTCGCCTACCCCGTGAATAAACACAATTTTTTGAATTCGTTTTCTCATTGCGAATTCTATTTGTCTTTTGGCGGTTTCCATTTGGAGGTTAAGCATATCATAATTGCTCATTCCGCGGGAGGAAGCGGTAAGTTTTTCAATGTGCAAATCTACTTCCATTGGAGGCAGATTTCTTTCTTTAGGTTTTATTCGTTGTGACTTTGGTTTTGGAGGCAGCTTTTTTTCAGCTAAAACTTTTTCAAAATCAACATCATCAGACAATGCTTCAATAGGAGTTTCAATTTTCACTAATTCCTCTTCAGAAAATTCCATTTCAAAACCATCGGTAGTTTCAATATAAACGGTGCCGGCTTCGGTTTTTATTACATAACCTTCCAGCACATCATCTAAAACCGCGACTTTATCCCCTTTTTTAAGCTCCATTATTCGTTATTTTCGTCTTCCTTGTGATCGTCTTTGGTAGCTACCCAAAAATTTGTAGCCCGGTAAAGACCGAGCATAATTACTATGAGTCCCCCAATTTTAAAATAGGCGTGAGCATTTTCAACTGCAATCGCATAGATTAAAAGTGCACCACCTACTACTATTAAAATTGTATTTATTACCTGAGAATTATTCATTTTTTTACCTGTTATCCCTTATTTATAAAATGCTTAAAATAACGGTTCTTGTATTTTCTGCAAAGTTACAGGAATTATGAGGCAAATATACTTCTTAGCTTTTATTTTCTCTTTTTACTACGGAAATGCACAATTGCACATTTCGCCCTCCATAACCGGAGATTCGTATATTTATCTTAGTGATCGCTTTTTGTATGTTGAAGATGAAATTAACCTGAAAAAAAACAACTCTCCTGAAACGGAAGCGAGCATTTATCTTCGAAAAGAATCACAATTACTGCAAGGAGAAAAAAGCACAAATCTAAATTCGGGGAACGGATTTATCTCAGTTTTTCAGGAAGGCACCTCAAACGCTTTCGATTATAATTATTGGGCGCTTCCGGTAAAAGACAATATTAGTCCGAATCAATTCGGTTCAATGATTTTTCAACCAAAAAGCAAAACCAACAGCAACCCCGTTCAAGTTACAGGCGGCTTAGAAGGCAGTTCCAATCCTTTAAAAATTTCCCGTCGATGGATCTATAAATATTCCGGCACCGAATATTCTGATTGGCAATATGTAGGCGTTAATTTTGATGTTGAACCCGGAGAAGGCTTTAGCATGAAAGGTGTAAATGGTACCGACCACAGGCTTATTAATGGTGTAGAAAATAACCCCGGTAACCAGCAACGCTACGATTTTAGAGGTTTACCTAATGATGGTGAAATTAAAGTCCCAATTAATGAAGACCAAAACGTTTTAGTGGGCAACCCCTATCCTTCAGCGCTGCATTTACAAAGTTTTTTACTGGAAAATCCGGTTAGTACAGGAATTGCTTATTTCTGGGATTCCAGAACCAATGGTAACTCACACGATCTAAAAGACTATGAAGGCGGTTATGGCTCTTATTCTCCCGGTGCTAATGCTTATGCTCCTGCAGTTTTTAAAACTTATAATGGAGGCGGAGAAGAAACCGGAAATTCCGGGGAAACCGGCAGTGAAATTGCTCGCGAATATTCTCCCATTGCCCAAGGTTTTATGGTAAGAGGCAGAAACAACGGTTTCATCCATTTTAAAAATTCCCAACGGAGATTTCAGAAAGAGAATTCTCAAACTTCAGAATTTAAAAATCAGCAAAGAAGTGAGATCCCGTTACTAAAACTCAATGTAGCATTTAATGATCTTTACACCCGCCCCTTGCTTTTAGCTTTTCGGGAAGATTCTTCTAAAGATGCCGATTGGGCGATGGATGCTAAGGTTTATGGGGTTCTGGAAAATGATGTAGGCTGGAATATTGAAGAAGCGTTTTATAATATTCAGGTTAGACCGTTTAGAAAGAATGATAAAATTCCGTTGCTGATTAATTTATCTGAAGATTCTCATTTGACTTTCAACCTGAATGATTTCAGGCAATTTGAGACAGAAAACATTTATCTTTTTGACGCCGAAATAGATTCCTATAATCGTTTAGATGAAGGTGTTTTATCAATAGATTTACCAAAAGGAAACTATAGTAACCGATTTTTTATTAGTTTTATTCAAGAAAAAGAAGATAATTTGCAATCTGAACTGCCAGAAGAAGAATTAGAATTTTTAATTCCTGAAGCCTTGGTTGTTCAAAATAATCTAAAGGCGCAATTGGAGATACAGATGGTGCAATCTGATTTAAAACAAATATTGTTATATGATCTTAACGGACAAATGATATATAATAAAACAATGCCAGTAGGAAGTGTTAACTATACCGTACCCACTTCGGGATTGCAGGACGCCATCTATATCCTGAAACTAATCTCTTCTGACAATATAGAATTCACCAGTAAGATTAGCATTAAAAATTAGTTATGGAAGATTTTATGTTGCCGTGTCTTAACAAAAGCCTCTTTGGAGTAGATTGTTTTGGTTGTGGTGGACAACGTGCCTTATTACTTGTATTTAAAGCAGAATTTAGTCAGGCTTTTTATATGTTTCCGGGAATCTATCCCATCTTAATTTTACTCGCTTTTCTAATTGTAAATCTATTTGTAAAATTCAGGTATGATTTTCAGATAAAAATCGCGCTTATTATTTTGAGCGGGGCAGTAATGCTGATTAGCTATTTAATAAAAATGAATAATTACTTACAACTAACCCAATAAACCAATCTTTATGGAAAGACAACAACTACCAAATTCAACTTTAATTTTAATTTTCGGGATCCTCTCTATTATAGGATGCTGCTGTTATGGTGTTCTGGGAATTATTTTCGGAATTATAGCTCTTGTAATGGCCAAACGCGCCACCGAGATCTACAACGCCGAACCTGAATTATACACCGGTTATCAAAATGTAAAAACTGGAAAAATCCTTGCTATTATTGGTCTTGTATTGAGTGCCATTAGTTTAATTAGCTCTATTGTAATGCTTATTATGTATGGAGGTTTTGAAGGAATCTACGAAATGCAGGAAGAAATTTTAAGAGAAATTGAACAAAATCAATAATTTGTTTTTCCCTTAAAAAGCAAAAAGCCAGCTAGAAATAGCTGGCTTTTTTAGTTAATGTATTTTGAAAATAAAATTTACTTCTCAAATTGCTTTAGAGTAGTAGTAATAATATCTACACAATCTCTAATTTGCTCTTCGTTCATCACTAACGGCGGTGCAAAACGAATAATATTACCGTGGGTCGGTTTGGCTAAAAGTCCGTTCTCTTTTAATGCCATACAAATATCCCAGGCTGTTGAGCTATCTTCTGAATCATTAATCACAATTGCATTTAAAAGTCCGCGACCTCTTACCAGTTCAACAATATTGGAGTCCTTTATATAATCGTTCATAAGTCTTCTAAACAAATTACCCAGTTTTCGGGCATTTTGTGCAAGATTCTCGTCCTTAACTACGTCTAGTGCAGCTACCGCAGTTGCAGCGGCTACAGGGTTTCCCCCAAAAGTAGAACCGTGTTGCCCGGGCTGAATAACATTCATAATCTCATCGTCTGCTAATACAGCAGAAACAGGATAATTTCCTCCAGAAAGTGCTTTTCCTAAAATAAGCAAATCTGGTCTACTATAGGTTTCCTGACGCTCACAATGGCCTTCGCATGTACAGTCTCCACAAACCGCAAGTAATGCTCCGGTTCTGGCGATACCTGTTTGTATCTCATCTGCCATAAAAAGAACATTATTTTTATTACAGATTTCTTTAGCTTTCATCATATAATCGCTGGCAGGGGTGTAAACTCCAGCCTCACCTTGAATAGGTTCTACCAGAAAACCGGCGATATTGTCGTTGTCTTTTATAGTTCTTTCTAACGCGTCAATGTCATCGTAAGCTATTTTTATAAATCCTGGGGTATAAGGTCCAAAGTTCTTTCTGGCTCCTTCATCGTTGGAAAACGAAATGATGGTGGTTGTTCTTCCGTGAAAATTATTTTCACAAACAATTATTTGAGCATCGGTTTCTTTAACTCCTTTTTTCTCATAAGCCCATTTTCTAGCGATTTTAATCGCGGTTTCCACGGCTTCTGCCCCTGTGTTCATAGGCAGTATTTTATCAAATTTAAAATACTCGGTAGCATATTGCTCATAAGCTCCCAATATATCATTATGGAAAGCCCTTGAAGTTAGCGCTAACTTAGAAGCCTGCTCATACATAGCATTTACAATTTTTGGATGGCAGTGCCCCTGGTTTACAGCGGAATAAGCCGAAAGAAAATCGTAATATTTATTTCCTTCCACATCCCAAACGTGAACTCCCTCCCCTTTGCTTAAAACTGCAGGTAGCGGATGGTAATTATGCGCTCCATGTTTGTCTTCCAGTTTAATTGCTTCTTCTGAAGATTTAATTTCTGCTAATGGCATTTGAATGTTTTTTATCTGTTAACTTTTATAATTCCTTCTTTGCAAGCCTGTAAGGCACTTTTGGAGAGAAATCATCCAAATAATTCAGTTTTCGCAAATTACTAAATGTTTGTCGGAATTTTTAGGAACACAGGGAATAAATCTTTACAATTATTCTATTTTTGCGCTATGGGAAGAAGGAATAAAAACAAGGTATTTGAAGCCGTAGAAGTTACCGGTGCCGGCGGAAAAGGAAAAGGAATTGGGAAATCGCCAGATGGCCGTGTAATATTTATTGATAATGTGGTACCCGGTGATGTAGCCGACATAAAAACCACCAAACAACGAAAATCTTACTACCAGGGAACTGCTATTCAATTTCAAAAATTTTCAGATAAACGTGTAGAACCGGTTTGCCAGCATTTTGGAACCTGCGGAGGTTGCAAATGGCAAAATATGGGTTACGAATATCAACTGGAATACAAACAAGATGAGGTTTTAAATAATCTTATTCGGGTAGGTAAAGTTGAACTGCCCGAGGTTACTCCTATTTTAGGAAGTAAAGAAATTTACTTTTACCGTAATAAAATGGAATTTTCCTTCAGCGATAGCCGTTGGCTCACTCCTGATGAAATAAACAGTGGAAAAGATTTCGACGATAAAAATGCCCTCGGTTTTCATATTCCGGGAATGTGGGATAAGATCCTTGATATAAAGAAGTGTCACTTACAGGAGGATCCCAGCAATGCCATTAGAAATTTTGTAAAAGAATTTGGTACAGCTAACGGTTTAAGCTTTTTCAATGCCCGCAAACAGGAAGGTTTATTAAGAACTTTAATGATTCGTACCTCTTCTACCGGTGAAATTATGATATTAATCCAGTTTTTTCACGAAAACAAGGAGAAGCGGGAATTGCTATTGGATGCGGTGGCCGAAATGTTTCCTGAGATCACTTCGCTTCAATATGTAATTAACGAAAAAGGAAACGACACTATTTACGATCAGGAGGTGATTTGTTATAAAGGGCGTGACCATATTTTTGAACAAATGGAAGGACTTCAGTTTAAAATAAACGCAAAGTCTTTTTATCAAACCAATTCTGCCCAGGCTTACGAATTATATAAAATAACCCGTGACTTTGCCAATTTAAAAGGAGACGAAATTGTTTACGATCTTTATACAGGAACCGGAACCATCGCTCAATTTGTTGCGAAAAAGGCAAAAAAAGTAATTGGGGTTGAAGTTGTTCCGGAAGCCATTATTGACGCCAAAGAAAATGCCGAACGCAACCAGATTGAAAATGCCGAGTTTTTTGTAGGCGATATGAAAAAAGTTTTTTCTGAAGAATTTATCAATAATCACGGCCAGCCAGACGTTATAATTACTGATCCGCCACGGGACGGAATGCACAAAGATGTAATTGCTCAAATAATTGGTATATTGCCAAAGCGCATTGTTTACGTGAGTTGTAACTCGGCCACACAAGCCCGCGATCTCTCTATGCTGGATGAATTTTATAAGGTTACCAAAGTACAGCCCGTAGATATGTTCCCACAAACTCACCACGTAGAAAATGTTGTTTGCTTAGAAAGAAAATAAATGAATAAAAGTTTTTTAAAAAGGTCTATTCCACTGCTTGGTTTGCTTTTGCTCCTTCTGGGTTGCCAACGTGACGATATCTGTCCTGAAAGCACTCCAACCACGCCTATGCTGATATTGAGTTTTTATGATGTTGATGATCGTGAAAGCTTCAAAAGACCTACCAATTTAAGTGTAAGGTCTATAGTAAACGATTCTGTTAAGACTTTATATCAAAGAATAAATAGAGATTCCATTCAAATTCCATTAAGGACTAATCAAAATACTACAACCTATACTTTCACGCTTTTCGATGCTGAAGTAGACGAAGAAGATCCTGAATTCACGCCAGATACCGATACTTTAACCTTTACCTATGGAACCGAGGAAGTTTATGTAAATCGTGCCTGTGCTTATAAAGTAATTTATAATAGTCTAAAATTAACTATTGAAGGCGGGGAAGACGGCGAATGGATAGATTCTTATATTATAGAAGAACCCAATATTGAAGATGATACAGAATCACATATCAACATATATTTTTAGTATACTTTTCCTGTTTCTTGCCGGGCCATTGCTGAGCCAGGAAACGGCGGTACAACAAACAGAAATACAGGATAGTCTGGCCAATCGTGAAAAATTCGGGCTTCGGGTAGGTGCTGATATAAGCAAACTTTTAAGAACTGCTTTTCAGGATGATTATTCGGGTTTTGAGATTTTAGGAGATTACAGAGTTTATAAAAATTATTACGCTGCCGCAGAATTAGGGAATGAAAGTATTGGTTATACTGAAGATAATATTAGCCTAACGTCTCGTGGAAGTTATATAAAACTCGGCGCCGATTATAATGCCTATGAAAACTGGACAGGAATGGAAAACCTGATTTTTATAGGTGCGCGTTATGGATTTTCAACTTTCACTCAAGATCTTGAGGAATACCAGATTTATACCACAAATCCTTTTTTTGAACCTGATATAAGCTCTGAAACTATTGAATATTCCGGCTTAACTGCTAGTTGGGTAGAGTTAATTGCAGGGATTAAGGTTGAAGTACTTAATAATCTATTTCTCTCGTTTAATGTTCAGTTAAAAAGAAGATTATTCCAAACCACTCCGAATAATTTCGATAATCTCGCTATTCCCGGTTTTAACCGAACTTACGACGACAGCAATATTGGGGTTGGTTATGGCTACACTATTAGTTATTTGATTCCTTTTTATAAGAAATAAAAAAGTAGTTTTCCCGCAGTTTAAAAGTTCTTCAGCTCTCAAACTGCGAGAATACAGATCAAAATTTTACTCCTGATACTTCGCCTTTTTTGATCCCTGATAGATCTGGTACTTCAGCAATTTAGATTCCAGGGCACCGTTGTAAAGTTTTATTTTTCTGGATGGCCTTAAACCAACGTGTTTTATGGCTTCAAGATTAGAAGTAATAAACCAGGCATCGGTTCCCGGGTAGGCCTGCTTCAGCGTGTCTCCAATTGATTTATAGAATTTTGGCATATCGATTTCCAAACGTTCCCCGTAAGGCGGATTGAATAACATATGTAAATGCCTTTCTCCTTCTTTTTCAGATTCAAAGAAATCCTGCCTTTTTACTTTTATAAATTCAGTAAGATTGGCATTTTCAATATTATCAATGGCTTTATGCACTGCAGATGGAGCGGTATCATAACCTTTAATACTAAAATGAAATTCCCTTACTTTTTTCAGCACAGAAACTTCAATTTTTTCAAATAGATCTTCGTCCCAGTCCTTCCAACGTTCAAAAGCGAATTCCTTTCGGTTTAAATTTGGCGGAATATTGCAGGCAATCATTGCGGCTTCAATTAAAATGGTACCACTACCACACATAGGATCCAGAAAATCGCATTGCCCGTCCCAACCTGAAAGCAATAACATTCCAGCAGCTAAAACTTCGTTTATTGGTGCGATATTGGTTGCGGTTTTATAATCACGTTTGTGCAAAGACTGCCCCGAGGAATCAAAAGAAACATTGCAAAAATTCTTTTCAATATGAATATTGACTCTCAAGGTTGGAAAATCAAGATCTACATTTGGTCTCTTATCAAACTTATCCCGAAACCTGTCCACAATGGCATCTTTGGTTTTAAGGGAAATATACTGGGAATGCGTAAAAGTTTCAGAATGTACCGTAGCATCAATAGCCAGGGTATCGTCCACATCCATAAAGTTTTCCCAAGGTAATTCGTAGATTTGCTTGTAAAGATCTTCTTCAGAAAATATTTTAAAACTTTGATATGGTTTCAGGATTTTAATTGCGGTTCTCAGGCAAAGATTGGCCTTATACATAAAGCCGAGATCGCCCACAAAACTCACGTTCCTTGTTCCTTCTTTTACATCCATAGCGCCAAGTGCCATTAATTCTTTGGCCAAAACTGGCTCAAAACCATACATGGTCTTGGCAATCATTTTAAAATTATTTTCCATATCGGTTTTTTATAGTCCACAAAAATAGGGTAATTTTGCTGAATAATGGTATTGCCGGCTGGGGATGCTGAAATATAACCGATGCATTTACGACTTAGTTTTTTAACTCGATTAATGAGATTTTAAATAGCCGTCACCAGTGTCGCTTATTTATTTTTTAATCCCGATTAGCTTCGGGCAAGGCCTTGAGGTGTGTCCCGGGGAAGTTTACTAATTATTTTGACCTTAATTAATGATCTATATTTTACCCTTAATTTCTGTAATTGGCGGTTACCTTATTGCTGTTTTCTTAAAACCCTCCTCCTCCACCGGTTTTAAATTGCTGCTTAGTTTTAGTGGTGCGTATCTCCTCGCAGTTACCATATTTGAATTGCTACCCGAAGTTTATTTAAACGGAACCGAGGAAGTTGGCATTTTCATTATGCTTGGTTTATTGCTGCAAATTATGCTTGAATTTGTTTCAAAAGGGATTGAGCACGGGCATTTACATCAACAGGAGGGGATGAATAAATTCCCGATTTTATTATTAATAAGTTTAAGCATTCACGCTTTCCTGGAGGGTTTCCCAATGGATGAAGGCGATCATATTCTCCACGGCGTTGTGATTCATAAAATTCCGGTAGCGACCATACTTTCGGTCTTTCTTATTCATTCTAATTTGAGTAAACTTAAAGTCGTATTATTTCTGGCGGTTTTCGCTTTAATGACGCCACTTGGTAGTTTCTTTAAATCGCAGTTCAGTTTGCTTCAGGACATTTCAATTTACATCAACGCGCTGGTGATTGGTATTTTTCTGCACGTTTCTACCACTATCCTATTCGAAGCTTCAAAGAATCATAAATTCAACATTTCTAAGCTGGCGGTGATTGTCGGCGGAATTTTACTGGCTTATTTTATTTAATATGTTTAGCAAAGCCGAAAGCAAAAAATTAAGACAGCAGTTCTGGACAAGTTTTGGAATCGTTTTTCGTAGAAAATGGCTGCTTTATGATACCGGTATAAAAGAGCTACAGTTAAAATTCACGTTTAACCGAAAATTTGCCCAGGTTTCCATAGATGTTTTAGATGAAGACCCACTGATTCGAGCCTATTACTTTCAAAAGCTGCTTTCACTGAAAAAAATCCTGACTTCGGAATATTTACCTGAAGCTGAATTTGATGAAGAATACGAACTTCCTGAAGGAAAATTAATCTCCCGGGTTTATGTTCAGTTAAACAATGTGAGTATCCATAACCGAAACCAATGGCCGGAAGCGATGAAATTCCTGAATGATAATATGGAACAAATGGAAGCTTTCTTTGTGGAGTATAAGGATCTTTTTAGGTAGTTATCAAATTATTGCTAAAAGGGTCTAAACCTGCTATTATCCTGAAATATTTCTGATTAAAGCTTTATATTTCGCGGGATATAACACCGTGGCGCATAAGTAAAATATGAAAATACCTCAAGATTCAATAGTATCCGATACTTTGAAAATAGAAGATTCAATTTATCATTTTCAACATACACTAGAACTGACAGCAAGTTCCGGTTATTCTCAAATTTGGACAAATGCTATCACAATTTTTTTAGCATTAGTCGCTAGTTTAATTGCATTATATCAAGTAAAAAGTAATATAATTTCTAGTTCAAGAATAAAATGGATATAAAATCTAAGAAGTGATATTAGCAGTTATACAACAGAAATCGCTCATTGCTCTATGATTTTAGAACGTCAAATAGTCGAAAGCAAAGGAAAAAGCGAGGAGGAAATTTATACTGTTTCAAAAAAATATTATTCCGACTATATTGAGTCTCATATGAGATCAGATGTTCTAGCACAAAGAATATTCTTATAACTGAATTCTGAAGAAAAAGATCATAAAAAAATAGAGGAGATAATACAGAAAATTTCAATACAACTACATCGAGAAGACTTAAATAAACTGGATGGTAATCTTATAGACAAACAGATTGAAAAAATCACAGAAATTTCCAAAAGTGTAATTAAGGCTGAATGGAAAAGTCTAAGAAAATTTTTAAAATTTAACTTAAGTCGCATTAAGAAAAATAATGAGTGTTTTCGAGAAAATCTAATTTAACATTATAATTAAAAAACAGTTAAACCGGCAAATCATCTTAATTGAAAATAGAAATGAAAAGAGTTCACGGATACGAGCTAGCTTCCAAAGGCGACAGATTAGTAGCTGCAATTGTAAGATCCATAATTATTTTAATGGCTTTCATATTAATCTACACAGTCTTAGGAACTCCTATTTCTGAAGTTTTAAACTCTGATGCAGATTTAACAGATATGCTTTTTGGAATAATTCAAAGTTTAATCTTAGGAGCTATCTTCTATCCTCTCTTTATAGGGAATATTGGTCACAAGATTTTTGGACTTAAAGTTATTTCCGTAGAAAACGGCGAGGATTTTAAAAAGTACGACGAAGGAGCCTTAAGAGAAGCTCTTAAAAATTTGTCGGGTTATTTAATAATTCCAAATATTTGGATCTTATGGGACGAAAAGAATCAGAACTTATATGATAAGTTAACAAAGACTTATGTTGTGAAAAAGCACTAAACCACCATATTAGAACATGGTTTAAAGTTCCTAGCGCATTTCACTTTAAGAATTAATATTTTTAGGACCAGGAACGGAAAACAACACAATCAAACCATAATGAATAAAAAATTAAAAATTATCAGAACCTGGAAAGGCTGGACTACCTTAGAAAATGCTTCTGCTTATGAAGATCTGTTAGTTAATGAAGTATTCCCTACAGTAAAAAAGAACGGAGTTGATGGGCTGGAAAAAGTTAATATCGCTGCAAAGAACAAAATTGATGAAGTAGAATTCTTTCTAACGCTTCAATTTGATTCAATGGATTCTGTAAAGATCTTTGCCGGAAAAAATTATGAACAAGCCTATATTCCGGAAAATGCAAAACCACTTTTAAAAAGGTATGATAAGACTGCCGAACATTATGAATTAAAAGGTGAATTAATACTATAAATTGTAGCCAAAAACTTCTGAAAATGGCTTAAAACACGCACTTTCCTGCAATAGCTTCTCTAAAAATTATTCTAATTTTAATTAATTTCAGTAAATTTAGAAGGATACTGTAGAAATAAAGTTTACTTATTAAACCAAACGCTTTAATTGATTACGTTTCTGCGAACAATTCCACTAAAATTTAAATCTTAAATTTTATGATAAAGTCATTTTTAATAAGCGTGTTTTTATTGATCTCCTTATTGGGATTTTCACAACAAAACGACAGTCTGGCTGAACCTTTAATTTCCGTAGACCAGAAAAAGCTCCTAAAAAATATAAATTTCACCTTCGATATGCGTATGGAGTTTAGAGCATATAAATTTAGAGGCGGAGACCAGTATTACAACGGGATGCAGTTTCAAAATGGATTTACAGCCCTTGGAATTTCGGGCAAATTACACGAAAAAGTGGATTTTCGGTTTAGACACCGTTTTAATAAAGGCGGGAATGTGCAAAGCCTGGACCAACTGGGCAACAATATCGAAATTGCCTATATAGATGTTAAAGCGAGTCCGTTACTTAATATTAGACTTGGAAAAATGAATCCGTTTTATGGAGGTTATGAATATGAGTTCAGCCCTCTGTATGTTTTGGAATATAATGATATTTATGGCAATGCCCTGGCATTTGTCACAGGAGCCGGAATCACTTATCAGGCTTTTGAAAACCACGTATTTGGCTTGCAGGTATTAAATTCGCGTACTATGCTTTATGAGGATCTTTACGGCGATGTGATTGCAGAAAATATCCAGGAACCTATCTGGCCGGTTTCCGTTGTTGGAAATTGGCGTGGAAACTTTTTTGATGGAAAACTAGAAACCATTTATAGCCTTAGTTATGGCAATGAAGTAAAAAACAGAGGAACCTATTTTTTTACCTTAGGCCATAAATACCAAAACCGGGATTTCACCCTAATGTACGATTTTCATTACAGTTATGAACAGGTGGATACCAAGGGTATTATGACCAATCTTCTCGCTGACGGTACTTTGGCTGAAAATGTTAGGTATATCGAAAACTGGTTAAGAGCAGAACATCGCTTCAGCCCAAAATTCAAAGGCTTACTAACCCTGATGACTAGCAGCGCCTATGACAATATGGAAACCGATAATGACCACATGAGAACCAGTTATGGAATAATCCCAACCATTTATTACAGTCCGTTTAAAGACATTGACATTCGGTTTTTCTTAGCTTATATTGGCCGGTATTATGATTATTCAACTTATGCCAAAGAAACACTGGGAGCAGCCAACTATAACAGAAATGAATTAAGAGTTGGTGTTATCGCTCCCCTATTACTATTGTAAGATTAAGCTTTCCGAAATAATTAGATATTTTAAAAGCAATAGGTGATAATATCTTATCCCCCGTTTTTTGTTCTGCTACATCTTCAATTAAAACAAGGCAGCACGGCAATATATCCAAGCCTGAAAATTCCTCTATGTAATAATAATGATACTCGTTCCTCCACAACTTTTCAATAACCAAAAGCTATAATGGAATTCAACAAAACGAACGGAAAAATTATAAAATAAATCTAATTAATTTATATTGCCGACCTATCTAAAAGTAAAGATTATGAAGGACGATAAAGTGCTAAATTATATTGATGATATATTACAAAATATGCCAACAGATTGGTTGAAACTAACAACCCATCGATTAGATATTTATAATGAAAAATTAGCTAAAACTGAGTTTTTAGAGCAGTTTGAAAGCTTGTTTGCAGCTAACAATTCTGAAACATCACCACTTAGTAAATTACCAACGGCTTTCGACTATATTCGATTAGGTCATCCTTTATCCTCGATCCTGGAATGGGCAATAGCTAAACTAAATGACCTGGAACCAGATAATGTTATTAGTTTTTCATCAAGGACGATTCCTGCTTTAGCCGTTCTACGAAAGAATTTATTCGACAATAAAAAGACTCAAATCGTATATACCGGGGAACTACCCGATTATTTTGATGCAGATGCAATAAAACGTGTTTACGGTTATAATTTTCAATTGAAGCAGATTGAGAATACTGAAGGGATTTCTGAATTTGACGGCAGTACTGTTTTTATTTCCCAAGAAGACGAAATTGGCAAAATTGATCTTAATCCTAATATCGACTTTTTTGTTAGTATACATCCTGACTTGGGAAGTGTTTTAATAGTAAATGGGAATGAAAACGAGAGTTACGTTTCCGGTATACAACACGTGCGAAGAAGAGAGACCATTGCAATGACACCGGCCGATTGTTTTTCTGCCTTGCAGCAGTTAACAGGAAAATCAGTTTCTAATCAAAAGAAATCTGATGTTGAAACAAACAAAGCAATTGTAATTGATTCAATTAAAAAGATTACAGGCACAGATACAACAGCGCTACTTGGTTCTTGTGGGCTATCTGTTCAATATGCGATCATGATGGGGCTCATAGACGATGCTCTTGAAAAACATCCAGGAAAGGCTATCAAAATTGTTGTGCCTCCAAATTGTTATGGCGGAACAAACGACCAGGCCCGGCGGGTAGCTGCTTGTATTGATAATGTTGAAATAGTCGATTTACTTGTTGACGGCGATAACGATATGGTTCAAAGTATTGACTCTGTATTAGAGGAAATTGCTAAAAATGATGCTGTTCCTTACATTATTGCGGAAATCCCGACCAATCCCAGGGTGGAAGTTCCGGATCTTTTAAAATTAAAAGAGGTTTTAAGTAAAGTGCGTAAAACTACAACCGGTGAAACTGCAATTGATCCCGTATTTATTTTAGATCAAACATTTTGTCCTAACGTACAATTCTTAGCTGATGATGGCATACTCTCAGATATCAGGACCATTTCTTATGTTAGTGGATCAAAATTTCCAAGTGGCGGAAAATGTACTGCCGGTTACTGTGTAACTAATGATAAAGCTGAAGCTTTGTTAGATAAAATAGAAAAACACCTGATAATTTGTGATAACGAAGCTACAGATCTTCAAGTTCAAATTTTAGCAGAGCAATTGCCTTCTATGAATCAAAGGATTAAAGATGCTTATAAAAACACACGTGAATTTGTAAACTATATCAAAGAGACTTTACCAACGGCGAAAATCAATTTTGTATCAGAAGAATTAGCTGAACAGGGCTTTACACCATCTGTTTTTTCATTAGATCTTCCTACGAAAGGAAATACAGATGAAGAAAGAGAGGCTTATAAACGAGCATTAAATCAAAAACTGATCGATATGATGATTAGTAATATCCCGAATGAAAGTAAGTATTGTGTGAGTTATGGGCAGTTAAAAGGATGTTACTGGACGATACCTGCAACATCTACGCAAGGAACGACCAAAGAAGACGACAAAGATTATATTGCCCGTGTATCTGTATCCCCCGATTTGGATCTTGAACTTCATAAAAAAGTATTTTCAGATTTCGTTGAGCAAATTAAAGCCAGTTAAAATGATTTTAATAATAGTTGCCCCGGAATAAACTTCCGGGGCAGCTATTATTTTTTAATTTAACTAAGAGCGCTAGCCCAATAATATCTATTTAATATAATTGAATTAAAATCTCAAAACGAATCAATTACATTAAGTAATTTTTAATAATTGTTTAATCTTATTTAACAGGTATTTTTCCAGTTTTCCTGTAAATTTCTTACAAATAATTAATACTTCCAATTAAGGAATGTATTAAAAATGAAAGCGGGAAAATGATGTTGAGGAAACCTTCTGAAGTAGACCATCTGGAAAAATATTATATTGCTAATTACACTTCGGCGATATACTATAAACACTGTATTTTAACGACTAAAAAAATCTTTTTAAAGAAATTGTTTAAATCATTATACAATCATAAAAAAGCATTGAAGGATGATTTAGACAGGCATATTTTAGATGCAAAAGACCAGGAATATCTGGAAGATCTTCTATTAAAATGTAAAAAAGAAGTGTTGAAAATGCACCAAAATTTAAGTATGAATACGAACCCTAAATCGGGACAAATTTGCACCGAAATGGAAAATCGGTTTTTCAAACAGCTGTATCAAACACTTCAATTATTAACAGACGGAAGTTTGAGAAACACTTTATTGAGTCACAAACATCAATCTAAAGCTTTACAGGAAAAATTAAACCTGGTAAGTAAATATCTTATTTAAGACTTTACTTTCCCCTTATTATATTTTCAATTTATAAGTTTGCTGTGCAATTTCTAATTCTTCATTTGTAGGAATAACCAACACGCGGACTTGAGAATCTTCAGCATTTATAGTTCTCAATTCTTTCAGGCGTTGTTTGTTTTTTTCTTCATTCAGTTTTATTCCGAAGAAATCCATATCCTTACAAACCAGACTTCGAATAACGTCGCTGTTTTCACCTATTCCAGCAGTAAACACAAGCGCATCCACCCCATTCATCGCAGCTGTATAAGCTCCTATATATTTTTTAATTCGGTAGGCATTCATTTCCAATGCCAACTGGCACTGCCTATTTCCCTTTTCGGCCTGTTCTTCAATATCCCTAAGATCACTATAACCGGTAAGCCCATACATACCGCTTTTATTATGCAAAATATCACTTACTTCCTGGGCTGAATATCCCAATTGTTCCACCAGATAAAAAATAACCGACTGGTCTATATCTCCACTCCTGGTTCCCATAATAAGTCCGTTAACAGGCCCAAAACCAAGGGAATGGTCTACACTTTTCCCATCTTTTACAGCCGTAATACTACACCCATTTCCCAGGTGAATACTTATTATTTTAGAATTCTCTTTTTGTAGATATTCAATTGCTCTTTCGGTCACATATTTATGACTTGTTCCGTGAAATCCGTACAACTGGATATGATGCTTTTCAAAAAATTCTGTAGGAATTGCATACTGTGAAGCCTTTTCGGGGATACTTCTATGAAATGCAGTATCAAAAACTGCAACCTGTGTGGCTTTTGGAAAAAGGTCTTCTGCTACCTCAATACCTTTTAAATTTGGCGGATTGTGTAATGGTGCCAGGGAAAAATATTCTTTAATTTTCGCCTTTACCTTTTCGTCTATCACTATGGTTTTAGAAAAACTATCCCCGCCGTGTACAACCCTGTGCCCGATAGCAGGTATTTCTTCAGCGTTTTTAATAACGCCTTTTTCAGAATCCATTAAAAGATCGGTGATAGCTTTTAATGCTATGGCGTGATCTTTTGCTGAAAGCTCTTCAGAAATTGAATCGTTTTCTGTTTTATAATGAAGTTTTGAGCCTTCCAATCCTATACGCTCTACCATTCCCGAAGCTAAAACTTCTTCTGAAGGCATTTTTATTAATTGAAATTTTAGAGACGAACTTCCTGAATTTATAATTAAAATATTCTTCATCTGTTTATTTTTGAGTCCAGCATCTTACTGGTTTCATTCTAAATTAAATTCCTTGTGCTTGTATGGCGGTTAAAATTACAGTGTTATAAACATCTGCTACAGTACATCCGCGACTCAGGTCGTTTACCGGCTTATTTAAGCCTTGAAGCATTGGTCCTATGGCCAAAGCTCCGGTTTCACGTTGCACAGCTTTATAAGTATTGTTACCTGTATTTAAATCGGGGAAAATTAAAACATTGGCCTGGCCTGCTACTTCAGAATCGGGCAACTTACTTTTCCCAATACTAATATCTACAGCAGCATCATATTGAATTGGACCTTCAATTTTAAGATCTGGTCTACGTTTTTTAACTATTTCAGTGGCCTCTCTTACCCTATCTACATCTTCTCCTTTTCCGGAAGTTCCCGATGAATAAGAAAGCATAGCAATCTTTGGATCAATACCGAATGCTGAAGCACTTTCAGCAGAAGAAATGGTGATTTCTGCCAATTCTTCTGCAGTAGGATTAGGATTAATTGCGCAATCTCCAAATACTGAAACCCTATCCTCTAAACACATAAAGAATACAGAAGAAACAACTGAAACATTTGGTTTTGTTTTTATGAATTGCAGTGCTGGTAAAATTGTATGCTGGGTGGTATGTGCCGCTCCAGATACCATTCCGTCTGCGTGACCTTTATAGATCATCATTGTTCCGTAGTAAGAAACATCACTCATACGGTCTTTCGCCATATCCATATTCACACCCTTATGCTTTCTTAATTCATAAAAAGTTTCTGCATAATCCTGAAAATTTGGAGAGTTAACAGGATCTATAATATTTACTTTCGAAAAATCAAGATCTAGCGCAATCTTAGCCACGGTTTTCTGAATCGTATTGAAATCGCCTAACAAAGTTAAATCTACCAGGTCCATATCTATAAGCCGTTTTGCTGCTGAAAGGATACGCTCATCAGTTCCTTCCGGTAAAACTATATGTTTTTTACTTTGTCTGGCGCGTTTCACTAAATCATACTGAAACATTCTGGGAGTTCTACCCTGCGGTTTATAATTTGTTAGTTTTTCTACCAGCGGATCAAAAGATACGTAGCGTTCAAAAATACTGATGGTGGTTTGTATTTTCTGAATACTATCGGCATAAATATTAGACTTTATGGCGCCTACTTTATTGGTAACTACAAAAGTTCCTTCCTGAACTGAAATAATTGGAACGATATCAGATAAACCTTCAATTAACTTTAAAATTGATTCTTCCGGTCTTAAGCCACCAGTTAGAATAATTCCTGAAATTCTTGGATAATTACTCGAAATATTAGCTTGTAATGCACCCAAAATAATATCGGCACGATCACCGGGAGTAATTACTAAACTTTCATGCTTTAGAGTTGTTAGATAATTTCTAAGCTGCATTGCGCCCACTCCAAAATTTCCGGTTTGATTATCCAGAAAATCGTGACCAAACAAAACCGTTCCATCCAGGGCCTTTAGTATTTCTTTTAAAGTAGGGTTATTAAGCGTATCGATTAACGGAATTGCAAATACATCAACTTCCTGCGGTAGAAATCCTCGCATATTCTTCGTAGCAGGCTCCAGATTCTCTTCCTGGATTTTGTTACTAACCATAGCAATAACCTGAACTTCTTTATCTCTAAAAGCACGATAAGCCATTTGCTGGTTTCCTAATAATTCTTCCCAGGTCTTAAACTGACCGCTAACCACAATTATAACCGGAATTCCTAAATTTTTAGCGATAACCACATTTACATCAAACTCAAAAACACTACCATCACCAGAAAAATCACTGCCTTCTACCAGGATAAAATCAAAATCCTCTTCCAGCTTTTTATACTTGGTTATTATGGTATCAATAATCTCCCCCGATTTCCCATCATTCGTTTTCTGAATTACCTCACTTCGGGTAAATGCAAAAGTATCTTCATAAGGGATTTTTAAATCAAAATAACTTAAAACAGTATCAATATGATTATCTTTTTCGCCTTTTGGAACATCGTTTATAATGGGCCTGAAATAGCCTACTTTAACCATTTTCCCTAAAAGTGTCCTCATTAAGCCTAATGAGATCATAGATTTTCCGCTGTGGGATTCCAGCGTAGCGATATAAATTCCTTTGTTCATAGTATGTAAATTGTTCGGCAAAAATAAAGTTAATAAAAGAAAACAGCTTTTAAGTTATTCCTAAAAGAAAGTAAACCTGACATTAATCAGCTTTTGATTAATGAAACTATCTGGAAAGAGACTAACCACAAGTTATAATCGAAATTTTAGAAATTTGAATAGAACAAAAAAACCACCCAAAGTTGGTTTTAATAATTAAGTTTTTGGCATTTTATAGATCCAGTAATCCAACCAATAAAATATCAAAATTTACTTCTGAATTTGCACCTACAGAAAAGCCTAAAAGATCTATTTCTGAAGTGGTAATAGCCTCTATTTCTCCATCTAAATCTAGCTCACCATCGGCATCTTGTATCCATCCGAGCAACTACAAGTAGTAGATGGGTGGTATAATACTCAGAATTTAGGAATACCGATTTCTTTCTATCCCCCTGCTAGTATTGGTTATAGCCCTACTGGGTTTCAAAGCACTGAATGA
>NZ_JAIQZB010000016.1 GCF_020164555.1 Salegentibacter lacus | reverse complement strand
ACCGAAACAACTGGCACAAAACGAACCGATATAGGCTCAACTTAAAACCAAAAGTGGCACAATTTGAACCGAAATGCCTGGCACTAACCGACCGAAATCACTGGCACAAATCGATCCGAGATATCCAATTGTGGAGGTTATTATTCTGTTTCACCCAACCCGGCTTCCGATATTATTAAAGTTAAATTTGAAGATGAGGTAAAAATTAATAAAAGTGAAGATGTTATTTTAGTTCTCTATAATTTAAGTGGACATAAAATAAAACAAGAAAGGGTCGGCATTCCAAATTCATATATGGAATTAAAAGTTTCCGATTTAAAAAAAGGTATCTATATTTTAAAAATTATTTCGGAAGAAAGACAAGAGACTCATAAGATAATTAAAAAATAGAGTATTATTGTATATATTATTTTGTAAGGTTTGAATAAAAGTTTTTTTAAAGTTGACCTCCATTTTATAGAGCGTAAGGTATTATTTAAAAACATGTTTTTAATTTTTATCGAGTACAAACCATTTTTGAGCGTTAATTAATTAAGGATAAAATGTAGATAATCATTTTAAAATATTTTTTCCTTAGCGGACATAATTCTAAATTAAACACTATAATAGTGTAATTAGCTCCACCTTTTAAGTTTTTTAATTTTTGTAGTTTTTCTTTCCTTCTTCGCCATTCTTTTTTCCAGGTTGCTCATATCACTACTGATTTTATGCTCCATCACCCTTGCATAAATCTGGGTTGTAGATAATTTAGTATGACCCAAAAGCTTCGACACAGTTTCAATGGGAACCCCATTAGATAGGGTAACGGTGGTGGCAAAGGTATGCCGCGCAGAATGAAAAGTAATGTGTTTTCTCACCTTTGCTGCTTTCATTATTTCTTTTACATAAGTATTCATCTTTTGATTGGATCTTACCGGAAATAAATACTCACT
Source organism: Salegentibacter lacus (assembly GCF_020164555.1). Classification (GTDB taxonomy): domain Bacteria; phylum Bacteroidota; class Bacteroidia; order Flavobacteriales; family Flavobacteriaceae; genus Salegentibacter; species Salegentibacter lacus. The sequence goes on along the minus strand of NZ_JAIQZB010000016.1, from coordinate 105,874 downwards.
AACTAGGTCAATCCGTTTATCCTGATATTTTTTTAAAATAACATCGGCTTTCTGAAGTAGTGGAGCTTTTACAGGTTCATTAGTTTTTTCCCTTTTAGTATATATCCAGTTTTTGCCATCCATTCCTTTAACAATATGATCTTTGGTGAGTTCCTTAAGCTCACCATAAGTAAGCCCAGTATAACAGGAAAATAGAAACATATCTTTGACCCGTTCCAGAGATTCACTCTTAAAATAGGTTCCTTCGACCATTTTTAGTTCCCGCTCTGATAAGAATTGACGCTCGTTCTTTTCAAACTTCATTTTATAATTCTGAAAAGGGCTCTTTTCTAACCATTCTAACTTAATGGCGAGGTTAATCATTTTTTTAAAGCGTTCCAGGTGTTTCATCGTACCATTCGTACCACAGGTTTTTCGCTCTTTTTTAGCCCGGTAATTCCTAAGGAACATTTCAAATTCAGTAATAAACTGGTAATTGATCTGCTTTAGGTAGACATCATTTGTTTTCTTTTCCTTTTTTAGAAATTCGTCTAGGTATTTGGCTGTGGTATTATAGTTCTTAAGCGTGCCCCATTTAAGGACTCCTTTCATTGTCTGGCTATGATACTTAATAATATCCTTGAGGGTTTTATGCTCTTCATCTAACCCAAGATAGGAAGCTTTGACTTTATCGGCAGTGATTAAGGTATCTTTATCCAGAATTCTCTTTTGAGTGTCCAGTAATTTCGAATAAACCTGGTCTAAATAACTGTTTAGTATTTTAATCCGGGGGGAAGTTCCTTTAAGTCGTCCTTTAGAACTATCCCATTCATTCACTAAAGTTTTCCTTTTGAGGCTCATTTCAGCGCATTTTCCATTGACCGTAATACGGGCGTAAATAGATAATTCTTTTTTGTTCCGGTTGAGTTTTCTTGTAAAGAAAAGCACGGAGAATGTAGTAAAATCAGGCATTTTGAATGTCTTTAAGTTAAACAATAAGTATTAAAGACGAAAGTCAAATCAATCTAATGATCATTCTAAGATAGTAAAATGCTGGAAAGAAAGTATTCACCGAATCATTCACTGAATAGGGTGATATTAATCCATATCAAATGATATCGTAAAAACAAAAAACACTGAAAATCAATAGATTAACAGTGTTTTTATATTCTTTTAAAGAAGGTTCGTCGGGGTGGCAGAACGCTTTTAAAACGCTGAAAACCCCAGTATTTATACGGTTTCACGCAGTTCCAATTTTTGAACTCACGATTAACTCACAATTTAAATAGAACGTATTGGTGCAGTTTGATATTCTGACCTAACCAAATATACAAATAAATGGATTATTAATCCTCTCAAATCTATTGAAGGAAATTAAAAGTTCCGACTCAATAAAATTTATAGATTATTGCATCGAACCTGGTCAATCTGGAAAGTTTAGAACAAAAAAACCATTTACTTTTTTCATCTGGAGCATTTTCCTTTTGCCGGCGAAAAGAAAAAATAGTGTAGATCAGGATGAAATGGTTTATTCTCAATTTTTATTTACTTCTTCCAGTGCCATCGCATTACCTTTTGATGCTCCATCATCTTCAAGTTTTAAAATTATAGAGGAGCTATAAATAGCAAAGCGGTTTATGCGCTCCGGTTAATTTTAAAACTTGATTTTTTGCATCCAAAGGTAAGGTGATGTAAGAAGGATTTTTAAAGAATTTCTGAAATCCTGATCGGTGAATTTAAGTTACAGCCTAGCGGACTTGAGTTAAAAAGCTTTCGATATTATTCTTACAGTCTTAAATATTCTAAGCTTTTTGGCTCGTGTCCAAGACAATTAGTAATGAACCTCTTTTACTGAAATGAAGCTTTTGCGAAGTGAAAGCAAAAGTGGTGAGTGGTGTAGATTAGAGTCTAAGTATTCTTATAAACTAGATTTACAAGTCAATTTAGGAGTAACTCAAATTTCCATTTACTCCTGTCATTTTTTACAATTTGTCGCAAATTGCAACCTGTTTATGGGGCTTTTCAGGTCATTTGTCGCAAATCTACATAATAATCCAATCAACTTAAAATCTAAAGTATTGAAAATGAATGGTTTGTTAAAAATGAAACGGGCTCTGCCCGTTACCCTCTTGCTATTCATTTTCGTCCCGTGGGCGGGACAAAATTTTCATACATCTTGGTTTGCACCAACTGCATTTCTTTAAAAGAAGTTTTAATTTTTATTATTTAATTTAATTCTCAAAGAGTCCATATCACTAGAAATTTTGGAATCAATCACCCGGGCATAAATTTGAGTAGTAGATAATTTTGTATGTCCTAAAAGCTTAGATACCGTTTCTATGGGAACACCATTGGCTAAGGTTACCGTTGTCGCGAATGTATGCCTAGCGGCGTGGAAACTAAGTTCTTTATTTATCTTTACCGCTTTGGTGATTTCGCGTAAGTATTGATTGGTTTTCTGGTTGGAATAGACCGGAAGTAAAACATCACTGGAACAAACCTTTGGATGGTCCTGGTATTTTTCAAGAATTCGTTCAGCTTCTTCTAACAGTGGGATTCTCAGCATCGTATTAGTTTTTATCCTCCGGGTGTAGATCCACTTATTCCCATCAACACCTATCTGAATATGCTTTTTCTTTAGCTCTTTGACATCGCCATATGGCAGTCCAGTATAACAGCAGAACACAAAAATATCTCGGTTGATATTGTGAGTAGACCTTTTAAATTTTTTGTCTTTTATCTTTTGTAATTCTGCTTTGGATAAGTACACCATATCCACCTGGTCAAAACGGAGTTTAAACCTTTTGGTTGGGTTCTTTTCAATCCAATCTAAATCTTCAGCCAGGCGCATCAATTTTTTAAAGCGTTCCATATGTTTCATCACTCCATTATTTTGAAGACTTGGCAAGCCCCTTAAAAAACTTTCAAACCCTAGGGTAAACTGGTAATCAACCTGTTTTAAATAAATATCCGAAGTATGATACTGGGCTTTTAAAAAATCTTTGAGGTAGTTTTCCGTAGTAGTATAGTTTTTCATAGTTCCATACTTTAAAACCTTACCCATTTTCTCCTTGTGATAGTTGATCAAATAGATAAGCGTATAATGTTGCTGATCACTCCCCAGAAATCTAGCTTTGACCGTCTGTGCCGTTATTAGCAGTCCTTCTTTTAAAAGACTGTCCTGGATTTTATAGAGCTGCGCCTTGGTTTCATCAATTTTTTTATTGATTAGCCGGCTTTCAGAACTGTTACCAATAAGTTTACTGGCAGCTTGATTCCACTTGTCCACCGGGATAGTGCGTTTTAAACTAATTTCAAGGGATTTACCATTTACGGTGATTCGGGCATAGAGAATAGCTAAGTCTGGTTGTTTTTTCTTTTTTCGGATAATAAAAGAAATGGAAAAGGTTTGACTGGTACGCATAGCTTTGTTGTTTAAATGAAACAATTAATTAAGGCGAAAGTCAAACTACCAATACGAAATTATGGAGTACCGGTAAGCTAAAAATACAAAAAAATAGCTCACGATAAGCTCACAAATTCACAGTGAACTCACGATGAACTCACATAAAATTTAACACTATTTGTTAAATTTTGAGCACAAAAAGAAAGGGTAACTATATGAAAACCATACAATTACCCTTTTTTTATGTTAAAATATAACTTGTAAAAGTCGGGGTGGCAGGATTCGAACCTGCGGCCTCCTGCTCCCAAAGCAGGCGCGATAACCGGGCTACGCTACACCCCGTAGCTTACTAGCTTAAAAATTTTAGCCTTTCCGATCCAAAATACTCTTTCAAAAAGCAGTCCGGGAGACGGAGGAAGATTATCCCTATCTTTTCAAGAAGAAAAGGAGAATAAAAATCCGCAGACTAAAAAATCTTGCGGAGAGACCGGGATTCGAACCCGGGCATCCAAAAAGGATGACAGCTTAGCAGGCTGCTGCATTACCACTCTGCCACCTCTCCAATATTTAAGAACTCGCAAACATTTTTGCGGTTGCAAATGTAACTTTTACTTACTTACCTTCCAAACTTTTTAGGCTAAAGAATGCAATAAAATGAAGACTAATTTTTAAAAGCTTTGTCATCAGAATTTTAGGTTTAAAAGTTTTTAAACATTTATCTCTTCCCGGTCTATTAAGCGAGCTATATTTTTAATAATTCTTTGGTGATTCTTCACAAACGGGTTGCTCTTATCCCAAACATAACCGGCAAGAACTGCACAAATTTGTTCTTTTATTTCAGTTATGGGCATTTCGTGAAAAAACAGTTTTTGCAAATTCCCGGTATACCATTCTTTTACATAACTACTAAATACAGAAATTCCAGCTTTCATATATTCCGCATAATCTTTTTCCCAATTAACTTGTTGTCCTGCAACTTCTAGGCTGGCAAGTTTCGCTGCCTGTAAACCAGATTCGGTTGCAAACGCAACTCCCGATGAGAAAATAGGATCAAGAAACTCAGCGCTATTACCGGTTAGAGCAAATCCTTCGCCATAGATTTTTTTTACGTTTCGGGAAATATTTGGCATTTTTATGGGTTCAAATAGAAAAGGCTCATCATCAAATCTATTCTTATAATATTTCAGTTTTTTCAGCATTTCCTTAAAGGCTGTTGAATTATCACTGCTGAAATCTCCAAACCAGTTATTATTACTTACAAAACCAAGACTGGAATTTCCGTTGGAAAATGGAAAGTACCAGAACCAGGTTTTAGTATCCAAAACTTCAAAAGTGATCAATTCACCTTCTTTTCCATTTGGCCTGTTCGTTTCTTTAATATGTGTAAAAATGGATGAATTCCCTGTTATTTTAGGAGATGTGTTCAGTTTTAATTGATTAGCTAAAACCCTTCCGTTGCCGCTAGCGTCAATTATAAAATCAGCTTTGATTTCAACTCTTTCTTCAGAATTGATCACTATTTCAGTAATAGATTTTTTTCGGTAAAAATTAACATTCCTAACTTCAGTATTAAAAAGGATTTCTACTCCTTTTCGTTGAATCTCATTAGCCAGAACCAAATCAAAATCAGCTCTGGGAACCTGCCATGTCCAATCCCAACCTTCACCATACTTTTCGCTGAAGTCAAATTCCCCGACTTTACCTTCATTTATAAACCTTGCGCCGTATTTTTTCTGAAATCCTTCTGCTTTAATAGCTTCCAGTAAGCCAGCTTCTTTAAAATTTCCCATGCTTTTCGGAAGTAAACTTTCCCCGATGCTAAAACGCGGAAAGGTATTTTTCTCTACTACCAAGCAATCAACCCTATGTTTTTTTAAATATCCGGCAGCGACCATTCCGGAAGGTCCGGCGCCAATAATTAAGATTTGGGTGCTAAGCTGTTTCATTTTAAAGGTTTCGCCGGTTTTTTCTTAGTAATACAAATTCATTCTAAATCTAAAATCAACAATTTTAAATACGGTCTAAATATAGTACATTTGTTAAGATTCCTAAGAATAATGCGGTCTATGCTCCAGATTAATGATGCCCTTAACCTTGATGATTTTTATAATGTTTTGTTTGAAAATACTGAAATTCAGTCTTCCTCACAAAGCCTTGAAAAGATCGAAGCCAGTTTTAAGTTTTTAAAAGAGTTTTCCCAGAATAAGGTTATTTATGGTGTGAACACAGGTTTTGGCCCTATGGCGCAATATAAAATTAAGGATAAGGACCGCATTCAACTTCAATATAATTTAATTCGAAGTCATTCCTCTGGTTCCGGAAAACTAATGGAGCCACTCTATGTTAAAGCTTTGATGCTGGCCCGTTTGAATACGCTTTCCTTAGGAAAATCTGGAGTCCATAAATCGGTTGCTGAAGTGATGCATCAACTTATAAATAAAAATATTACACCTCTAATTTTTGAACACGGTGGGGTAGGAGCTTCAGGAGATTTGGTGCAACTGGCACATCTGGCACTGGTATTAATCGGGGAAGGAGAAGTTTTTTATAAAGGTAAACGTCGCGAAACCAAAGAAATTTTTGCTGAAGAAAATATTGATCCCATAAAGATTGAAATTAGAGAAGGCCTGGCTTTAATGAATGGTACTTCAGCAATGACCGGCATTGGAATTGTAAATATTATTTATGCTAAGCGATTGTTGAACTGGTCAGTTTTTTGTTCCGCAGCGATTAATGAAATCGTGCAGGCTTATGATGATCATTTATCTGAAGAACTCAATGCAGCAAAAAAACACAATGGCCAGCAAAAGATCGCGGAAAAAATGCGAGATCATTTAAAAGACAGCAAACTTACGCGAGACCGTAATGAACATTTGTATAATGATGCGGCCGATAAAAACACCTATTTTAAGGAAAAAGTGCAGGAATATTACAGTTTACGCTGTGTTCCGCAAATTCTTGGCCCGGTTTACGATACCCTTGAACATGTTGCAAAAATCCTAATTGAAGAAGTGAATTCTGCCAACGATAATCCTATTATAGATGTGGAAAACGAACAAGTATATCACGGTGGAAACTTTCACGGCGATTATGTAGCCCTGGAAATGGATAAGCTAAAACTCGTGGTCACAAAACTATCGATGCTGGCCGAGCGACAACTCAATTATTTACTGAACAATAAACTCAACGATATTCTAACTCCATTTGTGAATTTGGGAAAACTGGGCTTAAATTTCGGTATGCAGGGTGCGCAGTTTACCGCGGTTTCTACAACTGCCGAAAATCAGACGCTTTCTAATCCAATGTATATTCATAGTATTCCCAACAATAACGACAACCAGGATATTGTGAGTATGGGCACCAACGCTGCAAATATTACAAAAACCGTTATCGATAATGCTTTTGAAGTGCTTTCGGTAGAGATTATGACCATTGTTCAGGCTTTGCGTTATCTGGATTTTGATGAAAAACTTTCGCGAAAAACCAGGGAGGTTTTAGAAGAAATGAACAAAATAATTCCTGAAATAAAAGAAGATTTCCCATTATATAAAACCAATGCTGAAGTAAAGGATTACCTCAAGAATAATGAAGTTTATTAAATGTCAGGTCGAGCGCAGTCGAGACCTACCTGAAACCTAAAATTCAATGAAATACGCCCTTATCACCGGTGGTTCCCGTGGAATTGGAAAAGCTATTGCCATAAACCTGGCAAAGGAGCTGGGCTATAATATTTTGCTGAATTTCCATTCCAATACTGAAGCTGCTACAGCGACTAAAGAACTTGTAGAAGCTCAAGGCGTCAAATGCGATTTACTACAGTTTGATGTCTCAGATGCTGAAAAAACTAAAAAAGCGCTGGAAGATTTCAGCAAAAATAATCCCGATGCAGAAATTGAAGTCATTGTAAATAATGCCGGCATCACCCGCGACGGACTCTTTATGTGGATGAAACCGGAAGATTGGCATTCGGTTATCAATACCAGCTTAAATGGTTTTTATAATGTTACTCAGCCACTAATTAAAAATATGCTTAAACAACGTTATGGGCGAATTATCAATATCGTTTCCCTTTCCGGATTAAAAGGAAATGCCGGGCAGGTGAATTATTCGGCGGCAAAGGGAGCGATGGTGGCTGCTACTAAAGCCCTGGCGCAGGAAATCGGGAAAAGAAAGGTCACCGTTAATGCCGTGGCACCGGGTTTTATAACTTCAGATATGACTGCCGGTTTTGATGAAAATGAACTTAAAAACTTAATCCCTTTAAACCGTTTTGGCGATGCAGAAGAAGTTGCCGATTTGGTTAGCTTCCTGGCTTCAAAAAAAGCTTCTTACATTACCGGTGAGGTAATAAATATTAACGGCGGACTCTATTCTTAAATTATGGCGAATTGGAAGGGACAATCGCGTGGAACCGTTCTGGGGTTGAGGATTTATGTATTCATCATCAAGACTTTCGGGCTTTACGCTTCTTATTTTGTTCTTCTATTTGTGGCGCTTTATTTTGTTTTTTTCGCCTTTAATTCTACTAAAAGCGTTTATTATTTATTCAGAAAACGTCTTGGCTATTCCAGTTTAAAAGCAGCCCTGAATGTTTATAAAAGCTATTTCACCTTTGGTAGAATTCAACTGGATCGCATTGCAATTGCTTCAGGCTTAAAACATAAGTATAGCTTTGAGTTTGACGGTATTCACCATATTGAGAACTTACTGGAAAGGAATAAAGGAGGAATCTTACTTACCGCGCACATTGGCAATTTTAATCTTGCAAAACATTTTTTTGATGACAAGAACAATCATCAAATTGTAAACCTTGTGGTGACCGATTTAGAACACGAGGAAATTAAAAATTACCTGGATTCGGTAACCGGGAAATCGGCTATTAAACTCATTGTTTTAAAAGAAGATCTTTCCCATATTTTTGAAATGAACAAAGCGCTGCAAAACAACGAGCTTCTGGTTTTTGCCGCCGATCGCTATACCGAAAATTCTAAAACTTATACGCATAATTTTATGGGAGAAAAGGTGAAATTTCCGCAGGGACCTTTTAAATTGGCGGCCCGTAATAAAATCCCCGTGTTGTTCGTGCACATTATGCGAGAGAGGAATTTTCACTATCATTTCTATGCCAGGCCTTATAATCCTGACAAAAATGATGCAAAAAATCTATTAAAAGCTTATCTTGAAAACCTGGAAACTATGCTAAAAAAGTATCCGCACCAATGGTATAATTATTACGATTACTGGAACGATTTCAGCTAAAAACAGCTTATGGCAGAAAATTTACTCAAAGAACCGATTTTAGAATTAGACCGAATTTTACAATTAATTCCGCAAAAACCTCCATTTGTAATGGTAGACAGTTTATTGGAATACACCGATAAGACCGGAACCACCGGATTTACAATTCCCGAAGATAATGTTCTGGTAGAAGGCACTATTTTTTCTGAACCAGGTCTTATTGAACATATGGCACAGAGTATGTCGCTGTGGCGTGGTTACGAGGGATTTTTAAGCGGACTCGATAAACCAAAGACGGGTTTTATCGGCGCGATTAAAGCCGTGGAAATCCTGGAACTTCCAAAAGCAGGAAGTAAACTTGTGACCTATGTAGAAATCCTACAGGAATTTATGAATGTGACTTCTGTGGGGGCACGTACTTTTGATGAAGATGGAAATCTTTTAGCCACTTCTGAAATGAAAACTGTTACTGTAGATTAATATGCTGGAGAAATCCCTGACCACAATTACGAATCTTAGGGTCCGTTTTAACGAATGCGATCCTTTGCAAATCGTGTGGCACGGCAACTATCTAAAATATTTCGAAGAAGGCCGCGAAGATTTTGGCCGCGAACACGGTATTTCTTACTTAGATGCTCAGGCTGAAGGCTATACGACCCCCATCGTAAAATCTGTTTGTGAGCACAAATTACCATTAAAATATAGCGATGTTTTTTGGGTAGAAACCACTTTTGTGAATTCTGAAGCGGCAAAAATAAATTTCAGTTATAAAATTTTTAAAGGCGAAGATCTGATTTGTACCGGCGAGACTTTGCAGGTTTTCCTAGATGAAAAGCGGGAATTAGTGTTAAATAATCCGCCGTTTTTCTTAGATTGGAAAAAGAAAATGAAGCTGCTTTAATGAAGAAACTCTACCTGTTAGACGATGCGATTATTTCTCCATTGGGATTTTCTACCGAAGAAAATATCCAGTCAATTCGTGAGGGAGACTCAGGTTTAAAGCTTCAGCAACGACCAGAAATTACCGAAAACCCGTTTTTTACCGGAATTATTGATGAAACTCTTTTAAACCAGGCTTTTTCAGAAATTGGATCTTCTGAAAAATTTACCAAGTTGGAAAAATTGATTATCCTGGCAGTAAAGCTAATTCTGGATAAAAATAAAAACCTGGACCCAACGAAAACCGCCTTAATTATTGCTACCACCAAAGGGAACATTGATCTTTTAAAAGAACCCGGAGGTTTTCCTGAAAATCGTTTAAAATTAAGTGAATTAGGAAAAGTTGTTGCCAATTTTTTCGGTTTTACACAAACTCCTATAATTGTTTCCAATGCTTGTATTTCCGGAGGCTTAGGACTTGCCGTAGCGAGAAGACTGGGGAATTCAGAAAAAATAAAGAATGCTATTGTTGTAGGAGCTGATCTGGTGAGTGATTTTGTGATTTCTGGATTCAATTCTTTCCAGGCATTAAGCACCAAAGCCTGTAAGCCTTTCTCAAAAGATCGTGATGGAATTAGCCTGGGAGAAGCCTCAGCAGCTATTTTGGTAAGTACTGAAAAACCCGAGATTTCAAATGTTATCAGTTTGATTGGTGATGCTTCAGCAAATGATGCCAACCATATTTCAGGACCTTCCCGGACCGGCGAAGGGCTGTACAAGAGTATTCAAAATGCATTAAAAGAAGCTTCTATTTTCGCAGAAGAAATCGGGTTTTTATCGGCGCACGGCACGGCTACGGTGTATAATGACGAGATGGAAAGTATGGCTTTTCATAGGTCTGGTTTACAGGAAACGCCACTTCATAGCTTAAAGGCTTATTATGGGCATACGCTAGGGGCTTCGGCTTTGATAGAAAGTATTATCACTAAACATTCGATGTTGAATAATGAATTATTTGCTTCTAAAAATTTCGGTGAATTGGGGGTTTCGAAACCGCTAAATGTTATTAGGGAAAATCAAAAAAAAGAAATCAATTATGCATTAAAAACCGCATCTGGTTTTGGTGGCTGCAACCTGGCTTTGGTTTTTAAAGCGGAAAAGAAATAAAATGCCAAATCAATTTCATATACAGGATTGGGTAAGGGTTAAAAATGGTGAAATTTTTAATTCAGAAGGGCTGGTTTTTGAATCTTCGGAAGATAAATTAAATCCTTTTCTAAAAGCTGCATACGATTGTTTTAAGCTGGAATATCCTAAATTCCATAAAATGGACGGACTATCTAAATTGGGAATTCTGGCTTCTGAAATTATTTTTAGAAAAAATAAACCAACAGAAGACACCGCCCTGGTAATCTCTAACAATGCCTCCAGCCTGGAAATCGACAGGCAATTTCAAGAAAGCACAGAAACCTTTGCGTCCCCTTCGCTTTTCGTTTATACCCTGCCCAACATTGTTTTGGGAGAAATAAGCATTAAATATAAGGTGCAAAGCGAGAATGGTTTTTTTATTTCTGAAAGGTTTAATGCTCAGCTGCTTAAAAATTATACCGAATCTTTATTGCTTTCAAAAAAAGCCCCCGAAGTGCTTTGTGGCTGGTTAGACTTGCAAAATGGCGAATATGATGTATTTTTGTGCCTGGTTTCAAAGGAGAGAAATATTCCATTTTCCGAAGAAAACCTCAGAAAATTATATTGCGCTGAAAATGACAAACCTACACACTGAACTTAAAGAAAGTATCATCGAGCAACTTAACCTGGAAGATATGGATCCTGCCGATATAAGCAACGACGAACCGCTTTTTGGCGACGGTCTTGGCCTGGATTCTATAGACGCGCTGGAGCTTATTGTGCTTTTGGAAAAAGATTACGGGATTAAACTTACAGATCCTTCGCAGGGCAAGGAGATTTTTGTTTCCATTGATCGAATGGCGACCTATATAGAAGAAAACCGAACCAAATAGTTTATGAATAAAGGTGTTGCCGTTACCGGAATAGGGGTTATTTCTGCTATTGGCAACAACACAGGGGAGAACTATCGCTCTTTAATTTCAGGAAAACACGGAATTTCTTCTCCTGAAATTCTTGAAACGATCCACAAAAATTTACCGGTTGGGGAAATTAAGATTTCTAACGAATCGCTCGCTGAGGATTTAAAACTTCCCAAAAATCATAGTTTTACACGGGCTGCTTTATTGGGTGCATTTGCCGTAAAAGAAGCGGTTACGCAATCTAGTTTGAAAATCGATAACGAGACCGGGTTTATTTCTGGAACCAGCGTTGGCGGAATGGATACTACAGAAACTTATTTTAAGGATTTTACGCAGGGAAAAACGGAGAACAGCCGATATGTACGCGCTCAACATCCAGGATTTACTACGGAAAAAATCGCTGAACACTTCGGGATCACCGGATTTGTAAGTACTATAAGCACGGCTTGTTCTTCGGGAGCTAACGCAATTATGCTGGGCGCAAGGATGATTAAAGCCGGAAAACTAAAGCGTGTGATTGTGGGCGGAACAGATTGTCTTACCAAATTCACCCTCAATGGATTTAATTCTTTAATGATTTTATCTGATGAACAATGCAAACCTTTTGATGAAAACAGAAACGGATTAAATCTTGGAGAAGGCGCTGCGTACCTGGTTTTAGAAGCCGAAGAAGAATTAAAGGGAAAACCGGTATTAGGCATAATTTCAGGATATGGCAATGCCAATGATGCATTCCATCAAACCGCCTCTTCAGAAAATGGGGAAGGGGCTTTTTTAGCGATGCAGAAAGCTTTAAAAATCGCTGGGATTTCTTCGGAAAGCATAGATTATATAAACACTCACGGTACCGCCACAAGAAATAATGATAGTGCAGAAACTGAAGCTTTAAAGCGTATCTTTTCTAAAAATTTGCCTGATGTTAGTTCTACCAAATCTTTTACCGGGCATACTTTGGCTGCGGCGGGAGCGCTGGAAGCGGTTTATAGTTTGCTGTCGCTACAAAACGAACAGGTTTTTCCTAACCTCAATTTTTCCTATCCAATGAAAACTTCAGGTTTTATGCCGGTGACTAAATTGAAAGAAAAACCGATCAATTATGTTCTTTCAAATTCCTTTGGATTTGGCGGGAATTGTACTTCATTAATTTTTAGTAAGAATGGAGGTTAAAATCTATATAAACGGGATCGGGAGTATTTCGGCACAGTCGGGGGATTTATTTTCGGGGGATTCGGCAAGGATTTATCAGGAAAATATTTTTCAGGCTATTTCGCCAAATTATAGGGAATTTATTAAGCCTATGGCTTTAAGACGAATGTCTAAAGCGACTAAAATGGGGATTACTTCAGCTAAAATTGCTTTAAAAGAGGCTGAAACTGAAGTTCCCGATGCGATAATTACCGGTACCGGCGAAGGTTGTAAAAAGGACACCGAAAAATTCCTGGAGAATTTGCTGGATCAGAATGAAAAATTATTGACCCCGACTTCCTTTATTCAATCTACCCACAATACTATTGGCGGGCAAATCGCTTTAAATTTAAGCTGTAAAAATTATAATGTAACCTATACCCAAAATTCTGTTTCCCTGGAAACGGCTTTGCTGGATGCCCAAATGCAGTTTGATGAGGATCCTGAAATATATTCAATTTTGGTTGGGGGAGTAGATGAAATTTCAGAAAAAATCACTTCTTTCAGAAAACTCGATGGGCAGTTAAAATCGAAATCCATTAAAAATCTCGATTTACTGAAGGAAGATTCTACAGGCACGATTACCTCAGAAGGGGCACACTTTTTTGCCCTTTCAAAAGAAAAAAAGCAAAATACTTATGCCGAATTTCAAACCCTGTTTATAAAAAATACGATTCAACCAGAAAACATTAATGAAGAAATTGAAGCTTTTCTGAAGCAAAACAACCTTGATTCAGAAGTTATAGATGTAGTGATTTTGGGGAATAATGGCGATAACCGGTATGATCATTACTATAAAAACCTTCAGCAAAATCTATTGAAAAATACAATGCAACTAACCTATAAACATTTGGTGGGTGATTTTGATACGGCTTCGGGCTATGCGATTTACCTGGCTGCTAATATTCTTAAATCCGGCAAAATACCTTCGGTTCTTAAATTAAATGACATAGATAGTAAAACCCCAAAAAATATTCTTATTTACAATCAGTATCTTGGTAGGGATCACAGTTTAATCTTACTCAGTGCAGTTTAAAATTATAAATACAGTTATTATCCTGCTGCTTTCTGCGGCTTTAGTCCTTGCGTTTTTTGGTTTTGCCTCATTTTGGTACGTATTGACTTTTATTCTTTTCTACCTACTTTTTTTGCTGACTGTATCTACAAATGTTCGGTTTAATTTCTTTGTAAACTCTATTAGTGAAAATCGGAAAATTAAAGAAAAACAAATCGCCATTAGTTTTGATGACGGTCCGGTAGAAAATACCCTTGAAATTTTGAAGGTTTTGGAAAAGTACAATGTAAAAGCCGGTTTTTTCTGTATCGGCAAAAACATTAAAGAACATCCGAAAATCTTTAGGGAAATTATAGAGAAAGGACATCTTGTAGGCAACCATACCTATAGCCATACCCGAAAAATGGGTGCTCTAAGCGTCTCAACAATTGTAAGTGAGATTGAAGCATGTAACAAAATAGCCGAAGAAACAGCGGGGATAAAAATGAAACTCTTTAGACCGCCTTTTGGAATTGTAAGCCCAAAAACGCAGAAGGCCCTTCAAAAAACCGGGATGCAATCTATAGGCTGGAGTATCAGGTCTTTTGATGCGGTGCTTTCTTCTGAAGAAATTATTCTAAAACGAATCAAAAAAAGACTTAGGCCGGGAGCGGTTATCCTTTTGCACGATAATAATGCTAAAACCGTCAACATACTGGAACAGTTGTTGCTATTTTTGAAAAACAATCATTATGAGGTGGTAAGACCTGATAAATTACTGGAAATCAATGCGTATTCTTAATATTCTATTATTGTTTTTAAGCCTGAATTTGGCGGCTCAGGAAGAGCTTTCTAAAGAAGAAATTTCCCTATTTCAGGAGGAGATGCTGACTAAAGCTAATGAGCTCACCACCTTGGAAGCCGACTTTATTCAGACCAAAAAAATTGAAATGATCACAGACGAATCTGTGAGCCGCGGCAAACTTTACTACCAAAATCCCGAAAAATTAAAATGGGAATATGCCGAGCCCCAGGATTATGTAATTCTCTTTATAGAAGGTGAGCTTCATATAGACTATGACGGTGATAAAAGTGTGAGAAATACCAGTTCTAACAAACTTTTTGACAAAATTGCCAAACTTATTACAGGAAGCGTGAACGGCAAATTACTTCAGGATAATGAGAATTTTGATATTTCCTATACCCATAAAAATAACCTGATCGCTGCTTTAATAATTCCGAAAGATAAAAATTTAAAAGCGATGTTTGCTGAAATTCACTTATCCTTTAATGAAGAAAATATCGTGGAACAGGTTGATTTAAAAGAGGAAGCCGGGGATATGACGACTATTGAGTTTAGCAATATTAAAATTAACCAGGAAATACCCGCTACGGTTTTTGAACCATAAAATCCTCCTGAACGCTTAAATTCCTGAAATTTCTACGTAATTTAGTAAGACACCAATACCAGCCAATACATGTTATTAAAGAATTTTTATTCAGTAATAAATTCTTCCGAAGAAAACGGAAAACAGCATACCCAGATAAAAATTAATAAAGATCACGAGATTTACGAGGGGCATTTTCCCGGCAGGCCGGTAACCCCCGGTGTTATTTTAATGAACTTATTTAAAGAAGAAGCCGAGCGTCGTTGTGCTTGCAAACTTCAGTTTAAAAAAGGAAACAACGTGAAATTTATGGCTGTGGTAGATCCCAATACCGATGCTGTGCTAAACCTGGAAACCGAAATCACGGAAGATAACCAGGAAATAAAACTTAAAGGAATAGCTAAGAACTCTGCCGGTATCTCGCTAAAAATCAACTCTATTTATAAAAAATTGGAATCTTGAGCCTATAGGAGTTTGCGCTTTGATTTTTAATTTTACTTTTGCAAGTAAAGCCATTTTGATTTGAACCACAAACCAATACATCATTCTAGATTTGAAGCTTTAAATTGTTGTATTATAATTCCTACTTATAACAACGAAAAAAGTCTAGGTAGCGTTTTACAGGATTTACTGTTATATACCTCTAATCTTTTGGTAATTAATGATGGTTCTACCGATACTACTGAAGAAATACTCAAAGATTTTTCTGAAATAAATATTCACCATTTTGATGAAAATAGGGGAAAGGGAGAAGCTTTAAAGCACGGATTTAAAATTGCTGAAGATCTTGGTTATGAATACGCAATAACTATAGACTCAGACGGGCAGCATTATCCTGATGATCTGGAGGTTTTTCTAAGTCAGTTGGAAGAGAAAAATCCTGATTCTGAAATTTTACTGGTGGGAGACCGTAATATGGGCCAGGATGGGATTCCCGGAAAAAGTACAACTGGTAATAAATTTTCCAACTTCTGGTTTTTGGTGGTAACCGGTACCCAGCTCACCGACACTCAAAGCGGTTACCGACTTTATCCTTTAAAAGTTATTAATGAAATTAAGCTTTACACCAATAAATTTGAGTTGGAAATCGAGATTATTGTAAAAGCTGCCTGGCGCAAAGTTAAGGTGAGAAACGTGCCAATAAAGGTTTTTTACGAAGAAAACCGGGTGACGCATTTTCGACCTTTTTGGGATATCACCAGGATCACGTTACTTTATATCTGGTTTGTTTTGGTGAGTTTTTTCTATATCCATCCCCGAGATACGTACCAGGATTTTAGAAAGAAAGGTTACAAGCGTTTCTGGAAAGAAAATATTATTAAAAGTCAGGAGCCGGCTCACAAAAAGGCCGCTGCGATAGCCCTGGGCGTTTTTGTTGGAATCTTACCATTTTGGGGGCTTCACACCTTGTTGGTATTTAGTTTGGCCGCAATGTTTAAGTTGAATAAAGTAGTAGCTTTTTTATTCAGCAATATTAGCATTCCACCATTAATTCCGTTTATTATTTACGCTAGTTATCAAGCAGGGTCTCTGCTCACCGGCCGCGGACTGTCGTGGGAATTAAGGCCGGAAGATTTTGATTCCACAGCCGATATTTTTCTTGGCTTATGGCAGTATATCATTGGTAGTTTTGCCCTGGCAGGAATCGTCGCGCTACTGCTATGGATTGTGTTTTATTTCTTATTTTCGGTGACAAACCAAAAACAGGTGGTAAAACTTTAAATGCACAACTTTTTCCTAAAGCTTTATTATTTTTTTCGAAGGCAAAAAACGATTGGTTTTTTGCTCCTGCTACTTTTTGTGCTTGTTGGCGGATATTTTGCTTTTAAAATTCAGCTGGAAGAAGATATTACCAAGCTGATCCCTTCCGGAGAAAAACAGAACGTTTTAAGAAAAGTTCTGTATAATACCGATTTTTCGGATAAACTTATTATCGCGGTTTCTTCGGAAGAGAAAAATCCGGAAGCACTTACTAAATTCGCCAGCCAACTCACCGATTCCTTAAATAGAGAACTGCCTCAGTATATTACCAAAATCCAAGGAGAAATTCCTGATGAAGGTATTTTAGAAGTTTATGACTTTGTTTATCAAAACCTGCCGCTATTCCTTAATGCGCGGGATTATGAGGAAATAAATTCCCGATTGCAGGAAGACAGTATCCAGGAAAGATTGGAAAGTTCCTACAGGGACTTGATTTCCCCAACCGGCTTTGTAACCAAGCAATTTCTTTTTAAAGATCCACTTTCTATAACAAGCCTTGGATTGCAAAAACTGCAGGAACTTCAGGTAGACGATAATTTTAAGATCTACAATAATTACCTGTTAACTAAAGACGAGCAGCATTTACTGCTCTTTATCACCCCTGAATATCCAGCTTCTGAAACAAAGAACAACGAGGTTTTTATAGAGCAATTGGATCAAATTATTTCTGATTTAAATAATACTTCTGAAGTAAAAGCCGAATATTTTGGCGGAGTACTATACGCCATTGCCAACGCAAAACAGATTAAAAGCGACATTCAGCTTACGCTTAGCATCGCCTTTTCCATTTTGCTAATCCTATTAATATTATTTTACCGAAGAATTTACGTACCGCTATTGCTTTTCCTTCCTAGTTTATTAGGAGCTTTAACCGCAATTACATTATTGTATTTTATTAAAGGAAGTGTATCGGCTATTTCTTTGGGAATAGGCGCGATTTTATTAGGAATAAGCCTTGATTATGCGCTGCATATCCTCACTCATTTTAGAAATAATGCCGATGTAAAAACGCTATATCAGGAAGTTAGCAAGCTTATTCTAATGAGTAGTTTTACCACGGCTATCGCTTTTTTATGCCTGCTTTTCCTTGAAAGTGAAGCCCTGAACGATTTGGGGATCTTTGCAGCAGTTAGTGTGGTAACGGCTTCAGTATTTGCTTTAATCCTTATTCCTCAATTTTATAATCCTCCTAATGATGAAGAAAATGAAAAAAGCAACTGGATAGATAAACTCGCTGCACAACGATTTTATCTGAACAAAGTTTTAGTAGGTTTTGTGCTGCTGTTATTTCTTGGCGGATTGTTCTTCTTTACCAAAGTTGGGTTTAGCGAAGATATTTCGAAGCTTAATTATGAACCTGAAAGCATAAAAAAGGCTGAAGAAAATATAAAACGAATTTCAGGTGATGCCGCGAATACCACCTATTTGGTTTCTTATGGAAAAGATATAGATGAAGCCCTTTCCCGAAATAACGAGCTTTACCTGGATCTAAGAACTTTGAAAGAGGACGGGCAGGTCAAAAGTTTCAGTAGTATTGGCGGAGTAGTGCTTTCTACCGATAAACAAACCGAAAGAATTGAAACCTGGGAAGAATTTTGGAGTGATTCTAAAAAGGAAAACCTAAAAAATAATCTCTTGCGGGAATCTTCTGAACTTGGTTTTAAAGCAGCGAGTTTTAACCAATTCTACGAGCAATTAAACAAAAATTTCAACGGCATATTCCTGGACGATTATCGTGATGTTTCAACACTTTATTTAGACGATTTTATAAACAGAAGTCCGGGTTTTTCTGCGGTAACCAGTACGCTTAGTTTTGATAAAATTAATTCGGAGGTTTTACAGGAACTTGAAGAAAAGCAGGGAATTATCGCAATAGACCGAAAGCAAATGAACCAGGATTTTTTGGGGGATTTAAAGGGTGAATTCAACCAACTTATTTTATTCTCTCTAATTGCCGTTTTTATTGTTTTATTGTTTTTTTACAGGAATTTGCTGCTTAGTTTACTCACTTTATTGCCCATTGCCATTACCTGGATTATCGCTCTTGGAATTATGGCAGTTTTAGGCATAGAATTCAATATTTTAAATATTATTATTTCAACATTTATCTTCGGGCTTGGGCTGGATTACAGCATTTTTATTACCAACGCCTGTCTAAAAGAATATGAAACCGGAAAACCAGCTTTAAAAACCTATCAGGCCTCTATTTTACTTTCAGTATTAACCACTTTACTTGGAATTGGAGCCCTGGTTTTTGCCAAACATCCCGCACTCCAGTCGGTTTCTGTGGTTTCGGTGATTGGGGTTTTAACCGCGGTGCTGGTGGCTTTTGTACTCCAGACAAAACTTTTTGATCTTTTATTTTTTCGAAGAAAATTAGCGCAGAAAGCTCCTTTTAGTTTTTATTCGTTGATTAAAAAATCTGGAAGTAAAGAGCAGCTCTATTTAAAAAATGCGCTTTTAGGAAATTACAGGTATAAGTCGGTTTATTCTGCTGCTAAAAAAGAATTTATTCAAAATCGGGAACGATATTTAAAGGTTTCCGGGTTTATAAATCCAGGTGAAAAAATCTTTATGCTGAATTCCAATTACGGAATTCTCCCTGTCTTTTTAAGCCTGAAAAATCCTGAAAACAAATTCTTTGTTTTAGATACAAATAAAGAAAACCGGAAAATTTCGAATAATACTGGTCAAAGCAATGCTGAGAATATAAATTTCAGTAAAGAATGGCCCGAAGATTTGAAGAAATATCCTGTATTTATTATTAGTAAAAAACCTTCAGAAGAAATCACTTCAACTTTAAAAGAAAATATCACCCGGTATGCTGAGAAAGTGATTATTTTGAGTTCAGAATATGAAAATCGGTGGCTTATCGATTTAAATTTCGAGATTATTTATCGACAAAATAATATTTTGGTTTTAAAAAGAATGGATTAAGTGAAGTTGATTTTATCCAAAATATCGGTTGTTTTTGGGATTCTAATCCTCTTAAATTCCTGCGGAGTAAAACGATCTATGGAAGACCGGCCCGATATTACCGGCATAGAAAAAATAGATACTACCAGAACCAAAATTAGCGACAATCATTATAAAATTGGGAAGAATTCCCTTTATAAAAATAAACACGGAATTTGGGAGCTCTACGTTGAAGGTGATGCCCTGGAGCGGGGTGTAATAAGTGGAAGCTTAACCCGAGAATTGATGCACAAACAGGAAACTGCATTTATGGAGAAAATCTATGAATTGGTTCCCAAAACCGGTTATCGCAATTTTCTAAAAAAGACAGTAGCCTGGTTTAACCGTAAAATGTACCTGCACGTCCCGGAAGAATATAAACAGGAAATTTACGGGACTTCCCTTTTTGGGTTGGAGAAATACAACGATTTTGCGCCGGCTTATATAAGAATGCTCTATTTTCATGGGGCACACGATATTGGCCACGCACTACAGGATTTAATGCTGGTGGGCTGTACTTCTTTTGCCGCATGGAACGATAAAACGGAAGATGGCCAATTGCTTTTAGGCAGAAATTTCGATTTTTATGCGGGAGATGAATTTGCCGAGGAAAAAATAGCTGCTTTTGTCAATCCTGATAATGGCTATAAGTTTATGATGTACACCTGGGCCGGAATGATTGGATCTGTAAGCGGGATGAACCAGGAAGGAATTAGTGTAACGATAAATGCAGGAAAAAGTAAAATTCCGTTGCAGGCCAAAACTCCAATTAGTTTGGTTGCTCGTGAGATCTTGCAATATGCATCTTCAACTGCAGAAGCCATAGAAATCGCTAGAAAGCGAGAAGTTTTTGTTTCAGAATCTATTATGGTGGGAAGTGCAAATGAACGGAAGGCAATTTTAATAGAAGTAGCGCCTGGAAATTTCGGTGTTTACGAAGTTGAAAACACCAATGAACTAGTGTGTAGCAACCATTTTCAAAGTGAAGCTTATGCGAAAGATAATCGGAACTTAAAAACCATAGAGGAAAGTCATACGCAATATCGATTTGATAAAATGCAGGAATTACTTTCTGAAAAGGAGCAATTGACGCCTGAAAAAGCTGCTGATATTTTAAGGAATAAAGAAGGTTTAAAAGGTTCAAAATTAGGGATGGGAAATGAAATGGCCATAAATCAGCTGCTTGCTCATCACGGTATCATTTTTAAGCCGGAAGAACGAAAAGTTTGGGTTTCAGCTAATCCTTATCAATTAGGTGCGTTTGTTTCTTATGATCTGGATGAGGCTTTTAAAAGTTTTGAGCGAGGGAATATTTCAGGAAGTGTTATGACTGATGAAACTATTGCCGAAGATCCTTTTGTAAATACCGAGGCTTATAAAGATTACGAAAAATATAGAAAATTAAGTCGGGAAATTAATGAAGCAATTTTAGTTGAAGAAAAGGTTTCCGAAGAAAAAATCAATGAGCTTAAATTTTTAAATCCGCATTTCTGGGAAGTTTATAAAATTACCGGAGATTATTATTTTCAGCAAAAAGAATATAAAAAAGCGGTGATTGATTATAAACAGGCTAAAAGGAGGGAAGTGACTACCTTGCCAGACGAAGAATATTTGGATAAAATGATTAAAAAATCTTACCGCAGACTTTAAATGACGAATTTTTACGAAATAAATAATAATGAAAAATTGCTGAAAAAGCAGTTAAATTATGTTGCTGCAAATTCTCCATTCTACAAAAAGCATTTTCAAAGTAATAAAATAAATATTGCGGAAATTCAGTCTTATAAAGATTTCAGGCAGATTCCAATTACCACAAAAGAAGATTTACAACATTATAATAAAGAGTTTGTTTCAGTTCCCGAAGATGAAATCATAGATTATGTAACAACTTCCGGAACTTTGGGAAACCCCGTGAGTTTTGCTTTAAATGATGCAGATCTGGATAGACTGGCTGAAAATGAGCGCAGATCTTTTGAGATGCTTGGGGTTAAGAAATCCAGCGTGGTACAAGTCACCACCACGTTAGACCGCAGATTTATGGCCGGGATGGCATATTTTCTTGGTTTACGAAAATTGGGAGCAGGAATTATAAGAACCGGCAGTGGGCTTCCGGGTTTGCAATGGGGATCTATAGAAAGGTTTAAACCCGAATTCCTGGTGGCGGTTCCTTCATTTTTATTAAAGTTGATCGATTTTGCCATTCAAAACGGTATCGACTATAAAAATTCTTCGGTTAAAGCAGCGGTTTGTATTGGTGAACCTTTACGAAACCCAGATTTCAGCCTCAATTCTCTTGGACAAAGAATAAAAGAACTTTGGGATATCGAATTGTTTTCTACTTACGCAAGTACCGAAATGGGTACTGCTTTTACCGAATGTGAATTTCACACCGGGAATCACAGCCTTCCGGAACTTATTTTTGCTGAAGTTTTAGATGAAAATCAGGAACCTGTAAATGAGGGAGAAATCGGGGAATTGATCGTCACTCCATTGCAAACTCAAACAATGCCTTTAATAAGGTTTGCTACCGGGGATATGGTGAAATTCTATGGGCAAAATTGTAAATGTGGAAGAGAATCATTGCGAATTAGTACACCGGTGGGACGCAAACAGCAAATGATCAAGCTAAAAGGCACAACGCTTTATCCGCAGCAAATTATAAATTTACTTACGGCATTTCAGTCCTTGAAAATTTTTGTAATTGAAGCAAGACTAAATAAAACTCAAACCGATGAAATCCTGATTAGGATTCCAGAAGATTTTACTGAATTTAGTGAGCTTCAGGAACATTTACAAGCTGGCTTAAAAGTGAAAGTAGCGTTAGAAAAAACTTCTGTAGAAGAAATTGAAAAACTAAAATTTCCCAGAGAAAGTAGAAAGCCAAAGCTTTTCCACGATTTTAGGTAAAACTTCTAGATTTTATCCCTCAACAAAGACGACTCGACTGCGCTCGAAGCGATAATTTTATTTATATAATCTTTTTGATTACCCGGAGTTTGTGGGTGTGCCGTTTTAATTCAGCATTAAAGATCCCGGAATGGTCAATTCGGTCTATTCGCACTTTTCCGTCTACGTGGATAATGTAATTATCGTTCATCATAATGCCCACGTGATCTATCACTCCTTCTTTATCATCAAAAAAGGCAAGGTCACCGGCTTCACTTTCTTCAATAAAACTTAGCGCTTCTCCCTGTTTAGCCTGATCGGCTGAATTTCGATTTAACTGGTAGCCGTTTAATTTGTAAACCATTTGCGTAAGTCCGCTGCAATCTATGCCCAATGGAGATTTTCCACCCCAGGAATATGGGCTGTTTAAATACAATAGTGCGGTTTTTACAATTTCCACCTTAAGTTTTTCACCCGAAACAGAATGCCCTTCAAAGTGATGATTTAATAAATCTGTGGCATTTAGTGAAGCTCCAATTGGTACGGTGATAAGATGGCCGTTTTGATCGGTTACAAAATCAAAAAGATCGGCAGAATAATTTGGAATTGCTTCGTCTAACCGATAGTAGGTTTCTTCCGGTATTTTAAGCAATTGTTTATTTGAGATCCAGGCCTCAAAATTATCGAATGCAACACGAATCCTGCTCCATTGGGCGCGTTCTTCAAGTATTTTAAAATGTTCTCCATAAAGAACCTGAGATACCATTTCGCTGTTATTTGATGTGGTTTCGCGAAGTGGTACAATGCTTAGGGGGCAAATTCCGTATTGCATTCAATAAAAAATATAAAATTAAGAGTTTCGCTCTATTACCATTGCAGATGCACCGCCACCGCCATTACAAATCGCGGCTGCTCCTAATTTAGCATTATTTTGCTGCAACACATTTAATAAAGTGATTAGAATTCTCACTCCGCTGCAACCCAGTGGGTGACCAAGGGAAACAGCACCACCGTGAACATTGGTGATTTCGTCGCTTATTCCTAATATTTTCATATTAGCCAGTCCAACTACAGAGAAAGCTTCGTTAAATTCAAAGAAATCTATATCATCCTGGGCAACGCCAGCATTTTTTAGTGCTAAAGGCAAAGCTTTGGCTGGAGAAGTGGTAAACCATTTTGGTTCCTGGGCGGCATCTGCAAAACCTTTAATACTTGCAAGAATTTCCAAACCTAATTCTTCAGCTTTTTCACGACTCATTAAAACCACGGCACCGGCACCATCGTTAATGGTAGAAGCATTGGCTGCAGTTACAGTTCCATCTTTACTGAAGGCTGGACGAAGTGAGGTTATTTTATCCATTCTCACATTCTTGAATTCCTCATCTTCTTTTACAACGATAGGATCTCCTTTTCGCTGCGGAACTTCAACAGGAACAACTTCGTTATCAAATTTCCCGTCGGCCCAGGCTTGTGCTGAACGTTCGTAAGATTTTATGGCAAAAGCATCCTGATCTTCTCTGGAAAAATTATGTTCTGTAGCACAAAGATCGGCGCAAACGCCCATTGCATTATGATCGTAAGCATCTACCAATCCGTCTTTTTGCATTCCGTCTTCCATTTTTGCCGGACCAAATTTCTGTCCTTTCCTATGGTATAAATAATGTGGAATTAAACTCATATTTTCCATTCCACCGGCAACCACTATAGAATTTTGTCCCAGCATAATAGATTGTGCACCCTGCATTACGGCTTTCATCCCGCTGGCACACACTTTATTTACGGTAGTACATGGAACCGAATCAGGAATTCCTGCTTTTAAAGCAGCCTGTCGTGCCGGTGCCTGGCCAACGCCGGCCTGCACTACATTTCCCATTAAAACTTCCTGTACAAGTTCAGGTTTCAAATTAATTTTATTTAAAGCTCCTTTGATGGCAACAGCACCAAGATCGGTAGCTTCTACGGTAGATAAGCTACCCAAGAAACTCCCAATTGGAGTCCTTGCGGCGCTTACAATTACTACTTCGTTATTCATCATTTATGTTTTAGTTATTTCTTCTTTTGCGAATTTAGTGATTTTATAAGGAACTTAGCAAGAGCGCTCATTCGGCCGCTATTTTTTAGTACATTTGAGCAATAGCACGATTTATATGAAGAAATTCGTAAATAACCTGTATAAAAATCAGGCGTTATTTTACAAGGTATTTTTATTTGCGCTTACTGCGGTGCTAATTGTTTACCTGCTACCCAAAGGAGGAAATTTTAAATACGAAATTCCTAAAGGAAAGCCCTGGCAGTATGAAAATCTGTATGCGCCTTTTGATTTTGCGATCTTAAAATCTGAAGAAGAGATACAGGAAGAGCGTCAGCAAATTATAAATAACCACACTCCATATTTTCAGTTTAACCAGGAAATTCCTACCCAGGTAAAATCTGAAGTACCTGAGGTGGTACCCGAAGTTTTTCCTGATAGTATCTTAAATAACAGGGAAACTCAAATTCTTAATTTTGTAAATGAAACCCTGGAAGACGTTTATGAATTTGGTTTACTGCAAGTCAATAATCGCATTGAGGATAATCAACTTGTTTATTTACGTAAAGGGAATGAGGCTTTTGAAATTTCCTATAAAAACATTTTAAAACAGGATCAGGTAAGGGATTTTTTGAATTCTGAGATTGAAGAATCTAATCTTTCAGAGTTTGAAAATGAGCTTTTAGAAGTTTTCTTTAACCTTATAGAACCTAATGTAAGTTTTGATAGTGAATTCACCCAGCGAGAGCTCCAAAGTAAATTAGACCATATTTCTTATACCCGTGGCAATATTGAGCAGGGGAGTAGGGTGATTGCACGTGGAGAAGTGGTAGAAGGTAATAAATACAATATTCTTAGATCGCTTAAAAATGAATACGAATCGCAGGTTTGGAGTGAAAGTAATTATAAATGGATAATTGTAGGATATAGTGTTTTGGTTGCCCTGGCACTTTTAATGCTTCTATTATTTATAAGAAAATACCGGGAAGAAATTTTTGAGAACAATGTAAAGGTCACTTTTATTTTCTTCAACATTCTTTTTATGGTGCTGCTCACCAAATTGGTAGTCAATTTCAATATAGATTACGTTTATGTGGTACCACTGTGTATTTTACCGCTTACTTTAAAAGCATTTTTTGATGCCCGTTTGGGAATGTTTACCCACGTAATTACGGTTTTACTTTTAGGCTTTATTGTGCCCAACAGTTACGAGTATATGTTCCTGCAAATTATTGCGGGGATTGTAACCATACTCACGGTTTCTGAACTTTATAAAAGGGCAAACCTCTTTATTTCAGTAGGGCAGATCACCCTGGTTTATATTATTTCCTATTTTGCTTTTACGGTAATACAGGAAGGAAATATTGCTGATGTTGAAGCTGAAGTCTTACTTACTTTTCTCCTTGGAGGTCTGGCCACGCTATTTGTACAGCCATTGATCTATATCTATGAAAAAATCTTCGGAATGGTTTCAGATATGTCTTTGCTGGAACTTTCAGATACCAATGCGAAATTACTGAAAGAACTTTCAGAAAAAGCTCCGGGAACTTTTCACCATTCCCTTAATGTGGCGAATCTTGCTGAAGCTGCTGCTAATGAGATTAATGCTAACGCAATGTTGGTTAGAGTAGGAGCGCTTTATCACGATATTGGTAAGATGAAGAATCCTACCTATTTTTCTGAAAACCAAACTTCGGCGGTAAATTCTCATGATGAATTAGCACCTAAAGAAAGTGCCCAAATCATCACAGATCACGTGATTAATGGGATTGAAATAGCCAAAAAGCATAATTTACCAGACAGGGTGATCGACTTTATTAGAACACACCACGGGACCACTACGGTTTATTTCTTTTATATGAAGGAGAAAGAAAATAATGAAAATGCCGTTGCAGATGATTTTAGATATCCGGGGCCAATTCCTTTTAGCAAAGAAACAGCGATCTTAATGATGTGTGATAGTGTAGAGGCTGCAAGTAAAAGTTTAAAAGAGCCTACTGCCGGGGTGATAGATAATTTTGTAGAGAAGATTATAAATAAGCAAATGAAGGAAGAGCAATTCCTAAACGCTAATATTACTTTTAAAGAAATACAAGTGGTGAAAAAAATCCTTAAGCGTAAACTTAAGAATATTTTTCACCTCAGGGTAGAATACCCGGAATAGGGTTTAGCCTACTGCGGTAATTTTTACTTCTTCATTATTAAAGTTAAAAGTATCTCCTTCTTTTTTACCTTCCATTTCCTGGTAAATTGGGGCTTCAGTTGAAATTGCATATACGCTGCTTCCATCTTCCATCGTGATTTCACCTATAGGAACCGAGATAAAATAATAGTTCCCACTGGTTTCCACTACACTGCCAAAGTTTATTTCTTCGCTGTAATGATCTGGATCTATTTTACTTAAACTTTCTTTCATTTCCTGGGCATCGCTTAAACGACCGGCATATTTTTCAAAATCACCTAATAATTGTCCTTTATTATCTTCATCATAATCTGTTTTCACATCATTGGCTTCCATAGATTCTTTAATGAGATCCATTTCCTTTTGGTATCTTTCTATTTTCTTATTTACAGCATCTAAACAGTTTAGATAAAGTTCTTTCTTATTACTTACCATATTATTTTTTGTTGATTTTTTTAAAATTAAATAACCTAAACAGGCTGAAAGAACTTTTAGCAAAAATTTAATAACACTCCCAATTTTCATTATAAGGATATAGACTTATAAACTTTTAACATAAGTCTTAAGGCTTATAAATAGCAAATATAAGTTTATAGACTAATATTTTTTATATATTTGGAATTATGATAGCCGTAATTACAGCCGATTTAGTAGATTCTTCAAATTATTCTGAAGCTCTTTTAGATGAAATTCTAAAGAATCTAAATTCAGAATTTGAAAAATTACAGCAGGAATATCCTGAAGACGAAATAGATTTTAAAATTTACAGGGGTGATAGTTTTCAGGGTGTTATTTCTCAGTTTAAGGATTCATTACAAATCGCATTGAGATTAAAAAGTTTAATAAATAAAGTGAAACTGAAAGATCAAAAACCCGCAAGCCCTTTAGCCGACGTAAAAATAGCTATAGGTATTGGTAGTTTTGATTATAAAGGAAATTCTATGGCTGAATCTAACGGGCAGGCTTTTCAATTTTCAGGAAGAACTTTAGATGAAATGAAAAATGAATCCAGGAAAATCCGTTTAAAAACCCCTTTAGAAACCTTAAATTCTGAATTTAATGCGAGTTTATTTTTATTAGATGCCGTGATGGAAAAATGGAGCCAGGCTTCTGCAGAAGTGGTTTATTATTTATTAAAAGGAATGAAAGAAACCGAGATCGCAGAGATATTGAAAATTAGCCAATCGGCGGTAAATCAGCGTAAAAAGGCTTGTGGCTGGGAAGCAATTTCGGTTTTGATGAAACGTTTTAAAAATGTAACTGCCCAGAGTTTTTAATTATGGAAGAAAATACACTAATCTTGCTTCAACTCCTCCTGGCACATATTTTAACCGATTTTGTGCTGCAACCTACCAAACTGGTAAAACAAAAAAGGGAGAAAAAGTTGGGTTCTTGGTTTTTATATTTCCATTCTTTTTTAGCAGGATTTCTTACCTATCTTTTTCTGCAGGAATGGCACTTATGGTATATACCAATAGTGATTAGTGTTAGTCACTTTTTTATCGATTTATGGAAACTTCAGCATAAAAGAGATACTTTAAAATTGTTTTTAATAGATCAGTTTTGGCATATTTTCATTATAATTTTGGTCTGGATTTATCTCATTGAAGGCTTTTCAGAATTGATTCCTTTTATTGCTGAAGCCTTTTCTACTCCGGTAATTTTAGCAATTATAATAGGATATTTATTGGTTATTTTTCCAACGGGTTTTTTAATTGGCAAAGCCACCCGACGTTGGCATAACGAACTTCAACCTAATGGCCAAAGTCATAGCCTGGAAGCTGCAGGCCGGTATATAGGTATTTTTGAAAGAATTCTGGTACTAACTTTTATTCTCACTGAAAATTTTTCGGCAATAGGATTTCTTATCGCCGCAAAATCTATTTTACGCTTTAGCGATAAAACCGATGCCAGTGCGAGAAAGCAGACCGAATACGTGCTCATAGGAACGCTAATGAGTTTCGCAATCACTATCCTAATCGGGATCCTAGTACGCTACTTCCTCTTCTAAAAGTTGAATATTACTCTGTAAGCGCTCTTTAACAATATTCATCATTCGCTTATTCAAGGCCGAAGAATTCTCGATATAAGTAGCATATTCTTTTAAAGTGAATTGTCCTATTATTATTCCCTTTAAGCTATTTCTAAATTTTATATCCTTTTGGATAGCATTTTCAATGTAGATAAAGCGCTTTTCAAGTTTTAATTCATAGAATTTGTTCTTGTGCTTTTTAGTGTAATTTCTAAAAACTTCCAGCAGGAGTTCATCCTGAAGTTTGGCGATAGGCCGTAAAGTTTTGTTCTGAAATTGTTCGTCTAAACTCATGTTTTCTGAAACTCTGGCCGAAGGAATTTCTGGCCTAAGTGCTACTAATTGAAGGTCACGTGGTATCATAAGAACTAGTTTTCTTAAATTTAATAAACTTTAAACCTCAAAATTCGAGCCTGTTTAAAGACTTGTAAACTACTTATAAACATTCTGCACGTTAAAATCGTCTTAATCGCCCTGTCTAAGCCTATTCTTCTTTTTATCTTTAGTTGGAAGCCTAAATCAACCAAAATTTAAAAACTTTAATCAAACAATGATAGTTTCAAGAAATCCATATACCGGAGAAGAAATCACCAGCCACCACGAATTAACTGATACCGAAGTTGAAAAATGTATAAAAAGAGCTCATTCCAGGTTCAAGTCCTGGCGGGAAACTTCTTTTGCAGAGCGAAGTAATTTAATGATGAAAGCCGCAAAAGAACTTAAAGACAATTCCCGGGAATACGCTGAAGCGATTACCAAAGAAATGGGAAAACCAATTTCCCAGGCCATCGCTGAAGTTGAGAAATGTGCCTGGGTTTGCGAATATTATGCTGAAAACGCTGAATCTCAATTAAAAGATGAAAAGATAAAAACCGATGCGAAAAGCTCCTATGTTGCTTATGAGCCGTTAGGAGTAGTATTGGCCGTAATGCCGTGGAATTATCCTTTCTGGCAGGTATTCAGGTTTGCCGCTCCCGCGCTCATGGCGGGAAATATCGGTATTTTAAAACACGCCAGTAACGTAATGCTTTCTGCTAATAATATTCAGAAAGTATTCGAAAAGGCAGGTTTCCCAGACGATTGTTTTCAAAATCTTGTGATAGGTAGCAAGAAAGTAGAAAGTATAATTCGAAATAAAAAAGTAAAAGCCGTGACTTTAACCGGTAGCGAAAGAGCAGGCAGCAGTGTAGCTTCTATTGCCGGAGAAGAGATCAAGAAATCGGTTTTAGAACTTGGGGGCAGCAATGCGCTGGTGGTTTTTAAAGATGCCAACCTTGCTGAAAGCGTAAAAACCTGCGTACAGGCCCGTTTTCAAAATACGGGACAAAGTTGCATTGCCGGGAAACGTTTGCTGCTGCAAAAAGATATAGCTGAAGATTTCTTAGAAGAATTTACCCGCCAGGTGCGCGAACTGAAAAGTGGCGACCCAATGGATGAAGATACTTTTATAGGTGTAATGGCTAAGGAAAGTTTGGCAGAAGATTTAGAAGACCAGGTTAAAGATTCGGTAAAAAAGGGTGCTAAGATTGTTTTAGGCGGAAAAAGAGACGGTACTTACTTTGAACCAACAATAATTACCGGCGCAAAAGAAGGAATGCCTGTTTTTGATGAGGAAACCTTTGGTCCGGCGATTTCCGTAACTGAATTTAAAGATGAAGAAGAAGCGATAGACCTGGTTAATTCCTCAAGTTTTGGTCTTGGAGTTTCCATTTTTACCGAAGACGAAGATTTCGCGCTTAAAATAGTTCCACGATTTGAAGATGGGGCTGTGTTTGTAAACGAGCTTGTGAAAAGCGATCCTAGGTTACCATTTGGCGGAACCAAAATTTCAGGATACGGAAGGGAATTATCTCATCACGGAATTCAGGAATTTACCAATAGAAAAACCGTTTACTTTAACAAATATTAGTCGGAAACTATGGACTTTGGAAAAGTAGAAAACCCCGAGGATATTGATTATACACTGCCTGAAACTCATCCTGACACCATTAAAATTCTAAACAAGAATGAAAATAGAGGTGAATTTAAAGATGTTCGTATAGGCTGTGCGAAATGGGGTAGGAAGGACCTAAAGAATTTTTACCCAAGGGGGACGAAAGATGAGCTTGTTTACTACTCTTCGCAGTTTAATAGTATAGAATTCAATGGTTCTTTCTATAGAATGTATCCTGAAGAGCAGTTTGAAAAATGGTATGGAAAAGCCGATGATGATTTTAAGTTTTTCCCGAAAGTCCCAAGGCTTATAAGCCATTTAAAACGACTCAACGAAACCGAAGAGCTGACCGATGATTTTGTAAAAAATCTGTTTCAGTTAAAGGAGAAATTGGGAATGGTTTTTCTGCAAATGCCAGGAAACTTTGCGCCAAAGTTTATTGACAGGTTGAACAATTTTTTTACCCATTGGCCAAAGGAAATTCCGCTTTCAGCAGAATTGAGACACAAAGAGTGGTATGCAGATGAAAAAGCAGCCAACGAACTTTATGAGTTCCTTAAAAAAAGAAATGTAGCGCACGTAATTACCGATACCGCTGGAAGACGCGATCTAATTCATATGCGATTAAGCAATACCACTGCATTTATAAGATACAACGGAGCCAATCATAGCTCAGATTATACAAGATTAGACGATTGGTTGGATAGGCTGGAGGAATGGCATAAAGAAGGCCTGGAGAATGTTTACTTTTTTGTGCATCAAAATGTAGAGGAAGCATCTCCATTACTTTCGGCATACTTTATAGAGAAATTCAACAAAAGATTTAAAACAGATATAAAAATACCTAAAACCTTAAATTAAAATGAAACAACAAGAAGTAGCAGTAACCGTAGATAGTGTAGTGTTTTGCAATGCAAATAATGAATTTAAAGTCTTGCTTATAAAAAGAAAAAACGATCCGTTTGGAGGCAAATGGGCATTACCAGGTGGCTTTATTTCAGAAACAGAAAATTTGGTAACCGCTGCCAAACGCGAATTGAAAGAAGAAACGGGCGTTGCAGTAGAAACTATGGAGCAGGTAAGGGCGTTTGGAGCTCCCGGTCGTGATCCCAGGGGAAGAACGATATCTATAGCCTTTGTAAGCAGAATATTTAATGAGGAAAAATTAAAAGCTGCTGATGACGCTGCAGAAGCTCAATGGGTTAGTATTGAGGATTTACCAGAATTGGCTTTTGATCACGCTGAAATCATTGAAGCTGCTAAAAATTATTTATAGGATTAAAAATTCCTTAGTCCTTTTTTATTAAAATCTAAAATAATCTGATTAATTTTAAGGAGTTGGTAAAACTTTGAAAAGCTTTTACCAGCCCGTAATTTATGGTTATTTTTAAAATAAAAATATGAGATTTCATACCAGAAAATGGATTAAACCTGAAGACCTAAACCCAAATGGAACTTTGTTTGGAGGGAATTTATTGGCCTGGATAGACGAAGAATGTGCTTTGTATAGCATTATTCAGCTGGAAAATTCAAAGTGTGTCACTAAATATATGAGTGAGATCAATTTTCAGCATTCTGCGAGACAGGGCGATATTGTTGAAATTGGAATTGAAGTACTAAAATTTGGTACTACCTCACTAACTTTAAAATGTGAGGTTAGAAATAAAATGACACGGCATACTATTATTACTATAGATAAAGTGATTATGGTGACTTTAGATGAAAATGGTAAACCAACACCGCACGGGAAAACTAAGGTAGAATTTGTGAAAGATAGGTTGCAAGAGCGCGCTTAGCATTTTTCACAAAATAGTACGATTTTTTCGTTTTTAGTATTGGTGGTAAAGAATAAATAGTTTTTGCCACCATCTTTTATTTTTAGCTTTTTTCTTAAAATTTCTACACTTTCAGGAAAGTTCCTAACCGTAATATTACCTTTTATTCCCTTAAACTTTTTCTTTAATATACCAGGTTTATATTCTTGAATATCATTTAGTTTAAATTTTCTACCGGGAAAATTAATTTCCATTTCTGAAGTATATAAATGAGAATTGGGATGTAGTTTTGAAGTTTGCGTTTGATGCGTAACTTCTTCGAAAAGTCCGCTTTTCATTATGGCTGCATTGGGCTCGTAAATGAAATTTTTAGGTAGGGAATAGTTTATTTCAGAAGCAGTTTTTTTAAAAATTCCTTCAAATTCTTCAAGGCCGGTTTTAGTAAAATTCCTCGTTTTTATTTTAGTTGCTGAAGTATCATCTTTTTTTAGCATCCACAGTAATTCTTTTACTTCATTATTAACGGCAATGATATGAATTTCAGCTACGAATTTTAATTCTGAAATTCCAGCCTGTAGATCGAGCAGAGGAGAGGTTTTAATGAGAATCGCAGCACTTTTACTAAATAACAAATCAATATTTTCCGGGACATTCGGTAAGCAATCTGCTAGCTTAAAGACTTTTCCTCCCGCATCGTCCCGACGAGCGGGATCTACATATATAGAATCGAAGCTTTGATCAGAATCTTTTAAAACCGCAATGCTATCTTCATTTCTAAAAAAAATATTTTTTCGCCCTAATTGTTTGAAATTATGTGCTGCAATTTCAGATAATTCGCGATTCAGCTCGCAATGAATGACTTCTTTAAAATTTTCAGCAAAATAGTAATCGTCTACTCCCATACCTCCGGTTAAATCGATTAGTGTATCGCCTTTAAGCAGTGAAGCTTTGTATTTCGCCGTAGTTTCAGAGGAAGTTTGCTCTAAATTCAGCTTTTCCGGATAGTAAATTCGGGCTTGCTTAAACCAGGTTGGTAATTTCTTTTCAGCCTTTTGCAATCCGGTTAACTGTTGTGCCAATTCTGAAGAGGAAATATCAGGAAATGGACTTCGGCGCAGCGCTAATTCAGCTGGAGTTGTATTCAGGTTTTTCCTTAAGAACTCCTCAACCTCTTCATTTAATAGCGCTTTATTCAAAATGCAGAGTTTAAAGGTCTCGGGTAAGTCGTTTTACGATCTTGTATTCACTTAAAGATTCTTTGGCGATTACTTTTAGAGCTGTATAGAAAGGAACAGCGACAACCATCCCTGTAATGCCAAACATAATACCGGCAATAAGAATAATAAGGAAAATTTCTAAAGGATGTGATCTCACGCTCGCACCAAAAATCATAGGTTGAGAAATCATATTATCTATAAGTTGGCAAATAGCATAGCCAAGCATAATATAACCCAATTTAGGCAAAATAATCAACTGGAAATCGGCTCCAAGATTACTGGAAATTACGAAAAGCGCCATTAAAATCCCGGCAAAAAGAGGCCCTAAATAGGGTACGAGATTCAGAAAAGCACAAATAAAGGCAATCGCGATAGGATTGTTTATTTCAAAAACACTTAGTAAAATAGCGTAAAGCACAAATAAAACAGTGATTTGTAGCGTTAGCCCCACAAAATAACGAGATAATAATATTTTAATTTTATTAAATACTCGCTGAAACTTCTTCTCGTCTCCCTGGTTGGCAAAAACCAGGATACTATTCAACATTAATTTACTGTCTTTTAGCAAGAAAAATGAAATAAAAAGTATAGAAAAAATAGCGATTAAAGTGGCGCCTAAAATACTAAAAAGATTGTTCAGCAACCTTGGTACCGCACCAATATCAAAATTTCTTATAAATTCACTTTGTTTTAAGCCTTCAATTAAATTAATCTCTTCTACACCTAAATAATTATTTATCTGATTATTTAGCTCATAAACGTCGCTTCTAAAAGCTTCCATGTCTATTCGACTTAGATATTGACTTTGCTCAATCACAATAGGTACGAAAACAAGGATGATGCCCGCGAATATAGCGAGAACAAGAATAAGCACTATAATTACTGAAAGCTGATTGGGTATTTTTAACCGCTGTCTTAAAAAGATAACCACAGGCCGCCCAACCAGGGAAATTACAGCGGCGATAGCTATATAAACCAATACCGATTGGATTTCCCATAAAAAATACAGCAATAGAATAATACCAATCATTATTCCTGTTGCCCTTAAAATCCCTAAAGTAATTGATTTTGAATTCACGAGGTAAATATATTATTTCTTAGCGAAAGCAAATATTGTTTTTGATATTTCGTATAATGCTATTCCTGCAGCCTGTGCAACGTTCATACTACTGTTTTGCCCAAACATATTGATATGCAAATGTTTATCTGAAATTTTTAATAATTCTTTATTTATTCCTGACGCTTCATTTCCCAAAATTAAGACGATACCTTTTTTCTCTTCGGAATATTGAAAATGTTCAACTGGAATGCTGGCTGAAGTAATTTCCAGTGCATAAACCTTGCAGTTAATTTTTGAGTCTTGAGTAAAAGCAATCACATCCTCGGTAAATTCGTGTGCAACCGTTTTATGTGTATTTCTGGCAGTTTTTTGAAGCCTTCTGCTGTTAAGGTTTGGTTCAACTCCTGAAAACACAATTTTATCTACATTAAAAGCATCGGCGAGTCTAAAGATGCTGCCTATATTGGCTTCACCGGTAATATTGTCTAACAGAAGAATTACCGGAAATTTTTCTTTGCTGAATTTTTTATCAAAATGGGAGAGTTGTTCCATTAATTTTCAAATGCATATTTTAAAATATTGGCTCCCATCTGTAATGCTTTTAGTCTTACTTCTTCAGGATCGTTATGAACCTCCGGGCTTTCCCAACCATCGCCAAGATCACTTTCTACGGTAAACAAAAGTACCAGTCTATTTTTATCAAAAATTCCTAAAGCCTGTGGCGGTTTATTATCGTGCTCGTGAATTTTGGGTAAACCGCGAGGAAAACTAAAAGCAGTATTGAAAATAGGATGGTTTGCTGGCAGTTCTTCCAGTTTTTTCTCCGGAAATACCTTTTGCAATTCCTTTTCTAAATATTGCTGCATTCCGTAGTTATCGTCTATATGAAGAAAACCACCGCTTAACAAGTAGTTTCTAAGATTTTCAGCTTCTTTGTCGTTGAAAATCACATTCCCGTGGCCCGTCATATGGACAAATGGATATTGAAAAATATCTGAATTTCCCGGGGTGACAGTGACGGGTTTGGCATTTAAACTGGTCCCTATATTATTGTTTGCAAAAGTTATAAGATTAGGTAACGATGTGGGATTTGCATACCAATCGCCACCGCCGTTGTATTTTAAAAGTGCAATCTCCTGGGCAGTTAAAAACTGGCAAAAACCAAAAAAAAGGAATAGAAAAGAATATTTTTTTAAATGCAACATCAGGGTGAAAAAATTGATTAATCCTCATTAATAAGAGCAACAGTATGGCAGCCCACTAAGGCTGCTGTTTCTGTTCGTAAACGGCTTTTGCCTAAACTTACAGCTTTCCAGTTATTTCCCATCGCTAATTTTATTTCTTCAGGAGAAAAATCACCTTCAGGACCAATTAGGATAGTTATATTCTCTTTTGGTTTAGCTTCATTTTTCAATGAAAAGCGTTCCATTCCGTCCTCGCAATGAGCGATAAATTTTTGTCCTTCAGTATTAGCTGCTATAAAATCGGAAAAATTAATCGCTTCGTTTATAATCGGTAGGCTAAAATGCAGGGATTGTTTCATCGCGCTTTGCAAAACCCTTTCGTAGCGATTCAGCTTTATTGTTTTTCTTTCGCTATGATCGCAAATTATGGGTGTGATTTCGTCAATTCCAATTTCGGTTGCTTTTTCCAGGAACCACTCGTACCTGTCGTTCATTTTTGTGGGTGCAACCACAAGGTGTAAACGATATTTTTTCGAATTTTCTTCCTCAACATCAACTATTTTAGCTAAACATTGTTTTGGGTCAGCTGTTATGATTTCCGCAGTAAAAAGAAAACCTTTTCCATTAGTAACTTTTAAAGTATCACCCGGATTTTTTCGTAAAACCTTCGCAATATGTCGACTTTCATCTTTGGGAAAGACAATTTGTTTATCAGTTTTTTCAATATTCGGGGTATAAAAAAGTTGCATCGGTTAAAATTTGTAGCGTGCCTGTGCGGTAATAGCAAAATCTGAAAAATCTTTTTTTAAAAACTTATAATGTCCAGCAATGGCAATCATTGCAGCATTATCTGTAGTGTATTCGAATTTCGGAATAAAACAGGTCCAACCATATTTCTTTTCAGCTTCCATAAGTGCGTTCCTAATCCCACTGTTTGCCGAAACCCCACCGGCGATAGCAATTTGGTTAATGCCGGTTTGTTTTACGGCTTTTTTAAGCTTATCCATTAAGATCCTAACAATAGAAAACTGAATAGAAGCGCAAATATCCTTTAAATTTTCTGCAACAAAATCAGGATTCTCTTTGGTTTGCTTTTGTACAAAATAAAGCACAGAAGTTTTAAAACCGCTAAAACTAAAATTCAAATCGGGCACTTTTGGATTCGGAAATGGAAAAGCTTTAGGATTACCTTCCTGCGCATATTTATCGATTAAAGGTCCACCAGGATAGGGTAGACCCAAAATTTTAGCGCTTTTATCGAAAGCTTCGCCTACGGCGTCATCTGTAGTTTCGCCAATTACTTCCATTTCAAAATAATTAGAAACTTTTACAATTTGGGTATGCCCGCCACTTATAGTCAATGCCAGGAATGGAAAAGTAGGTTTTTTAAAGTTTTCTTCTTCAATAAAATGAGCAAGAATATGCGCCTGCATATGATTTACTTCTATAAGCGGAATACCTAAACCAAGTGATAAAGATTTTGCGAATGAGGTGCCTACAAGCAAAGATCCCATAAGACCAGGACCACGTGTAAAAGCAATTGCAGATATATCTTTTTTCCCGATATTTGCCCTGGCTATGGCCTGGTGGATCACAGGAACTATATTTTGCTGATGAGCTCTGGAAGCGAGTTCTGGAACCACACCACCGTATTTTTGATGAACTTCCTGGGTTGCAACAATGTTAGACAGTATTTTGCCGTTATGCAGTACAGCAGCAGCCGTATCGTCGCAGGAAGATTCGATCCCTAATATGTAAATATTTTGTGAGGCCATTAAGAAATAAGGGGCATAGAAATTGTTAATATTGTGTACAAAGTTAAAATATAAAAGCGTATCAAAAAATTCTGGAAAATATTAACTAGAACAGTGGTTGCGCTGGTTTTACTTTTTATCATAATTTTGATCGTTTTCTCCATTCCTGCTGTTCAAACAGGTGTTGCTAGCCGAATTACTACTTCTATTAACGAAAACAATAATGTAAATATTTCTGTAGACCGGGTAAGTTTAACTTATTTTGGGAGAGTGAAAATTAGCGGAATTTACATTGAAGACCATCATAAAGATACCTTAATTTTTTCAAAAGAATTACGCACTTCCCTTTTAGGAATTTCAAATCTCTTTAGCAATAAGCCACATTTGGGCAAAACCTACTTAGATGGTTTAGAATTAAATATGCGGAAATATAAAGGAGAAGACAGGGATAATCTTGCCTATTTTATTCAGCAGTTAAGCACAGAACCTACAGGAGATTCTACGCAGTTTGAGCTTTTGGTTGACAGGGTTGAAATTAACAATGGCTATTACAGTTTTATAAACGAAGAGAGTGAAAACCCTGAATTCGTGGTCCTGGATGATCTAAATATTTATGCCACAGATTTAAAAATCAATGGACCTGAGATAGATGTTAATATCGAAGGACTTAAAGGCTATGAAAAGCGCGGATTAAGAATAGATAATTTGAGTACAAATTTTTTCTATAGTCCCCAGCGAATGATAATGGATAATCTCGCTATCCAAACTCCGCAATCTTTAGTTAAAGGAGATCTTGAATTTAATTATGAAACCGAGTATTTTTCTGATTTTGTAAATAAAGTAGAAATATCAGGAACTTTTACTGAAAGTATTATTTCTAGTACCGATCTACAGACTTTTTATGCCAATTTTGGTGAGGACCAGATTATGCAATTAAATACCGATATAAATGGTACTTTAAACGATTTTGTTCTTCCAAATCTAGAGCTAACCGGGATGGATCGTAGCAGGGTAGTTGGACATGTTAATATTGAAGGCGCCTTTTCCAAAGGTGGGGAAGATTTTAAACTTACCGGAAATTTTAGCGATTTCACTACTAATTATTACGATCTCGTGAATTTATTGCCCGGTGACCTTCAGGGAAAACTACCTGAAAGCCTTCGCGAATTTGGCAATTTAAGAATGCAGGGAGACGCCTTAGTTACCAGTTCAAATTTAGATGCCGATGTGATTATAAATACCCAATTAGGTTCAGCTGAAGCTGATGTGGTTCTACGCGGATTTAATAATACCAGAGACGTTACCTACGAGGGAAAACTAATTTTTGAAGATGTAAATATTGGAAAACTGGCCAATAATGAAAGTCTGGGGAAAACCAGTTTCAATCTGGATATAGATGGTACCGGTTTTGACGCTGAAACCCTGGATGCCGAATTAAAAGGGCAAATTTCTAAATTGCAATTCAACGGGTATACTTATCAAAGTATTAGAGTTATAGGGAATCTTAGAAATCCTGTTTTTAATGGGTTATTAATGGCTAGAGATCCTAACCTGCAAATGGAATTCAATGGGTTAGCCGACCTTTCTGAAGATATTAATAACTACGATTTTGAAGCATCTATAGGTTATGCCGATCTTAATGCGCTCAATTTTGTTTCTCGCGATAGCCTTTCTATTTTTAAAGGTGATGTGATTATGAATATGAAAGGAACTGATATCGATGATGCTTTTGGTGAAATTTTATTATTGAATACTTCTTATCAAAATCAGAACGATCTTTATTATTTCGATGATTTCAGTGTTACTTCAAGTTTTGAAGGCAGGGAAAGAACCTTAAGTATTAACTCTCCCGATGTGATAAGCGGGGAAATTACAGGAGATTTTAAGCTTTCAGAAATAAGACCTTTAATCGAGAATTCCCTGGGAAGTATTTATACTAATTATCAACCTAGGACAATTACCAATAACCAATACCTGGAATTCGATTTTGATATTTATAATAAGATTATAGAAGTTTTTTATCCGGAAATTAACCTGGCACCAAATACTTTTATTCGCGGGCATTTAGCTTCAGATGAATCTGAGTTTAAAGTGAATTTCCGTTCGCCCAGGATAGATATCTTCGGAAATATGATGGAAACCGTTAATCTAAACGTAGATAACACAAACCCTATATATAACACCTATTTTGATGCTGATAGCGTTTCAACAGACTTTTACAATTTTTCAGAATT
Organism: Salegentibacter lacus; assembly: GCF_020164555.1. GTDB lineage: Bacteria > Bacteroidota > Bacteroidia > Flavobacteriales > Flavobacteriaceae > Salegentibacter > Salegentibacter lacus. The sequence continues at coordinate 65,755 of NZ_JAIQZB010000016.1, read as the reverse complement.
CAGCTTCATTAACGTAACACAGCGTGACACACTGTTTATAAGATCTGAATTTCAGGGAGGAAAGAACAATGAAGATTTCTTTAATCTCAATCTCTTTCACACGATTAACGAAGAAAATAAATCGGTAGTTGGTGTTCAGCGGTCCGATCTTACTTTTAAAAATAATACCTGGTATATAAATGAAGAAGGCAACAAAAACAATAAAATAGTCTTTGACCTCGATTTTAAAGATTTTGCCATAGATTCTTTAGTAATGAATCATAAAAATGAGGAAATAAGGCTTAGCGGTGTGATGCGGGATTCCACTTATAAGGATTTTAAAATGGAATTTGACAATGTTGATATTGGAAAAATCACCCCACATATAGATAGCCTTGACCTTGCCGGAACACTTAATGGTAAATTTGATTTACTACAGGAAAGCGGGGCCTATTATCCTAATACAAACCTACGGGTAGATTCTTTAAATATTAATGATAATTTGCTGGGTAACCTGGTTCTTGAGGTAGAAGGAAATGAAAACCTTACGAATTACGCTATAAATGCAAATTTGCGTAAAAACGGGAATGAATCTTTAAATGCCATTGGAAGTATAAATGTTAGCGGAAATGAACCTACCATTGATATGGATATTGATTTAGATGAATTAAATCTCGCTGCTTTTAGTCCTTTAGGAGGGGAAGTACTTAGCAATATTAGGGGTGCTGCTTCGGGAAATGCCCAGGTTTCCGGAAATTATAAGAATCCCGATTTCGCGGGAGAGTTAAGTCTCGAAAATGCAGGTTTAAGAGTCCCTTACCTTAACATTGACCTGGATTTTAAAGATGAAGCCGTAGTTAATTTAACTCAGCAGGAATTTGTATTTGATGATGTTGAAATCGTAGATACCAAATACCAAACAACCGGAATTCTTAATGGTAGTATAGGTCATACAAATTTTACCGAATGGGATTTAGACCTTAATATTGATACCGACAGGCTTCTGGTTTTAGATACTGAAGGGGATGAAGATGCTCTTTATTATGGGACAGCGTTTATTAGCGGCGATGCAAGTATCGTTGGCCCTACTGATCAATTAGTCATAGATGTTACAGCCACAACCGAGCGTGGAACCGTTTTTAAAATTCCTTTGAGTGATACTGAATCGGTTGGAGATAACTCTTACATTCATTTCTTAAGCCCTGAAGAAAAAGCAGCCCGTGAAGCCGGAGAAACCATAGAACTTCCTGAAGTGACCGGTTTAGAACTTATTTTTGACCTGGATATCACAAATGATGCTGAAGTAGAAGTAGTGGTAGACCAAACCAGTGGTAGCACTTTAAGGGGACGTGGTTCAGGGAATTTGCTTCTGGAAATTAATACCAGTGGCAAGTTTAATATGTGGGGTGATTTCGTTGTTTATGAAGGCGTGTATAACTTTAAATATGCCGGGCTGGTCCAAAAAGTTTTTAATGTAGAATCTGGGGGTAGCATTAACTGGAATGGGGATCCTACAGATGCGCAACTGGATGTAAGCGCCATTTATGCTTTAAATGCCAATCCCGCAGTTTTACTGGAAAACCCATCGATTAACAGAAAAATCCCTGTTGAAGTAGTTATTAATCTTCAGGGAGAAATAGAACAACCAGATATTACTTTTGATATTGCTTTCCCAAATGCCAGTTCTGTGGTGAGATCTGAATTAGAATATAGAATGGACGACCGTTCCAGTAAAGAATTACAGGCATTATTCCTGGTTACCCAGGGAGCTTTTTATAGTGAATTTGGTTTGAGGCAAAATGCGATTACGGGAACTTTGGCAGAAAGGGCGTCAAGTATAGTAAACGATATTTTTGCCGGGGACGATGGTAAGTTCCAGGTGGGTGTTAATTATGTACAGGGCGATCGCACCCCAGATCAACAAACCGTAGATCGTTTTGGATTAACGCTTTCTACCCAAATTAGCGATCGGGTAATTATAAACGGCCAGGTTGGAGTGCCCATTGGCGGAGTAACCGAATCTGTTATTGTTGGTGACTTGGAAATCGATTTCTTATTAAATGAAGATGGGACTTTAAGAGCCAAGGTTTTTAACAGGGAAAATAATATTCAGTTTATAGGAGAGGAAATAGGCTTTACCCAGGGTATTGGTATATCTTATTCTGTAGATTTCGATACTTTTAAAGAATTGATTAGAAAAATTGCAAATACCGAGATTCAGTCTTTAAATAGTGAAACTGAAAATAGCGAGGCTTCACGCCCCGTTTCTCCCGATTATATTCGTTTTCCCGATGAAAACTAAAATTGGAAAGAAAACTTTAAAACTTAATCATTTTTCTTTTCAGGTAGCTTCTGAGTTTGTAATTTTAGGCAAGAAATTGAAAATATGACAAAAAGAATAAAAAAAATTGGAGTAATGACTTCTGGAGGAGATTCCCCCGGAATGAATGCTGCAATTAGAGCCATAGCAAGAGCCAGTGCCTATTACCGTGTTGAATGTCTTGGATTTATGAGGGGTTTTCAGGGGATGATAGAAAATGATTATATAGAACTTAATGCCCGTAGCGTAAGAAATATCATTAATTTGGGCGGAACTATCCTGAAATCGGCCAGGTCTAAAGAATTTCTCACTAAGGAAGGTCGTGAAAAAGCTGCTGCAAATCTAAAAAAGGCAAATGTTGACGTGATGATCCTTATTGGTGGTGACGGCACGTTTAGAGGCGGAAAAATATTTAGTGAAGAACATAATATTCCTGTTATTGGTGTACCCGGGACTATAGATAACGATATTTTTGGAACACACTATACCATTGGTTACGATACCGCTTTAAATACGGTTATTGATGCAGTAGATAAAATTCGGGATACAGCCAGTTCCCACAATAGATTGTTTTTTGTGGAAGTAATGGGAAGGGATGCCGGTTTTATTGCTCTAAACAGTGGAATTGGCGCTGGTGCAGAAGAGATTTTAATTCCTGAAGAAGACCTTGGTTTAGATCGTTTACTAAATTCTTTGGAGCGTAGCCGCCGTTCAGGGAAAACCTCAAGTATAGTAATTGTTTCTGAAGGTGATAAAATAGGTAAAAACGTTTTTGAATTAGCAGCTTACGTTAAGGAAAATTTACCCTATTACGATGCTAAAGTTACTGTTTTAGGCCATATTCAGCGGGGAGGAAGTCCCACTTGTTTTGATCGTGTTCTGGCGAGTAGATTATGTGTAAAAGCGGTAGAACTCGCCCTGGATGGTCAACAAGATATTATGGTTGGAATGATGAATAATGAAGTCCAACCTATTGAACTCGAAAAAGCATTAAAAGCAAAACCAACTATTAATAAAGAATTGCTTCGCATTTCTGATATATTATCTGTCTAACTTATGAAAACAGTTGCAATTATTGCCCACAACGGTAAAAAGGCCGAAATGGTTCAGTTTTTAAACAACCATAAGGAAGCCCTTCAGGCTAAAAATATTACACTAATTGCCACGGGTACCACCGGAGCTAAAACAGAATCCGCCGGTTTTGAAGTTGAAAAATTACTTTCGGGACCCTTAGGTGGAGATGCACAAATAGCTTCCCGTATTGCTGAAGGTAAAGTAGATATGGTAATTTTCTTTAGAGATCCTTTAGATAAGCACCCTCACGAACCCGATATTTTTATGTTGATGCGTTTATGTGATGTACATGATATTCCGCTGGCTACAAACCCGGCAAGCGCCAGGTTATTGATGCAGGCTTTCTAAATCTAACTTAAGCTGTTTTTCTTGAATTGGTCACCCCGCTTTCTTCTATTATTCATAGTTGTTTTATTGATCTCAACTTCCTCGTTGCGTTCACAAAACAATAATACTGAAGCGACTATTTTCAATATAGGAATAGGATCTGTTTTTAGTGGAATTGGCGCAGTGATCAATAAAAAACCGCAGGAAAAACTAGGGAAAGTGCTGTTTAAAGGAATGGCACAGGGCGCTCTTGGTGGTTATTTGGTCTATGAGAGTAAGCTTCTTGCCGGGAGAATTTCTAAACAGAAAAATCTCACTTATGGCTGGCCGGCAAAATTTATGAACTCTGCAGGAACTTCAATTATAGAAAATGCTGCTTCAAACCGAAATTTCTGGGAACAATGGAATTTAAATATTGGTTTTAACCGAATAGAGTTTCATACCAGGGATCGTTTTCAGGTTAAATACAGAATTCAACCGGTGTCTTTTCTTTTAACTGCCTACACCGCCGTTCAAAACAAATTTGAACCAAAATTAAGTTTAAGACTTGGAGAATTCGTTTTTTCCGGAAACAATACGTTTGGATATGAGGATGGTAATGACTACTATCTGGGACGAGCAATAAGCACCGCCATATTACTTAATCCTGACACCGGCGGATTCAACTATAACACGGTTTCGCACGAATTAATTCACGTTTTTCAATATCACGATTTTAATGTGCTAAACGCCTATTTAAATAACCCTCTGGAGAAATTTAAGGAAGGCTCAGGCTTTTTCCAGAAAATGGATAAAATCTTTCATTATGATTTTAATATCTTCATTTTTGCCGGTTTATATAAAATGGAACATTTTGGCCAAGACCAACAATCTTTTGAAGGTTATTATTCCAATTATTTTGAACGGGAAGCCTATCTCTTCAGCAATTATTAGTCTTTTACCGCAATTGCGCTAATCTCTACATTTACAAATTTAGGAAGATTCGCAACTTCTACAGTTTCCCTGGCTGGCGCGGTCTCTGCATTAAAATAAGATCCGTACACTTCATTTATTTTAGCGAAATTATTCATATCGCTAATAAAAATTGACGTCTTTATTACATTTTCGAAATTCATTCCTGCTTCGGCAAGAATCGCTTTTAGATTTTGCATTACTCTCGTGGTTTCGGCTTGAAGTTCGCCGGTTTCCAGCTCGTTAGTTTCAGGATTCAGCGCTATTTGTCCTGAAATATAAAGCATATTTCCGGTTAAAACAGCCTGATTATAAGGCCCAATGGGAGCCGGGGCTTTATCGGTTTTAATTATTTTTTTCATCATTTTAAACTTTTAAATTTTATAATCTACGATCCGGTTCATTACGTTTGTCGTACTTGATATCGCTTAAGATAGCCGATTTTATCCCGATAAAGAAATACCAAGACCTACGTTCGCTAAAAGGCACCCAGTTAAAACTTAGTCGCCAGGTATTTAAATCACGCTGAAATCTTAATTGGGTATAAGTAAATCCTAATTCTTTTAAATCGTAACCCGAAGAGGCTCCAACAGCCCATTTTGGAGAAAGTTCTATATCTCCGGAAAACATAATAGAGTGGGAGGTAATCTCGTTTTGTCGAGCAGTATTATTATAAGTCATGGTATAAGATACTCGCAAATCCCATGGGATTTTGTAATTGTACCAGTTATCGTTTCTTTCTTCGCGATCTTCATCAGCAAAAGGATCTTCTTCTTCATCATAAAATTTCCCTTCCAAGTCAGATCCTTTACCAAAAAGGTCGTCTCGTCTTCCGCCACCGCGATAGGTATCATTGTCTACTTCATCTTCACTTTCATCTTCGCCCTCATCATCAAAATCTTTACTGGAAAAAGAATAACCAAAACTTACGTTTGCGTTGGTAAACCTAAATAAGCTACCTCCATTATTGATGTTCAGTTTATCTGTTCGTCTATTATTATTATCTAAAGCATATATATCCATATTTCCGGCCACGTTAATATCCAGTTTATCGCGTACTATGGGAATACTACCTCTTAGGGCGATAGGAGAAAGCTTAGGCTGCCCATCTTCTCCCGCCAAATTATAAGCAGTACTCATGCTAAAGTTATTTAATAGGGTGATTTTTTCAGGTTCGGTTGCCGTACTGTCTTTAGAACGTACTTTAGCTTCCAGGGTATTGCTTAAACTAAGCCCAAGAGAACTTGAAAACCTGTTTCCGGGAGCACCATATAATGTCCCATCAAATCTGGAATAATCTACCATATTGGTTTCAATAGGATTTGCCGGATCAATACGCTCATAGGTATCGTAAAACTGATCGAATGCAGGATTAACATTATAACTTATGGACGGGCGCATTACGTGCCTGATGGCCTGAATTTTTTTATCCTTTCCAAAGTTCTTTAATCCATATAAGGTAGTTCCTACACTCGCTCCAAAATTATACGTTCGGTAAGAATCAAATCCGCTAACGGTATCAATTACCACTTCGTTATTAAATTCGTCGTAAGATTGATCAAAAGTCTTAAAAACCCAATTCTCCTCATAATTGGCGTTAGCGCTAACACTTAAGTAATTGAATAATTTAAAGTTGGTAGATACCGGTATAGAATGTTGCGCCCCGTAATTTGCTTCTTGAAACATCTCAGGTTTAAAAAACAAGGAATCTGTTGTTCTAATTTGATTTTCTGCCCTTATGTTATACTGAAAGTTTATATTTTCAATTATACCTTTTTTCGCTCCGGTACCTGGAGCAAAAGGATAAATACGTGTCATACTTGCCTGTAGCGTAGGCAAACTCATATTTATAGTTTGCGTCCTTGTATTTTGTTGATGCCGTGCTGCAAGGCTTAAATTAATCTGAGGTTCACCGGGAAAGGTTTTACTATACGAAACCGAAGAACTTAAAGTATTTGTTAAGAAGTTACCTGTATTCATTTGATTTACAGAATTCTGATAATAAGTACTACTTCCTAAGTTTACCGAGGCACTAAACCTGGAATTAGGATTTGCCTTGGCATCCTGGTTATGTGACCACTGAATATTGTAAACCGATTGTTCTGCAAAATCAGGGAAACCGCGTTCACTCTGAAAAAGGTTTTCATAACGTATTCTTACATTTCCGCGATAGCGATAACGTTTAGCATAGTTGCTTTCCAATCTTACCGCATAACTTCCGTTGGTATAATAATCTCCTAAGGTTAGCAAATCTACATAATCACTAATCGCGAAATAATAGCCTCCATTTTGAAGAAAATAACCACGCTGGCTATCCCCAAAACTGGGAATAATAAAACCTGATGTTTCTTCCTCGGTTAAGGGAAAATATCCGAACGGAAGACCTAAAGGAGTAGGAACATCGGCGAGATACATATTTACAAAGCCCGCTACAATCTTTTTGTCTGGAACAAATTTTATCCTCCGGGCATAGAAGTAGTAATCTGGGTTATCTAAATCTTCATCGGTGGTAAAACGAACATTCTGCATAAAATATACCGAATCATTTTCCCGCTTGGTTACTTCACCTCTTACATTAAAATTTGCTTGTTGTGTTCTGGAGTTGTAAACCAGCGCTCTTTCGGTATCAAAATTAAACCGAATAGAATCTGGCTCCACAGTTTGATTTGCCTGTACAAAAACCGGTTTTTGAGAATATGCACCTGTAGAATCTGGGATTCCGTAGGCATAAACTTCATTTTTTTCATTGTCCATTATAATCAGGCCGGCATTAATCTGCATATCTCCGTAGATAATTTGCGCTTCATTATAAAGGTACATGCGATTTTCTTTCTGGCTAATTCGCATATAATCCTTAGCCTGGTATTGAACCACATCTGTGATTAATTGATTTCCCTGTTGTGGGGTTTGCAAAGAATCTCCAATAATACTATCGGTTAGCCTTATGGTCTCGGCGAGTGGTAAGGAGTCGCCAACAGTAACCAGTGAATCGCGTTCCCGGGCGTCAATATCTATTTCCTGCTTCTTTCCTATTTCCTGAGCGTTTAGACAAACGAAAGGAAGCAGTATAAAAATACAGCGAAAAAGTATATTAGGTATGTTTGTTTGCAATGCTCTAAGTGCTATTTTTGTAAAGAATGGCTTGCTTTTTGCAAATTCAAAATTACATATATTTTTTCAGCTTAGATTTGAGATTTCCTGAAAAAAGTAATTAAAATAATTAGCCTAAACTTAGCGTTACCTTTTTATGAGAACGAACCTACTTAAACTTTTCGTATTTTTCTTCATTTTTCTTGTAAGCTTGCAAGGCATATTTGCGCTTAACGATAAACCGCGAGATCGATTTGTAGTGGTGTTAGATGCCGGCCATGGAGGAAAAGATCCTGGAAATATGGGGAATGGTTTTAAAGAAAAGGAAATCGCACTTAGTATTATTTTGAAAATTGGTGAAGCTCTAGAGAAAAAAGGCGGGATAGAAGTGATTTACACCCGGGATTCTGATGTTTTTATTCCTTTAGATAAAAGAGCGCAAATTGCCAATGAAGCAAACGCAGATCTATTTGTTTCGGTACACTGCAACTCTCACAACTCTCAGGCTTATGGCACAGAGACCTTTGTTTTAGGACTTCATAAAACCGAAGAAAACTTTGAAGTAGCGAAAAAAGAGAACTCGGTGATTTTTTTAGAGGAAGATTACGAGGTGACCTATGGCGGTTTTAATCCCAATTCTCCTGAATCTTATATTGGAATGGCTTTAATGCAGGAAGAATACCTAAACCAAAGTATTCTTTTAGCCGATTTTGTACAGAAAAACTTCACCAATGAATTAAAAAGAAAAAATCGTGGTGTAAAACAAGCAGGGTTTCTGGTACTAAAAAATGCAGTCATGCCCAGCGTACTAATTGAAACCGGTTTTTTAACTAATAACCACGAAGGGCCATATTTAAACAGTACCGGCGGGCAAAATAAAATGGCTGCAGCTATTGTAGAGGCAATAGGAAAATATGCTAACACCATTAACCTATCTAATCTAGAAAGTATTGAGACAACTTCTTCTTCCAACAATAATGTGAATCAGAGCGAGATTTACGAAGGCATTACTTTTAAAATTCAACTGGCGGCGGGTTCTAAGCGCTTAGAGACTAAAGCATATAATTTTAAAGGCTTAGAAGATGTAGAACGCGCAAGGGAAGATGAGTTGTATAAATATTATTACGGTGCTACTTCAGATTATATTAAAATAAATAAGCTTCACAATAAGGCAAAACAAAATGGATATCCTTCAAGTTATATTGTCGCTTTTAAGGATGGCAGCAAGATTACAGTTAATGACGCGTTAAAATCTAAGGTTAATTAACGCCTCTTTTCTATTTTATTTCTAAATTTGTCCTTATCCTAAAAAAATAGCTTTTGAAATTTACACGTGAAGTAAAAACTGCAGTACTAGCAATAATTGCTATTCTCTTATTAATTTTTGGTTATAGTTTCTTAAAAGGTAAAAACCTGTTGGATTCCAGCAGAACTTTTCACGCAGTTTATAACGATGTAGAAGGGCTTTCACCTTCCTCTGCCGTTACGATAAACGGTCTTAAGGTTGGCCAGGTAACCAAAATTGGCTTCCTAGATGCTAAAGGCACTCTTATAGTGAGCTTTACGGTAGAAAATGATTTTGAATTTTCCGAAAACAGTGTTGCTCAAATTTATGGTGGGAATATTATTGGCGGAAAATCTTTGGCTATTCTCCCGAAGTATGAAATGGGGGATATGGCAAAAACCGGAGACACTCTAAAAAGTGATACCGAAGAAGGTATCATGGAATTGGTTAATGATAGGTTGACACCACTTCAGGAGAAAGTTGAAAATACAATTGTAAGTGCAGATTCATTGGTTACAGCGGTTAATAAAATTCTAAACGACAGCACCCGGTATAATATTCGAAATACCTTTAAAGACCTTAATGCTACTGTGGCTTCATTTAAAGTTACCGCAAATACTTTAGAGGGAATTGTAGGAAGGAATTCAGGTAAATTAGATAGAACATTTACCAATCTGGATGAAATGACTACCAATTTTAATTCTTTTTCAGATACTTTAACACAAATGGATATTGGGAAGATCACCAAGGACCTTGAAAAAGTAGTGGCCGATTTTGAAAGTATTTCAGATAAATTAAACAATAAAGAAGGTACCGCAGGGAAGTTAATTAATGATGATGCCGTTTATAATAACCTGGACAACGCTACCAAACAGTTGGAACAATTACTACAAGACGTAAAACTGAATCCTAAACGATACGTACATTTCTCTGTCTTCGGAAAAAATCCGAAACCTTATCAGGAACCAAAGGAAAAGGATTCAATTAAATAACCAACTATGCAAATTATTTCCCAGGTCTTATTCTTAGTTGCCTTAACGGTAGGAATCGGTTTTTTTGTTCGCAACATTCGCAGGTTATTACGAAATATAAAATTAGGAAAAGAGATAGACCGCAACGATAATAAGGGAGAACGCTTTGCGAAAATGGCCAGGATTGCATTTGGCCAAAGTAAAATGGTTAAAAAACCGGTTTCAGGATTTCTGCACGTTATTGTTTATGTAGGTTTTGTAATTATAAATATTGAAGTTCTTGAAATTATAATAGATGGTTTATTCGGTACTCACCGTGTGCTATCATTTATGGGCGGCTTCTACGATGTTCTTATCGCTTCTTTTGAAGTATTGGCATTGTTGGTTCTAATTGGAGTGATTGTATTCTGGATAAGAAGAAATATCTTAAACATTTATCGTTTTTTAAGTCGGGAATTAAAAGGCTGGCCTAAAAATGATGCGAATTATATTCTTTATTTTGAAATGGTACTAATGGTACTTTTCCTGGTAATGAATGCTACAGACTATCAGCTTCAGCTAAATGGAGCCCCTCATTATGCGAGTGAAGCAGGAATAACAGGAAGTTTTCCTATTAGCCAGTTTTTACTGCCTGTTTTTGACGGAATGAGTAATGCAACACTCATCATTATTGAAAGAGCAGCCTGGTGGTTACATATTTTAGGAATCCTTTTCTTCCTAAATTATCTGTACTACTCTAAGCATTTACATATTCTACTGGCTTTTCCAAATGTTTATTTTTCAAAACTTCAGCCGCAAGGAGAAATGAACAACCTTCAATCGGTAACCGATGAAGTTAAATTGATGATGGATCCCGATGCCGATCCTTTTGCTGCCCCGGCAGAAGAAGAGGAAGGTGCCGAACCCGATAAATTTGGAGCTTCAGATGTTTTTGATCTTAACCAGGTTCAGTTATTAAATTCTTATACCTGTACCGAATGCGGACGATGCACTGCAGAATGTCCTGCAAATCAAACTGGCAAAAAACTTTCTCCCAGAAAAATTATGATGGATACCCGTGATAGGCTGGAAGAAGTAGGGGAGATCATCAATACTAAAGGAAAATACGAAGATAACGGCAAGCAATTGCTCGACGATTTTATTTTAAGAGAGGAACTTTGGGCCTGCACCACTTGTAATGCTTGTGTAGAAGCCTGCCCGGTTGGGATAGATCCGCTTTCTATTATTTTAGATATGCGTCGCTATTTAGTTATGGAAGAAAGCGCTGCTCCAAATGAGCTGGCTATTGCAATGACAAATATTGAAAACAATGGAGCACCCTGGCCTTACAACCAACAAGATCGATTAAATTGGGCTAAGGAAAATTAGTTTCTCCAATAGCAAAAAAAATATTTTTGAATACAAGACTACCTGAAAGTCTTCAGAATAAAATTAAAAGAAATTAGATATGGCAGAAGCATTAAAAGTACCTACCATGGCCGAGTATATGGCAGAAGGTAAAAAACCCGAAGTCTTATTTTGGGTTGGTTGCGCCGGTAGTTTTGATGACAGGGCAAAGAAAATCACCAAGGCATTCGTGAAACTATTACATGAAGCTGGAGTTGATTTTGCTGTTTTAGGAACTGAAGAAAGCTGTACGGGAGATCCGGCAAAACGCTCCGGGAACGAGTTTCTTTTCCAAATGCAGGCTGCGACAAATATCGAAGTTCTTAATGGTTATGAAATAGAAAAAGTGGTTACCGCTTGTCCACACTGTTTCAATACTATAAAAAACGAATATCCTGCCTTAGGTGGAAATTACGAAGTAATGCACCATACACAATTTTTAAAAGCCCTTTTAAATGAAGGAAAATTAAAGGTTGAAGGCGGAAAATTTAAAGGAAAGCGCATCACTTTTCACGATCCATGTTATTTAGGCCGTGCTAACGGAGAATATGAAGCTCCGCGTGACTTACTTAGAAAACTGGAAGTAGAGCTCGTAGAAATGCGAAAATGTAAATCTAACGGACTCTGTTGTGGTGCCGGTGGTGGGCAAATGTTTAAAGAGCCCGAGCCGGGAAATAAAGACGTAAATATTGAGCGTACTGAGCAGGCTATGGAAGTAAAACCTGAAGTTATTGCTGCTGGTTGCCCTTTTTGTAATACAATGATGACAGATGGGGTGAAAGGGAAAAACAAAGAAGACAGTGTGGAAGTAATGGACGTGGCAGAACTAATCGCAAACGCCCACGATCTATAGTAAATCATTCAAAATTAAATAAAATTATTGTTTAAAAAAGCTTGAGATTCTTACTCAGGCTTTTTGACTTTTTAAATTTTATTTTTTAATTAAATACCAAACGTTAAAAGGCAAAACTATACTTGAGACATTAACCAAATCAATTAGTTTTGTAAAAATATAATTTTAGCAATATATGTTAGTACCATTCGAAAGTCTACCCGATTCTTCAAGGGTTTGGATATACCAGGCAAACCGTTCTTTTACTTCAGATGAATTGAAAGAAATACAATCTCGTTTAGACCAGTTCGTTACACAATGGACTGCTCATGGAGCCGATTTACAAGCCGGTTACCTCATTAAATATAAAAGGTTTATTATTCTGGCATTAGATCAGGAAATGAATGCAGCTACCGGTTGTTCTATAGATGCTTCTGTGCATTTTATTCAGCAATTGGAGAAAGAATTTAATGTAGACCTTCTAGATAAAATGAATGTATCTTACAAACAGGGAGAATTCATAGCCTATAAAACGCTTTCAGATTTTAGAAAAATGGCTAAAGAAAAGGCTGTATCATCTAAAACTATTGTATTTAATAATCTTGTAAATAATAAAGCTGAATTTCTTTCAGACTGGGAGGTTCCTGCTTCTGAAAGTTGGCATAAGCGTTTTGTTAGTTAATGAAATTCACTTCCGCTCCGAAAATCTTTATCTTAACGTGTTTTCTTTTTGTTTGCTCCAATCTTTCTGCCCAAAATAATCCTTTGCTGGCAGAAGATCCCTTAGCACAAAAGGAATGGGTAGATAGTTCCTATAATGCAATGAGCCTTAAAGAAAAAGTAGGGCAGTTGCTAATGATTAGCGTTTCTTCAGAAAGTGGAGATGCTTATATTGAAAAAGCGAGAAAACAAATTACTGAAGAAAATATTGGGGGAGTAATTTTTTCTAAAGGCGGTCCTCTTAGACAGGCAAGATTAACCAATGAGTTTCAGGAACTTTCAAAAACTCCACTTCTTATAGGAATGGATGCTGAATGGGGTTTGGCTATGCGCCTGGATTCCACCTTTGCACTTCCCTGGAATATGACGATGGGTGCTATTCAGGATAACAATTTAATTGAAGAAGCCGGCGCTGCAATTTCCAGACATGCCGAAAGATTGGGTGTACATATTAATTTCGCACCCGTCGTAGATATTAATACAAATCCAAATAATCCTATTATTGGAAATAGAAGTTTTGGAGAGAATAAAATTAATGTAGCTAAAAAATCGCTTGCCTTTATGCAAGGTATGCACCGGGTTGGTACTTTATCCAGCGCAAAACATTTTCCAGGCCACGGCGATACCGATGCCGATTCGCATAAAACCTTACCAACTATTCCGTTTTCAAGAGAAAGGCTGGATAGTTTAGAATTATATCCTTATTATCCCTTGATAGCCCACGGACTTAACAGCGTCATGGTGGCCCATCTAAGTGTTCCTGCAATTCAGGAAAATAGAAATACGCCATCTTCACTCTCAAAAGCGGTAATAACCGATCTTTTAAAGGAAAAAATGAATTTTGAAGGGCTCATTTTCACCGATGCGCTTAATATGAAGGGCCTTACAAATAACGCTGAAGCCGGTGATGCCGAGTTAAGAGCATTTTTAGCAGGAAATGATATGCTTTTAATGCCCGAAAAAGTTGAAGTTGCTTCTGAAGTTTTAATTAATGCTTATAAAAATAATATTATCAGTCCCGGGAGATTGGCACATTCTGTAAAAAAAATACTTCAGGCAAAATATAAGGCGGGTTTGCATCAGCAACAAAGAGTACAGGAAAATTTTCTTTCCGAAGAACTTAACTCTGTTCGCGATCAGGCTTTATTAGAAGAGCTCTTTGAAAATGCCCTTACCTTAATTAAAAACAATAAAGCTGTTTTACCGGTTAAAGATATTGCCGATACCAGGATTGCTTATGTAAATTTTGGAGATGCCGATGGTAGTACTTTTTTAAATGAATTAAAAAAATACACCAACATAGATTGGGTTTCTGCTACACGATTAAACGATTTACAAAAGAAATTAGAAGCATACGATCTCGTTATTCTAGGTTACCATAAATCAAATAGCAGCCCCTGGGCTTCTTATAAATTTTCGTCGGGAGAATTACACTGGATCAATCAAATTTCAAAAGAAAATAAAACGATTTTAAGTCTTTTTTCGAGTCCGTACGCATTAAGGGAACTCCGCGGACTCAACGAACTGGACGGGATTTTGGTTAATTATCAAAATCATACAGTAGCACAGGAAAAAGCTGCTCAATTAATCTTTGGTGCTATTGAAGCTAGAGGAAAACTTCCGGTAAGCATAGGAAATAATTTTCCCGAGGGCACCGGCTATCAAACGAAGAACTTAGATAGATTAGCTTACGGATTGCCTGAAAGTGTTGGTTTAAACTCGAGTAAACTAAACAGAATTGACAGCATAATTACTGAAGCTATTGAAAAAGAAATGACTCCCGGCGCTCAAATTTTAATAGCGCGAAAAGGAAAAATAGTTTATAATAAAAACTTTGGTCATCATACTTACGATAAGCAAATCCCGGTTTCAGACACTTCAGTTTACGATTTGGCCTCGCTAACCAAAATCCTGGCGACATTACCGCTTATTATGGAGCAGGAAGAAGAAGGCATTGTAAGCTTTGATTCTAAGTTAGAAGAAATGATGCCTGTTTTTCAGAATTCGAATAAAGCAAATATTAGATTACAGGATATGCTTATGCATTACGCCCGGTTAAAATCCTGGATCCCTTTTCATATAAATACTATAGACAGAAAAACCCGACTACCTTCTGAAGATTATTTTCATAAAACGCCTTCAGCCGAATTTAATACCAGGGTTGCAAACGAGATGTATCTTAGAAATGATATGCAGGATACGATTATCAATATCATTAAGGAAAGCGACTTAGAGCGGCGTTTAGATTATAAGTACAGTGATCTTCCGTTTTACATCTTAAAATATTATTTGGAAGGATATTATGACCAAACTTTGCATAATCTTACCCAGGAGAAAATCTATAAGCCATTAGGAGCTACGCATACCGGGTATTTACCCACTTCAAGATTCCCTTTAGAACAAATTGTTCCTACAGAATTCGATAAACTATGGCGTAGACAATTAATTCACGGGGTGGTTCACGATCAGGGTGCAGCGCTACAAGGCGGCATTGGTGGTCACGCTGGTCTTTTTAGTAACGCTAACGATGTTGCAAAAATAATGCAGGTTTACCTTAATAATGGAGTATACGGCGGTAAGAGATATCTTAAAGAAGAAACCATCTCAAAATTCAATACCTGTTATTAT
This sequence comes from Salegentibacter lacus, assembly GCF_020164555.1. Classification (GTDB taxonomy): domain Bacteria; phylum Bacteroidota; class Bacteroidia; order Flavobacteriales; family Flavobacteriaceae; genus Salegentibacter; species Salegentibacter lacus. Next base: position 50,192 of record NZ_JAIQZB010000016.1, on the reverse strand, counting down.
TGCGAAAAAAATGTAAGACGTGGTGTTGGTTTCGACAAACCCCAGCTGGGAAGTTCAGGGCCAACCTGTAATTGCCTGTCGATGCAAAGTTTTGGACACAGTGGTTTTACGGGCACCTTTACCTGGGCAGACCCCGAAGAAGAAATTGTTTATGTATTTTTGTCTAATCGTACTTTCCCCGATTCTACCAACAGGAAGTTAATTAGGGAAGATGTAAGATCCAGAATACAGGAAGTTATTTATGAATCTATAGATTTTTAGATAGTTAAAAAAGTCTTGGAAAATTTCGAGAGATTTTATTTTAAAAATAACAAAAATCGGCGCTTGCGTTGGTATATTCTCACTTAGTGAGTAAATCAATTTTAATGAAAATAGCAATTGTTTGTTATCCTACCTTTGGTGGTAGTGGAGTGGTAGCCACAGAGCTAGGCTTAGCCCTTGCTAAGCGCGGTCATGAAATACATTTTGTAACCTACAGTCATCCTGTTCGTTTAGATCAGCTTTCTAGTAATGTACGTTTTCACGAGGTGCATGTACCGGAATATCCACTTTTTCATTATCAGCCTTATGAGCTTGCATTAAGCAGTAAACTGGTTAATGTTGTAAAGCAATTTGATATTGATCTTTTACACGTTCATTATGCGATTCCGCATGCTTATGCCGGTTATATGGCAAAAAAAATGCTAGCTGAAGAAGGTATTAGTCTTCCAATGGTAACTACACTTCACGGCACCGATATTACTTTAGTAGGAAATCACCCTTTTTACAAACCTGCGGTAACTTTCAGTATCAATAATAGCGACGTGGTGACTTCGGTTTCTAAAAGTTTAAAGGAAGACACCTTAAAATTCTTTAAAATAAGAAATGAAATTGAAGTGGTGCCCAACTTTATCGATTGCAGTAAATACGATAATAAGGCTTTTACCGATTGCCAGCGGGAAATGATGGCTGATAATAAAGAGAGAATTATCACGCATATTAGTAATTTCAGAAAAGTGAAGCGTATAGACGATGTTATTAAAATCTTTTATGAAATTCAGAAGAAAATCGATGCCAAATTAATGATGGTAGGCGAAGGTCCTGAAAAAGAAATGGCAGAAGATCTAGCCGATGAACTTAACATTGCAGATAAAGTAATGTTTTTAGGCCAGAGTCACGAAATAGATAAAATTCTATGTTTTTCTGATTTATTTTTATTGCCTTCAGAAAAAGAAAGTTTTGGTCTTTCAGCCCTGGAGGCTATGGTAAATGGGGTAGCTATAATCTCTACAAACACCGGCGGACTTCCCGAAGTTAACCAGGAGGGAATTTCTGGATATTTAAGTAATGTTGGGGATGTACAGGGAATGGCTAATAATGCCTTAAAAATCCTTGAGAATGATGAAACCCTGGAGAAATTCAAAAACGGCGCAAGAAAAGTTGCTGAAAAATTTGATATAAAAAATGTAATGCCACTTTACGAAGATATTTACCAAAGGGCCTTACAAACTACTGTATAAAAAAAGAGGCTTTTTACAGCCTCTTTTTTATCTATTCAAATTCTATTTTATCTAGAATTGGTATCTTATTCCTAATGCGATATCCGGTGAAAATTCATTCAATACATTATTATCGCTAAAGAATCCAAATTCTGGTCTAAAGTCTAACGAAATCAATAAAGGAATATCAAAGTTATATTCTATTCCTATATCTCCGGCAAGGAATAAATAAGTTCCATCATCTTCATCACGAAACTCCGAGTTAGCATCAACTCCTAAAAGTCCTGCACCAGCACCGGCGTACCAGTTAAAACCACCTTCAATATTCCAAACCCATTGGTAAATTCCGGTTAGCTTAAATGCATCATAATCGCTGTTATCACGCCATCCAAGGTCTAATTCCAAACGATTATTGTTGGTTCCAACAGCTCTTTGGTATGAGATTTCAGCCCCTACATCATTTCCGCCACCAAATCTAAGTCCTAAAGCGTTATCTGATATAGTTTGGGCCTCAGCCTGATTATAAAACGTAGCGCCGATTACAAAAACGGCAAGTAAAATTAATTTCTTCATAGTTAGCATTTTTAGATTTGTTGGCAAATTTAAATGTTAAAACCTCACCTATAACTTATGCCAAGCCAATCTATTGTTAATATTCTTTAAAAATCTGTTAAGCGCTTAAAGTAAATTTTTCTATTTTTAACCCATTATTATGAAAGAGAAACTTAACCAATTATCCCAGCAAATTGACGGTCAGTTATATGACGATAAATTATGGCGATCCATCTTTGCTACCGATGCTTCTGTCTATCGTGAAATGCCTTTAGCAGTCTGCTATCCAAAAAGTGAAAACGATTTAAAGAAGCTTATAAAATTTGCAAAAGCACATAAAACTTCATTAATCCCAAGAACGGCCGGAACTTCTCTGGCAGGGCAGTGTGTGGGCGATGGGATAGTAGTAGATGTTTCTAAACATTTTACAAAAATCTTAAAAATAGATACAGAAGCTAAGACGGTAACTTTACAACCGGGAGTAATTCGCGATGATCTAAACCGGGTTTTAAATGAATACGGACTTTTCTTCGGGCCAAATACTTCAACTTCCAACCGCTGTATGATTGGCGGAATGGTCGGAAATAACTCCAGCGGGACTACCTCAATTAAATACGGTACCACCCGGGAGAAGCTGGTTTCTTTAAAAACGATTCTTAGCGATGGTAGCGAAGCTGAATTTAAGGATATTACAGCGGAAGAATTTCAGAAAAAATTAAAACTCGAAAATCTGGAAGGCGAGATCTACAGGAATATCCATAAACACTTATCTTCTGAAGAAAACAGACAGGAACTGATTGAAAAATATCCCCCTAAAAGTTTACACCGAAGAAGTACCGGTTACGCGATAGATGAATTACTTTATGCTGAAGTTTTCTCTGATGGTTCTACCGAGCCTTTAAATTTATGCAAACTTCTTTGTGGAAGTGAAGGAACACTTGCTTTCACAACTGAAATCACGCTGAAACTCGACGATCTGCAACCACCGGAAGCAGCAATGATCGCAGCTCATTTTGATAGTATAGAAAGCTGTATGCAAGCCGTGGTACCGGTGATGAAGCATTCGCTGTTCACCTGCGAGATGATGGATAAAACCATCCTCGATTGCACCAAACAAAACCTGAAATACAAAGAAAACCGTTTCTTTATTGAGGACGACCCTAAAGCGATTTTAATGCTGGAAATTAGGGCAAACACCGCTGAAGAAGTTCAGAAGCAAAGTCAGCGTGTACTGGAAACTTTAAAATCATCCAACTTAAGTTATGCTTTTCCGGTTTTAATGGGCGAACAAATAGAACTGGCTATGGAGTTGCGTAAGGCGGGTCTTGGCTTGTTGGGAAATATTGTGGGGGATAAAAAAGCGGTTGCCTGTATTGAAGATACGGCGGTAGCGATCCCATATTTAGCAGATTATATTGCTGAATTTGCTGAAATTATGAAAACCTACGGCCAGGATGCGGTGTATTACGCCCACGCTGGCGCTGGGGAAATCCATTTACGACCTATATTGAATTTAAAGAAATCTGAAGATGTAAAACTCTTTAGAAGCATTACCACTGATGTTGCCAAACTGGTAAAGAAATACAACGGTTCTTTAAGCGGTGAGCACGGCGACGGTAGGGTAAGGGCAGAGTTTATTGAAGTGATGATCGGCCCTAAAAATTATCAGATCCTTAGAGATATTAAATTCACTTTTGATCCTGATAATATCTTTAATCCCGGAAAAATCACAGATACTGCACCAATGGATACTTCGCTTCGGTATGAAGTAGATAGAAAAGAGCTGGAAATTTCAACTTTAATGGATTTCTCGGAATCTGAGGGTATATTAAAACTCGCTGAAAAATGTAACGGCAGCGGGGATTGTAGAAAATCTGCTGAAGCGGGCGGTACCATGTGCCCAAGCTATCGCGCTACTAAAGATGAAAAAGATACCACTCGTGCGCGGGCAAATACACTTCGCGAGTTTTTAACAAATTCAGATAAAAGCAACCAATTTAATCACGAAGAAATTAAGGAGGCTTTCGATCTTTGTATTAGTTGTAAAGGATGTAAAAGCGAATGCCCTTCCAGCGTTGATGTGGCAGCGTTAAAAGCTGAATTTCAGTATCAATATCAAAAAGCAAACGGAAAGAGTTTACGTAGCAAAGCCTTTGCCAATAATGGAAAAATGAACAGCCTGGCTTCAAAAACTCCCGGAATTGCTAATTTTTTCTTTAAAAATTCCTTGACTTCCAGCATTGCTAAAAAGATGATGGGCGTTGCACCGGAAAGGAGTTTGCCTATTTTGGCAAAGCGAACGCTTGCTAATTACTATAAGAAAAACAAACAGCGTTTTCAGCTTGCAAATCCTATAAAAACCGTTTATTTTTTCAATGACGAATTCACGAACTTCCTAGATTCAGAAATAGGAATTGATGCGTTGGAATTATTGCATCAACTCAACTATCGAATAGAATTCATAAAACACGAAGAAAGCGGCCGTAGCCATATTTCTAAAGGTTTTTTGGAAGAAGCAAAGGACTTTGCCAATAAGAATATCAGCATATTTAAAGATATTATTTCTGAAGAAACTCCCTTAATCGGCCTGGAACCTTCGGCGATTTTGACTTTTCGGGATGAATATCTACGATTGGCAAATAATAAAACAGATGCTGAAAACCTGGCGAAAAATTCATTTATCGTTGAAGAATTTCTGAAAAAAGAAATCGCTCTCGGGAATATAAATTCAGAACAATTTATTTCAGAAGAAAAAACAATTAAAATTCACGGACATTGTCATCAGAAAGCACTCTCAAATACAGCGATAACTTTTGATGTACTTAATCTTCCGAAGAACTTTAAAGTAAGTATTATTCCATCGGGTTGTTGTGGGATGGCGGGCTCTTTTGGTTACGAAAAAGAACATTATGAAGTGAGCATGAATATTGGGGAGCAAACTTTATTCCCGGCTGTTCGAAAAGCTTCTGAAGAAACAATCATTTCTGCAAATGGGACTAGTTGTCGTCACCAGATTTTTGATGGCACAAAACGTAATGCTAAGCATCCGGTGAGCATTCTAAGAGAAGCTTTAGTTTAAATTAAATGCTTGCTCTGGTTCGATTGTATTTATTTCGGTATTGAACCGGGGAAATTCCGGTTATTTTCTTGAATATATTTCGAAATACTTTTTCGTCAGAATAGCTACTTCAAACATTACTTCGCCCACATTTTCACGGGAAGTTTCCAGGCTTCGTTTGGCAGCTTCTATTTTTATACTCTATGTGTTCCAGTTTGATGCGTTTTAAAGAGATGCCGCCGGGGAAAGAAGTTGCAGATAAAATTTCGAAGGAATGTGAAAATCAAAAATAAAACTGGACGTGCGAAAAAGACTTTTCTTATTACTATAATTTAACCTAAGAAAAAGTAACTTATCATTAAGATTGCTACTAATTATAAAGTTTAAAATAAGTTTGATTTGAAACCATTCACCAAAAAATGAAAAAAGATGGTTAGAGTATTTAAAACCAATATTACCGATTACAAGTTGGCAAATGAATTTATTGATTCTATTCACTTAAATTTTAGTGACTATATAGCTAATTTTGATCTGGAAGATTGCGATAATATCCTTAGAATCGAATCTTTTAATAATGATGTTTGTCAGGAGTGTATTATTAGTTTAATCGCTGAAAAAGGTTTTTTTGCAGAAGAACTGCCCGACTAATATTATTTAACAACGGTTATCGCTGCGAGAAAGGTTTTTTCAGATTGTTTTTTGAGCTGATGGTAATAAGCAAGGTTCCATTTTTTATTTTCATATTCCAGGGCACTTAGATTTTCTACCCAATCGCCAGAATTTAAATAAAGGCAGGTACCTTTTTTATTCGTTTTCCGTATTATTTTGGGTTGGTGAATATGACCACAGATTACATATTTATAGCCATTTTCGATGGCAAGATCTGAAACGGTCTTTTCAAAATTGGCGATAAACTTTCCTGCATTTTTTACGCTGGCCTTAATTTTTTTCGAAAGCGAATACTTCCTTTTGCCCATTTTTATCAAAACCCAGTTTAATAAGCGGTTAGTCAGAATCAATAAATCGTATCCCCAACCGCCAAGCTTAGCTATCCATTTTGCTTTATGTATTCCAACATCAAAAACATCGCCGTGAAAAAACCAGGCTTTTTTTCCATCCAGTTCTAGAACCAGTTTATCGGTAATTCTTAAATCGCCAATTTGTGTATCGCTGAATTTCCGCAGGAATTCGTCGTGGTTCCCGGTAATGTAAATCACTTCAGTACCTTTAGTACTAAGATCAATGATCTTTTTAATTACTTCAAGATGTGATTTTGGGAAATAACTTTTTCTAAACTGCCAGATATCGATAAAATCTCCATTTAGCACCAGTTTTTTAGGCTGAATACTTTCCAGGTAATCCATCAGTTCTGCAGCGTGAGCACCAAAGGTGCCAAGATGTACATCTGAAATTACGACTATTTCCGGCTTTCTCTTTCTGGACAATTGCTTGAGGTTCTATAGTACAAATAACAGGAATTTAAAGTCTAGAAACCTTTAATCTGGTTTATTGAATATTTATCAAATCATTAATAAGTTTGGGATTTGTTAACGTAATATTAAATGGACTTACATTTTCAAATATTGATTGAAAAAATTACATTTGTTCAAAATCACTAAAATGGCAGGAAATTCCTTCGGAAAACTTTTTAAACTCACCACTTTTGGAGAATCCCACGGGCAGGCCATTGGAGGAATTATAGACGGTTGCCCGGCCGGTATTCAACTTAATCTCGAAGAGATTCAAGACGAACTCAATCGCAGAAAACCCGGTCAGTCGGCCATTGTAACCCAAAGAAAAGAACCCGATACCGTTGAATTTTATTCTGGAATTTTTGAAGGAGAAACTACGGGAACTCCTATTGGATTTGTGATTAAAAATGCAAACCAGAAATCTAAAGATTACTCGCATATAAAAGACGCCTACCGTCCCAGCCACGCCGATTATACATACGATGAAAAATACGGCGTCCGCGATTACCGTGGTGGTGGAAGATCTTCTGCCCGTGAAACTGCCTGTAGAGTAGTGGCCGGAGCTGTAGCAAAACAATTTTTAAAAGATATTAAGTTTAATGCCTATACAGCTTCAGTGGGTAAAATTGAGCTGGATAAGAATATAAAAGAGCTTGATTTCAGTCTTATTGAAACCAATGCAGTTCGTTGTCCAGATCCTGCTTCCGCAGAAAAAATGGAAGATTACATTAAGCAAATTAGAAAAGAAGGGGATACCGTTGGTGGAACTGTGCAATGTGTGATTAGAAATATGCCTAAAGGCCTGGGAGAACCGGTTTTTGATAAACTTCACGCCGAATTGGGTAAAGCTATGCTTTCTATTAATGCGGTGAAAGGTTTTGAATATGGTAGCGGTTTTGAAGGCACTAAAATGAAAGGTAGCGAACATAACGACCTTTTTAATGAAGATGGTAGCACCAAAACAAATTTAAGCGGTGGAATACAGGGTGGAATTTCTAACGGAATGGATATTTATTTTAATGTAGCTTTTAAACCTGTGGCTACAATTATGCAAAAACAAGACACGATAAATAAACAGGGGGAAAATGTTGAAATGCAGGGTAAAGGAAGGCACGACCCCTGTGTGGTACCGCGCGCTGTGCCTATTGTTGAAGCAATGGCCGCATTAGTAATCGCCGATTATTTCCTTCAGAATAAAAGTTCAAAAATTTAATTGATTTAAATCCTGAAATTTACTTAGCATGAAAAAACTTGCACTGCACTGGCAGATTTTACTTGGAATGGCTGCCGGGGTGATTTTTGCCCTTATTCTTACCAATTTTAGCTGGGGAGCAGAGTTTATTGGCGATTGGATAAAACCTTTTGGTAATATTTTTATCAATGCCCTGAAGCTTATTGCAGTGCCACTTATTTTGGCGTCTTTGGTAAAGGGAATTTCAGATCTTAAAGATATTTCTAAGCTTTCAAAAATGGGAGCGCGCACCATCGGGATCTATATTTTCACCACCATTGTTGCGGTAACCATTGGTCTTGGAATGGTTAACCTAATTAAACCGGGAAACGCAATTACCGAAGAAACCCAGCAAGATCTTATTGCAAGTTATGAAGGTGATGCATCAGGGATTAAAGCCAATGCCGATAAACAAAGAGAATCAGGTCCATTACAGGCTTTAGAAGATATTGTACCTGAAAATATTTTTGCAGCAGCGGGTGATAATGCCAATATGCTTCAGGTAATTTTCTTCGCTATTTTCTTCGGAATTGGTTTGATTTTAATTCCCGAAAAAGCCGCTAAACCGGTTAAAGATTTCTTTGACGGATTTAACGAGGTAATCCTGAAAATGATCGATCTAATTATGCTTGCAGCGCCGTATGGTGTGTTTGCACTACTGGCAGCCCTGGTCGTAGAATCTCCCAGCACCGATCTTTTTGCAGCCCTTGCTATGTATGGGGTAACAGTTTTAATTGGTTTAGCCTTAATGATAGGATTTTATATTCTTTTGGTTTGGGTAGTAACTAAAAACAAGCCTTCTTTCTTTGTAAATGGAATAGCACCCGCGCAATTATTAGCATTTTCAACCAGTTCCAGTGCCGCTACTTTACCGGTTACTATGGAAAGAGTAGAGGAACATATGGGGGTAAGTCGTGAAGTTTCCAGTTTTGTACTGCCAATTGGAGCTACAATAAATATGGACGGAACAAGCCTCTATCAGGCTGTTGCAGCCGTTTTTATCGCGCAAGCCTTTGGAATGGATCTTAGTGTTGGAGCGCAATTAGGGATTATTGCTACGGCGACTTTAGCTTCAATAGGTTCAGCTGCTGTACCCGGAGCGGGGATGGTAATGCTTGTTATTGTATTAGCCCAGGCCGGTATTCCTGAAGCAGGCTTAGCGCTTATTTTTGCGGTAGACAGGCCTTTAGATATGTGCCGAACTATGGTAAATGTAACAGGTGACGCAGCAGTTTCATTAATGGTCGCTAAATCGGTTGATAAAATGGGTCCGCCAAATGTAAAGGAATGGGATGATCATTATGACCCGGATACTGATAATACTGAATCTGAATTAAAGAAAAAGGAAAAAGCTTAATCTAGAAACTTAGATTTTAATTTTGGAGTTGGGATCATACAGGATTCTTTTTTTCCATACCACTTATAGCGATTATTGGCAACGAAATTATATATTCCATCCCGCAATCCCTCTGGAATAAAGCTGAAATTTTTAAGTAACGAATATCCACCTGAAAGTTCACGAGAAATTTCCAGGGCAGCAGTAGATTTTCGGTAATAAGCAACACCGGGATCAATTAAAACAATAGAATCCAGCTCTTCAGGATCCATACCGCGTTCTTCTACCAGTTTCTTACCTATTTCACTTTGTAGTGATGCAAAACGAAAAACATCTTTTTTGTCGTGCTCTATTATAAAAGTCACAGCGTTATTGCATAGGTTACAAACGCCATCAAAAAGGACGATTTTTTTATCTTTTGGAAGTTCCATAGTTATTTCTTTTTCATTGCCTGCACCAGTTCCAGTTTCTCAACATCTACCTGCGTAGTGAACATTCCGTAGTTTATTATTGCTTTTCCTTTCTCGATTTTATCCAAAGTACCTACAGAGCGGCTATCTTCTAATCTTACTCTGTCTCCAATTTTTGGCGGAATTTTTGGTTTGTTTGCTTCCTGACGCTCTTTTTCGGTAATTTTTTCCTTTTCTTCTTTTTTCTTTTTCCGAATTACATCAACCTTCTTCTTAACTTCCTGCTGAACTTTTTTCTCTTTTTCTTTCTGAATTTTCACCTGCTTCGCCGATTCTTTTTTACGTTTGGAGTTTTCAATTTCCACAAATTTCAGGAATTCGGCAATGAGCTCTTTTTTCTTTTTATTCTGAAAATATTTCTCGCTCAGCTCATTCACCTTTTGTCCCATATATATGAGACGCTGGTTGCTATCATACAACTCCTGGTAGCTTTCCAGTTTCTGTTGAATCCTGGTGTTGGTTTCTTCCAGCTTATCTTTTTCTATAGCCGCTTTTTGCTCCTTGGTCTTAAGTGAATCGGTAGTTTTTTGAAGTTTTGAGCGTTCCTGCTGAAGTTTCGCAATACTTCGGTCAAACCTGATTTTTCCTTTTTCAACTTTCTTACGGGAACGGTTAATCAAGCTATAGGGAATCCCATTTTTCTGAGCGACTTCAAAAGTAAACGAACTTCCCGCTTCCCCAACCTGAAGTTTATAAATTGGCTCCAGGCTGTTGGAATCAAAAAGCATATTGGCGTTGCTCATATTCGGCATTTCGTTGGCCAGTTTCTTTAAATTCGCATAATGGGTAGTCAAAATCCCGAATGATTCTTTTTCATAAAAAACTTCCAGGAAAGTTTCAGCTAAAGCTCCACCAAGTTCGGGATCACTCCCGGTTCCAAATTCATCGATTAGGAAAAGAGTTTTATCATCACATTTCCGCAGGAAATAATTCATATTCTTGAGTCGGTAACTATACGTGCTCAAATGATTCTCTATTGACTGATTATCGCCAATATCGGTAAGGATTTTTTCGAATAAACACATTCTGCTATACTCGTGTACCGGAACTAAAATTCCGCTTTGCAGCATTAACTGCAGTAAGCCCACGGTTTTTAAGGTAATACTTTTTCCGCCGGCATTAGGCCCTGAAATCACGATAATTCTATTGTCTTTCGCGAGTTCAATACTTTGCGGATACGTTTTATCGCCCTTTTTCTTATTGCTTAAATAGAGTAGAGGATGATAAGCATCTTTTAATTGAAGTTCACGTTCCTTGGTTATCTTTGGCAATAAACCATTCGTCATTTCAGCATATTTAGCTTTTGCCGCAATAACATCTATCTCACAAAGCAACTCCTGATAATCTATTAAAAGTGGCTTAAATGGTCTTAATCTATTAGTAAGCTCTTTTAAAATCCGTTTGATTTCCTCTTTTTCTTCATATTCAAGGTTATTTAGCTCCCGGGTGTATTGATAAGTGGCTTCAGGCTGAATATAAACAATGCTTCCTGTTTTTGAATTTCCTAAAATTCCGCCTTTAACCTTACGGCGGTGCATTGCGGTAACCGCCAAAACTCTAACGTTTTCTACCACACTTTCCCTTATTTCATCTAAATATCCGTAAGAATGATAAGTGGTAAGCGCTTTAGCAAAACTGGAGTTAATTTGACCTTTTACCTGGTTAATTGATTGTCTAATTTGTTGTAAATGTGGTGTGGCATCATCTTTCAATTCGCCGAATTTGTTGATAACTGCACCAATACTGTCTACGATTTCTGTAGTGTATTCGACCTCTGAAGTAGTTTCGAACAAACTAGGATAATACTCCTCGAATTTTCTAAAAAATTTGATGTGAGTATTTACGGTTTCTGAAAGACTGGAAATCTTTCGGAAACTGCCAATTTCCAGGATAGAATCTTCAATTTCCAGGGTGCGCAATTCATTTTTAATAGAATCGAAGCCGTGATTGGGAATTCGGCTATCCCGGGTTTTAGAACTCACATACTCATTGGTTTGGTGAAGTCCGAAAAGTGTCTTTTTTCCCGTTTTATAAGGTTGAAGGTTTAAAGCTTTCTCTTTTCCCGGTCCCGTAATGCACAAATCTGATATTTGTTGGCAAACTACAGGGAACTCAAGGTCTATAAGGCTTTTTGATGCAATTTTAATCATAAATAAATTTCCCTACTTTTGAGGTTCTGCAAATTTACTCAATTAAAATGAAGGTAGAGATACACCCCAGCTGGAAAAAAGAATTGGCCGAAGAATTTGAAAAAGATTACTTTAAAAACCTGGCAGAATTCGTAAAAACTGAATATACCGAAAACACCTGCTATCCCGAAGGCAAAGATATTTTTTCGGCATTTGAACACGCCACTTTTCCCAACACAAAGGTTGTAATTTTAGGCCAGGATCCTTATCACGGTCCAGGGCAGGCCAACGGACTCTGCTTTTCGGTAAATGATGGAATTCAATCTCCGCCATCCCTTCAAAATATCTTTAAAGAAATTCAGGAAGATTTAGGTAAACCGGTTCCTGATACCGGTAATTTAGAACGCTGGGCAGATCAGGGCGTTTTATTGCTGAATGCCACGCTAACAGTTAGAGCCCACCAGGCGGGTTCACATCAAAAAAAAGGATGGGAACATTTTACTGATAAAGTGATTGAAATTATTTCTGAAGAAAAAGAAAACGTGGTTTTCCTGCTTTGGGGCGGTTATGCGAAAAAGAAAGGAGCCAAAATTGACTCCTCTAAACATCTTATTCTAACTAGTGGGCATCCTTCACCATTAAGTGCAAACCGTGGTTACTGGTTTGGCAATAAACATTTCAGTAAAGCCAATGCTTATTTAAAGGAAAACGGGAAACAGCCTATAGACTGGTAAGTTTAGAATCTAAATCCAAGGTTTACATTAAACTGTCCGACAATGGTAGGAGATTTTTCGCTAAATAAATTTCTACCAATTCCTGCACCGAGATCTAAAAAGAAACCTCCGCTAGACACAAATTTTCCACCTACGCCAAATCCAAGGGCAAAATCGGTGTAATCTTCATATTCGTAATAGCCATAACCTTCAGAATCTACAACCCAGTTATCGTCGTATTCTCCACTGGAAAGCATCCCGAAACCATGTACGTAAAATCCACGGGCATAACGGTCACCAAAGAAATATTTGTATTTTCCGGTTAAGGAGAAATCTTTATAAAAAGCATCGTCGATATTCTCGTTGTCGCGATCTAATGCTTTAATAAAAGCTTCTACTGCCCAGCTGGAATTTTGGTCTATAATACGCTCATAAGTGAGGTCTAAAGCACCAAAAGCAACCAGATTAAGTGCACCAATACTTAATTCGTTTTGGGTAATATCCCTTTTATCGGGTGCGGTCGTTTGATTGTTTTGAGAGTCTTGTGCGAAAGTAACTGACGAAATAAATACTAAAAATAATAATGATAGTTTTTTCATTAAAGTAGAAATTGATGAGTAATGATTGATGATTATTAGGCTTACAAATTATGAATTAATTCGGAAGATCGTTGTTTTTTCGAAATTAAATTAAGCTCCAATAATTTGTCCTGCACCTTTTCTACCTCAGCTTCAGAAATTTGCTCCTGACTCCAATGTGTAATATCCAACCATTTTTCGATATCTTCTATTCGCTGATCGTACTTTTCGGCTAATTTTTCGGCAATTTTCGGAAGATCTTTAAAACGCCTGGTTTCCGTATTTAGAATCTCAAGCATTGTCTTAATGCGTTCCGGCTCATTCTTTAGACTTTCATTTCTGGCAGCAATTACAAAACACGGCCAGGGAGTAGGGCAGTCGGCAAGTCTTCTAAAAGTATGGTTATCTACTAAAGGTTTGGTGGTGAAATGTTCCCACATAAAATACTGGGCTTTATCATCTCGTAAAGCCTCTACCGCGCCATCTAGATCTTTAACTATTTCAAAATGAAGCTCTTCGGTATTCCAATGATGATTTTGAGCGTTTACATAAGCCATAAGATGTGAGCCGCTCCCTTTACGGCTAATCGCCGCCTTAGTATTTTTAAGCTCTTCAACCGATTTATATTTAGAACCGGCAGCAACGTGAATTCCCCAAACCAAAGGAGAACCTATGTAAGTTTGAATAATCTTACTTTCATTTCCGGAAATTATATCTTTTAAAATCCCTTCGGTTAAAATTACTGCCACATCAATTTCACCAGATCGCAACGCTTTATTCATAGCACCAGTGCCACCGGGAAAATCTTTCCAAATAACGTTTAGACCACGAGTCTCAAAAAGTTTTTCTTCTATACATAAATGCCAGGGAAGGTTAAAATGTTCCGGTACACCGCCTACTTTTATAGTTTTCATTTGCTATGTTTTTTCTTTAAATAATTATAAATTTCGTATTGTGATCGCACCGGTTTCTCGGTTTCCTTCCTCTTTACGTAAACATTATTTTCATCGGCATCCTGGACTCTTGCTTTTACATTATCGTTTAATTGAATCTCCAGGATCTCTTTAAATTCCTGCGCCACATCTTTATCGAGGACAGGGGAGAGCACCTCTATACGGCGGGAAAGGTTACGCGACATCCAATCGGCGCTTCCATAATACATTTTTTCATCGCCACCATTTTCAAAAATGTAAATTCTTCCATGCTCTAAATAGCGGTCAACAATACTGGTAATATAAATATTTTCACTTAAACCTTCAACTCCCGGAATTAAACAGGTAAAGCCTCGAACCAGTAATCTTATCTCTACTCCTGCCTTACTGGCTTTATAAAGTAGATCGATCATTTCGGGATCTTCAAGACTGTTCATTTTGGCCGTGATCTTCCCTTTTTTACCTTTCAGTGCGTAGTCAATTTCGTTATAGATAAGTTTTATAAATTCCTGTCGTGTCGAAAATGGGGAGATCAAAAGGTTTTTTTCCCTCGGAATAATCAATTCTCCTTCCAGGACTTTAAATAATCGTGATAATTCTTTCGTTATTTGTTTGTTAGAAGTCAAAATAGCGTGATCACAATATATTTTTGAAGTTTCACTATTAAAATTTCCAGTCCCTATATAGGAATAGTTAACCAAATCTTCGCCTTCCATACGCTGCACCAGCATAATTTTGGAATGTACTTTAATTTTTGGATATGAATAAATTACATTGGCACCTTTTTCCTCAAATTTTCGACCCCAAATAATATTGTTCTTCTCATCAAACCTGGCTTTTGCTTCTACAAAAACGGTAACCTGTTTTCCGTTTTCTAAGGCTTTTAAAAGTAAACTTGTTAACCGGGATTCATCTGCAACGCGGTATAAAGAGATCTTTATTGCCGTTACGCTTTTGTCGCTTACGGCTTGTTCCAGGAAATTTTCTAAATAGGAGAAAGACATATAAGGAAAATGCACCGCCTGGTCTTTTTCTGAAATTGTATCGAAATAATTCTTTGATTGCGATAAAATTTTATGTTCTATTGCAGGAAGCTTTTCGTAATGTAGCTCGGGATTATTGGTAGGATCGGGAAAAGAAAAGAAATCGTTGAAATTGTGATATTTTCCTCCCGGCATCATATCTATCTTGCCCAACTTCAGTAGTTTTCTAACTTTTTTATGAAGAAAATCGGGCATTTCAGCATCGTACAGCAAACGCGTGGGTTGCCCATCGGTTCTTTGGGCGAGTGAATCGTAGATTTTTTCAGCTAAAACCCCTTCATAAATATCTTCGATATAAAGCTCGGCATCACGGGAAAGTTTAATTTCATAAACCCCTTCAATACTTTGATCTTTAAATATAGAACTAACCTGGCTCCTTACAATTTCGTCCAGATAGGTAATTGAATTTTCTTCCCCATCGCCCTCCAGCTTTACAAATCTTCCACAGGCATCAACGGGAATATTTACAATCCCAAGCTTTTCCTTGTTAGTAAAACTAACCACCAAATACAATTCGGCGTTTTGTAGGAACAGTTCGTTTTCTTCCTCAAGATCTATGATTTCAGGTTTAATATGATCTTTTACCTCCTGCTGAAAATAGTTTCCCGCAAATTCTTTTTGAACCTTATTAAAATGTTCAGCATCTATTAGATAGATACCATTTTTGGCTAATTCCGGTAAGATTTGCATTTTATAAATCTCCCCGAATTTATGTTGCTGAAGCTTAACTTCCTCAAGAATTTCTTTTGTGGTTTTTGTGGGTTTTAAAGCGAGTTTTTTGCGAATGCTTTTCTCCACGCGTTTCATTTGGCGAAGTTGCGCAACCCTAACCCTAAAGTATTCATCGAGGTTGGAAGAAAAAATAGCTAAAAAACGAATCCGCTCGTAAAGCGGATTGATCTTATCTTCTGCCTCCTGTAAGACTCTTGCGTTAAAGCTCAACCAGTTAAGGTCTCTATGCCTTAATGGAATTTCTTGTGGTTCCTGCATTATTGGTTAGTGGTTTAATTAAAAATACGAATATGAGCAAAGGTTTGCTTTTAATTTTCTGTTAAATGCGATAAGGAGAATTTAATGCTTTAAAGTAATATGTTCTATTTTCTGTTTTATAAATACTGAAATAATCTACTTCACTAACTGTTCTAAACTATATTGAATAAGCCCATCTACGGTTTTCTTAGGATTTTCAGAAAATGTTCCGGCGGCTCTATTGGCAATTACTGCGTTCATTGAAATCGCATTATGCCCAAGTAATTTAGACAAGCCGTAAATTGCTGAAGTTTCCATTTCAAGATTCGTGATTTTTCTATTATTGAAAGAAAATAAAGCCAGTTTATCGTTCATTTTATTATCCTGAAGCGCTAAGCGCAAAATCCTTCCCTGTGGACCGTAAAAACCAATATTAGTGGCGGTAACACCCTTATGAACTCGAGACGATTCCATATGGGAGATAAGATTCTCACTCCCGTCAATTACATAAGGCGCGGCTTTCTTTTCGAACCAGTCTAAATGTTTACTAAAAGCTTGGGCAAATTCTGAATTCTGAATATGTTCGCTCTCGTAGAAATGTAGAAGTCCGTCAAAACCAATAGCACTTTCACTAATTAAAAATGAATCTACCGGAATTTCCTTCTGAATAGAGCCGGTGGTTCCAATTCTTATAATATCTAAACTTGTTAATTCTTCTTTAAGTTCCCTGGTATCAAAATCTATGTTTACAAGCGCATCAAGCTCATTTAACACAATATCAATGTTGTCGGGACCAATACCCGTAGACATTACACTAATGCGTTTCCCTTTATAATATCCGGTTTGAGTATTAAATTCCCGCTTTTTTATTTTGAATTCAATCCTATCAAAATGTCTTGTAATTCTTTCAACACGATCGGGATCGCCGACTAAGATCACGGTTTTAGCGAGATGTTTTGGCAATAAATTTAAATGATAGACACTACCATCACTGTTTTGTATAAATTCTGAAGCTTCTATTGGCATACTATAATTTTAAAACTTTATGGGATTCTGCATCATATAAAAAATCAAAAACTCGAGCTCCTCCCAAACAATCGTCGTTTTTAAGTTCCTGGTAAAAATTTTTCTTTTGATTTAAAGCATCCTGGCCTTTAGCTGTCAATACAACGCGCTCGCCTTCCAGGGTATAAAAAATAGCTAATTTTTTAAGTACTCTTTCCATTTGAGAATCACTATATCCATAATAACCCTGGTATTGCAAGGCATAGCCCAGTAACTGATTATTTGAGGTGATTTTCTGATTTTCTACCAGTTTAAGTACATTTCGCTCCAGCGAATTAATACCGGTTTTACTATTAGGAAAGCGTTCTATATGAGCCCTGATACAACTGGAAAGATATTCAAAATTTGAAGTTTTCTTTATTTGTTTTTTGAGTTTCATAGGATCGCTACCGCAATAAAGTTCCCAAACTAAAGTGGCAATCTCCAGGTCTTTTTCCTGTAACTGAATTTTATGCTTAAAATGGTTTAGCAAATGCTTTTCCGAAAGTCTGGAAAGTGGTAAAAATTCGTCTTCGCCTTTTAATCGCTTACTACAAACCAGATAAAAAGGAACCTTTGGTTTATGTTCATGATAAAAACTTATCGTCGCTATCATATTTATATGGCAAAAAAGATCGAATTCAAACCAGAGTACCACGTGATCGTAATCTTTAGCCGCCTTTAATTTTTTAAGCTGAGAAACAAAGCGCTCCTGATAGTTTTCTGCAGAAATATCGTAGGTCTCTTTTAAAAACTTCTCACGTTGTTTAATAAATTCTGAAGATCCAACTTCTTTAATACTCGGCCCTTCGCATAGTAATTCCCTCCATACAATAATTTGACCGGGAAGGTCGAGTTCTTCAACCTGTTCGGTTAAACTATCACCATTTACAATATGCAGGGCTCTATCCATTGGGGGAATTTAAAAGTAGGTGTAAATTAACCACCAACACGTTTAACATTATAACCATCTTTTCTAAGCAGTTCCATAATCTTTTCACGATCATCTCCCTGAATAATAATTTCACCATCTTTAGCCGAACCACCAACACCACATTTCTTCTTTAGCTTTTTTCCAAGCACCACTAAATCATCATTAGTACCCTGAAAACCTTTAATAATGGTTACGGTTTTACCACCGCGACCTTTACTGCTAAAATGTGCTTCAAGTTGTTGATCTTCGGGATCTAAAGTTTCATCGGTTTCCTGGTGTTCATTTCCTTCAAAATCATCATTTGTAGAAAAAACAAAACCGCCTAAATCTTCAAGCCCGAGTTTTTTCTTCGCCATAATTTATTTTTTTAGAAGTCCGATTTCTACCAGGCGTTGGTGTAAAAAATCACCGGCAGTAATATCTTCGTATTGTTTTGGATTTTCTTCATCTATACATTCTTCCAGGCAATCAAGTCGCATTTCACTTCTTGGGTGCATAAAGAAAGGTATGGAATATCTGGGTTTGCTCCATTCTTCTTTTGGTGGGTTAATTACCCTGTGAATCGTAGAACGCAACTTATTGTTCGTATGTCTTTCTAGCATATCTCCCACATTAATCACCAACTCGTCTTCTTGTGGTACAGCATCAATCCATTCACCATCTTTTCTCAACACCTGTAAACCACCGGTAGAAGCTCCCATTAGCAAAGTAATAAGATTTATATCTCCATGAGCGCCTGCTCTAACCGCGCCTTTAGGCTCTTCGGTAATTGGAGGGTAGTGGATAGGTCTTAGAATACTGTTCCCGTTGCTGGCCCAGTGATCAAAATAATGTTCTTCAAGACCAATATATAAAGCTAAAGCCCGCAATACATAAATACCGGTTTTCTCCAGCATTCTATAGGCTTCCATTCCAACTTTATTAAAATCCTTTAGTTCAGAAACCTGAACATTTTCAGGATATTCTTCGGTAAGCTTAGCGTCTTCAGCCGGTTCCTGACCAAAATGCCAGAATTCCTTAAGATCACCTTCTTTTTTACCCTTAGCGTGTTCTTTTCCGAAAGAAATATAACCTCTCTGGCCCGCAAGGCCTTCAATTTCATATTTTTTCTTAACCTCTAATGGTAAGCCAAAAAAACCTTTTACTTCTTTATATAGATTTTCTTCCAGCTCACTATCAAGAAAATGGTTTTTTAAGGCTACAAAACCAATTTCCTCGTAGGCCTTACCAATTTCATCAACAAATTTTTGTTTTCTATTTGGATCTCCAGATAGAAAATCGGCAAGATCTACGCTGGGAATATTATTCATCGCCATAATATGCTTTGTTTTTTGAGAATTTAACACACAAAGTTAAATAAAAATACGGAGTTGACGAGGGTTTTTATATTTCTTAGCATTTATATTTTTGGTTACATTTGGTGAACAATCACATATTATGCAACCAAATTCTACAACAGAATCATCCATATATTTTGAAAAAGATAAACTTTCTTCAGCGCAGTTATTAGACCTGTATGCAGCGCTTTTAAAGCCCCGTTTAATTGAAGAAAAAATGCTAATTCTGCTTAGACAGGGAAAAATTTCAAAATGGTTTAGCGGAATTGGCCAGGAAGCGATCTCTATAGGGGTTTCCAAATCTCTGAATGCCGACGAGTATATTTTACCGATGCACCGAAACCTGGGAGTGTTCACATCGAGAAACGTTCCTTTAGACCGCCTGTTTTCACAATGGCAGGGCAAGCAAAACGGATTTACAAAAGGGCGTGATCGTAGTTTTCATTTTGGAACTCAGGAATATAAGATTATTGGAATGATCTCTCATCTGGGCCCTCAGCTTGGTGTAGCCGATGGAATTGCTTTAGCCCATAAGCTGAGGAAAGAAAACAAAGTTACCGCAGTTTTTACCGGGGAAGGCGGAACCAGTGAAGGTGATTTTCACGAAGCCCTTAATATTGCATCGGTTTGGGATTTGCCGGTTTTGTTTTGCATAGAAAATAACGGTTACGGACTTTCCACACCAACAAACGAACAATATCGTTGTAATGATTTAGCTGATCGTGCTCAAGGTTATGGAATGGAATCTCATATTATAGACGGGAATAATGTTATAGAAGTATATACCAAAGTATCAGAGATCGCTAAAAGTATAAGAGAAAAGCCACGGCCAGTTTTACTGGAATTTAAAACTTTTAGAATGCGTGGCCACGAGGAAGCTAGCGGTACCAAATATGTTCCTGAAGAATTAATGCAATTCTGGCAACAAAAAGATCCAGTAGAAAACTACAGGAGATTTTTAGTAGATGAAAATATACTTTCTGAAGAGCAGGATGCTCATTTTAAAAATGAAATTAAAACTGAAATAGACGAGAATTTAAGAAAGGTAAATAAAGAAGCTGCTTCAGAATACGATGAAACTAAAGAATTAAGTGATGTTTATCAAGAGTTTATATATCAGGAATTTAAATACAATTCAGAAACTGAAAATATAAGATTTATAGACGCTATTTCGCAAGCCGTAAAACAATCTATGCAACAGCATAATTCCCTGGTTTTAATGGGACAGGATATTGCAGAATACGGTGGAGTCTTCAAAATCACCGAAGGATTGCTAGAAGAATTTGGCAAGGATAGGGTTAGAAATACACCCATTTGTGAATCTGCTATCGTGGGAACCGCAATGGGACTTTCTATTGGTGGATTGAAAGCTATGGTAGAGATGCAATTTGGAGATTTTGTGAGTTCCGGCTTTAATCCTATCGTAAATTACCTGGCCAAAAGCAATTACCGCTGGAATCAAAATGCCGATGTAGTCATTCGAATGCCCTGCGGCGCAGGAGTGGGAGCAGGTCCATTTCATAGTCAGACAAACGAGGCCTGGTTTACCAAGGTTCCAGGCTTAAAAGTGGTTTATCCAGCATTTCCGTATGATGCCAAAGGTTTGTTGAATACCGCTTTTAACGATCCAAACCCGGTATTGTTTTTTGAACATAAAGCCCTTTACCGAAGCATTCGCCAAGAAGTACCGGTAGATTATTACACCTTGCCATTCGGGAAGGCTTCCGTATTAAAAGAAGGAGAAAAACTCAGCATTATTAGCTATGGCGCAGCAGTTCACTGGGCTTTAGAGACTTTACAAGCAACAGGATTAGAAAACATAGAGTTAATTGATCTTCGCAGCCTGCAACCTTTAGATAAAGAGGCCATAATTAATTCGGTTAAAAAGACAGGGAAAGTACTGGTATTAACTGAGGATTCCCTTTTTGGCAGTTTGGCTTCAGAAATTTCAGCAATTATTTCAGAAGAATGTTTTGAGTATTTAGATGCTCCAGTAATGCGATTAGGCAGTGGGGAAACTCCAATTCCGTTTGCTTCAGCACTCGAAGAAGGTTACCTTCCGAAGAATAGATTAAAGGAAAAATTACAGCAATTAATAGACTATTAATAATAAGTCGCCCAAAAATTACAGATTTTAAGAATCCTTAACAGTTCTGCTGTTAAAGTATTAATAATCTTTTGTCTTAGGACTACACCTACTGTAATTTAGATTTAACTAATCAAAAACTGTACTATTATGATACGTTTAATCGTTATTTTTCTGATCATTGCTTTGGTCGCTGCCATTTTTGGTTTTGGTGGAATTGCCGAAGGTTTTGCAGATATTGCAAAAATAATTTTCTACATTTTCCTGGTATTATTAGTGATTTCATTAGTAAGCAGGCTTTTTAGAAGATAAAAAACTTAATAAATATAAAGGACAAAATCCAATGTATTGCGCCAGGTGATAATCGGCAAACATTGGGTTTTTATGTATAACCCAAATAACTAACTAATGAAAAAATTATTTATTCTTGGCTTTGTAGCCGTGCTTTTAGCAGCTTGCGGAACCAGTAAAACTGCAAAAGAAGCCAGAAAAACTTTTAATGGTAACTGGACACTTACCAGTGTAACTTACCCAAATAGTTCTGGTGAGTTTGATGTAACCTTATTAAATGATGCTAATGCTTCCTGTTTTGAGAACAGTACCTGGAATTTCGTTTCTAATAATAATAGAGGAGCATATAACGTTCAGGGAACTAACTGCAGTGGCGGGCAACGTTATTTTATCTGGTCTATAGATGAAGAAAATACACCGGAAGGAATCTTTGACTTTTTATTGAAACCAACCGATGAAGATTATAACTCAACAACCGGAGACCAGGGTTTCCGAATGAATTTAAAATCACTTTCAGAAACCCAAATGGTTTGGGAGCAATCTGTGATGCTTGAAGGTTCTCCGTTTGTGATAAGAATGAATTTTTCTAAACTTTAAATAAATAAATTTACTATGAAGACTATTATAAATAGAATGTTTGCGGTACTTTTTGCGGCTACCTTGCTTTTTGGTTGTGAAGCCACAAAAAATGCTAATAATAAACAAAAAGGAGCCGTAATTGGTTCAACCGGTGGAGCGGTTATTGGCGGTGTTATTGGAAACAATACCGGCGATGGAAATACCGCACTTGGTGCCATTATTGGTGGAGTTGTAGGTGGAGCCGCCGGAGCCATTATTGGTAACCGTATGGACGAACAGGCCAAAGAAATAGAACAGGAAATTCCTGGTGCTGAAGTTGAAAGAGTTGGTGAAGGTATAAACGTAACTTTTGATGAAAGTAGCGGGGTATATTTTGATACAGAGAAATATAATATCAATGCTAAATCTCAGGGAACTTTAAATAAGCTGGCCGATATTTTTAAAGAATATCCAGATTCTAATATCCTTGTAGAGGGACACACCGATAATACCGGTAGTGAAACTTATAACCTTACGCTTTCTAAAAACAGGGCTCAGGCCGTGACTAATTATTTAACAAGCCAGGGACTAAGCAGCGGACGATTTAATACGAAATGGTATGGCGAAGCTCAGCCAAAATATGATAATTCAACTGCTGAAGGCCGTGCTAAAAACCGTAGGGTAGAGCTGGCGATTGTTGCAAGCGAGGAAATGGTAGAAGAAGCCAAAAAACAGGCAGAAGAAAAAAATTAACTTTTAACCATTCAAACAATTATTAAATCCCGGAATTTTCCGGGATTTTTTTATGCTTTTATTTATCTTCAACGGATGGCAGATTTTCAAGTAATTATAGTGGGTGGAGGCCTGGCGGGATTAACGGCTGCAATTCATCTTTCCCGTGAAGGGAAAAAAGTTTTGCTTATAGAAAAAAAGGCTTATCCAAGGCATAAAGTCTGCGGGGAATACCTTTCCAACGAAATAGTTCCTTATTTGAATTCCCTTGACATTGATCTTGAAAAAGATTTAAAACCGGTAAAAATTAACAAACTACTTTACAGCACCCAGAATGCTAAATCTAATGAAACTCCTCTACACCTGGGAGGAATGGGACTAAGCCGCTATGCCTTGGATGATTTTCTTTTCAATAAAGCTGAAGAAAACGGCGCTGAAATTCTAATTGATTCAGTCGAAAATATAAATTTTAAAGATGATAGTTTTAAGCTGAAACTTTCTTCGGGCAAAGAATTAAAGGCATTTTTAGTGTTGGGAGCATTTGGAAAACGCTCTAATCTTGATAAAGACCTGGAACGGGAATTTATTCAGGAAAAATCTTCCTGGCTTGCGGTAAAAGGCCATTATGAAAATCCTAAATTTCCGGAGGATTTAGTGGCGCTTCATAATTTTGAAGGAGGTTATTGTGGTTTATCAAAAACTGAAACCGGGGCAGTGAACGCCTGTTATATGGTTTCTTATAAAAGTTTTAAAAAGTATAGGAATACAGCAGAATTCAAAGAGAAAGTAATGTTTCAAAATGCCTACTTAAAAGAATTTTTTAAAAACGCTAAACCAATTTTTGAAAAAGATTTGAGTATTGCCCAAATCTCTTTTCAGGAAAAATCGGTTATCAATAATCATATTTTAATGCTGGGTGATGCGGCCGGCTTAATTCATCCGCTTTGCGGGAATGGAATGGCAATGGCTATTCATTCTGCAAAAATCGCTTCAGAAGCTGTTTTAAGTAATTTCCGCGGAAATAATTTAGACCGGAAAAATCTTGAAAATGAATACCGAAAGCACTGGAATAATAATTTCAGGAATAGACTAAGAACGGGACGAATTTTACAAAAAATTCTCATCAATCCCTTTTTGGCTTCAACTTCACAAAATCTGGTCAAAAAATTCCCGTACTTGTTAGAGAAAATTATCAGTAAAACCCACGGGCAACCCATTATATGAGAATAGATACCTCAAAGAGAACAAGCGCAGTTGAGATTATGGACGATTTTGACCTCCAGGGAAAAGAACTGGACAAAACCCTGCGTGACCTGGATAATATTAATAAATGGCTCGGTGGAAACAAGATCACATTAGAGGGTGTAAAAAGTATTGTAAGAAATCAGCCTAAAACACAGGAGATTCATATTACAGATGTGGGTTGTGGGAATGGCGCCGTACTTCGGGAAATCGCGAGATGGGGAAGAAAAAATGGCTATAAACTTAAACTTACGGGAATTGATGCCAATACCCACGCTGTAAGAATTGGTGAAAAAATGTCCGTCGGGTTTCAAGAAATAGAATTTCGAGCTTTAGATATTTTTAGCGAAGATTTCAGGAGTTTTTATTGTGATATCATATTGTGTACCTTGACGCTACATCACTTTAAAAACCGGGAAATTTTAGAATTATTAAACTTATTCAACAGCCAATCGCGATTAGGCGTGGTGATTAACGATTTGCATCGCTCCAAACTTGCTTATAGATTGTTTCAGGCTTTTTGTGCGGTTTTTATCAATAATGAGATTGCCAGGAAAGACGGACTGACTTCCATATTACGAGGTTTCAAAAAAGACGAATTAATGGATTTTGCCGGGGAAATTCCGCAAGCAAATCATCAAATAACCTGGAAGTGGGCTTTTCGCTACCGATGGATTATTCAGAAAGAAAAAATATGAGTGTAAAAATTGTAGGCGTAGAAAAAGAATTACCTGAGTTTGCGAGGGAAACCAAAGATATTCTGCCGATGGTAGAAAGTTGGCTGGCAGATCAGGACGATCGCTATCGGAGAAAAGTGCTAAAGATATTTGAAGGCGCCGGTGTGGATAAACGTTATTCCATTATGGACCCCGAAGAAGTTTTTACCGCGACTTCTTTTGAAGATAAGAACAATATTTACGTTCGGGAAGTCAAGAAACTTGGTAAAAATGTTCTACAGAAAGCTTTGCAGAGTAATGGGTGGGAAGCAAATTCGGTAGATTTTATAATCACTGTGAGCTGTACGGGGATTATGATTCCTTCTTTAGATGCATACCTTATAAATGAGCTGGAAATGCGCCAGGACATTACCCGACTCCCGATTACCGAAATGGGCTGTGCGGCAGGAATATCTGGGATAATCTATGCGGCAAATTTTCTTAAGGCCAATCCCGGGAAACGTGCAGTAGTAATCGCTGTTGAAAGCCCTACGGCTACATTTCAATTAGACGATTTTTCTATGGCCAATATGGTAAGCGCGGCTATTTTTGGTGATGGTGCTGCTTGTGTATTGCTTTCTTCGGAAGAAGATTCAACCGGCCCAAAAATACTGGGAGAAGAAATGTATCATTTTTATGAAGCTACCCATCTAATGGGTTTTGATCTCACCAACCACGGACTCAAAATGATCTTAGATGAAGCTGTACCGCAAACCATCGCCTCGCATTTTCCTGAGATTGTTCATCCATTCCTGCAAAAACTTAACTCCAATATAGAAAAGGTAGATCACCTAATATTTCATCCCGGTGGAAAAAAAATTGTGCAAACAGTTGAAGATCTTTTTGGTAACTTAGGAAAGAATATAGACGAAACCCGTGAAGTACTTAGGCGCTACGGAAACATGAGCAGTGCCACCGTATTGTATGTATTGGAGGAGTTTATGAAAAAACAGCCAAAACCCGGCGAACAAGGCTTAATGTTGAGTTTTGGGCCCGGATTTTCGGCACAAAGAATTTTATTGGAATGGTAACAGAATTTAAAGATCGCAATTACTGGGCAATTATTTTAGGCGGAAGTACAGGCCTTGGGTTTGCTACTGCCAGGAAACTCGCCCATCACGGGATGAATATAATTATTGTACATCGTGATAGAAGAACCGATATTGCTGAAATAGAAGAAGCTTTTGAAGATATTAGGGAACACGATGTTCAGTTTGAAAGTTTTAATGTAGACGCTACCAATGCTGAAAAACGTCAAAATCTAATTGAAGAAATTTCTAAAATTATAGGACCAGAAGGTAAAATTAGAACGCTGGTGCATAGTATTGCTAAAGGTAACCTGAAACCAATGACCGGTGAGGAACCTACATTAGACAACGTAGATTTTCAAATCACTATAGATGCGATGGCGATTAGTCTTTACGACTGGACAAAAGCCATTTTTAAGGCTAAAATTTTTGCTAAAGATGCCCGAATTATTTCTTTTACCAGCGAAGGCAATAAAAAAGCCTGGGCTAATTATGCGGCGGTTTCTGCAGCAAAAGTTGCGCTGGAATCTATAACCCGAAGCATCGCCCTGGAATTTGCACCACACGGTATTCGTGCGAATTGTATACAGGCAGGAGTTACTGTTACGAGATCTTTCCAGATGATTCCCGGCAACGAAACCTTGCGTGTGCACGCGCTAAAACATAATCCGTTTAAAAGGCTTACCGTTCCTAACGATGTAGCTAACGTGGTTTACCTGTTAAGTAAAGACGAAGCCGGATGGATTACAGGAACTATTATTCCAGTAAATGGTGGGGAACATTTAAAGTAATTAGCATTTGGATTTCAAAAATATACTCGAAAAGCTGCCTTATTCATCTCCATTTTTATTTGTGGATGAATTGCTGAAAGTAAACGAAAAGTCTGCGGAAGGGATTTATACATTTCCAGAAAACTCCTTTTTCTATAAAGGCCATTTTAAAGACAATCCCGTCACACCCGGAGTTATTTTAACCGAATGTATGGCTCAAATTGGTGTGGTTTGTTTGGGAATTTTTCTTCTTGAAAATGAAAAAACCGAATCAAATGATATAAAACTTGCGTTAAGTTCTTCGGAAATAGATTTTTATCTGCCGGTTTTTCCCGGGGAAACGGTAAAAGTAGTTTCCGAAAAACTGTTTTATCGATTTAATAAATTGAAATGTGAAGTAAGGATGTATGATAAGCAAGACAAACTGATTTGCCGCGGAAAGATCGCCGGGATGATAAAAAATGAATCTGCTTAGAAAGCTTTTTTGATGAAAAAACGAATAGTCATAACCGGAATGGGAGTCGTTGCACCAAATGCAGTAGGCCTGGCCGATTTTGAAGATGCGCTTCGTAAAGGAACAAGCGGAATTAGGTTTGAAGAAGAACTGAAACATTTAAAATTTAGTTGTCAGATTGCCGGAAAACCCCAAGTTTCAGAAGAAAAAATTGCTAAATATTTTACTCCCTTGCAACTACGAGGTCTTAATTCCAGCGGAATTGTTTATGGCGTAATCGCCGGTACTGATGCGTGGAAGGACGCCGGACTTGAAATTCAAGGAAACGAATCACCAGATTGGGATAGCGGGATTATTTTTGGCACCGGAATTCTGGGTGTAGATAAGTTTAGAGAAGCCATCAATCTTATTGATGCGGGGAAAACCAGAAGGTTGGGAAGCACCAGCGTTATGCAAACTATGGCAAGCGGAATTAGCGCTTATTTAGGCGGTATTTTAGGTTGTGGAAATCAGGTGACTACCAATTCTTCGGCCTGTACTACGGGAACCGAAGCTTTATTGATGGGTTTTGAAAGAATTGCTGCCGGAAAAGCAAAACGCATGCTGGTTGGCAGCTGCAGTGATCATGGACCATATATTTGGGGCGGTTTTGATGCGATGCGAATTTTGCCTTCAAAATATAATGCAAACCCAACCGAAGCTTCCCGGCCAATGAGTACAACGGCCTGTGGTTTTGTCCCGGGAAGTGGAGCAGGAGCTTTAGTATTAGAAGAATATGAATCTGCTAAAGCGCGAGGAGCTAAAATTTATGCTGAAGTTTTGGGAGGCGCTGTAAATAGTGGCGGCCAAAGAGGTGGTGGCAGTATGACAGCCGCAAACAGCGAAGCAGTGGTTAGATGTATTAAAGAAGCACTTCGTTTTTCTGAAATTTCAGCGGAAGAAATTGATGCGATTAACGGGCATCTTACCGCTACCACTAAAGATGCCCTGGAAATTGAAAACTGGAAAAAAGCGCTCAAAAGGGAGGATTTTCCGTATATAAATTCTTTAAAAGGAATGACGGGGCATTGCCTGGCTGCTTCGGGAAGTATAGAATGCGTGGCAGGCGTGCTTCAGATGGATAAAAACTTTATCTTCGGAAATGTGAATTGCGAAGAATTGAATCCGGAAATTTCTGAGTTAGTTTCCGAAGAGAAAATCCCACGCAAAACGTTAAAAAAACCGATTAATATTTTAGCTAAATCAAGTTTTGGCTTTGGAGATGTGAATTCCGTGGTTATTTTTAAACGAGTAATGAAGTGATCAAGCATGAAGTAATACAGTGAAGATGTAACAGAGTTGTGTAAATATAAAACAACGTAACCCCGTTATAAGATCACCTTGTTACAGAAAACTGTGCACCGATTAAAATAGAAAACTTTAGGTTTTCAAAATAAATATAGTACTATATAAAAATGATGAACGATAAAGAAATACTAGATTCCATAAAAAAGATTGTGACGCCTTACACACAGCGAAAGGAAGGTTTGGAGAATTTTAACGAAGAAACCGATTTTATTAAAGATCTGGAAGTAAATTCAGCTAACCTGGTAGATGTGATCCTTGATGTGGAAGACGAGTTTAATATTGAAATTGACAACGATTCTATGGAAGGGATGTTAACCGTTGGCGATGCAAAGAATATCATTGAGCGTAAACTGGCCTCAGCGTGATTGGAAACGATATCATAGACCTAAACCTGATTCGCAACCAGAGTAACTGGCAAAGGCAGGGATTTCTTCAAAAACTGTTTACAGAAAAAGAACAGGCTTTTATTCTGAATTCAAAGGATCCTGAACTGAAGGTCTGGTTATTGTGGAGTATGAAAGAAGCGGCTTATAAAGCAGTTCAGCGTAAATACAAGCTGGATCGGTTTTATAATCCTAAACGATTTGTTTGCGAGCAGGTTAAAATTAAACTGGGAAAGGCGAGGGGAGTAGTGTGTTTCGAGGAAGACGTTTTTCAAATCAATTCGATCTTTTTTCCAACTATGATCCATACTTCTACTGCAAACACTGAGTTCTCACTGATTTCAGAAAATAAAAATTCGAGACTCAGGCTACTTCAGAAAATTGCTGCGCAGAAAAACATTCCATTAGAATCCCTTAACATTAGTAAAGACAAGCAGGGAATCCCATTTTTAACTTACCGTGGTGATAATCTGCAAATTCCGTTTAGCCTTTCCCATCACGGAAATTATTCGGCTTACGCAGTCTCGTTAAATATGTCCTAAAACCCGATTTCAGTATTGTGAAAGCTTAGCCTTATTTGTATCTTGAATCAACTAATTTAAAACGATTTTGATTATGAAGACTGTTGATAAGATGGAAGTGCTACACAGCCAAAGTGCCGAATTTGTTGAAAAAGGTGAAAGCGGTAAATTTTTAAAGTTAATTCCCGACACATTTATTATTAAGGGAGAAGAAAAAGATGGTGTTTTTAACCAGGGATATGCCATAAGACATATAAACAGGCAGGATATTCTACTAATAGATGTAGTAGAAAAGTCTACAAAAGATGCCGTAAAGAAACTGGTAACCGATGGCTATAAAATAAAAGGTATTTTAATTACTTGTGATGGTATTTTAAAAGATGCCTATGCCGATTTAAAAACCATTTCTGAAGATGCCGGTGGAGCACCGGTTTTCGCACATCCACGAAACAATTTTAAAGACAGTTTTAAAACTAAAGATATTACCGAAAGAAAAGGAGTTCTAAAAGATTTCGGTTTAAAAGTATTTGATCTGCCCGGAAACGGCGGAGCTTCAGTAGTAATTTATTCTGAAATTAATGATGGAATGTTATTCCCGGGTGAAGATGCAGAAGGCTCTCCATACGATTCTGATTTGAATACCTTCAAAAGGCCAAAAATGGATAAATCTAATGACGATTTTGGATTGGCAGGAAGCTGGAGCGCTTTTGATGAAGAATTTACTTATTTATTTCCGCGAAAAGGAAAACCAGGTTTCAATATTGAAGAAGGTCAACAAACCGATATTTTAAATGCATTAAGCAGAAGTTAGAAGATTAATTAAGCTGTTTCGAAAGTAACTGGCTGAATATTCCCAACTAAGGTTCAGAATATTGTAAAGGTTATTTTTCAAACAGCTTTTTTAGAAGAAGCCATAAATAAGGAAGAAGAAGCTTCTGTATTTGTGGCTTTTTTTATGCTATAATTTTGCATTATCATTTTATCCATAAGGAGTTAAGCTTAATTATTAAGATATAAGATATTGTTAAACACACTCCTTGTTATTATAAATTGTAATATTTTAATGGCTAAAAGCAACCAACTATGTCTAAATTAAACGTAACTCAAAAATTAATTAAAGAACATTTGCTCAAGGGAGAAATGATTCCCGGAAAGGAAATAGGAATAAAAATAGATCAGGCTTTGCTTCAGGATGCTACTGGAACATTGGTACAGTTGGAACTGGAAGCCATGGGATTGGAGAAAGCTCAAACTGAAGTAGCCGTACAGTATGTAGATCACAACCTCCTACAAACCGATTTTAAAAATGCCGATGACCACTTGTTTTTACTTTCGGCAGCACAAAAATTCGGACTTTGGTATAGTAGACCCGGAAATGGAGTAAGCCACCCCGTGCATATGGAACGCTTCGGGAAACCAGGAAAAACAATGGTTGGTTCAGATAGTCACACCCCCGCAGCGGGTTCGTTAGGAATGCTGGCCATTGGAACCGGCGGACTTGATGTGGCGGCGGCAATTGCCGGGCAACCATATTTCGTGAAAATGCCACAAGTTTGGGGAGTAAAACTTACCGGGAATTTACCAGACTGGGTAAGTGCTAAAGATGTGATCCTGGAAATGCTACGCCGCCATGATGTTAAAGGCGGAGTAGGAAAAGTAATAGAATATTATGGTGACGGTCTTAAGAATTTAAGCGCTATGGACCGCCACGTAATTGCAAATATGGGCGCCGAACTTGGTGCTACCACAACCGTCTTCCCAAGTGATGGAGAAACAAAGAGATTCCTGAAGTCTCAGAAACGTGAAGACGACTGGAGAGAATTAGTAGCCGATGAAGGTTGCGAATACGATCTTCACGAAGAAATTATTTTAGACGAACTTGTTCCATTAATTGCACTGCCAACCAGTCCCGGGAATGTTGTTCCGGTGAGTGAAGTAGCAGGAAAACCAATTAGCCAGGTGGTTATTGGTTCTTCGGCAAATCCCGGTTTACGTGATTTTTGGATAGCGGGAGCTATGGTAGAAGATAAAGCTATTAGTAGTGATGTTTCTTTTGATATAAATCCAACTTCAAGACAGATTATCCAGAATATGATTGAAAACAAGACGTTTGCTAACTTAATTAAGGCAGGAGCGCGTTTTCACCAATCAGGATGTATGGGTTGTATAGGTATGGGACAGGCACCGGCATCCAACACTATTAGTTTACGTACTATGCCAAGAAATTTCCCCGATCGTTCAGGTACAAAAGACGATCAGGTGCATTTGTGTAGCCCGGAGACTGCTGCAGCTTCAGCTTTAACCGGAAAAATTACAGATCCAAGGGATATGGAGAAATTGTACAATATGAAATATCCTAAGTTTGAATATCCTGAATTTCAAATTATTAAAGAAGATATGCTGGTTGCTCCGCCAGAAGATGGTTCTAAAGTTGAACTTCAAAAAGGTCCAAACATTAAATCGCTTCCCTATATTGAACCTATGCAGAATAAATATAGTGTACCTGTTATGCTGAAAATGGGAGATAATGTTTCTACCGATGAAATCCTGAAAGCAGGAGCAGAGGTGCTACCTTTTAGAAGTAATCTGCCAGAAATCAGTAAATATTCTTATACAGTTATTGACGAGACATTTTATGATCGTGCTATGAAAGCCAAAGGCGAACACGGCGGCCATATTGTAGTTGCAAAAGATAATTATGCCCAGGGTTCTAGTAGGGAGCACGCGGCAATCGCACCAAAATACTTAGGTCAGGTTGCGGTAATTGCCAATAGTTATGCAAGGATTGCGTGGCAAAACCTTGTGAACTTCGGAATTCTTCCTTTAGAGTTTATAGATATTGCCGACTATGATAAAATAGAGCAGGATGATCAGGTGATTTTTAGAAACCTGCGTGAAGACATTATAAACCGAAATAATATTAAGGTAATTGTCAAAAAAGCGAATGGTGACAAATTGGAATTTGAAACCAAACACAGTATGAGTGACAGGCAAATTAATATTTTATTGAAAGGTGGAATAATTAATGAATTTAAAGAACGTATTGAAGCCAACGAACTTGGTGAAGGCCAGGCCAAAGATGCGGAAGAAGCCGATAGAAGATAAAATATAAAGCAATCCCAGACTTTGGGATTGTTTTAGACTTTATCCCCGAATTTACTTCGGGATTCTCTAAACAAAAAACCCCGATGTTATTGACATCAGGGTTTTTATGATTTAAACTGAAAAATTATTCTTAATTAGAATGAGTTTTCATTTGGCCTTTTCTTTTAGATAACTGGCGTTCTAGATCTCTAACGGTCTCTGCAGTCGCCGATTCAAAAGAATTCTCATTAGATTCAGCAAAAATTTGAGGACCGGGAGCACTCAGTTTAATATTGCAGATATAACCCTTTGGATCCTGAGCTTCTTCCTTCTTGAAATATACCTGAGCCTTTACGATCCAGTCATATTTTGTTTCCAGTTTATCTAATTTTTTTTGAGCGAAATCTTGTAGTTGTTCACTTTTATCGAGTTTTACGAACTGATATATTGCTTCCATAAATAAGTTTATTTTAGTACTGACAAGAAACCCATAATTCTATTATTACCCAAATCAATTAAGTGATTCTTAGGAAAGCTTTAAGAATATTTTTAAGCAATCAAACTTATTTTTTAGTTGAAAGGATTATTCCATTACAATTACCGGGCAAATCTTCATAATTTTATTTCGTTTCGGGAATTTAAAGGTCTTTTAAGATTAAACACAAGCTAAACATTGTATCTTAAGCTAAGAATCTTACAAAACACCAATGAAACTACAACTCAAATACCTATATACTGTTATAGCGCTATTTTTAATGCAAAGTTGCGGTAGTAGTGCCGATACTGCGAGAATAGCTGAAACAAAAGCATTAATTGAAAGCAAGGAATTTGAAATTCAACACGATTGGTTAAACCCAATGTCTGGCGGACGAATTAACCTAATAGGAAATCCTAATTTTATTCGATTTAAGAAGGATTCTGTGAATTTGTTCCTGCCGTTTTTTGGTGAAAGATTTTCAGGCGGTGGTTATAATAGCGAAGGAGGCATTGTTTACGAGGGTCCGCTACAGGATTTTGAAATTAGTAGCGGTAAGAATAATTCGCAGGTCTTAAAATTTTCTACTGACCAGAATACAGAGAGTCTTGACTTTATTATAAATATTTATCCTGAAGGAGATGTAAGTACTCGGGTAAATAGCAGCCAGCGTTCTTTTATATCTTATCAGGGAGAAATAGGTGAGCTAAAAGAAAATGAATAAACTCAAAATGATAATGCATTCTTCCGATTCTAAAATATTCTATTTTACAAGTATCCAATGTAATATGTTCATATGATCTTTAAAGCACTATTAATATTGTATACTAAGTAAAAACGAAAAAAAAGTGTTCATATCGAATGTTCATATTTAGTTAAAAAAATTACGATTTCAAAAATTCTTTTTTCAGGCTCATTAAAAATGATTTCTGCTCATCTATTAGACTTTCAATTTCATTAAATAATTTTTTTAATTTTTCATTTTCTGAAGAGTCCTTATCTTTTTTTTCTCCAAATGAAATTTCAATTTCTTTTATTGAATCTAGATATTCTACTACGCTTTTTTCGTCGTCAGATAAAAAAACGCCATGTTCCTCAATCCATTTTTTATCCTTTTCCAAAAGTTCTTCACTTATCATGGAGATTAATGATTTGCGATATATTCTTTCGGAATTATTTTTTACAATCTCCAAAAAGCTAAACCAATTTGAATTTTTATTTCTTAAATTATTATTACTTAAAAATCTATGACTAATAAAAGGGTGTTCGTTTTTTTTGAGTAACGATATAACATCAATTATTGGCTTTAACTTTTCAGTAGGTTTCTCAATTGGTATTCTTTCTCTTTTTTCCCATATTTCTAATATTACACTGCAACACTCCTTCTGAAGCTCGCTTTTTTCTACTTCTGAATCGCAATTATCTATATTATCCATTAATTCAGCCAAATAGTGACCCAGCCATCGAGCTAATGTATTTACGGTATAGACTAGTTCTAATTCTTTTATTATTTTTTTACCTAATCTTAAAATTTCTTCCTCTGAGTGTTTTGACTGTTCCATCCGCTTTTAATAAATAAATTTTTGTATGCTCCCAAGGCTGCTTTCTGTTATCAACTCTGTATTCACTATCCTTTAGTTGTTTGGTTATTTGGCACTTTAAGATCATATTCATCTTTTCATTTTTCAACATTTCTAATATGAAATTTATATCAACTTTAAGTATTTCGCCGGAACTTTCAATATTTTTAATATTTCTATATCTGCTGTCATTTGTTTCATCCCAAAGTTCGAATAACGATATTTCCTTGTGATTTTGCTTACCTATCTTTAAATTTTTACTGAATTTTATTTGGAAAGACTTTTGTAAATCAGCACCTAATGTGATTATACTTTTACTTCCATTTTTTCCTAGAGAATCATGTACATCTAAACCATCATAATCTGTTCTATTTTCTTTTAACCAGCTTTTATAGATTAGACCATCATTATTAATTTCAAAACGCTCTCTATCATTTTCAATAGGGAATCCATACTCATGCTGGTCTTCTGCGCTTTGAAAAGCTCTCAAAAGAGCTTCTGAACCTTTAAGTGAGACCAAAGCTGAACGAATATAGACCGATTCACTGTTATCCCCTATATAGCGAGTAAATCCACCATGAGGTATTATAAATCTATCATTATAAAATTCTGAAAAACCTATTTCACGATCAAATTTTTCCTCATTTATTGTATCTCTCCAACCTTTGTTAAATTCTCTGTATTCATTTTTCCAAAATTTATCCAATAGAGGCAAAGGATCTCGTAAATCTGAAATCCAAAAACCATCCCATGTTATTGCCTTCGATTTAAGCCAAGAATCCCAATCATCTTCATCGTCATAATAATTTACTAATTGTGGTTCGTTTTCCAACAACTCATTTGCAGCACAATACATGGCATGATATTCAAAATAAGTGTCTAAACTTTCAACTTGTGGGTTAGTTCCATGCCTTTTATCTCTTAAGCCCCAATCATAATTTCGAGTGTAATCATCTTTATTTATGTCTCCTGTGTATCCCCATTTTTCAACGATATATTTATCAGCAATGTCCGCAATGTCATATTGAGATAAATTAAAAATATCTCCGAGATTACTATACCAATAAGGTAGTACATCCATACTATCAAAATCGAATCTCCAATTTTTATCCGGATTTGGATTGTACTTTCTCTGTTCTCTTGAATATGAATCTTCTTTAACTTTATCAAGTTTACTGACTAGGATATCTTGAATTATTTCGCATTCCTCCTCATTATACACATTCTCATCATACTTCAATAAATTTTGACATGTCCGTTTTATAAAAAAATTGATTAATACATGAGGCAACTTATTATTTTGAAGTTCTTTGAAAAATTCCTCCTTTAAATCAATTAGCTTTTCAGGAATTTCAGCGCTTAGTCGATCTATTGCAATCCAAAGGTATAATTTAGCCGAAATCCAATAAAAAATAAATTCTTCATTTTGAAATGGAATACAGTTCGTTTTATTCTGAAGTTCAATAAGGTTCTTTAGAATGTTTTTATTGTCGAGATTTACTAGTCTCCTTATGCAATGAATTGCTTCCCATCTTAATTCTTTATCGGGTAATCCCAAATACAGTCTTAATATATTAGCAATAGCTTCATCAGTATGGGAAGGTGGTAGTAACTTTTCATTCCATAAACCATCTCTAAAATCAACTTTTATGTTTTTATTCCATTTAGGTAAAACCCATTTAAAAATTTCGGTGTTATCTTTTTTTGTTAATCTATGTTTAATCAAGAAAAACACGCTGTATATAGATTCATCAGTTAAAATTTCAATTTTTTCTGGTAAAACGCTGAGAATAACTTCTCCTAATTGAATTTCATCAAAATCAAACATTTTAGCAAACTCTAGTAATTTGCCTATACTAAGAGAATTACCGTAATCAAAGTTTTCAAACCATGTTAAAACAACATATCTAAATCTCTCTTTTTTCCATTGCTTTAGAGAAGGATAATAACTCCATTCCTCTAGTCGTTCTCTTATTGCATCTTCGAATGAATAAAAACTTAAGAGCTCAGAATCTATGTCCACAATAGCATCCAATTGATTTACATAATCCTTAGGCAAACAATTATTTTTTATCTCTGACAGAAAATTATCTATTTTCCATCTATTAGAATAACTATCATTATTTTCAATTATAGTACTAATAGCTTTCTCTAAATCTCTTGTAGAATTAAGATTAACACTATTAAGGTCTATTTCATGACTAAATTTCTCCTTATTGAAATCATTTGTATACTTGCCTTCTTTTTCTTTTTCTACCGTTTTCCTAAAGTTTAAGTATGATTCTATTTTTTGAATTATCTGTAATTCCACAAATGCTCCTGACTTAATAGCATTGTAAACATGGTTCAATGTGTCTTTATCTTTATGCAGCAAACAATTTCTATAAACTAGTTCAATAAATTTAGTTTTACCCAATAAATCTCTTGATTCATCATATTTACTCAAAATCAAATCATAGAGTTTCATCAATTCATCAGTATAGTATTTATATTGATACATCGGGATTAATGAAGCTGCCACATTATGGTCTATATTCCCTTTTTCTAAGGAAACTTTTAAAATTGCCACGATGTGTTTAGATATATTAATTACATCTCTATGGTGCCATCTAGACGCTGTAGTAAACATTGAATTAAAGTGTATATCTGCAATTCCAAGCAAAGCATCTTTATATGGAAAATGCTTTTTATCATAACCGTCCAACATGAAATCGCTGTACTCTGTAAACCTGGAATATTGATGAGCAAGTTTGGGATCATTTTTTTCAAAACCTACCTTTGCTAAGTCTGATAAACAACTGATTTTAGAAAATGCTTCAAAATCGATTTCCTCCGTTGCATTTATAGCTTCATTAAAGTAATGTTTGCCAGAATTAAAGTCTATTTTTCTGCTTATTAATGCGCATTTTATATAACTTTCAATTATTTGTGATGAAGGATTTGAATCGGTTTTAATCAGTTCTTCTATTTCATTAAGTATTTTGAGATTTCTATTTAGAAAGTCTTTTACGTGTATTGTTTCTTCCAGAATCCAAAATCTCATTGCTATTTTGGCGGCGTTAATATCAAATGATTTTATCAGTACTTCTATTAAATCATCTCTGTTGATTTTTACAACGAAATTTGCTAATAGACTAGCAAAATAATTTAGTTTCTCTTTATAACTATGACCATTTTCGTATCTAAAGCTGTAATCTTTAGAAAAAGGTTCACAAATATCAGTAAACTTTTTAGTTGCTTCGTCAATCGTTATTTTTTTAGATATAAAATCTATGTTTAATTGAAATATGGGTAGAATATGATTATAGAAACTAGAGAACTTTTTTTTCTCACTTTCTAATGAGTTTTGTTTCTCTCGATCTTTAATTTTATCAATTTCAAGAAATTTATCTGGAAGTATATTTTCGACTGATATTAATTCATTATCAAGAAAAGCTTTTAAAGATTTAGCCTTTAAATATAAATTTAATTTGTTTGCTTCATCATCGTTACCATGCGTACGATAAAAGCTAGGAACATATTTTGGTGATTCATATTTAATATGGTTAAGAATACTTTTCACCAATATTTTATCAATATCATTAAATATCAATATCTCACAGAAATCCACTATTATTAGCCTAAACGCAATATTGAACTTAATTATTTTTTTGCATAATATTTTTTCAATTTCACTAGCGATTATATTTAGTTCGAAATCCTGAGGTACTTTATGCTTGAAGGCTTTAGTGACTACAAATATCTTGGCATCAATTCTTAATAACTCTATTTGGAACAGTTTATCAATTTCTGTTTTATGACTAAATAAAAATAAGTTTTCAATTAAATAATTTCCTCCAGATAAACGGACATCTTTAGGCCTCCAACTATTAATAGATCTTAAGGCTTCATCAGCACCAACTAATCTTAAAACAGCTTCTGTAAAAAAAGCTATATCCTTACTTGAAATAGGATATTTATGTAAATCCTCTTTTTTAACTGAGTCTCTTCTCCAGTTAAGCCACTCTTTAGCTGTTTTTAAATGCTTTAATGCTGTCTTATGCCATTTTGATTCTCTTGAATACACACCTGCTAATTTCATATGAAATGAGCCTGCCCATGATTTTTCGTCTGAATTAAGCTTTAGTTTATTAAGTGAAGTATCGTCTCCAAACACAGCTACTAAATCAGGATAATTAATTAATAATTCTGTTAGTGCTTTCTCCTTTTTAGCTTCTTCAGCAGCTATAAATATTAGTTTAAAATAAGTTAAATTATCATCCCCACTGTTAGCAACCTTCATTGCTAATCTCGTTCTACTTATATAAGTTTCTCTGTTTTTTATCGGATCCTCTGGGAGTAACAAAAACTTTCTTTCTAATACTATATCTTTTAATAATTGATTTTGTTTCGATTGAAAAAGTAAGCTTCCTAAATTAACTGAAGCATAACTATCATTCTCTGCATTATTAAAAAAAAATTCAGTTACTTCTTTTAACTTCTCTTGTCTTAATAAATAATTATCTCTAATATAATTTTCAAAATCTTCATCACGAAATTCAAAACTATTATTTTCATATATCAAACCATTCCAGACTTCCGAAGAAATATCGAACAAGAAACTTTGACTGACATTTAGGATTTCTGATAAGTAATTTATAGGAACAGGTCTGGGTAATGCAATAAGAAGTTTAAAAAAATCATCTATTATGATTTTTTCTTCCTTAGATACTTTTCTTTTGGCTTCTTTTATTTTATCAAGAATTAACGACTCAACAGTTTTTCCATTTGGTTTTAAAAAATTTATAACCTCTTTTATTCCATTTTTCTTTAAATCAATTGAATAAAACTGAGCTCTTGGAATACCGTGAGTATACTTATGGAAATCTTTAATCTCTTTTTCTAAAATATTCGGAAAATATTTTTTAATAAACTGAGTTGTTTCTGCTAGACTGAATGGCTCTAATTCAATGTCAATGTAATCTTCGGGTAAATTGAGTGATTCTTTTCGATGTGTTCTAGTGGTCACTATTAGATTACATCCGACTGGAATGTTCATATCTAAAATATCTTGAACAAAACTTTTATCTCCATTATTAGTAGCTGCTGTTATACTATTATCAGCTGCATCTATAATTATGGTAAGAGTAGCATTAACATCTCTTTGCTTTAGAATTTCTATAGCACTTACAATTCTTTTTCTAAATTCTTTTATATAAACATCACTTTGCTGGGGGATATTTATTATTAAAAAGTCTGTGCCTACCTTTTTTGCAATTTCATTGGAAATATGTAAAAGCGCATTTTTATGTAAATGTCTTCTATCCTCAGCGTTTTGATATGAACCTGAACCATAACAATCAAAGATCAAACATTCGTTACTATCTGGTAAATATTTCTGTATTTGTTGAACTATAGTTGATTTTCCAATACCAGCACCGCCGTGAAGACATATGGGAATAAAATCTGTATTTACTGCTATTTTAGATATTATTGATTCTAATTGTTCTCTTATAATACTATTCTTATTATCCTCTAAATTTTGAGAAACAGGAAATAAATTTTCTATACTGCCGTCGTTAAAGCCTAGACTTGCAATAATATCAGTTACTGTTATTTTTCTTCTACTTCTAGCTTCAGGCATCATTTTATCAGAAACCAACTCTCGTAATTGATTGTACTGAATTTTCGATGTGTATGTTGTTCTAGAAATAGCTTCGTATAGTTGAAATTTTAAATTAAGTCTCGAATCTGTCCCACAATCTTCAAGATCAAGTAATCGAATAAAATCGGTAAACTCTGTCACTTTTAGTCTTGAAGCTAAAAATAACTTTTCTAGTGAGGTACTATTTTGCGGATTATCTTTAAGCACAACATTAAAGCTTATTTTCCCTTTCTTTTTAAGAAGATAAGTTTTTATATTATTAATAGACTTGAGATGATTCGGGTTAAAACTCCTATTAGTAACTAACTTTATACGTACTTTATTCAAAACGGACTCTCTACCGAATTCGTCCAAATAAAGCTTAAATATATTAGCTAATCTATGTATTAAAGACCCTTCGGTAGATTTACTTTTTTTACCTATATATAATTCGCCAATTGTGTAATTCTTATTTCTTCTAAGAGTACTGTATTTTAGTTGTGAAATAACAACCTTTTCTGCCTCATTATAATTATCCGCGCCATAATATTCACTTAAATCTACCCCTAGCAAATTTTTTCCTGTTGGATCCAACTGCTCTGATTCGGACAATTCAACACTTTCAATATTTATTGCCTTTATTCCAAAATCATCAAAGTTTAATAGTTCTAGAGATTTCTTTATTGTCCAGAGGATATGAAAATCGTCACCTGCACTGGATATGTCTGCGTCTTGTATTTTTCTTTTTTTAATTTCCATGATATTCAACAGTATGGATTGCTATATAGCTTCTTTTTAATCTTGTTGTCTTATGGTTATTCTTCTTAAAACTTTTATTGGTTTGTATAAAAATTCTATTATGTTGAATAACAATTTTTTACCAAAGCATCTAGTTCAAGTTTCCGAAAGAATCCCTCACCACGTTCCAAGTTCCTGAGCATGGTTGAATACTTATTAATTTTTTGCAAGTTAACGTATTGAGTTATTATTAGTTTCTTTTAGTATCTGAATCCCTTGTGCTTTTAATATTATTTTTAATAATAAAAACACTAGACAATTTAAGAATTATGTCAGTAGTAATTATACTTCGTAAACCTATCGGTAGATGACAAGATTACAATTTGAAACCACTAATAGAAACATTTTTTCAGTAAAGAAAATTGTTGAGGATTAAAAAACAGGTCGTATTTTAAAGACAAAATCAGTTAAGATTTATCATAATGTATATATGAACGAGTTTTTTGTGTAAAAATATCGTATCTGATAATTACACAATTTTGTAGAATTATTCAAGAAAACTAACAATTGATGGATCATAATTGAACGCTTTTATCTTCCAGGATGCATCCCTCTCAATCGAAATTAATTTCATTTTCTGTAGATTATTTATAATAGCCCAGGTATCATAATCATTTAGGTTATTATTGAATATATGGCGATAAATTTTAAATTTGGTTTTTAGCTTAACTATTCCGCTAAGAACTCTTAACTCCTCAATATTCAGTTTATTAATACTGCTTTCTGGAGAATCGGGTAGGGGAAGTCCTCTTTCTAAATAAGGTGAAAAATCATTACAATTTTCACAAACAAGTTTAGAGGTTAATACTGCCTCTCGAAATTCATTCCTACTATTGACTTCCTTTTTAATCGTCATTTGGCATAACACACAGGGCATTAAGTGCAAAACGCAATGGGAGTTTTTTAGTATATCTGTAATATCAATTTTATTTGAATTCCATTTATCTGAAAATTCCGAAGGTAAGGGTGAAAAACAGCCATTTTTGTATGACCAATACTGAGATATTGGGACCAGCAGTTCTTCTGGTGTAGAACTTCCTATGATAATTTGATAGTTCATACCTGCATAAATAATGACATTTAAGTCATTACAAAAATGATGAATTCTTTGGACTTTTCATAATCTTATGGGAAGTCGTTTAAAAAATGAAAAATTACTACAACAAATTTCTATCCAGTTAAAACGGCATAGAGAAAAGAAGGAACTTACCCAAGAAGATGTTTATAATGATACTGGTATTCATATATCTAGGATTGAAACCGGTAAAGTAAATATTACTGTTAGTACTCTTGCTGCACTTTGCGACTACTTTGATCTCAATCTTTCCGAATTTTTCGAAAAATTATAAAATTTAATCACATCAGCTTTTCTCACCTTTCATAATCTTTAATACGGTTACTAAAAAACTTAATTTTCCAGTTCTTTTAAACGGTCGTTTTTCGGGTATGTTAGTCATTGGTCGAAAACTATCTGATATTAGTACTATTTTCCGTTTTAT
The DNA here is from genome assembly GCF_020164555.1 of Salegentibacter lacus. GTDB lineage: Bacteria > Bacteroidota > Bacteroidia > Flavobacteriales > Flavobacteriaceae > Salegentibacter > Salegentibacter lacus. The sequence goes on along the minus strand of NZ_JAIQZB010000016.1, from coordinate 7,729 downwards.
TTAATAGTTTTATAAAATAACCTTTTTCGGAACAAGATATGCTGGTTGGTTACGCAAGAGTTTCTACTCAAGATCAAAATTTAGAATCTCAGATAGATTTATTGGAGAAGGAGGGATGTGATAAAATTTACTCGGACGTAGGTAGTGGTGTTAGGGAAGATAGAAAGGGTTTATTAGAAATGCTTGAATTCTTACGAAAAGGGGATACAGTTGTAACTTATAAGAATGATCGAATATTCAGATCTTTGAAGAATATGATAGACCTCATAGATACCTTTAATGAAAGAGGTGTTCATTTTAAAAGTATTAGCGAACCTGAATTTGATACTACATCTGCAAATGGTAAATTTCTTCTACAAATTTTTGCTGCTGTAGCAGAATTTGAAAGAAATCTTATTAGCGAGCGTACGAAAGTGGGATTGAACAACGCCAGAAAACGCAAAAAGCTTCTAGGTCGGCCGAAAGGTTTTAAAAAGAATACAATTGAAAAATATCAATATGCAAAGCATTTATATGATAACCAGAATTTACCGATAGAAGAGGCGTGTAAAAGGGCAGGAGTGAGTAAAACAACATTTTATAGAATAGATAATAAATTGCATGATAAATAAATTAAAATCGTTTATTGAATACTCTAAATCCTTAGATGGTGATGAAAAGGGAGAAGCACAAGTTTTTTGTGATAGATTTTTTCAAGCATTTGGACACGATGGTTACAAAGAGGCTGGTGCTACTCTTGAATTTAGGGTGAAATCAAAAAAGAAAACTAATTTTGCAGATCTGCTCTGGGGTGACAGGGTATTGATTGAAATGAAGAAAAAAGGTGCACAGCTTCCAAGTCACCGAACACAGATTTTTGATTATTGGTGGAAACTAAGACCAAATCAGCCAAAATATTCCATCCTCTGTAACTTCAATGAGTTTATTATTTATGATTTTGCTATACAGGACGAACCGCTTGATCGTATAAACCTGGAAGAGCTTCCAGACCGTTATACTGCCTTTAATTTTATGTTACCAAAGGCAGCAACACCAATTTTTGAGAATAATCTTGAGGAAGTTACTAGAGAAACTGCGGATCTAGTCGCTAAATTATTCAATTCTTTACTAGAAAGAGGTGAGGACAGAGACCGTGCTCAAAAATTTATCCTCCAATCCATTTTCACCATGTTTGCGGAAGATTACCAGCTTTTACCAAAAGATATTTTCACTCAAATTTTGCTAGATTGTAAAAATGGTCAAGGTAATTCCTATGATTTGATTCATTCATTGTTTCAACAAATGAATAGCAAAGAAAAGGCTAGGGGTGGACGATTTAAAGAGGTTCAATATTTCAATGGAGGATTATTTACTGAACCTGAAGCAATAGAGCTAACTAGTGATGAGCTTTTTATGTTACATAATGCCGCCTCGCAGAAATGGAATAAGGTTAACCCGGCCATATTCGGAACTATTTTTCAGAGTAGTATGGGTGAAAAAGCCCGACATGCCTTTGGCGCACACTTTACAACCGAACTTGATATTCTAAAAATTGTTCATCCAACAATTATTCAACCATGGCGTGAAAAGATTGAAAAGGCAAAAACATTAAAGGATATGAAGCAACTACGTAAGCAGTTGTCAATGTTTACAGTACTTGATCCTGCTTGTGGTAGTGGAAACTTTCTCTACGTCGCTTTTCGTGAATTGAAGCGAATTGAAATGGAATTGCTCAACAAAATACATATAGAATTTCCAAAAAGTGCTTCTGAAATTGGAACTCAATCTATTGTGAGTATTAAACAGTTTCACGGTATAGATTATAATAATTTCGCAGTAGAATTAGCAAAAGTAACTCTAATGCTCGCAAAGGAAATTGCAATCAAAGAAACACGCGAATGGGTAGACACTATGCAAATTGGAATTGGTTTCCAAATGGAGGAGACTTTGCCATTGGATAATATGAATGATAATATATTCTTTGCAGACGCTCTATTTACAGATTGGATAAAAGCAAATGTTATTATAGGTAATCCACCTTATCAATCTAATAAAAATATGCAGGAAGAATATGGAGGGGAATATGTAAATAAAATTCATAGTGCATATCCCGAAGTACCTGGACGTGCAGATTATTGTGTGTATTGGTTCTATAAGGCTCACAAATTATTAGAAGAAGGAGGATTTGCTGGATTAATTGGAACAAATACAATAAGACAAAATTATAGTAGAGAAGGTGGTTTGGACTATATCACTAAAAATAACGGAATTATTTTTAATGCCGTTTCTTCACAACCATGGTCTGGTGATGCAGTAGTATTTATTTCTATAGTAAATTGGACTAAAGGAAAATTTGACGGTAAGAAAAAACTCTTTGTTGAAGATAAAAACGGAGAACAGATTGAATATGAAGTTCCTATAATTAACAGTAGTCTTTCTCTAAATTTTGATGTGTCAGCAGCAAAGATTTTGGAAACTAATAGAAAGCCTAAAAGAGTTTTCCAGGGTCAAACACATGGACATGCTGGTTTTTTATTATCAGTAGCAGAAGCCAAAACGATTTTACAGGAATCTATTGAAAATAATAATGTTTTAAAACCAATTCTTATTGGTAGAGAGCTTGTTTCTTCGAAAAGAAGTCAACCCAAGCGTTATGTGATTGATTTTACGGGAGTCGACATACTGGAAGCATCAACTTATTCTGGTCCTTTTAATAGGATTAAAGCGGCTGTACTTCCTGACAGAGAAAAAAGGGCAAATGAGCAAGAGGTAATAAATAAAGAGTTAAAAGAAAAAAATCCTAAAGCTAAAATAAACAAACATCATATTAATTTTCTTAAAAGTTGGTGGCAACTTTCCTATGGAAGAAAAGATATGAAAGATGAACTTTTAAAAATTAGCAGATTTGTTGCATGTTCAAGAGTATCCGCAAGACCCATTTTTGAATTTGTTTCATCAGATATTAATCCTAACGACTCAGTTATGGTCTTTGCATATGAAGACGACTATACCTTTGGAATAATTCAATCTTCTATTCATGTTGCTTGGTATCACGAAAAAGGAGCTACTTTGAAAGGCGATCCAAGTTATACACCAAACACAATATGGGATACCTTTCCCTTTCCCCAAAACCCAAAACTGACAGAGGTCAAGAAGATAGCTAATGCCGCAAAGGAATTAAGGGATAAGAGAAATGAAGTGATGAACAAATACAATTATACATTACGTAAGATTTACCAAATTTTGGAAGAACCAGGAGCCAATCCGTTGAAAAATGCTCACCAAAAATTGGATGAAGCAGTTTTGGGTGCTTACGGCTTTGGAAAACGAAAAGATATACTAACCCAATTATTGGAGCTCAATTTCGACGTAGCGAAGAAAATAGAAAGAGGAGATGAAGTGGAATCTCCAGGTTTACCTGGATGTGTGAAAAATAAAAAAGAATTTGTGAGTAAAGATTGTATTAAAATGATTATCGATGAAAATAGAGAAAATATCAGTTAAGAATTATCGATTATTGAAAGATTTTTCAATGGATTTTGAAGATGAATTGTCTTTAGTTGTTGGAAAAAATAACACAGGAAAAACATCTATTCTGACTGTTATGAACAAGTTTCTCAACAGTTCTAATCAAATGAAGTTTTCATTTGATGATTTCAATGTTAACCTAAAAAATATATCAAGGAATTAGTCACGGGCGAAAAGATTCGCTATGAGGATTTTGTTCCTTTAGGAATTAAAATACAATTGCTCATTAAATATTATATTTCTGATAATCTTGCGAATATCAGTCGCGTAATGATGGATTTCAATCCGGATTGAGGTTTTCCATAATTTAAAATTACAATAATATGTTAAATTTGAATTTGACAATAAAAACATAACATGCAGGAAGCAAAAATACCAAAGCCTCTATTAGATAAGATTAAAGAAGGGAAAGTAATATTGTTTTTAGGAGCTGGAGCCGCTTTTGATTCTAAACATCCTAAAGGCGAAAAACCACCAACTGGCAAGCAGTTAGCAAATTTAATAAGTGAAAAATTTTTAGGCCCAAATTATGTAGATAACGATTTACAATATGTTTCGGAATTAGCAATTAGTGAAACAGATCTATTTACAGTTCAAAAGTTTGTTTCTGAAATATTTAAAAAGTTTAAACCAGGTGATCATCATTTAAGAATTCCTTTATATAAATGGCATTCAATCTATACAACTAATTATGATTTATTGATTGAAGACTCATATGATAAGATAAGGAATAGACAACAAGTTCTTGCCACATTTATTAAAAATGGAGAAAGAATACAAGATAAAATGAGCGTTCCTAATTCAGTAATGTATAACAAATTACACGGGTCAATTACAGATATTTCTGACGAAAACTTACCTCTTATCTTAACACCAGATCAATATGTTGACCATCGAGAGAACAGAAGTCGTCTATTTGATCGTTTAAAGGAAAGTTCATTTGAATATCCAATTTTATACGTTGGTTTTAGTTTTGCTGATTTGGATATTAGATATACATTAAAAGGACTGAATAAAAAAGGTGATGCCAGACCTAGGTCTTACATGATCGGACCATATATCACCGATGAGGAAGCTAGATATTGGGATGGGAAAAAAATATCTTCTATTAAGCTTTCATTCAAGGATTTCATGGAGCAGCTTGATAATAGTATTACAGAAAATGAACGAATTTTAAGTAGTATTGTTAGGGAAGAGTTTACCCATCCAATCATGGCAAAATTTCAAGCAAACGTAAGTGAGCCAACCGAAGGATTAATTGAGTTTCTAAATAGAGATGTGACATTTTTGCATTCGAACCTTGCGGAAAAAGATACAGAACCAAAAGTATTTTATAAAGGTTATTTTAATGGCTGGGATCCAATCCTAAAAAATTATGATGTAACTAGAAAAGTAACCGATTCTATTTTGTCCGATGTCTTTTTAGTAGAAGAAGAAGAGAGACTAATTAAACAAGAACTATTTTTGGTTAAAGGCAATGCCGGCTCTGGAAAAACTGTTTTAATGCATAGGATTGCTTGGGATGCTGCTATAACTTTTGAGAAGTTATGCCTGTACTATAAATCGGATGTTCCTTTAGAATACAATCGGTTTGCTGAATTATATCAATTAGTTAAAGAGCGTATTTATTTATTCGTAGATGGAGTTGTAGATAGATCGGAAGATATTGAATATTTATTGAATAAAGCAAAAAAGGATAATATCCTGATTACAATTATTTGCTCTGAAAGAACAAATGTATGGAACGTAGGCGGAGACAGATTGAATACTTTTTTAATCCAGGATTATACTTTGAAATATCTAAATGATAAAGAGATAGATGATTTAATCAGTTTATTGCAAAAACATAAATCATTAGGTTACTTAACAGGAAAAAGTATTGAAGAGCAAAGAACCGCACTTTCCGAAAGGTCTGGGAGAGAACTGTTAGTAGCTTTATATGAAGCTACAGCTGGCAAACCATTTGCAGATATAGTAATGAATGAATTTAAATCTATACCTGGTGAAGAAGCTCAAAACTTATATCTATCTATATGTGTTTTCCATAGGATAGGAGCTTATGCAAGAGCAGGAATTATTTCTAGGTTACACCAAATTAATTTTTCCTATTTTAAAGATAAACTTTTTAAGCCACTAGAATCTGTAGTTTATAATCAAAGAAATTATGTGATAAATGATTATGTATTTACAACAAGGCATCAACATATAGCTGAATTGGTTTTTGAACAAGTATTGGTTGATCAAGAATCTCGATTCGAAAAATACATTTCTATTATTTCAAAACTAGATATAGATTATGACAGCGATAGACAAGTTTTTATTGCTTTAACAAATGCTAAAAAGTTAATGGAAACATTTAAAGACCCTGAAAAGATTAGGGAACTTTATAATGTTGCTTATGAAAATATAGGAGAGCAAGCCGCTCTAATGCAGCAAGAATCAATATTTGAAATGAGCCATAAAAAGGGAGATTTAGAAAAAGCCAATACACTATTAAATAGAGCTCACGAAATAGAACCTAAAAACACTTCTATTTCTCATTCTAAGGCTGAATTTTTATTAAGAAAAGCAATTAATACCACTCAGCCTTTGGTTGTAAAAACTTTATTAAATTCATCTAAAGATATTTGTAAAAATATTATTGGTAATAAAAAAAATAGAAATATTGTACACGCTTATCATACATTACTAAAAATATATACTCTAGAATTAGAAAACTTCCTTGAAGAAGAAAATATTGATTTGATAGAGAAAAAGATTCAAGAGTTTGAAAAAACTTTATCAAAAGCAATGCAAAATTATCCGAATGAAAGTTTTCTATTTGATGCGGAAGCTAGTTTTAATAAACTTTTAGATAATTCTCCTCAAGCCTTATCTTCTTTAAAATCTGCTTTTGAAGCGAACAAACGAAGTCCATATTTGGCAATAAGATTATCGAACTATTATATTGATAACGGAAATATAGATGATGCTTTAACAATTTTGCAAGATTCAATTAATATCAATATTAATAGTAAAGATTTAAATTTTAAATATGCCAAATTATTAATGCAGAAGGACGCAGATAACTATATAGATCTGAAGCACTATTTAAGAAAATCTTTTGTAAAAAAGGACAAAAGATATGAAGCTCAGTTTTGGTATGCTAGAACTTTATATTTACTAGAAGAAGAAGAAAATGCAGATTATTTTGAATATTTAAAAGATGTACCACTAGATTCTAGATTCAAGAAGAAGCCACAGGGCATAGTTACAATTAGCGGTCTTCCAAAAGTTTACGAAGGTACAATTGTTAAACTAGAAAACTATTTCGGTTTTGTAAAGCAAGATATAAATGGTGAAACCATATATTTTTATAGAGATAATGATTTAAAAGATCTTAGATTTAATTCTCGCGTAAAATTTAATAAATTGTTTAATTATAGTGGAGCTGTAGCTTCTATTATTGCTCAGTAAATGAATTATTATTACTGCATACACAATATATAGAGTTTTGCGTACCTAAATTTTAACATAGAAGTTTAATTTACAGAGCGAGCTAGAATGAATTTTTTTTTGAAAATAAATATTATTCTAATTAATAAGAGGCATCATAATCTCTTCCACATCATACCCTCTTGCCTGGGCACCATTTATAATCATCGCCATTTTTTCTATTAAAGCATCCCTCTCTTTTTCTAAAATCTCAATTTTTCGTTTTAGATTATCATTTTGTTCCTTAAGGCCATTTCGCTTCTTTTTACCGTCTAAGCTTAGACCGGCATTTTTCATTTGCAAATTTTTAGCATTTTCAATTAGTAGCGATCTTTCTGGAAGCGCTAAAGTTCCTCTACTGGTTAGTCCTAGCCTCCTTTGAACGGTTGATCTGGAGATAGGAGCAATATTATAACCGGATTCTATCATTTTATTTAATTCCTCTATAAGAAGAAGATCCAATTCTTTTCCTCTAACTTTTTTCATACAGAACTTTTTTTGCTTAAAAATAATGGTTTTGTTACTTCGTGCCCATCGGGAAAGACCTGTTGAGGGATAGGTGTGGGAGACATTTTAATAGCCTTCTCTAAATTACTTATTTTCTTTTTTAGGTCATTCACCCGTATCCGGCCCACCAACCACATCCTCTAACTTAGCATAATTTTATTTATCGGGTCCCCTCGGATAAACTTGATCTAAGCTTGCTTTAATTTCTTGTAGTTCTGAGGGTAGAGATTCCGGATGTCTT
>NZ_JAIQZB010000015.1 GCF_020164555.1 Salegentibacter lacus | reverse complement strand
TTACAAGCCCTGTCAATGAGGGTACTACTTTTTTTTCATAACTTTCAATATTATAATTAGAGATACTTAAAGGTAGTGAATAGTGATTTAGCGATCTCTTGAAGCTACCTTTAGGTTTAGTTCAACAGTGTATAAAAACAATGCTCAAACCTGTCTCAAATCGAACATCGTGCTCCTTGCTTTAGCTGATTGTCCTGCGGACAATCACGCACGCCAGCTCGCACAGTTTTTATACGGGACGTTACCAGCAATTATGAATAACAGAATATGAATAAGAGAATTTATATAATATTGTTCTTCTTGATTTTTGCAAGTTGTTCTGAGTTTAACAGAGCAGAGTATATAAGAAAGGATGGAATTGAGACTGAGAACTTAATTAGCTCCATCTTATCCAACGATGATGACGACTATCTCACCTTAGGTTGTATTAGAGAAAAAGATTATCACTTGAAATCTATTCTCAATGAAGAGAATAATTTAATTTCCCAATACTTAGACCTCAATTCGAAAGAGGAATTGAAAACGGTAACTGATCTGGACGAAAAATTTGAACTGACTTCAAATCTTGTGGAAAATAAAAAAATACTGTCTGAGGAAGAATTAAAAGCATTTCAAGAAGAAAAGGGATCGGACTTTTTAAATTTTCAAGATTTATCCAAATGCCCAAAAGGGTATCTAACAATTTCTAAACCTATTTTTAATAAGATTTTCGATAAGGCAATAATTCATATCGGTCAGGTTTGCGGATTTTTATGTGGCAGCGGAGAATATCGATTATATGAATTCAAAGGAGGCAATTGGAAATTAAAAGAAGTGGTTAGTTCCTGGGTAAGCTAAAAAACTGCAGGTAACACTATATAAAAACAATGCTAAAATTTGTCACAAATCGAAAGTCTTTGTTCGCTTGCAACGCCTGATTGTCCTGCGGACAATCAGGCTCGTCAGCTCGCACTGTTTTTATACGAGACGTTGTATGGTATTAAAAAAAAATAAAAATGATTAATATAATATTAGCTCTTGCCTCAATTATGCTCGGATTAGTGCTCATCGTTTATTATAGCGGACTTAAAAAAGAGCATAAGGGCGGACTAACTATTAATTTACTTGGAAGTGGAGTTGGATTTATAATGATCGGTGTTAATCGCAAGAGAATTATTTTAATGTTTTATCCCCATTTAACTACTGATAAAAAACACCATACAACAACTTATAAAAACAATGCTAAAACCTGTCTCAAATCGAAACTCACTGCTCGCTTGCTTAGCGGATTGTCCTGCGGACAATCACGCACGCCAGCTCGCACAGTTTTTATACGAGACGTTACCTACAATGGCCACAAAAATCGGAACTTATGAAAAATAGCATACTTACCATTTTAACATCCCTGATTTTGATTTTATCAATTTCGTGTTCAAAAGATGAAAGTTGTGAGAACCCTATTGAATGTTTACCTGCTAAAACTACGACGGGAGAAGGAACATTTGGTTGCTTGGTAAATGGAAAAGCATTTGTGGAAAAGAATAATTATTTTAATTGCTACTATCAATTTGTAGATGACGGTTTTTATTTCAGTTTAAGCGCAGAAGATGAAAATCAAATTATTTCCCAAATAATTATAGGTTCTGTAAAATCCAAAATAGAAGAAGGTGAAAAATATAATTTATCGGAAAATAGTGAAGGCAATCATTACGGAGAATGTTCAGTAAATCTTAATGAACATTATGACGTAACTACAAAAAGTGGAGGTTTTGGATTTCTGGAAATAACAAAATTTGACGAAGAAAAAAGAATCGTATCAGGAATTTTTGAATTTGATATAATTAATCCGGAAACGGGTGAGATAATAAAAATACGAGAAGGAAGATTTGATACTCTATTTACAATGTAGGAAGTTTATAGCTTAGCCACAGTAGGTAACAACATATAAAAACTTAAGATGCTTAATCCAGTTTTGAATCGAAACTTATTGCTCGCTTGCTAAGCGGATTGTCCTGCGGACAATCAAGCTCGCCCGCTCGCACAGTTTTTATACGAGACGTTATGCAGCAGTTAAAAACATTTGAACAATCAGAGATATTTAAGTTCAAAATTGTAAATTTGAGTTATGGACATAAATCTTCAAAATAAAAAAATAGAATTAATTCAGTGGTTGTCAACCCTGAATGATCAATCCATCATTGAAAAAATAATGAAGTTGCGCGAGAGTGAGAAAACGGACTGGTGGAAAGAAATCTCCAAAGAAGAGAAAAAGTCTATAGAACAAGGAATTAAAGATGCTGATTCCGGAAAATTAAAATCTCATTCAGAAGCAAGAAAATTATATGAAAAGTGGTTATAAAATTCGATGGACTGACCACGCACTTTCCGAATTAGAAGATACCTTAGAACATTTAGAAAAAAACTGGACGGGCAGAGAACTTAAAAATTTCTCTCAGGAACTTGATCATACAATTGAATTAATTTCTAAAAATCCAGAACTCTTCCCAACTTCCAAACAGAAGAAAACTGTTAGAAGAGCGGTGGTTTCAAAATTTAATAATCTCTACTACCGACAAAATAATGAAACCATTGAAATTTTATCTCTTTTTTCCAACAGGCAAAATCCGGACAAAATAAAAATTTAAAAAAACCGCTGCATAACACTATGTAAAAGCAATGGCCCAAAATCATTAGCCTGAAAAGGGGCACAATTTTTACACGCAACGTTGGCAATAATTTACAAATATGACAAAGACTACTACAAACAAAATTTTACTGATCAACATAATTTTATTTATTCTGGCCATTATCTCAAATAAATTTTGGACAGAATTAGGACTCACAGACGACCAAAATATCTATTATGCTCTATATGGTGTAATAATTTATGGATTAAGCGTTGGTGGAGTTTTTGTTGGATTTAAGGAACGTAAAGAGAAAGGAAATAAATATCTTTTTGGACTAATTGGAAATTCAATTCTGTCTTTAATCTTCTTGTTTTCCTTTTTATATGTTGTCCTTGACAATAAATAAATTTCACCTGGAATTAAAAAACTATTGCCAATCGAGTGGATGGCTCCGCCATCAAATGACGGAGTGCACCCCTCACACCACCGTACGTGCGGGTCTCGCATACGGCTGTTCAACAATGAAACTCATCGATTGTAGTATTCGACTAGACTAACATAACCTTTCATTTTTAAGCGTTTTACGGTGATGGTAGTACGCAGAATGGGACTTTGAGCCACTGCCTAGCCGCCCATTCGGGTACGACTCCAGGCATAAGCCTGGTCTGGTGGATTAATTCCCAACCGAATAAGGTTTTTCCGTTTTCGTTCGGGCTTTTTCCAGTGATGCCAAATGCAATACCGTAAACGATTCCTTAACCATTCTTCCAGCTTTTTAAGCTTTCCTAGAATGGATGCCGGTTTGAAGTAGTTTATCCAGCCCCTTAGCAATAAATTGATTCTGTGGATACGTTCTTCAAAGCTTGCAGGAATGGTCTTTTTGGTAATATATTTAAGTTTAGCCTTAAATGTATCCCATTTTGATGCTTCTGCCACAAGCTGATGTTTGGCCTTTTCTCCTTTCTTGTAGGTTGGCACAAAACCAAATCCCAGTACCTGAAAGGTTAAAGGCTTACGTATTCCGCTTTTCTTCCTATTGATTGGAAGCTGGAGTTTATCCCGCAGAAATTTGTAGATACTGTTGCCTACGCGTTTCGCAGCGGGTTTACTTCGAACGTAAATACTAAAATCATCGGCATATCTCACGTAGCGGTGCCCTCGCTTTTCCAGTTCTTTATCCAACTCATTGAGCAGGATATTGGAGAGCAAAGGACTTAAGGGAGGACCTTGCGGGAGTCCTTTCCTGCATTTATGCAACTTGCCGTTAATTTGTATCGGAGCTCTTAAAAATGACCGCAATAACTTTAAAGTAGCCCGGCATTTTACCTTTTTGAATATCAAGTCTAATAAAACATCGTGGGCCACTTCATCAAAGAAACTCTTTAAGTCAATATCCACGATGTGTCTATAACCAGAATTTATATTTTCCAGGCTCTGTGCAGTTGCCTGATGGGCATTGCGGTTTGGTCTGAACACATAACTGTGCTTTTGAAAGTCTGGCTCGAATACGGGTTGCAAAACCTGATGTAATGCTTGCTGAAATACCCTGTCGACAACCGTGGGAATACCGAGTAAACGTTTCTTCCCGTTGCTTTTTGGTATTTCAACTCCCAGTATTGGAGACGCCTGATATTCCCCTCGTTCTATCTGCCGGGCGTATTGTTTACCGTGAGCTTTTAGAATAGATTGGAGTCCTGTTATTTGGACGTTATCTATACATATCCGGTTCCTGTTCGTCAGTACCAGGGTTTGTAGTCCCGCTTCCTTCAGTCCCAACTTCGCAGTTGGCAACCTTGCGGCTTACTAATGGTTCAAGGCGTCACCCCTGCCCATAAGGGACTTGCACCCTTTAGATTAATCTTTTACCTTTCGGTAAAAGAAAAGATGCCCATGCTGGGCACACACACAATATAAAAACAATGCTAAAACCTGTCTCAAATCGAAACTCCGTGCTCTCTTGCTCAGCGGATTGTCAGGCGGACAATCACAAACGCCCGCTCGCACAGTTTTTATACGAGACGTTATAAGCCATTTTAAAAAGACTAAACAGACCTGGGAAATTGGGGAACAGCCATAAAAGACAGTGACGCTTTTGCTGACATATACAGCGAATTTTTCGACCTCTATAATAAAGGTGGACAACCCGATTTTATTTCAAAAAAAATCCTTGAAAACAATTGGGAGATTCTTGAAATAGAAGAAGAAAAAACAGTTTGTGGTTTGCTCTTGCTTTTAAATCCGAGATTCGAAAATGTAAAGAAGTACTGAGAGAAACATTTGTAGACTAAAATGTACTAATGCCAACAAAGACGGTTAATCGCCAATAGACAGCAGCGTTTAAAAGAACATAATTATAAGTTTTAAAAATAAAGTTATGTTAAAGGTGTCAAATCCGGTTACACCAGAATTTTGATCTTTCTCAAACATCAATAATAGTAGGGTTTAGCTATTTTCGTATAGTTCCGCTTCCTCCGCTAGTTCATTTGAATATCAGGTAATTAAGATAATAATATCCAATTCTGCAAAGGATTGGGCGTTTTTTTGCATCAAGCCTAAAAATAATATAACCTGGATTTTTTGAAATTGTCAGGCTTTTAATTCTTAATAGCCAATTTTAATCTGGGAATTTAGCTTCTTGTCTCTCATTCAAAAGTTTATCCGCTGCTAGTACTAAAAACAGGTAATCTGTAGTACCGCCACCTAAAACATATTCGGTTTGTTGCCAAAGGAAAGGCCATTCCAGTAATTCCGGGAAATCGGGACGAATTAATGCCGTTCCGGAGCCAATTCCGCCGGGAGTAAAAGAAAAATCGCCTCGATTCATCCCATAGGCCTGGGTTAAAGAGCGCGAACCAACCCCAGAAGCAAAGGACGAAGTGTTTACCCCCGGATGCGTTCCCAAAACAAAGTTGAGTGCGTTCAGCATATATTTCTTCGGAAAAATTTCAGGAAAAGCGGTATGTAAAAAATACTGTTTCATACCAAAATTCTGAATTCCCCAGCCGGCACCCCAAATATCGGGTTCGTAAGGCATTCCGTAAGGGGTTTGCGCTCCCATTTTTTCTACTTCCTGATAATAACTTTCTACGGAAGCTTTTATTTTATTTCTGAAATTTTCATCCTGAATTTCATCAAAAACAGCTGCGATTACCCAGCCGGTTTGAGCAATATTTTCGCTGAAAATTTCAGTATTTTTAGTTATAAAATCTTCATATTTATCATCAGAAGTACTTTTAAAAAGTTCTACGCTTAAACTGAGTTTATGCACAGGATTATCTGTATTCGTATTTTCCCAGGTTTTTTCGGCGATTTCCAGGGCGTCTTCGGCAAGCTCTGTATTAAAATCTTTTAGTGTTCTGTAGGAGGCAGCCAGCGCCGCGGCACTTTGCATTTCCCTACGCGGATTGTCTTCAGTAAACACCCAGCGGTCATCTGGCGCGCCTTCCTGCCCTAACGGAATTTCTGTTGAAGTATCTGTTTCTTTATAAATCTCACCATCAGAATGATTTACCGGATCACCCAGCAAAACATATTGGTCTAAAGTTGGGACGATTACCCCACGATAAAACCTGCCCAAAGACTTGTAGCCGTTTACGATATGGATGGTCCCATGTTCAATTTGCTGAAGAAAATCGGGTTTTCCATCGGGTTGTAAAATATCTACCGTTTTTGTTTCCTGGTTTATCGTGGTATTGTCATAATCTTCCTCAAAAATCTCATAAATATGTGAAAGTCCCTGTATGGTAGAAGCCTGTGATTCTATTCTAAGGTCGTAGTCCCCGGCATCGTGCCAGCCGCCGGCATCAAGTCCTGGAACGTGTTCGCCGGGCTCAAAACTGGTTAGGGTTTCAGGGCTTTGCAGGTAGCCGTCAAAATGATTGGTATCTACCGGCGCCATTCTCGCATCGTCCAAATGGCAGCGGCCGTGCCAGATTTTATAGCGGTCGTTTACCAGCATATGACACATTTGAACCGGCAGGAAATATTCTAAAGTGGGTTGCCAAACATCACGTTTATATATATCTTTGCTAATTTGAAAAGCTTCAGTGGTATAATCGCCGTATTGTACCACATACATACCTGGCTCTTTAATATTTGTAAAATCCAGCTGATAATATTTATACCTAAGAAATTCACCCCATTCCGAAGGATTTTCTGAAATAATTTCGGTAAACCCACCTTGATTATCTACCCGTAACAATTTAGCTTCTTTTACGCTGGTGTCATTTTGATCGGTTTCTATAATTGCAATTTTTTCCTGGGCAGGGTGATAACCTACTTGAGAAATTTGCACCACGGGATCATAAGTGTAATCTTCCAGCGTGTTCGGAGTAATAAGCCATTCTATGGCATTTTTTGTAGCGCCACTTGGCACTAAAGACCTTACTATAAACCAGCCATTACTATGTTGGGCACGGCCATCTATTAACGCTAACTCATTTCCTTTTAGATTTTCAATTTTTAAAGTTTGCCTGGGCGTCTCGGGTGCAATAACCAGTTCTTTACCCGTGGCCATTGGATCTATTTCAAATTCTCCATCCTTATTTATAGAACCCGGCCCATTCGCCTGGCGGTTAAAAATACCAAATTCGTTATCCATATAATAGGATTTTCCAAAAAGGTAGCCAGGGAAGAATTCTATATTCATTCCAACTTTTCCAATCCATTCTTCCGGCAAAGCTTCATCAAGGTCTACGATGATTTTAAAAGATTTTCCCTGCGGAATTATTTTCAGGTTATACGAAAATTCCAGCTCGGGATATTCAATGGGATTAAAGCCTTTTCGGTTTTTGGCTTCATCGGGATAAGCCATTTTTACGCTAATGTTATTCTTTTCCCTGTCTACAAAACGCTCTCCAACTTTTGGAACCGGCTGCCACTGCCCCGGTGTTGGTTCTAGTCTTAAATCGCCATTGGTTGCGACTCTGATTCCATTTTGGATAATTCCAACTCCTCCCTGATGACTTTCCGGGTAAAAATCGTGCGCGAGCATAACGTTGAGTCCACGCATTTCCAAATATTCCTGTTCGTTAATTCTTAAACTGTCACCTTGATTTTGGGCAAAACATATTGTTACTGAAAAACAATAAATATAGCAGCTGAGTATAAATGATTTCATTGTTAAGAGATTAAATTATGAGGAGAAAATTTTGCAAGGCTTAAATATGTAAGTGTTTTATTGATGTTGTCATAATTCTGTTTGGAATTAATGAGTTATTCAAATCAGGCGGGAATTAGTTATCACTGTCAATTATACCAAGACTTGTATTTTTTTCTTCACCGATATGATATTTATAAAACTCCCAAACCTCTCTGGCTACATTTCTCCCTAGTTCCAGTCCTGCTATATTATCTGCCTGAATATGATATCCGCCTAAAACCCTTGAAATCCCGGCCATCTCGGCTGTTTCGGTAAAAGTTGGGAATTTTAAAGTAATGGTGTCGCCTAAATTATCAGGTTCTGTCATTGCTCCTGCAATTAAATTTACTTCAGAACCAAATTCATCACTTCCGGTCCACAATTTTAAAGCTTCGGCACAGCCTCCGCTGATTGTACTATGTCCCGAAACATAACCTGGGAAAGGAGGGCATAAAAAAGTTTCCGGCGAATAAGGCCTCCATTCTATGCCTGGCATTTCTATTATTCCTTTACCTTCTCCGCCCCATCCTTTAATCTTTTGGTCTTTATAATAATGATGCACTAATGCATATGGCCTAGCAGAATCATAAAACATTTTTGAATCCCAGGATGCAATAAAGGCATCCATAGCAACCACCTGATTATAGAAAAACATTTTTACATCCTCATCAAGTGTATGGTTATCCCTTCGGGAAACATCCTGAGCAAATTTTAACCAATGCCCCGCCTGCTGTACCGATTGAGGGCCATCCCGCATAAACTCCACTAATGCTTTTTCATAGTCTGTTAGATTTGCCTGCATTTCGACAAGCTCTTCAACCTCCTCTTTTAATTGTGTTGAACCTACCATTGGAGGGGGACCTGGCCGGAATTGGTCGGCTGATTTTAATGCAACAGGTTCAACTTTATCCCAATATGGAGTTAAACATCCTGGAGCAAATTTTCCGTCTTTACCATCAGAAAAATACTTAGGTTGCCACCTGTTTAGTTCTACATTTTTGTCGGCTGAATTTATAGGTTCGTAATTTATATAGTCATAATAAGGCTTGCCATTTGAGCCAGATTCTTTTCCATATTGGTTTGAACCATCTCCTTTTCTAGCTTCAATTACGGCCTTCGCTGCCAAATTACCTATACCCTCAGGTGTGCTTGGGTCTAATGATGCATTTTTAGGATCTAAGCCTAATTCTTTCATAAAACTTGCGAACAACTCCATATCTGAATAATAGTATTCATTCAAAGTTCTAAAAGCGGCGTAGCTGATTGCAATTTCCTTGTTATTAAGGCTATGTTCGTTAATTGGCCTCCTTTTAGTTCCCTTAAGGTAAACAGGAATAGCTTTATCTTCATATCTTGACCAGGCGTCAAAAATCGAAACGAAAATTAATCCTAAATAGCGGGAAGTAATAGTGGGTCTCGGTTTAAATTTTTCAGTATCATTTGCTTGCGCATTAATAGCCATTTCACTCCATTTATAGGCTAAATTGTCAATGCCTTTAGGTTGATCTTTTTCAATTATTTTAAAGGATTTACTGTGATCTTGATATGCTTTACAGCTATAACTTATTAATAGGATCAATAAAAAAAGAACTGTTCTTCTCATTTTTTAATTATTTTAAAAGCTTTTCTAATCATAGAAGAGGCTTAAATTTCCAGTAGAGCTTTAGATTAATAAATTTTAATTAACAGACGTTCTTCAGAAAGAACTATTAAGAGAAAATACCTTAAAGGTTTTTAATCTTAATTAATGTTAAAGATATAATAAATTATTAATGTTAGATCAACATTTCCTAAATTCAACTTAATTAATTAACCATAATTAAAGTCGATAACTGGTGTTAGTAATCAATAGTAAGCCCGCTATGAAGGAAGGTAAGAGTATATTACAAAATAACGCGCCTCTGTTTGATAAAAGAATTTCTAGTTTAATTTTTAAGTACGAGGAATATAATTTGAAAATTTTCTCCGAATAGCCTTGAAATTTGAAGTTAAGTAGAAACTTTATTCAATTGTTTCCTGTAATTGAATAGGGGATAGATCTAATTTTTCAGCCCTAGCTTTATTTTCTGTTATTTTATAAAAGGTATTTAACTCCAGGTTTTTAAAATTTTGTGAGGTATTGCTGCCTGCCCATAAAACTTTAACCTCATTTATTTTAGTGGCTTTACCTAAGCCTATTTCTGCCCGTAATGTGGAAGCACCAAAACTACCTCCTGAAGTAATAGTGTGAAATATAGAACGTTTATTATTTTCTTCTGTAACTATTACTTCTATCTTGCTGCCAATGCCTGCTCTGTTTGCCTTTGTTCCTTCCAGTTTGAGGCTTATCCAGTTGTTCTCATCCTGATATGGATTTCGATATAATGAATTAAAGAAATTGTCTCCCTCGTAGGCTCCTCCCATAACAACATTAATATCCTGATCGCCGTCGTTATCAATATCAGAAAATGAAACCGCGTGCCCTTTTTGTATATGTCCAAATCCCCCGGCAGTGGTAACATCCTGAAATTCTTTTCCGGCATTATTTCTAAAAACCTTGTTTGGAATAATCGATTCAAAACTTACTTCTCCAGTACTCAGGTAAATGTCGGGATAGCCATCATTGTCCAAATCGCCGTAATTGGCACCCATAGCATATCCTATTTTGTCTAATCCCACTTCAGCTGAAACATTAGTAAAAGAATCTCCATTGTTTTGATAGAGACGCATAGTTTCTGCCCTATTTGATTCTCCTAAATATTCTTTCACAATATCTGGAACAATGGTGTAGAAGTCACTTCTTTTATAGCCGGCCACAAAAATATCCATCAGTCCGTCGTTGTTATAGTCGAAGGACCAGGTGGGGAAACTTGAGATTTTTTCTCCTAATCCCATACGAGTTCCATTTTCCTCAAATTTTATAGTACCCTTTTCATCAATTCCTTTGTTTAAAAACAATAAATTCCTGCTTGTAGGGTGAAGCGTAGATATATAAATATCCATCCATCCGTCATTATTATAATCTCCACTGGTTACACCTTTAATATAATAAGGTTCTTCACCGGTACTTACCGTAAGCCCTGCACTGGCAGTAAGATTTGAGAAAGTACCATCCCCGTTATTTCTGTAAAATTCAGATGGGTGAATATTTTCTTTGTCAGACTCATTTCCTATAAATAAATCAATCCAACCATCATTGTCAAAATCTGCCCAGGTCGCAGTTTGAGTCGGATGATAAGAAAGCAGGCCTGCTTCTATAGTCACGTCGGTAAATGTATTATCACCATTGTTTCTTAGTAGAGAATTAGGATATTTTCCTAAAGGTCCCATCCAGGCGCCACGCAAAATAAAAACATCCAGAAACCCATCGTTATTATAATCGGTCTGCACCATATTCAAACCTCCCTTGACTTCCTCTAAACCTGAAGATGCCGTTTTTTCTATAAAGCCACCCTTTCCATCATTGATGAAATAATTAAGCTTGCCAGATGGGAACCAACTGGAAACAAACACATCTAAGAGATTGTCATTGTTAAAATCATCTACTATACTTCCTCCTGATAAATCATTAACATTCAGCCCCAATTTTGGAGCTATATCTTCAAACTTTTTTAATGGGTATTCTGATTCAAAAGCGCTTTCTGGAATTAGCCACTTTTCCGGGACAGATTCAGGATATTCTCCAAGAGTCATATAGGCGACATTTAAAAGCCACAGACTATTATAATCATGCGAATCCTGTCTCAAAAATTCCTCAAAAAAGCTAATGGCCTTCCTTGAGCCTTCGGGCGCCTGATGATAACCTTCCGGATCAATTGGAATAATGCAAGATGCGGAAGCATTATGGTGATGTATGCAATTTTGTTGTTCTCCCAGCCGCATATAGGCAAGAGCCAGTAAGGGGCCTATCTTCTCTTCTTCAAAAGCTTCCAATTTATATCGTAAGGTGCCTTTATTACTTTCTTTCCACAGTTTTTCCAGTATTTCGATTGCGTCTTTTGTTTTGCCGGCATAAAGTAATGCATCAGCCTTTTTAAGATGGTATTTTTCCTTCTGGTTTTCGGGAGCTATTTTGGATAGGCTATCAAAATAAGCAATTCTTAAGGAAGATGCATAAATGTTTTCCGGGATATAAAACTGTTCCTCAGCCGTTTTTTGTATTATTTCAGGCATTGTCCTCCTTTTATTACAAGAGATAAGTACTAAAAAAAACAGTAAAAAAATGCCTATTACGTATCTCATGTTGGTATATAAATTACTCATTTTAAACTTTAAGATTGAAAATTGATATATGCAATCTTGCATGTGAGCTGAGTTAGACAAAGATATAATACAAATCTAAAATGTAACATTATTTCATAAACATAGAAAGATTTCCAGAGTAAAGTCTATTTAAAAGGTTTGATTAATATCACAATTTTTTAAATCTGAAGTAGCAAAGTATATCGATTTTGCATATCAAGAGTGATCTGCTCATTTAAATTTTATTAAATCAAAGTGATTTTCTAAATAAGAAGGCTATTTAAAGCGTAGAACAGGAAAAAAATTAATTCATTTTTTATGTATAATCTATATTTCTAATATAAAATTCTTTCGGTTACCTTATTGAGGAGTCAATAATTCCAGAATATTGTCTTCAGAAGATTAGGAATTTCTTACATTACACCCGTTAATTTAATGTTAATGATATTTTTCTAAATAGCAGTTTAAATGAAGTTTTTTACAAAAATTATAGCAATGGCCTTTATTGTGGCGCTAAGCAGTTGTAAGCAAGAAGAGGATGTGACGATGTCTGAATCTTCCGAAAATGAAATTTTTCGCAACATTTCTTCGGGTGATTCCGCAATCGATTTCAGTAATAATTTAACTGAAACAGATTCACTTAATTATTTTAACTATTCCTATATCTATATGGGGGGAGGCGTTTCTGCCGGAGATATTAATAATGATGGTTTAATCGATTTATATTTTACAGGAAATCAGGTTCCTAATAAGCTATATTTAAATAAAGGCAACCTGGAATTTGAAGATATTACTGAAGCGGCAGGGGTTGCGGGAGACCATAGATGGTATACTGGAGTAACAATGGCAGATGTAAATGGGGATGGTTACCTTGATATTTATCTCTCTGTTGGCGGAAAGTATGAACCAAAAAATAACCAGCTTTTCATTAATAATGGAGATGGGACTTTTGAGGAAAAGGCAAAGGAATATGGACTGGATGATCCCGGTAATAGCGTGCAGGCCACTTTTTTTGATTATGATAAAGATGGCGATCTGGATGTCTATATTGCCAATTATCCCCCAACCAGATTTGACTCTCCAAATTTCATTTACGATTATAAAATGAAGAATGTGAGCGATCTTGAATCGGATCACTTATTGAGAAACGATGGTGTTAAATTTACAGATGTCACCGATGAGGCCGGAGTTCGCAGCTTTGGATTGTCATTGTCTGCTACAGTTGGTGATTTAAATAATGATGGCTGGCCGGATATTTATATTTCCAACGATTTTAGTTCTCCCGATTTTTTATATATGAACAATGGAGACGGTTCTTTTAGGGAGGTTGTTAAAGAGACAACCTCACATACTTCCTTTTTCGGTATGGGTGTGGACATTGCTGACTATAACAATGACGGGAACCTGGATATTTATCAGGTAGATATGTCGGCTAAGGATAACAGGAGGAAGAAAGCAAACATGGCAAGTATGAACCCAGATTTATTCTGGAGCACTGTTGATGCTGGTTTTCATTACCAGTATATGCAAAATACCCTACAAACTAACACGGGGATTTTTAAAGATGAAAATCCTTTTTTTGCCGATTTGGCCAGAATAACAGGATCTGCTTCAACCGACTGGAGTTGGGGGCCTTTATTTGCCGACTTTAATAATGATGGTCATAAAGATTTATTTGTGACTAACGGAACAAGAAGGGAAATTAACAATAATGACTACTTCAATAGTCTTAAGGAAACCAGGATGGAAGAAGAAAACCAACTGGAAAAAAGTCTGAATATTCCTTCTGAAAAAATTGATAATTTTATGTTTCAGAATAATGGAGATTTATCTTTTGAAATAGCCAATGAAAAATGGGGAATTGAATATGAAGGATGGTCTAATGGGGTTGTTTATGCAGATTTGGATAATGACGGTGATTTGGAAATTGTTACAAATAATATTGACGATCACGCTTTTTTGTTTGAAAACACGAGTTCAGAAAATAATAATTTTGTCCAGATAAGCTTTGAAGGTAATGACAAGAATCGCTTTGGATTGGGAGCGAGAGCTTATGTGATGACAAATGACACCGAACAAATGCAGGAACTTACGCTTTCAAGAGGCTTCCAGTCTTCCGTTGCTCCTCAACTGCACTTCGGTTTGGCAAAAACTGAAGTTATAGACGAAATCAAAATTGTATGGCCAGACGGTAAAGTTGAGAGTTTAAAGGATGTAGAGGCGAATCAGCGATTAACCTTCAATCATACTGATGCTTCAGAAATTACACAGAAGAAAGTTGCCGAAAGAGATCTTCTTTTTGCTACAATAGAAGATTCTGCTTCTTTTCCCCAGCATCAGCATATAGAAAATGAGTTTGACGATTTTAAAAATGAAATTCTTCTACCTCATCGTACGTCTACATTTGGGCCGGGTATTGCTGTTGGTGACTTAAATGGAGATGGTAAAGAAGATTTTTTTATTGGGGCTTCTTCTACTTACGAAGCGGGTCTTTATTTTCAGACCGCAATGGGTTTTGAAAAGCAGCAAAGCCCAGCTTTTGAACAAGATAAAAAGTTTGAAGATTTAGGGGCATTGATTTTTGATGCCAATGACGATGGGCATAATGATATTTACGTGGTTAGTGGGGGAAATGAATTTAAACCAGATTCAAAATACCTGCAGGATAGATTGTATATAAATGATGGTAAAGGTAATTTTGAGAGAGATGAGGCTGCACTACCTGAAATGCGCACTAGCGGATCAAGAGTTTATCAGGCCGATTTTGATAAAGACGGAAAAAAGGATCTTTTAGTGCTGGGGCGCCTGGTGCCAGGGCATTATCCCTCACCTGCAAAATCTTACATCCTCAAGAACGTGGGAGAAGATGGAAAAGCTAAGTATCGCGATATCACTAAAAATATAGCTCCTGAATTTCAGTCCTTAGGTATGGCTACTAGTGCCGAAATTGTTGATATTGATAATGATGGATGGGAAGATATAGTTGTGGTAGGTGAATGGATGCCCATTAGAGTTTTTAAGAATTCGGAAATGGGCTTTACAGAAATAACCCAAGAGCTTGGATTGGCCGATACTACCGGCTGGTGGTGGAGTGTAAAGGCAGGGGATTTCGATAACGATGGTGACCTGGACTTTATAGTTGGGAATCTGGGGCGTAATTACAAATATACCGCCAATGAAGATGAGACTTTTGATATTTATTTTAATGACTTCGACGAGAATGATAAACAGGATATTGTATTAAGTTATTATAACGATGGGAAAAAATATCCATTGCGGGGGCGGGAGTGCTCTTCGCAGCAGATGCCTGGAATTAAAAATAAATTTCCCGATTACGAATCCTTTTCAACTGCTACCCTAGAGGATGTTTACACTGAAAAAGAGCTGGAAAATTCTCTCCATTATCAGGTTAAGTCATTTGCGAGTGTTTATCTCGAAAATAGAGACGGAAAATTTGTAAAACACGAGCTTCCCGCAGCTGCTCAGATCTCGTCCATAAATCAAATCCTTGTAGAAGATTATGATGGTGATGGATATTTAGATGCCTTAATTGCTGGTAACCTTTTCTGGTCAGAAGTGGAGACCACAAGGAATGATGCTGGTTATGGTATGTTTCTAAAAGGAGACGGAAACGGAAATTTTCAGGATATTACTCCAGCTGAAAGTGGTTTCTTCTTGCCCGGTGATGTTAAGGATATGAAAACAATTTCCGTAGGTGATAGAAAATTTATTTTAACTGCTAAAAATGATGATTATATGCAATTTATTAAAGTGTCTTCAGAATAAAATATGGTTAAACAAACTATTGTAAGCCCCCTTCTCTAATATGGAATAAATGTGTTATTAACATTTTTTTGCTATTTCGATTGCGTAAAACATTTTTTTGTTTACTTTTAATGATTGAAATAACTAACTAACAAACAATTATGAAAAACAATTACTTGAAAAAGGGGCTTTTCCTTGTAACATTTTTTTGCTTTGGCTTTATAACAGCCCAGCAAACCGTTACAGGGACGGTAAGTGATGAAACTGGTCCGGTGCCGGGAGTTAACGTACTGGAACGCGGCACCTCTAATGGTACAACTACAGATTTTGATGGAAATTATAGTTTGGAAGTGAGCGATGATGCCGTTTTGGTTTTTAGTTTTATCGGCTATCAAACACAGGAAATTGCAGTCAATGAACGATCTACTATTGATGTAAATATGGCGGCCGATTCAGAATCCTTGGATGATGTTATTGTTGTAGGTTATGGTACACAGTCAAGAGCTGAAGTTACCGGAGCTATTTCTTCTATTGATACAGAAGAGATTAACAGTCTTCCAGTTTCTACTGCAGAACAGGCTTTGCAGGGAAGGGCATCAGGGGTTACCGTAATTAATTCGGGTTCTCCTGGGAATTCACCGGCAGTAAGGATTAGGGGTTTGGCCTCACCTAACAACAACGACCCTTTATATGTTATAGATGGTGTTATAGCTGGCGGATTGGGTAGTCTTAACCCTAATGATATTAAAAACATACAGGTTTTGAAAGATGCTTCTACTACAGCAGTTTACGGTTCGAGAGGTGCCAATGGGGTTGTGCTTGTTACCACCAAAACTGGTAAAGCTTCTCAAAAAGCTCAGTTAAGCCTTGATACATATTCTGGGGTTCAATTTAATAGCAATCGTTATGATTTATTAGATCGAGAGCAATATATACAATATGCCACGGAGATATTGGATCCAGCTCCAGCCCGAATTACAGATCCACAGTATGCAGACTTTATTGATAATGAAACAGACTGGCAGGATGAAATTTTTAGAACAGGAGTGATGAAAAGTATCAACCTTGGTCTTTCGGGTGGTAGTGAGAACAGTAATTTTAGGTTTTCAGGCGGATATCTTAACCAGGAAGGGGCGGTTATCGAAACAGAATTTGAACGTTTTAACTTTAGATCTAATAGTAACTTTGATTTTGGAAAACTTAGTTTTGGACAAACATTAAATGTGGCTTTCACTTTACAAAATCCTGAAAGGGAAGATGGTGGTAGATCAATAATAGAGCACGCAATCAAATCAGCTCCATACTTAAGTGTCTATAATCCTAATAACAATGGTGGCTTTCAGGGTCCAAACTCTGCTTTAGACGGTCAGGATGCGGCGAACCCTGTTAGAGTTCAAACCTTAGGAAGTGCCGAGAATAAAGGACTTACTATTTTAGGTAGTGTTTTTGCTGAATATGAAATAATTGACGATCTAGTTTTTAAAAGTCAGGCAGGTATAGATTATTATAAGTTTAATAATGATAATTTTATCCCTTCTTATAATGATGATAGTAATGGAGCAACCCATCAATTTGGTTTTGCTCAAATCACTAAGAATAGCGGTACCAACCAATCTCTTACTCTAACTAATAGTTTGAACTATAAGTTTGAAGTTGAAGATTTGCATAACTTTGAAATCTTAGCTTTAGCTGAAGATCAAACAATTGATAGCGAAAGTCTCAATGCAAGCAGCCAGAATCCTATTACTGATGATGTTGAAGAACTATCACTGAATCAAGCCGGATTGTCTTCAGCTTCTTCAGAATATAGGAGAGTAGGGTTTTTAGGTCGGGTAAATTATAATTATGATCAAAAATATATATTAGCCGGTTCCTATCGTCAAGATGCTTCCACCCGTTTTGGTGCCAATAACCGTTGGGGTGCTTTCTGGTCTGTGGCTGCAGGATGGAATGTCGCCAAGGAAAGTTTTATGGAAGATTCGGATATTAATAATTTTAAAATTAGAGGGAGTTGGGGTACTACAGGTAACGACCAAATTGGAAATTACCGTTATGCTTCAACCTTGGTTACAAGTTTTATTTACCCAATCGGAGGAGCGGCCCTACAGGGCACTACCGCAGAGGGACTTCCTAATCAAAACCTAAAATGGGAAGAAGTGACGATGAAAAATATAGGATTGGATTTTGGGATGTTTAATAATGCATTTACCTTATCCATGGAATATTACAGTAATCGAAGTGACGACCTTTTATATGAATTGCCGCTTCCACTGAGCTTAGGTTATAATGTTCCTACAATAGCTTCGAATGTAGGATCTGTTGAAACAAATGGTTTCGAGGCAGATATTGGATATAACGATTATAAAGGTGAATTTACCTGGTCCGCCAATTTAAACCTCGGGACTAGTAAGAACGAAGTCCTTTCAATTGGAAGTCTTGACCAGGTTCAGGGAGGCTTTTTTGAAAATGAATATCTTACAAGGATTGCACCAGGGGAGCCTTTATTTCATTTCTATGGTTTAAGAACTGATGGTATATACCAAAATCAATCGGAAATTGATGAGGTCTTAACAGCAAATCCAGATCAAACAGTTGTTCAACCTGGAGACATTCGCTTTGTTGACCTTAACGGAGATGGGCAAATAACTTCTGCGGATAAAACAGTAATTGGAAATCCATATCCAACACTTACCTTGGGACTTAATTTAAGCGCCCAATACAAAAATTTTGATGCATCTTTATTTATTCAGGGGGCATATGGTCAGGATATTTATAATACCAATCTATATGACCTTGAGGGAATGCCAAGATTATTTAATAGCGGAGTGGCTGTTTTGGATAGATGGACAGGAGAAGGTACTTCTAACACTATACCGCGTGCTTTAGGCGCACCGCAAAACCTTAATGCCTCAGACCGTTTTGTAGAAGATGGATCCTATACCAGATTGAAAAATTTAAATATCGGGTATACTTTCGATGAGAATATATTTGGTGAATCACTTGCTAATTTAAGAATTTATATAAGTGGGCAAAATCTAATTACCCTGACCGATTATTCCGGTTTGGATCCTGAGATTGGTGTTGATAACGTTTTACAGCAGGGTGCCGGGGCTATAGGTATCGATAGAGGATTGTATCCTCAGCCTACCTCTCTAACATTTGGTCTACAATTAGGATTTTAAAAAAAAATATAATTATGAAAAAAATAAAAATAATATTAATGGTCTTTGTCACATTGTTCGTTGTGAACGGATGTGAAGAGGAAGATTTTGAACTAACTAACCCGAGTGGTCTCTCTCCTGAAACCTACTTTAGGACCGAAGCCCAGGTGCAGTCGGCTGTAAATGCAGTGTATGCCAATTTACAAACAATAGGTTTGTACACCAGAACCTATTTCTTTGCTATGGATCTAATGTCTCGTGAAGCTCTGGGTAATCCGCAACTAGAAGCAGATAAGAGAGTTTATCTTGAGTGGTCTTTTGATGCAAGCCATCCTCCAATTAGCTGGTACTGGGATTCCTGTTACAGGGGAATAAACAAAGCAAATTTCGTGATCAACAATGAAGAAAGAATCAATGAAATCCCAAATTCGCTTTTAAACGAGGAAGCAAAGGCTAAATTTATTGGGGAGGCCAAATACATGAGGGCCTTTTACTATTTCTTATTGGTGACCCGTTTTGGTGATATTCCTTTAATTACGGATATTCCAGACGATGGTTCAGGTTTTCCCCGAAGCCCCCAGGCTGAGGTTTATGACCAGATTATTACAGATCTAAATGATGCCAGCCAGTCTTTGTGGGAGAAAGAGCGTACTGAGGATGGCAGAGCTACTCAAGGTGCTGCTTATGCTCTATTAGGAAAGACACATCTTTACAGGGAACAATATGGGGAGGCTCTGACCGCTTTTAATAATATTTACGGTGAATATTCTCTGGAAGAAGACTATTTCGCCAACTTCAGAGAAGAAGATGAATTTGGACCAGAATCTATCTTTGAAGTTCAGTTTGACGATGATATGGGTAACTCTGCAGTATGGAATTCCAATGCAGCAGGTGAAGATGCAAATGAAGTTACCTTCCGCGGCCAGGAGTATGGATTTAATGATTGGTTTAACGCTTACCCAAATCCAGAACTTCTGGATGAATATGAAGAGGGTGATATAAGATATGATGAAACCTTTTATTTTGAAGGTGATACATTTGCAGGTGGAGTTATTGAGGAAATACCTCTTGAAAGGAGAGCGGCCTGGAGAAAATATCAAAATTATTATAAGGATGTTAATGAGGATATGGCTTCCGGAATTAACTTTAAAGTAATTAGATATGCCGACGTTCTCTTGATGATGGCTGAAGCTGAAAATGCACTAGTTGATGGGGATAAATCACAAGCAATTGGTTACATTAATCAGGTAAGAGACAGAGCAGGCTTAGAGGATCTTCCTGATGATCTTTCTCAAGAGGAAATTTTTGATGCCATAGTACAGGAAAGAATGGTTGAATTAGCCGGAGAACAAGTACGTTTCCCTGACCTCGTAAGATGGGGATTGGCAGCAGATTATCTTTCAGAATATGGTTTCCAGGCGGGAAAGAATGAAATCTGGCCTATTCCTAATGATGAGATTTCTGCAAATGATGGTATAAGCCAGGAAGATCAGAATCCAGGATATTAAATAGTACTTTATATAAGTATTTTTCAAACAGCCCTTTCAGTTAACTGAAAGGGCTGTTTTTTATACCCCATTTTTCTTAACCCTCCAATATCATTATTCAGCACTTACTATTCTTTCTTACCTCTAAACTGCTCTTGTTGCCGATTACCACTACAAAATGAAATGTATTTAATAAGGGAAAAGTAGGAAAATTACCAAAGAAGTAGGTAACTCTTTTTAAATGCAGATATGTTTGTTGAACGAAAGGCAGTTCTTTTAAAATAAGTGTAGGGTTTATCGCGGTGCATATAAACCATGATTTTTAGCCTCTCAATTTCATTTAAAATGAATATAAAGATTCTAAAGAAGAACTTTAAAATTATTAGGAATTGAACCTAGTAAAGACTTCAAAATTTAAACTCTTAAGAACAACTAAGTTTAAAAGCTTGCTTCAATATCAAGTTATGCCTCCTGGTTCTTGCCCAGAGGTAGTATAATTAATCTAAAAATCTTTTTTGGATGTTGGTTTTCGCCTATAGCCTGTATTTATTATATCCCAGTTCTTCTGTGAAATTTACTGGAAGGACTGGGATGAAATACAAGAGTAAGATTAAATATAAGGAGCTCTATTCGTTCAGTAGGGCATTTACCGCATTTACAAGGTAAATATAGGTGGAGCCGACACTTATTACATATTCATTTTGCCCCCAAAGGAATGGCCAGTCTTCTCTGTTTTCCGGAAAGTCCGGCTTTAAAATTAATACACCCGGCACAACTCCTCCTGCAATAAAAGAAAAATCTGCCCGGTTCATCCCGTATGCTACTTTTTTAGACTTTGTACCTACGCCCGAAACAAAAGAGATAGAGGAATCTGGATGTGTTCCGTAAATATAATTTAGTCCTTTAAATATATATTCTTTATCAATTAGCTCCGGAAAGGCTTTATGAAGCAGATAATTATTCATAGCAAATGCAATAACCTGTCCATTGCCTGCCCAGCCGCCACGACCAATTGGTACACCAAATGGATTTTCCTCATAATGTGCATCCAGCTCACTCTGATAAGCCCTTGTTCTTTCTTTCATCTTATTCTCGAAAGAATTGCTCATATAAGGGATTACCTTAGCAGCACGACCGGCATGAGAAGCAAAGTTGGAATCAATAACCGGCCACATTTCTTCAATACGATCAGCGTATTTTTGGTCTTTTGTTGCAAGTAAAAGCTCTACAGCTGCTTTTAACTCTTCATCTTCCAATGTTCCACCGGTGGTGTTTCCGTGATGAAAAAGATCTGGTTCATTGGCATGTTCGTTGTCCCATACTTTTTTTGCTGTATTAAGGGATTCCTGCGACAGGGAATCATTATAGCCTTTAAGAACCCTGCTCGCAGCAGCAAGAGCAGCTATAGAACCATAATTTAGAGGTGTAGATTTGCTGGTAAAAGCCCATCTGTCATCAAGCTTCCCGCTTCTATAGCCGTCCGATTCAAGCGGATCCATGTTCTTGTTATAAATAAGGTTGTCTGTCATTGTCAATCCGTCGCCCAGGTGAGTGTATTGGGAAATATCAGGTACGATAATCCCTGGTATAGCATGCCCTACAGCTCTATGCTGTGCAATTAAAGCCAGGGTTCCATGTTCGATTTGCTGAAGCATATCGGGTTTTCCATCAGGATTATGAATATCAACATATTTTGCATCATAGTCCACTAAAGTCTGATCACGCTCAAGATTAAAATCTTCATAAGCATAAACTAAGTTATTAACTACGTAGTACTGGGTTTGTGTTCTAATATCATAATCTCCCGCATCATACCATCCTCCAATATTTAATCCGGGAATATGTTCCCCGGGTTCATATTGCGTGTCTGTTGTTGGCCCCTGGGCATAAAGATCAAAGTGCTCATGATCTAGAGGGGCTTGCAAAGCATCATCCAGGTGGGAAGCACCATGCCATACGCGGTAAGCTTCATTGACCAGCATGTGATCCATTTGTACAGGGAAAAATATATCGTTCGTAGGATGCCACGCGTCTTCATAAATATTCTCGCCAATTACAAATGGAGCCGAGATTTCTTCACCATAACTAATAACGTAGGTGCCCGGCTCTCTTACTTCAGAAAAATCATAATGGAAATAAATGTAACGTGTATATTGTCCCCACCTTGAAAGTTCTCCTATTTGCACATCAATTTTTTTACCTTCTTCGGAAATTTTCTGTAGAGTAGCAGTTTGTTCAGGAGTGGCCTTTTTATCCAGTTCTATTACGGCCACTTTTTTCTGATTTGGATGATAACCAACTTGTGAATGTGCAATTATGGGATTGCGTGTCCATCCGGGAATAGAGTTTGCTGAAATAAACCACTCCAGAACCTTTCCTGTTTTGCCTTCGGGAAGCAGGCTTCTAACTATATACCAGCCATTTTGGGCTTTGTCTCTTCCGTCGTACAGCATTAATTCTGCATCTTCTGAAGTTATCGTCACCCTACGCTCTGCATCTTCCGGCGCCAGCACAAGTTTCTGACCTGTAGCCATAGGTTTTGGCGAGGTGTAGTCGGAATCATCTTTCTTCATATCACTGCTTGGATACAGCGGAAAAACATCACTCTTCCCATCCATATAATAAGTTTTTTCCCAATAAGCTGAAGGAATAAATTCTATATTTAAACCAGCTCTGCCAACCAAAATTTCGGGAACAGCTTCGTCCAGGTGCACACTTAGGAGGACACCATCATCTTTAGCTTCCGCACGAATCATATACTCAAAATTATAGTCCGGATATGCCTGATAAGTATCTATAAGATTGTTTGCCTGATCAATTTTTCTTTCAGAAAAAGTAGGAATGGCATCCCATTGTTCAGGAGTGGCATGTAATCGCACATCTCCATTGGTAGCTGTGCGCACCCCATGATGGATTATTTCTATACCGCTTATTTTTGAATCGCTGAAAAGCCCGTCGTACCAGTTACTAAAGGCCAGAATATTTACGCCCGGGGCCTCGAAATACTCTTCCTCATTTAATTCCAGATCGGTATCCTGAGCAAATAGTGAAGAGAATGAAAATAGAAATGCAAGAAGAGGAAAGGCTAGTTTTCCGTGTTTCGAAAAATTAATTGTTTGTTTTTCTTTGGAAATAAGGTAAGAGTGTTTCATAAGGAAATTTGGTTTCATTAAATTTTAACGGGTCATTTTAAAAAGCGCAATCGATTTCTTTAAATTTAGATAATTTTATGAAAATCCACTATATTTATCACTTCAAATTTAATTTAAAAATTTAGTGGTATTCAGGATAAATTTTAAACTCTCGCTATTAATCATTATCATTTGTTGCTTTACAGGATGTAAAGATGAACCAAAAGAAGAAGAGGATGTTAAAAAAAATCGTCTTGCTAAAGCCAATAGTCCGTATTTAAAGCAGCACGCAGATAACCCTGTAGATTGGTATGAATGGGGGGCTGAAGCTCTTGAGAAAGCCAAAGAAGAAAATAAACCTATAATAATTAGTGTTGGTTATGCTTCCTGCCACTGGTGCCATGTGATGGAAAGAGAAAGTTTTATGGATTCCAGCGTGGCCGAAATTATGAACCGCGACTTTGTTTCCATAAAAATTGATCGTGAAGAACGCCCCGACATTGATAAGATTTACATGAATGCAGCCCAGCTTCTAAACGGTAGCGGTGGCTGGCCATTAAATGCCGCTGCACTTCCTAATGGAAAGCCTTTTTTTGCAGGAACCTATTTCCCTACTGGGGAATGGAAAAATATTCTAAATAAGATTGCTATAGCTTATAAAGAAGATAAAGAGTCGTTGGTAGAAACTGCAAACGCTTTAACTGAAGGAATTAAAAGTACAAACAGCTTGGGTGATCTTGGCTTAACGAAAAATGAAATTTCAAAAACTGAATATCTTTCAGTTATGGAAGCCTGGGAGCCAAGGTTTGATAGAGAAAAGGGTGGTTACCAGGAAGAACAAAAATTTCCGTTACCTGTAAGCTGGGATGCACTTTTGCAGTATTATTACCTTACCGGAAATGAAGAAGTGCTGGAAATAGTGAAAACCACATTAGACAATACGGCTCGGGGAGGAATTTACGACCAGCTTGGAGGAGGGTTTTCCCGATACACCACAGATCCCGACTGGCTAATTCCGCATTTTGAAAAGATGCTTTACGATAACGCACAGTTAATTAGTTTGTATTCTAAAGCTTATAAAGTTATACCATCTGAAGAATACAAAGCGATTATAGAGGAAAGCCTGAAATTTGTTGAGCGGGAATTGTCTAATAATGAGGGTGGCTTTTATTCTTCCTTAAATGCCGAAACTGACGGGGAAGAGGGGAAATTTTACGTTTGGTATATTGAAGAACTCCGCAATACTTTAAATGCTTCTGAAGTTGAACTGATTACAAATTATTATAATATTGAACCATACGGTAACTGGGAGAAAGGAAAAAATATACTTTAT
Organism: Salegentibacter lacus; assembly: GCF_020164555.1. Classification (GTDB taxonomy): domain Bacteria; phylum Bacteroidota; class Bacteroidia; order Flavobacteriales; family Flavobacteriaceae; genus Salegentibacter; species Salegentibacter lacus. The sequence continues at coordinate 90,530 of NZ_JAIQZB010000015.1, read as the reverse complement.
CGCAGGTCTTCACCAGAAGAATTTGCTCGTGAAGAAGGAATGGCTTACAAGGATCTTAAAACTTCCCTTACCCATGCTAAGGAAAAGATGCTGGAAGAAAGACAAAGCAGAAATCGCCCCAAAGTTGATGATAAATCTCTTACATCCTGGAATGCCCTGATGATAGACGCCTATCTGGATGCATTTTTAGCTTTAGGAAATAGGGAATACCTTCAAAATGCTATAAAATGTGCTGATTTTCTTTCTGACAAGATGCTAAAACCTGATTACAGTATCTGGAGAAGCTATAAGGATGAACAAAGCAGTATAAGCGCTTTTCTGGATGATTACGCACTATTGAGCCAGGCTTATATTAACCTTTATCAGGTAACTTTTGACATTGAATGGCTCCGGAAAGCACAGAAAGTTACTGATTACGTTATTAACAATTTTAGGGATGACGATAGTGGTATGTTTTATTATACTTCAAATGACGACGACGACCTAGTAGCGAGAAAAATGGAACTGGATGATAACGTGATTCCTTCTTCAAATTCGGTTATGGCACAGAATCTTTTTGCCCTTGGTACACTACTGGAAAATGAAGATTATTTAAGTATGAGCGAAGAAATGCTTGGCCAAATGTATGACCTGACAATGGAGGATCCTTCTTTTTATGCGAATTGGACGAAATTAATTGGAACTAAGGCTTTTGGAGCATACGAAATTGCTATTGTAGGAAATAGGGCCCAGCAAAAGAATCTTCATATCCAGAAGAAATATTTGCCAACATCTATCTTTATGGGGGGCAAAGAGGAAAATCTACCACTCCTCAAAAGCAAATATGTAGACGGTGAGACTCTTATTTATGTATGCCAGAATAAAACCTGTAAATATCCTGTTTCTTTACCAGAAGAAGCTATTGATATTATAGAAAACTACCGCACAGGCAGGGAAGAAAATATTAATATCTGGAACTAATTTTTCTCTGCAATTTTCTAGTGAAGGCACAAAAAGATCTTACCTAAGCCAAAATATGGCCTTTCTTGAGGCTTGCAAGCGGCTTGTATATAGCCTTTAAAAGATGATCTAATATTGTAAAAATTTATAGCAGGGATGGTGAAGAAATTATTGTTGCCCGGTTTTTTTGGATAATTTTTGCAGGTGGTGCCACTGCCAGATTCATCGCCCGGCATTTCTTGATGATACAGATGCCTAGGAAATATCTACGACCTGGGACCTGGGTTTGCCCCCCGTGTCCAAAAAACAATCCATAGCGGGAGGATGCTGGTAGATGTATTTGATATTTTTTCTTCTCGTCCCGAAAATGATTTTCTTTCCGAACTGGAGGATAACGAAGCCTATGCTCTGGTTAATCCAGCGCAGCAGTAAGCCGTTTACTTTCTTGAAGGGGATGATGTGAACCTGAATGTTTCATACGTACAAGGTAAGCTCCAACTTCGCTGGCTTAACATAAACACCGGCACATAACTGGAGACCCAATATGCTAAAGTGGTGATAGCATCAGTTTGCAGGCTGCAGGTTCAGGCCAGTGGGCGGTAATTATTCAGAAAGATTAGACATAAAAAACTTCCTTTTCAGGAGTTTTTTATGCTATTTTAAAGGAATGGGAATAAAGTTGGGTAAGCACTTATCCTCTTTTTTATACTCAAAGAATCGGTAACTATATTTTTAATCTGAATCACTCCAAAACCAATAATTCCCCTGAAAACCAGTCTCAGAGGAATTATTGAAATTATAAAGTTTAATTAAGGCTAATTCTTAATAGGCATTTGCAATAATTTGCTCGTATAATTCTTGCTTACCGCTTATTTGCTTTGGTTCTCCAAGCTCTTTGGCTATTTTGCTAATTTCTTCAAGAGAAAGGTCTCCTTTTTCAAATTTACTTCCGTTACCACTATCAAAAGAAGCATAACGATCTTTGCGAAGCTTTTTATAGTCTGTGTTTTGTAGTACATTGTCTGCAGCAATAAGTCCGCGTGCAAATGCATCCATACCTGCTATATGAGCTATAAATTTATCTTCAAGATCGGTAGAATTTCTTCTTACTTTAGCATCAAAATTGATTCCCCCACCTTGAATTCCTCCTCCTTCAAGGATTACTAACATAGCTTCGGTTATTTCATAAACGTCGATTGGAAATTGATCGGTATCCCAACCATTTTGGTAATCTCCACGGTTAGCATCAATACTTCCTAACATTCCGGCATCAATAGCGGTTTGTAATTCGTGCTGAAAAGTATGGCCTGCAAGGGTAGCGTGGTTTACTTCGATATTAATTTTAAAATCTTTTTCCAGTCCGTAATTCTTTAAGAATCCTATAGAAGTAGCAGTATCATAATCATACTGGTGCTTGGTAGGCTCCATAGGTTTTGGTTCTATAAGAAAATTCCCTTTAAAACCTTGTTTACGGGCGTAGTCACGACAAGTAGTTAAAAACTGAGCCAAATGATCCTGCTCACGCTTCATGTCGGTATTTAAAAGGCTCATATAGCCTTCACGGCCTCCCCAGAATACATAATTTTCACCATTAAGGGCTATAGTTGCATCTATAGCAATTTTTGCCTGTGCGCTGGCGCGTGCCACTACATTAAAATCAGGATTGGTAGATGCTCCATTCATATAACGAGGATCGCTAAACAGGTTAGAAGTACCCCAAAGTAATTTAATGCCGGTTTCCTGTTGCTTTTGTTTTGCATAGTCAACCATAGTTTCCATACGCTTTTCAAACTCAGAAAGCGAAGAACAATCATCTACAACGTCAATGTCGTGAAAACAGTAGTAAGGAATGCCCAGTTTCTCGATAAATTCAAAAGCCGCATCCATTTTATCTTTGGCGCGATCTATTACATTTTCTTTTTTGTCCCATTCAAAGGTTTCAGTTTCTGCTCCAAAAGGATCTCCTCCTTTATTATTGAAGGTATGCCAGTAAGCCACAGCAAATCTTAAATGCTCTTTAAGGGTTTTTCCGGCTACCGTTTTGTTTTCGTCGTACCATTTGTAGGCTAAAGGGTTTGAACTTTCCCGGCCTTCAAATTGAATTTTATCTATTCCTTTAAAAAATGTGTTGTTACTCATAATTATTATTCTTTAATTTTAATATTCTGTTTCCATTCCTGGTAAATTTCCTGATACTGCTTACTCAATTTTTCGTTAGGCTCCATTCGTTCCAGGCATTTTAGGCTCGTAAAAGCTTCATCAAACTCTTTATAAAAGCCATAACCTACAGCGGCACCTCGAGCAGCACCTTCTGCACCAGATGTATTGTAAAGTTCTAAAGTAGTTTGCGTAGTATTCACAAAAATTTCTCTAAAAACCGGACTTAAAAAAAGGTTATCCTTTCCGGCTCTTACCACTTTTCCTTCCACGCCGATAGATTGCATTACCTCAAAACCATAATTCATAGCAAAAACAATCCCTTCGCAGGCAGATCTTATAAGATGAGCCGGCTGGTGAATGTTATAGTTAAGGTTTTCTATTCCCGAATTCACTTCTTTATTGCTGAAAATTCGCTCTACTCCGTTTCCGAAAGGGTAGAAGCGAAGGCCTTTGCTTCCCGGTTCAACTTTAGCAGCCTCTTCGTTTAATTTTTCGTACGGAATAAGTTCTTCCCTTCCTACCGAAATTATTTTTCTTAACCATTGGTAAAGAATTCCTGAACCATTTATACATAAAAGCACCCCGTTGTGTTTTGCTTTTTCGGTATTATTTACGTGAAGAAATGTATTCACCCTGCTTTCAGGATCAAATGTGTTTTCTGCACTCACTGCGTACATTACTGCTGAAGTTCCCGCGGTGGTTGCGATATCACCCGGCTTTAAAGCATTAAGCGAAAATGCATTGTTGGGTTGGTCCCCAGCCCTGTAATTTATTTTGGTTTCCGGGTCAAGGCCTAATTCATTCGCGATTTCGGCGCTTACTGTAGCCTGGTCTCCAAAACTTGGAACAATTTCTGGGATAAAATCTTCAGAAAGCCCCATTTTATCCAGGACCTCGGTTGCCAATTTTCCTTTAGAGAAATCCCATAAAGCGGCTTCAGATAGACCTGAAGTACTTATTTGAGGAGTTCCCGAAAGTTTTGCCGCGATATAATCTCCCGGCAACATCATAAAAGAAGCTTTTTTGAAGTTTTCAGGTTCATTTTCTTTTACCCACTTCAATTTAGAAGCGGTGAAATTCCCCGGGCTACCCAGAATCTGATTTTTACTAATTTCTTCACCAATTGCTTTATAGGCCTCATCTCCGATTTCAACGGCGCGGCTGTCGCACCAAATAATAGAAGGCCTTACCGGATTAAGTTTTTCGTCGGTTAAAACGAGTCCGTGCATTTGGTATGCAATGCCAATACCTTTAATTTTTTTGAGGTCAATTCCTTCTTTATTCTTAAGAATGCTAATTCCTTTCTTTACATTTTCCCACCACTTTTCCGGATCCTGTTCGGCCCAACCAAATTTTGGTGCAGCGATCTCCATTTCAAATTCGGGGACTTTAGCCGAAGCAATAGTTGTTCCTTTTTCGGCATCTAATACCGATAATTTGATTGAAGAACTTCCTAAATCTATTCCTAAAAAATACATACGTTAATTCTTGATTTATTTTATTTTGATATCCAAATGTTTTCCATTTCCTCAAGCGTTTTTTCTTTGGTTTCCGGTACAAATTTCCAAATAAATAAACCGGAAAGGATCGCCATTATTCCGTAGATCCAGTATGGAAAACCATTGTTGAACATGGCTACCAAATCAGAATTATTATTCATCATTGGGAAAGTCCAGGACACTAGTAAATTGGCAAGCCATTGTACAGCTACGGCTACAGCCATAACCCCTTTTATAGAGTTAGGGAAAATTTCAGAAAGCAATACCCAAACTACGGGTCCCCAAGACATAGCGAAAGCAGCGATGTAGAAAAGCATAAACATTAAAGCGGTAATTCCTGTTGTTTCAAAGTAAAGTGCAAAACCAAGCCCAATCATACTAATTGCCATCACGGCACTACCAATCATCATTAATTTCTTACGGCCAAATTTGTCCACGGTAGAAATTGCCACCACAGTAAAGATCATATTAATAGCACCTACAATTATGGTTTGGAGCATAGAAGCATCGGTTTCCATACCCATTCCTCTAAAGATTTCCGGTGCGTAATAAAGTACCACATTTATTCCCACAAATTGTTGAAAAATGGATAGCAACAAGCCAATAATAACTACTGTTCCTCCAAAATAAAGCCAGTGGGCCTTTTTCTTACCAAACGATTTCTTGATTTCGGCTAATACACCTGCAGCTTTTTCGGTACCATTTAAATTGGTAAGAACTTTAAGAGCATCTTTCTCGTTGCCTTTCATTACCTGGAACCTTGGAGTTTTAGGCACTAAAAGTAAAGCAAGGAAGAATATAGTAGCGGGAATACCTTCAGAAAGGAACATATATCTCCAACCGGCGGTGTTGATCCAGGTTTCGGTTTGTCCCTGAACAATAAAATAGTTCACAAAGTAAACCACCATCATCCCGCTCACAATAGCTAACTGGTAAAAACTAACCAATTTACCGCGTATTTTAGGCGGCGCCATTTCTGCAATATATAAGGGTGCCAGCATACTCGCTAAACCAACTCCCATACCTCCAATTATTCTATATACAATAAAAGCTGAAAGTGAATCCCCAAAGAAAATATTCATAGTATCGGGATAAGCTGAACCGATTGCTGAAAGTACAAACAACATAGCGGCTATGAGAAGTCCGTTACGCCTTCCAATTGAATTAGCTACATTATCTCCTAATGACGCTCCAATAATACATCCCACTAGTGCGCTACTAACCATAAAGCCGAGAATAGAATTTTTTAAATTTTCGGTTAGAACGCCTGGCAGACTTAAAAATTGAAAATAGTAAACAGCGCCACCTATAAGTACAAAAAGACCTATTATGGTGTAGGCTTTTGTTTTACTGAAGAATTTAAGAAGAAAAGAACTAAATAAGATTACAAGGGCTAAAACACAAATGCTAATAATTACTTTAAACTGAAAAATGGCAGCTATTGCCAGGTCTTTGTCGGTTTCTAATGCTCCAATAAAATAGTTTTCAAGAGCGCCCACAGCTCCAGAAATTACGGCTGTGTCATACCCAAATAATAAGCCTCCAAGACTTGCAACGATGGTTATTAAAACAATACTACTCTTATTTAATTTTGCCATTTATAGATATCTTATGGTTTATTTGACTACAAGTATAGTTATTTTTTTTTATATTAGCAATTTACAAGCCTTAATTAAAGTAGGATAGTAAAAAACAAGGCTATAACTTGTTTATATCTTTATAAAGATACCTATTATATACACTTATGAAAAATCCGTTGCCATTTCTTCCAACTAATGATCTTTCTGCAGCAGAAGTTATGAGTTCTATTACTATTGACTGCTGTGTATTCAGTTTTGAAAAAGGAAATCTGGAAGTTTTATTAGTACAACATGGCGAAGGTATTAGTAAAGGTAAATGGGGGCTTCCAGGGGGGTGGATTAAAAAGGAAGAAGATATAGACGTAGCAGCTGATAGATTACTATCTGAATTAACCGGTGTAAAAGATATTTACTTAGAACAGGTAAGGACTTTTGGTAAGCCCGAACGATTTCCTCTGGGGCGTGTAATTACGGTTGGTTATTATGCTTTGATTAACAGGGAGGATTTTAATGTAAAGGCCGGTTTTACGGCTTCAGAAGCAAAATGGTATAGGGTAAAGGACATTCCAGATCTTATTTACGATCATAACGAAATTTTGCAGGCAAGTTTAAATCGTCTACGTGGAAAAGTAAAACGTGCCCCAATAGGTTTTAATCTCCTTCCCGAAAAATTCACTCTTCTCCAGTTGATGCAGTTATATACTGAGATATTAGATGTGGAAATGGACAAAAGTAATTTTCGAAGAAAGTTCTTGAAAATGAAACTTTTACAGGAAGCAGGAGGTAAGCAAACCGGAGTTTCTCATAGAGCAGCTAAGCTATATAGGTTTGATGAAGAAATTTACCAAAACCTAACCCGAAAGGGATTTAATTTTGAATTTTAAATTTTATTTCTCCTTAAATTAACAATGAATTATGAAAATTCTGAATTTTACAAAAAGAATATTGTTGGTTTTATTTCTTACAAGTGTAGGGACAACATTTGCACAAATAAAACTTCCCCAATTAATAAGTGATAATGTAATCCTGCAACGGGATACCGAACTTAAAATTTGGGGGTGGGCTGCTAATGGAGAAGTGGTAACAATGCAGTTTCAAGGAAAAAATTTTACAGCAAAGACAAACGGTAATGGCAAATGGGAAGTTAAACTTCCCGCGCAAAAAGCTGGAGGTCCTTATAATATGACATTTAATGCTTCAAATACGATAGAAGTTAAAAACATTTTATTTGGCGATGTGTATTTATGTTCAGGGCAATCTAATATGGAATTACCAATGAGTCGCTTAGCTGACACCTATGCTGAAGAAATTAAAAATGCCAATAATTCTAAAATTAGGCAATTTCAGGTGCCCGATGAATATGAATTCACCGGAGAAAGAGACGATTTTTCTTCTGGTTCCTGGAAAGAGGTAAACGAGACAAATATTCTTGAGTTTTCTGGAGTAGCTTATTTCTTTGCAAAAGCGATCTATGAAAAAGAAGAAGTGCCTATTGGGCTTATTAATTCTGCCCTGGGAGGTTCGCCTGTTTCAGCCTGGATGGATAAGGAATCTTTAAAGGAGTTTCCGAAGTTTTATGAAGAGCATTTAAAATGGGGAAATCAGTCTTATTTAGATTCTGTAATCAATTCTGAACAAAAAGCGATAAATAAATGGTATGGAGATTTAGATAAAAAAGATACCGGTTTGCAACAAGAATGGTTCAAAACTGATGATGATAAAACTTCCTGGAAAGAAGTTGAGATTCCCGGATTTATTTCGGGAGAAGATAGAAATGATAGTGCAGGAGTGGCCTGGTTCTCCAAAACGGTAAATATTTCTCAGTTACCGGAATCTGATAAAGTGAAATTGCATTTAGGGAGATTGGTAGATATGGATTATGCCTATGTAAACGGGAAACAGGTTGGACATACCGGTTATCAATATCCACCCAGAAAATATGAGTTTGATGCAAAGTTATTAAAGGAAGGAGAAAACGAAATTGTAGTTCGGTTGGTAAACAATGGCGGGATTACAGGTTTTATAGAAGATAAACCTTATCATTTAATTTTAGATAAAGACACGCTTGATATTACAGGAACCTGGAAGTTTAAGCAGGCGGCTTCAATGCCAAATACGCCGGGACAAACTTTTATCAGGTGGAAATCGGGCGGACTTTACAACGCCATGATCGCTCCTCTACAGCATTTTGAGCTGAAAGGTGTTTTATGGTATCAGGGGGAATCTGATGCTGATGATCCTGAGCTTTATGCGAAAACATTCCCAAAAATGATAGAAAGCTGGCGTGAGTATTTTGATGATCCTGAGTTGCCATTCCTTCTGGTACAACTGCCAAATTTTATGGAAGAAACCACAGAGCCACAACAAAGTAGTTGGGCAGAAATGAGAGAGGTACAACGAAATACAGATCTCAATGTTCCTCATACTGGAATGGCCGTGACTATAGATCTTGGAGAGTGGAACGATATTCACCCGTTAAATAAAAAAGACGTAGGAAACAGGTTAGCTCTGGAGGCCAGGAAACTTATATATGATGAAGATATAATTAGTTCCGGTCCTTCTCCTGCAGATTGGAAAATCGAAGATGGAGCTGTTATTGTCAATTTTGATAACCTAAAATCTGGCTGGAAACTTAAAAACGGAAAGAACCCTGGTGGTTTTACAATTTCAGAAGATGGCAAGACTTTTCATAATGCAAAAGCAGAAGTATTGGATGATAATACTTTAAAAATTTATAATAACAAAATTAAAAATCCGGATGTAATAAGATATGCCTGGGCTAATAATCCCGGGAATGCCAATCTTTATAACCAGGAAGATTTACCGGCAGTCCCATTCGAAATAAAATTAACTAAAGAATAATAATTAAAACTAAACTTGATATGAAATTTTTTATTGATACAGCAAATTTAGATCAGATTAAAGAAGCACAGGATCTGGGCGTTTTAGATGGAGTAACAACCAATCCGTCTTTAATGGCAAAAGAAGGTATTACTGGAAAGGATAATATTCTTCAGCATTACCTTGATATTTGTGAGATAGTAGATGGAGATGTTTCTGCCGAAGTGGTAGCAACAGATTTTGATGGTATTGTGCGCGAAGGTGAAGAACTTGCCAAATTACACAAGCAAATTATTGTGAAAGTTCCTATGATTAAGGAAGGTGTAAAAGCCATCAAATACTTTTCAGATAAAGGCATAAAAACCAATTGTACATTAGTGTTTTCAGCAGGGCAGGCCTTGCTTGCAGCAAAAGCAGGTGCAACTTATGTTTCACCATTTTTAGGAAGACTTGACGATATTTCTACTGACGGATTAGACCTGATAGCTGATATCCGACTTATCTATGATAACTACGGTTTTGAAACCGAAATCCTTGCAGCGTCTATTCGCCATACTATGCACGTTATTAATTGTGCTAAACTTGGTGCCGATGTAATGACAGGACCACTATCTTCTATAGATGGATTGTTGAAACACCCACTTACCGATAGCGGACTTGCTAAATTTTTAGAAGACGCCAAATCATTTAATGTATAAGTTATGGAAATTAAGAAATTAGAAGATTTTGCTACCCAGGTTCGCCGGGATATTTTAAGGCAGGTTCATAAAGTGAATTCCGGTCACCCGGGAGGATCTTTAGGCTGTACAGAGTTTTTTACCGCTTTATACCAGGGCGGAATTATGGAACACAAACCCGAGTTTAATATGGATGGGAAAGACGAAGATTTATTCTTCCTTTCTAACGGCCATATTTCACCGGTTTTTTATAGTGTTTTAGCCAGAAGTGGTTATTTTCCTGTAGATGAATTGAATACTTTTCGTCTTATAGATTCCAGGTTACAGGGACACCCAACAACACATGAAGGCCTTCCGGGTATTCGTGTAGCTTCGGGTTCACTTGGCCAGGGAATGTCTGTAGCACTTGGTGCTGCACAGGCTAAAAAGCTGAATAAAGATAGTCACTTGATATTCTCACTTCACGGTGATGGAGAACTTCAGGAAGGTCAAAACTGGGAGGCTATTATGTATGCCGCTGGAAATAAAGTCGATAATATTATTGCTACGGTAGATCTTAATGGACAGCAAATTGACGGAAGTACCGAAACTGTTTTGCCAATGGGCAATTTAAAAGCCAAATTTGAGGCTTTCGGCTGGGATGTTATGGAGATTGAAGATGGTAACGATATGCAACAGGTACTTGATGGTTTAACCGAGGCCAAATCCCGCACCGGAAAAGGAAAACCGGTTTGCGTATTAATGACTACAGTAATGGGCAACGGCGTAGATTTTATGATGCACACTCATGCCTGGCACGGAAAAGCGCCTAACGATGAGCAGTTGGAAACCGCGCTTTCACAAAACCCGGAAACTTTAGGAGACTATTAAACATAGATTTCCGCCTTCGCGGAAATGACAAAGAAATAAGAGCATGAAAACATATACAGATACAGGAAAGAAAGATACCCGTTCCGGTTTTGGGGATGGACTTACCGAGCTTGGAAGAACGAATCCTAATGTGGTAGCACTTTGTGCCGATCTTGTAGGATCGCTTAAAATGCAGGATTTTATAGATGAAAATCCAGAGCGATTTTTCCAGGTAGGAATTGCAGAAGCCAATATGATGGGAATGGCTGCCGGTCTTACCATAGGCGGAAAAATTCCTTTCGCCGGAACTTTTGCCAATTTTGCTACAGGAAGGGTTTACGATCAAATTCGCCAATCTATCGCCTATTCAGGAAAGAACGTAAAGATTTGTGCATCTCACTCGGGAGTGACATTGGGAGAAGATGGGGCAACCCACCAGATTCTGGAAGACATAGGTCTTATGAAAATGTTACCTGGAATGACGGTAATCAACACCTGCGATTATAACCAGACCAAAGCAGCAACATTAGCAATTGCCGAGCACGATGGGCCGGTTTATCTTCGTTTTGGAAGACCAAAAGTGGCTAATTTCACTCCGGAAGATCAAAAGTTTGAGATTGGGAAAGCAGTTCATTTATATGAGGGAAATGATGTTACTATCATCGCCACCGGGCACCTGGTTTGGGAAGCTATAGAAGCCGCTCAAAAACTAAACGAAAAAGGGATTAGTGCTGAAGTGATTAATATTCACACTATTAAGCCATTGGATGAAGCTGCCATTATCAAATCGGTTAAAAAAACCGGTTGTGTGGTAACTGCTGAGGAGCATAACTTCCTTGGCGGACTTGGAGAAAGTGTTGCCCGGACTTTAGCCGAAAATAATCCGGCACCGCAAGAATTTGTGGCCACCCAGGATACTTTTGGAGAAAGCGGTACCCCGGAACAATTATTTGAAAAATACGGGTTAAATGCAGAAGCTATTTTAAAAGCAGCTGAAAAGGTAATTAAAAGGAAATAATTTCTTTCATACAAAAAATAAAAAAACCAATGAAACGATACTTCATTGGTTTTTTTATTCTCAAAATTTCACAAATTAAGTAGCTGCTAAAACCCTACTTAAAAAGTAGCTGGGAGAAATTATGAACATTCTTTTTCCATACTTCAAAATCGTGTCCTCCGGGAAGTAAAACATACTTATGGGCAATATCATTTTCCTCAAGATAATTATGAGCTTGTTCACTTATTTGTAATAAGTCATCTTCATCGCCACACGAGATGTACAGTAAGTTTAATTTGTTATTCACTGTCTCTGGGTTTTCGATTAGGTCCTTAGCTGGCCTGGTATTAGGGGCAGAAGAAAAACCACCTACATAAGAAAATTGTTCTAAGTTGCTCAGTTCAAAGTTTAAAGATTGTCCTCCTCCCATAGAAAGTCCTGCAATCGCCCTATGTTCCCTGTCTTTTATTACAGGATATTCTTTCTCAATAAAAGGGATCAAATCATTTAGAAGATCTTTCTCAAATGTGCTGAATGCTTCAATTTTTTCCTTTGAAAATATATCACCTTCGGCCCGATCATTTTTCATAGCTCTACCATTGGGTAATACCACGATCATAGGTTCAATTTTTCCTTCAGCATAAAGATTGTCTAAAATACTATTTAGTTTTCCGTTTTCTATCCAGGCATGCTCATCACCTTCTATGCCGTGCAATAAATATAAAACAGGGTAACTTTTAGTGGAATCAAAATTTGGAGGAGTGTAAACCATCGCTTTTCGATTTACTCTAACGGTTTTAGAAGAGTATGTAATCGAATCTAAATTTCCGTGCTGGTTATTGTTTTGAGGTTTTGCAAAATCACAGGGAATTGACTGTGATTTCCCGGAAAAACAAATCAGAGTAAATAAGAATAGTGGTAGATAAAATTTTTTCATTGAAATCTGGATTTTTGAGTTATGAAATGGAAATGTTTAGATTAAAAATCAGCCTTAAATCGATGGTTTTTAATCTAATTTTTACACGCTGAGTACTAATTTAAGTTTTAAACATCTTTTTAAGTGTAAAATTAACATTTTAAAGAAGAAATCCTTTTGATTGTTTGCTCATTGCCCGTAGTCTTAGGTTTCATAGGGGATAGGGCGTTTAAGTCTTTCTAAAATATGTCCTATTTTAACCGAATTTACATTGATTTTACCATTTTTTTACAGGCATGTAACATAACGTAAAGTAATTGTAACACGACAATTATTGATAAGTTGATTTTACAGATATATTTGATTCAGATTTTTTAAGGAATAATTCACATTTGAGTCCTTTTGCAATTTTGAAAACCTCGAAATACGCCGATTTTTAATTTCAGATTAACAAAATGCAGTCCGATTTCTTAAAATTATCTTAAACATAGAGAGGGTCGATATCTCTTTAATTTATGAACTAACAAATAAGCTTTTAACCAAAAAATTGTAGAACATGGCAAAAGATAATCTAACAAAAATGATTCTTCAAAAGATCAATATGGGTAATCAGTTTTTATCCTGTGGGACTAATAATGGTTGTGCCACTTTTTTTATCTCCAATTACTAATTCGTTATCGAATATGAATAGCAAGCCAATTGAAATGATCGTGAATCATTTTAATAGAGTTTAAAACATTTTTAATATGAAAATAAATTTACTAAAACTTCCATATCTAACTAAATTAACGGTTTTTGGGCTATTGGTTCAACTTCTGTTTTCTACTTCGGTATATGCTAATGATAATAAGCTGAAAAATGGGAGTGAGCAGCAAACAATTAGGGGAACGGTTACTTCTTCTGAAGATAACCTGGGAATACCCGGTGTGAATATCCTTGTAAAAGAAGTTCCAAACCTTGGTGCTGTGACCGATATGGATGGGAATTATACCATTAATGCTCCGGCTGATGCTACTTTGGTTTTTAGCTTTATAGGTTATAAAACCATTGAGAGGAAAGTTAATAATCAAACAGAAATTGACGTGATCATGGATCCGGACCAGGATGCATTAGATGAGGTTGTAATTGTTGGTTATGGTGAACAGAAAAGAGAAACTGTTGTTGCTTCTATTGCAGAGGTAAGCGGTGATGTTTTAGAGAGAGCAGGTGGGGTAACTAATATTGGAGCTGCTTTAACAGGAAATGTACCGGGAGTTATTACCAGTGCAAGTACCGGTATGCCGGGAGAAGAGGATCCCAGGATCTTGATTCGTGGCCAAAGTACCTGGAACGATTCTTCTCCGCTTATTCTTGTAGATGGTGTAGAGAGACCTATGTCTAGTGTAGCAATTAGCTCGGTAGAATCGATTTCAGTTTTAAAGGATGCTTCTGCAACCGCGGTTTACGGGGTTAGGGGTGCAAACGGGGTTATTCTTGTAACTACCAAAAGAGGTGAAAAAGGTGAAGCCATAATAAGGGCAAGAGTAAACACCACCATGAAAAGGCCATCTAAACTACCGGGTAAATACGATGCTTATGATGCTTTAAGAGTTCGTAATGAAGCAATTGAAAATGAACTTGGTTTAAACCCAAGCGCGTGGAATGATTATATGCCATTAGATATTATTGACAAATATAGAAATCCGGCAAACCAGGCAGAAAGAGAGCGCTATCCAAATGTAGATTGGGCAAACACACTTTTTCGTGATTACACAATGTCTTATAACGCAAACGTGAATGTAAGTGGGGGAACCGATTTTGTAAAATATTTTACTACTGCAGATTTCCTTAGAGAAGGCGATTTAATGAGACAGTATGATAATAACAGAGGGTATAAACCCGGTTATGGATTTAACCGTTTAAATGTAAGAGGTAATCTTGATTTTCAAATAACTCCTTCAACTTTATTCCAGGTGAACTTAGCTGGTTCTCACGGGGTGAAGAAAAGTCCGTGGGGAGCTACTGGAGATGAGTATAGCATGTGGGTTGCAGCTTACAGTACTGCACCAGATGTTTTTCTTCCAAGATATTCAGATGGAGCCTGGGGGTATTATGCGCCAAATGAAGGTGCAGCTACCAACTCTGTAAGAGTATTGGGAATTAGTGGAATTCAATATATGACTACTACTCGCTTAACCACAAACTTCACCTTAGATCAGGATCTGGATATGATCTTAGATGGTCTTAATTTTAACGGAACCATTGCATTAGATAATACATTTGTTGAAGCGGACCGTGGAATTAATGATTTGTATAACGATACACAGGAAAAATGGATAGACCCGGAGACAGGTACCGTTTTGTATCAGCAGGCGTATGATCCTAATAGCCGTTTTGATTTCCAGGAAGGTGTAAAATGGTCTACAAGTCCAGGTGCTGTGCAGGATTGGTCTTCTCATAGAAAGCTATTCTATCAGTTACAATTAAGATATGCCAAAAATTTTGCTGGACGTCATGATGTTTCTGTGATGGGTCTTATGAACAGAAATGAAAATGCTACCGGTAGCGAAATTCCACGATATAGAGAAGACTGGGTTTTTAGAACTACTTATACTTTAGACAATAAATACACTTTTGAATACAACGGTGCTTATAACGGGTCTGAAAAATTTAGCCCTGAAAACCGATTTGCTTTCTTTTCTTCAGGAGGGATTGGCTGGATTTTATCAAGAGAAAATTTCCTCGATTCTGTTTCATTTTTAGATATCCTAAAAATTAGAGCCAATTACGGTGAAATAGGAGATGATAATGTTGCCGGAAGATTTCTATATATGACTCAATGGGGCTATAATGGACTCGCCAGAATGGGAGTAACAGGCGAGCAGGCTGAACAGAGTCCGTATACCTGGTATTCGGAAGAATCGGTAGGAAATCCAGATGTTTCCTGGGAGAAAGTAAAGAAAACAAACATTGGAGTTGATTTTGGATTCTTTGATGGATTTGTAGAAGGTAGTTTCGACTATTTTAGAGATGAAAGAACCGATATTTTAATAAATGGTGGGGATAGAGCAATACCTTCTTATTTTGGAACAGAAGCGCCCGTTGCAAATCTTGGCCACGTAAAAAATGAAGGTTTTGAATTTGATCTTGATTTAAGTTACAGGTTCCAGAATGGTTTGAGGTTATGGTCAAATATTAATATGACTCATTCTCAGAATGAAGTAATAGATGCAGATGATCCAACCTTATTACCGAACTATCAAAAAAATGCAGGATTACAAATTGGTCAGGCATATTCACACGTTACTCCTGGTTATTACAACACCTGGGATGATCTTTATGCAAGTACCATTCACAATGCTAACGATAATCAAAAACTACCCGGAAATTATCACATTATAGATTTTAACGGGGACGGGGTAATAGATGCTTACGATAATATTCCATACGGTTTTACCGGTTCTCCACAAAATACCTATAACGCTACTGTTGGATTCGACTGGAAGGGCTTTAGTAGCTACGTGCAGTTCTACGGAGTAAATAATGTAACCCGTCAGGTTGTACTGGGAAGTTTGACTAGCCAGAATCACGTGGTTTATGAAGAAGGAAGTTACTGGTCAAAAAACAACTTTAATGCCGATTCACCAGTACCAAGGTGGCTTACCACCCCTAGTGGTTATAATGATGCCAATAGGTATATGTATGATGGTTCTTACCTAAGACTTAAAAATGCTGAAATAGCATATACTTTTGACGCCAGCTCTAGTTTAGTGGACAAATTAGGGGTCAAAAACCTAAGGATTTTTCTAAATGGAAATAATCTTTTCCTGTGGTCTGATATGCCCGATGACAGGGAATCTAATTTTGCGGGAACAGGTTGGGCTTCTCAGGGTGCATATCCTACTGTGAAGCGGTATAACTTAGGAGTAAATATTACTTTTTAAAAAAGCGTGTTATGAAAAACTACTTAAAATATATTATAAAATTTGGCTTTGCAATAGTTGCCATAATTTTAATTTCTTCGTGTGAAGATTATTTAGACAGGGAAGATGAATCTATAGTTTCAGAAGACGAAGCTTTTAAAAATTTCACTAATTTTCAGGGTTTTACAGAAGAATTATATCACTGTATTCCAGATTTTACAAATGCGTACTGGACAAATTCCTGGAATTGGGGAGATGATGAAATTGAATCTACCGCAAGGGATTTTCATTTTATAAATAAGATTGAAAACGGAAATTTTTGGGGTTGGCAAGCAGAATTCGATGGCTGGCAGGCCGGCTGGATGGATAGATATAACACCAGCACAGATGATGACAGGTTTTCTAAATCCCTTTGGCAATTAGGTTGGTATGGAATTAGAAAAGCCAATTTGGGACTTGCTAATATGGACCGGCTTACAGATGCCACCCAGGAAGAAAAAGACTTAATTAGAGGACAATTATTGTTCTTTAGAGGATGGTTCCATTTTCAATTCATCCAATATTTTGGAGGTCTACCATATATTAATGAAGTATTACCAAGTGATGAGCAACTTCAATTACCTCGTTTAAGTTATCACGAAGCCGCAGACCTTGCAGCACAGGATTTTCGTGCCGCCGCAGATTTGTTGCCAGTAGACTGGAACGAAACAGATGCCGGAAGTGCCACCTTAGGTAAAAACCAATTGCGTATTAATAAGATAATGGCACTTGGTTATTTAGGTAAGAATTATTTATGGGCAGCAAGCCCCTTAATGAATCAGGAATCAACCGGTAATTCTGGATACAATACTTCTTATGCTCAAAAAGCTGCTGAAGCCTTTGCAGAATTGCTTAACCTAACCGAATCTGGTGAAGCGAATTATTCCTTAGTACCATTTTCAGATTATCATTTAAACTTTTATACTTCAGGTCAAAACTGGCAATTACCCGGTAGTACCGAAGCTATCTTTCGCGGTCCTTATTTTGGGGCGCATGGATCTACTTATGGTACGGCAAAACAATATCAGCCGTCTCCAATTTTAACCGATGGAGATGTGAAATTCCTTCCTACTGCTAACTATGTAGATTTCTACGGAATGGCTAACGGAATGCCAATTGACGATATTACGCAAGCCGATCCCGAATCTGGTTATGATCCTGAATATCCCTGGAAAGACCGTGACCCAAGATTCTATAATGACATTGTTTATGATGGGGTTCGTACTGTTCAGGGTTCTATGCCAGCCGATGAGGAATATAACCGTTACGCAAATCTTTTTACCGGCGGGAGTTACAGAAATATTAGAACTGGAAGTAGAACCGGTTATATGCTTTACAAGTTTATTCCTATTACTGCGAATAAGTATGATGAAGGTTATGGTTATGGGAATAACCTAAATATACACCTGCCCTGGATGAGACTTTCTGATGTGTATCTAATGTATGCCGAGGCAGCTGCTCAGGCTTATGGATCTCCAACTGGCCAGGCTTCGGGATATAGTAAAACCGCTGTAGATGCTATTAATTTTGTGAGAGATCGAGCCGGTGTTGGTCATGTTGCCGATGAATTTTTAGGGTCTTTGGGCGCATTTATGAATGAAGTGCGCAGGGAGCGTGCTGTAGAATTAGCTTTTGAAAGACACAGGTTTAATGATTTAAGACGTTGGTTGTTACTAACCGAAAGTCCATATACTTTAAAGAAATCTGTAGAATTTGATAGAGCGGGAGAACTTAATACCGATGATCCTTCGCAAAACCGGGTTCTAAATTTAAGGGAAGAAGTTATTCTTGAAAGAAACTTTAGTAGCAAACACTATTGGCTACCCTTAAAAAATGTGGACGTAAATATGTATTTGGAATTTAGTCAAAATCCTGGCTGGTAACCACATTGTGTTGAATTTAAACATATAGAGAATGAATATTATAAAATTTAAAGTAGTTTTTTGTGCACTAATTGCCTTGATGCCTTTTATAGGGCTCGCACAAACATCTGAAAATATTGATGTGGAAGCCATTGTTAGAGGCAAAGAAGGGAAGCCTTTAGTAGGCGCTACCGTTATGGCAGCTTCCGGTAATATCGTAGTTACAGATTCTATAGGTAGCTTTTCAATTTCAACGAGCTTATACTCCAATTTAGTTGTAGAAGCCCTGGAATATACATCGCAAACAGTGATAGCTACACCGGATCTGAAAAATATAAGTTTGGAACCATTAGAAGCTTATAAAGATGTTAACGTAGCATTTAGGACGGTAGAAAAGAGAAATTTATTGAGTGGAGTCTCAGTAGTGGATTTGGAAGAGTTAATGGAGAAGAACTATAATACAAACACGCTCGAAAACATGGATGGATTTGCCAATGGTTTCAACGGAAACATTTGGGGAATGGATCAATACTTAGTCCTTATAGATGGAGTTCCGCGAGATGCAAGTAGTATAATGCCTACTGAGATTGAGCAAATTAGTTTCTTAAAGGGAATTTCAGCTGTAGCATTATATGGTAGCCAGGCTGCTAAAGGTGTTGTACAAATTACCACAAAAAGTGGAAAAATTCAGGATCAGCAAATTGATGTAAGGGTAAATGCGGGGATGTATGTGCCTAAAAGTTATCCGAAATATTTGGGCTCTGCAGAATATATGACGCTTTATAATGAAGCAAGGTCAAACGATGGTTTAAGCCAACTTTATAATGATGAAACTATCTATAACTATGCTTCAGGTGATAACCCTTACAGGTATCCCGATGTAAATTATTATTCTTCAGATTATTTACAGGAAACTTATAATAGGTATGACGCTACCGCTCAGATTTCAGGAGGTAATGAAACCGCTCAATATTATACTAATCTTGGATTTTACACAGCAGGTTCACTTCTAGATTTCGGTGAAGCTGAAAATAACAGATCTCAAAGATTCAATATTCGTGGAAACGTAAATATTGATATAACCGAAACCTTATACGCCACCGTAAATGCATCGGCAGTATATTATAACGGTTGGGGAGTGAATACAGATTACTGGGGCGGTGCTGCAAGTTTAAGGCCAAACCGATTTTCTCCTTTAATTCCTACGAGTATGATTGAGGAATCTGATGAGAACTCAATGCAATTTGTAAACAATAGCAGTTACCTTATAGATGGGCAGTATCTCTTAGGGGGAACCCAACTTGACCAGACCAATCCCTTTGCCGCGATTTATGCCGGTGGAAGTAATAACTACACCAGCAGGCAATTTCAGTTTAATACGGGTATAGGGGCCGATTTGGGAAATCTGGTTGATGGTTTGAGTTTTCATTCAAATTTTGGAGTAGATTATTCTACCTCTTACAACCAGTCGTATAACAATGAGTACGCAGTATTTCAGCCGAGCTGGACAAATTATGATGGGGGAGATTTAATTGCAGGTTTAACACAATATGGTCAGGATGCCAGGTCTGGAGTACAAAACATAAGTGATAGTTGGTATAGACAAACGATTTCGTTTTCGGGTCAATTTAACTATGAAACTAAAATAGAAGAAGACCATAACGTTTCAGCTATGCTTATAGCCAATGGATTTCAACAATCTATTTCAGAGGAGTATCACCGTACCAGTAATGCCAACTTAGGCTTGTACCTTGGGTATGACTATTTAGAAAAATATTTTGTGAATTTTAGCGGTGCCCTTGTGCATTCCGCGAAGTTACCAGAAGGAAACCGCCAGGCTTTTTCTCCAACCTTTACTTTAGGATGGCGCTTAAGTGAAGAAAATTTCCTTGAGAATTCAACGGTATTTGATGAATTAAAACTTACCGCTTCAGCAGGTATTTTACATACCGATATAGATATTCAGGATTACTTTCTTTATGAAAGTATTTATACCCAAACAGATGGGGCCTGGTTTAACTGGAGAGATGGTGCTTTAAGCCGCTCAACCGATTCAAGAAGAGGCCAGAATGATGATTTGACTTTTGCTAAAAGAGAAGAAATTAATTTTGGAGTAGAGGCTTCGCTATTTGATAAGCTTTTCCATGTTCAGGGATCATTTTTCGCGAACAGGATGACAGGCGGTATTGTACAGGCATCTGTATTATATCCTAACTATTTTAGTACTGGATGGCCAAATTCTTCATTTATTCCTTTTGTGAATTATAATGATGATCAGCGTATTGGTTTTGACTTCCGAGCTGATTGGAATCAACAATTTGGCGAACTAGAAACTACACTTGGAGTGGTTGGTACTTATTACGAAACCAAAGCTACGAAGCGGGCAGAAATGTTTGAAGATGCATATCAAAACAGGCAGGGAAATCCATTAGATGCTATTTGGGGTCTTGAAAGCGATGGGCTTTTTATGAGTGCCGAAGAAATTGAGAATTCACCAGGCCAAAGTTATGGACAGGTTGCACCTGGAGATATTAAATATGTAGATCAAAATGGCGATGGAATTATAGACAACCAGGATGAGGTTTATCTTGGTAAGGGAGGCTGGTTTGGTTCCCCACTAACTTTAGGTGTGAATTTTACTGCGAAATGGAAAGACTTTACCTTTTTCGCCCTTGGTATTGGACGTTTTGGCGCACACGCTATGAAAAATAATTCATACTTCTGGATGGATGGAGAAGATAAATATTCAATTATAGCTCGTGATCGTTGGACGCCGGAGACGAGTGAAACTGCTACCTATCCAAGGTTAACTACAACCAATAGTAATAACAACTTTAGATCTTCAGATTTCTGGCTTTATAGTACAGATCGTTTTGACCTGGCCAAGGTCCAGATATCTTATAATTTACCTAAAGAACTATTTGCTCAATCGTTTGTACAGGAATTAGGGGTGTATGTGAATGGAGCTAATTTATTAACCGTGTCTCCTGAACGTGAGGTTTTAGAGTTAAATGTAGGAAGCGCGCCTCAGAATAGATTTTATAACCTGGGCGTAAAAGCAATATTTTAAAAATTTAAATATAAAAGGAAATGAAAAGTAAAT
The DNA here is from genome assembly GCF_020164555.1 of Salegentibacter lacus. Taxonomy (GTDB): domain Bacteria; phylum Bacteroidota; class Bacteroidia; order Flavobacteriales; family Flavobacteriaceae; genus Salegentibacter; species Salegentibacter lacus. The sequence goes on along the minus strand of NZ_JAIQZB010000015.1, from coordinate 69,166 downwards.
TACTACTTCTTTTATTTATGGTCTTTGCAATTACAAGTTGTGACGATCTTATAGAACCTGCCATAGAGAATAATAGAAGCCTTGAAGATATGTATGCTGAGGCGGAATACGCCCAGGGTATTTTACTCAACGCTTATACAAGGTTGCCAAATAATGGCTATTCCTTTAGTGATGTTGCAACAGATGATGCAGTTAGTAACGTGAACAATAATCCATATCGCGAAATTGCTACCGGACAGTGGACTGCGCAAAACAATCCTTTTGACCAGTGGCAAAATGCACGTGCTGCTATTCAGTATATAAATATATTCCTTGCAGAGGCAGATAAAGTTACCTGGTCTGATGATGAGGAAATAAGCGCGATGTTTAACAATAGACTTAAAGGGGAAGCTTACGGGCTAAGAGCACTATATATGTACTATCTTTTGCGCCAACATTCAGGATGGGCTAACGGAGAGCTTTTAGGAGTTCCAATTTTACTGGAACCTGAAGGAACGGCCTCAGATTTTAATCAGCCAAGGGCAACCTTCGAAGAGTGTATGCAACAATTATATGCTGATGTGGAACAAGCCGAAGCATTACTTCCTTTAGATTATGAAACACTCTCTAATTTACCAGAAGGTTATTCAGATTTAGCAGATTACAACAGGGTTTTTGGAGAATATGCCAAACAAAGAATGACGGGCAGAATTGCCAAAACCGTAAGAGCACAGGCAGCATTACTAGCTGCAAGTCCGGCATATGCCGATGGGAATACTACTACCTGGGCCGATGTTGCCAATTATGCCGGTGAGGTTCTGGCAGACAACGGAGGTGTTAGTGGTATCGCAGAAGATGGGCATACCTGGTATAAAAATGCTTCACAAATAAATGGTATTGGTGGAGGTAATAACCCACCCGAAATTATTTGGAGAACCGATGTAGTAGAAACCAGCGATTTAGAACAGCAGCATTTTCCGCCGACTTTATTTGGTGACGGACAGCTAAATCCAACACAAAACCTTGTGAATTCATTTCCAATGGCTAATGGTTATCCAATTTCCGATCCCGCAAGTGGGTTTGATCCTTCAAATCCTTATTCGAACAGAGATCCGCGATTAGAACATTATGTGGTGGTAAATCAAAGTACGGCAGGACCAAATAATTCTACCATAGTAACAGCTGCTGATGGAACTACTAACGATGCGCTAAATTCGGTAGAAACATCTACCAGAACAGGTTATTATTTAAGAAAATTACTAAGACAGGATGTTAATTTGGATCCGGTTATCAATAATACGCAACAGCATTATACCGCCAGAATGAGATATACTGAACTGTATTTAATTTATGCAGAAGCTGCTAATGAAGCCTGGGGCCCCAGAGGAACTGGAACACACGGCTTTTCAGCTTATGATGTGATTGCTGGATTGCGGGAGCGTGCAGGAATAACGCAACCCGATGCATATTTAGAGTCTATTGGCTCAGACCCAAATGCAATGCGTGAATTAATTAGAAATGAACGCCGATTGGAATTAAGTTTTGAAGGGTTTAGGTTTTGGGATATACGTCGTTGGGGCGATGACTTAACAGTTCCGGCCAGAGGGGTAAGCATCCTTGATGGTGATCATCAAACTATAACGGTAGAAGACAGGATTTATGAAGAATATATGCAGTATGGTCCTATCCCTTTTAGCGAGGTTTTAAAATATGATGCACTTATTCAAAACCAGGGTTGGTAGTTAGTTTAATTATTAAAGAACAGAAAATGAAAAACAAAATATATTTAATCGCTTTAATTATTCTTTCGGGCTTGATGTCATGTGAGAATGATAAATGGGAATTTGAAGATTACGAATACCAAACTGTTTATTTTGCTTACCAATTTCCGGTAAGGACAATTACACTTGGGGAAGATATTTTTGATACTTCATTGGATAATGAAGGTAAAGCCAAAATAATGGCCACTACCGGCGGAACTTACGATAATGATCAGGATGTTTTTATAGATTTTGAGGTAGATAATTCTTTAACAGACGGGCTTGTATTTGATGAAAACGGCCAACCTGTTCAAGCAATGCCAGAGAACTATTATATGCTTGAATCGAATGAGATTATGATTCCAAAAGGAGAACTTACGGGTGGTGTTGAATTTCAATTAAGCGATGCATTTTTTGCTGATAGCCTTGCCATTGGAAGAAATTATGTAATTCCGCTTCAAATGACCAATGTTGTAAGTGCAGATTCCATTCTAAGAGGAATACCACTAGCGGCAAATCCGCGCAGGCCTATTGCAGAAGATTGGGAGGTATTGCCTAAAGACTTCATCTTGTATGCAGTGAAATATGTAAATCCGTGGCACGGTAATTATTTACGCCGTGGTGTGGATGTTATTGAAGGAACTACGGGTAATGAGAATCTTGATGATACGGTAGTTAGAGAAGAAGAATATGTGGTAGACGATCAAGTAGTATCATTAACAACTCGTTCTCTGGACGAAGTGGAGCTGGATTTGGTTTTTCAAAACAGCGAGGGCTATGCAGTAAACTGTACTTTAATTTTAAGCTTTGACGATTCTGGTAACTGTACAGTTAGAGCCGCCTCTAATGAATATACGGCCAGCGGTAGCGGCCAGTTCGTAAAGGATGGTGAAGAAAATAGTTGGGGAGGTAAAGATCGTGATGCCCTTTATCTGGATTATCAGGTTAACCTTGAAGAAATTAATGTGAGTACAAAAGATACGCTTGTACTTAGAGATCGTGGGGTACGAATGGAAACATTTTCTCCAGTATTAGAATAAAATTTAAAAATAAATCGATTATGAAATATTTAAATCGTTTTCTCGTATGTAGTGGATTATTAGCTATGGTATTTTCCTGTGCTGATCCTGATCCACTGGAATTTCAAGTAGAAAAGCCAGAGGGCTTAGAAGCTCAGGAAGATATTAATTCTTATGCACCTCTTAAGAGCTATAAAGATAGTACCTCAAATTTCACCTTAGGTGGGGCTGTTTCTATTTCAGATTATATTAATAAGGGAGTAATGTACAGGCTTATTAATAAAAATTTTGATGAGCTTACCGTAGGTTATGGAATGAAGCATGGTGCCATCGTGCAAAATGATGGTTCTATGAATTTTGCCCAGGTAAATGAACTCATAGCTGCGGCACAACAAGCAGGAACTTCTATATACGGGCATACTCTTATCTGGCACGCTAATCAAAATGCCGAATATCTGAACAGCACAATTGCGCCAACGGTAATAGGTGGCGGACCAAGCTGGGATGAGATTGCTGGTGCTGACTTTGAAACGGATGAAGCAGCAAACTATGAGGCTAACGAAAATGATATTATGTCTTTTACGGCTGCCGGAGAAGGTGCAGACGGTGAGGGCAGGGCATTGGCGGTGACTAATGGAGAAGTTCGGGAAAACGATTGGGAAAGCCAGTTCTTTTTTAAGTTTTCTCCGGCTATGGAAGTAGGGGAAGAATACGAACTTACTATGGATGTTCGCTCAGATGCTGATGCCTCTTTTGCTACCCAGGCTCATATTCAACCTGGCGAGTATAAACACTGGGATTTTTTTGGTGCTATTCCCGCCTCTGCTGAATGGACTACTTTTACCAAAAGAATTATTGTTTCTGAAGAACTTGCAGAGTCAAGTACTATTGCTTTTAACCTCGGCAATGTTGCCACTACTTATTATTTTGATAACATAAGCCTGAAAAAATATAACGAGGAAGGCAGTGGTGGCGGTCCGGCATTGGATCCAAGCGTAATTACCAATTCTGATTTTGAAAGTGGCACCGACGGCTGGGCTGGCTGGGGAAATGGCTCTACCATGGAGCGATCAGCAGAAGGTGAGGGCTATGGTGATACAGGTTATGCTTTTACCTTTACGAATCCTTCCGCTACGAATTTTTGGGAAGCACAGATTGCCTATGATTTACCTACATTGGAAATGGAAGAAACTTATGTATTGAATTTTAAAGTAAAGGCAAATACTGCCGGTACTCTTCGTGCCGAGCTACAATCGCCATCTGATTATTCAAGTGATGGACTTGGCTCATTTAACGTATCGGAAGACTGGGAGGAATATACTTTGGAGACGACGATTACCAAGGAAGACCGTGAGCGATTAGTTATTAGCTATGGTGATTTTGCAGGCACAGTTTATATTGATGAGGTAACGCTTTCGCGTATAAACCCCAATGCCGGGGGTGTTATAGAGAAAACACCAGAAGAAAAGGAGGAGATCATTGCCAGTGAAATGGAGAGATGGATTACGGGCATGATGGAAGTTTCCAAAGACTATGTAGATGCCTGGGATGTTGTTAACGAACCTATGGATGACGGAAATCCATACGAATTAAAAAGTGGGCAGACCGATTTTGATATCACCAGTGACGAATTTTACTGGCAGGACTACCTTGGTAAAGATTATGCGGTTAAAGCCTTTAAACTGGCCAGGGAGTATGGTAATCCCGAAGATCTCCTTTTTATAAACGACTATAACCTTGAATATAACTTAGACAAGACCAGGGGACTCATTGAATATGTAGAATACATAGAAAGCCAGGGTGCTACTGTAGATGGTATTGGGACTCAAATGCATATAAGTATAGATTCCGATAAAAATAATATTGCTCAAATGTTTCAACTTCTTGCTGAAACCGGTAAACTCATTAAAGTTTCAGAACTGGACATAAGAACAAATGTCTCTGAACCTACAGATGAAGTTTTACAACAGCAAGCCGATATGTATAGTTACGTAGTTGAAGCTTATGAAGCACACGTTCCGCAGGCTCAAAGATATGGTATTACCGTTTGGGGAATATCCGACAGTCCTGAAGATGCAAATTGGCTACCGGGGGAATTCCAGGGCTTGTGGGATGTAAATCTAACCAGAAAACCCGCTTATAAGAGTTTTGCCGAAGCTCTTGAAAATTTATAAAAATTAATTAATGCTGGTAAACAAGGGTTTAAATAGAGTATCCGTTCTAATCATTTTGCTATTTATTATAGTGGGATGTTCGGCTGATGATAATCTCCTGCCGGATGACGCGGAAACTGTTGAAGAAAATCCGGTTGCGGAAGAAGATGATCAAACTGAGGAGGATGATTCCTCTATAGATATTGAATGGCCTTTAAATACACCTAAATTAAATGTTGAGGGTAGGTATTTGAAAAACACCTGTGGTGAAAAAGTATTGCTACACGGGGTAGCCATGACGCCTAATCCCTGGTTTAACGGTGGCCACGTAGGTGAATGGCGTTGGAACAATTATGATGTAGAGGGAGCATTGGATTATAACAAATCAGTGATGGATAAACTAACCAATAAGGATGAAGATGGCTGGTATCTAAATATGGTACGCCTACACATAGATCCTTATTGGTCTAATAATCCCGGCGCTGAGGTGGATGGGGAAAATGATATTTCTGAATTTAATTTTGATCGTTTTGTAGAAGGAGTGAATGAGGTAATTCTTCCTTTAGTTGAACATGCTAAATCCAGGGGAATGTATGTTATCCTGAGACCACCAGGAGTATGCCCCGAAAGGATTAATGTTGATGATGAATATCACGAATACCTAAAAACCGTGTGGGGCTATTTATCGAAGCACGAAGACTTGAAAAATTCTGAACACGTGATGTTTGAATTAGCAAATGAACCAATTCATATTTTAGGGACTAATGGGGAATGGGGTAGTAATACCCAACCTCATTTCGATAAGTTAAAATTGTTTTTTCAGCCTTTGGTAGATATGATTCGTAACAACGGGTTTGAAAATGTAATTTGGATTCCTGGTTCTGGCTATCAGTCCCATTATAAGGGTTATGCAAATAATCCTATTGAAGGCGACAATATTGGGTATTCTGTACATATTTATCCCGGTTATTGGGGAGAGGATAATAATGATCCGGTAACTTTCAGAAGTAATTGGGCAGAGAATATCAAGCCGGTTGCAGACATTGCTCCCGTTGCTATTACAGAAATAGACTGGGCACCTGAAGGTTATAATGCCTGGGGCGAAGGTGGCGTTACCGGCGAGGCCGGTGTCTGGGGATTTGGAGCAAACTTTAAAACTCTTGCCGATGAGAGTGGAAATGTAAGTTGGAATTTACTGGCCCCTGAAAACTTAATCGATAAGGGCGATTCTGAAGGCGATATAGCTTACGATAACGATCCCGAAGCATGTGCCAATCCTGTACATAAATGGTTTGGAGAATATGCAGAAGAGAAAGAGAATTGTGATATTTAATGAACAATAAAATTTATTTCGTCACATTTTAGAAATAGTTAAATAGCTCTAAGATATGTCCAAAATTTGAATTTTGAAATTCATTAGGGTATCAAAAAATGATTTATAAACAGTAAATAATAGTGTTGCAATCCATTATTGAATTTTAATCGTGTGTGATTTTTAATGATAGTTCTCCTAACCCCAAAAGTCTGGATACCGTTTGGATTAGCAACGCTTATAGCTCGGTATGAATTAGCCTTTTGTGGATGTTAGGAGAACTTTTTTTAACCATTTGCCTGAAAACCATACAAATACTCTAAAATATCACATTATATAATTCATTTTAAGATTAAATTACAAATTATTATATTAAGAATTATTCCAGTTCCCTCTGGTTATTCCCATTTAAAAATAAACTGCTATGCTAAAAAGAAAAAAATTCTCTATTTTTATATTACTGTTAAGTGTATTTTTTACATTTTACAGCTGTAATACTAATAAAAAATCAGTTGATAATGTCGATTCATTTCCAACTAGCTTAAAAGAAGCGTTTAAAGATAAATTTTATATAGGTACTACACTTAACACCTGGCAAATTAGTGGTAGGCAACCCGAAGAAATAAAGGTGGCCAAAGAAAATTTTAATTCAATTGTTGCTGAAAATATTATGAAAAGTGCAAGAATTCAACCTAAAGAAGGGGAATTCAATTTTTCATTGGCTGATGAGTTAGTAAATTTTGGCGAAGAGAATAATATGCACATTCACGGGCATACCCTAATATGGCATTCACAGGCTCCCGATTGGTTTTTTGTAGATGAGGATGGAAATACGGTATCTAAAGAAATACTTACCCAACGAATGAAGGAACATATTCATATGGTAGTAGGTCGATATAAAGGTAGAATCCATTCCTGGGATGTGGTAAATGAGGCAATTGAAGATGATGGTAGTTACCGTGAAAGCAAATTCTACAAAATTTTAGGTGAAGATTTTATAAAACTGGCCTTTGAGTTTGCACACGAAGCAGATCCTGATGCCGAGCTTTATTATAATGACTATTCTATGTCCAATCCGGGAAAACGTAACGGTGTGGTAAAAATGGTTGAAAAACTTCAGAATGATGGGGTTGCTGTTCACGGAATTGGAATGCAGGGACATATAGGACTTGGTCATCCAGATATCAGGGAGTTTGAAAAAAGCCTGCAAGCTTACGGAGAGCTTGGCAAAGTTATGATTACAGAATTAGATTTAAGTGTTTTACCATCACCCTGGGGCGATGCGGGTGCAGAAATTTCAGATAATTATGAATATGAAGATAAAATGAATCCGTTTCCTGATGGTTTGCCTGAAGATGTTGAGCAACAATTTACTAAAAGATATCTAGAATTTTTTGAACTTTTCCTAAAACATCAGGATAAGATTTCAAGAGTTGCGCTTTGGGGAGTTAACGATGGGAATTCCTGGAAAAATAATTGGCCGGTAAGAGGAAGAACCGATTATCCATTGTTATTCGATCGTGAAAACAATGCGAAACCCGTGGTGAAAGAGCTTATTGAATTGGCTTCAGCAAAATAAAACTATTTGAAACACTTAATGTATTATGAAAAATATTTTTCTATTTATAGCTATTATTACCGGTTTTAATACGGGATTTGCACAGAAGGCCGTAATCAATAGTCCCGATGAAGCTGTAAAAGTGGAAATTTATTTAGAAGAAGGAAAACCAACCTATTCCGTTTTATACAAGAATGAAGTTGTGCTGGAAAAGTCCCGCTTAGGGCTGAAAACAAATATTTCAGATTATTCCAAAGGTTTGACTTTTGAAGGCCATGAAACAAATTCCGTAGAGAAAACTTACGAGTCCAAAAAGCTTAAGAAATCGGGAATTAATTATAAGGCTAAGGAGTTAATTTCTACTTTTTCCAATAAAGAAGGTCAAAAAATCGATGTTGTTTTCCACGTTAGCGATAATGATATCGCATTTAGGTACCATCTTCAAAAATATAGTGACACTATAGCCCACTTGGTTACAAAAGAATTCACAGGATTTAATTTCCAAAAAACGGCAAAAGGTTTTTTGACACCTCAGTCTAAATCTATGGTAGGTTTTCAACGGACCAAGCCCAGTTACGAAGAAGGTTATTATTTAGATCAGGATATTACCGCCGCTTCTGCTAATAATTTAGGTTATACCTTTCCGGGTTTATTTAAAACTGAAGATCACTGGATTCTTCTCTCTGAAACCGGAGTTGACGGTACCTACGTGGGCGCTCATCTCAGCGATCCAAATGCTGAAGGAGAATATACGATTGCTTTTCCCGATAGTACTGAAAATAATGATTTTGGTAGCACAGGTGCGGCCATTTCCCTTCCATTTAGCACTCCGTGGCGGACTATCACAATTGGTGAAACTTTAAAACCTATTGTAGAAACCACCATTCCTTTTGATGTGGTGGAGCCGCTTTACGAAGCCTCTCAGGATTATGAATTCGGGCGCGGCGTATGGAGCTGGATTATGTGGCAGGATGGCAGTATGAATTATGACGACCAGGTGACCTACATTGATTTCGCTGCTGAAATGGGTTATGAATACATCTTGATTGATGCCCTTTGGGACCAGAATATTGGGTACGACAGGATGGAACAACTCATTGATTACGCCAACATTAAAAACGTAGATGTTTTCTTGTGGTATAACTCCAACGGCGTTGCCAACGACGCCCCGATGACGCCCAGGAACAAAATGCACCGGGCTATTACCCGCAAACAGGAGATGCAATGGTTGCAGGAGAACGGGGTAAAAGGCCTTAAAGTTGATTTTATGGGAGGTGATAAGCAAGAGACCATTCAGCTTTATGAGGATATAATGTCCGACGCTAATGACCACGGCTTAATGATGATCTTTCACGGCGCCACAATTCCACGAGGTTGGGAGGTAATGTATCCTAATTTTATAAGTACTGAAGCAGTTCTTGCTTCAGAAAATCTAATGTTCAGTCAGTATGCAAACGACCAGGAAGCCCGAAGTGCTGCCATTCATCCGTTTATAAGGAACACGGTGGGAAGTATGGATTTTGGCGGTACTGTTCTAAACGAACGCTACAACCGAACCAATGACGGCGGAAACTTTAGAAGAACCTCTGATGCTTTTCAATTGGCAACTGCAGTTCTATTCCAAACGCCGGTTCAATTCTTCGCATTGACGCCAAATAATCTCGAAGACGCTCCGGAATTTGCCATAGACTTTATGAAAAACGTCCCCACAACCTGGGATGAGACTATTTTCATTGAAGGATATCCGGGAGAATACAGCGTGATAGCAAGAAGGCACAAGAATCAGTGGTATATCGCTGGGATCAATGCTTCAAAAGAAGCAAAGAAAGTGAGCTTTTCCCTTCCAGAAATGGAAGGAAAGAAATTCAGTATTATTAATGACTCTAAAAAGGGGAAAACTGAAAAGAAAGAAATAACAGAAAAAAGAGGAAAATTTGAACTGACCATTCAACCTCAGGGCGGATTTGTGATTACAAATTAGCCTAAATTGCTCCTCCTGTAAAATATTTAAAATGAAACAATTATTTGGCATTATCATTTTTTTTAGCTGCGTTAATCAATCGATGGCGCAGTTTTCTCAGCAGGAGCGGGACAGTATTTACCGTTTAAGTGCGCAGGATCATCAATTAATGTTGCAGAAATTAGGTATAGATTCCTTGCGGCACGGACCCTCTGGAAATCCGAATGATCCTAATGCAGCGAATTCTGACGAATCTAAAGTTGTAGATTACAGCTTGCCCGAACTTTTGGATTTTAAAGACGGATCAAAAGTCACTTCAGTTTCTGAATGGGAAAAACGCAGGCAGGAGATCAAAGAAGATTTTAATGCTGAAGTCTATGGAAGATTCCCTAAAAATATCCCTGCTGTAAACTGGAAAGTTGTTTCCCGGAAAGATTCAATTATTGGTGAATATCCGGTGCAGGTTGAGAAACTCTTGGGAGTGGTAGATAATTCTGCGTATCCCGAGATCGAGGTCGAAATTCAGATGACCCTGACCCTTCCAAAAAATACAGATCAAAAAGTGCCGGTAATTTTAAAATTTGATTGGAATTTCCCGGCAGGTTTTAACCCACCTGAACAGGAAAATCCCTGGCAGGAACAATTACTCGCACAAAACTGGGGTTACGCCAGTTTGATCCCAACAAGTTATCAGGCCGATAATGGCTCTGGACTTCGGGAAGGAATCATCGGTTTAGTAAATAAAGGCGAACCGCGAAAACTGGATGATTGGGGCGCTTTGAAAGCCTGGGCCTGGGGCGCCAGCCGTGCGCTTGATTATTTTGAAAATCATTCAAAAGTTGATGCAAATAAGGTTGCTATAGAAGGACTTTCCCGCTACGGAAAAGCAGCGATGGTCACTATGGCCTATGATGAAAGATTTGCTGTTGGATTTATAGGTTCTGCCGGTGCAGGTGGTACTAAAATATTGAGAAGAAATTTTGGAGAACAGGTAGAGAATCTGGTCTCCAGTTCCCAATACCACTGGTTTGCTCCCAATTTTATAAAATACGGCGGTCCTTTAGAAACAAAAGACCTTCCGGTTGATGCCCATCATTTGATTGCGCTTGCGGCGCCAAGACCTGTTTTTATCAGCAGCGGGGATCCTAAGGTTGAAGGAAATTGGATAGACGCCAAAGGAATGTACTTAGCCGGAGTTCACGCGAGTCCTGCTTATGAAATCTATGGTGAAAAAGGACTGTCAAAAACTGAATTTCCTCAAGTTAGGGAGTTTTTATCTGAAGGTAAACTTGTTTTTAGAATACACGAAGGCGGTCATACTGTAGTCCCTAACTGGCCATATTTTATAGAATTTGCCAAACCCTATTTCAAATAAAGAATATGAAAAAGAGAAATCTACTCATTATAATTTTAAGCCTGTTTTTAGGAAATTCAGTCGTTGCACAACAGCAGGCTCAAAATCCTATTATCCATGCCGATGTTCCAGATGCTTCTATAATTAGGGTTGGTGATGCCTATTATATGAGCAGCACCACGATGCATATGAATCCCGGGGTGCCGATTATGAAATCCAATGATTTGGTGAACTGGGAAATAGTAAATTATGCTTATAATACTTTGGGGGATTCAGATGCCCTGAATATGGAAAATGGTGAAAATGCATATGGGAGAGGATCCTGGGCAAGCAGCCTTCGTTACCATAATGATACTTTTTACGTTTCCACTTTTTCGAGCACCACAGGAAAAACTTATATTTTCAAAACAAAAGATATTGAAAATGGTTCCTTTGAAGAGATTTCTTTTACCCCATCTCTTCACGACAATACTTTATTTTTTGATGACGATGGAAAGACTTATCTCATTTGGGGTGGAGGTAAACTGAATATAGTAGAGCTTAAAGATAATCTGTCAGGAGTAAAGGAAGGTACAGAACGGGTTCTAATTGAGAACGCTACGGAACCTATTGGATCCAATTATATTCTTCCTGCGGAAGGATCTCAAATATTTAAGGCCAACGGTAAGTATTACCTATTCAACATCGCCTGGCCAAGAGACGGGATGAGAACGGTGATTATTCATCGTGCCGATAAAATAACCGGACCTTACGAAGGAAAAATCGCTTTTCAGGATAAAGGAGTGGCACAGGGTGGTTTAATTGATACGCCTGAAGGGGATTGGTTTGCCTATTTATTCCGCGATTATGGCGCGGTTGGGCGTATTCCCTATCTGGTTCCTGTAAAATGGGAAAACGGCTGGCCTGTTCTAGGTGAAAATGGCAAGGTACCTGAAACTCTGGATCTACCCGCAAATGAAGGATGGATTCCGGGAATTGTGGCTTCAGATGATTTTAGCAGAAAGTCAGGAGACAGAGATTTGCCTCTGGTTTGGCAATGGAATCATAATCCGCAAGATAATTACTGGTCTGTCAAAGACCGCGAAGGTTATTTAAGAATGACTACAGATAGGGTAGATACTTCCTTTTTAAATACCCGAAACACACTTACCCAAAGAACCATTGGTCCGAAAAGTTCTGGCATTACTAAAGTTGATCTCTCCGGAATGAAGAATGGAGATTTTGCCGGGCTTGGTTTACTTCAGAAAAATTTCGGATTTGTAGGGGCTAAAATGATAAATAATAAGAAGCACATTATTATGGTCAATGGAGCTTCCGAAGAACCCGTTGAGGTGGAAAGTATTCCTTTGAATCAGGAGGAACTTTACCTTAAAGCCGTCGGGGATTTTAAGGACAGGAAGGATACTGCAAAATTTTACTACAGCCTTGATAATGAAAACTGGAAGGCCATTGGGAACGAACTTAAAATGTCATACACCCTGCCGCACTTTATGGGCTACAGGTTTGCGCTGTTCAACTACGCCACAAAAGAAGCAGGTGGTCATGTAGATTTCGATTACTTTAAAATTGAAGCTGAAAAAAATAATTAAGATGAAACACTCAAAAATGCCGAAAACGATATCTCTTAGTCTGATTATATTTTTCTTGTCAGTAAATGCTTTTGCACAAAATCCGCTGATTATGGACCAGTTTACTGCCGATCCTACGGCAAGGGTATTTAACGGGAAACTATACGTATTTCCTTCCCACGATATTGTGCCACCAAAAGGGGAAGGCCGTGCCGAATGGTTTAATATGGCCGATTACCACGTGTTTTCTTCGGAAGATCTTACCAATTGGACAGACCACGGAAAAATCCTGGATCAAAAAGATGTTCCCTGGGCCGATCCTAAGGCTTACAGTATGTGGGCGCCTGATGCGGTATCCAAAAATGGCAAATTTTACTTCTATTTTCCCACCAGACTCAAAGACGCCGGAGATGGGGAAAAGGGCTTTTCAATCGGCGTGGCAGTCGCCGACAAACCTGAGGGGCCTTATAAGCCACAGCCAAATCATATTCAAAGAGTAGAAGGCATAGATCCCAATGTTTTTATTGATAAAGATGGGCAGGCTTATTTGTACTGGTCCCGTGGAAAAATTTATGGTGCAAAACTGAAGGATAATATGCTTGAGCTGGATTCAGAAATAAAGACCTTCGAGGAGATCCCTCAAAAAGGGCATATTGAAGGACCTTTTGTTTTCGAAAGAAATGGCACATATTATATGACCTATCCGCACGTTGCCAATAATACTGAAAGACTGGAATATGGCACCTCCGATAATCCAATGGGGCCTTTTACTCATCAGGGGGTGATTATGGATGAATCGGCTTCGGGTACCTGGACCAATCATCATTCCATCGTGAATTATAAGGATCAATGGTACTTATTTTATCACGATAACGACCTTTCCCCCGATTTTGATAAAAACCGTTCCAATCGTGCCGATAGTTTATTCTTCGAAGAGAATGGAAACATAAAAAAAGTGATTCCAACCAAAAGGGGAGTTGGAATTACAGCAAGTACTTCTGAAATTCAGGTGGATCGGTATAGTGCGAAAAGCAATTATGGAGCTGCCTCAGTCTTTTTAGATAGGCTTGATCCTTTTAAGGGATGGAAAGTGGTTTTAAACAAACCGGAAGCCTGGGTAAAATATAATAAGGTTGATTTTGGTGCAGAAGGTTCCAAAAATGTCAAAATAAGAGCAAGATCTTTAACCGGTGGTACTGTAGCTGTGAAACTGGCAGGGCAGGACAATAAGGAAATTTCTAAAGTTACCATCCAAAAAGGTGGAAATTGGGAGGTTTTTTCGGCTCCTGTAAAATCTGAAGCAACCGCTGTTCAGGATCTGTTATTGCAACTTAAAAGTGGTGCCGGGGTTGAAGTGGACTGGGTTCAATTTGAAAAATAGAAGGGGATGAGCATTGGTGAGAATATAATTTCAAAAAGTAAGTTTTCCGGTTTCGGGTTTTCCGTTATTCTGGGAATACTGTTTTTAATTTCACCTTTTCAATCCTGGAGTCAAGATTCCCAATTAAAACTCTGGTATAATAAGCCTGCTGAGAAATGGGTAGAGGCACTTCCCGTAGGAAACGGGCGACTGGGTGCAATGGTTTACGGAGATCCTCAAGAAGAGGTTATTCAGCTGAATGAAAACACGATCTGGGCAGGACAACCTAACCGTAATGATAATCCTGAAGCTAAAGCATATTTACCCGAAGTGCAGAAACTTCTGTTTGAAGGCAAAAGCGCAGAAGCCCAGGAGCTCGTCAATCAACATTTCATAAGCAAAACTTCCCATGGAATGCCTTATCAAACCGCAGGGAATCTGAAATTATCTTTTCCGAATCACAAAAATTACACTGAATATTACCGGGAACTGGATTTGGAAACTGCGGTTACCACAACTCGCTATAGAGTTGGAGGTGTAGGTTATGAAACTAAAGTTTTCGCTTCCCATCCCGATCAGGTGATCGTGGTACAAATTACGGCAGATAAACCCGGAGCTTTAAATTTCACAGCTACGATGGATCGCCCAGGAGGTGCTGAAGTTTCAGCTGAAAATGGGACATTAAAACTACAGGGTAAAACCAGCGATTTTGAAGGAATAGAAGGGAAAGTTGAATTCCTGGCCATAACTAAAATTCAGACTGAAGGCGGAAAAATTACTTCAGTAGATGAAGCTCTTAAAATTCAGAATGCCAACAGTGCTACACTGTATATTTCCATCGCTTCTAATTTCAAAAATTACGGGGATCTGAGTATTGATGAAGTCGCAAAAGCAGAAGAATATCTTTCAGCAATAGAAAAAAAGAAGTCAGAAGAGATATACAAAACTCACCTGGAAGATTATCAAACCTATTTCAACCGGGTAGCCCTAGATCTTGGTGAAACGGAAGCTGCGAAGCTACCCACCAATGAGAGGATCATAAATTTCAAAACCGGAAATGATCCAGCCCTTGTTTCCCTATATTTTCAGTTTGGGCGCTATCTTTTAATTACCTCTTCAAGACCGGGAACCCAGCCTGCCAATTTGCAGGGGATTTGGAATGACCAGTTAAATCCTGCCTGGGATAGCAAATACACGGTAAATATTAATACCGAAATGAATTACTGGCCGGCGGAGATCACAAATCTTCCGGAATTTCACGAGCCACTGATCCAAATGGTGAAAGAACTTTCAGAAGTAGGAAGAAAAACCGCCAAAGATATGTACGGCGCAGAAGGTTGGGTGATGCATCACAATACAGACATTTGGCGAATGACGGGTGCGATAGACGGTTCCTATTGGGGAATGTGGCCAATGGGTGGGGTTTGGCTTTCCCAGCATTTATTGGATAAATACGATTTCTCAGGAGATAAGGAATTTTTGGAGTCTGTTTATCCAATAGTAAAAGAAGCATCAAAGTTTTACCTGAATTTTATGATCAGGGAACCTGAGAATAACTGGCTGGTGGTCTCTCCTTCCATTTCCCCGGAACACGCCCCAACCGAACATCCTGAGTCTTCTTTGACCTACGGAACAACGATGGATAATCAACTAATTTTTGATCTTTTCTCAAGAACAGCAAAAGCCGCTAAAATACTTGGAGATGATGAAGATTTTATAGCCGAATTAAATGATAAACTCCAGCAATTGCCTCCTATGCAAATTGGAAGTTGGGGACAATTGCAGGAATGGATAAAAGACTGGGATGATCCTAACAGCGACCACAGGCACGTCTCGCATTTATACGGACTCTATCCTTCAAACCAGATTTCCCCTTACCGCAATCCGGAGTTATTTGAGGCGGCAAAAACCTCTTTGGTTGCCCGGGGCGATGAGTCTACCGGTTGGTCCATGGGCTGGAAGGTGAACCTTTGGGCGAGATTACTTGACGGGGATCACGCGCTCAAATTGATAAAAGATCAGTTAACCCCTTCAATGCAGGAAGGCCATAGCGAAAAAGGCGGCACGTATCCCAACCTTTTTGATGCGCATCCTCCGTTTCAGATCGATGGGAATTTTGGGTGCACCGCCGGGATTGCTGAGATGCTTTTACAAAGTCACGATGGCGCCATTTATATTCTGCCTGCATTACCTGCAGACTGGAGCAAAGGAAAAATTTCCGGTTTAAGAGCTCGTGGAGGTTTTGAAGTAGCTCTTGAGTGGGAGAATAATAAGCCGGATAATGTTATTATTAAATCTGAATTAGGTGGTATTGCTAGGATTCGGTCATATACCCCGTTGGAAGGCGAAGGACTGGAAAAAGCCAAAGGTGATAATCCGAATAAATTCTATACTCACCCGGAAATTAAGCAACCGCTTATTTCAGAAGAAACAGATTTAAACCCGGTTAAAATTCATAAGGTTTATGAATACGATTTAAAAACTTCTAAAGGAGAACAGTATACATTAACTACTAAGAAATTACTATAACCGATAAATTATAAAATTATGAAACTAAAAATTAAAATACTGGCATTATGTGGATTAGGCTTAATGTTTACACCGCAGCTTTTAAAAGCCCAAAACCCTATTATCACAGATGTTTTTACGGCAGATCCCGCACCGCTGGTTTATGACGATACGGTTTATTTATATACCAGTCACGATACGGCTTCGGTATCTTCTACCAACTATGAAATGAAAGATTGGTTGGTTTTTTCTTCAACTGATATGAAGAATTGGAAAAATCACGGACCAAAACTCTCTCCAAAAGATTTTTCCTGGGCAACTGGGGATGCTTATGCCGCTGAGGTTGCAGAAAGAGACGGTAAATTTTATTTCTATGTATCAACATTTCATAAAGATGATGACAGGAGCAATGGAGGTGCAGCCATAGGAGTAGCAGTTGCTGATTCACCCTTAGGCCCTTTTAAGGATGCTAAAGGAGAAGCTTTAATATATAATGAAATGACCACCGATAATCCACACGGGTGGGATGATATAGATCCTTCGGTTTTTGTAGATGATGACGGCCAGGCATATATGTACTGGGGTAATGGTAGCCTGAAAATGGTCAAATTAAAAGATAATATGATTGAATTGGATGGGGATATCCAATATTTAAATCCAAAGAATTTTATAGAAGGCCCATGGGTTTATAAAAGAAAAGGCCTGTATTATTTAGTATATGCGAGTCAGGGGGAAGAGCGTGAAAGAATTGAATACGCTACTTCCGATAGTCCGGAAGGCCCGTGGGAATATCGTGGAATACTCGCAGACAGCGCTCCCAATAGTTTTACCATTCATCCCGGTATTATCGAGTACAAAGGAAAAGATTATTTTTTTTACCATAATGGTGTATTACCTACTGGTGGGAGTTACCGTCGCTCTATTGCTGTAGATTATATGTATTACAATGAAGATGGCACCATTAAGAAAGTAGAACAAACGGAGGAAGGAGTTAAAGCCGTAGAATAGTTTTCTCTGTATAATCCCAAAATAAAGTTCGAGAAAATAGAAAAAGTATGACTGTGAAAAGATTATTATTACTTCTTAGCCTTATACTCGTTTTTAAAGCAGGTATTTCCCAAAATCCAATTGTGCAAACCAATTTCACGGCAGATCCTGCTCCAATGGTTTATAACGATAAACTCTATTTATACACTTCTCACGACGAAGATGAATCTACCTGGTTTACTATGAACGACTGGCGTTTGTACACCACTGAAGATATGGTGAACTGGACAGATCACGGTGCTATTTTAGCTTATGATGATTTTGAATGGGCAGGAAAAAACGCCTGGGCGCCGCAGGCTATAGAAAGGGCTGGAAAATTCTATATGTATGTGCCTATAACAAGCAGGGAAGGAAAAAACGGAATTGGCGTAGCCGTAGCCGATAGCCCGTACGGTCCCTTTATTGATCCGCTGGGGAAACCTTTAATAAGCAATAGTCAGGATGATATAGATCCATCGGTTTTTATTGACGACGATGGGCAGGCATATTTGTTTTGGGGAAATCCGGTGCCTTATTATGTGAAGCTGAATGAAGATATGATAAGTTATGAAGGTAAAATAACCCAAATTCCTAATACTATTGAAGCCTTTGGTATGCGGGAAGGGGAAGAAGATTCACGTAGGCCAACAACCTATGAAGAAGGACCCTGGCTTTATAAAAGAAATGCTACTTATTATATGTTTTTCGCTGCCGGACCCTTACCCGAACATATTGGGTATTCCACAAGCAAAAATATAACTGGACCTTATGAATATCAAGGGGTGATAATGCCGGAAGAAGGTGGCGCCTTTACAAATCATCCCGGAATTGTAGATTTTAAAGGAAATACTTACTTCTTTTATCATAATGCTACACTTCCCGGTGGAAGCGGATTTACAAGATCTGTAGCTGTTGAAGAAATGCATTTTAATGAAGATGGTTACGTAAAACAACTAAAAATGACCGAAGGGATTGAAGAAGCTTTAAAGACCTTGAACCCATATGTTAAAAATGAAGCCGAAACAATCGCCTGGTCAGAAGGCTTAAAATCCAGGGAAAATGAGGTGGTTGGAAATTTCATAGTGGCTACGCGTAATAATTCATTTTCAAAGGTTCGAGAAGTAGATTTCAGGGAGCAAGGTGCTTCTGAATTTACTGCCCGAGTGGGAACAACTCACAATGGAGACGTAAATATGGAAATAAGACTTGATGCGTTAGATGGCGAACTGATAGGCACAATAGAAGTGCCATTAACCGGAGGCAATGATAGATGGGAGCTTGTTACTACAGAAATAGAAAATGTAACAGGTGTTCACGATGTATATTTTGTATTTAAAGGTAAAGCAGCTAGTGAAATTCTATATTTCGATTACTGGATGTTTTCAAAATAAGATTTAATAAAAAAACGATAAGAATTAATTAATAAGTGAATAATGAAAAAAAATCAAGTTGTTTTAATCACCGCCTTTTTGGCTTTATTTGTTTTTACCGGTTGTAATGCCCAGAAAAATGTCCCCGTATTTTCCAGTGTGGTATATGAAGGGAATGATGATATTTATAATGAAAATCCTTTAGAACCAAATGAGTTCTATAACCCAATTTTACAGGGGACTTATCCAGATCCCGCCATTGCCCGTAAGGGGGAAGACTATTATTTAGTAGCTTCATCGTTTGCGATGTTTCCGGGAGTTCCAATTTTTCATTCTAATGATTTGGTAAATTGGAAGCAAATTGGTCACGTGTTGGATCGCAAGTCTCAGTTAAAAGTACACGATACTGGAATTAGCGCAGGTATTTATGCTCCGGATATCAGGTACAATCCGCATAATGATACTTTTTACATGATCACCACCCAATTTGCCGGCGGTTTTGGTAACATAGTCGTTAAAACCCAGGACCCGAAAGAAGGTTGGAGTGATCCTATTAAACTTGATTTTGGAGGGATAGATCCTGCAATATTTTTTGATGATGACGGTAAGGCTTATGTAACTCATAACGATGCTCCTGATGAAGGAGAAGAATTATACCAGGGCCATCGTGTGATTAAAATCTGGGAATATGATATAGAGAACGACCAGGTAATTGAGGGCACCGATAAGATTATTGTAAATGGTGGGGTAGATCTTTCCAAAAAACCTATTTGGATTGAAGCACCGCATATTTATAAAAAAGATGGGAGATATTATTTAATGTGTGCTGAAGGTGGTACCGGAGGATGGCATAGTGAAGTAATTTTTGTAAGTGACAACCCGATGGGGCCTTACGAGCCCGCACCCAGCAATCCTATCCTAACGCAGCGTCATTTTCCAAAAGACAGGAAGAATAAAGTAGATTGGGCAGGACACGCCGATTTAGTTGTTGGTCCCGATGATAAATACTACGGCGTATTTTTAGGAATTCGACCTAATGAAAAAGACAGGGTAACTACCGGTAGAGAAACTTTTATTTTACCCGTAGATTGGTCCGGGAAATTTCCGGTTTTTGAAAATGGTTTAGTTCCTATGGAGCCCAAGCTTGAAATGCCGGAAGGTGTTGAAAATAAGACAGGGGAAGGTGAATTTTTTCCAAATGGTAATTTCACCTATATTGAAGATTTCACTTCAGAAAAACTCGATTACCGTTGGATAGGGTTAAGGGGACCGCGTGAAGATTTTATGGAATTCACAGATAAAGGGCTTAAAATCAATCCTTTTAAAGTGAACATTAAGGAAGTAAAACCTACTTCAACGCTTTTTTACCGTCAGCAGCATAAAGATTTTTCTTTTACAGCTAATATAGCTTATGAACCTAAATCCGAAAATGATTTAGCTGGAATTACAGCTTTACAAAATGAAGGCTTCAATTACGTTTTTGGTATTACCAAAAAGGGCAATAAGGATTATTTAGTATTAGAAAGAACAGAAAAAGCATCTTCAGAAATCCTGGCCACTAAGGAAATAGAATTAAAAGGAGAACTTCAGCTTAGAGTAGAGGCAGATGGAGATGATTATAAATTCAGTTATGCTTTAAACGGAGGAAATTTTGAAAATTTAGGTGGCACTGTATCGGGCGATATTTTATCTACCAATGTGGCCGGCGGTTTTACCGGGACCCTTATTGGTCTATATGCAACCTCGGCAAACGATGTTGTTCCTGAGGAATAGGGATAATTCATAATTCAAACTTTAAACACGAGAAAAAATGATGAAAAAGTTTTATATACCTGTATTGTGCACTTTCTGTCTTCTGTTTTTTACAACAGATATAATTGCACAAAATTGTGATGAAGAAGTAGAAGATCCTCGTGGAAAAATGGAGCCCTGGACTAAGGGAGCCTGGGAAACCGGGGAATATAGAAACCTCTTTTTAGAAGCCGGTTATTCCCAGGCTGATATTGATGCAAAACTGGAAAAAGCTTATTACGATCTTTTTGAAGGACCGGACAGGGTATATTTTGAAGTAGAAGATTCCCTGGCTTATGTATCTGACCTTAAAAATAAAGATGCCCGTACCGAAGGACTTTCTTACGGATTAATGGTGGCGGTTCAGTTTGATAAAAAAGAAGTTTTTGACAAGCTTTGGCGCTGGACGGTGAAATATATGCAGCACCAGGAAGGGCCCAGCGAAGCTTATTTCGCCTGGAGTGTAGATCCAAAAAAGGGAAAAAAGAATGCTGAAGGATCAGCCTCAGATGGGGAATTGTTCTTTGTAACCGCCTTGCTTTTCGCTTCCAATCTTTGGGGGAACGAAACCGGAATAGATTATTACGCCGAAGCCAGGAGAATTCTGGACGCTATGTGGAGCAAGGATGGTACAGATGGAGTTAGGAATGTACTCAATGAGGAACATAAACAGATAACTTTTGTACCGCACGACGGCGGATACGATTGGACAGATCCTTCTTATCACGTGCCCGCTTTCTTTGAGGTTTGGGCAGAATACGCGAATGATGGCCGCGAGGAATTTTACAGGGCAACTGCCGATACAGCCAGGGCTTTTCTACACCGCGCCACCCATCCTGAAACCGGTTTGACTCCAGATTATGCCGAATTCAGTGGAGAACCTCATAGCCGTGGTAAGATGGGGGATGCTTTTAGGTATGATTCCTGGCGTGTACCTTTTAATATCGCTATGGATTATAGCTGGTACGCCAAAGACAGGGAATGGCAACAAGAATATGCGCACCGAATCCAAAACTTCCTGTATTGTGAGGGACTGGAAACTTATGTAGATCAATATAATATAGACGGCTCAACTCCAGACTGGATACTTCCAGCGGGAGGCTTTCAAAAGTTAAGGCATTCGCTTGGCCTTGTTTCTACGGCTGCTACAGCTTCTTTAATGACTACCCACCCCAAAGGATGGAAATTTGTAGATGAAATTTGGGAAGCAAAATTAGAACCTTATGAAGATGGCTATTTTGATCCTTATTTTGACGGACTTCTTTACCTGTTTAGCCTGATGCAATTAAGTGGCAATTACCAGATCATAACTCCACAAGCAAACTAAAATCTGATTGATAACTTAATATGAAAAAATATTTTCTATTGGCACTTTTACTAACCGGTTCGGTTAGTCTTGCTCAAGACTCCAATTTCCACGTGTATTTAAGTTTTGGTCAATCCAATATGGAAGGTCATGCTAAATTTGAACATCAGGACACACTGGGGACTGAAAGATTCCAAGTTTTACAAAGTGTAGATTGTCCTGAGCTGGGAAGGGAAGCAGGGAAATGGTATACCGCAGTTCCGCCTTTGTCACGGTGCGATACCGGTTTAACTCCCACCGATTATTTTGGAAGAACTATGGTTCAGAATTTACCTGAAAATGTAAAAGTCGGGGTAATTAATGTTGCCGTAGGCGGATGTAAAATCGAATTATTTGATAAAGAAAATTATCAGGATTATGTAGATACCGCTCCGGATTGGATGATGTCTCGAATTAATCAGTACAATGGAAATCCTTATGGCCACCTGGTAGACCTTGGAAAAAAAGCTCAGGAAAAGGGAGTGATAAAAGGAATCCTTTTGCACCAGGGCGAATCTAATACCGGCGATGAGCAGTGGCCCGAAAAAGTGAAGACCGTTTATGAGGATTTATTGAAAGATCTAAACTTAAATGCTGATGAGGTTCCACTTATAGCTGGGGAAATGGTTTCAGAAGAGCAGGGCGGCAAATGTGCCAGTATGAATAAAATACTTGCAAAGCTTCCGCATAAAATTCCCAACGCTCACATCGTTTCTTCAGAAGGATGTGAAGCCGTGGATGACGGGTTACATTTTTCAGCAGCGGGATATAGGGAATTGGGCGAGCGTTATGCTGAAAAGATGCTTCCGCTTTTGAAGTAATTGATAATAATTTAAACTATTTGTACTATGAAAAAATTCAGTACGTTTTTAATTTTTCTCATGATGTTAGGATTTTCCTCTTCGGCCCAGGAGATTTCCAAAGAAATGCCTCAGGGTATTGATGAGGAACGAACAGGCATTGCCACTGGAAAAATAGACACAATTAGTTATGCTTCCAAAACGGTAAGTAATACCCGGAAAGCATTAATTTATACACCTCCGGGTTTTTCAAAAGAGAAAGCATATCCTGTGTTATACTTGCTGCACGGCATTGGAGGTGATGAAAAAGAATGGCTGAAGGGAGCTAATCCGCAGGTAATTCTTGATAATCTTTATGCTGAAAACAGGCTTGAACCGATGCTGGTGGTAATGCCTAACGGAAGGGCTATGAAAAATGACCGGGCCGAAGGAAATATCTTTGCACCGGATAAAATTGAAGCTTTTAGCCGTTTTGAAGATGATTTATTAAATGACCTGATTCCTTTTATTGAAAAGAATTATCCGGTGCTGACAGATCGCGAAAATCGAGCTATTGCGGGCCTTTCAATGGGAGGTGGTCAATCTCTAAACTTTGGCCTGGGTAATCTTGATAAATTTGCCTGGGTAGGCGCATTTTCTGCCGCACCCAATACCAAAGAACCTAAAGCACTACTACCAAATCCGAAGGAAGCCAAAGAAAAACTTGAATTGCTTTTTATTTCTTGTGGTGATAAGGACGATCTTCTCCACGTTAGTCAGAGAACTCATAATTATCTTTTTCAGGAAGGAGTACCGCATATTTACTACCTGGAACCCGGTGGCCACGATTTTAAAGTCTGGAAGAACGGACTCTATATGTTTAGCCAGTTTTTATTTAAACCGGTAGATGAATCTTCCTTTTCAGAGTACACAGTTTTAGGAACTCCGGCTTCCACAAATATTCGTTCTGCAGATTATCCGCAGATACTTCCGGATAACCGGGTGAGCTTCAGAATAGATGCGCCTGAAGCAAAGAAGGTTCAAATAGATCTGGGGCGAAAATATGATATGGAAAAAGATTCCAGCGGAACCTGGACTGTTACTACAGATTCTATAGGCCAGGGCTTTCATTATTATTCTTTGGTTATTGACGATGTTGCAGTAGCCGATCCTGCCAGCGAAACCTTTTACGGAATGGGTAGAATGGCAAGCGGAATTGAAATTCCATCCCGGCAGGGAGAATTTTATGCCCTGAAAGATGTGCCGCACGGAGATGTACGGACAAGGCGCTATTTTTCTGACATAACAAATAGCTGGCGTAGAATGTATGTTTATGCTCCTCCGGGTTACGACGCTTCAAATGAAGATTATCCGGTGCTATATTTATTGCACGGTGGCGGAGAGGATGAACGTAGCTGGTCTACCCAGGGACGTGCCGATTTGATTATGGATAACCTTATTGCCGAAAACAAAGCCGAACCTATGTTGGTGGTAATGATGGATGGAAATTTAGGTTCCCGTAATTCCTTTCAACAATCACTTCAAACTTTTGAGCAGGAACTGAAGCAGGTGGTGATCCCGTTTGTAGAAAATAATTTTCGCGTAGCCCCGGGAGCTGAAAACCGGGCTTTGGCAGGGCTTTCCATGGGTGGCCTTCAAACTTTATACGCCGGTATCCGAAATACCGATATGTTTTCCCATTTAGGAGTTTTTAGCTCGGGCTGGTTTAAGGACAATCCAGAACTTACTAAACCGGAATATGCTTTTATGAAAGAAAATGCAGCGAAAATTAATAATAACCTGGAGTCTTTCTGGCTTTCTATGGGTGGCGAGGAAGATATAGCTTACAACAATAATAAAGCGATGATGGCCAAATTTGATGAAATGGGAATAAAGTATGATTATAGCGAATATCCGGGTGGCCATACCTGGCCAGTTTGGCGTCACAACCTGTTTTCTTTTGCACCGCTTTTGTTTAAATAACAAAATTTCCCTGGAGAGGCCAATCTCATTATTAACATTTAAAATATTTATTATGAAACACTATAAATTAATACTCTTTCTAAGCTTAGGCTTTTTATCCCACCTTGGTACTGCACAGAACCAAGAGGTGGATAATAAGGAAGAGTTTAAACCTTCTCCGGTAAATCAGCCGGGCAGTGAATATCCTATGGTTAACGAAAAAGGCCAGGTTCGCACACAAATATCTGCTCCGGAAGCCAGGAAGGTTCAACTGGATATTGGCGGTGTGAAATACGATATGGAAAAAGATGAAGAAGGAGTGTGGATAGGTGAGTCGGCGCCGCAGGATGAAGGTTTTCACTATTATCAGCTAAACATAGATGGTGCTTCTGTGCCAGATCCCGGAAGTTTATATTTTTACGGAGCAAATCGCTGGGGGAGTGGTATTGAAGTGCCGGCTCAGGATCAGGAATTCTTTGCTTTAAGGAATGTTCCGCATGGTAAGGTTGAACAAATCCTTTTTCCTTCAAAAAGCACAGATACTTTGCGCCGGGCGTTTGTGTATACGCCACCCGAGTATGATTTGGAACCAGAGAAAAGCTATCCTGTTTTATACTTACAACACGGATATGGTGAAAATGAAACTTCATGGCCCAATCAGGGTCGTGCCAACCTTATTATGGATAACCTGTTGGCAGAAGGAAAAGCAAAACCATTTATCATAGTTATGACCTATGGAATGACCAATGAGATAGAATTTGGAGGTTTGAGAGACTTTGATATCGAACCTTTTCAAACGGTTTTGGTAGATGAATTAATTCCTTATATAGATACTCATTACAGAACCAAGGCAAATAAGGAAAACCGTGCAATGGCAGGACTTTCTATGGGAGCTTTTGAAACAAAACTTATCACTCTAAACAAGCCTGAAGTGTTTTCGCACTACGCCCTGTTTAGTGGAGGTATTTATGAACCGAAGGAAATCCAAGACAGAACGATACCTGAATTAATTTTTATTAGTACAGGAAGTAAAGAAAGGCCTGATGCCGTAAAAAGTGCAGTTTCTGAATTGAAAAACAAAGGTTTTAATGCGGTTTCATACGTTTCTGATGGAACAGCGCACGAATTCCATACCTGGCGTCGTAGCTTACACCAGCTCGCTCCGTTGTTATTTCAGGCTGAGGATTAAATTATTGACTCATTTTTATAGTTAATTAAGCGTGTTTTTGTTTTTGCCGGTAGTTTGTGGGGGGCATTCCATACAGGTCTTTAAACCTGGTTGAAAATTTTGACGTGCTGGAAAAACCAACTGCGTAGGCTACTTCAGCTATATTAATATTTTTGGAAATCAGTAAATTGGCAGCTTCTTTCAGCCTGATATTTGTGATTAATTCTCCAGCCGATTGGTTAGTGAGCTGTTTTAATTTACGATAAAGATGAACCCGGCTTATTCCTAATTCTGAAGCAACCATTTCAACATTCAAGTTTGGATTGCTAATATTATTATTTACAACCTCCATAAACTTTTCTACTAAGGTTTCATCCCCAGATTTCAGGTCTAGATGCTTGATTTTCTCTTCGTGTAATTGATTTCCGGAAAAAGTGTTCTTTAAAACATTTCGGTTTTTAATCAGGTTTTTTACGGTTTTCTTTAAGATATCTATATTAAAGGGTTTGTTGATATAAGCATCTGCGCCTATCTCCAGTCCCTCGAGGTTTGTTTCTTTGTCGGTTTTACCGGTTAAAAGAATAATCGGGATATGGTTGGTATGAATATTTTTTTTGATTTTACGCGTCAAAGTGATACCGTCCATTTCGGGCATTACCACATCGCTAATTATTAAGTCGGGAGCTTTTTCAATTACCTCGGGAAGGGCTAATTTTCCGTTTTCTTTTATTATTATGTTGTAATGGCTTTTTAATTCTATAGCGATATAATTTCTAATTTCACTATCATCGTCGACGATTAGTACTGTTGGTTTGTTCTTTTCTGAAGTACTTTCTACCTCGTCCCGATTATGAATAGTATTTATAGCGCGAGTTTCCTTGTTATGATAAGTTGCAGGAGTTTCTTCAATAATCACACTTTCTTTTAAATGGCTATTTCCTAATGGTGCACTAATTATAAACTTACAACCTTCCTGATTCTTATTATTTTCAACTTTAACTGTACCGTGGTGCAGCTCAGCTATAGATTTGGTTAAATGCAGGCCAATCCCCGTGCCTTCAAACTGCCGACTTTCATTATTGGAAACCTGGTAAAAACGGTTAAAAATGTTGTTCAGTTCACTTTCTTTGATGCCTACTCCATTATCTTTTACACTAATGTAGAACTCCTTCTTTTTCTCAAGAATTCCAATGTTCACTTCAATGATTCCATTCTGGGGAGTGAATTTTATAGCATTTGAAATTAAATTCTGAATTATCTTATCAAAATGATTTGGATCTATAAAAGCTATTATTTCCGAATCTGGATGATTAATATAGAAATTGATTCCGCGGCTCTCTATTTGATCATCAAAAAGCGAGGTTATAGACTTTACAAAGCTTATAATTTCTGTTTTTTGATATTTTAATTCAATTTTTCCCTGATCAAATTTTCGAGCATTAATTAATTGGTTTAAAAGATGCAGTATCCTTTCAGAATTTCGCTCCATAATTTTATAGAGTTTTTGGCGATCTTCTTCCTCATCTGTTTTTATTAATTTTTTTAATGGGTTTATAATAAGGGATATTGGGGTTTTTATATCGTGGGAAATATTGGTTAAAAACTGGAGCTTGGCTTCATTAATTTGTTCGGCACGCAAGTGTTCCTGTAATTCTTTTTTTGTTTTGCGCCTCTGCAGAACTTCCTGGACTATAAAATAGGTGATTGCCACAAGCAGTAGTAGATAAGTTAATTTGGCCCAGCTAGAAAAATACCATGGTGGGTGGATTATTATGGCAAGTTCCTGCTCGTTTGAGTATTCACCGTAATCTTTGGCTTTTACTTTAAAATTATAAGTTCCCGGTTCAAGATTATTAAAGGTCACCGTATTCATCCCTGGTCTCAATTTTATCCAGCTTTCTGAATTTAGGGAATAAGAATAAGTGATCCATTGCTGGTTTTTGAAAGCGAATGAAGAGAATTCAATGCTAAAATCGTTATCATTATGTGCCAGTTCAATAGTATCGGCATCTATAATCGCTTCTTCTATGATGGAATAGGAACCAGATTTCATTCCTTTTTTTACCGGTTCGTCCTGAAGATAAAAACCTGTGATTTTCAGGTCTACATTACTATCTTTCGATGTTATTTCTGAAGGATCAAAAAAAGTAACACCATTTGTACTCCCAAAGTACAAACGCCCATTTTTTTCCGAATAAGATGCATTTTTATTAAATTCATTTCCCTGAAGTCCATCTCGGAAATAGTAGTTTTTAAACTCCTTAGATTGAAGTTCGAATTTAGAAATACCATTGTTCGTGCTTATCCAAAGATTGTTGTCACTATCTGCTTCTATTGCACTTATTACATCACTTGGCAATCCCTGTTCTATTGTGTAGTTTTGGGTGATAGTATCATTTTTGGGTTTATAAAATAAACCTTCAGAAGTGCCAATCCATAAATTATTTCCTTCATCTTCGTAAAGGCTGTAAACAATTTTATTGGTTAAAATATGATTTTGCCCTTTTTCATTTAAATAGCTGTTTTTCTCTAAATCCAGGGTGGCAAGTCCATCATAAGTTCCTATATAAAGTGTGTTTGTATTGGAAAGAAGTAAACAATTAATCCATTTATTGTGTAATTGGTCATAAGGGGCTCCATCCTCAATAGTATGATGATTTGTGGTTTCTTTTGTTTCAAGATTATAGGAATAGAGTCCATATCCCAGGGTGCCGATCCAAAGGTTTTTTTGCTTGTCCTCAGTAATACTATAAATTCGTTCAACAGTATTGTTCTGTTCGTCTTTTAGAGGTTCAATATATTCTAAACCCTTGTTTTTTCGGTCCACTTTTGCCAAACCATTAAGGTAAGTGCCAATCCATAATTCTTCGTTTGAATCCTGGTAAATACTCATTATACTGGCAGAACCTTGTATCCCATTATTGCCTAAATGATAACGCTGTTTTTTTTCTTCGGTTACACCATATAATCCGTCGCCATCGGTGCCTACCCATAAAATATCCTGCTTGTCTTTATATACCGAGACTACACTGTTGGAGCCTATAATATTGTTTTTTACAGATTGGTAGCCTATATAGTTAAAGTTATTGGCCTTGTCTGGTATTAGCAAAACACCTTTTTGATAAATTCCGAGCCAGAGATTATCGGCATTATCCTGGATAGCCGAGTGAATTTTTGTTTTCTTAAAATCGAAATTAGCTATGCTAAAATCGTTTACGCTCATTTTTTCTTTAACAGGATCATAGATTTTTAAACCCATCCCATCTGTGCCAACCAAAATTTCGTTTTCCTTATTTACAAAAAGTGTTTTTACAGGTAGGTTTTTAGAATCTTCTATAAAATCAAAATTATCCTTTTCTCTATTATATTTAAATAAGCCTTTGCTTAAACTCCCAACATACAAATCACCATTTTGATCTTCAGCAATACTGGAAATTTGCGTTTCATAGTCATTGGCATTAAAATATTCAGTGATTTCTCCCGCTGGGGTTATTTTAAATAACCCTTTATCCTGGCTAAGTACCCATAGGTTTTTACTTTTATCTTCGAATATTCCTTCCAAAAAAGAAGAGGGAACCATTTCGGGAAATTTACGTGCCACGGGTTTGCCGTTCACCTGTGATAATTTTAAAATTCCCTGGCCTGATGTGCTTATCAAAATCTCTCCATTTTTCCGTTCAATCATAGAGGTTACGTGGGCGGGATAATGAGTGTTATTTTCTGTTAATAATGGAATATCATGGAATTCTTCAGTAGCATGATCAAAATATTGTAAGCCGTTAAAAAAACCGAAATATAAAACTCCGTGGCTGTCCTGAAATATGGACTTTACGTAGTTATTTAAAATAGAAGTAGAATCTTGCTTGTTTTGTTTATATATAGAAAATTTTGCGCCATCATATCTATCTAATCCATCTTCAGTAGCGATCCAGATATATCCCTTATTATCCTGATAGATTTGATTAATTAAACTACTGGAAAGCTCTGCATCGGTAGAGAATAGATTTCCTACCTGGCCATAGGTGAAGATTGGTAATAAAAGAATGGATATTAAAAATAGATGGTATCTATTTAAAAGAGCTATTTTAAAATTGGGTTCTTTCATATAGACTGAATGGTAAATTTTATGGTATAAAATCCTCTCAAAATTATTGAAGATAGAATTTCAATAATTAAATTTAGTGTAGGATCAAAACTTATGGTTTCTGTGACCACAAGTTATAATATTTTTCTTAATTTGGCAATCTATTACAGATTTATAAAAATATTGTGCCAATAACTATATATATCATCCTTTTGGGAGAAAAGTTTTAATTTCAATTTTACGGTTGATTATCATTAAGTTCGATAAAACTACTCTCAAAAGGATTTTTTAATGTGGATTTTTAATGTGAAGTATTCACTAATTTTAAAGGTCTTATAATTTGAAAGAAAAGCCTTCTTCCACTTTTTGTTGATATTTTTCTGCATCAAACTGATAAAGAAAAGAACCCTTCCGGGATGAGTTCATATCCTTTTCCTCCAGCTTGATTAAAATATCCAGGGCGTTTATTTTATTGATAAAATTCCGCTTGTCCAGCTTTTCTCCAAGAATAGATTCATAAAGTTTTTGAAGCTGGCGCATTGTAAATTTTTCGGGAAGAAGTTCAAAACCAATGGGTTTTGAAGATACCCTGCGCCTAAGCCGTTTCATTGCTTTAATAATCATTTCGGGATGGTCAAAAATCAGATCGGGCAATTCGGTGACGCTATGCCATTTCGCAGAGTGTTTATCGCTTAAAGTTTTATCGTGTTCTTTAATATTAATCAAGGCATAATATGCTACCGATATAGTTCTTTCTGCAGGATCCCTGTCAACTTCACTAAAAGCATATAGCTGCTCCATATAAATTTGTTCAATTCCCGTGAGTTGGTAAAGGATGCGGTTTGCAGCCATATTAAGGTTTTCGTGTCTTTTAAGAAAACCTCCCATTAAAGACCATTTTCCTTTTTCAGGTTCAAAATTTCTTTTAATGAGAAGAATTTTTAAATCTTCCTCATCAAAACCAAATATTATACAATCTACTGCCAGAAGAACTTTGTCTTCTAATTGGTATTTCTGAACCATATTTTAACTGAAATTTAAAACCGAAATGCGGCCATGCTAATATTGAATTTAATTTCTCAACTTACAAAATTAAAAATTTGTTAAAGAAAAATTGTTTTTGAGATTAACTTTTATTTATATTTGGAAATGTATAATTAACACTTAAGGGTCTTAAAGATGTTTAATTCACTGTAATCAATAATAATATGAAAGTTAAAATTTTACTTGCTCTTATGCTGGGCTTCGCTTTTAGCGTAAATGGACAGGACACAAAAATTTCATTTGAGGCTTCTGAAGATGCTCCGAAAATTAGCAAACATATCTATGGCCATTTTGCTGAACATCTGGGAAGGTCTATTTATGATGGTTTTTATGTGGGAGATACCAGTTCCATACCAAATAAGGACGGTGTAAGAATAGATATTATCGAAGCTTTAAAAGAAATAAAAATTCCAAATTTAAGATGGCCTGGCGGCTGTTTTGCAGATACCTACCAATGGAAAGATGGTATAGGTCCACAAGTGGACAGGCCCACGATGGTTAACGCCTGGTGGGGCGGGATAACCGAGGATAATAGCTTTGGTACTCATAACTTTTTAAATCTTTGCGAAGAACTGGGAGCTGAACCGTTTATTTCGGGAAATGTAGGTAGTGGAACTGTAGAGGATTTTACAGATTGGTTACAATATACAAACCACGCTGAAGGAAGTCCTATGGCTAAATTGAGGAAAGAAAATGGAAGAGAAGAACCCTGGAATGTAAAATATTGGGGAATTGGTAATGAAATGTGGGGTTGCGGAGGTAATATGACTGCAGAATATTATGCCAATATTTATAAGCAGTATTCTACATTTATGACCAGTTGGGAAAATGAAAACGACCTTTACAGAATTGCTGCCGGAGCTTCGGGAGACGATTACCACTGGACCGAAGTTTTAATGCGTGATGTTCCGAAATCTTTAATTGAAGCAGTAGGCTTACACCATTATGCAGTGATAGATTGGGAAAATAAGGGTTCTGCGACAGGATATGACGAAGAGATCTATTTCAGAAGTATGGAAGAAGCTCTCAAAATGGAAAAGTTCGTGGAAAAACATTCCGAAGTGATGGATAAATATGATCCAGACAATACCATAGATCTTGTTGTAGATGAATGGGGAGGTTGGTACGACGTTGAAGAAGGTACCAATCCTGGCTTTTTATACCAACAAAATACTATGAGAGATGCTATGATCGCCGGGGCTACACTTAATATTTTTAATAATCATAGTGAAAGGGTCAAAATGGCGAACTTAGCGCAAACCGTAAATGTATTACAGGCAGTGGCGCTTACCGATGGTGAGAAAATGATTCTTACTCCAACCTATCACGTATTTAAAATGTACACCGTACACCACGATGCACAGTTGCTACCGGTTAATTTTGATTCTCCTGAGTATACTTTTGAAGGAGGATCTTTACCTGCAATTTCTGTTTCAGCTTCAAAGAATGAAGCCGGAAATACCAATATTTCTTTGGTTAACATAGATGCCAGTGCAGAACATAAAGTTGAAATTGATTTAGAAGGGCTTGATGTAAATAATATAGAAGGAGAAATCCTTAAATCAGGAAAAATACAGGACCACAACACTTTTGATAATCCGGATAAAATTAATATTACTGAATTTAAAGATTTTAAGTTGAGAAATGGCAAATTAGAAGTTAGTTTGCCACCATTCTCTGTAGTTGTACTATCGTCTAAATAATTCAATATGAAATTATTCTTTGTTGATTTTAAAATAAATCTTTTAAGCTTATTGGTTTGCCTGGTCACAACGTTAATGTTTGGCCAGCAGGCCAAATTGGAAACTTTCCAGCTTGAAGATGTCAGCTTAGAGCAAGGGCCGTTTCGCAATGCCATGTTGGTCGATTTAGATTATATTTTAGAATTAAATCCCGATAAACTTTTAGCACCATTTTTACGCGAAGCCGGATTAAATCCAAAAGCAAATAGTTATACTAATTGGGAAAACTCAGGGCTGGATGGTCATATTGGCGGTCACTATCTTACCGCGCTTGCACAGATGCAAGCTTCAGCAGGAAGTGAAAAAGCAGATTCCCTGCTAAATTATAGTTTAAATGAATTAGAAAGAGTTCAGCAGGCAAATGGCAATGGCTATATCGGTGGAGTTCCCGGAAGTAAAGCGTTATGGGACGAAATTGCCAAAGGTAATATCGATGCAGCCAGCTTTAGCTTGAATGGAAAATGGGTGCCTTTATACAACATTCATAAAACTTATGCGGGGCTTCGGGACGCCTATGAAATTTCTGGAAAACTTCAGGCCAAAGAAATGTTGATCAAACTTTCTGATTGGATGCTTGAGGTTACTGACGGACTTTCAGAAGAACAAATTCAGGAACTATTGATTTCTGAACACGGGGGGTTAAATGAAGTTTTTGCCGATGTGGCGAGAATAACTGGGGAGGGGAAATATCTGGAATTGGCTTATAAATTTTCACATGAGAAATTACTAAATCCATTAGCTTCCAATAATGATATCCTGAATGGAATGCACGCCAATACGCAGATTCCTAAAGTAATCGGTTTTGAAACAATTGCGGGTTTGGATGACAATGAAGATTATCACACTGTCGCGACTTATTTCTGGGATAATGTTGTCAATAAACGCTCGGTAGCCATAGGTGGTAATAGTGTGAGGGAGCATTTTCATCCTACGGATGATTTTTCTGAAATGATTTCCAGCGTGCAGGGACCGGAAACCTGCAACACCTATAATATGCTAAAGTTGAGCGAAAAATTGTTTCTCGCCAATCCCGATGAAAAATATATAGATTATTATGAAGGGGCTTTATACAATCATATCCTTTCTTCTCAACACCCAGAAAAAGGAGGTTTTGTGTATTTTACGCCAATGCGTCCCGGGCATTACAGGGTTTATTCCCAGCCACAAACCAGCTTTTGGTGCTGCGTAGGTTCCGGAATTGAGAATCACGGGAAGTATAACCAGTTTATTTATACGCATTCCGAAAATGAATTGTTTGTAAATCTATTTATCCCTTCGACTTTAAACTGGAAGGAAAAAGGAATAGTATTTCATCAGAAAACTGTTTTCCCGGAAGAAGAAACAACCTCTTTTAAAATAGAAACTAAAGAGCCACAAAAATTCAGTTTGAATATCAGGTTTCCTTCCTGGGTGAAAAAAGATGAATTTAAAATTTATATCAATAAAAAGCCGTTTACAGTGAATCAGGAACCGGGCTCTTATATAAAAATTAACCGCACCTGGAAAAATAGAGATAGAATAAAAGTGGAATTACCTATGAGGATAACTGCTGAAAAACTACCAGATGGATCAGACTACGCGGCTTTAAAATATGGTCCTATTGTTTTAGGAACAAAGACCGGAGAAGAGAATCAAAAAGGAGTTTTTGCAGATGACAGTCGTGGAGGACATATTGCGGAAGGTACCCAAATTCCCATTTCTGAAATGCCCGTAATTTTAGCTGAAAACACGGAAGATTTGGTCCACAAAGTCAAAAAGAAACCAGGTAACAATCTAAGCTTTTCTGTAACCGAAGGAATTTATCCTGAAAAATATAGGGAACTGGTGTTCATTCCTTTTTATGATATTCACGAATCAAGGTATGCAATTTATCTGCCGATGGAAACAAAGGAAAGCTACGAGAGAAAGCAAGAAGAATTAAAAGCATCGGAAATCGCTGAGCGCAAACTGGAATCAAGAACCATAGATAGGGTAGTTCCAGGCGAACAACAACCTGAATCAGATCATTTTATTCAAAGTGAGAACTCTAATACCGGCGTTCATCAAAATCGTCATTGGCGTGATGCTTCAGGATGGTTTAGTTATGAGCTGGGAGACAGCGAACAAAACGGCAGCAAGCTTCAAATTACTTACTACGGAAAAGATTCCGATCGGGAATTCAGCATTTATATTAATGGGGAAGTCCTTGCCAAAGAAAATTTTCAGGGAATAGAAGGCGAACGGTTTTTCTTTAAAGAATATAATCTACCGGAAGGTTTAGAATACAATGACAATGGTAAAATCACCATACGTTTTGAAGCCAAACCCGGTTCCAGAACAGCAGGCATATATGATATAAGATTATTAAAAGAATAGAAATATTTGATTCAATTAAAATGAAGAACTACGTTATAGGTCTGGATTACGGAACCGACTCGGTAAGAGCAGTGCTTGTGGATACCGGGAGTGGAGAGGAACTAGCCACCGATACCTACTATTATCCAAGATGGAAAGAAGGAAAATACTGTAATGCGGCAACTAATCAATTTCGACAACATCCGGCAGATCACATTGAAGGTTTGGAAAAAACCATTAAAGGCGTTTTAGCTAAAAGTAACATTGATGGTTCAGCTGTAAAAGGTGTTTGTATAGACACCACCGGCTCCTCACCAATTGCGGTTACTAAAGAAGGGACTCCGCTAGCTTTTGAAGAAAGTTTTAAGGAAAATCCAAACGCAATGATGGTGCTTTGGAAGGACCACACCGCTATTGATGAAGCGAACGAGATCAATGAATTGGCGAGAAAATGGGGTGGAGAAGATTATACCAAATATGAAGGCGGAATTTATTCTTCCGAATGGTTTTGGGCAAAAATCGCCCATATTATTCGTGAGGATGAAGCAGTCAAAAAGGCTGCATATTCCTGGATGGAACATTGTGATTTAATGACATTTATGCTCATTGATAATCAGGATTTATCCTCTTTTAAACGCAGTCGTTGCGCTGCCGGGCATAAAGCGATGTGGCACGAGAGCTGGGGAGGATTACCTTCTAAAGAATTTTTAAATCAGCTGGATCCATATTTAGGCGAACTG
Source organism: Salegentibacter lacus (assembly GCF_020164555.1). Classification (GTDB taxonomy): domain Bacteria; phylum Bacteroidota; class Bacteroidia; order Flavobacteriales; family Flavobacteriaceae; genus Salegentibacter; species Salegentibacter lacus. Next base: position 33,250 of record NZ_JAIQZB010000015.1, on the reverse strand, counting down.
CGTGACAGGTTATATACTGAAACGTATACCTCAGATGAAGTTGCGGGAAACTTGAGTAAAGATTGGGCTGAAAAACTTGGTCTTTCTACCGATTGCGTGATCGCGGTTGGTACTTTTGATGCGCATTCCGGCGCGGTGGGTGCAAAAATCGATAAGCATACTTTGGTTCGGGTAATGGGGACTTCTACCTGTGATATTATAGTTTCAGAGCAGGAAAATGTTGGCGATAAAACCGTGAAGGGTATTTGTGGACAGGTAGATGGATCGGTAATCCCAAAAATGATTGGCCTTGAAGCTGGGCAATCGGCTTTCGGCGATGTGTTGGCCTGGTTTAAAGATGTGCTGAACTGGCCGTTAGAGAATTTGGTTTTCAAATCTGATATTATTTCCGAAGAACAAAAAGCAAAGCTTAGAGATGAAATTGATAAAGATTTTATTAAAAAACTTTCTGAAGCAGCTGAAGCAATTCCACTTTCAGAAAGTATTCCTATTGCCTTAGACTGGATTAACGGTCGAAGAACTCCGGATGCCAACCAGGAATTAAAAAGTGCGATTACCAAACTTTCACTAGGATCAAAAGCACCACATATTTTTAAAGCACTTATTAATGCCATTTGCTTTGGTTCCAAACAAATTGTAGATCGTTTTGAAGAAGAAGGCGTGAAAATAAATAGCGTAATTGGTATTGGTGGGGTGGCCCGTAAATCACCTTTTATTATGCAAACCCTCGCCAACGTACTTAATATGCCCATAAAAGTTGCTTCCTCAGATGAAGCTCCCGCACTTGGTGCAGCAGTTTATGCAGCAGTTGCCGCGGGACTTTACCCAAATGTAATCGAAGCCAGTAAAAAACTGGGTAGCGATTTTGAAGCCGAATATCACCCTGAACCCGAAGCTTTGGAAACTTACGCCGGCTTGATGGAAGAATATAAAGAATTGGGCGCCTTTGTAGAAAATAATATTAACCGAAAATCTACCGTAAATGAGCTCTAATTATAAAGCATTAAAGCAGGAATGTTATGAGGCCAATATGGAACTGGATGCCTTAAACCTGGTGATTTACACCTTTGGAAACGTAAGTGCCGTAGATCGTAAAAAAAAGGTTTTTGCCATTAAACCTAGTGGTGTGCCATACGAGACTTTAAAGCCTGAAGACATTGTAATCCTGGATTTTGAAAACAATGTGATTGAAGGGGAAATGCGACCATCTTCAGATACTAAAACCCATGCTTTTCTTTATAAAAACTGGGAAAATATCGGTGGAATTGCACATACGCACGCCACTTATTCGGTAGCCTGGGCACAGTCGCAATTAGACATCCCGATTTTTGGAACCACCCACGCCGATCACCTTGCCGCCGATATTCCCTGCGCACCACCAATGCGCGATGAACTTATAGAAGGAAATTATGAGCACAACACCGGGATCCAGATCCTGGATTGTTTTAAGGATAAAAACCTTTCTTACGAGGAAGTACCTATGGTGTTAATTGGAAATCACGGACCCTTTACCTGGGGAAAAGATGCGGCGAAGGCGGTTTACAACAGCAAGGTATTGGAAGAAGTGGCAAAAATGGCACTACTTACCAAACAAATTAATCCGGAAGCACCAAGAATGAAGGATTCCCTAATTAAAAAACATTACGAGCGTAAGCATGGCAAAAATGCCTATTACGGTCAAAATTAATATCTATCCCAATAATCACCTCACAGGCTTTAAAAACCTGTGGGGTTTTTTGAAAATCTAAATAATTCTGAATTCAAATGATAAATATAGAAGCAAAAGAAATCTGGTTCGTCACGGGTAGCCAGCATTTATACGGAGATGAAACCTTAAACCAGGTTGCAGCAGATTCAAAAGCAATTGTAAACGGACTTAACGAATCAAAGCATCTTCCGCTAAAAATAGTTTGGAAAGATACCGTGAAAACGGCCGATGAGATCACAGATATCTGTCAGGAAGCTAACTCTAATAAAAACTGTATTGGAATTGTTGCCTGGATGCATACTTTCTCTCCCGCTAAAATGTGGATAAAAGGACTAAGCTTACTTAAAAAGCCACTTTGCCATTTACATACGCAATTTAATGCCGAAATTCCATGGGGGAAAATTGATATGGATTATATGAATCTCCACCAGTCGGCGCACGGCGATAGGGAATTTGGTTTTATGATGAGCCGTATGCGTAAAAAACGTAAGGTTATTGTAGGACACTGGAAAACCGATCGTGTTCAGAAAAAACTAGGAATTTGGTCCCGTGTGGTTTTAGGATGGGACGAGCTCCAACATCTTAAAGTTGCCCGTATTGGCGATAATATGCGTAATGTTGCGGTTACTGAAGGCGATAAAGTTGCTGCCGAAATGAAATTTGGAATGGCCATAAACGGTTATGATTCTTCAGAGATTGTAGCACATATCGATAAGATTTCCGAGGAAAAGATAAATGATTTACTTAAAAAATATGAAAGCGATTACAATCTAAGCGATGATCTAAAAGAAGGTGGATCGCAAAGAGATTCCTTGGTTGATGCCGCGAAAATTGAATTAGGATTGCGCTCATTTTTAGATGAAGGTAGTTTTAAAGCTTTTACCGACACTTTTGAAAACCTTGGCAAGCTAAAACAATTACCGGGTATTGCCGTACAAAGATTAATGGCCGATGGCTATGGTTTTGGTGCAGAAGGCGATTGGAAAACCGCAGCCTTACTACGTGCGATGAAAGTTATGGCTGTAGGATTGGAAGAAGGAACTTCTTTTATGGAAGATTACACTTACCATTTCACCCCACAAAAATCTTATGTTTTAGGTTCGCATATGCTGGAAATTTGTCCTTCAATTGCAGATGCTAAACCAACCTGTGAGGTTCACCCATTAGGAATAGGTGGAAAAGAAGACCCTGTGAGATTAGTTTTCAACGCGCCAAAGGGCGAGGCTTTAAATGCCTCTTTAATAGATATGGGCAATAGGTTCAGGTTAATTGTAAATGAAGTAGAAGCAGTAGCCCCGGAAGCTGATTTGCCAAATTTGCCGGTAGCACGCGTCTTGTGGGATGCCAAACCAAACCTCGAAATTGCAGCTACCTCCTGGATCTTAGCCGGGGGAGCACATCATACGGTATACACCCAGGCATTGACTACCGAATTTTTGGAAGATTTTGCTGATATCGCCGGGATTGAATTACTGGTTATAGACGAAAAAACCAGTATAAGAGAGTTCAAGGATAAAATAAATGCCAACGAGGCATATTACCATATGTTTCAACACGGAATGTAATTGCTAACCTAACGCATCTAATTATGAATATTTCAAAAAATAATCTTTTCGGCTTCGGGATAGTCATTCTGTCCTTGTTTTTTATTCAGTGTAAAAATGGAGACAGGGAAGCTGAAACCAAAGAAAATGAAATGAATACCGAACAAAGCCCAAAAACAGAAATGCAAAAAGAAGACTACGGTACCACGGCAGATGGAGAGAAAGTAGCGCAATATACGCTCATCAACAAAAATGGAATGGAAGTAAAAATAATTACTTATGGTGGTAGAATTACTTCTTTAAAAGCTCCCGATAAAAACGATGAATTTGAAAATGTGGTACTGGGGTTTGATTCCCTGGAACAATACACTAAGGACAATCCGTTTTTTGGTGCTTTGATAGGCCGTTTTGGAAACCGTATCGCTAATGGAAAATTCACTTTAGATGGTGAAGAATATACCTTGGCCCAAAATGATGGCGAAAATCATTTGCACGGCGGCGAAAAAGGCTTTGATAAAGTAATTTGGACTGTTGGAAAGGCAACAGGAAATACCCTGGAGTTAACCTATACCAGCGAAGATATGGAAGAAGGTTATCCCGGGACATTAGAAACTACGGTTACTTATACCCTTACCGATGATAATGCTCTTGATGTTGATTATAAAGCTACAACCGATAAACCAACGGTGATAAATTTAACCCAGCACGCTTATTTTAATCTTTCGGGAGATTTCTCTGAAACTATTTTAGATCATAAAGTGGAAATAAATGCCGATGAATTTTTACCGGTAAAGAAAACGCTTATTCCTACTGGTGAATTAAGAGATGTGGCCGGTACTCCTTTTGATTTCCGCAAAGCGAAAACTATTGAACAGCATATAGAAGAAAAAAACGAGCAACTGGAGCGTGGACAGGGTTACGATCATTGCTGGGTGCTAAACGATCAGGATAGCGGAATGCGATTTGCTGCTTCAGCTTATCACGAAGAAAGTGGAAGAATGCTGGAGGTACATACGAACGAACCCGGTATTCAGTTATATTCCGGTAATTTTCTTGACGGAACACTTCCACAACCAAATGGGGAGGGCAATTATGGTCACAGAAGTGGATTTTGCCTTGAAACCCAACATTACCCAGATTCTCCAAATCAGGAAGGTTTTCCTTCAGTAGTGTTGGAGCCAGGGGAAACATATTCTTCAAAAACAAGTTTTAAATTTTCAGTGAAATAAGTTTATGAAAGCATTAGATACTTTTGATTGGGTTGCGATTGCCGGTTACTTTCTAATTTTAGCGGGAATTGTTGTTTGGGTAATTCGAAAAAAACAATCCAATACCGAAGATTATTTTCTTGCCGGTAGAAATGTAGGTTGGTTTGTAGTTGGAGCATCAATTTTTGCTTCTAATATTGGATCAGAACACGTAGTTGGTTTGGCTGGAGCCGGTGCCGGAGATAAATTGCCTATGCTTATTTATGAAATCCAGGCCTGGGTGGTACTTATTTTAGGTTGGGTATTTTTACCATTTTACGCCCGGAGTGGTGTTTTTACGATGCCTGAGTTCCTAGAAAAAAGATTTGACGCCAGGTCAAGATGGGTTTTATCTGTATTTTCTATAATTGCCTATGTACTCACAAAAATTTCGGTAACCATTTATGCGGGAGGGATTGTAGTTTCTGCCTTACTCGGAATTAATTTCTGGACCGGTGCACTTTCTACAGTAATTTTAACCGGTATTTATACAGTTTTAGGCGGAATGCGGGCAGTTGTTTATACTGAAACCCTGCAAGCCATTATTCTTGTTCTTGGTGCAGCCGCCCTTACTTTTATCGGTTTAGATGAAGTAGGAGGCTGGGCCAGTATGCAGGAAACGGTTTCCCCGGAATATCTTAATATGTGGCGATCTGCTTCAGATCCAGATTTCCCCTGGCCTTCTCTTTTAATTACCAGTACCATTGTGGGTATCTGGTATTGGTGTACCGACCAGTATATCGTGCAACGTGCATTAACGGCTAAAAATATTAAAGAAGGAAGACGCGGAACTATTTTTGGTGCTTTACTAAAATTGCTTCCAGTATTTTTATTCTTAATTCCTGGTATTATCGCACTTACCCTTAAAATGCGTGGAGAACTCCACTGGGACAGCCCAGATGAAGCCTTTCCGGTTTTAATGAGTAATTTATTGCCTTCGGGATTACGGGGGCTTGTAGCCGCCGGTTTACTGGCAGCGTTAATGAGTTCATTAGCCTCGGTGTTTAATTCCTGTTCTACGTTATTTACGGTAGATATTTATAAAAAATTGAGACCAAATACCCCGGAGAAAAAATTGGTGCGAACCGGGCAAATAGCTACGGTAATTATTGTGATCATCGGTATTATTTGGATTCCTATTATGGCGAATATTTCGGGAGTTTTATATGAATATCTGCAGAAAGTACAATCATACATAGCCCCTCCAATTACGGCAGTATTCTTATTAGGTATTTTCTATAAGCGTATAAACGCGCACGGAGCTTTTATCACTTTAGTTGTTGGTTTTATTGTAGGTGCACTAAGAATTATCCTGGAATTATTTAAAGATTCCTTAGATCCTGATGGATTCTTATTCCTGGTTGGAGATATTAACTTTTTAACCTTTGCGGCCTGGTTCTTCCTTTTCTGTGTAGTGCTAATTACCGTGGTAAGTTTCTTAACCAGTATTCCTTCAAAAATTAAAACTGATAATCTTACTTTCCAGACAATTTCTGAAGAAGAAAAACAAAATAACAAAAACAGCTATAACTGGGTTGATATTGCAGTTTCAATTTTGGTGGTGATTTTGGTAGCAGGTGTGATGATATTTTTTAATGGAAAATAATTAAAATAACTAATGAATTAAAATAAAAAACCAATTCTATAGATACAGTAATCTGATCAGATTGAGTAGGTAGAAGTATTGGAGGATCCGGATGTATTAATACTGGATGGTAAGTGTAACTTTAAAAACCATAAACTATAAATCTTTTGAATTAATAACATTAAAACCAATTTATTATGTCTAATTCACCAATTAACTTAGCTAAGTCCGCCATCTGGTCGATTTTATTTTTCTTTACTGCATCAGTGATGGCGCAAGATGGGACAATCTACCCACTCGAAACTCCTGAAGAGCCTAATGCTATTCCGTTAGAAACGGGTGATGTTGAAGATCAGCCTGCCCCGGAAACCTGGTTTCGCCAGTGGGGCGATCCTATGGCAAGAAATATTTCTAAAGCAACACTTACTCCATTCCTGCCTAATCCGGACAAAGCTAACGGTACTACAGTAATTGTAGCGCCTGGGGGCGGCTTTAGATGGCTTTCTTTAGGTAATGAAGGCTGGGAAGTTGCCGAAGCGCTTGCAGATCAGGGAATCACCGCTTTTGTACTAAAATATCGCTTACATCCAACTCCTGAATCTCTGGATGATTTTAGGGCGTCCATGGAAAGACCAGCCACTCCTCCAGCTGAATCTTCAGATGATGCACCAGAACCACGCCCGGAACGTCCGCGCTCTAATTTGTCTAACCAACTTGAAGATGCCGAGGCTGCTTATGCTATGATCGTGGATCGTGCTGAAGAATGGGGTGTGGATACTACCAATATTGGTATGATGGGCTTTTCTGCCGGTGCAGGGCTTACGATGCATTCAACTTTAAATTCTAAGACCATGGATCTGGCTTTTATTGCTCCCATTTATGGTGGTTTGAACGCAGTAGAGGTACCGGAGAATGCTCCTCCTATGTTTAATGTTATTGCTGCCGATGATTTTCTTTTCCACGGGGAATTCGGTTTAATAGAGTCCTGGCATAAAGCAGGCAAGCCTGTTGAATTTCACCTTTATCAAAACGGAGGCCACGGTTTCGGACTCGGAAATCCAGACCGTACAAGTAATCGCTGGTTCGATGCATTTCTTCATTGGTTAAAGGTTGATAAATTCCTCTTATCCAATTCTCAAGAATGATCAGAGGGTTTTTTTATGTAATTTTAAATGCCTGAAAGCCTTTTCTTAACCGTTTCTGGCAAAGAAAAAGAATCAACAAAAACAACTGTAATCGGGATGAAACTGTAGTTTTCTTCCCAGTTATAGTTGCTTTTTTAATAATCAGAAAATATTTTAAAACTAACTCTTATTGAACCAGCTTTTTAAATTTAAATTATGAAAATACCACAGGAATTTCAGATTACTAATTTGCTCCATCAACAGCAATACCTGAGTAATGGAAAATTAATTAATTGGAATGGACAGACTGATGAGGTTTACTCCACAATTTCTTCCACCGAAAATTATAAACCAACTTTATTGGGTACTATCCCGCATATGGATAAAGATTCTGCTCTGGAAGTTTTAGATTCTGCGTGTAAAGCTTATGCAAAAGGGCAGGGAGACTGGCCTACTATGAAAGTTTCAGAACGAATTTCCTGTATGCAGAATTTTGTAGCCGAAATGCAAACCAACCGGGAAGAGGTTGTAAAATATTTAATGTGGGAAATTGGCAAATCGCTCCCAGATTCCCGTAAAGAATTTGATCGGACGGTAGAATATATTAATGATACTATTGAAGATTATAAGCAATTAGACCGTGACAGTGCTAAATTCTTTAAACGTGATGGTATTCACGCTCATATTCGCCGCGGGCCTCTTGGCGTAGTTTTATGTCTGGGACCATATAATTATCCTTTAAATGAAACTTTTGCATTGTTGATTCCGGCCCTTATCATGGGAAACACAGTGATTTTTAAACCTGCAAAAAATGGAGTTTTATTAATTTCCCCACTTCTGGAAGCATTTAAAAATAGCTTTCCGCCCGGCGTGGTAAATGTGATTTATGGTCGCGGTAGGGAAGTAGCAGCGCCTATAATGGCGGCAGGAAAAATTGATGTGTTAGCGCTTATTGGCAATAGTAAATCGGCTATCGCTCTGCAGGATCAGCATCCATATAAAAACCGCTTACGTTTGGTTTTAGGTTTAGAGGCTAAAAATCCGGCCATTATTTTACCAGATGCCGATTTAGATCTGGCTATTGAAGAGTGTATTTCAGGTTCTTTATCCTTTAACGGGCAGCGGTGTACGGCGCTCAAAATAATTTATGTTCACGAAGATGTAAGGGAGGAATTTAATAAGCGTTTTGCTAAAAAAGTAGATGCTTTAAAATTTGGAAATCCATGGGAAGAAGGCGTAAAGCTTACTCCTTTGCCTGAAGCTGATAAGCCTGATTATATAAAAGAACTCATTGATGATGCAAAAGAAAAAGGCGCTGAAATCTTAAATGAAAAAGGCGGTGAAGTTTCAGAGAATTATATCTATCCGGCAGTTCTTTTTCCGGTAAACAAAAAAATGCGAGTTTACCAGGAAGAACAATTTGGCCCTGTAGTTCCTATTAAACCTTTTACAGATATTCAGGAAATTTTAGATGAAATGGCCGAATCAAGCTACGGCCAGCAGGTAAGTTTATTCGGTAAGGATATTCAGGAAATCGCCCCGCTTATTGATACACTGGTAAATTTGGTATGTCGCGTTAATCTTAATAGTTCGTGCCAGCGTGGGCCAGATGTGTTTCCATTTACGGGAAGAAAGGATTCAGCGGTAAGTACTTTAAGTGTTCATGATGCATTGCGATCTTTCAGTATTAGAACTTTTGTGGCTTCAAAAGATAATGATTACAATAATGAGATCTTACAGAAATTATTAAACTCAAAAACCTCTAATTTTGTAAGTACAGATTATATCTTGTAATGAGGTTTTTGTAAATTGAAAGAAAGAAAGTATATGAATTATAGGAAATTAGGAAAAACAGGTTTTGAGATTTCAGAAATTTCTCTCGGAACCTGGCAAATAGGTGGAAAATGGGGATCGGATTTTAGCGATAAAACCGCTGAAAAAACCATTAATACCGCCATTGACAAAGGAATTAATTTTATTGACACGGCAGATGTCTACGAAGCGGGCTTGAGTGAAGCAGCTGTAGGTAGGGTTGTTCGTTCCAGGTCTGAGCGTATTTATGTGGCCACCAAATGTGGAAGACAAATTAATCCGCATACTGCAGAAAATTATACGCCAGAAGCCCTTACCGGTTATGTAGAAGAAAGTCTTAAAAGAACCGGTTTTGAAGCGCTGGATTTAATCCAGTTGCACTGTCCACCCACCGATGTATATTATCGCCCCGAGATCTTTGAAACCTTCCAGAAATTAAAAGATCAGGGTAAAATATTGCATTTTGGTGTTAGTGTTGAAAAAGTTGAAGAAGCTTTAAAAGCGATTGAATATGATAATGTAGAAACCGTTCAAATTATATTTAATTTATTCAGGCAGCGTCCTTCAGAGCTTTTCTTTCAGCAGGCAAAAAAGAAGGATATCGGGATTATAGCCCGTGTGCCCCTTGCCAGCGGATTGTTAACCGGAAAGTTTGATAAAGATGCCAGTTTTGATAAAGAAGATCACCGGAATTTTAATCGAAATGGAGAAGCTTTCGATAAAGGAGAAACCTTTTCAGGAATAGACTTCGATCGCGGTCTAAAAGCCGTCGAAGAGCTTAAAAAGTTGTTCCCGGAAGTTCAAAATTTAGCTCCAATAGCTTTACAGTGGATTTTAAAATTCCCGGAAGTTAGTTGTACCATTCCCGGGGCTTCAAAAGAAGAGCAATTGCTGTCCAACCTATCTATCTATGACAGGACAGAGCTAAGCAGCGAAAAAATTAAAGAAATGAATAAAATCTATGATGAATATCTAAAACAGGATATTCACCATAGATGGTAGTCTAAAATTAAATTAATCTGAAAGCCTTTCTTTATCTTTAGAGAAAGGCTTTTTTATGGATACTATGAAACTAAATCTTTTATTGTTTTTAATTCTTGCATTAGGATTGATCTCCTGTAACTCTCAAAAGAAATTGATTAAAGAAGGGCGTCAACCTGAGCTTATTTCAAACGATTTTGAGTTTACTGAAGGTCCCGCTTCAGATGCTGAAGGGAATGTATATTTTACCGATCAGCCGAACAATAGAATTCATAGGTGGTCTGCAAACGATGGTTCCATTTCGGTATTTATGGAAGATGCGGGCCGGGCAAACGGACTTTATTTTGATTACGATGGAAGCCTTTTAGCTGCTGCCGATGAAAATTCTGAAATATGGAAAATTAGTCCTGAAAAAGACGTTGAGGTTTTAATCGATTCTTATGAAGAAGACCGCTTAAACGGACCAAATGATTTATGGATTGCTTCCGATGGTGGGTTTTACTTTACCGATCCTTATTATCAACGTGATTACTGGGAGCGCACCGAAAGGGAAATTGAAGAAGAACGTGTTTATTATGTAAATTTACAAGGCGAAATAAGTATTGGAGTTGAAGATCTTGTAAAACCCAACGGCATTATAGGGACTCCTGATGGAAAAAAGCTCTATATCGCAGATATTGGTGACAACAAAACCTATTCCTATAAAATTAATCCGGATGGAAGCCTTTCGGATAAAAAACTATTTACGGAATTGGGATCAGACGGGATGACCATAGACAGCGGGGGCAATATTTACCTTACCGGAAATGGAGTGACGATTTTCGATAAATCCGGGAAGAAAATTCAACATATTCCAATCGATAAAGATTGGACAGCCAATGTGACCTTTGGCGGTAAAAATCAACAAACCCTTTTTATCACTGCTCAAGAATCAATTTATAGCCTGGAGATGAATGTAAAAGGGGTTCGTTGGTAACTTAAAGAAAAATAACTTTTTAGACTTGCGGCAATTTCCAGCCATTATGATAATTTGCTTTCAACATTGCATCTGCCTCTGTATCGTTAAATGATTCGGTGTCTGAATTCCAGTATAATTTTTTTCCGGTTTTATAGGCTATATTTCCCATATGCGCGGTAATTGCAGCAATACTTCCGGTTTCTATGCCGCAAGTAAGTTTTGATCTATCGTTCGCCCTTATAGCCGATACGAAGTTTTTGGCGTGATTTTCAAGTGCATTTCCTTCTGGAGAAATTAAATCTATCTTTTCCGTTTTGGTCACCCACTCATCATTTTTATTCTCTCCTTCAGGAATAACTTCCCAACCGCCCCTGTTAACAACCAGGGTGCCGTTATTGCCAATAAAAGCAATGCCTTCTGTTCTTCCGTAGTTCCCGCTATCTATACCGGTAGCGTGCTCCCACAAGAGATTAAAATCTTCAAATTCGTAAACGGTTTGGAGGGTGTCAGGGGTTTCAGAAGCATCGTCGGGATAAGCAAATTTTCCTCCAGAAGCTAAAATAGATTTTGGTGCTTTTGCGCCCATGGCATAAAGTGCGATATCAATTTCGTGCACGCCCCAATCTGTCATTAAGCCACCGGCATAATCCCAAAACCATCTAAAATTAAAATGAAATCTATTTTCATTAAATGGCCTTTCTGGTGCAGGGCCCAACCACATTTTATAATCTACTCCTTCCGGAGGAGTTGAGTTAGGTTTAACCGGAACCGGGTTCATCCAGCCCTGGTATGCCCAGCATTTCACTAAACGAATTTGGCCAAGTTTGCCCGATTGCACATATTTTATGGCATCATCGTAGTGTTTACCACTACGTTGCCATTGCCCAACCTGTACTAACTTATTGTATTTTTTACCGGCGCTAAGCATTACATTACATTCCTCAATACTATTAGCCAGAGGTTTTTCTACATATACGTGTTTATCAGCCTGCAGGGCGTCTACCATGTTTAAGCAATGCCAATGGTCTGGTGTTCCTATAATTACCGCGTCAATATCTTTGTTTTCCAACATTTTGCGATAATCTTTATACTGTTTGGGCGATTTGCCACTAATTTCTTTTACCTGGGCCGATCTTTCATCTAAAACACGCTGGTCAATATCTGCCAGTGCTACGCAACTTACATTAGGTAATTTTAAATGTGCCTGCATATTTGCCCATCCCATACCTTTGCAACCAATTACTCCAAAATTAATAGTGTCATTGGCTGAAAAAATGGAAATTGGGTTTGCCAGGAGTGATCCCGATAAACTTAAGCCTGCGGCAGCTAAAGTTGTTTGTTGTAAAAATTTTCGTCTTGGGAGGTTGCTCATCGTCGTTTGGTTAATAGGGTTTACACCGATTAATATACTACTTTTTTTACCTATTGATTATTTTGGGTTTATAATGATTCGTCGATAACTTGTAAGTTTCGGAGATCCATGATCTGTTACTTCACAAATTATATGAATACTTTTATCCCCCAAATCAGAAGGAATATTAATTGTTATTTTGGAACCAGTGGTATTGCTTATAGCGATATCTTTTTTATAGGTTGAAGCTTCTGGCAGCATGAACCATTTAAAGCTTAATTCATTATTTTCCAAATCATATGATTCCGAAGCATCTAGCTTAATAGATTCTCCTTCTTTTCCTTCAATACGTATAGGTTCAAGGCCTTCATCCTCATTAAGGATTATAATCGGATTTCGATTACCTTCACCTTTTTTAGCCCAATCCATTCGGGCTATAAAATTATTAAAGGTCGCCGGATAGAAATAATCTTCATATTTTTCACAAATGTCTTTAGCTTCTCCTTCGTGATTTATATAGGCATAAGTGCTTTCATCTGTTCCTAAACCCCACTCAAAATAGCCTCCCCAACCAATATGGCCAGGAGCTAAAGGATTGTTTAAGCCATTAGGTAAGACATGTAAAAAAGACGGCGTATCGCCTTCAACGCCAAATTTATATTTTGGATAAAGCTCTCCCAGATTTCCATGCCCTTGAATATGTTCTGCATACTCATCCCAATTATCTTTTCCGGTAGCGTTCTGGAATTTCCAGGCACATTCATCCCAAAGATACATGAGATCTTCCCTAAATTCTCTTCGAATCCACTGTTGTGAACTTGTATCAAAAGGAGTTCCTTCTTTATAAGATCTATCCTGGTCTGTAATTGCATAAGTCGGGATTTTATGTAGAAAGGTTTTTAATTCTTCGGGGGTTCCCTCTTGTTGAACCTGCCATATAGCTTGGGCCAGGGTGTTACCTCCGCCCCAAAGCAAAACCCATAAGGGCCGGTTATCATCTTCATTGGCCAGTTCAATAATTTTATTGCTTCCTTCTGAAGCATTGTTTTCGCCAATCTCGCCAATACCTCTTTTTTCACTTCCAAACATGCTACGTTCACGCAAATATTCAGCGCTGGGCCAGTATCCTATTTTTTGTTGATTTTCATTATCTACAAACCCTGATTGATTTGACCTTTTCATAAGATTTGGTAGATCTTTTTCGTAGGCATCAATTCGCTCTTGTATTAATTCGAAAAAATCATCTCTCGTTTCTTCAAGACTGTAACCTGTTGTATAAATTATAGCTTCAATTTCCAGGAGATCGGCGTGGGTAAACAGCCTTACCAAAGACTCGCTATCGTCTGTTTCCCAAGTAGAGATATCGGTTAAGATTATTACCCGGGGTTTTAGTTCGTCAGAATGAGACACGTCGTTTTTATTATGACTAAAAAATGTCTGAACCGAGAACAATAATATAAAAACAAGGATGAAATTTTTCATAGTAGTTCTAGTACAAATACGATTATTCTACATGTTTACTTTCAGTTGGGCCTAAATACGATTCTCTAATATCTCCTTTTCTGATAATAATTTTCTGAAGGGCAATTCCTGAGTCTATAGCCCAGATCTTTAACGTATGGTTTCCTTTTTCCAGCAGGTTTAGTTCTGAAATCACCCTGGTAATATTATTTCCTACAGAAGTACCCCAATCATCTTTAGTCTCCTGATGCATATTGATGATTTTTGGTTCGTTATCGTCAATGGAATACGCAAATCTTAGACCTCCCTTATTATGAAAATCAAGGGTAGGCGAAAGCAGGAATTCTATTTTCATTTCTCCTGTGCTAAAATTATGAAAATCGTATGCCAGGTATGGATTATCTTCTGACAATTCGCCGTGGGTTGGAGTCTTAGCAAAGGCAGTTATTGTAGAACCTGTTTTTCCTAAATTCGGCACTAAAGTCCATCCTTTTTCGATATTGCCTTTTTCGCTATAGTTGGCAGCTTCTATAGCAATATAATTGTTGCTTTCTACAAAACCTTTTATGTTTCCAGGACTGATGTTATGGATTGGAACTTCAATTTTAACTGATTTTCTGCCCTGCTGAATACTAAAATTTCCTGTAGATTTTCCCTTTGGAACTTTGTTCCAATCAATACTAACTGAAATTCTCTTTTGATCTGAAACTGAACCAGATTCTTCTGAAACCTGAATCCATTTATCGTTTTTCTTTACTTTAAAATCGAAAGTTCCTTTTCCTTTATTAAAGATTTCAACATAATATTTTTGATCTGCCACAGAAGTAAATTCTGGCAGTCTTGCCGTTTCATTTGAAGAGGGCCAGGATTCTTTAGAACCTTCAATTGCAACACCCATTTCAGGTTTTTTAGCAACTTCAATGGTTTTAACTTCAGGCATAACCTGTTCTTCGGGTTGTTGCCAGTAAGTATAGCCAATATGATTTTGCGACATCATATGGTTCCATTTGCCATCGGCGATATTGTGATATTCTTCAGTTAATGCTGAATCTTTTTCATATAATTCTTTTACTTTTTCAGCATAAGAATTTGCCGCGGCACGGCCTTGCTCTGCATATAATCGGTTTTTGGCGGCAGCTACATACAATTCATTCAAATTAGCTGAGGCTTTTACCGGGAATAATACCAATTGAAAATAAGCATCCCTATATTCTTCTGGTAGTTTTTTATTTATTTCCTCGGCTTTTTCTACTAACTGGTTATAGTCTTTTACCACATTTTCCGCTTCGTTATAATTAACTAAACTATAAGTATCCGGACTTAACATTTCAGGTTTTCTGCGGCTATTAAACTTGGTGTATTTATTTAAAATATCAGCAATTTCCGAAGCATATTCGCTCCCGAATTGCTTTTCAGCCCAATTCGCTGCATAGTCTTCCAGTTCATTTGCATCTATAGCTTCAGGATCCCACGCGAAATCCAGAAAGAAACTTATGGGAAACTCCATAGGTTTTAGATCACCTACATTTACAACCCATAACTCTGTAGCATCATACTGGTAAGCCAGGTTCATTTGCTCCCAAACCCGCTCAATTTGCGTGGTATTCAGCCATTTATAGTTTCTTGGACCGCCTACATAATCAAAATGATAATAAATACCATAGCCACCCTCACGTGGTGCATCATTAGGATCTGGTAATTTCCTTATGTTTCCCCAGTTATCATCGGCAAGGAGCAAAGTAACATCATCTGGAACGCGCATTCCCTGATCGTAATAATCCTGAACTTCTTTATACAAAGCCCAAACCTGAGGAGTTTCGTTCGCCGGTTTCCCGGTAACATCTTCAATAATTTCTCGTTGATCTTTTACTATGGTTTCCAGTAAATCTATAGCTGTGCCTTCCGTCATTGCTTCGTCGCCATCACCACGCATTCCAACAGTTACAACACTTTCGTAATCACCTGTTCTTTCCATTCCTTCTCTCCAGAATTTTCGGAGATTTTCAGGATTGGTTTCATAATTCCAGTCACCCTCTCCATAGCGGCTCCACTCAACGTGCGCACGCATCAGGGGTTCGTGGTGTGAAGTACCTATTACCACTCCGTATTTATCTGCAAGTTCCGGGTTTTTGGGATCGTCGTCATAAAATGCCTTGCCCCACATTGCCGGCCATAGGTAATTTCCTTTTAAACGTAGAATAAGTTTAAAAACCTGCTCATACATTCCGCTGTTAATACCTCCAAAAGTTTCACGAGCCCAGTTTCCAAGCGCAGGTTCTTCATCGTTGAGGAAAATTCCACGGTATTTTACTTTTGGAGTTCCTGATGTATAACCTCCCGGTTTTACATACAATTCCTCAGCTCTTTTAACCGGAACATCAGCCCACCAGTGCCAGGGGGAAACTCCTATTTTTTCAGAAAGATCGTACATCCCAAAAATAGTTCCGCGCTTATCGCTTCCGGCAATTACTAATGCTTTTTCCACATTTGAAGATGGATTTTCAACGATCTGAATAAGGAAATTTTCCCATTTTCCTTCTATTTCTGAAACATCTAATTTATCGTTGGAAATCAATTCATCAATCAATTTACTATTTCCAATAGTTCCTATAATTACTGGGTACTCACCGTTGATTTCTTCCGAAGAGATCTCAGGATTGTTCCCGGTAACCTTTTCAAAATCTTTTTGAAGATCTTCGGCTACTAAATGAACTCCCTCATGGTCTTGCGAATCTAGAAATAAAGTCACTGAATTGAGTGGAAAACTATTTTCTACCGGATTAAAACTTATATAAGAATTCTGAGCCTTGGCAGTTTGAAAGAAGCCGAAACACAGAAAAAGAAAAAGGGCTATTTGGAAATTAAAAATTGATTGTCGTTGCATTTCTACGGGGTTTTTGTTTCGGGTTGGGTTTCGAATTCGACCACTTTTTCATAAGCTTTTTTACGTTCGAAATTTTCATCGAATAAAAGCGGGTAATTTTTTCTAGCTTCAACAGGGTAGGTGTCTAACCAAGAATATTTGTCTGAAATATTCCAAAAGGTCACGCCTGTAATTACGTCTTTATAATCTCTGAACACCCTGAAAAACATGTCGTAGGCTTCAATTTGTTTTTGCTCCAGTTCTGGAGTAAACTCATCTGATTCGCCTTTTTTAAGTTCGCGACGTTCCTTTTCCCAGGGGTAAAGAGAAACATCTAATTCGGTAATTTGAATTTCAAGACCTAATTCTGAATAAAGGTCTAATGCCTTTCTTAATTCTTCTTCAGAAGGTCCATAAATTGACCAGTGTCCCTGAATTCCAACACCGTCTATGGGTGCGTCATTCTCCTGGAGAAATTTTAATAATTCAATAATCCTATCTCTTTTTTCGGGAATAATTGCGTTATAATCGTTATAAAATAACTTGGCTTTTGGGTCGGCTTCCCTGGCATATTCAAAGGCTTTTAATAAATAGTCTTTTCCAGCAATTTCCAGCCATTCCGATTCCCGATAAACCTTAGTAGAATCATCAGCTACGGCTTCGTTTACAACATCCCAGGCATAGATAATATCTGAATAGCGCGGCACTACCGAATCTATGTGATTCTTCATTCGTTTCAGTAATTCTTCTTTGTTTACCTGGTCGCCATTCTTATTTTCAAAGATCCAACCGCCAGTTTGTTGGTGCCATACCAGAGCGTGCCCCCTCATTTTTATATTGTTCTCCCTGGCAAATTCAGCAAGAGCATCGGCGTCATTCCAATAAAATTTGTCTTTTTCAGGATGAATTGGGCCCATTTTCATCACATTTTCCGGAGTAATGCTGTTGTATTCCGTTTTGATCAATTCAGCCGATTCACCTTCAATAGAATTTGGGGCAACCGCGACACCCATCGGGAAATAATCTTTATAATAGTCTTTAAGACCCATTTCAGCCGATTCTTCCGTATTGGCCTCTTTTTCATCAGAATCGTTATTGGATTTGCAGGCGGTAAACGCAGCGGCAAAAGCAAGAATAAAAACCGATTTTTGAAGTATTTTTAGTGAATTCATAGTTTTTTATTTAAATGATTCCTGTAGTCCTAATTCGAGTCCGCGCAGTTCAGCGAGGCCTTTTAACCTGCCTATAAAAGAATAGCCGGCATAATAATTTTTGTCGGCTTCCAAAGTGTGCAGGTATCCGTGATCGGGTCGCATTGGGATGCTTTGATTTCTTTTTTGCAAGGTGTTTACGATACGTTTTACAACATCTACCATAGGTACATCTCCATCTAAATGATCAGATTCCATAAACACTCCGGTAACTTTCTTTTTTACATTTCTTAGGTGTAAAAAATGAATTCTTTCTTCAAATTCATCATAAATTTCAAGCAGGTCGTGAGCGGGATTGGCTCCTAAGGAACCGGTGCAATAACACAATCCGTTAGCCTTACTTTTTACATTTGCAAAGATGAATTTCAGGTCTTTGTGATTGCTTACCACCCGGGGCAAACCTAATACCGAAAACGGTGGGTCGTCTGGATGGATGGCCAGGTTTACTTTGCTTTTTTCAGCCGTAGGGATGACTTCAGATAAAAAGTAAACGAGATTTTCCCGTAACCTTTCATCTGTTATATGTGAATATGAATCCAGGAGTTCTTTAATGACATTTGCAGTGAAATTTTCGGTGCTTCCCGGCAATCCTAAAAGAATGCTTTTAAAGAGTTCCTCTTTTTCTTCCGAAGAAAGATTGTTGCCTAATTCTTTAGCGGCAGAAATCTGCTCTTCAGTATAATCTTCTTCTACATTTTTTCTTTTTAATAAAAACAGATCAAAATAGGTGAATTTTAAAGGATCGTACTTTAATACAGACGCCCCGGCCTCATTCTCATGAAAATGATCGGTTCTAACCCAATCGAGGATTGGCATAAAATTATAGGCTACCACGGGAATGCCGCATTTGCCAATATTTTGAAGACTTATTTTATAATTTTCAATGTATTGTTTATAGTTGCCAGACCTTTTTTTTATATCCTCGTGCACCGGCAAACTTTCTATAACACTCCATTGCATTCCAAAACTTTCAATTAAGTTTTTTCGTTCCAGAATGACATCTTCGGTCCAAATATCGCCTACCGGTATTTCGTGTAAAGCGGTAACAATTCCACTTATTCCGGCCTGTTTTAAATCTTTTAGCGATAGTACGTCGTTTGGGCCGTACCATCGCATTGTTTGTTGCATTGAAATCATCCTAAAATCCTATTGAATTTCCACCATCTACCGGTAAAATAGTTCCTGTAACAAAAGCCGATTCTGAAGTTGCGAAATAATATACTGCATCTCCAATATCTGAAGGTTGTCCTAATTTACCCATGGGTGTCCTGGATAAAACCTTATTTTTTCTTTCAGGATCGTTATTCAAAGCTTTTCGTGACATATTGGTTTCAATAAAACCGGGTGCCACCGCATTTACACGAATCCCGAATTGCGCTAAATCTACGGCCATGGCACGCGTCATCCCATCAACTGCAGTTTTACTAGCTGAATAAGCGATAACTTTAGGAATACCATATTGCGCAGCCATAGAACTGATATTAATAATACTTCCTGAATTTTGCTTTTTCATTATTTTGGCAACTTCACGACTTATTGCAAAAAGCCCTACGACATTGGTGTGTAAAATATTCTGAAATTCTTCGTTGGTTACTTCCAGGAATTCTTTTTTCATATTAATCCCGGCATTATTTACTAGGATGTCAATGCTTTCAGCTTCCTGCCCAATCTTTTCTATCGCTGTGGGAATTTGATCTAGATCATTAAGATCCAGAATAAAGGGTATGGCGTTTTCGCCTAATTCTTTACAGGCCTCTTCGGTCTTTTCTTTATTTCTTCCGTTTACGTAAGTTTTAATTCCTTTTTCACAGAATTTTTTGGCTGTGGCAAAACCGAGTCCGGCGTTTGCACCGGTTACGATTGCTGTTAACTGTTTGGTCATTTTTTGGTTGTTTTTTTATTACCAGGATGGATTTATGCCTGGTGCATAAGGACGGTCTATTGATTTATAATATTCTAAATTATGTTCTGGTTCAGGTACTTCTGCCGGTAGTTCCATCTCAGAAAATTGCTGAAAATAACTCAGGCATGCGTCCCGCCACCATTTAGCTTCTTTCAACTGAATTTCAAGTAACTTCGAAGTTTTTTCAAACTCTTGTTTATTTACATATTGTTCCATGTTTTTCCAGGTAGCTTGCATTTCTTCCACTTGTTCAACTCCTTTTTGATAATGTAAAGCCATATTATCCCAAAGTGTTTTGTCATTACTCATTTCGTAATCCCAGGGAAGGTGGTGAAACCACAGTAAATATTTTTCAGGAGTGGTTTCAGGATTGCTATAATTTTCTTCAATAGGTGTTGCATATTGCGCTAGGGCATCACTACCAGAGCTTGTTCTATCGAAGCCTATCCCATTTTTATCAGCTTTGTGATAATATACAGGATTCCATTCAGGCCGGCCAAGATTATCTACCCAGGGGCCGGGACCGTAATGGTGACTGGTAGCCATAATATGGTGTAAGCCTAAAGGGGTCATATAATTTACTACAGCTTCGCGAGATTCTAATAAGAGATCGGTCATTGGTTTTACAAAATCTTCCTCATTAGAAAAATTCATCTTTAACCATTCCTGAGCGATATCTTCAGAATCCATATATGGATCCCAGGCCAATCTCCCAAAGCCGTACCAGTTCGCCTGGCCAAAGGGATGCCCTGTCCAGTTTTTTTCGGTTCCAATATTGGCAACACCTGCAATTCCCGTTAATTTTTTATTTGAATTCGTACCGTCAATAACCTTGGCTACCGTAGAATTTTCACCTTCGGCATAAGTATCTTCATCTAATACTTCCTCAAACAATTTAGGCAGAAAAACCAGGTGAGAACTAAAGCCTAAGTATTCCTGGGTAATTTGAAATTCCATCATTAAGGGAGTGTCCGGCATCGCACCAAACATTGGATGAAAAGGCTCACGAGGTTGAAAATCTATAGCGCCGTTTTTAACCTGTACCAATACATTATCGGCAAATTTACCATCATAAGGAATAAATTGATCGTAAGCTTGTTTAGCCCTATCGTCGGGGTCTTCTTCTGAGTAAACAAATGCGCGCCACATAATAATTCCATCGTGGGGAGCAACTGCTTCGGCCAACATATTGGCGCCATCTACGTGGGTTCGGTCGTATTGAAATGGGCCGGGTTGGCCTTCAGAATCTGCTTTAACTAAAAAGCCACCAAAATCGGGGATTTCAGCATAAATTTCATTAGCTATATTTTTCCACCATTCACGAACATTTTCATCTAAAGGATCGGCAGTATCAAGATCGCCTAATTCAATTGGGGCTGAAAACCTTGCCGTAAGGTAAACCTGAATTCCGTAAGGTCGAAACACTTCAGCCAGGGCTTTTACTTTTTCTATATAATGTGGGGTTAAAATTAACGCGTTGGAATTTACATTGGTAAGAACCGTTCCGTTAATTCCTATCGAAGAATTTGCACGGGCGTAATCTTTGTATTCAGGTTTGATGAGTTCGGGTAAAAGATGCCAATCCCAAATTGAAAAACCCGCATAACCACGTTCTACAGTGCGGTCTAAATTATCCCAATGGTTAAGAACACGTTTCTGAATTTTTGGTTCTTCCTCAATATTTAAATCTGAAATATCATTTCTTTGCTGAATCTCACGAAGTAACCCAAAGGTTCCGTAAAGAAGGGCTATATCTGAATTCCCGCTAATTACAAGAGTTTTTCCATTATTGAGAGTATTAATGGTGTAACCTTCATCTCCCAGGTTTTCAGTATTAATTTGACTTCTAATACCTGAAGGCAAAACATTCTGAATTCCAACAATTAATTTTGAATTGCTATCAGAATTCAAATTTTCAAGAGCAAAACCTGTTTTAGCGAGTTGTAATTCTTCCTTAATAATGCTAATTGTCGAAGAATTACCAATAAGTTCTATATCAGTAAAAAAAGGACTGTATTTTTCCTTATAAGTATTGTCATCAATTTCTTTATAATCCAACCAGAGTTCATATCCCGGCTGGGCCTGAATGTTGAAGGCGAAAAGGCTAAAAAGGGCTAAGGCAATATAATTTTTTAACTTCATTGTATTTTTATCAAACGATTGCGAGTTGAAAATTAGACAAAAAAAGGATGCTATCAAAATTTTTTATGCAATCGGTTGTGTTTATGATAAAATTATCCTTTATTTGTTAGGACTTTTTTAAGAAAAAGACTCCTTTTTGAGGACATCTCAACTTTTAACCTGTATAATTATGAAAAATAACGTATTGAGAATTGTATTGTCAGTTTTTGCTTTTGTCTTTTGCAGCGGGGTAGCTGCTCAGGAACAGGAGGAGAATTTTGGTTTTAATAATGAATCTCTGAGCTTAGACGAGAGAGTAGATGATTTAGTCAATCGATTGACTTTAGAGGAAAAGGCAATGCAAATGATGCATGATAGTCCGGCGATAGAACGTTTGGGTATTCCTGAGTATAACTGGTGGAACGAAGCTTTGCACGGAATAGGCCGTTCTGGAGTAGCTACAGTTTTTCCTCAGGCTATTGGGATGGGTGCTACTTTTGATGAAGATTTGATTTTTGAGGTTTCTTCCGCAATTTCAGATGAGGCCAGGGGGAATCATAATACAGCCGTAGAAAATGGATATAGAAGACAATACAGCGGACTCACATTTTGGACACCAAATATTAATATTTTTCGCGACCCACGTTGGGGGCGTGGACAGGAAACCTACGGGGAAGATCCTTTTCTTACGGCAAAATTAGGGGTCGCGTTTGTAAAGGGCCTACAGGGAGATGATGATAAATATCTTAAAACTGCAGCTGCCGCAAAACATTACGCTGTGCATAGCGGCCCTGAAAAATTAAGGCATGAATTTAATGCCGTAGCTTCTCAAAAAGATTTATGGGAAACCTATTTGCCGGCTTTTGAAGCCCTGGTAGATGCGAATGTAGAAACTATTATGTGTGCCTATAACGCTACAAATGGGGAACCTTGTTGTGCAAACGAATATTTGCTTACCGATGTACTTCGGGAAAAATGGGGTTTTAAAGGTCATATTGTAAGTGACTGCTGGGCCCTGGAAGATTTTTATGGTGGGCATAATGTGGTAGAAACACCGGAAGAAGCCGCAGCTCTGGGAATAAAAAGTGGTGTCAATCTAAACTGCGGTAGCGTTTATCCTTCGTTAGTGGAAGCGGTAAATCAAGGTTTGGTAACCGAGGAAGAAATAGACGAACAACTTGCCGTACTTATGAAAACGAAATTTAAGTTGGGTCTTTTTGATTCTCCTTCAAATAATCCGTACTCAAAACTTTCAGCAGAAGATATCAATACCAGTGAGCATAGAGCACTGGCCAGGGAGACGGCACAGAAGTCTATCGTAATGCTTAAGAATGACGAAGTCCTTCCTTTAAAGAATGATCTTGCGAAATATTTTATAACTGGGCCAAATGCAACCAGTATTGAAATCCTGCTTGGAAACTACCACGGTGTAAATCCCGACCTGGTTACCATTATTGAAGGAATAGCCGGGGCAATTGAACCTCAAAGTCAGTTGCAATATCGTCAGGGAACTTTATTAGACAGACCTAACGCGAACCCGCAGGATTGGGCTTCTCCAAATGCCGCAAACAGTGATGCAACCATTGCGGTACTTGGAATCTCTGGAGTATTGGAAGGAGAGGAAGGGGAATCTATAGCTTCAGAAACTTTTGGAGATAGACTAGATTATAACCTTCCGGAAAATCAACTGGATTATTTACGCAAATTGAATGAAGCCGCCGGCGATAACCCTGTAATTGCTGTAATAACCGGAGGGAGCCCTATGAATCTGGAAGAAGTGCATGAGCTTGCCGATGCGGTTTTAATGGTTTGGTATCCTGGGCAGGAAGGTGGAAATGCGGTTGCAGATATTATTTTTGGCGATGTTTCTCCATCTGGCAGGTTACCAATTACTTTTCCTAAATCTTTAGATGACCTTCCTCCTTATGAAGATTATTCGATGAAAGGAAGGACTTATAAATATATGGATGTAGAGCCAATGTATCCTTTTGGCTATGGATTAAGTTATTCAGAATTCGAATTTTCTGATATAAAATTATCGAAGGAAAGAATACGAAAAGGGCAAAATTTAGAGGCTAGCATAGAGGTTTCCAATATCGGAGGTCGCGAGGCAGAAGAAGTGGTGCAGTTGTATGTTTCAGATATGGAAACTTCTGTAGATGCTCCAAAATATCAACTTTATGGTATTAAAAGGGTGAATTTAGAACCCGGTAGTTCCGAAGAAATTCAATTTGAAATCACTCCTGAAATGATGGAGCTTGTAAATAATGAAGGGGAAAGTGTAATAGAAAAAGGAGAGTTCAAAATCTATATAGGAAGTTCTAGCCCTTCTCCTCGAAGCCTTGAATTAGGTGCAGCCCAGTTTAAAGAAGCCGTGTTTACCCTAAGATAACAACCGAAAAGACTGAATTAAATGACGAATTTTATTGAAGAAGATTTTCTTCTCGAAAATAGGTTTGCGAAAGAGCTCTATGAGCGCTACGCTAAGGATATGCCTATAATAGATTATCACTGCCATTTGCCTGTTGAAGATATAGCCGAAGACAGACAGTTTAAAAACCTGACCGAAATCTGGATCGCCGGAGACCATTATAAATGGCGTGCAATGCGAACCCTTGGTATAGAAGAAAAATACATCACGGGAGATGGTACAGATGAAGAAAAATTTGAGAAATGGGCGGCGACTATTCCTTACACTTTAAGAAATCCGCTTTATCACTGGACGCATTTAGAATTACAGCGTTATTTTGGGATAACAGATTTGCTAAGCGAAAAGAATGCAAAAAAGATCTACAATCAGTGTAATTCATTACTTGCTACTCAGGCATATTCTACCAGGAATTTGCTGAAGAAAATGAATGTAAAAGTGGTTTGTACCACCGATGATCCTGCCGATGATCTAAAGTATCATAAAAAAATTGCAGAAGACGGGTTTGAAGTAAAAGTGCTTCCTACATTTAGACCAGATGCCTTGCTTAATATCTCAAATGATGAGTTTTCAGCTTATTTAGAGAAAATTGGTAAACAAACTAATATAAATATTGAAGATTTTAATTCCCTTGCCAAAGCAGTAGAAAAAAGGATAGACTATTTTCATCAACACGGATGCAGGCTTTCAGATCACGGTTTGGAGAGAATGTTTGCTGAAGATTTTTCAGAAGAAGAGATAAATGCTTTAGTGAGAAAGAAGTTGTCGGGGGAAGAAATTACTACTGAAGAAGCTGAGAAATATCAGTCGGCTTTATTGGTGAAAATGGGAGAATTTTACGCCAAAAGAAACTGGACCATGCAGTTGCACTTGGGGCCTGTGCGTGATACTAATTCAAAATTACTTAACCAAATAGGAAAAGACGCAGGGGTAGACAGTATTGGCGATTTAGAACAGGCCAAACCTTTGGCGAAGTTTCTGGACACGCTGAATAAAAAGGACCATTTACCTAAAACAATACTTTATAATGTTAATCCCTCAGATAATGAAGTGATGGCTACTATGGCCGGGAATTTTATGGGGGATACCCCAAAAGGGAAAATTCAGCACGGTTCTGCCTGGTGGTTTTTAGATCAAAAAGATGGGATGGAGAAACAATTGAATTCCTTATCAAATATGGGCTTAATAAGTTGTTTTGTGGGAATGTTAACCGATAGTAGAAGTTTTCTGTCAGTACCCAGACATGAATATTTCAGACGCGTTTTATGTAATTTATTCGGAAAGGATATTGAAAATAAAGAACTTCCTGAAGATATAGAATGGATTGGAAAAATAATTCAGGATATCTGTTATTACAATGCAGAATCTTATTTTCAATTTGCGGAACTAAATAAAAAGTAATTTATGAAAAAACTGGTAAGCCTGGGAGAATTATTGATGCGATTATCTTGTGAAGATGCGCTTAGGTTTTCGCAGGTGAACAATTTTAAAGTGGTTTACGGTGGGAGTGAAGCTAATGTTCTAATTACCGCAACTAATTTTGGATTAAAGACTGAGTTTTTAAGTGTCTTGCCCAAAAACGATTTAGGTAAATCAGCACTAAACGATTTACGGAATAATAGAGTTGGACTTAATCATATAAAATTTCAGGGTAAGCGTTTAGGTTTATATTTTTTGGAAACTGGCGCTATAAACCGTGCTGGAAAAGTAATTTATGATCGGGAAAATTCAGCATTTTCAGAAATTGATCTTTCCTGGTTCAATTGGGATGAGATTTTTAAAGATTGCAACTGGTTTCATTGGTCGGGGATTACCCCGGCGATTTCTGCAAACGCAGCGCAGGTTATTTTATACGCGGTTGAGGTAGCGAAAAGCAAAGGAATTAAAATTTCTGCTGATCTTAATTACCGTGGAAATCTTTGGCAATATAAAGAGGCAAAGCCTCAAGAAGCAATGAGTAAACTCCTGGCAAAAAGTGATGTTCTGCTAGCGGGCGCTTATGCCTGTAGTCAGTTTTTCGATATAAAAGATGCTCAGGATAATTCTAAACTTTCTAATGTACTTAAACAGAAATTTCCTGCTTTACAAAAAATTGCGATTACAAATAGAGAAGAAATAAACGCATCCCATCATAAATGGTCTGCCGACCTTTTCACGGGATCAGAATTATTATCATCTTCACAGTACGATATTTATCCAATAGTAGATCGTGTGGGGGCTGGAGACAGTTTTATGGGAGCGCTTATTTACGGGCTTCAGCATTTTGAAAATCAAAAAGCGCTTGATTTTGCGACTGCGGCCTCTTGTTTAAAACATTCTATTGTTGGTGATTTTAATCGGGTAAGCAAAGAAGAAGTATTAGGATTAATTGAGGGTGATGGTTCAGGAAGAATTAAAAGATAAAATTATAAAACCAGCTTGATGCTGGACGTAAATGAGGTAGCAAGTAGGACAATCATTATAAATAAGTGACAAATTCACCCTTTGGGAAATAAATTTTAAAAATATGATAAAATTATCCAGACCAGAAATTGCGATAAAAATGAAAGAATCGGGGCTCGTGCCTTTATTCTATCACCAGGATCAGGAATTGGTTAAGGAAGTGCTTAGTGCTGCTTACAAAGGGGGTGCGAGATTTTTTGAATTCACTCATCGTGGGGAACTTGCTCACGAGGTATTTACAAGTCTTGTGAAATTTTCTCGCCAAGAATGCCCCGAAATGATACTCGGTGTTGGTTCAGTTGTTGATGCCGGAACGGCCAGTCTTTATATGAATTTAGGGGCGGAATTCGTAGTTAGCCCTGTAATTAGGGAGGGTGTAGCAAAAATTTGCAATCGAAGAAAAGTGCTGTACCTACCGGGTTGCGGTAGTTTAACTGAAATAAGCCAGGCTGAAGAATTGGGCTGTGAAATAGTGAAATTATTCCCCGCGGCTGTTTTAGGGTCAGATTTCGTAAAAGCTATAAAAGGGCCGCAACCCTGGACTTCAATTATGCCTAGTGGCGGAGTTAGTCTTGAAAAACAAAATATAAAAAAATGGTTCACAGCGGGAGTGACTTGCGTTGGAATGGGTTCTGCGCTTATTCCAAAAGATGTAATTGAAAATGCCGATTTTAAATCGATAAAAAATAATGTAGCCAAAGTGCTGGAGATAATTTCTGAAATAAGGTCTAAATGAGATCATTTTTCATATTTTTAACCGCCATTTTTCTTCTCACTTCCTGCAACCAGAAAGAGGAGGCGAAGTCTTTAAAACTATCACATGGTTTGAGTCTGGATCATCCGGTACATCAGGCTCTGGTATTTTTTGCCGAGAGAGTTGGAGAAAAATCCAATGGAGAATTAAAAGTGGAAGTTTATCCCGGCGGACAATTAGGTTCTGAAAGGCAGAGTTTGGAATTGTTACAATTGGGAGGTTTGGCTATGACCAAAGTATCTTCAGCAGTAATGGAAAATTTTTCGCCCAAACTTAGTGTCTTCGGCTATCCATATATTTTTAAGGATAGGGAACATCGTTATAAACTTTATGATAGTGAACTAGGCAATGAATTGCTTTTAGATGGGGAGCAATACTGGCTAAGGGGTTTAACTTATTTTGATGCCGGCAGCCGGTCTTTTTACACTACGGACACTCCAATTGAAACACCCAGTGACTTAAAAGGATTAAAAATTAGGGTTATGCAAAGTCCTACGGCAATTAGTCTTATAAAAAGCCTGGGAGGTTCACCCACCCCGGTTTCCTGGGGAGAACTTTACACTGCTTTGCAACAAGGGGTTGTTGAAGGGGCTGAGAATAATTTACCGAGCTTTTACACTTCCAGGCATTATGAAATTTGCAAAAACTTTTCTTTAGATGAGCATTCTGCTATCCCAGATATCCTGGTAATTAGTACGCTTATCTATAATAAGCTTTCTTCAGAAGAAAAAAGATGGATACAGGAAGCAGCACAGGAAGCTGCTATAAAACAAAGGGAATTATGGGAAATTGCTGAAACTGAAGCATTAGCGGCAATTAAAGAAGAAGGCGTTAAGATAACTTATCCTAATAAGGAATTATTTAAAGAAGAAAGTGAACATATAATAAAAGATCTAAAGGAAAAAGAACCTGCTTTATACACTATAATTCAAGAGATTAAAGATTTAGAAAATGAGTAAAAAGCTAAATTGGTTTTTAGAATGGTTGGTGGTATTGCTTGTAACGGTAATGTTATTTAGCGTGCTCTGGGGAGTATGTAGCCGTTATTTGCTAGCAGATCAAAGCTCCTGGACCGATGAGTTAGCTCGTTTTATGCTAATTTGGGTAAGTCTTTTTGGAGCTGTTTATATTTCTGGTAGAAATACCCATATTACCATAGATCTACTTCCGAAGTCCTTCAGTGTAAAAACAAAATTGAAACTGGATTTAGTTGTTCAAGTTATTATTATGCTTTTTACCGCTGCAATTTTTGTGATTGGCGGGGGAAGATATGTTTATGTTTCCTTTAAGCTCGAGCAGACTTCTGCGGCATTGGGTTTACCAATTGGTTTTGTTTATCTGGTTTTGCCCATTTCAGGTTTAATGATTATTTATTTTAAAAGTGAACAAATGCGGCAAACCCTTCAGGAATTAAAAGCAAATCGATAAATGGAAATTTTAATTCTTGTTTTCAGCTTTATAGTTCTGGTAGCCATTAGGGTGCCAATTGCCTGGAGTATTGGTATAGCTTCAGTATTAACATTGTTATTTAGTGTTGATACTATTCCTGCTTTTACAACTATTTCTCAAAGAGTGGCTACAGGTCTTGATAGTTTTTCACTTCTTGCCATTCCCTTTTTTATACTTGCCGGGCATTTAATGAATAGTGGAGGTATTGCAAAGAGATTAATTGAGTTTGCTAAATCTCTTGTAGGAGCGCTACCCGGAGGCCTTGCTCATGTAAATATAGTTGCTGCGATGATGTTTGGTGCTATTGCCGGTTCGGCCGGTGCTGCAGCTGCGGCAATTGGAAGTTTTATGTCTGAAAGGATGGAAAAGGAAGGTTATACCAAAGAATATGGAGTGGCTGTAAATGTGACTTCTGCAACCACCGGACTTCTAATTCCACCAAGTAATATTTTTATAATTTATTCCCTCGCCAGTGGCGGGGTAAGTATAGGTGCATTATTTTTAGCCGGCTATCTACCTGGAATCCTTACCGGTTTAATTTTAATGATTATTGCTTTAATTTGGGCAAAGAGAAAAGGCTTTCCAAAGGGAGAAAGAAGTTCGTTTAAGCATATTGTTCGATCTTTCTTTGATGCGCTTCCCAGTTTACTCTTGTTAATTATAATTATAGGTGGTATCGTTGGAGGTGTTTTTACAGCAACCGAAGCTTCATCTGTAGCAGTTGTGTATTGTCTTATACTGGCTTTTATCTATAAGGAGCTAGATCTGCCTAAGCTTAAAAGGGTGTTGGTAGAATCAGTTGGTACAATTTCTTTAGTAATGCTTCTTATTGCTATGTCTATTGCAATGTCCTGGGTGATGTCTTATGAAAATATTCCGCAGGAAGTAACGGCCACTTTATTAAGTTTCAGCGATAACCCCATTGTGGTTATGATTTTAATAAACTTAATCCTGTTATTCGTGGGTGCATTTATGGATATGACACCTGCAGTATTAATCTTCACCCCAATATTTCTTCCTGTAGCAGTAGCTATGGGTATAGATCCTGTACATTTTGGAGTGATAATGATACTTAATCTATGTATTGGTCTTTGTACACCACCAGTAGGTTCAGTATTATTTATTGGAGTAGGAGTTGCAAATACCACTATTCAAAAAGTAGTAAAACCTTTGCTTCCACTTTTTGCAGGGATGTTGGTTTCTTTAATTCTGGTGATAATCTTTCCGTTTTTAAGTCTTTGGTTACCTGAATTATTCGGATTTTAAGTTAGCTTAATTTCAAATTTCGATTGCTGGAATTCCTTACAATAATCTCTGTATCTAACATAGTTATTTCTGAAACAGCAGAATCCAGGTCACGTGTTGCATGTTCTAAAATTCTTCTAGTTGATATTTCCCCCATTTTTTGAGCGGGATGTGAAACTGTAGAAAGCGTAGGTTCTACTATTCGGGAAATAGGATCGTCGTTAAAGCCAATAATTGCAAGTTCCTGCGGAATTTTAACTCCTTTTTCTTTAGCATATAGAATTGCGCTGACTGCGGCGGTATCGTTGGCAGAGAAAATTCCATCAGGCGGATTATCGAGTTTTAATAATTGCTTTGTGGCTTTTCTACCTTCTTTAAAACTTAAAATTTTCATGTCTAAAATTAAGTTTTCGTCCACCTCCAGTCCGTGTTCTTTTAGAGCATCTAAATATCCCTTTTTTCTCAGGTTGTAAACATTTACATGCTGGGCACCTGCAAAGTGAGCTATTCTTTTACATCCTTGCTCAATTAAGTGTTTTGTAGCACGATATCCCGCAGCATAATTATCTATTATAACCCGGTATGAATTAAAATTTTCGGGAACCCGATCTACAAAAACAATAGGAACATTTTGTTTTATATATTGATCAAAGTGACTTGTATCCTGGGTTTCCATTCCTAAAGAAACAATAAGGCCGCCAATTCTTGCGTCGTATAATGCTTTGGCATTATTAACTTCATTGTCGTATTTATCGTCAGATTGGGTGATAATCACATTGTAATTTGCACTCCTTGCTGCTTTTTCTATACCAGTGATGAGTGAAGCTATAAAAGGTCTATTTATTCGGGAAATCATAATTCCAATAGTCTTAGAAGTATTATTTCTTAAACTGGCAGCTAAAGCATTACGGCGATAGCCAAATTCTTCTGCTGTTTTCTGAACCTTTTTAATGGTCTTTTTACCAATACTTTTATGGTTATTTAAAGCTCTTGAGATCGTGGATGGTGAATAATTTAACTCCTTTGCTAAATCATAAATAGTAACTTCTTTTTTCTTTTTCATCAATATGGGGAAAATCTAATGCAACAAATTTACGAAACATTTTATTAATGTTGCGTAAATAATTTAACTTTTAAAGTCACTTTTACTTAATTTGCATTCAGGTTCCTTTCTTTTTCCCATAAATAGTATATATTTGGGATAACAACCGATTGCGTTTAATATGAGAAAGATACTTTTTAGCTTATTAGCCCTGATTACTTTGAGCACTACTTTGGCACAGGAAAATTATTTAAATCCCATTTTGGCAGGTTGGTATCCCGACCCGGCTATTACCGATGATGGGGATGGAAACTTTTATATGGTGCATTCTACTTTCGCCTTTTATCCCGGAATCCCTGTTTTTCATAGCACCGACCTGGTTAATTGGAAGCAGGTAGGCAATGTAATTCATAGACCAGACCAGGTAGACCTCCATGGTTTTGGAACTTCCCGTGCCGTTTTTGCACCCGATATTAGTTATGATAACGGCACTTATTATTTAACCTGTACCATAGTTGATGGAAAAGGCAATTTTGTGATGACTGCAAAAGATCCTGCCGGTCCGTGGTCCGATCCGGTTTGGCTTCCTGAGGTTAGTGGAATTGATCCAGGGTTATTTTTTGACGAAAACGGAAAATCTTACCTGGTTTATAATAGTGAACCCCCAAATAACGAATCTAAGTATCAGGGACATCGAACCATTAGAATGATAGAATTTGATAAAGAAAACCTGAAAACTATTGGCGATAACCGCATTTTGGTAGATGGTGGGGTAGATATTTCTACTAAACCGGTTTGGGCTGAAGGCCCTAGGATTTATAAATTAAATGGCTATTATTATTTAATGACGGCTGAAGGTGGTACCGCGGTAAACCACTCTGAAATGATTTACCGAAACACAAATATTGATGATGAATTTATTCCTTTTGAAGAAAATCCAATCTTAACCCAGCGTCATCTGGACCCCGATCGTGATAATCCTATTACTTCAGCCGGGCACGCTGATATTGTTCAGCACCCTAACGGAGATTGGTACGGAGTTTTTCTTGCTGTAAGACCTTACGAGGGTGACTTATATAATACCGGAAGGGAAACTTTTTTAACTCCGGTAAAATGGGAAAATGATTGGCCAATTTTCGATTTAGATGGGGAAGAGATTAAATACTCCTATCCCTTACCTGATGGAGTAGAAATAAATAAAAATTTATTTCCACTTAACGGTAATTTTTCTTTTGAAGAAAAATTTGATGCAACTGAGCTACCGCTAAACTGGATGATGCTTAGAAACCCAAAAACTTCATGGTATGATTTAAAAGATGGGGCTGAAGGGATTAGTCTTGAAACCCGTCCTGAAACCGTAGAAGGCGAAACTAACCCAAGTTTTCTTGGTCGCCGCCAACAGCATATAATCGGAGAGGTTTCTGTTTCTGTTGATTTTCATGCAGAAGCTGAACATGAAAAAGCAGGCTTACTCGCATTTCAGAAGGAGACCCATTATTACTTCGCAGCGTTTTCAAAAAAAGATGAAAAACCTGTAGTGCAGTTATACAAGTCTGATGAGTTAGTCGAAACCATCACTTTAGAAGAGGGAGTTTCAGAAATTGAGTTTAAATTGAAGTTTGAAGAAGATGAATATACCTTCTACTACAAAACCGGAGATGACTGGCAGCAACTGGGAGAAACCCAGGATGGGAAATTCTTAAGCACACAGGTAGCCGGCGGATTCGTAGGTGTAAATTTAGGACTATACACAACTTCTAATGGAGAACCAAGTGATAATGAAGCTTTATTTAACTGGTTTCGTTATTCAGGAAATGATGAGGTTTATAGAAAGTAAAAGCTATTTACTTATTGTAGATAGAGAAAACCGGTGCTGCTAAGCATCGGTTTTTTTGTTGTGCGCCGTGCATGGCGTATTACTTAACGGTGCAAGTCCGTTATGGGGGTTTATAGCTACCTATCATTAGCTGAGAGCAAGGGTGTCCATCGCGAGGTGGAATCTGAAGGAAGCTTAAAGCAAA
>NZ_JAIQZB010000014.1 GCF_020164555.1 Salegentibacter lacus | reverse complement strand
GTATTCCTTGCAATCCTCGTTAGATTTGAACCGATCAGAGAACTCCAGAAGATTTTGACCCTTAAAAACATCCATAATTTTAAATATTTACTGGTAATTAAGATACGTATTTAAATACTGACCTCTAAAACTGAATTATATAAAGTGTGGAAGCGATATATGGAAGATCCAATGGGGTATGCTCCCCTCCCCCCTAATGTAACCATCTCTGAAGAAACCAAGAAAAAATATGCTGAATCGTTTAAAGAGAGATTTGCGAAAAGGAATAACCAAATAGAACTGGAATAATTTGAATAAAACTTTTCTTCATTTTCTTATGTTGATTTCCCTCTCAGGATATGCGCAATCCAGTCTTTTCGGGAAAATTCTTGATGAAAACAATCAAACTCTCAGCGGTGCAACTGTAATTGTAAGCAAGGATACCACAGGTACTATTTTAGCGTATGGCATTAGTAACGGGGAAGGCGATTTTAAGGTGAACCTTCATACTGAAGTAGATTCACTTTTCCTGAAGATCTCTTATATAGGCTACAGGACCTGGCAGCAGAGAATTCAGAATAAAGATCAGCGACTGGAGATAGCGCTTTCCCCTTCTTCCGAAGCATTAAAAGAAGTTTTGGTAGAATCTAAAATTATAGACCATCGGGGTGATACCATTAGTTATTCGGTTTCGGCATTTAAAGATCAGAAGGATCGCGTAATTGCCGATGTGCTCAAAAAAATGCCGGGTATAGAAATCCTACCCGGTGGCCAGATAGAATACCAGGGGGAACCCATTCAAAAATATTATATAGAAGGTTTAGATTTGCTCGAAGGTCGGTACAGTTTGGCCAATAATAATATTTCGGCAGACGATGTTTCTAAAGTGCAGATCCTGGAAAATCATCAGCCTGTAAAACTGCTGGACAGCCTAGAATTTTCTGAACGGGCTTCGCTAAATATTAAACTTAAAAAGAATGTCACCGTAAGCGGAAGTGCTGAACTTGGTGCCGGATCTTCTCCATTACTTTGGAAATCGAAAGTCACACCTATGCTTTTTACCAAACAGAACCAGGCGATTGTTACCTACCAGGCCAATAATACCGGGAGCGATGTCTCGCGCGAGATCAGGGATTTTTCCATTGCCGATTTTGGCCGGGAAGAATTCAATAGTAGTAAGTCTGACTGGCTTTCCATACGTCAACTGGCAGAACCTCCTTTTTCCCAGGAACGCTGGTTGGATAATAATGTGCATTTAGGCTCGGCAAATTACTTAATTCGACTTAAGAAGGATGTAGACCTCAAAACGAATATTTCTTATCTAAACGATGCACAGCAGCAAATTGGAAATACGCAAACCCGGTTTTTTACGCCTACCGATACTATTGACCTTCTAGAAAGGACCAATAATGATTTGTTTATTAATTCGTTGCAATCCAAATTTATTTTAGAGAAAAATACCGACGATGATTATTTAAAAAATGAACTGGAGATCAACGGTTTTTGGGATTCACAGCGCGGAAATATCGGTACCGGGAATTCCCAAATTCGTCAGCGTCTTTCGAATCCATTTTCTGTGATTCGGAATAAATTAAGATTACTAAAACCGGTAGGGAAACAATTAGTGACTTTTAGATCAAATACCGGTTATACTGAGGCTAATCAAAATTTACAAGTGCAACCCGGGCAGTTTGAAGCTCGGCTGAATAATGAAGATAATTCTGCCGAAATGCAGCAAAATATTGAAGCAAGCACATTTTTCAGCGATAATACCGCCGGGTTTACCAAAAAGATCAAAGAAGTTACCGTTTCTCCTGAAGTCGGGGTTTCAGTAAAGAACCAATCGCTTGGCAGTGAGCTAAGCATTTTTGATAATAATGAAGATGAAGTTTTAGGTGGTGATTTTCAGAATAACCTCGACTTTTTAAGTTCCCGGTTTTACGCTACCAGCCGATTTGTTTATAAAAAAGACAATTGGAACATCAGGCTGACCACGCCTGTGAATTACCGAAGTTTTGCCATTGAAGATGCTACGCTAAACGAAGCCCAGGATCTTAACCACTTAACTTTTGAACCCAATTTCTATATTAAGAATAAATTTTCAGCATTTTGGGAAACCAGTCTTTCAGCGAATCTTAGCAACGATTTTGGTGATATGAACCAGGTTTATTTCGGATTTATCCTGAATAACTACCGAAACCTTCAAAATTACAATTCCCCTTTGCCGGAAAATTTTAGTCAGAATTATTCCTGGCAACTTCGGTTTAGGAATCCTTTGAAATCGCTTTTTGCGAATCTCTCTTATTCCTTCGGAAGAACAAAGCGAAATTTACTTTACAGCAATCAAATTGGGCAAAACGCCGCTACAATTTTTGAAGCGGTAGCGCAGGAAAATTACGCCAATTCTCACCGGCTGAATATAAAGGGAAGTAAATATTTCAGCAAGTTAAATACTACGCTTAGTTTGGGAAGTAGTTATTCTATTTCCAACCGGGAGCAATTGCTAAACGGCAACCTGGCCGATGTAGAAAATCAAAATTTAGGTTTTAAGCTCGATTTGGAATCAGAAATCACCGATTGGCTTAGCGCAAGTTATACAGGGAATTTTAGCTTTTTGCAAACCCGTTTTGAAGCCCGGAATTTTGATGAAATAAGAACGCAACAACATGAACTTGATCTATTCTTTTATTTGGCAGATAATCAGTATTTCAGTGTGGATTCAGAATATTATTTTAATAATATTTCCGAAGAAAATCGCAATAATTATTTTTTGAATGTAAGCTATCAGTACACTTTTAAAGATTCGGGAATAGACCTGGAAGCAAGTTGGAACAATGTATTGAACACCGATGAATTTGTACGCGTTTCCAATACCGATTTTGCCTATGTGCAAAGTACGTATCGGTTAAGACCATCGCAGGTTTTGGTGAGTTTAAAGTTTAGTTTTTAAGTCTAAGCCACACTGTAACAGGTTTGATTAAATCTCGTTATATTTAAGTGAATTTCAACCTATGAAAATCTTAGAAATTAAAACCGCCCTGCAAATCGCAAAACCCAAAGCTCAGGTTTTTGAAGCGATAATAGATCCCGAAAAGATGAAACATTATTTTATTGCTGAAAGCTCAGGGATGATGGAAGAGGGGAAAATAATTAGCTGGAAATTCCCTGAATTTGAAGAATATGCGCCGGTAAATGTGCTGAAATTACATCCGGATAAATTGATTTCTTTTGAATGGGAGGGTGCA
Organism: Salegentibacter lacus; assembly: GCF_020164555.1. Lineage (GTDB taxonomy): Bacteria > Bacteroidota > Bacteroidia > Flavobacteriales > Flavobacteriaceae > Salegentibacter > Salegentibacter lacus. Next base: position 120,916 of record NZ_JAIQZB010000014.1, on the reverse strand, counting down.
AAAGATAAAAACCTATTGGTTGAAATTAATCTTACAGAAGTTTCTAAAAACAGTACGCTGTTAAAAATAACCGAAGGAAAGATGGAAGCTGATGATATGGGAATTCAGTGGTTTGGGAGAAATACTGAAGGTTGGGCAAATTTCCTGGCCTGTTTAAAGGCTTATTTGGAATATGGCATTAACCTTAGAAAAGGTGGGTTCGATTTTATGAAGAAAAGCTAAAATAACTTAATGACTTATATAAAAGAAGCCTGTGTAGAAACCCTGGAACAAGCTTTTATTGCTGAAAAAAATGGAGCTGATCGCATCGAGCTCTGCGTAGATTTAGATGTAGAAGGTTTAACACCTTCCAGAGAATTGATCCGTTCGGTTAAGTTTCACCTAAATATTCCAATACGCGTTATGATTAGGCCCCGGAGTGGTGATTTCGTTTATAGTAATGCTGAAATTAAGCAGATGGCTAGTGATATAGCCTTTTGTAAAGAAGTTGGAATAGATGGCGTGGTAATAGGAATTTTAAAGGAAGATAAAACGATAAATATTGACGCCGTTGAAAAACTAGTGGAAATAGGAAAACCTATGAATTTTGTCTTTCATAAAGCCATTGATGCAACTCCGGCAATTTTAGAATCGGTGAAATCTCTAAGAGAATCAGGGGTTGTAAATGGTATCCTTACTTCAGGAGGGGAAAATACCGCGGCTGAAGCTGTTTTTCAGCTTAAAAAAATAATAGCTCTGGCCGGTGATATGGAAGTGATTTGTGCGGGAAAAATCACCTCAAAAAACCTGGAAGAATTGCACCGTGAAATCAATGCTAAGGCGTATCACGGCAAAAGAATTGTTCCGGGATTGGAATAATTATTTTTCTAAATGAAATTAATAAAACTAGCTTTTTAAGTTTCTGCAAAAAATAAAACCCGTTTCAATAAAGAAACGGGTTTTAATACTTCAATGTGGTTTGATGATTACATCATTCCGGGCATACCTCCACCCATTCCACCACCTGGCATTCCGCCGCCTTTATCGTCTTCTGGAAGATCAACAAGGGCACATTCGGTAGTAAGAATCATTCCGGCAACAGAAGCAGCATTTTCAAGAGCTACTCTCGTTACTTTCTTAGGATCTATAATTCCGGCTTTCATCATATCAACATAGGTGTCAGTTTTCGCATCGTAACCAAATTCTTTCTTGCCTTCAAGAACTTTATTGATTACAACAGAAGCTTCACCACCTGCATTTTCTACGATTGTTCTAAGCGGAGATTCAATTGCTCTAAATACAATTTGAACTCCGGTTGCTTCATCGTCATTTTCGGTTTTCACCTTAGCAAGAACGGCTTGTGCTCTTACAAAAGCAACACCACCACCGGCAACTATACCTTCTTCTACAGCAGCACGGGTTGCGTGAAGTGCATCGTCTACACGGTCTTTTTTCTCTTTCATTTCAACTTCTGAAGCTGCACCTACATAAAGTACGGCCACACCGCCGGCTAGTTTAGCCAAACGTTCCTGAAGTTTTTCTTTATCATAATCTGAAGTAGTGGTTTCGATCTGAGCTTTGATCTGGTTTACACGCTCTTCAATTTGCTTGTTATCGCCAGCACCGTTTACAATTGTAGTATTATCTTTATCGATAGCTACTTTTTCAGCAGTACCTAGCATATCAATTGTAGCGTTTTCTAAAGAGAATCCTCTTTCTTCAGAAATAACGGTACCACCGGTTAGGATAGCGATGTCTTCCAACATAGCTTTTCTACGGTCTCCAAATCCTGGTGCTTTAACAGCAGCAATTTTAAGAGAACCACGTAATTTATTTACCACTAAAGTAGCAAGGGCTTCGCCGTCTACATCTTCAGCAATAATTAAAAGTGGTTTTCCAGATTGTGCTACCGGCTCAAGAACAGGAAGCAAATCTTTCATTGAAGAGATCTTTTTGTCGAACAATAAAATGTACGGATCTTCAAGATCTGCAGTCATTTTCTCTGAATTCGTTACGAAATATGGAGAAAGATAACCACGGTCAAACTGCATACCTTCAACCACTTCTACGTGAGTTTCGGTACCTTTAGCTTCTTCAACAGTAATTACACCTTCTTTTCCAACTTTTCCGAAAGCTTTGGCGATTAAGTCACCAATATGCTCGTCGTTATTTGCTGAAATAGAAGCTACCTGCTTTATTTTTTCTGAAGAATCACCAACTTCTTTGGTTTGTTTCTCCAAATCTTTAGTGATTGCCAGTACAGCTTTGTCTATACCTCTTTTAAGATCCATTGGGCTTGCGCCTGCTGCAACGTTTTTAAGGCCTTCTTTTACGATAGCCTGAGCAAGTACAGTAGCGGTAGTAGTACCATCTCCTGCAATGTCGTTGGTTTTAGAAGCAACTTCCTTAACCATTTGAGCTCCCATATTTTCTAAAGGATCTTCCAGCTCAATTTCTTTTGCTACAGTTACACCGTCTTTAGTTACGGTTGGTGCACCAAAAGATTTACTTATTACTACGTTACGTCCCTTAGGACCTAAAGTTACTTTTACGGCATTTGCCAATGCATCTACACCGCGCTTAATTCCGTCGCGGGCTTGAATGTCAAACTTTATATCTTTTGCCATTGTTAGTTAATTTTATCATTTCCGCGGGAGCGGAAACTAAATTGTTAATATTTTATTTTGAAAATCTCCCCGGGAGTGGGGAAAAGAAGTCTTATACTATTGCAAGAATATCGTCTTCTCTCATCATTAGATAGTCTGTGCCTTCAAGTTTTAATTCTGTGCCGGAGTATTTTCCGTAAAGTACAGTATCACCAACTTTCACAGTCATATCGTGGTCTTTATTTCCCTTACCAACAGCTACTACTTTACCACGTTGTGGTTTTTCTTTAGCTGTTTCGGGAATGTAAATTCCAGATGCCGTTTTGGTCTCGGCTGCTTCAGGCTCAATAAGAACCCTGTCTGAGAGCGGTTTAATGTTTAGTCCCATTTTTATAAATTTTTATTTAGGTTAATTAATCTTTAAATAAGCGACTAAGCCTATTTCTAAAATTATGCCACCCCGCTTTTACTGCCAATTACCAATAAAAAATGCCAGCTTGTCATAAGCTGGCATTTGTAAATTTTATAAAGAACTAAGCGTTTATTGCCCGTTGTCAGATTCAGGTTGCTGTCCTGGCATTTGTGCCGGTGGGGTAGCGGTATTCTCAGGCAATGCGTCTTCGTCAAAAACCCTTGATTCGCCGTAGCTAGAATCATCCATAATAGTTACGTTAGAAAGTAAAATAAGGACTAATAGAAGTGTAGCTAAGGTCCAGGTACTTTTATCTAAAAAGTCACCGGTTTTCTTAACGCCACCTACTTGTTGTCCGCTGCCACCAAAAGAGGAAGATAAACCACCGCCTTTAGGATTTTGTACCATAATTACTACTACCAGTAAAAAGGCTACAATAACTATTAATGCTAAAAAAATTGTAAAGGTGCTCATTCTTATTTTGAATTATTTTCTTGTAATTTTTCGATTGCCCGAATTTGGTCAGCAAAGAAACCACTTTTTTCGGGATTTTTCAAAATTAATATTTTATAAGCCTGAATGGCTTTTTTATAGTTTTTTTGTTCTAAATAAACCCGTGCTAAAGTCTCTGTCATTAATGACTCAGGCGGGGTTGTGCTTACTTCTGCGAGGTTGGATTTGTTGGTAGGTTTACCTGGTTTTATCTTTGGACTTTTAGATATAAATTTATCTATTAGTTCAAACTTTTTATGCTGAACATCATCTTTCGGAAATTCTTCTTCCGATTCTTCCCTTTTTATAGGTTTTGCTGAAGTGAGTCGTAACCATTCTGAAAAGGAATGTGATTCTGAAGAATTGAATTCCAAAGGTTCGCCAATTTTTAAGCGATCTTCAACTGATTCTTCCTCTGTTAGCTCGTTGGCTTCGGTACTTTTTTCAGAAAACAGCTCAGGATCCATCACCTGTTCAGATTCAGACTGGCGCATTTTAATGGCCTCATCGATAGCCATACTTCTTTTGGCAAAAACCTCTTCGGGTTCAAAAACGGTTATATTTCGCAATTGTTCTTCCTGATCCTGGATTTGCCTTGCAATTTTATTCTGATTAAATTCTTCGGAAGTAATAAAATCGAAAAGTACGCTACGATTGGTAGTGTAAGCAGCGGTTTTTTTTAGCGCGCTGTTGTAACTGAATTCCTGGTGCTCTTTTAAACCTTTGAGCCTAACTGCACGTGCCGCCTGAAAATAGGGCGCTTTTTGAATTAGCTTTTCCAGGGCACTGGTTTGCCCAGCGGTAATGCCGGCCGGTTGTTGCAGTAATTTTATGAATTCGTTTGCTTCCATATTACCAATCGGTTAAAGCGGCATTAAAAATATCCTGGGTCAATCTTGTGTAAATTTCATTTAGTGCAGTTTCTAAAACATCACCTACCAGTTGCGCATTCGCCGGATAATCGTAGTAAAAAGAGAAACGCCTGTCAAAATCTTTTTCCGGCTCTAAGGTATTATAATAACGAACGTTTACAGCGATAGTGAGTCGGTTTTGTGCAGCCGTATTTTCAGAAGTTGCGGTAATTGGTGCTACGTAAAAGTCGATAATTTCACCCTCAAAAATAAGATCGGCGTTGTTGTTTGCCAGGCTTAAACTGGTTTGATTCTGGATTAGATCCTGTAATTGTAAGGTGAAGGTTCTATCTATTCCCGGCTCTACTAAATCGGCCTGGTTTTGAAAGAAGTTCACCTGGAAGGATTCAGCATCGCCGGTATCGGCACCAGTAAAGGAGTAAATTCCGCAGGATTGGGTGCAAAGCAAAAGAATGAAGCATAAAAATAAAGCAGATTTTTTCATAAAATCGGGGACTAAAATTACAGGTTGTATTGTTTTATTTTTCTATAAAGTGTGCGTTCACTTATACCTAATTCTTCAGCGGCAGCTTTGCGTTTTCCGCTATGTCGTTCCAAAGATTTTTTAATAAGTTCTAATTCTTTATCCTGCAAAGAAAGGGTTTCTTCCTCCTGGATTTCTTCAGCAAAATAGTATTTATCTTTTTCCCTGCTGGCTTCAGATTTCGGACTGTTTTGAGGAATCTGTAAAACTTCCAGTCGCTCGTCGTTTAAAGCTTCTAATTCTTCAGCATCAACATCTTCCCCGTCATCATCACCGTAAAGCTTTTGAATTAGGCTTTCGTTCTCATCCTGAACCTTCTTGGTATTTCCATTTTCCATTAATTTTAAGGTGAGCTTCTTGAGATCGGTAAGATCGCTTTTCATATCAAAAAGCACTTTGTAAAGAATTTCACGCTCATTGCTAAAATCACTTTCCTTCTTTTTATCAGAAATAACTGCGGGTAGATTACTACCAATATTGGGCAAATATTCTTTTAAACGTTCGGGACCGATTATGCGTTCCTGTTCTAAGACTGAAATTTGTTCAGCAATATTTCTTAACTGCCGAATATTTCCGCCCCAACGGTATTTTTGTAACAAACCTACGGCATCATCCTGAAGCTTAATGGTGGGCATTTTATACTTTAAAGCAAAATCTGAAGCGAATTTCCTGAATAATAAATGAATATCATCTTTACGCTCCCGCAATGGAGGAAGGTTAATTTCTACCGTGCTCAACCTGTAATAAAGATCTTCTCGGAAACGCTCTTTTTTAATCGACTCCTGCATATTGATGTTGGTAGCCGCGATAATCCTAACATCAGATTTCTGGACTTTAGAAGAACCAACTTTTATGAATTCCCCGTTTTCCAGAACACGAAGTAAACGAACCTGTGTAGGAAGCGGTAATTCTCCAACTTCATCTAAAAAGATGGTACCGCCATCGGCCACTTCAAAATAACCATTTCGGGTTTGGGTGGCGCCGGTAAATGCACCTTTTTCGTGACCAAAAAGTTCAGAGTCTATAGTTCCTTCAGGAATTGCACCACAGTTTACCGCGATGTATTTCCCGTGTTTTCTATGCGATAAAGAGTGGACTATTTTGGGGATACTTTCTTTCCCAACCCCACTTTCTCCAGTAACCAATACCGAAATATCTGTAGGCGCAACCTGTATTGCTTTTTCTATAGCACGATTAAGGCGCTGGTCGTCGCCAATTATACCAAATCGCTGTTTTACTGCCTGAATTGATTCCATATATGAATTCTGTTATCTCCGTTAGAATAAAAACCTAATTTCTAATTATTAAAACCGATTTCTACGCATTGGAAATAACTGCTGTTTTTTAATTATTTTCACTATATCCAACTGCTTCTCCAATTAGGGTTGCGCTGGTACATTCGTTTACTTTTACGTTTACAAAATCCCCAACTTTATAATGTTCTTTTGGGAAAACCGCTACGGTATTTTGGGTGGTACGTCCACTCCATTGATCACTGGATTTTTTAGATTCCTTTTCTATTAAAACCTCTACGGTTTTGTCCAGGTATGCTTGCGTTCTGAAATGGTTGTGTTCCCGCTGAACCTGCACTATTTCAGCTAATCTTCGTTGTTTTACTTCTGCAGGGACATCGTCTTCCAGTTTTCGGGCAGCCATGGTGCCGGGTCTTTCAGAATAAGCATACATATATCCGAAATCATATTTCACATATTCCATTAATGATAATGTGTCCCGGTGATCCTCTTCGGTTTCTGTAGGGAAGCCCACGATTAAATCCTGTGAGATCGAACATTCTGGCATTAATTCTCTTATATAGTCAATAAGTTTAAAATATTCTTCGCGGGTGTGCAGCCTGTTCATCTCTTTTAAGATCCTATCACTTCCGCTTTGAACCGGTAAATGAATATGCTTGCAAATATTTGGATAAGCCGCTACAACTTCAATTACCTCCAACGTCATATCCTGCGGATTTGAAGTAGAAAACCTAATCCTCATTTTTGGTTGTGCTTCGGCAACCAGTCTTAAAAGTGCGGAGAAATCTGTGGCCGTAGCCTTTTGCATTTCCGAAGCATTTTTAAAATCTTTTTTAAGTCCGCCGCCATACCATAGATAACTATCTACATTCTGGCCTAGAAGCGTAATTTCCTTAAAGCCTTTGTCCCAAAGATCGTTTACTTCTTCCACGATACTTTGCGGGTCCCTGCTTCGTTCTCTTCCACGGGTAAAAGGCACCACGCAAAAGGTGCACATATTGTCGCAACCACGTGTTATAGAAACAAAAGCCGAAACTCCATTAGATTGCAAACGAACAGGAGAAATATCGCCATAAGTTTCTTCTTTGGAAAGGAGCACATTTATTGCATCCCGGCCTGCTTCAACTTCATTTATAAGATTTGGAAGGTCTTTATAAGCATCCGGCCCAACTACAAGGTCTACGATCTTTTCTTCTTCCAGGAATTTTTCTTTAAGACGTTCGGCCATACAACCTAAAACGCCCACTTTCATCCCGGGGTTTATTCTCTTGACTGCATTGTATTTTTGAAGTCGTTTTCTAACGGTTTGCTCGGCTTTGTCCCTAATAGAACAGGTGTTTACCAAAACAAGATCAGCTTCTTCAAGCTTTTGAGTAGTATTAAAACCTTCTTTTGCAAGGATTGAAGCTACAATTTCGCTGTCGCTAAAATTCATCGCACAGCCGTAACTTTCAATAAAAAGTTTGCGGCTGTTTCCTTGCTTAGGCTCCATTACCAGTGTGTTTCCCTGTTGTTTTTCGTCTATTGTCTTCTCCATATTTCAATTCTTCCTTTTCAGGATTAAGAAATGCAAAGATAAGGGTAAAACGAACTTCTGACAAAGTGACAGCAATTTTTTTAATTTTCTCACGCAACCTTTTTGTGTTTGCTGCATCTATATAGAAACCAACCTAATAATTATGAGATTTTTCTACAGTATAATTACGTTGCTTATTCTGGCTCTAATGGCTTTGTTCACTTCTTGCGAGAAGGACACTACGGAAGGAGAATTTTATAATGTAGCGGTGCCGGTGGTGAAGCCTATTGAAGAATTTAGGGCTATGGTGAAGATCTCTGAGCCAAGAGCGATTACTGAAGCAGGTAAGATTTATTCTTATGGAGATTATGTTTTTATAAATGATGATCAGAAAGGAGTGCATATTATTAATAACAGCGATCACCGCAATCCTGTAAAAATTAAATTTCTTGAAATTCCGCAGAATACCGATATCGCTGTAAAAGATGATATGTTGTTTGCAAATTCAGCGATGGACCTGGTGGTTTTTGATATTAGTGATATGAATAATATTAAAGAAGGAGAAAGAATGAAAAACGTTTTTCCTAATCACAATAGCCGCATTCCTGCAAGTGCTTCTTTTGTAGATAGCGATAATTTTAATGCTGAAACTGAAGTGGTAATAGGTTATGTGATGGAAACGCGAAAGATTGAAATGGCAAGCAATACAGATTGGCTAACTAATGACAGCGGGTCTTTTGCTGAATCTGGGAATTCATCAGGTGGCTCTGGTACCGGTGGCTCTTTAGCGCGTTTTAATATTTACGAAGATTTTTTATATGTGGTAGATCAAAATCAGCTATCTGTTTTTAATATTGAGGGATTAAGTAATCCTGAATTATTAAAAACCGAATGGGTAGGAAGAGATATTGAAACGATTTTTTATAAAGAAAACCACCTATACCTGGGAAGTTCTACGGGTATGTATATCTATAGTGTAGAAAATCCCGCCACACCACAATTTAAATCTATGTTTAGCCATATTCTTGGTTGCGATCCCGTGGTTGTAAAGGACGATATTGCTTATGTAACCATTCGAGGTGGAAACGCCTGCGGACAGGAATGGAGCCAGCTGGATGTAATTGATGTAGCCGATAAGTCTAATCCGGAGTTATTACAATCTTATGATATGGAAAATCCTTACGGACTTGGAGTAAAAGATGACTGGCTTTTTGTTTGCGACGGTACTGCCGGTTTAAAAATATATGACACAAAGAACACCCCCAACCTGGAACTAATAGACCATTTTCAGGACATTAACACCTATGACGTCATCCCTTTAGAAGATGTGCTCTTAATGGTTGGGGATAATACACTCTTCCAATATACTTATAAAGGTAATGAGATCAATTTGCTAAGTACTTTCAACCTTAATTGATTTTATTTTGTTTGGTTTTTTAAGGATGCCCCGCAACTCTGCGGGGCTTTTTTATAGTTTTGATATAAAAAGAATTTTTTAAGCGCGAAGTCTTGAATGCGGCTGTTTTGCAAGCTGTTTCTTGTTGTTTTATAAAATCATGTAGGCTGTTAAAAAAAAATTGATATACTTTTGCAGCTAGAAAAATAGAGTTATGGCAAAGAATTTAGTGATTGTAGAGTCCCCTGCCAAGGCGAAAACCATCGAGAAATTTTTGGGGAAAGATTATAAGGTAGCTTCAAGTTTTGGACATATTGCCGACCTGCCTACAAAAGAATTAGGTGTAGATACCGAAGGTAATTTTAAACCAAAATATATAGTTTCTAAAGACAAAAAAGATGTAGTTAGAAAACTAAAAGGTTTTGCGAAAGATGCCGATATGGTATGGCTGGCAAGTGATGAAGACCGGGAGGGAGAAGCTATAGCCTGGCACCTTGCCGAGGAGCTTAATCTTACAAGTGAGAAAACCAAAAGAATTGTTTTTCACGAGATCACTAAATCGGCTATTCTTAAGGCCATAGACAATCCACGAGATATTAATTATAACCTGGTAAACGCCCAACAAGCTCGAAGGGTTTTAGATAGGTTGGTGGGTTACGAACTTTCACCGGTTTTATGGCGAAAAGTAAAAGGTGGTCTTTCAGCCGGACGGGTTCAGTCTGTTGCGGTTAGGCTTATTGTAGAAAGAGAGCGTGAAATTCAGAATTTTTCTGCGGAAGCTTCCTTTAGAATAGATGCCGAATTTACCACCGAAGATGGTAAATCTTTTAAAGCTAAAATTCCTAAGAATTTTGATACCCGTAAGGAAGCCGAAGAATTTCTTCAGCAAAACCTGGGATCAGATTTTAAAGTAGCAGAACTTACTACCAAACCTGCCAAAAAATCTCCTGCACCGCCATTTACCACTTCAACTTTACAGCAGGAGGCAGCGAGAAAATTATATTTTTCGGTAAGTAAGACCATGACGATGGCCCAGCGTTTATACGAAGCCGGTCATATTACTTATATGAGAACAGATTCGGTAAATCTTTCAGAAGATGCACGAAAAGGAGCTAATGAAGAGATTTTAAAAGCTTACGGAGATAAATATGCTAAATCCAGGCAGTTTAAAGGAAAAACTAAAGGAGCACAGGAGGCTCACGAAGCGATTAGACCAACAAATTTTGCCAGCCATTCGGTAAGGGCAGATCGTGACGAACAGCGTTTATACGAGTTGATATGGAAGCGGGCTATCGCCTCGCAAATGAGCGAAGCGCAATTAGAGCGTACCAATGTAAAGATTGAAGCTTCTAAACACGATAAGCAGTTTACTGCGAATGGAGAAGTTTTGAAATTTGATGGTTTCCTGAAAGTTTACCTGGAAAGTACCGATGACGATGAAGATGCAGAAGAGCAAAACGGAATGTTACCGGCTTTAAAGGAAAATCAGCCGTTAAATAATAAATACATTACCGCAACCGAAAGATTTACAAGACCACCTTATAGATATACTGAAGCTTCTTTGGTGAAGAAGCTGGAGGAATTGGGCATTGGACGACCTTCAACTTATGCGCCTACAATTTCTACAATTCAGAATAGGAATTATATTGAAAAAGGGTCGGTAGATGGTACAGAACGCGAGTATTTGCAGTTTGTGCTTAAAGAAGAAAATATTAAAGAGAATAAACTAACGGAAAATGTTGGAAGTGATAAAGGAAAATTAGTGCCAACCGCAGTGGGAATGGTGGTGACCGATTTTCTTGTAAATCATTTTTCAAACATTCTTGATTATAATTTTACCGCGAGAGTTGAGCAAAGTTTTGATGACATCGCAGAAGGAAATGAAGAATGGACACATATGATGAAGGAATTCTATGAAGACTTTCATCCGCAGGTAGAAGATGTAGCCAAAAATGCCGATAGGGAAGTTGGCGAAAGAATTTTAGGCGAAGATCCCGAAACCGGAAAGCCGGTAAGTGTTCGTTTAGGAAAATTTGGGCCTATGGTTCAAATTGGTTCAGTAGAAGACGATGAAAAACCAAAATTTGCCAGCCTTGGGCCAGACCAAACTTTAGATTCTGTTACTTACGAAGAAGCGATGGACCTTTTTCAGCTTCCAAAGGAATTAGGAGAATATAAAGACGAAAAAGTTGAGGTAAATAACGGCCGTTTTGGTCCTTATGTGAGATTCGGTAAAAAATATGTTTCCCTTGAAAAAGGAGAAGACCCGTTGAACGTAGATTTTGACCGGGCGATGGAATTGATCAAGGAAAAAGAAAAGGCCGATGCGCCAATTCACCATTATGAAGATATGCCGGTTCAAAAAGGAGTAGGTCGTTTTGGGCCTTTCCTAAAGTGGAACGGGATTTTCATAAATGTGAACAAAAAATACGATTTTGATAATCTTTCTATTGAAGATATTGAAACCCTGATTGAGGATAAAAAGCGTAAAGAGCGTGAAAAATTGATTCATAACTGGGAAGAAGAAGGAATTAGAGTTGAAAAAGCACGTTGGGGAAGGTTTAATATCATTAAAGGTAAAACCAAAATTGAATTGCCTAAAACCACAGATGCCGAGAATTTGAGTTTGGAGGAAGTGAAAGAAATTCTTGAGGAAAAATCTAAAAAGAAGAAAAAGACTACAAAAAAGAAAGCTCCGGCAAAAAAGACGACTGCTAAGAAGAGCACCGCTAAAAAAAAATCAGCTACAAAAAAGAAGAAGTAATATATGGATTTAGATTTTCTGAGTCCCCTTTCTGAAGATTTGCTTAGGGAGATCACCGGCTTTGGTGAGCATTCTCTGGGGAATTCAGTAAAAAAACATACCGCCACTCAAGGTTTGCCAGATTTAGATGGCGTACAAATGGCAGTGGTTGGTATTAAGGAAAACCGCCTGGGAGAAGAAATAGACTTTCTTGATTTTGTAGATGTAAGAAAGGCATTTTATAGTTTGTTCCCGGGAAACTGGCATATTAATATTGTCGATCTTGGTGATATTGAAAAAGGGGAAACGGTAGAGGACACTTATTTTGCTGTACAGACTCTGGTGGCGCAACTGGTAAAAAAAGACGTTATTCCGGTGCTTTTAGGTGGTAGCCAGGATTTGGTTTATGCGCAATATAGGGCTTATGATACTTTAGATCAAATGGTGAATCTGGTAAATATAGATAGCCGCTTTGATTTGGGTGATGCCGAAAATGCGATAAGCAATAGATCTTATGTTGGCAAAATAGTTGTAAATCAGCCTTATAATTTATTCAATTATTCAAATATTGGGTATCAAACCTACTTTAATTCGCAAGATGAAATAGAATTGATGGAACGCTTGTTCTTTGATGCTTATCGTTTAGGAGAGGTTAGTACTAACATTAAATTGGTAGAACCGGTAATGCGAGATGCGAATATGGTAGCCGTAGATCTAGCAGCTGTTAGTGCGTCTTCATCGGGTTCTCGGGATATTGCTTCTCCTAACGGATTTGACGGTAAAGAAATATGCGCACTTTCGCGTTATGCAGGGATTAGCGATAAAGTAAGTTCCTTCGGAATTTATGAATATGATAATTTAAAATTCGGAAATTTGGGTGCGATGTTAATGGCTCAAATGATGTGGTATTTTGCTGAAGGTGTAAATTATCGTACTAACGAAAATACTATTTCAGCGAAAAAAGAGTTTATAAAATATCAGGTTCCTATAGATGATGAAATTTTAGTGTTCTATAAAAGTCCTGTAAGTGGGAGATGGTGGATAGAAATTCCGTTTCTCGCACATATAGATACTAAACTAAAAAGGAGTACGTTATTACCTTGCAGCGAGGAAGATTACCTGGAAGCTTGCAATCAGGTAATTCCGGAAAGATGGTATAAAGCAAAAAGAAAAAACGAAGTTTAAAATAATTTCAGGCATTCTTGGTATTTACTGTATTTTTACCTAAAATATTGTTTTTTAAAAAATAATTAGATAGGTTTACTGCCGTAAATTGAGATGTCTTAACCTAAGAGAAACTATGAAGAAATTTATTTCGCTAATAGCTGTTCTAGCCTTGCTTTCAAGCTGTGGGCGTGGAGATCGTGGACAGCTGGTTGGTGCGAAAGGGGAGAAGTGGAATCCGGAGAAACCGCTTGGGATGACATTAATTCCGGGGGGTGCGTTTATTATGGGTAAGTCTGATGATGATATCGCAGGCCAGCGTAATGCACCACCAAAAACGGTGACCGTGCGTTCTTTCTATATGGATGAAACCGAAATTACTAATGCCGAATACCGCCAGTTTGTAAATGATGTTAAGGATTCTATTGTTAGAACTGAATTAGCTATTATGGCTGAAAATATGGGCGAAACTGATGGCTCAGGCGGGATTGGAGAGTATGCTTTTATGGATGCCGATGAAGGTGACATGACGCCTTATGAGGAGTATATGCTTAATACCTACGGACAGGGAGGTCCATCTGATACTTATGAGAACCGTCGTTTAAATAAAGATATTGATATTATTTGGGACACCGAAGATTATCCTGATGTGTATTATGCTGAGGTGATGGATATGATGTATATCCCAATGGACGAGGTTTATAACGGCCAGCGTACTATAGACGTTGAGAAATTAAAATTCACATATACCTGGATGGATATTCAGGGTGCTGCCAAGCAACAAGGTGATAGAAGTGAGTATATAAGAAGAGAAGAAATTCCTGTGTATCCCGATACTACTGTATGGATAAGGGATTTCAACTATTCATATAACGAGCCTATGCATAATGATTACTTCTGGCATAGTGCTTTTGACGATTATCCGGTGGTAGGAGTTACCTGGAAACAGGCAAGAGCTTTTACACAATGGAGAACTTTATATCACAATTACTACCGAAGAGAAAAAGGAGAACACAATGTGCCTTCTTACCGTTTGCCAACCGAGGGTGAATGGGAGTATGCCGCCCGTGGTGGTCTTGAAGGTGCTACTTATCCATGGGGAGGACCTTATGCCAAAAACGATCGTGGATGTTTCATGGCAAATTTCAAACCATTAAGAGGAGATTATGCAGCAGACCAGGCATTATATACAGTAGAGGCAAAATCTTACGATCCTAATGACTACGGGTTATATAATATGGCCGGTAATGTGGGAGAATGGGTAGATTCGTCTTACGATCCTGCTTCTTACGAGTATATGTCTTCAATGAACCCTACAGTGAACAATCCCGATGATATGCGAAAAGTAGTTCGGGGAGGATCCTGGAAGGATGTAGCTTATTTCCTTCAGGTGAGCTCAAGAGATTACGAATATGCAGATTCAGCAAGAAGCTATATTGGCTTTAGAACTGTTCAGGATTACCTCGGAACAGATGTTACCCTAAATCAACCTAACAGATAATTAACAACCTATTTAACCAGTAGAAAATCTAAATCTATTTTATTATTATGGCAAAATCAAATTCAACTAAGAGAATAACTAACATGGTGTACGGTTTAGGTGCATCAGTTGTAATATTAGGTGCACTTTTTAAAATTATGCACTGGCCATTTGCAAACCCTATGCTTATTGCAGGTCTTGTAGTGGAAGCTTTTGTATTCGCATACTCTGCTTTTGAACCAACAGACGACGATCTTGACTGGTCTTTAGTTTATCCTGAATTAGCCGGTGGGCAGGGAAGTCGCCGTAGCGCAACGGTGATTGAGGATGAAAAAGAGACTCAGGGACAGCTGTCTAAGAAACTTGACGAAATGCTTAAAGAAGCTAAGATAGATGCTAATTTAATGAGCAGTCTTGGAGATAGCATTCGTAATTTTGAAGGTGCTGCAAAAGGTATTGCACCTACCGTAGACGCTATGGCATCACAGAAGAAATACAGCGAAGAGCTTACTACAGCTGCAACGCAAATGGAAACATTGAATAATATTTATAAGGCTCAGGTAGAATCAGCTTCACGTCAGGCAGAAATCAACCAGGAGGTTGCAGAGAATGCCGGTAAGTTAAACCAGGAAATGGGATCTCTTGCAGCTAACCTTAGTTCTTTAAACGGAGTTTATGGAGGTATGCTTACTGCTATGAACGGTACGCGCAGTAGCATGGCGACTAATTAGTAAAAACATTACCCCTGAAAACCTAAATTATTAAAGAACAAAACTAATTAGCATATGGCGTCTGGAAAACAAACCCCAAGACAGAAGATGATTAACCTGATGTATCTGGTTTTCATCGCGATGATGGCACTAAATATGTCTAAGGAAGTATTAACAGCTTTCGGTCAAATGAATGAAGACCTGGAAGAATCTAATGCTACTACATCTCAACGTAACGATATGGCAATGGCTGGTTTAGCCGCTAAAGCCGAAGAACAACCCGCAAAATATGAAGAATTAGAAGCCAAAGCCGAACAAATAGGCACTCTTTCTGATAATCTTTATACTACTGTTGGTAACCTTAAAGAAGAATTATTAGCCGATTTTGAGGCTGAAGATAGAAGCAATTATGAAGCTATGGATCGCTCTGATAAGTTAGACAACTTATTTTTTGCGAGCGGTAGGGTAACTCCAAGAGGAGAAGAATTTGTTGCTGCTATAGACAATTATAGAAATGAAGTACTTTCTATTCTAGGAGGTGGTTTTCCACAAATTAGAAGTGAGGTAGCTAAGGATTTTTCTACTGAAGAAGTAACTAATAACGAAAACGTAACCAAGCCCTGGTTAATGTATAATTATCAAGGGTTTCCGTTAATTGCTTCTCTAACAAAACTAACGCAGATACAAACTGATGTTAGAAATACTGAAAACGATATTTTATCTTCAATGCTTGAAGGTCAGTTGCAAAGTGATGTTTCTTTAACTAATTATCAGGCGATAGTAGTTCCAGATAAAACTGCTTTCTTTAGTGGTGAAAACTTTACAGGTAAAGTTGTTCTTGGCCGTGTAGATCCCACTTTAAAGTTTGAGAATGTTACTATAAACGGTAATGAAGTAGAAAGTACACAAGCTGGACAGGTTATGTTAGATTTCCCTGCGGGAAATGTGGGAGAGAAAGAGATTAATGGAGAGCTTCAGTTTAAAGAAGGAGATTCAATTGTAAGAATACCAATTAGCAGTTCTTACGCGGTAATTCCTAAGCCAAATTCAGCGGTTATTTCAGCCGATAAAATGAATGTACTTTATCGTGGGGTTCAAAACCCAATGACGATCTCTATTCCTGGAGTTGGAAGTGTTAGTGCGCAGGCACCTGGACTTTCACCGGCTGGTGGTGCAGGACAATATGTTATGAATGTTACTAATTTACAGGCCAGAGAGGTTTCTATTAATGTAAGCGGTAAGTTACCTGATGGTGAAACTGTTTCAGACAGTAAAACTTTTAGAATTAAAGATATTCCTCAACCTGTTGGAACAGTAAGAGGTGAAAACGGTTCGGTGCAAATGCAACGTAATAGCTTAGAAATTGCTACTATTAGTGCAAGCCTTCCAGATTTTGACTTTAACCTAGATCTTAATGTAACAGGATTTAGCTTTAAAGTTCCCGGACAACCTACAATAAGAATTAATGGAAGTAGATTAGATGACAGAGCGAAAGCGGCCTTAAGAAGAGCTGGAAGAGGAGAAAGCGTAACTATTTTTGATATTCAGGCAGGCATTTCCGGTAATTCCAGTTACAAGCTTAAAAAGGTAGCTCCGGTTATTGTGGAGTTGACAAATTAATAAAATTAAGAAGATGAGTTGGAGAGGATTTTTATTAAATGCTTTGGTGTTGGCTTATACAGTAGCATCTTACGGGCAAACAAACATTCTAAATGCTAAAGACCCCGAGGATATTGGTAAGAAAACCCAAGCCCAGATTCAAAGTGACATCAATGATAAACCACTTGAATATGGTTACGTTGAAGATCGTGATATTTTATGGTCTAAAACTGTCTGGGAAAAAATAGATCTTGATGAACGGGTTAATTTCCCGTTGTATTATCCAATAGACACCAATAATATTGGTGACAATCGTCGTGCCCTATATGATGTTTTGGTTTCAGCTATTAAAAGTGGTGAAATTCAAAATATTTATGCCGATTCTTATTTTACTGAAAAACGAACTCTAAAAGATATTCAGGCTACGTTATCTAAAGTAGATACTACAGATCTTGGGATTGAGCAGTATAATGCCGGTGAACAAGTAGACCAGCAATTTATTGATCGAAGAGATCTTGGCGCTGCAGATATTGCTGCGTATCATATTCGTGGTATGTGGTATTTTGATAAACGTATGGCCGAATTGAAATACAGATTACTCGGGATTGCACCTGTAGCTCCCGATGTTAACTTTATAGATTCTGGACAAACCGATCTTGTTGAACTTTTTTGGGTATGGTTTCCTGATGCCAGAGATATTTTACACGAGAATAAAGCCTATACCGGTACTAGTTCTGCACAAACAGTTACTTTTGATCATCTGCTGAATTCGAGAAGATTTGATGCAATGATTTATAAAGAGGATAACGTTTATGGCGATCGTGAAGTAGATGAATATATTGTAGACAATGCGTTTATGGAACTTTTAGAGGCCCAGCGTATAAAAGAACAAATAAGAAACTTTGAGCTGGATATGTGGAATTACTAATTTCAGGAAGTTTCAAAATTAAGTAGAAAAGCGTTCCCAATGGAGCGCTTTTTTTATTTTTAGGATACAGGTTAATCTATAAATTTTTACTTTTAAACTATGTTAGATTATATAGTAGTTGGATTAGGTTTGAGCGGAATCGCAATAAGCCGCAGACTTGAAGAAAGAGATAAGAAATTTGTAGTTTTTGAAGATAATTCTCAAAAATCTTCTCTGGTTGCCGGCGGATTATTCAATCCGGTAATTCTTAAACGTTTTACGCTGGCCTGGAATGCAAATGAACAAATGAAAATCGCTATTCCGTTTTATAAAGAAATGGAGACACTATTGCAGGCTAAGATTGTTTACCCTTTAGCTATTTATAGAAAATTCTTTTCGGCTGAAGAGCAAAATAACTGGTTTGAAGCTGCCGATATACCCTTACTTTCAGAATATTTAGATACTAAACTGGTTAAAGATATCAACGCTAATATTCCTTCCGAATTTTCTTTTGGACGAGTTCGGCAAACAGGGGTGATCGATACTGATGTTCTCGTAAAAGAGTACCGAAATTATTTAGAAAATAATGACAAAATTCAATTTGAAAGATTCGATTATAATGCTCTCCAGATTAATGAAGATTCAGTAAGTTATAATGGGATTTCAGCAAAGCAGATCATCTTTTGTGAAGGTTTTGGAATGCAGTATAACTCATACTTTAATTACCTTCCGCTGCGCGGAAATAAAGGGGAATACATAACAATTTATTCAGAAGAATTACAGCTCGAAGAAGCGGTTAAATCATCGGTTTTTATTATTCCGTTAGGTAATAATTTGTATAAGGTTGGCGCGACCTATAATAACCAGGAAAAAGATCCACAGCCGAGTAAAGAAGCGAGGGAAGAATTAGAAAAGAAAATAGAAAAACTTATCACTTGCAAATTTGAAGTGGTAGATCAGTCGGCGGGAATTAGGCCTGCCAGTAAAGATCGGAAGCCGATGTTAGGAAGGCATCCAAAATATAAAAATCTTTATTGCTGCAATGGCTTTGGAAGTCGGGGTGTACTCATTTCCCCAATGATTTCAGAGCAATTAATTTCATTTATTGAGGGTGACGCGCAGCTTCCACAGGAGATAGATTTACAAAGGTTCAGTAAGAAACATTATCCGGCTTAACTTTTACCTGCATTAGGCTTATAATGCAAAAAGAAATTAATCCAAATATTTCGGGAAAGTCTTACAATTATTGGCATAAAGACAACCAGTGTTCCTATAATGGCCCAAAAGGAAGTCATTAAGCCACCGCCAAGAAAATAATAGGCAATTACAAAGGCAGCTACGGCAAAAGCAATTCCCACCGCATAGCTTACATACATAGCTCCAAAAAAGAAAGAAGGTTCTATTTTATATTTTGTTCCGCAATTAGAACAGTGCTCGTGCATGTCAAAAATACGTCCTAATTTATAAGGATTACTTTCCAGATACATACTCTCTTCGTGGCATACAGGGCAAGATCCTGTAAGGATACTATAAAATTTGGTTCCTTTTAAAAATTCCATAATTGATACTCAAGGGGTTATAAGTTTTGTTAAGGCTTTAGATTGGGAGCAAACATATTTTTTTCACGTTGTAAATTTAGGCATATTTGCAAAAATAAAATCTACAAATGCTTAATATTCATAATCTCTCTGTTTCTTTTGGCGGAGAATATCTTTTTGAGGAAATAACCTTTAGACTTGGTGCCGGAGATCGCGTGGGACTAATAGGAAAGAATGGTGCCGGAAAATCTACAATGCTTAAAATTCTTGCCGGAGAGCAGGAATATGATGGGGGCCAGATTGCCCGTGATAAAGAACTGAATATTGGTTTTTTAAAGCAGGATATAGATTTTGAACAGGGCCGCAGTGTTTTGGAAGAAGCGCAACAGGCATTTGTTGAAATAAAGAAACTTGAAAAGCAAATTGATGAAATAAATCATCAATTAGCTACCCGCACCGATTACGAAAGTGAGTCTTACACACAACTTATTCAGGATTTAAGCGAAATCACGCATACCTACGAAATAATTGGCGGTTATAATTATGAAGGCGATACCGAAAAGGTACTGCTTGGGCTGGGTTTTCAGCGAGAACAATTTGATAAACTTACCGAAACTTTTTCAGGAGGTTGGAGAATGCGTATAGAACTGGCAAAGCTCTTACTTCAAAATAACGATATTCTTCTTCTGGATGAGCCTACCAACCACCTGGATATTGAAAGTATTATCTGGCTGGAGAATTTCCTGAATAATTATTCGGGTTGTGTGATAATTGTTTCTCACGATAAAATGTTCCTTGATAATGTAACGAACAGGACGATAGAGATTTCGCTTGGTCAAATTTACGATTTCAATAAGCCATATTCAAAATACCTCGTGCTTAGGGAGGAGTTGAGAGAACAGCAACTCGCTGCTCAAAAAAATCAACAAAGGGAGATTGAGCAAACCGAAAAGCTTATCGATAAATTCCGGGCAAAAGCTTCAAAAGCCTCTATGGCGCAGTCGCTTATCAAAAAACTGGATAAAATAGATCGTATTGAAGTAGATGAAGATGATAATGCGGTGATGAATGTGAGTTTCCCAATTTCTATTCAACCGGGGAAAGTGGTGATAGAAGCTGAGGGAATTGGCAAAGCTTATGGTGATAATCAGGTTTTAAAAAATATAGATCTTTTAATTGAACGCGGAAGTAAAATTGCCTTTGTAGGCCAAAATGGTCAGGGTAAGACCACGCTTGCTAAAATTATAATAGATGAAATTCCTTACGAAGGAAATTTAAAACTCGGTCACAATGTTCAGTTAGGATATTTTGCACAAAATCAAGCCGATTACCTGGATGGTGAGAAAACCGTTCTTGATATTATGATCGATTCCGCCAATGAAAAGAACCGAAGTAAGGTTCGTGACATGTTGGGTTCTTTTCTCTTTAGAGGGGATGAGGTTGGGAAGAAGGTGAAAGTGCTCTCTGGAGGCGAAAGAAACCGCCTGGCGCTTTGTAAATTGATGCTACAGCCTTTCAACGTGCTTATAATGGATGAGCCTACCAATCACCTGGATATTAAATCTAAGAACGTACTAAAAGAAGCTTTGAACAGGTTTGAAGGAACTTTAATAATTGTTTCTCACGACAGGGATTTCCTCCAGGGACTTGGGAATAAAGTTTATGAGTTTAAGGATACCAAAATTAAGGAATATCTTGGCGATATAAATTACTTTTTGGAGCAGCGTAAATTAGAAGATATGCGCAGCGTAGAGAAAAGGGACAAAGCCGCCAAAGTACAAAAAGATGCTGCCAGTTCTAACAACAAAAAAGCATATAAAGACCAAAAGAAATTAAAATCTTTAAAAAATAAATTAAGCAATACCGAATCTAAAATAACCAAGCTTGAGAAAGATTTGGAAACCCGGGATATGGAATTAGCTACAAATTATGATGAAGTTTCTGCGAAACCCGGGTATATGGATAAGTATAAAAGCAAAAAGAAAGAATTGAATTCCCTAATGAAAGAATGGGAAGAAATTCAGGAAAATCTGGATAGTCTGGCTTAAACAATTCATATAATTTCAACTTCAAATTAAACCAAAAGGGCAAATAGATGTCCTACACACATGGATAAACGCAAAATCATTCTTTCCATTCTTGGAGTCTTACTTATTGTGCTGGCCGTTTTTGGTGCAAAAGCAATTATTGACAGTAATGTAAAAGAGGTGCCAGAGAACACCAAAGTAGTAAAAAATGTGTTTGTAGAAACCGTTGAAAACCGAAAGGTGCCTATTGTGGTTCCCGCTAATGGAAGTGTCACTGCACTTAAAAAATTGGAACTTTTTTCTGAAGTTGAAGGAATTTTTCAGGGTAGTAGTAAAGCTTTTCGCCCGGGACAGCGCTATAATCGAGGCCAGGTGCTTTTAAGGATTAATTCAGAAGAGTATACTGCAAGTGTACGTTCGGCTAAAAGTGAATTGTTCAATAATATCACTTCCATAATGCCAGATCTTAGAATGGATTATCCAGATTCTTTTCAGAAATGGCAGGATTACCTCAATAATTTTGATGTAAACAGTACGACGAAACCTTTACCGGAGTCAGATTCAGATAAAGAGAAATATTTTATTACCGGCCGCGGAATTCAATCGGCTTATTATGAAATAAAAAACCTGGAAGAACGACTTCGAAAGTTCAATATCATAGCTCCATTTGATGGTGTTTTAACGGAAGCAGCCGTTAACCCGGGAACTTTGGTAAGACCCGGTCAAAAACTGGGAGAATTTATAGATCCTTCGGTTTATGAACTCGAAGTAGCCGTTGGAAAAAAGTTTTCAGATTTACTGAAAATCGGAGAGAATGTAGCCTTACAAGATCTTGATGGGAATCAAACATATAGCGGTACAGTGAGCAGAATAAATGCCAGGGTAGACCGTGCCTCACAAACCATTCAGGTTTTTATAAGAATTGAAGATCCCAACATTCGGGAAGGAATGTACCTTGAAGCTAAATTAGATGCCCGCGATGAGGAAAATGCGATAGAAATTGCAAGGGAATTGCTAATAGATCGCTCTAAAGTTTACGTGGTAAGAGACAGTTTGCTGGTTTTAGAAGAGATTAATCCTGTTTATTTTTCCAGCAATAAAGTGGTGATAAAAGGTCTTGAAGATGGTGAAAAACTTGTTTCAGCTCCCGTTCCTGGTGCTCATCCGGGGATGAAAGTGCAAATACAGGAGCAGGAAGACACTGATAAAGCCGAGGAATTTTGAGAAAATTAATCAGTTATTTTATAAAATATGAGGTAGCCGTAAATGTGGTGATCCTCGCTTTTGTAATCTTCGGTCTGGTAGGCGTGTTCAGTTTAAACTCTTCCTTTTTTCCTTTAGAAGACTCACGCATAATTAACATCAATGTAAACTACCCAGGTTCAGCTCCAGAGGAGATTGAAGAAGGAATTATTCTAAAAATTGAAGATAACCTTAAAGGCCTGGTGGGTATAGAAAGGGTTACATCTACAGCGCGCGAAAGTGGAGGTTCAATTACTGTAGAAATTGAGCAGGACGAAGATATAGATGTCATGCTCACCGAAGTGAAAAACGCGGTAGATCGTGTGCCTACTTTTCCTGGTGGAATGGAGCCTTTAGTGGTTTCAAAGCAAGAAAGAGTAAGGCCTTCTATTAGTTTTGCCATTAGCGGTGATGATGTGCCACTGGTAACGCTGAAACGTATTAGCGAGCAAGTTGAAAACGATCTAAGACAGCTTGACGGGATTTCGCAAATTGAAATTTCAGGATTTCCTGAAGAGGAAATTGAAATCGCGGTTAGCCAGGATGATCTTTTAGCTTATAATTTAACCTTCGAAGAAGTTGCCAGGACGGTTGGTGCAGCAAATATTTTAAGTACAGGCGGAACCATTAAAACCGAAGCTGAAGATTACCTGATTAGAGCAAACAGCCGTAGTTATTACGCTGATGCTTTAAATGATTTGGTAATAAGATCTACAGCCACCGGGCAAACCACCCGATTAAGTGATGTTGCAGAAGTTCGGGATCAATTTGGGGAGACTTCTAACTCTTCCTATTTCAATGGAAATATTGCTGTAAATGTTGCGATAAGTAATACGAATAACGAAGACCTTTTATCTGCAGCAAAAAAGGTAAAAGCTTATATAAAAGATTACAACGCAAAAAGCAGTAATATTCGCTTAGATGTTGTTTCAGACTCATCAATTACATTAAGTCAAAGAACCCAGCTACTTTTGGAAAATGGTGCGATGGGAATATTTCTTGTTTTGTTGTTCCTCTCGATTTTCTTAAATACCAGATTGGCATTTTGGGTAGCTTTTGGGCTTCCAATTGCTTTTCTGGGGATGTTTATGTTCGCGGGGCAGTTTGGAGTAACAATTAATGTTTTATCTCTATTCGGGATGATTATCGTAATAGGGATTCTGGTAGATGATGGTATTGTAATTGGTGAAAACATTTATCAGCATTACGAAATGGGGAAAACTCCCGTTCAGGCAGCCTTAGATGGTACTATGGAAGTGATTCCGCCAATTATATCTGCTATCTTAACTACGGTTCTGGCCTTTTCTACATTCTTGTTTTTAGATAGTAGAATTGGTGAATTCTTTGGAGAAGTCTCCACCGTCGTCATCCTTACTTTAGTGGTTTCATTGGTAGAAGCACTTATTATTTTACCGGCCCACATTGCCCATTCAAAAGCATTACAAGCTAGAAATGCTGAAGAAGATAAAAAGAAAAAAGGCCTTGCAAAGCTCTTTGTTAAGATGCGGGTAATAAACCGCGGCGGAGATCGTGTTATGAGTTACCTGAGGGATAAATCTTATAGCCCGGTTCTAAAGTTTGTGCTTAGACAACAAATGCTGGCTTTAGGTATTTTGGTTGCTGTTTTAATTCTCACTTTTGGAGCTATTGGCGGTAACTGGATTAGGATAACCTTATTTCCAAGTATTGCCAGTGACCGCGTTAGTATAGATCTTTTAATGGCTGAAGGTGTTAATCCCGAGAGAACAGATTCCATTATCTCTATGGTTGAAGATGCTGCCTGGCGCGTAAATGAAGATTTTAGCAGCCGCCAAAGCGGTGATCAAGATGTAGTAGAGAATATCATAAAACGAGTTGGCCCCGGTAATAACAAAGCTTCGTTACAGGTAAATTTACTGCCCGGGGAAGAAAGAGATTTTGGTTCTCCAGAAATCACTAATGCCATTCGAGATGAAGTAGGCCCGGTCTTTGGCGTAGAAAACCTCACTTTTGGGTCTGGAGGTAATTTTGGAGGAGATCCTGTTTCAGTTTCATTGCTAGGGAATAACCTTCAGGAACTGGAAGCTGCAAAAGAAGAATTAAAAGAAAATTTTGAAAATAATCCGCTTTTAAAGGATGTAAAAGATAACGATCCGCAGGGAATAAAAGAGATCAATATTAAACTGAAAGAAAGCGCTTATGCGTTAGGTCTTGATCTTAGTGAAGTGATGCGCCAGGTTAGAAACGGTTTTTTTGGAACTCCGGTGCAGCGTTTTCAGCGTGGCCAGGATGAAATTAGGGTTTGGGTGCGCTACGATCTTGAAAATCGTTCTTCCATAAACGATTTAGACGATATGCGTTTAACTACCCCAGATGGAAACCGTGTTCCGTTTAATGAAATCGCCAATTATGAAATTGTACGTGGTACCGAATCTATAAGTCACTTAGACGGACTTCGGGAAATTAGGGTGAGTGCAGATATGGAAGATCCCAACGGAAGTTCTACCGAGATTCTCGCAGATATCAGAAGTAACGTAATGCCCGATTTACTTGCAAAATATCCCAGTTTATCGGTTTCTTATGAAGGGCAAAACAGGGAAGCCAACAAATTAACCGATTCCGCTAAGGGAGTATTACCGGTTGTTTTATTCCTTATTTATGCGGTAATTGCTTTTACTTTCAGAAGTTACAGTCAGCCATTATTATTAATGATAATGATTCCTTTCAGTATAATTGGCGTGGCTTGGGGGCACTGGATTCACGATTTCCCGGTAAATGTACTTTCAGCATTAGGAATTATTGCCCTGGTAGGAATTATGGTAAACGATGGGCTGGTGCTTATAAGTAAATTCAACGGAAACCTGCGGGATGGCATGAAGTTTAACGATGCGCTTTACGAGGCTGGCCGGGCAAGATTCAGGGCTATATTTTTAACTTCGCTTACCACTATTGCGGGAATGGCACCTTTACTCCTGGAAAAAAGCAGACAGGCGCAATTTTTAAAACCAATGGCAATTTCTATTTCATACGGAATCGCTATCGCTACGGTGCTCACCTTACTACTTTTACCATTGCTCCTTTCTATAAGCAATAATATTAAAGTGGGCGGAAAATGGCTTGCTAGCGGAAATAGAGTGACTAATGAAGAAGTAGAACGAGCTATTAAAGAACAAAAAGAAGAAAAAGCACATGGTTAGATTAGGTAATTTAATACTTGTTGCCGCTATTTTTTGTGTGATTAACGTTATCGCGCAGGAAGAAAATGTTTTAACCAAGGAAGAAGCTATAGCGCTTGCATTAGAGCGTAACTATGGTATTGAAATGGCAAACAATGATGTCGAGATTGCAGAAAATAATAAGAGCATTCTCAATTCTGGTTATTTACCGTCGGTAACCGGGAGGGCAGGCGCCGGGTACGATCTTAATGACAGGCTTACAGAACCCGAAGAAGGCGAAACCTTAGATCAGCAAGGTATAGAGAGCAATTCTTATAATGCTTCTGTTAATGTTGATTACACATTATTTGATGGTTTAGGGAGATACTACAACTATAAAAGCTTAAAGGAACAATACGATTTATCTAAACTGCAGGCAAGGGAAACTATAGAGAATACGATGCTGCAATTATTATCGGTCTATTATGAAATTGCACGGCTAACCGAGAATGTTGAAGTATTGAAAGATGTTTTGGAAACTTCAAAAGATCGTGTTACGAGGGCGCAGTATCAATTTGATTATGGGCAAAGCAATAACCTGGTGGTTCTTAATGCCAGGGTAGATGTGAATAATGATAGTGTAACACTGCTTCAAACACGCCAGCAACTAGATAATACCAAGCGGGATCTAAATGTGTTAGTTGATCGCCAGATAAGCGATAAGAATTTTGAGGTAGATACCACGGTGAATTTTATTCCGAAGTTACAATTGGAAGCTTATATAGATGAAGCCGAAGCCAATAATGTATCCCTGCTTCAACTTGATAGAAACCTTGCAATCACAGAGTACGATATTAAAATCAGTAAATCTGGTTACCTGCCAACTATAGATCTTAATGGATCTTATGGATGGAATTTTAATCGAAGCGCAGCAACAGCTTTCTTTCCGGGGAGCAGACAAACTACCGATGGTATTTCGGGAGGGGTAAGCTTAACCTGGAATCTTTTTGATGGCGGAACTACTTCGGTACAGATTCAGAATGCTAAAATAACCCATGAAAATCGGGAGTTACAAAAGAAACAGGTAGCCCTGGGAATTAGAAGGGATATCGCCAACGCTCTTGGAAATTATGAGAATAGGTTGTATATCTATCGGGTTCAGGAGGAAAATGTAGCAACCAACCAGGATAATTTTGAACGTTCACGCGAGCAATTTAACCTTGGAAGAATTACTTCAATTGAATTTAGACAGGCGCAGGTGAATTTGTTGGATGCAAGAACGAGTCTTAATCTTGCGAAATACGATGCAAAAATTGCTGAATTGGAGTTGTTACAGCTCACCGGCCAATTGTTGAATATTGAATTATAGATTATGTTCGAACATTTTTTTCAATGTCCTTATTGCTGGGAAGAGATCTCTGTCTTATTAGATCCTTCCGTAAGTAGTCAAACCTATATTGAAGACTGTGAGAATTGCTGTAATCCTATAGAGATTAGGGTTTCATTTGAGAATGGAGAATTAAGTTCTTTTGAAGCAGTAAATATTGAGCAATAAAGTTCTAAATTACTTTTATCACCTTCAGATTTCGCTTTCTTTTTTTATCTTCGGAAAGATTCTAACCCATTTGTAACCCAATGGAAAAAACTTTTGAATTTGCCGAAAACGTGGTCGGGTTCCTTATTAACGAAGAAATCGATCAGGAGAAAGTTGAGGAAATTCTTTCAAAAATACGAGATCGTTTGGAAGTTGTCAGTCCTATTTACCTATATATAGAAGATGAATCTGATGAAGGAATATCTCTTGGCGGATTTTTAAAGGCTGTAAAATTTCATTTTTCTCACTCTAAAGACATGAAAAAAATTGCTATTGTTACTGACGATAAGCTCTTTAAGAAATCTATGGAAATGAAAGATTTTGTTGTTCCAGCAGATGTAAAATCCTTCGAAAGAAAGGAACGGATGAAAGCTATGAACTGGGTGATGATTTAATTTAAAAAAAGCTTTGGAGAAATAAAAAATGACTGTATATTTGCAGTCGATATCGCGGGATAGAGCAGTAGGTAGCTCGTCGGGCTCATAACCCGAAGGTCACTGGTTCGAGTCCAGTTCCCGCTACTAGCAAAGACAAGGCTTCACAGAAATGTGAAGCCTTTTTTTTTTCGATGGGTACAGAATAGGTACAGAATAACTCCTTATTCAAAAGCAAATTCTTAATTGATATTAATTGCTAGCATTTACCTTTAATTCTAATGAATCTAGATTTAGAATGGGTCAAGTCTAAAGATTTTGTGGCGCGAAAGAGTCTTAGCTCCACGACTAAGACGTACTATGAAAAGAAAACTGGAATTGGGTTTTAAACTTTCTTAGGTTTAATTGCATTACATATTTATTCAAAGTTCGATTTCAAAAAGAGTTATTACAATCTCTTGATCAAGTAGCACACCCAGAGGATTGTTTTATACTGGCGAAAGCAAATCTTTCATTGCGTCACACTTTGACGTTAACTCCCTGCATTTTTGTAAATATCTATAACGAAGCTGAGTGCTTCGTAGTGTTAAGGATAATCCGCTTCAGTCTGTGACTTTTCCTATAGGTAGGGGCATAGGAGAACTAAAGGGGGAAGCGGAATCTTATTTAATTAGTGAAATAAAATTACTATGAACTACAGGAATAATAAAGAACCCAAATTTTTACCAGATTTCAACCTGCAGCATGTGAATCACATGATGAACTTCTATCATGTACAGAAAATGTATCTGGCCTATTTCGGGAAAGTTCCCAGTTATTATACTTTTTCCAATCGTGACATCGAAAAGTTTCATCAAAGATTTTCAGAAACTTTCGCTACCAATATCCTGGGAAAGCATTTTAGACGGTGTTATGATAAGGATGAACACAAAGCAGAAATCATCTATATTTTAAAACAAGAAATAATGTTGGAACAGGATCCGGATGAAATTAATGTCTATTTTCAGGATGAGAACTCGGCTCTTCTTGATCAGCTCTTAGTGTTTATAAAAGGATTTAAAAAAGAAAAGCCTGACAAAGCCCATATCAATCTTATCATAATGCAACCTCATGGTCTCGATAATAAAAAGATAGATTTTACTAAACCAGATCTCGATCTTTCAAAAAGCTACAATGATGACTTTCCAAGATTTCATTCTAAAATGCTGAAAATCTTGCAGGAAGATAATAAAAGCGGCCTCCATCTGCTCTACGGAAAACCGGGAACCGGAAAAAGTACATATATTAGGTATTTGTGCGGACTTGTAAAGAAAGAAATTGTTTTTCTACCAGGACAGATGGCCCAGAATCTTGATAATATTGCGATGACAAAATACCTTATGGATAACCCTAACTCAGTATTAGTCATAGAAGACGCTGAGGAATTGATCGTTTCACGGGACAACCAACGGAATTCCAACCTGGCTATGATCCTAAATATTACCGACGGTATTTTGGGAGAATCCCTGGGTATTCAGATCATAGCTACCTTTAATACTGATGTTCAACGCATCGATCCGGCTTTAAAACGTAAAGGTAGATTGAAATCAGCTTATGAATTCAAGGCTCTGTCCGCAGAAAAAGCAAATCATCTTCTTATAGACCAGAGCGTAAATTATTCCACAGTGGATGATATGACCCTGGCCGAGATATACAACATTAATGAAGAAAAACAATATAAATATCCGGCTAGAAAAGCTGTAGGATTTAGGTAGTCTATGATGAAAAAATTATTTCTCGATGACTTGCGCACCGTGGATATGGTATATGATTATAGCCAGATCTCAGAGTTTGAGGTGGTAAGAAGTTATGTTGAGTTTGTGGCTTATATTCAGAAAAATGGCCTACCGGACTTTATCAGCTTCGACAATGATCTGGGTTTAAATGAACTCGGGGAGGTTGCGCCAGATGGCTATGCGGCAGCCAAATGGCTTGTTTACGAATCGGGTTTAGACCTTCGTGAATTGCAATTTAAAGTCCACTCCGCCAATCCAGTAGCCACTGATCAAATAAGGGGATTGCTGAATAATTATATAAAATTTTTAAAAGAGTAGTATTTGATTTTTACTTTATAAAACTCAAAATCGTATTTTTTAGAACTATAAAATAAAACTTTTGAAATCACCACGCTATCTTACCAAATCCCGGTTTAAACTCGCTCTGGATTGTCCAACAAAACTTTACTATACCCGAAAACCGGAATATGAAAACAGTGCCGATACCGATAGCTTCCTGGAGCAGCTGGCTCAGGGTGGCTTCCAGGTAGAAGAACTGGCGCGGATGGAGCATCCGGGAGGTATTGCACTCATTGGTGATGATTACGATTATCAGAAATTGGCTGATGAAACCCGGAAACTTTTGACTCAGGATGAAGTGACGATTTTCGAACCTGCCTTTCTGATCAATGGACTTTTTATTCGGGTAGATATTCTGGTTAAAAAAGGAAATAAAGTACGGCTGTTGGAGGTGAAGGCAAAATCAGTTTCGGGAGAGCGACATGAGTCTTACCTCAATTCAAAAGGGAATAAGCTACAGGGAGGGATGGACCACTACCTGTATGATGTGGCCTTTCAAAAATATGTAATGCAGTTGTGTCATCCGCAATGGGAGATTTGCAGCTTTCTGAAACTGGTTGATAAAGATGCTCCCACAACTGTAGATGGGCTGCACCAATGTTTTAAAGTGGTGGCCGACTCCAATTTGCGTACCGGGATTGAGAAAAAAGAAGGGCTTACAAAGCAAAACCTGGGAGATTCCATTCTCTGTGAGATAAATATTGATGCTGAAGTTAATCTGATTCTGAATGAAAATCCTATGGACGAAACTTTGAGTTTTGAAGAAATGCTAAGCTTGTTTAGGAGTCATTATCAGGAGGATCGAAAACTATTTCTGGGAATAGGTGCCCACTGTAAAGGTTGTGAGTTTAAGTCCGAACAAGCTTCGGAAAAGAAAAGTGGTTTCCACGAATGCTGGGTTGAGGAACTTAAGCTTCCAGTCGCTGAAGTAGATGAGCCAAAGATCTATGATGTTTGGTACAATCCGGCAAGAAAGCTCTTGGAAGAAGGAAAATATTTTATGAAAGAAATCTCAGAGGAAGATTTCACGGTAAAACCTGAAGCCGGGAAACTTAGCAGATCTGAGCGTCAATGGTTGCAAATTAAGAAAACCGTGCAAAAGGATAGTGAACCATATTTTGACTTGGAGAACCTGAGAGCAGAACTCGCTTCATGGAAGTTCCCCTTAAATTTTATCGATTTTGAGACCACCGCGGTTGCTCTTCCTTTCTTCAAAGATATGAGACCCTACGAACAGCTGGCTTTCCAGTTCAGTCACCATATAGTTCACGAAGATGGCATGGTTGAACATTTTAACGAACATCTAAATACCGGGCCGGGAGTATATCCAAATTTTGATTTTATTCGTGCTTTAAAGAAGTCTCTTGAAGGTAATGACGGAAGTATTTTTAGGTATCACAATCACGAAAATACGATTGTAAATGTAATCTATGATCAGCTGCGAAATTCGGCTGATTCGGATAAAGAGGAGCTGTTGCAATTCATAGAAAGCATAAGCCATAATACAAGCAGGAATGCAAAAAGCTGGAATGGGGAGAGGGATATGATAGACCTGCAGAAAACCGTGGTGAATTATTATTACGACCCGATAACGGGTGGTTCAAATTCCATAAAAGCCGTTTTGCCAGCGGTGCTGCAGTCCAGTAGCTATTTACTGGAGAAATATCAAAAACCCCTGTCGGAAATTGATGTGAGCAGCAAGAATTTTGACCTCGACCATATCTTTCTCAGGCTGGAAAACGGAAAGGCTGTAAGCCCTTACAAAGCTTTACCCCCTGTATTTGAAAATTGGGACAGTGATAAGCTGGAACAAATCACTGAAAGTATTCCTGAAATCGCCGATGGAGGAGCCGCCTTATTTGCCTACCAAAAACTTCAATTTCCAGCCCTGGCTCCGGAGGAAAGAGAAGCCATCAATAAGGCCCTGCTTCGCTACTGCGAGCTGGATACTTTGGCGATGGTGATGATTTATGAGTGTTTTAGAGAAATGTGTAAACCAAAAATTTAATATATATGTCTCAAATTATCAACCTTAACGGAAATGCCGTTGAACTTTCAAAAGTCAAATCAGTCTCCGTGAATGAATATTTCGACGTAGAGCCTAAAACAAATCAGGTAAAGATCGAATTCAAAGGCAGGAAAGAGTACATCTTTAATCCCGGCTCAAAGGAGTGGGAATCGGAAATATTTAATGACGTGTTGCTGGTGGATTATCCAGATGGTCAGGAAGCAATAAAAAATTACTACGAGGTTATGGAGATTTGGGAGGCGGCTATAAATAATTAAAGTACTGCAAAAACCATTTTTTAAGCACTGAAGTAATGAGAAGCTAAAAAATCAGGAAAAAAGCCGGATTACGGATTTCCTCTTTTTTCCTACAATAAGATTCAATATATTTAACAAGATTTTAAGCCCCTACCTTAAAATTTGCTTAACCAAATCGACAATGAAACCTACTTACTATTCAGAAATATCTGAAGGGGCTATTCTTTTGCATCAACAGATCCACGCAGCCGCGGAGGATAATCCTGATATCAAATCATTATATAAAGGCTGTCAACTTTTATACAGTCCATTAATTCAAAAACCTAAAATTCTACTTATTGGCTTTAATCCCGGAGGCGGCTATTTTAAGCACCATGGATATATTGCCGAGAACTTTGAGCCCATGACTGCTATGGAGTATTACCTTAACAAGCATAGCCTTGGCGAACAAACCAAAGATCTATTCCGGCAGGCGGGGAGGGAAGAGGATTTAGAGAATCAAACAGTAAAAACCAACTTCTACTATTGGGCAACAGATAATGTTGCAGATTTCAACAAACTATTAAAACTTCTTCCTGAGGAACTCAGCCAAAAAATATTTCATCAGGGGCGAATATGGACAAAGCAACTGATTGATTGTCTGCGGCCTGAAATAATAGTAGCTGAAGGCTTTAAAGCCTACGATGAACTTGCTGTGCTTTTTTCTGATAAACTGGAGGAAGAGAAAACTGACTCTTATAAATATTTTTTGACCTCAGAAAACCTAAAAGTTATCGCGTATAAAAGGAATCAGGGCAACATTGTAGGGAAGGGATATATTAAGAACCTATTAAAGAACAAAAAATGATCTCATTACTGAAAAAGGTTCCTTCTGCCACATTAAAACTAGCAGGAGCTGTTTTAGGTGGCGTAGGTATAGTAACCTATGGAATTAAGGAAATAACTAAAGAAGAAAGAAAAATTGCCGTACTCGGTCTGCGAGATAGTGGTAAAACCACTTATCAAAATTATCTACGCCGCAAAAACACAGTCGAAAGAACTCCTGCAGAAGGAACTTACCATGAAGAAGTGGCCACATTTAATTACAAAAGCAAAAAAATCTATATCGAACCAGGCTTAGATGTTTCCGGCTCTGATGAATCTATAAAAAATCTTTATGCGGAAGAAATAGGTAAGAGTAATTTAGTCTTTTATCTCTTTAACGCTGAAAAGTTTATAACAAGTAAAGATTATAAAGAAGAAGCAAAGGTTCTGTTGTATTATGTTCTGAAGAAAATGAAGAAGAAGGTGAAGTTAATAATTTTAGCCACTCATGTTGATGTACTTGAGATGGATAGAGCTGATCTGCGAGAATTACTATACTCAGAAATCTCAGATGTACCCGGGTATACAAAAAAAATAAAAGGTCCTATACCAATAAATTTACTGAGCTATAGTGAAATGAATAAAACAAGGGAATTTTTTTATAAATTATGAAAGATAGTGTAATTGTATTTTTAGATAAATACCAGGTCAAAGCCGCAAAGTGGGAAGAAGAGTATAGAACTTTTAAGAATAATCCAATAAGCTTAAAAAGTTTAGAAGATATAGCTGAAATGGAAAAGAGTTCTATTATTTTTTCTGGACAAAAATATCCTAAAATAGGCTCTGTGTACATCACACATCCATTCAAAAAAAGCGAATTTGTTGAACTAAGCACATCATCCCAAAATATTCAAATTGAAAAAATAAATAACTTTTGCCACATCTGCCAATTATTAGGTGCTTCGGAAATTGAAGCTAACAACGTGATTACTGAAATTAAAGAATTTGAATTTGAGAATAAAACCGGCTTAAGAATTCCGAAAGCAAGTATTAACAACAAAATAAAAAAGAAAAGAGAAGAAGCTAATAAGCGAGTTTATAAATTACATCAGACTTTTGGGGAAAATAGAACACCTAATTATGCAGCGGCTTACAAAACCTATGAAGAGCGACTCAAGGGAGATTTAAATATTAGAAATTTATTGGATTCCCGTAATCCTGACTTAGCAAAGGGAAACCTGCTTTCATTACATAAAATGGAATTAACAATTTCTAGTGAACTAAATTCACTTTTAGATATTGCCTCAAACCTGTCTGGTGTAAAACAAGTTTTTTCTCTTTCTAACGAATACCAACAAAAGTTTAGAATGTTTGAAGAGATAACATTGCAACTAATTGTTAAATTTTGACGAATTTACTTAACCCCTGGCTTAAATTAGCTAACGATCAGATTAGACAGGGCTACATTCTAAAAGAAGAGCAATCCATTATTGCAAAATTCAATGCAAAGGTTGGGGAAGAATACAAAATCCACACCTCCATTTTTCCAGCCCCTTTTATGGGAAATGTCCATACTGCTCCCGTGCTTATCCTTGTACTCAACCCGGGCTATGATGAGAAGGAAGAAAAGACCGGTTATTACAGGAATTATGAATCCTGGTGGCTAAAACAAATTCAATATATTTCCCCTATAGAAAATTCACCTCTCTTTTGTCTTGATGATGAGTATATCAAGCAATCACCTTACTGGAAGCAAAAGCTACAGCCTTTAATAAATAAGGCAGGAGTTGAAAAGGTTGCTAAAAACATCGCAAAGGTTCAGTTCTTTCCATATCACTCCAAGAAGTTCAAACCAATCTACAAGAAGTTATTAAAGGAGGAATACTTCTCCTCCTATCTGCCAAGTCAGGAGTACAATTTTCAGCTGGTAAGAAGTGCTATGGAAAGAGATGCTTTAATAATTATTCCCAGGAGCAAGAAATTCTGGTATGAAGCTATTCCGGAACTGCGGAATTATCCCAATATTCATTTTACAAAAAGTTATGGAAATATAATTTTTTCTGAAAATAATTTAGGTGCGAGTTCTTTTAGGATTATTGTTGATAAAGTCAATAAATAAAAGGGATGAGGTGAATTTATCAGGCCCAATATAAGTTTTAGTATAATATATACTGAATAATAAATGAGAATATACTTGTGTGTAAGATTTAAATGACTTTAATTTGCGGCTGTAGTAACAGAACAATATCATGAAAGTCAAGTTGAAAAATTTAGCTCAAATTAAATCCGGCCTGTTCTCCAGAACTCATTCTGGAGCTGAAATTTATTATTTGATGGCCCGGGATTTTGATGGCAATTTTCATTTAAAACAAGATATTGAACCTAGAATTTCAGACTCTGAAAAACTTCCTAAGCATCTTTTAGCTCAGGGGGATATTTTATTTGCCGCAAAAGGGCACCATTTCTTTGCTGCTGTTTTTAAAGGAGAAGTATCACCTGCAGTGGCTTCGTCAGTTTTTTTTGTCCTTCGATTAAAGAAGAATGTAGAACCTGGTTTTGTAGCGTGGTATTTAAATCACCCAGAAACCCAAAAATCTCTCGTGGGTTTATCAACGGGTTCTTCAATCCCATCTATTAGTAAATCCAAATTGGCGGAAGTAGAAATCCCGATTCCCGAAATAGAAATGCAGCAAAAAATAGTTCAGTTCGAAGAGATAAGGCTGAAAGAGAAAGATATCAAGAAGGAATTAAATAAACTAAAAGAAGAGCTTTTAAATTATCAATTAATAAACTTAGTTAAATAGATATGAGCACCATTAAAACCCAGGACATAAACAAAACCGTTTGGGAGGCATGTGATACCTTTCGCGGTATTATAGATCCCAGTCAGTATAAAGATTATATCCTTACTATGCTTTTTGTGAAGTATGTAAGTGATGTAAATAAGGAAAAGCGCAGCAAGTATCTAAAGAAATATGAAGGGGATGAATCCAGGACAGACCGGGCTATGAGTATGGAGCGTTTTGTTCTTCCTAAAAATGCCCATTTTGATTATCTCTATGAGCACCGAAACGAATCTAATGTGGGTGAAATAATAGATATTGCTCTTGCAGATCTTGAAGAAGCCAACCGGGAAAAACTTACCAGTGAAGACGGTTCAGGGATTTTTCGAAATATATCTTTTAACAGCAATAATCTTGGTGATGAAAAACAGAAGAACCAAAGATTAAAAGAGCTTCTTAAGGACTTTAATAAACTTGATTTAATGCCTTCCCATTTGGAAAGCAGGGATATCATTGGGGATGCGTATGAATTCCTGATTGCTAACTTTGCCAGCGATGCCGGGAAAAAAGCTGGGGAATTTTATACCCCATCAGAAGTTTCTACACTCTTAGCCAAACTTACTAAAAGTGAGCCCGGAGCCAGAATATATGATCCCACTTGTGGATCGGGATCTTTATTAATTAAAGCCGCCAAAGAGGTTGGTAGTGATAACTTCTCGCTGTTTGGACAGGAAGCCAATGGAAGTACCTGGGCCTTGGCTGTGATGAATATGTTTTTACATGGTTTTGATGGAGCTGCAATTCGTTGGGGTGACACCATAAGAAACCCTAAGCACAAGGAAGGTGATTCTTTAATGAAGTTTGATACAGTGGTGGCAAATCCGCCATTTTCACTTGACAAGTGGGGAGCTGATGATGCGGCCTCTGATAAATATTCCAGGTTCTGGAGAGGTGTGCCGCCAAAGAGTCGTGGAGATTGGGCTTTTATTACACATATGATAGAAGTTGCCAACGAGACAACGGGAAAAATAGGTGTGGTTGTTCCGCATGGTGTTCTTTTTAGAGGTAGCAGCGAGGGGAAAATTCGTCAGAAATTAATCGAAGAAAATTTACTTGAAGCTGTAATCGGACTCCCTGCAAATTTATTTTTTGGGACGGGAATACCGGCTGCGATTTTAATTTTTAATAAACAACGCAAACTGGATTCTTCTAAGACTGGTGATAAGGTTTTGTTTATTGATGCCAGCAAGCATTATAAAAGTGGTAAGAACCAGAACAAGTTAAGAGAAGACAAGGACATTCCTAAAATTCTGGAAACCTTCAACAGTTTTAAAAATGGAGAATTTGAAGCCGGCGTTACCGAGGAAAAGTATAGTTATATAGCCACATTTGAGGAGATGAAAGAAAATGATTTCAACCTTAATATTCCTCGCTATGTAGATACCTTCGAAGAGGAGGAGGAAGTGGATATCCCGGCCGTTCAGGAAGAAATTGAAAAACTTGAAGAAGAACTTGTTGAAGTACGGGGGGAAATGAAAAAATATATGGAAGAACTGGGTTTTAAAAAATAACGTGTACAAAAAATGAAGATTTTATTACCTGAAAAGAAAAACCTGTACGTAAAACATGGATTAATGCACCTTTTTTGAATAAGGATTAATAGTATAAGTACCAGATCAAATAGCAGTAAGTTAGGGGGTGTCCCTACAGAAATCCGGAAAATTGCACCTAAAATGAAATTTCTATGAAAACTCAAAAAATCATTGAAGAAATAGAAGCTTTGAAGCATCAAATAGATTCCCATGGAAAATTTCCGGAAGGGGTTTTGAAAAAGATAAATTACAAGTTTCGTTTAGACTGGAACTATTACAGTAACCGGATGGAAGGTGGTACTCTTACCCGCGATGAGACCCGTAGTGTGATGGTAGGTAATGTTTCTGTAGAAGGTAAACCTTTAAAGGATGTGCTGGAAATGAACGGTCACGATGAAGTTGTGCGGGAAATATTACAAATGGGCGCCGGCAAGAAGCGTTTGTCAGAAAAGCGGATTAAAGAAGTTCATAAAGCTATTATTAAGGAAGAAGATGATCCTGAGAAAAAACAGGAAATTGGCAAATGGAAATCCCGCCCCAATGAAATTATAAATTACAAAAATGAAAAAATTTCATTTACACAACCCGGGGATGTGACTGAAGAAATACACGAGCTCTTAAATCGTGTAAATGCCGATCTGGATGCCTTTTTTAAAGGTTCAAAAGCAGCAAAACATCCATTATTTATTGCTGCAGACTTCCATTTAGATTACGTTTCAATCCACCCATTTTTTGATGGAAACGGGCGTACTGCAAGGATTTTCACCAACCTAATACTTATTTCCTGTGGTTACCCTCCAATTATTATCAAAGACGACGAAAAAGAAGGCTACTATCAAACTCTGGCCGATATACAGGCTTACAATGGGAACCCTGATTTGTTTTACCGGTTAATGGCTAAAACCCTGCAAAACTCTTTGCAACTAATACTGGATGCTATTGAAGGGAGAGAAATTGAGGAGGTTGATGACATATCTAAAGAAATACAATTATTTAATCAACGAGTAAAAGCGATTGGGGAAAAACAAAACGTGGTAAAAAGAAATAATGAAAGGGTAGACAAAGTTCTAAATACCGTATTCCTTCCTATGCTATTTGAAACCGATCGTTACTGGAGCGAAATAAGAGATCATTTTGAAAAATCTAAAGCGACGGTAAAAGCAAACAATACGAGCAACCCTTTTAATCAAATAATAGATGAACCTGAACTCTATTTAAAGAATATAAAGAAAGATACTATCAAGAATCTGAGTTTTGAAATAAATTTGGAGACTCTAAAAATTGCTCTCCCAAAAAGGATTTCAAAAAGTTTTTGGTTCAAGATAAATTTTGATTTATATCAATATACTCTAAATTTTTCCACACAAAAAGGCTCCAAAATATATTATTACGGGGATGAAATAGATGAGAATAAATTTAAGGCTTTGGTAAAGGAGCAAATGAAGAATTTTATCCGAAGTCTGAATGAATTTATTACAAATCCTAAAAACTTAAAATAATGACCACAATTGCGGCAAAAGAGGTAAAACCAGGCTATAAAAAAACGAAATTGGGGTGGATTCCTGAGGACTGGGAAATTCTAGAATTAGGAGATATTGGCACATTTAAAAATGGTATTAACAAGGATAAAGATCAATTCGGGTTTGGTTATCCCTTCGTGAGCCTGAATGATGTTTTTCAAATTAATGATTCTGAAGAAAAAAAGCTTCCATTAGTCAATTCTACAGAAAAAGACAGGAAGAATTATAACCTAAAAACTGGTGATGTACTTTTTGTTCGTTCTTCCGTAAAACCCGAAGGCGTCGGCCTCACCTCAGTAGTACAATCTGATTTGAGTAATACCGTTTTTAGTGGCTTTATAATTCGTTTTAGAGGGAATAAATATTTGTCCACGCAATTTAAAAAACATTGTTTTTCCGAAGCAAGATTTCGAAATCGATTACTTAATAAAAGTACGATAAGCGCAAACACCAATATTAATCAACAAGCATTAAATTCCTTGTCTCTAATTGTACCACCTCTTAAAGAACAAACGAGAATTGCTGAGGTTCTCAATTGTTTGAATAGTCCAATTATAAAAGTTGAAAAGCTAATTGAGCGAAAAAAAACTCTTAAAAAAGGACTGATGCAGCAGTTGCTTACTGGTAAAAAGCGGTTGACAGGGTTTAATGGGGAGTGGAAAGAGTATTCGTATAAGGAACTTCTAACAGAGGTTAAAAGAAATTTTGAATGGAAAGATAGTGCAGAATATGATCTAATAAGTGTACGCCGAAGAAGCGGAGGGCTATTTCATAGGGAAAGTTTATTCGGACATCAGATAAAAACGAAAAATTTAAGAACTGCTCAAGCAGAAGATTTTCTTATTTCCAAAATGCAAATAGTTCACGGTGCATCTGGATTAACGACTGAAGATTTTGACGGAATGAAGATTTCCGGATCCTATATCGCCCTAGTCAGCAGGGATAAAAAAATACTGAATATTAACTTTTTAAACTGGTATTCCAAACTACCGCAATTTTATCATCAGTGCTACATTTCCAGCTATGGAGTGCATATTGAAAAGATGACTTTTGATTTTAAGCTTTTTTTGAAAGAGAAAATAAGTATACCTGGGACAGAAGAACAAATGGCTATCACCAAGGTTCTAGAAGCTTCTCAGCAAGAAATAGATTTATTAAAAAAGAAAAAAGAGATGCTTCAAAACCAGAAGAAAGGTTTGATGCAACAGTTATTAACCGGTAAAAAGAGATTAGAAGCAAACTAAACTAAAACTAAACTAAAACTAAATATTATGATTACACTTTTTAGGAAAATATCCCTTATTCACGCAATTAAATGTCGTAAAACAGATGATGAAAATATTGCAAACAGATCCTTTGAAAAATTAGACACTCTTAAAACAAAAATTAATACTGGAGAAAATATTGGAAGTGATATCAAAGAATGGATGCTGGAAAATCCCACTGTATCTGAAGAGGAAATAAAAGATCTTAATGGAGGCAAATAAACCCTTTAAAATCTTATCTATTGATGGTGGTGGTATAAAAGGACTTTATAGTGCTTCCGTGATTGAACGTCTAGAAGAAAAATCAGGTAAAAAGGCAGGCGAATGTTTTGATATGATTTGCGGGACTTCTACAGGTGGGCTTATTGCATTGGGAATAGCAGCCGGTAAACCTGCGAAGGAACTCACAGACTTATACTTTTATAAAGGGAATAAAATTTTTCCAACTTTTGAGAATCGTTTTTTTAGATGGTTTCATAGATCAATTCTTCAAACCTTTACACAAACTTTTTTCTTCGGAAAATTTTCAAATAAAGCCTTGAAAAAAGTATTAGAAGAAACTTTTGGTGAATTGAAATTAGGAGAACTAAATAATTTGCTTTGTATTCCAAGCTTTAATTTAACTAAAGGAATGCCGAGAATGTTTAAAAAGCCCTTTGGAGAATTCACTATGGATGAAAATATTCCGGTTGTGGATGCGGCCTTAGCCACTACTGCTGCGCCGACTTACTTCCCGATTCATGAATATAATAACACCTATTATGTAGATGGTGGTTTATGGGCTAACAATCCTTCAATGTGTGGACTTTTAGAAGCTATTAAATATTTTATCGATGGAGAGAATTATACCCACGTGGAAATCTTATCTGTAG
Organism: Salegentibacter lacus; assembly: GCF_020164555.1. Taxonomy (GTDB): domain Bacteria; phylum Bacteroidota; class Bacteroidia; order Flavobacteriales; family Flavobacteriaceae; genus Salegentibacter; species Salegentibacter lacus. Next base: position 80,140 of record NZ_JAIQZB010000014.1, on the reverse strand, counting down.
CGAGTATTTCTAAATCTAATGGATGGGCATCTGACGTTCGTAAGAAAAGATCTTTTGTGGGATGGCAGTCCAAATTAATTGAGGTTTCTATGGATGGTCAGGCCTATTTCACAGATTTTTTTCTGGATACAGCTATCCAGAAAATAGATGAAAAGTCTAAGTACATAAGAATTAAATCCCCTTCGCTCTCAGAACCTCAAATGAAAGTATTGGAAATGGATAGAGCTGATAAAAAAGCTTTAAAAACTTTGAAGTCCCTGGGAGAGCATGAGGGTTATACCAAGACTTTAGATCCTCAAGTAATGAACTTCTTCAAAACTGAAAAAACTTTTAATATTTAACAACTATGGCCAATTGCAATAAATTATTTTTTGATTATAAAAATAATCTAAAAATTAAGCGAGAAAAAAATGACCGTCTTAAAAAATCTAAAGATGAGTTACGCAAAAAGATAGAAAAACATTTTAAGGAAAAACATCCCGAATATGTACCTAAATTTTGGATTCAGGGTTCATACAAAATGAAAACAACCATTCTAACTAAGGATGATGAATGCGATTTAGATGATGGAGTTTATTTTGTTAGAGATGAAGGAGTTTCTGGAACTACCTTGCAGAGTTGGGTGAAAAATGCTTTAGAGGGAGCTACTTCTACTGATAATCAACACCGCAAAAAATGTATAAGAGTTATATACAAGGCTGATTATCATACTGACTTTCCGGTGTATTATTTTCCCAAGGAGAAAGACCACCCATTATTGGCCGTTAAGGATAGTGACCTAGAGGAAAGTGATCCTAAAGAATTATATGAATGGTTTAATGAAAAAAAAGATAAAAATGGGCAGTTGCACAGGACTGTAAAGTATTTAAAAGGTTGGGGTGATAATATCCGAAGAAAGATGCCTTCTGGATTAGCTATGACAATATTAGCTTCTAATAATTTTTCTGAAGATGAAAGGGATGATGTTAGTCTAAAGGAAACTCTGAAAAAAATACATACATCTTTAAAAAATAATTTTTCGTGTGTAGTTCCTGCCACGCCCAACGATGACCTTTTCGAAGACTATGATGAAGCAAAAAAGGAAGACTTCATGAATGAGTTGAAAAGTTTTAAGGATGATGCTATTGAAGCTACGGAAAATGAAACAAATCAGCTTAAAGCTAGTCGTCTCTGGAGAAAGCATTTAGGAGAAAAATTTCCTAAGGGAAAAGATGAAAATGTAGATGAAAAAGAAGGGAAATTAAAGGGTTTAAAAGCTAGTATATTAAATGGTTCTGCTTATACGCAAAGAGATGGAGCGATAAATGAAAAATCTGAGGGAATAAAGAATAAGCCCCACACGAATTATGGCGGGTAAAAAAAAGTTCCATAAAAATAGGTTGAATAATCATGCTCAACTTTTTAGAATGCAAATTTTAATAAGAGAAAGGAATTTTATTAGAATGCATTATGATTTTTTGGATTGCTCAATTCATAATAATAAACTTATATGCAAAGGTAAAACACAGCCAACTGATTTATCTCCAGAATATGTATTTGAACTAAGATATGATGGAAGGTATAATCCTCGGGTATATGTAAAGGATCCTGTAATTGAATATAATGATGATATTCATATGTTTCCAAAAGATAATGCACTCTGCTTGTATCATTCCGAAAGTGATGATTTTATATGGGATCCTAAGAAGCACAACTTATATAACACTATTATACCATGGACTCAAGAATGGTTTATATTTTATGAATTATATCTTATAACTGGAAAATGGGAACATCCATTTCATCCCCATTTAAACGCGAAAGAAGAATGAGATTACAAATAAATTACAAGTGTATTAATAATGATTATTCACAAGAATATGCTGATGAGTATCATTGGGGTAAAGAAAGTGAAAATAATCAAAAATACCATTGGGGGAAATCATTTGAACTTCCAGAGGTTACTGAGGTTTCCAAGCCGGATGAGCCATTCAAATTAAGGGCCGAATTGGAAGATGGCACTCAATTGGAAAAGGAGCTTGAAAATGTATATATATTAAGAGTGAGATTTGAAGATGGCCAGAAGGATTATGCGGTTTCAAATTTACTCCTTAAAAACACTCATGAAGCTTATAGTAAAAAGGAAGGAGTAAAACGTTTTTACTTCTATTTAAATGAAGAACCGAAAGCTTATGAGGTTTTAGATGGCGTCTATCTTACCGAAAAGGAAGCTGGCGGTGACGGTTTTATAGTAGTCTAGACATTTTCGGTAAATTAAAAATAAGTTTCATGGATACACCCAGTTTTAAAGAAGATCATATTTCACAGATTCCTGCTCTAAAGATGCTTATTAATTTAGGCTATAAATATCTGAGTCCGGAGCAGGCTTTAAAATATAGAGCTGGTAAAACAAGTAATGTACTGCTCGAGGATATTCTGCGACCACAACTGAAAAAAATAAACAGTATCCAGGTTTCTTCTACAAGAACTTCAATTTTTAGTGATTCCAATATTGAAAATGGAATACTTGCGCTTAAAGATATTTCTATGGCTGAGGGTATGATTTCGGCCTCAGAGAAGATTTATAACCTTCTAACTTTGGGTAAAGCCCTGGAGCAAAATATAGATGGCGATAAAAAAAGTTTCACCCTGCAATTTATAGATTGGAAGTACCCGGAAAATAATGTGTATCACGTCACCGAGGAATTCCCCGTAATGAGAATGGGAAGTAAAGAACACTACCGCCCAGACCTTGTGTTGTTTATTAATGGAATACCAATTTCGGTTATAGAGTGTAAACGTCCCGATCTTAAAAACCCTATAAAGCAGGCCATTTCGCAACATTTGCGAAATCAGCAGGAAGATGGTATTAGGGGGTTATATATTTATGCTCAAAACTTATTGAGTATTTCCAGTAGTTCAGGCCGATATGCCACACTCGGCACTCCCGAAAAGTTTTGGAGCCACTGGGAAGAAAAGTTTAAAAATGAAAAGGATGAAAACAGGTATAATGAACAGCTTTACAGATTAAAAAATAAAGCCTTATCCAAAGAAGATTGGTCAGTTATTTTTGGGGAGCGATATCCTTATGTTGCTTATTATTTCAGAGCTCTTGAAATGGATTCCGTACTTCCAACGCAGCAGGATTTTTATTTATATGGCTTGTGCAGTCCTGAGAGACTTCTGGATTTCGTCTTTAACTTCACGCTCTATGATAATGGTGAAAAGAAAATAGCCCGATACCAGCAGTATTTTGCTATCAAGAAAACAATTGAACAAATAAAAATTGTTGAAAATGGAAAGCGAAAAGGAGGAGTTATTTGGCATACACAGGGCAGTGGGAAATCTTTGACGATGGTTATGCTGGCGGAAGCAATTGCACTTGAGAAGTCCATAAAAAACCCTAAGATCATCCTGGTAACTGATCGAACTGAACTAGATAAGCAAATTGCAGAAACTTTTTATAAGTGTGGAATTCCGGTAGAAAAAGCGCCTACGGGAGCGGGCCTGGTAAATCTACTTACTAGTGACAATGATACGGTAATCACCACGATAATAAACAAGTTTGATACGGCAGTTAAAAAGATAAAGGAGCCTCTTGAAAGTCAGAATATATTTGTTTTGGTAGATGAAGGGCATAGAACCCAGCATGGAACTTTTAATTTAGAAATGCAGAAAACCCTGCCTAATGCCTGTTATATTGCTTTAACCGGTACTCCCTTATTCAAAAAAGACAAAAATACCTTATCCAAATTCGGAACTTTAATTGACGCTTACACTGTAGACCAGGCGGTGAAAGACAAAGCTGTTGTACCTTTACTTTATGAAGGAAGACATGCCTTTCAAAAAGTATCTTCCTCTCAGATGGATAATTATTTCAATTTAATTTCTGAACCGCTTAATGATTACGAAAAAGCAGATTTAAAACGAAAATTTAGCAGGGCTGACCAGCTAAACATAGCCGACCAAAAAGTTTATGCTATCTGTTGGGATATCAGCAAACATTATGAGAAAAATTTCCAGAGTACACCATTTAAAGGTCAATTGGTAACTCCTTCCAAAAAGGCTGCTATTCGTTATAAAAACTATTTAGATGCCATAGGTATAGTTTCTTCAGAAGTTGTCATTTCGGGCCCCGATGATAGAGAAGGGGAGGAAAGTGCTTATGGAGAAACACCGGATGAGGTAAAACAGTTTTGGAGAAAAATGATGGATCAGCATGGTTCTCCAAAAAAGTACGAGGAGAACATTGTAAATCGTTTTAAACATAATGATGAACCGGAAATAATTATAGTGGTAGATAAACTTTTAACTGGATTTGATGCCCCCCGGAATATAGCTCTTTATTTAACCAGAAATCTAAAAGAACATACCCTTCTTCAGGCAATAGCCAGAGTAAATAGAATATATCCAGATAAAGACTATGGTTATATTATTGATTATTATGGGGTAATTGATAATCTGGACGAGGCTTTGGCAACTTACTCTTTTGAAGATTTTGATGAAGAAGACCTTAAAGGAACATTTACCAATATTGATGAAGAAATTAAAAAGCTTCCGCAGAAACATTCAGAACTTTGGGATTTATTTAAAGAGGTTGAAAATAAAAAGGATGCAGAGGCTTATCAGCAGTTATTAAGAGATGAGGCAATAAGAGCTAGGTTCTATAATGTGCTTTCGCATTATGCCAGAATTTTGAAGATGGCGTTGTCCTCACTTCATTTTCATCAAAATACAGCAGATACAATCATTGAAAAATATAAAGAGGATCTTGCCTTTTTTATAAAACTGAGAAAGACTGTATTACAGCGTTTTTCTGATGCTGTAGATTATTCTCAATACGAGGGGCAAATCCAGAAATTGATCGACACCCACATTTTAACCGAAAAAGTAGAACCAATTACTGAACTTGTAAACATTTTTAATAGAGATGCTTTTCAGGATGAAGTAGAAAAAACATTGGGTGAAGCAGCAAAAGCAGATAAAATAGCATCACGAACCTCTAAACATATTTCAGAAAAAATGGAAGAGGATCCCGCGTTCTATAAAAAGTTTTCGGAAATGCTAAAGGAAACTATTAGGGAATTTGAAGAACATCGCTTATCAGAGAAAGAATATCTTATAAAGGTAAAAGACTTAATGAATAAAGTTTTGAGCAGAACGGATTCTGAGATTCCGCAAGCTTTAAAGAATGAAGAAGTAGCTAAAGCTTTCTATGGTATTTCAGTAGAAGAGCTCAAGGACAAAATTCAGGACAGTGAGGTGCTTGAAGTAATCTCGGTAGAGATAGCCTTAAAGACAGACCAAATTATTAAAGATTTGATCGTGGTGGACTGGCATACCAACAAACCGGATATACCTAAAAAAATGGTATTCCTTATTGGAGATTATCTGATTGACGAGATAAGGGATAAATACGACCTCAATTTGTCATTTAGTGAGATTGACAGTTTTGCTGAAAAGATGGTAGAAGTAGCGAAGATTAGATACAAATAGGAGATGATTGATGAAATAAAGTACGGGTCAGCAACTATAAAGTATGACCTTGAGTTCAAAGAGCGGAAAACTTTGGGTATTACGGTGACCCCGGAAATGAAGGTGATCGTTAAAGCCCCTGAGTTGAGCTCTATTGAAAAAGTACGGGAAAAAGTAAAAAAACGCGCTCCCTGGATATTAAACCAACAAAGTTATTTTTTATCATTTCATCCAAGAATTTCTGAACGAAAGTATATAAGTGGCGAAACCCATTTTTATCTGGGTAGACAATATCTTTTAAAAGTTCAGGAGGGAAATCATAATGAAGTGAAATATTTAGGCGGGAGTATAGCGGTGAAAGCTAAAACCAAGAAAGATGCCGGCAAGCTTCTTAATTACTGGTACAGGGATCGTGCGCGAATCAAATTTCCTGAAATTGCAGCACCGATTATTGAGAAATTCAGAAAATATGGAGTGGAGCCAAGAGGTGTCCAGCTGCATGATATGCCCACAAGGTGGGGGAGTTGTACTCCCAAAGGAAAAATAATCCTAAATCCAGAACTCATTAAAGCCCCCAAGCCATGTATTGAATATGTAATTACCCATGAACTTTGCCACCTGATAGAACGCAATCACACAAAGGCATTCTTTGAATTACAATCCAAAGAAATGCCTGACTGGAAGAAATGGAAGGATAAGCTGGAGAATTTATTGGCTTGATTAAGGTTATTGTTTTCCTATTAGCGGATTTAATTTATCTCTAAAGTATCTTTCCAATTTAGGTACCACCCAATCGTAATTTGCTGTTTCTATTTTCAGGACGCTTAATCTAAAATTCTTGTCGTGCATGTTCTCTCTACAATTAAGCTTCAAAGCAAATGTATTTCTATGTAGATCAATGAAAATGTGTTCATAAATCCTTTTTTCAATATTTCTAGATTTTCCTAAATATATTGGAATCCATTCATTTAGTTCTATAATACTCCCCAAATATAGGACAGGAAATTAAGTTGTAAATTAACCCTGTCAATATGAAAACACCAAGAAGAAAATTCAGTGCCTCTTTCAAGGCTAAAGTCGCTATTGAAGCGATCAAAGATCAGACAAGTTTGCAAGAACTTGCCGCCAAATTTGAAATACATCCTACCCAAATATCCAGTTGGAAACGGGAGTTCTTAAAGAATGCCGACCTGGCCTTTGGAGCCAAATCTGAAAAAGAAGATTCCGATTCGGATACCGCGCCCCTTTACAGTAAAATCGGCCAGTTACAAGTGGAAAATGATTTTTTAAAGAAAGTCTTGGGCAAATGAGTACTACCGAAAGAAGACAGAAGGTAGTTAAATCCCATCCAAGGCTAAGTCTTGTTCAACAATGTATTATTCTTAATATTCATCGTTCCGGTCTCTATTACAAGCCCAAGAGCGAGAGTCCGCTGAATCTTAGAATAATGAAGGATATCGATGTTCAATTTTTGGAACATCCTTACTATGGAGTAGAACGCATGACCGATTACCTGAACCTTGATCTTGGGTACCATGTAAACGTCAAAAGAATAAGACGCTTGTATAAGGTTATGGGATTACAAACCATTTACAGAAAGCCTAAAACTACCATCAGAGACCCTAAAAGCTATAAGTTTCCTTATCTGCTAAAAGACCTGGTAATAGAGCGACCCAATCAGTTATGGCAGACCGATATTACTTATATTCCTATGTTTCGTGGCTTTATGTATATGAATGCAATCATTGATGTCTACAGTAGAAAAATCCTTAACTGGAGTATCTCGAACTCTATGGACAAAGAGTGGTGTATAGAACTCTTAGAGGACACTATCGTCCAATACGGGGCACCTGAGATACATAACTCCGACCAGGGAGTGCAATACACCAGCACTCAGTATATTGATGTACTTAAAAAGCATAACATACAAATATCCATGGATGGTAAAGGAAGAGCTTTAGATAATATCTACATCGAACGTTTCTGGAAGTCAATCAAATATGAAAAGATCTATTTAAATCCTCCCAACGGAGGTGTTGATCTTTATCAAATGGTAAGGCAGTATATTGAATTCTACAATACCAAGAGAAGACATACAGAAATAGGAAAAGTACCCCCTGATCAAATTTATAACCTCAAAAAAATAGCATCATAAATAATTATAAATATCTTTAAACTGTCTTACAGATGGGGAGTATTGTATTCACTATGCATTTTAATCCTTTTTTTCTTAAGATTAGGTACAAAGCGCCATTTATATTCTTCCATTTCCCATTCAGCCTGGAATTCTTCTACCCAGTCTTTAAATAATTCATGGTTGGAATTATTTTGAATCTCCACCAGGTAAATTCCTTTGGACTTTAGTTTTTCCCAAGGAATTTCTTTAGCAGTAGCCATATCAAATTCACAAATAGGCTCAAATTTTAGCTCACCTGCTATTTCTGTTAATTCACTATTTAATTCGGTAAGTTTCTGATCTAATTTTTTTAGCATAGTCAAGTAGGTTGATTATTAATTCTTTTTAAGTCCCACTAAATTTTCAATTTAAAGTAAATATCTTCTTTCGTTGAAGAGAGCGGGGGGGTAATAACTGTAAATCTAAATATTTTCTTAAAGCTTAGAATAGGGTTTCCCGTAATTATTATCGATTTCTTGAAAAAATTGAGTTTAATCAAATTTTATCGTTATCATAGAACTAGCAACTTTTATAGATGTTTAAAAAGATTTATCCAGTTAAATTTGCATAGGGTCTTTGACCAAATTGCTGAATAAAATCTACTAATAATTTTTTTTCTAAATCTCTTGGTTCACTGTCCTCTATTGGTAGCCAACAAAATATTAGATTTAAATGATGATCTAATTGCCATATAAGTCTTCCCCCATAATGGCCAACATTTTTTCCTTGTCCAAACTTTAAATATTGCTTTAATCTGCTTCTTAAAGTTGCATTACTACTTAGACCTCCAGCTTTACCTATATAGATGGTTTTACAATCTTCTACCCAATTTCTTTTTAGTTCAGCAATAGGTAAATTTGGATCCTTACCTTTAAAAAATCCACCTACTCCTTTTTCTAAAAATTCAGTTTTTTTATCTGATATATTTAAGACTAAGTAAACTCCCTTTTGATTGGGAAGTAGTTGTGGATTTAAGTTGAGTTCTTCAACACTTTTAAATCCTTTAAATCCATTTTTTTTTAGAGCTTCAATACTATTAAAATCTATCATATTATTTTAAATATTTTAGAAACCTGTTTAAGTCTTATCATATCAATTATCAGCATTATACCAATGATTTAGAATATATGTAACCATTTCTTCCACGTCTTTCAATTCTGAGGTTGAAGCACTTCTTCTGATAAAAAAATGTTTAGTGGTTTTTCGGGTATCATAATTATAATTTTTAAGAAAAACAGGTGTTCTACTTGGTTTTACTTCTATTACCAGAATTTCCGTTTCCGATACAGTTTCAAAAGAAACATTTATTAGGGAAGCAATTGTATTACTAAAATAGGTTGACATTAAATCATCTACTTTTAATCGAACCTTATCCCTATTTCCAAGAAATTTTTTATCATTTTCAATACCTTGAGGTATGCCGCTATCATTCACACCTATTATTAATAAACCACCATTCGAATTGAGAAAACCAGTAATTGTCTTTGCATTATTAAAGAAAGGTATCCGATTGGGCAATTCTGCACTAAAATTGTAAACAAGGCTGGATTTTAGTTCTACGTTATTTGTTTCTCCTCCAGCAATTATTTTTTCCCAGCTAAGATGATCGGATTCTAAAGCTTCATCATCTTCCTCATTTTTACTCATCACTTTTCGATATTCTTCTCTACTTTGCCAATTAAATGGGGTAGGGAGTATTGTTCTTACAGCACCTTCCATTTCTTCACCTGAGTCTTCATAATCTTCACCAAAATGCATTTTTCTTTTAGTATCACTATCCACTTTTACACCCGTTCTTTTATAGAGTTGCAATTCTACCATTTCCAGGTTGTCTATTAACTCTTGCGCATCTACTGAATAGGATGCAACAGTGTGGATGGGAAATACCCGATCACCATATCCAATTTCATCCATTAAATCATCATCATTAATAACAATGAGAACCTCTATCTCCTCTCTAAACTCTAAATACTCTGAAAATTTTAAAAGATAATCACTAATCTTTTCTTCAGAATCTTCATCTGTAAATAGCGGTGGCTCTGGTAGACCGGATGGACTTATAATTCTATAATTACCTCTTTCGTCTTTCTCTAGCTTTTTAGTCTTTTTTAAAAAACTGAGATATTCTTCAAATTCTTCAAAGGCTTCTTCCCTTGCCTTCAGGGGATCTGAATTAGAAAATTCCTTTTCTCTATCATGAAATTGAAGGATATTTTCCTTATCACGGGTAATTAGGTGGAATTTAACTTTGTAATAAAAAGGATAGTTAGACATAGTTAATGCTTTAATTAAGAATTTTCAATATAGTAAAATTGTTACTTCTCATTTGCTAGAAAAATCGCCTTACTTAAACCACGTCAGCTCCTTTGGGAATCCATTGATATTGGATAGCTAAGTAATATATAAACTAATAAGCGTTAATAGATTTAATCAGTGTAGTATAACTGAATGGAATCTTTTAGTTAATGGATCTGCAAACTTATTTATAATTTGAAATACTGCTTTGCAGCTCTTTCTTGATTTGGGTCTGTAAAGCTTTCGGCTCAACTACTTTTACCTGGTCGCCATAAGAGAGAATTTCCATTCTGAAATCGTAGGTGGGCCGAATAAAATAACTAAACCTGATCTCTTTTTCATTATTCAAAATCAACTTCTGGCTATGGTGCAGCGGCAATGATTCTACGTATCTTCCTTCGCGTGGGGTGAAAGAAAGAATAACTTTTACCGGGTCTTCGTTAGTGCCGTTAATAATTCCGAAGCTATTTTTAAATTCTTCGTAGGCCTGGTATTCAATATGTTTAAATTTCTCTTTGGTAATCTCCAGTTTCTGAATCCTATCCAGAGAAAAGTTTTTGATGATATCATCTTTGGTATCCTCAGCTATAAGATACCAGCGATTCCTGGCTTCCTTAAGCGCAATGGGTTTTACTTTTCGGGTACTTACAGAAGTATCCCAGAATTTGTGGTATTCAAATGCTACTTCTAAAAAATTTTGGCTGGCGTGTAATAAACCGGCTAAATGATGCGTGCCTAAAGGTTTTCTTTCCTCAAAAATTAATTGGTTTCCGAAACTTTTTGAAAGCCGAATGGCATTTAGAAGGTCAAAATTTTCCCGTAATCTTTGGGAATGCGTTTCTTCCACATCTTCAACAATAGCATATTTTTTGGTGCTGCGGTTACACTTGATTTCTATTTTATGGATAGTTTCAATGTCTTTAATATCCCTTTGAAACGTACGCTGAGAACTGAATAAATCTTCTTCAACGGCATCGGGATCATCGGCCATCATATCTTGAACTTCCTCATAACTCATAGGTCTTAACCTAAGTAGAGAAATGATCTTATAATGGCGTTTTATGGTTTGGCGTACAGACATAGGTTTTTGTTGTTTAATTGGAGTTCAAAAACGTCAATTTGAGTGATTTTTCTTTGAAAAATTTTATCGAGAACAAGTTTTTGAACTTCATTCAAAATCATTTCAGGATTTCCCTCGAACTGACGAAATGGGTTTAAGCACAAATATCTTTAAAGAATTTCTTAACCTGATGGGTGAAAATATCGATAGGTATACGATGTCCCAACTGTGGCGAAATCTGAATATCCAATTCAGATTGTTGCAGGTTTTTACTGAGAAAATTCAGGGTTTCTGCGGGATTTACTATATCATCGCTTCCTCCTAATAATATCTGTTTCGTTGAAATTCCACGTGTAAATTTGCTCTTGGTTTCGACGTTTTGGTATTTAGACAGGGGAGGGTTGAACAAAAGTGCGGGCCTGCCGATAATTTCTGAAACCGCATAGGCATTTAGCGCACCCATACTACTTCCCATTACCACGTTGAATTCGGTGGTAGGGAATTGCTTTAGAATAGTTTCTGGTTGAAAATGTTTTGTTGAATAATCTATATCGGGAGCGAACACCTGGCCGTATTTTTCCAGGATTTTTCGTTTGGGTTCCTTCAGTTTACTCTTTAATCCGTGTAAGTATAGTATATTCATATTACTTGCTTTTTTCTTGCTTGCTTAGATCAGTCCGATAAGATTTGCCGTCTTTTCCCCAATTCCAACTATCAGAAATTTCTTTTTTCTGCGGAAGATCCTCATCTGCCAGAGCTAATTTTTCTTTAATGATTCTTCTTAATTTGCGATTGGCTTTTTGCTTTTCGGCTTTTTCTGAAATAACCTTGCAATGAGAAAGAATCGGTGTTTTGCGTTTAGATCTACTCACTTTATTTAATTTGATATGGGGATGATGGCTTTTATTAGTTTTTTAATGATTGAAAATTTTTACTGAAACTCCATTCCACTTCTCCCAAGTCGATCTTATTGATATAACTCATTTCGATATAAGTATAGATATTTGGTACGCCAACATGAAGCGTAATTTCATATCCTCCGAAAGTCTCTTCTTCCAGCATTGTCCTACCTCCATATTTGATTTCTTCCTGGATATGTTGGTATTGCTCTTCGGTAAGTGTTATCTCTAATTTTCTCATCGCTATTATTTATATTGTAATACTAAGCTTAACAAGCGACAAATTATGTCGCCTTCGGTAAGATCGTCAATATTTTTGGAGAATAAACAGTAAAAATTTTTTATAAGGTCCGCTATCAGAATTTGATCGTCCATAATTGGCCATAATCGGCCGCAATCGGGTGAATTTCGGTTTTTTTCGTTCAAAAATTAATTTGAACAAAAAACGAATGATCTCAATATTTATAAATGTTAACATTCTCTAGTCTAGGTATAGGCATAAAGTAAATAATCATTTTACGAGACTCCAGTCTCTTAAACTATACTTACTCAGATTCAATTACAATGGTTACGTAGCATTTTAACCATTTATTGTCACTATTAAAATTAACCTCATAATTTTTCACAATGGCTCCCCATAGTTTTTATTCGTACTAGTATGCAAGTTGTCCCGGTTATGGGACGGTGAATTAGACTTTAGATCTTTTTTTATTTTGTCAGCCTTAGCATCCAACCTCGGGCACAGGCTTGCCAATTTGTAATTGGATTTTTACCATTTAATTTCCAACCAATGGATTTACAAAAATTATTGAATTTTTTAGCTTCCAGGGAACTTCTATTTTTTCTTGAAATAGTCAATAACCACTTGTTCATTTTCTGGACAAGTTGTTTTAAAAGAGTTTATTATATGTTTACTCTTATGTTTATTATTAGAGACCAATTTTTGGACAGGTACCTGTTCAGAAACTGGATAGGTCCTGTTCATTTTTTGATCAGGTAGGGTATCAAATCTGAACATCTCAATGAGGGATCCCATTTGCGGATTAGTGGTGGGATGGTATTGAAGGTACTGCCAGGCTTTTAGATAGCAAAGTAGTTTGTGGTAGGTCGTCCTGGAACGTATTTTAGCCAGTGCCATCACCTCTTTACTATTTAGCATAATGATTTTTGGAAAATGTTTCTGATTCCATAACTCGAAAAAGGCGAGATATAAACTGCGGTGAGAGGCCGAGATATTGTCGTCATCAGCGAATTTTCGGAATATACAGTTAAGGTGACTAATGTAATTGACCGCGCCCATTTAAGGTTTCTTAAGCCTGGAAAATATTGTTTTGGATCCTTACTCAACATCTTTTTGGCAACATAGCTTTCTACATAATTCCGGTCGTATTTGAACATCTTGTCAAAAGCCTTTTCAGAATTCTGAAAAAGCGATCCCGCTCAAACCCTCGTTTTACCACTTTACCATGCATCTTAACTTCCAAAGCTTTGTATATGCTACCGGGGGAAGGCTGTAGGTATTTGAAGCATCTGGTTAATATACCAATTCCGGAAGTATCTTTATACAACTCAGTTAGAGTTTCTGAAAGTTTAGTTGACAAGAATCCATCAGATTTGAACTATCATTATTCCCTACTTTCAATTTATTTGAGAGATACCAGGTATAAAGACAAGTTTATAAAGATAAAAGACAACATACTTAAAAACTTTAAAACTGACGAAGAAGAAAGAATGAAATTTGAAGTTCTTAATTATGAAGAATAAAGCACTAAACGTTAACAAAGACGTATAAAAAATTTCTTGTTTCTGGTTTTGGAAAGTATGCAGTCGGCTAAGTACCTCGCGATAAATTGGGTATAATTTTGTAAGCATTTTTTGCTTATTTACCCAGCTGTAATTTTTTGTAATTCTGGGGATAGAGATTCTTAATATCCTTGTACTTGATGGTCATGATATTTTCCAAGGTATATTTTAACCACTCATAGGGATTCACCTCGTGCTTTTTACAAATAGCAAAGAAGGAATAGATTGCTGCAGCTCTTTGAGCAGCCTTATGAGATCCAGCAAATAGGTAGTTTTTTCTTCCCACAGCAACCGGGCGGATTTTTCCTTCAATTTGATTATTATCTATAAATAAATTTCCGTCATACAGGTAAGCACACAGCGCATCCCACCTGGAGACGCTATAGGCAAGGGCTTTTCCTATCAGGCTCTTAGGCAAGGTAGCCTTAAGCTGCCCAGTCATCCATTTTCCCAACTCGTTGATTATGGGAAGTGCTTCTTTAAGCCGTAGCTCCTTAGTTTGCTTTGGATTCAGGTTCGCCTCTTTGATTTTTCTTTCAATGGCATATAATTTTTGGATCTCCCCCAGGGCATATTTTGCCCTTTGCGGATCATTTTCCAAAGCCCGTTCATGGTAACGTCTAGCGTGTGCCCAGCATCCCAGATGGGTCACCCCTTTCTTTTTTGCATAATGATCATAGACTGCATACCCATCGGTCTGAAGGTAGCCCTTAAAATCTTTAAGCATGGCTTCGGGTGCCTTTTGCCCACGGCCAGGCTGGTAGTCAAAGACTACATTTCCATCGATGGGACTGTGATATACCCAATAAAATCCCAGATGAGTTTTTCCTTTTTTCCCTTCATCCTGCACCTTTATCGTGGTTTCATCAACCTGCAAGTAACCTCGTGATTTTACATCGGCTCTGAGTTCTTCAAAGAGCGGAACAATCCGATCAATCCCCCTGGCACACCATCCGTTCATAGAGGAAGGAGCAATGGGCACCTTTTCTCTTTTAAAGCGCTCAAGCTGCCGGTGAAGCGGCATATGGTCACAGTATTTATCAACTAATAGAGACGTTATCAGTCCTGATCCTGGAATACCTTTATCGATCACCCGCTCAGGAAGTTCTCCGATGATTACCCCTTCTCCGGATTTGTGAGCGTATTTATACCGGATATATCTGCGAATAAAAAATCGTGCAGGCTCGTATTCCAGTTCATCGGTCTCTTCCTGGCCGATACATTTCATCTGGGAGATATCTCCCTCTGGATAGATCTTCACTTCCTCTACCGGAAGATGATCCGGAAGGGGCTGACGCCCTTTATGAGTAGCATTTTTCTGCTTACGCTGGTAGGTAATCTTTTCTGTAAAGGCCTCTTCTCGTTTTTCAAGATCCTGGGCAGTAGCCTCAAAAGGCAGGGCCAACTGATCCTTATCTTCAAAACGCTCACGTTTCTGACCAAACTGCATTCTACGGAACATCTCCAGCTGGCTCTCCAGGTAGGCTACTTTTTCCTCCAGTACTCCGGACTTACTCAAATAGTTACGAAGATGCTCATCAGCCTGGGCGAGTTCCTTATCTTTTTGCTTTAACTCCTTAGCCTGTTGTTTTAGCTCTCTGGTTTTTTGTTTTAATTCTTTAGCTTTTTGGAGTGAATCGTCCTTTTGTAGCGCTAATTCCTGCTGAGATTTTTGAAGCTCTTTTTTATGGAATGTCGCCTGCGCTGATTGCTCTTCTAAAAGGGCCAGCAGCTGTTGTTTTGAAAGGGTTTCCAGGGATTTTTCCATAGCATAAAAGTACGGATTCCCCTGCTTTTTTACAACAATTATTTTGTGTTTTTATCAGTAAAATCAAGGGGTTCAGGAGGATTATACCGGCTAAGGTGACGCAGCTTTTCTGCCTTGATTCCCTCGATCATCAGCACCAGCTGACTCCAACTAACACTGCCTGACTGGAGCACTTTGGGAAGCGAGAACGTTCCTTTCTCAAGGCGTTTATAATAGATGACAAAGCCCCCGGATTCCCAGTGCAGGAGTTTGATATGAGTGGCCCTGCGATTGATGAAGATAAAGACATCGCCACTGATGGGATCCTTTCCCATCTTGGCGGTGACCAATCCCGATAGGCCTTGAAAACCCTTCCTCATATCACAGGGCTGGCTAAAGAGGTAGTACCGATTGGAGGAACTTAAACTAAACATGGATTACAGGTTTACAAGAGCCGCTAATTGGTTTAAACCAATCCCGGAGACTTCTAGCTGTACTCCATTAGGATATTTCAGTCGATATTGAGCGTGGAAGGCATCAGTTTTACCTGGAGTGATCTCCAAAAATCCATCCGGAGCTTCCGATTTGCTGTTCTTCCATTTTTTGAACCAGTAATAAAAATTACTCCGTATGATCCCATGGTTGTGACAAAAATCCTTTTTACTTAAACCACTAACTTCCCATTCCTGAATTAACTCAAACATATAGGCTTGCTTATCCATCTCTTTTTTGGAGGCAAGCTAGAATTTATCTTAAGTTTATACCAGATGTACTTAGCCAACCGGATACTTTGGAAAAAGGTGATTTTCATTTTTAAAAAAGTAAGGATCACGCCTACAAGTCTGCGTGGTAAGGTCATCCTTTATTTTCTTAATTGAACTTTCGCTTTACAAACCATATATCCTGTAGGCTTATATTTAAGCTTAATGTATGATAATTTTCCTGTATAAGCCCGTCACTCACTATACCTTTTTTTCCGTAAGAATACATAAGATTAAACATAGAACTACTTCTTGTGTTCAAAGGCAAGCCAAGTCCCACATTTATTGAATAATTGTGGGTTTTAATACCTGAGACTTCCAGGTTCCCGCTATCATAGTTCATACCTAAACGATATTGAATATGGTTGGTATATCGCAGGGGATTGCCCCGGGGTAAAAACTCGAGCCCCAAACCAATAAAATCCCGATCCACATAAGTTCCAAGATTGTCAGATTGGTTAGTAGCAGTCCAAAACTCCCTGGTATAGTCTGCAGAAACGGTAAGTTCCTCGCTCAGATTAGAGCTTATGCCCAAGCCAATATCCAGTGGAAGAGAAAAATCGGATATATTATTTTCGTCACTACTACTGGCAACCTGGGTATTTTGTTGATATTGATAAACAGTTTGATTTTGGGATGCTCCAAGATTGGTAGGGGAATTTACGACGGCGCCAAAGCTTATATTTTCCGAAGCATCATATTGAACCCCGAATACTGCTTTGAATCCCGAGTAATAGTTTTGTTCAATCAGCTCCAAGGTATTATTACCGATATAATTGGTTTCGTATTCAGTAATTTTTCCAAATAGAACCTCACCTGAAATACCTAATCTTAATTTTTTACCCAGGGATATCCCATAGTTTATAGCTAACTCATTAATACCACCATAACCATCGATTGACGTATAATAGGCTTCTGATGAGCCTTCAATATTGTTTTGGAGGCTAGTGAAATTATAACCTACATCCGTATATGGTAGTAAGCTAAGACCCACCCCGGATTTCTCGTTTATAGGCAAAGCGAAAGCAATGTTAGAGAAATTCCCGTTGGTTTTACGATCCTCATTACCTGCTTCACTAAGATTATTTATCTGATAGTTAATACCAACATCAAAGAAAAAATGGTTTTGAGGTATTGCTCCGTAAGAAGCCGGATTCAAATTATTCATCATAGTGGAAGAGGGGAGCGCAATGCCCGTACCACCAAGACCATTGGTTTTCCCGGTATTTAATAAATTTTTCTCTCCAAGGCCATACAGAGAATATGGGGAATTCGTCAGGGTGTTGGATTGCGAGAAGCTTTTAACAAACACAAAAGAGAAGACAATTATATATAAGTATTTATTCATCGTATAAAGCATAGGTTAACTCAAGTTTCATTCTACGATCTCCGGGTGCCTTCTCACCATAAAAAATATAGCCGTCTACAGAAGAACTGAAATCCTGCCCATACATAATTAGATACCAATTATTACCGTTTGGGTCGCTTGCTTTGGAATCCAGGTAGTATTTAAGGGGGACACTATAACTTATGATATTGAATTCCTGACTTTCCTGATGGATCTCCCCGGTAACAGTAGTCTGGTTATAATCATAAAGGTTTCCTATTATATCCGAATGCTGGTTTATTATATAGAATTGAAGGGAGTTGCTTGGAGAACTCAGCTTATTGTCCCGGGTTTTTAGATAGATTTTTAAATTGGCATCCATTATGGTTCCTTCTCCCTGGATATTATTTAAAGCTTCCATATTCGGAAAATCAATTCTCGTGGCGATACCTGTTCCACCCTGGATAAACGTTTGATTGTCACTATCCAGACTGGATAGATAACTGTTTTGGGAAAGACTGTCCAGCAAACTCCCCGCGTTATTAGAAGAAATATGGTTAAAGCTGTCGGATTCGTTAAAATTCAAATCCAAGGTCTTTTCTTCAGAATCAACTTCTGCGCTAATAGAATAATATAATCTTAAGGAACTTTCTCTGGAAAATCCTAAAACACCAGTATTCTCACGATCGGGGACTATACTAATCCCTCTATATTCTCTCATAAAATCCTCAGTATTGGTGAGGTCCTTGTTCTTTATTTTTTCAAAGATCCCCTCCCCAAAATTATAATCTATAGTAATATGCAAGGAGTCATTTAAAGTTGGATAGGGTTTAAAATTTTTGACTCCAATTGCGTTTTCCGCCACTTTGAAACTGGTTGTATTGTAAAAGTCTTCTCCATCATTATCCACTTTCTCCAAAATTTCATAAACATTAAAAACCTGGTTTTGTAAGGTGTCGTTATAGGCGTAGCCATCATAATTAAGTATGAGTGCTACCGAATCCAGTTCTGCTTCACTATCTATAGTATATGTAGATGGGTAAATCGGGGCAAATACCTTGCTCTCAATATAGCCGAAATCTTCATCCGTATAAGCTCCTATCAATAGCCTGTTGGATCCTGAAACGGATAGCGAATCGAATTTGAAAGTAGAAGAATTTACGGTCAGGGTATCTATGAAATACACTTTGGTATTACTATTAATCCAGTTATCGGCGACTTCGCTTATGTCACTATCTTCTGAACAGGAGAATAATAAAAAAGCACTGATGAAGAGTATGCTAATTATTATAGGGTTTCTTTGAATATGAAATTTCATGTAGTAATAAAGTTTCGGTGAAACTATTCAGACAGGTTGTTTAAACAAAAGATTATATATAAATGAGAAGGAATCAGGGTTAAAGGAAAGTTTTTTATCTATAAACATCAGACATATGTTTAATGTGAGCAAATAGCAAATTTGTCGATTGAAAGATGCTGTTTGTATATCGTTTTTTTTTAAAGACTGGTTAAAAAGTAGGTTTGACAAAAATTATGGATAATGCTTAAAAGATTAGTAATGATTCTTATACTAATTAAAGGAACAACCTTTTACTCCCAAATATTTGAAAACAAGATTGTAGCGAATTACACGCTTGTTCCTTCAGGGGAGGAAATGGGATCGTCCAGAAGCAATATTTCCTACATACTGGGATTGAATGCCGGTAATTTTAATATTGATAACAAGTTGGGGATTGGAGTTAATAACTTATCCTATCCTATGGATGCTTCATTTAATACAACAGGACTGGAAACCTTCTATCGTTTTCATAATTATACAGCGATAGGTTACCGGTTTTCCCGGTATTGGAAATTAGAAGTTGATAGTGATATTTCCCTTGCTTCAAATTTAAAAGGTGAGTTAACCAGTGAAAAATTTCTGCTAAATGGGGGCCTTGCTATTACTCGTGATTTTGGTACGGTAGAATTACCCGCTTATGTAAAGTTTGGCCTTGGTTATTATACATTTCTAGGCGTGCCTAAAATATTACCCCGGGTTTTATTCTATAAGAAATTTAATAAAACCCTGGCCTTAGGCATTGGTTTTCCTAAAACAGAAATTACCTACCAACTGGATAGAAACAATTCCCTTCAAGGGAATCTTGAATTTAAAGGGATGTATGCAAACGTTCATCATTCTTCCAGACTAACATCCAGTATTTCAAACATGGTCTGGTCTTCCAATACGACGAGTCTTAAATTTCAGCATAGAATAGACAATACCTGGTCTTTTGATTTAAACTTAGGCTATGGGTTTTCAGATGAATATAAGTTTATAGATCACCTGGGAAATGAAACCTATACCATTAATAATGAATCATTCTTCCTGGGAACCGGTATTATACTTAATCTAAATAATAAATAAATATGATAAAAATGCAGCGTAAAATAAAGTATTTGATTACGGCCGCCTTACTAGGCCTCATCCTTACCGGTTGTTCCGATGATGATGATGATTTTGAAAGAGGAAACTGGGTGTCTCGTTCAGTTTTTGATGGCGTACCACGGAGCAATGCGATAGGATTTACTATAGATCAAAAAGGATATATGGGAACCGGGTACGATGGCGATGATTATATGGATGATTTCTGGGAGTACAATATTGAGGGTAATTATTGGGTTCAAAAAGCGGATTTCCCGGGAACTCCCAGGACAGCAGCAGTTGGGTTTGCCACAGCAGGAAAAGGATACCTGGGTGTAGGGTATGACGGAATAGATGAACTGGATGATTTCTGGGAATACGATCCCGCAACAAATACGTGGAACCAAAAAGCTGATTTTATGGGTGGTTCGCGTAGGGAGGCCATAGGGTTTGGTGCTGAAGGAAGGGGATATGTAGGAACCGGTTATGACGGTAAGAACGATCGTAAGGATTTTTACAAATATGATCCTGGTACCGACAAGTGGAGTGAAGTGGTAGGTTTCGGCGGCGATAAAAGAAGAGGAGCCACATCCTTCTCTATAGACGGACTGGTTTATTTGGGGACAGGAGAAAGCAATGGAATCTACCAAACAGATTTTTGGGTTTTCGATCCTTCCACGGAGGTTTTTAGTCCTCTTAATGACCTGGATGAAGAAGATGATTATTATGTGACGCGTTCTTATGCGGTAGGGTTTGAAATGGAGGGGCTTGGCTATATTGCAACAGGTTATAGCGGTGGTGCGCTTTCTACGATTTGGGAATATGATCCTTTGGATGACACTTGGGAAGAAATTACGCAATTAGAAGGAACCGCACGTCAGGATGCTACTTATTTCTCTACCGGTGATCGCGCTTATATTTCTATGGGAAGATCCGGTAGTCTATACCTGGATGATATTTATGAATTATATCCCCAACAGGAATATGATGACGAAGATTAGTTTTATGTTGTTTTTGGTTTTTTAATTGGTTGTTAAATTTTCTCTAGGTTGAGTCGGAAAAACTCAAAGCACAAATACCACGCGCCCCCGGTTAGTTGCTTTGGGTTTTTCTTTAATTTTTTATATATGAAATTAGATAAAATAAGTACGGTGTTTGCTAGTATCTGTATGGTTGGTCTATCCGTTTATTTTCTTAATTCCGGCAACTTAACGGATCTGACTTCAAATAATTTTAGTATCGTGGTACACCGGGTTAATTCCGGCTACGGGTATACCATTTCAGAAGGAGCCCATCTTTTAATTAAACAAGATTTCATCCCCGCAATACAAAATGAGATACCATTTCCCAATTATGATATTGCGAGATCATCTGCAAGGCTGGTGGTTAAAAAAATTACTCGAGGCCAACAACCAGCCCTTACCCTTGAAGAATTACAGGAAATTGGTTTGGATTTAAATCGGAATGAGACTGGTATTACATCAGGCCTTCCAATCCAATCTTTATGTCCGTAAAGCCTATGAGGACCGCGGTGTAAAATACGCCAAATTCAAGTGAAGGTTTTAAAAACCTGAGGCATTTAGTGTACTACTGAGCTTAGGATTTTGGTAAGCGCCCTTATATTTGTGCATCCAGATTTTTTCCGCTGGTGTTAAGTATAATTTCCATTCTCTGGATTTTATTTCTTTAAAAGCATCCGAAGGTTCATTTTCAACTAACCAGTTCTTAAATTTTTCTTCCTGTTTATTTCCCCAAAGCCACTCTGTAACGAATTGTATTGACGCTCTTTTCCCCCGGTAGTTTAAAGACAAACCCATAATTACAATTAAGTTGTACTGTATCCGGTGGACATTCTTCCAGGGGATATCCCCGGTGATCTTTTCGAAAATTGTGTAAGTAGGTGTTCAACAATATAAATTCAAACTTTCTTCTATATCGCTATTACTTCCTAATATTGCGATCTATAAGGAAGTATTGAGATCCCTTCCGGCCGGCACGCATCAGTATTTCAGGTAATGGCTTATCCAGATCTTTTGATTTTATTTCCCATACCACACTTCTCCGGGCCATAAGAATCACGGTAGTTTCGATTATCGGATTTGGGTGTGATTATAGCCTGGATGACTAAGGGTTAACTTCGCGCTTTTAATTCATATAACGCAGAACGTATATCCGGTTTTTAAAAAATTCGTTGAGGTCATCAACGTTTATATCCTACTGTAAAAATTCATCCTGGATAAATTTTCTTTTTCGTGCCGTGTAAATAGTCTTAATTTATAATAGGCATTACTAATGTGGGTAGGATCATTAAATATGGAATAAGCGGAGGAGCTATATTTTTTTCACAAGTCAAAAATTCTTAAATGAAATAGGCTGCCTCATAAGACAGCCTATTTCTGGCTAACTAAACATATTCAAAATAAGTGAGATATGTAAAGCAATAATTATTCATAGCGCAGGGCTACAATGGGGTCTAGCCCTGAGGCTTTTTTTGCCGGGTACCAACCAAAGAATATTCCGGTAAAGGCGCACACGGTAAATGATATTATTATAGAAGTAGCCGTTATAGAAGTCGGCCAGTTGAGAAAATGTTCAATTAGTAGGGTAGCGGTTATCCCCAGGCTCACCCCGATTAAGCCGCCGGTAACACTTATTAGAATAGCTTCGATTAAAAATTGAACCAGGATATCCATACTTTGTCCACCAACTGCTAACCGCAAGCCAATTTCCCGGGTACGTTCTTTTACAGAAACATACATGATATTCATAATACCAATTCCTCCAATAAGCAGGGCGATCCCGGCAATAGCAACCAGTAATGCCGTCATGATTTCACTGGTAGAATTGAACATGGAGATCAATTCATCCATAGAAAATACATTAAAATCATCTTCCTCCCCGGTTAATATATTATGTTCTTTCCTTAGAATGGAGTAGGTTTCATTTACCGCTTCAGGAGCTTTTTCTTCGCTTATAGCAGAGGCAACTATAGACTGTACATAATTTATCCCAAGTATTCTTTTCTGCACGGTGGTATAGGGGGCCAAAATGACATCATCCTGATCCTGGCCAAAGGTATTTTCTCCTTTTGGCGACAATACTCCAATTATTCTAAAAGGAATTTTATTAAAGCGAATCATCTTTCCTATGGGGTCCTCTTCTGTGGAAAATAAATTTTCCCGCACGGTTTGGCCTATAACTGCAACTTTACTGGAAGACTTAACTTCAGCATCAGTAAACATACTGCCGTCCTCAAGTTCTAACACCCTAATATTTAGATACTCTGGGGTGACCCCGTATATACTTGTCGGCCAATTTTCAGCACCGTTTATTGCTTGCCCATTTCCACTGACTTGTGGCGAAATATGTGTGATTAGACTGGATTTTTCTTTAATAGCGTGGTAGTCAGATAGCTTTAAGGATTGCATTTGACCGGGGTCAGTTCTTACTCCTCCTTGCATCCCGGCTCCGGGACTGATAGTGATCATATTAGAACCCATACCGGAGATTTCTTCTTTTATACTCTGGGTAGATCCTTCACCAATAGCGAGCATGGTTATAACCGCTGCTACCCCAATTATTACTCCTAACATAGTAAGGAAAGTGCGCATTTTATTCAGGATTATAGCTTTCCAGGCTATGCGTAATAAGTTTAAAATTTTCATATATTTTCTTTTGGTAAACTTTCTAATTCTTCAGCAGCAAGCATTATATCGTGGTTCTGTACATTTCTGATAATATTGCCGTCTTTTAATTCAATAGTCCGGGCGCTAAAATTGGCTATATCTTGCTCGTGCGTTACAAACACAATGGTTTTACCACTAATATTTAGTTTCTGAAAAAGAGCCATGATTTCATAAGAGGTACGTGTATCCAGGTTTCCTGTAGCTTCATCGGCTAGGATTACCACTGGGTCATTTACCAGGGAACGAGCAATAGCGACGCGCTGTTGTTGTCCACCGGATAGTTGTGCCGGGGTGTGGTGAAGCCGATCCTCCAGACCGACATGTACTAGAGCGTCAATTGCACGTTTCCTACGTATATCCTTAGAAATAGCACTGTTGTATAGGAGTGGTAATTCTACATTTTCAACAGCCGAAGTTCTTGGAAGAAGGTTATAGGATTGGAATATAAACCCGATTTTTTCATTTCTTATTTTTGCAAGACCATTAGGTTTTTGATCTTTTACCTTTAGCCCGTCAATTTCATAGGAGCCGGAGGTAGGTTGGTCTAGACAGCCAAGAATGTTCAAAAGGGTGCTTTTCCCTGACCCGCTGGATCCCATAATAGTAACGAACTCACCTTCCTCGATGGAAAAAGAAACATCCCTGAGAGCTTCTACGGTTTCTTGTCCCATGCTGAATCTCTTTTTAATATTTTCAATGCTGATAATGTCTCTATTCATCTTCACCTGGTTTATTTTTATTGTTCCCCGGGGGGGTAGGCATAAATGGGCTTGAACTTTCTTTTCGGACCCCTCGATTAGCATTGGTTTTTAAATTATATACAAGCTTGTCTCCTTCCGATAACCCGCTGACCACCTCTGTGTTAATGCCATCACTTGCTCCTACTTCAATCTTTTCCGGAAGAATCCTGTTATCTTCAGTATGTTTCCACACAATCACCATGTCTTCTTGCGAAGTTTCGGGAATTTCTCGTGGTTGTTTTTCCCCTGTTATGTATTGTTCATTATATTCAATTAATTGGTTGGGGTTCGGTTTAAAGTTTAGGGCTTTGGCTTCTATGGTGAGAACCTCATTAAGTTCCAGAGTATAAATGACCACCGTGGCGGTTAATCCAGGTTTTAATTTAAGGTCTGGGTTTTGTGCTTTAATGACTACTGTATAAGTGATCACACTTTCCTGTTCAATGGGAGATAGCCTTACCTGGGTTACTATACCTTCAAAAGTTTCTCCCTGATACGCATCTACAGTAAAGGTAACCCGTTGTCCTTCTTTTACATTCCCTATATCAGCTTCATCTACACTAGCTTCAACCTGCATTTGCCTGAGGTCTTTAGCAATGGTAAATAAGGTGGGGGTCTCAAAACTTGCCGCAACGGTCTGGCCTTCGTCTACTTCTTTAGATAGCACCACACCATCTATGGGAGAATATATATCGGCGAAACCAAGGTTGGTTTTCGCCTCTTGTAGATTAGATAAAGATTGAGTCACCTGGGTTTTTGCAAGGTTATAATTATAGGTTGCTTCCTCGAAATCAGCCCGGCTGATCACCTCTTCTTCATAGAGTCCTTGTTGTCTTTTAAAAATATTACCATAATATTCTTTTTCGTTTAAAGCGTTTTCATAAGAGGCCTGCGCTTGCCCCAGGGCTGCTTTTAAGTTAGTTTTATCGAGCTCTGCAAGCAATTGCCCTTTTTTAACTTCACTATTATAATCAGCATAAATCTTTTCTACTTCTCCTGAAACCTGGGTCCCGACCGCAACTTTGGTTAAGGGCTCTATAGTACCCGTAGCAGTAACCAGGGTGTTTATTTCACCTCTCTTTACAGGGACGGTTTCTACAATAAACGAGGGCTCATTATCTGTATTCAAAATATAATATGCAGAGATCAACAGTATGACAATAAGAGAGACACTCAGAAGAATTTTTGCTTTTTTTGTTTTCATTGGTTTAGATTTTTATTTTATTTCCCTGGTAGAATTGTAATAATTGGGAATAGAGAATACTTAAGTACTTGGCCTGAATATAATTTTGTTCAGCATTGCTATAGGAGTTTTTACTTACGAGTAAATCCATAGTGTTTATGCTGCCCACTTCGTATTGCTTCTGTGCCAGTTGATAAGAATCCGAAGCTGCATCCCTTGCCGCTTCAGCCGCAATTATTTGATTTTGAGCCGCAATAGCGTTTCGCCAGGCTGTTTCTACTTTTTCATAGACTTCCTTTTCCGTGGATTTTAAATTTATCCTGGCTTTTTCAATATCAATTCGTGCATTTTGTTCCTGGGCCTTGTTTTGTCCTCGACTAAAAATTGGAACGTTCAGCGATAGTGATACTCGTGGATTAAAATTCAGGTTTAATTGGTCATAAAATCCAATGTCCTGGACACTGGTGTAACCCGTACCCAGGTTTCCAGATAGTGAAAGGGAGGGTAAATAGCCCCCCTGAGCTATATCAAGTTCTTTTTCATTGATTGCAATATTTAACTCCCCGGCCTTTATCTCTGGTAAGGATTCTAAAGCACGCTCGTAAATATTTAATTTATTATCGATTATTGTAACTCCATTGTAATTGGTGTCAGGTTCCTCGATACTGAAATTTGTTTCCGGCCCTAATTCCAATAACTGTTTCAGGATTAAAATTTGTGAGTTATAATTATTCCTGGCTTCAATTAACAGGTACCTGTCAGAAGCTGCTTGTGATAACGCATCAGAATAATCTTTTTTAGCTATGGCACCCGCTTCAAATCGGGCAGTAGCTATATCTAAAGCAATTTCAGAATTGTCCAGAGTATTCTCTGTTACATATATTTCTTCGCGGTAATATAGTGCCTGCAGGTATGCATTGGTAATATTCAGGCTGATGTTATTTTCGGCTTCCTGGACAAAAAATGAATTCTGGTCTACCAGGAGTTTACTTTTTTTAATTTCATTATTAAGCTGGAATCCATTGAACACGACAATTTCAGAATTAAGGTTAGCACTGGTCGCGTAAATTTGTTCGTTTACATAAGCACTGGTAATAGGGTCTATGCTATAGCCGTTGGTAAAACTTTCTGAAGCATTTGCGGATAAATTTGGTAATCTTTCCAATTCAGACTGCCTGTAATTTACCTCGGCACTACTTTTATCCAGGTGAGCATTTAAAACGGTCAGGTTTCGTGTACGGGCATATTCCAAACACTCTTCTAAAGACCATATTTTTTTTTGGGGTGGAGCTTCTGTCATTGTTTTTTGGATCCATTCCAAATCTTGCTGCCCCATAGCAACCAGATTGGAAACCAAAACACAGATAGTTAAATACCATTTCATTTTTTTATACTTTGATAGGACAAATTACCTACGGGATTTTGGCCCTAAAAAATGAAATAGAAGTAGCTGGTTATTTTGTAGGTTAACAGGTCTTTTTTCCCTACCAAATAATTTACCGGAATTCCGAAATACTAAAGTTTAAGACGCTTGAGTACTTCTTTTCTATAAGTATTACCTATAGGTATTTTAGTGTTATTTAGAATGAGGCGAGATTTTTGAAGTGCGGTGATATATTCTATGTTAACCACGTAGGATCTATGAACTCTTAAAAATTTTCCAGAGGGAAGTTTGTCCAAAATTCCTTTAAAATTCGAAAGTGTAAGAAGGGGTTTGGAACCTGTATTTAAATGGATTTTAATATAATCTTTTAAACCTTCTATATAGCAAATATCCTTAAGGTAGACTTTTACATTTTCATAGTCGGCTTTAATAAAAATAAAATCCTCTTCGTAAACCGGGGGGTGATTATTACTTACAGATCCGGGTTCAGTCTCGGGTTGAGTGCGTTTGTTTTCATGGCGTTCGTTCGCACGGGAAATAGCTTTTAAAAACCTATGGAAAGGTATAGGCTTGACAAGATAGTCCGTAGCATTTAGATCAAAACCCTGTAAAGCATATTGGGGGTAGGCCGTTGTAAATATAAACTGGGGTAGCTTATCTATACTTTTAACCAGTTCTATCCCCGTTAAATTAGGCATTTCGATATCTAGAAAAACCAGATCCACCTCTTCTTTATTAATGATATTTATAGCTTCAATGGGATTTGTACATTTAGAAACAATCTCGAGGCTCCCAATTTTTTCTATGTAAGACTCCAGGACATCAATTGCCAGGGGTTCATCATCTATTATTATACACTTCATACACTAAGATCTAATTTTAGATTAACTTTATATTGGTTAGAATGATTGCTAACTTCTAAATGGTGTTTGCCCGGGTATAACAGATTTAGCCTACTTCTCGTATTTTTTAAGCCAATGCCCGTATTATTACCGGTTTTAATTTTGTTCTGCGTAATATTGGTACACATAAACTCAAGGGTTTTTTGGCCAACAATAATATTTATGACTACTCTTGTTTTTCCCTGGGCATCCGTACCATATTTAAAGGCATTTTCTATAAAACTAATTAATAACAAGGGCCTTATTTTCTGGTTAGTGATAGTGCCATTAATTTCAAAGCTTACAAACTCATCATTAGCAAGTCGCAGCCGCTGTAACTTTAAGTAATTTTCTATATATTCCAATTCTTCTTTTAAAGCTACGTAATCATTATCAGTTTGATATAGCATATATCGCATTAATTCTGATAAAGTTATAATAGCTTCAGGGGCCGCATCAGATTTTTTTACGCTTAAAGAATATAAACTGTTCAATGAATTAAAAAGAAAATGCGGGCTTAACTGGTTTTTTAAAAAATTTAGTTCGGCCTTACTTTTTTGAGTTTCAATTTCTTTCTTTTTTATTTCATTCCTATTCCATTCCATATAAATTCTAATAGAAGAACCTATAACCAAAAAGCAAACATTAATCAAAATGGGGCCTAGAAAGAAAAAAGTTTTGGGCGGTGACGGCTCATTCCCGAATCGTTCTGCAAATTCTATAGGGGGTGGTGGAGGCGGTCCAAAGTATAACGAATGAAAAAGTGGTATCAATACTAATATTCCGGAATAAAGTAAATATTGTAAGGTCTTTTTTCGTAATAAGAATTTAGGGACTAAATAGAGGTAATTAATGTAAAAGACCACGATTGAAAAAATGTGGAAAAGTAGGAATTGGTTGTCGATTTTCCCGTTGTTGTTGTACGCATGATACAGCAAAATTACCAAAAGAATAAGCCACACAATAACGTGAACAAGAAGAGGTTTCTTTTTGGTGGTGTAGGAACGTATTCCTGACAATCCATTTTTTTTAGTTTTTAATGTATTCATTGGCTGAATGAGCAGGATTTTGAAATTTATCTATTTGGGGCTAAAAATTGGTCTCAAGCGGTTTAGCGTAAATATTGAAGCTCAAGTTTAAGCAAAGTTAATAAGCTAAGGTGTTCTTTTATACCTCTAATAGATAAACACAAAAATTCTATCTACTGAAGTTGTTTTTTGACCTATGAAATTAGTATTTTTTATTATATAGTCATCATTTTCGTTCTCGTCTTTGGAAAAGGTCCGTTGATATAACTTATTCGTTTTACGGTACTTCTTGAATTAAATTTGCCCACTTTAAACATTTAAGGAACTATTAGCTGGAATTAGTGGTTTCAAGGAATGTAGAAACGAAAATATTCCATTTTTTTTTAATAGCGGGATAAGGTTAAGACTAATAAATTTGATGATAAAATATGGACTGGTAGTCTTGGGTGTTTTAATAAGTTTAAGCGGCTATTCTCAGGAGAAAACTATGATAGAAGGAAAACTCCAAGGTCAATTCTTTGACAAAACTTCTATTCATGTTATCAATCAAAGTAATGAAAACGGGGTGAACAGTGATTTTGAAGGAAATTTTAAAATTGAAGTAATGCTTGGCGATACTTTAATCATTTCTTCTGTTCAATATGAAAGGGTAAAGAGACTAATTACCTCCGAAATAATAAACAAAAAAGAAATCATTATTGATTTGAGACTTCAAGTAAATGAATTGGATGAAGTCCTGTTAAGCAATATCTCCCTATCAGGTAATTTAATGTTAGATTTCGATGATATTGAAACAATAGATAAATCTGAATTTGGATTATCCTACGTTGAAGAAAGAACAAGGACAGAAAAAAAATTGCAGGCAGCTAATAGAAATGTTTTTGCTTCTATTTTCAATTCCTTTAGTGGAAAAACCAATCAATTGGAAACGATTCATAATATTGAAGAGAAAAGAAACCTAATAGACAGAGCCATAAATGCAGTACCAAAGACTCTATTTAAAGATTTAAACCTTCCTGACAATCTTATTAAAGATTTTATTTATTTCTGTGCAGAAAACCCAAATTTTCATTTGTTAGTGGCTAAAGAAAGACATTTGGAATTAGTAGAATATTATCAGATGAAAGCCCCTAAATTTTTAGCAAGAAGGGAATAAGTAATTCCATAGCATTAATAACCGACTGTCTTTCGTGACAACTATTCCAGGCCCAATCATTTAAAAAAGCAATTTTATATCTAATTATAAGCCTAGTTCTACTAAGGTTTTAAATAAGAGATTACTATTCTCAGGCGAGGGAAGTTTCGGTCTATTATGCTGTTAATTATTAATACCAGTTTGGGGAAGAATAAAGGCTTGGAATAACATTGTTTTCCGAAACACGCAGCTTTCTTCCATTCCCTATTTTTTAGGGAACTTTAGGTAAAATTAAGATCATATAATTTTTTGGTTTTCATTGTTCCATCAAAAATTCCATCTATAAATAAGACCTCTCTGTATATAAAATTAGATCGTACTTCCATTTCCTTTTTTTAATGTATGAAAGTATGTGAGATTTGGTACGGAATCTACCGCCTGATGAAAACATCTATGAGTTTAATCATAGCGTGCCTTTTTCTTATGGAAGCCAAAGGAATTGTTTCCCCAGGCTACGGATGTCAAATAAAGAACTTGAATCGGCAAAAATTGTTGCTGTTGATTATTTGTTTAATAATTCAGCAGTAGGATAACAAGCTTGTAGTAATTAAAAAACATGGAGGAGCAAAAAGGAATTGAACCTGTGGCTTATTCTTTAGAAATAAAATTTAGAATTATGTCCTTTTCATTAAGAAGGTCATCTATATATCAGGTTAGAGAACGACGATTTGGAAAAACCAGTGAGCAACTCAGTTAGCGCATTTATGACGAAGAAAGTATTTAGCCTTTTGGCAGTAGCATGTAGTTTAATTTTTAGCATTTCTTCACGAGCTCAGGACTTACCATTAGCAGGTGGTAAAAAGTATATAATTGGAGAGATAAAAGTTACGGGCAACGTTAGTTTTAATGAGCAAACCGTAATTGCTTATACCGGTCTGAAAAAAGGAGAAGAAATTTATATTCCAGGGGATAAAATAAGTAGCGTAATTCATAAGTTATGGGATATTGGTCATTTCAGTGATATCAACTTCTATATCACCCACGTAAGTGAAGATAATGTAGCTGATCTTGAGATTGAAATACAGGAAGTTCCAAAACTTAATAAGGTAGAGATAACAGGACTTAAAAAGCGTGAAAATGAAGAGCTCATAAAGGAAAATAAATTAAGGGCTGGCGCAAAAGTTTCTGAAAACCTTATTACCACTACCAGAAATTATATTGAAGATAAATATCGTAAGGAAGGGTATTTAAATGCCCAGGCAAAAATAAGCA
The DNA here is from genome assembly GCF_020164555.1 of Salegentibacter lacus. Classification (GTDB taxonomy): domain Bacteria; phylum Bacteroidota; class Bacteroidia; order Flavobacteriales; family Flavobacteriaceae; genus Salegentibacter; species Salegentibacter lacus. Next base: position 48,908 of record NZ_JAIQZB010000014.1, on the reverse strand, counting down.
CCCGCGAGGTTACTGATACTGCTGAAAATGCTAACCTGGTAAATATGCTGGTCGATATCGACCAGGGGGATCGTGTGAAAATTGCCGATATAAACTTTAGCGGAAATGAGAAATTCTCTGATGCTAAACTTAAAAGGGCAATGAAAAACACCAAGCAAAAGAATATCATCCGCTTTTGGAAAAGATCTAAATTTGTTAGGACAGATTACCAGGAAGACAAGGAGAACATCATCGATAAATACAAAGAAAGTGGCTATAGAGATGCTAGAATTGTAACAGATTCCCTGGTCGAAATTGACGACGAAAGAATCGCATTAAATCTTAAAGTAGAAGAAGGCGATCAGTACCATATAGGAAACATTGAATATCTTGGTAATTCAGTTTATTCTGATGCCCAATTGCAACGTGCTTTAGGAATAAACAAAGGTGATATTTACAACGGTGTACTTTTGGACAAACGAATTGCCGATGAAACAAAGCCTGATGGAGAAGACCTTTCCAACCTATATAAAAACAACGGTTACCTTTTTTCAACCATTAACCTGGTAGAAACAAATGTATATAATGATACTATAGATTTTGAAATAAGAATCATTGAAGGTAAAGTAGCCTATTTTAATAATATTAAAGTAACCGGAAACGACAAAACTAAAGATCACGTTATTTATCGTGAATTAAGAACAAAACCCGGGCAAAAGTACAGTCAGGAAGATGTGGTAAATACGGTAAGGGAACTTGGACAACTAGGTTTCTTCGATGCTGAACAACTAGAGCCAAAATTTGTTGATCCAGATCCACAGTCTGGTACTTTAGATCTTGAATATTCTGTAGTAGAAGCTGGTGCCAGCCAAATAGAACTACAAGGCGGTTATGGTGGGGGTGGCTTTATAGGAACCCTAGGACTTTCTTTCAACAACTTCTCTTTATCTGGAATTTTTGATAAAGAAGCTTATAAACCGGTACCTATGGGTGATGGTCAAACCCTTTCTCTTAGAGCACAGGCCAGTACTACATATCAAACTTATAGCTTATCTTTTCAGGAACCCTGGTTAGGCGGTAAAAAACCGGTAAGCTTACAAACCTCTTTTTCTTATACCCGTCAATTTTTATACGATAATACAACTGGAGAAGCAGACCGGAGCCGAAGTTTTGATATTTTTGGTATTAACGTAGGCCTCGCCAAACGTTTAACGATACCAGATCCATACATGACGGTTTCACATTCGGTTGGATTGCAACGTTATGATCTCAATAATTATAATACAGGCCTATTTACATTTGGAGATGGCTTTTCCAACAACATCAATTATACTTTTGGTCTTACAAGAGATAACACTTATGTAAACCCAGTTTTCCCAATGGGAGGTTCTAAATTTAAACTTACGGCAAAGTTCACCCCTCCTTATTCTTTATGGAATGGTGTAGATTATGCTAATTTAGATGAACAAAGAGAATTTCAACTGGATGATGACAATGGTAATCTTGTGGATGAAAGCGGCGCAAGGGTAACTCCAGAAAATGCAGTGGGCGATCCAGAAAAAATTGACCAAAAGAAATATAACTGGTTAGAATTTTATAAAGTTAAGTTTAGTGGAGAATGGTTTACCCAAATCTACGACAAACTTGTATTGAGGACCAATGCTGAATATGGTTTTCTTGGAGCTTATAACAGCGACCGTGGTGTCCCTCCTTTCGAAAGATTTTTTCTTGGTGGTGATGGCCTTGGAACATATAGTTTAGATGGTAGAGAAAACGTTCAATTAAGAGGTTATCCAAACGAATCTGTAGTACCTATAGATCGCACTGCGGGAGCGAATGATGATGGCGCTACCATTTACAACAAATATTCTTTAGAACTTAGATACCCTATTACCTTAAAGCCTTCAGCATCTATTTATGCACTTACCTTTTTAGAAGCTGGTGCGTCTTATGATAACTTTAGGGATTTCAATCCATTTCAGCTAAATAGGTCGGCTGGTGCAGGTTTGAGAATTTTTATGCCAGCCTTTGGTTTACTTGGGATAGACTTTGGGTACGGTTTTGACTCCATTGGAGGGCAATCAGGTGCAAATGGATGGGAAACTCATTTCATAATAGGGCAACAGTTTTAAACTGACAGTTGATATTTAATTAGATTTTCGGTGCCATAACTTTGAGGAAATTCTGCCTTGGTTTAACCTATAACCTATATTTTTTCCTATGATCCTTTGGTTAGGGGGGTAAGAAGTTGGAAATCAGCTTTTACAATAATCTTGAAAAAGTAGTTTTATCAAAATTAAAATTTAGATGAAGAAAATAATCTTGTTAATAAGTATGGTGATTGTTTCTACCTCCTGCAGCCAATACCAAAAGGTGCTGAAAAGTCCGGAAGCGGGTGAGAAATATGTACTTGCCGAAAAGCTTTATAACGAAGCTCAGAAAGAGAATAGTAAATCAAAGTACCGCAAAGCCTTACGCTTGTTTGAACAGATTGTTCCTCAGTATCGCGGTAAACCACAGGGAGAGAAACTAAGTTTCTTATTTGCTAATACCTATTATCAATTAGGTGATTATTACCTTTCTTCTTACGAGTTTGAGCGTTTTCAGCAATCTTATCCTAATAGTGATAAGGTGGAAGAAGCAGCTTTTAGAAAAACAAGAAGTTTTTACGAACTTTCTCCAAGATACGATCTTGATCAAACCGATACTCATAAAGCAATTGCAGAACTTCAGGCTTATTTGAACACTTATCCTGAAGGCGAACACGCCGAGGAAGCCAACGATATGGCTGCTGAATTGCGTATAAAACTGGAAAAGAAGGAGTATGAAATTGCTAAACAATATCATTTGACCGGAGAAGCCCGTGCCGGTAACTACCAGGCCGCTATTACTTCTTTTAATAATTTTCTTGCTAACAATCCAGGATCTCCATTTAGGGAAGAAGCGTATTATTACAGGTTTGATTCTGCATATCAGTTAGCCATTAATAGCTTTAGGGAATTAATGGAAGAGCGCCTTGAAGAAGCGCTGGAGTACTATCAGGATTACATGAAATATTATTCCGAAGGTGAATATAGTGAAGCAGTTGAGGCTTCCGCAGAAGATATAAAATCACGCATACAAAATTTTTAATTGCGATGTTAGTGGATTTGTTTCATCCATTACTCTGGGTCCATGCTTTTTAAAATGATAAATTGGATCTTTTATGAAGTAGAAGATGAAATTACCGTCTGGAATAATAAAGTTAAGATTGATCGTGTAAGCTGATCTTATGCTTATGGCCCTTCCTGCAAATACATAATAACGATTTTTAGCAAGCACACCGGCAGTTACCAATCCTATACCGGTAGATGCACCGGTTAATAACAAATATTTTAATTGATTTTGCATACATTTCATTTTTAAATTCAATGCAAAGTTCTCCTTAATTAAGACTCTCAGATTATACAAAATCAGGTATGTTGTATAGTTTTTCGGAAATGTAGATTTTTGAAGTATACGGATCAAAATTGCTCCTAACGTTTTGCGTGTAGGTACTATTGGAGGTTTTCGATTATTTCGGATTGCAAAAAAATATACCTTAAAGCACTAAACTTAAATTTAACACTTTTCCTCCATAAGTTATATACGCTCCTGGAAGCAGGGCATTCCACGGGTTATTTCAACCCTTCTTGGGATCCCGCCGAAGAAGTTTTTGATATATTCATCCTTAGGATTCAGCAAGCCTATCTGGTTTAACACCTTTTCATTTTTTTGCTTTCTTGTTGCCGAGGTCACTTTGTAAACCACGACATGGTAGTATAGGTTCTCGTATGCCGTCAGGTCTTCATTTAAATCCAGGAAATAATGCCTATGGATTCAAGAACCTGTTTCTTTTATTTTACAGCATCAAAACCATCAATTTTCCCTTGGCCACTTGTGGGCGCTGAAATTGTAGTCATCATTTTGATGGAGGTAGATTTCTTGGCTCCATTGGGACCAGGAAATGCGAAGATTTCATTTTTATCAACCTAATAACTGATGTTTTCCACAGCAGTAAAATCTCCAAACTTTTTTAGAGGTCAACAACTTCAATCTTTTTTTATAAAAACTTCTCCTTAAAATTTTAACCTATTTATTACTTTGCTTCAGCAACCACAGGGGTCTCTTTTTTTATCCCAAACCAACCATTTACTTTATTTTTCCCGCTTTCAATAACAGTGTACATAACGGGTACGAATACCAGTGTAAAAATCATGGAGCTTGTTAAGCCGCCGATAATTACCCAAGCCATACCGTTCTTGGTTTCAGAACCCGCATCTGAGGAAAGCGCCATTGGTAAAAGGCCAAAGACCATTGCAAGCGTTGTCATCAAGATAGGGCGTAACCGCTCCCGGCCGGCTGAAACCAGGGCATCCCTTACGGACATGCTTTTCTCCTTTTCCTGGTTAGCAAAGTCAACAATAAGAATGGCGTTTTTCGCTACCAGCCCCAAAAGCATGATAATGCCTAATATAGAAAACAGGTTTATGGTATTTAACGTAAGTGCCAATGCCAGTATGGCTCCTATGATGGCAACAGGTAATGAGAATAATACTACAAAAGGATAAACGACACTCTCATACAGGGCCACCATAATAAGGTACATCAACAATATGCCTAGGCCCACAGCGGAAAACAGGCTGCTGAATGCATCATTTTGGTTTTTACCGAATCCGGCCTCTACTACTTGTACGCCCGCAGGGAAGTCAACATTTTCAAGTTGCTCTTTAATTTCCATCGAAATACTTCCGGAAGGACGACCTACTGCAATGGCATTTATAGTCACCGAGTTAAGCCGGTCTGTTCGTTCGAGTACGGATTGGCTAGATGTTTCCGTAATGGTGGCTATTGCCTCCAGCGGAATGCTGGCACCACGGGAATTTTGCACATTGAATTTCCTAACATCTTCAATGGTCATGGTATTGGAAGCATCTAACTCGAGGTTCACCGCATATTCTTCTCCCTTGTCCCTGAATTTAGTGTTATCACTGCCACTGAATGCATATTGCACAGAATTACCCACATCATTTACTGTCACCGCATAGCTGGCCATTTTCTCATGGTCAAGCGCAATAGAAACCTGAGGTTTGGCTTCTTTGGTGCTGTATTGCACATAATCGGTGCCGGGTGTTTTTTCAAAAATGTCTTTCACGATGGCTGCTGCCTTCATAATAGAATCGGTGTTTACTCCCCGAACATCCATCTGAATATCAAAATTGGCACTGCCTGTCATGCCCACTGTTTTTATCGTAGGCTTGACACCGGGTATTTGCATGATTTCATCTCTTACCTTCCTTCCGAAATCAACAGTGCTTATCGCACGTTCATTTACATCGATAAGCTGTATGGAAATTTCCGCAAGGTTGCTGTTAGAAGATGAGTTGGCTCCCATTCCGGCACCGCTTTGCGTACCTACTTTTGAAAAGACATTCACTACTTCGGGATGTTTGAGTATGATGCTTTCTATCTGTGCAACCTTTTCATTTGTTTTATTTAAAGGCGTATTGCCTGCTAAATCGATTTGAATATTTAGTTCACCGCGATCAGAGGTTGGTATAAACTCCGTACCTACAAAGCCGATAGGAATTAATGCAACGGAACCAATAATCAATACGGAAATTGCAATAATCACATATCGTTTATGGCCCAGCGACCATATCAGAACCTTTGAATAAAACTCACGTAAATCGTCAATTAGCGATTCAAACCATCTATTGGTTTTACCCCATAAAGAAGTTTTGCTCAAATGCGTAAGTTTTGCCCAACGGGATGCCAAAAGTGGTGTGAGCGTAAAGGCTACCAACAAACTCAACAGGGTAGAAAACACCACCACCATCGCATATTCTTTTACAATATTGCCAATCATACCGCCAACCAGAGCAAGCGGTAAAAAGCCAACCACATCAACCAAGGTAATCGCCAATGCAGTAAAGCCAATTTCGTTCCGGCCGTCCAAAGCTGCAGTGCGTTTATCTTTCCCCATTTCCATGTGGCGAAAAATGTTTTCCAATATCACGATACTATCGTCTACTAAAATACCCACCACCAACGAAAGACTCATCAGCGTCATCATATTCAGCGAATATCCAAATGCCCACATCATAATAAAAGTGGGTATCATAGCGGAAGGTAAAGCCACTAGTACGAACATTGAACTGCGAACACTATGTAAGAAGAACAGCATAACAAATGACACTATGATAACTGCGAGAAGCAAATCGTGAACCACCGCATCTGCGGATGCCTGTGTATATGTGGATTGATCGGAAGCTATATTATATTCGAAATTATCAGCTGCATAATCCGCTTTAAGTTCTTCCAAACGTTGTTTGGCCAGCTTGCTTACTGCAACCGTGTTGGCATCCGTTTGTTTTTTTATTTCAATACCGATAGCGGGCTCGCTATTTAAACGGTTTAATTGCGTTGCATTTTCTTTTCCATCAGTAATGGAGGCCACATCTTTTAATAATACCCTGCTCCCGTCAATATTTTGTCGTAAAACCACATTTCTTAACTGCTCAACAGTTTGAACCTTTGCATTCAAATCAAGTGAATAGCGGTTGTTATCGCTTTCAATTTTACCTGCGGGGAAAGAAGCATCACTGGTACTTATAACGGAGTTAACATCGAGTAACGAAAGGTTATAGGCTTTCAGTTTATCGTTGTCAATATCAATGTTGATTTGTCTTTTCGTTCCGCCGATTACGCTTACGTCCGATACGCCTGTTATATTGGTAAGCAAGGGCTTTATTTCATTATCGATAAAGTCATACAACTCCGTGTCGCTCATGTTGGCAGTGATGCTTAATTTCAATATGGGCTCGTCATCAGAACTCATTCGGCTTACCACAGGGTCGTCAACGTCTTCTGGCAGCGATGCCAATATCTCGTTTACTTTTCTTTCGGCATCTAACTGGGCATCAGCAGTGCTCACACTATTGGTTAATTCCAGGGAAATGGATGATGAACCTTCCTGCGAGGAAGAGCTTATGGCATCAACCCCTTCAACCGAAGAAAGCGCATCTTCCAATGGCTCGGTAACGCTGGCTAGCACTTCTTCAGGTGATGCGCCTGTGTATGTGGTGTTAACGGAAACAACATTGGTCGTAAACTTTGGAAGCAGGTTCAGGCTAAGGCTATTATAACCAATAATGCCAAACAAGATAAGTGTTACGAACATTACCGTTATCAATAACGGACGTTTTATACTTAATTCTGTGATACTCATTTTTAGATTTTTTTTATGGTACGCAATAACAACCTGGTAGGTTTCCGGATTATCTTATTTGTGCAATTTCAGCTTTGCTGCTGTCTGATAAATTGATTTGACCGTTGGTTACCACCAGTTCACCTGCAGATAAGCCACTTTTCACTTCTATGTAATCACCCTGTTCAGTGCCCGTAACCAGTTTTCTTTTTTCCACCACTCCATTTTTAAATACAAATACAACTGGGTTTTTCACACCTTCCGCCAATGCGTTTTTGTTAATCATGAGCAGGGATCGATTTGTTGCTGAAACTGGAAATTGAACATTTACGTATAGACCTGCTTTTAACTGCATAGCACCGGTGTTGGAGATGTCAAGCTGCACAGTATAATTGTGGTTGTCATCTCCTTTAGGACTTACATAATTCACAATTCCAGTAAAACTTGCGCCGGGATAAGACTGGGAAGTGATGACAGCCTCCTGTCCTTTCTTTATGTGCAAAACCTGGCTCTCCGGCACACTTACATTGGCTTTTAAGCTATTCACATTGGTGATCGTTGCTATTGTGGCGCCAGTGGTAACATACTCTCCTGCTATTTTTAGCTTATCGGTAATCACACCAGCTGATGCAGCTGTAATCCTGGCTCTTTCAATTTGTGTACGTAGTTGGGCGGCTTCCAACTTCTTTGCATCCAATTCATATTTTGCATCTGTTACGGCATTGGCATTGGTGGCATTGCCGGCCAACAGTACTTTATTTCTTTCGTAATCGGAGGTAAGTTTGGTGATGGAAAGCATTGCAGCATCCAGTTTTTGTTGGTTTTCGGTAGCATCAATCTGCCCGATTACCTGACCTTTTTTAACTGATGTGCCCAACTCTATATCCAGACTGCTGATTGTTCCGGAGGTTTCTGCTGCTACACTGGCGTCATTCTCGGTAATTAGGGTGGCTGGCTGTGTAACAGAGTTATCAACCGTTTTCAATGAGACCGTATCTACGGTTACATTTACAGCGATATTGCTTCTGTCCACAGGTTGCTTCGCTTCATCCAACTTTTTTTTATTCGTCATCAATCCAATGATGATTGCAGCAGGCACCGATACAATCAGTATGATGGTAATAATTCTTTTCGTTTTCATGTGAGTATTTTAATATTTTTTAATGGCCACATAAAATCCCCAAATAATCATTCTTGTCGGGTGTGCATGTGTCCATGGGGATTTCATTTTTCGAAGTTGTTTTATTTTAATTCATCTAGAAAGTCGGTAATGGTGCCGGTTTTGTTATAATAGTTTAACCGGCCATTCAGGTAATCCAGCAATGTGCTGGTATAAGTAGTTCGTGCCTCTTTATAAGAATATTCTGCGTCCAGTAAAGAAGAAAGCGTAGTTGTTCCTTCCCTGTATTCAATAGTTGACGCATCCATCATTTCTTGTGCAAGCTGAAGGTTTTCTTTGCTTTTATTTAGACTGGTATAAGCATTCATAATTTGCGTGAAAGCATTTTCTACATCGAGTTTGTAGGTTTGCAGGTTGAGTGAGTTGGTTAGCTCTTGTGAGGCAAGGCTAAGTTTACTCTGCGCTAGTTGGCTTTTCTTTTTAAAGCCGCTAAAAATTGGAATAGTAGCCTGTAAGCTAATGGTAGCATAGTCAAACCAATTACCCATGGCTGGTAAAAACTCTGAACCAAAGGCATTGCCACCGTAATTTCCGTACATTGAAATGGATGGAAGAAAAGCGGCTTTCTTTTGTTGCACATCCAGGACCTGTAGCTCCAGGTTTTTTTGGTCAATGCGGTAATCAATAATATTATCCGGCTCTAATATTGAGGGAGCGGTGAGGCCTATATCCTCAACATCTACATTACTCACACTATCTTCAATACTAATAGAGGCTTCAAGCTCAAGACCCATGCTGTTTTTGAGGGTGTTCAATGCAAGTTGGTATTCATTGTCGTTAGCCTGAATTTCTAATTGTATGTTGTTGTAATTAACCCTTGCCTGGTCGTACTCACTTTTCTTTACCACGCCCTGCTCGTAACGCAGTTTCAAAATATCTACCATCGTTTCATATTGCTTTTCGCTTTCTTTCAGCAATCTTCCCTCTTCAGCATACTTTAAAGCCTGATAGTATGCCGATGCAGTATTGTAAATAAGCGTTTGGTTTTGTTTCAATACATTCAGGTCGGTAATTTCTTTATCAATCTTTGCCGATGTAATATCCAACGATAAACTTTTATCAAACAGGTTTTGCTCTGCCTGGATATACGCTGAATTAGTGAATTTGTTACCCATTTGCAGCTCTGTTTCAGTAGGTGAAAAGCTGCCTGCAGGTATAATGGTTGTTTGAAGTTTGATGTTGTAGTCAAGTCCCACGCTTCCATAAACAGACGGCAAAAAAGAAGCTTTGCTTTCCCTAATTTCTTCTTCTGCCGATTGCGTCGAGTATCTTGCAATTGTACTACTGGGGTGATGTTGCAAGGTATAATTGATACTTTCTTTCAAAGAAAGAACCTGACTTTGTGCGTTGGCCTGATAAGTACCTAAGTAAACTGCGACTACAAGTAGCATATATTTAAGGGAGAAGTAATTGGGCATATTACCGATTATTATAGTTGATTTAAAAGAATGTTGATTTTGTCAATTAATTGGGTAAAAAAAATGTTACACCTGTGCTTTCATTATATCCAGGACCGATTCAAAAATCTTCAAATCTTTTTCCGATACATTTTTTAGAAGGCTATTGAAAATGTCAGCTTCAATTTTTCTAAGCTTCTCGACCATCTTCCTGCCGTCTTTGGTAAGGACAATTGTTTTTTTACGCCTATCCTCGCTATCGGGAATACGTACTACCAGTTTTTTTCTTTCTAATACATCTATTTGCCTGAGAATTGCTGATTTATCCTTGTTCATTATACTGGCGAGGTCCTGCTGGATTATATTGTCTTTGTCATATAGAATGTTTAGCATGATGAAGTACTCCATCGAAAGCTCATGCCCTTTTTCCATAACGGATTTATCGATCAGCTTGCCAATAGATTTTATTACTTCACTCATTTTAAAACCTATGTTCATATGAAATAGTATTGAAAGACAAAGGTAAAATTAATTAGTTGAGATTTGCAACTAATTTTTTAAAATTTTGAAGGCTATTAATGAGGGGGCTTTCCGCATCTTTGGTCCACTAAATATAGATAAAAGGTACTTCAAGGTGATAATCAGGAGGGTTGTCGTGAACTGTTAGTTCAAATAGGTGAAGTAGAAGGAATAGGAATATCAAAAGGAATTGTTAGTTCGGATTATGTCCATATGCATATTTAATATGTTCCTAAACTTAATGTAAGTAATATACTGGAGAAGTTTAAAGGGCGAAAGTCTAGAGAACTTCAATAAGAATTCCAAAACGATATTGAAGGATGAGATGGTTAATGATTATCGGGATCATTATCGTGAGGTTCAAGTGACGATTCCAATTTATATTGGAATAGCTTTGTTGGATTTTAAACCCTGGGAGAAAAACCTCTGCACTTTAAGTGAAGAGTGGTTTAGTTTATGACTTAACGTTCAAAGTTTGTTCGCTGTTTTACCCCTTAACTGATATTATTCTATTTCAAGAATGATTGGTGATATTTGGAAGAATATTTTCCGGACGAGTGACCCACGCAATATTCAACGCTTATATTGAGTATTTGGAACCCCGGAAAAAAATTCCTTTTATAAATTTTATCCACTTTTTTCGTGACTTTCTGAAAAATTAAATCTTTGTCTTTTAAAGTCAATTGATTCCATTTTAGATTGGAATAATTCGTAACTATAATTTACCCACTAACTTATTTTTCACTCTATTACGGTATTTGCGTAGGGAATTAAATGAGCCGTGGGCATTTCCTAATACTACCAATTACCTTATCATTTTAAGTCTACAGTGAATTCGATTTAAAGTGGATGATCCGTTTGTATTGATCGGTCAGCACATTCTCCCTAATTTCGCGAAAAGCTCCATTACGGAGAAAGAGCTTCCCTTGAAGTCTTGGACACTATTCCCAATTTCTCCTTTTCATTTCGTTAACTCTTCTGGTGTTCTGGTAAGGATCACTTCATTCCCAATCCGAAATAGGGAATGGAGTCCGCCCCATCGGAAATTCATTCCTGCATTTACTTCGCTTCCGGTTGCTTTTCAATTTCAGCCTTTCCATTTCCTTCCCGGCCGTAGCTGTCCCTACCTTTTTTGTAATGCAAAATACCAATATTTAGAAGTTAGTCCAGGTTGCATAAGCCAGTCGTCCCTCCTTTTTATAAACCTTCCCTAATTCTAAATATTGAAAATGTATCAGCATCAAAAAAGGTAACAGCAAACGGCTCTATAAGAAGTAAATCAATTAATAAAAATTATGAAATCATTTCAAAACAACATACCCGGTAGCGAAGTAAAAAAATCAAAAAAGGAAAACGCTCCGGATATAATAAGTAAATCAATGTTTAATCAACCTGCAAAGAAAAGCAGGTTTCTAAATCTTTTAATTATGAGTAATCTAAGAAACCAAGTACAGTTAATTGGAAATGTGGGAAACGCTCCCGAAACAAAGAATTTTGAAAGCGGTAAAAAGGTATGCAGCTTTTCATTGGCTATCAATGAATATTACCACAAAGACGGGGAAAAAGTGCAACAAACCGACTGGCACAATGTAGTGGCCTGGGGAAAACAGGCAGAGCTTATCGAGAAATATGTCGATAAAGGTAAAGAAGTAGCTATCCGTGGCAAACTGACTTCCAGATCCTATGAAACCCAAAGCGGGGAAAAACGATTTGTTACCGAAATTTTGGTAAATGAAATCTTATTCCTTGGAAATAAGGAAAACGCAGACCAGTAATTTTTAAAAACAAAGAGGGCGTACCCTTCGAAAGTAGAGCCCTCTTTTAATTATTAACCCTTTAAATAAGCTAATAATGAAAACCAAAGTTAATGAAATTGCGATAAGCTACAGCGGAAATATAAAAACAAATTTACTTCCAAAAATAAACAGTTCCAGCTGTGCGGCAGCATTGGCATTTGAACAGTGGAATAAAAATAATATTGAATTGCAGGAAACCTTTAAAATTATACTGCTCAATAATGCCAATAGGGTTAAAGGAATCTATGAAGTTTCTAATGGAGGTATTACCGGGACCCTGGTCGATGTTCGAATCTTATTCGCAGTAGTATTAAAATCCTTAACTACGGCAATAATCTTATTGCACAATCACCCCAGCGGAACCCTCAGACCAAGTGAAGCCGATAAAAGCCTGACAAGGAAAATTAAAAATGCTGCAACATTTTTTGATGTTAAAGTCCTGGATCATATTATTCTTATTCCTGACGGTAATTACTACAGTTTTGCAGATGAAGGAATTCTATAATTTTTTAATTTTCAAACCGGATTTTTAAAACACTTCTATTATTTAGAGGTGTTTTTTTAGGCTCAAATATTCCTCAATAAATCACTATAAACAAAGCAGTTTTTTAGCATAAAAGATAAAAAAAATAGCTTAGTTGGTTGTGCTCAAAAATAAGGAGCATTTCACTCTCAATTTAAGTAAAAAAGGAAAATCCGCTGTTACCTGGATTTTCCTTTCTATCATTAAATGAAAAATTCAAATGATATAGAAAAAAGTTTATTCATTAGGTATTCTTTGCCTTGATTTTATAAAAAAAATGTATCTTTATTACGCTGATCTTCAGCATTCAAATTTACGCAGGTGTATCCATTTTGACTTTCGCCGATAACCTGCACATCAAAAAATTATTAATCCGGAAATTTTTTCCGGGAATTGGCAAGTGGCTTTTGACTGTCTATCAAGACAGAAAACAGACCAAATTGTACGGAATTTTTGTCCCGCGCTGCGGGACGAAAAGGAGTAGCAAGAGGGTAACACGCTTCGCGATGTTAAGCACTCCTTTTTGTTTTTAAATAACTGTAAATCAGTTGTTTAAAATTTATTTAAATTCCTGAGTTTAAGCAATTTGCGACAAATGCCCTGCCAGCGCCCATTTTTAGGGAAGAATTTGCGACAAATCGGCGAATTATGGACTCATTTATCGGCATCAGGTTTAAAAAAGAAACGGCAAAACGTTTTCAGGAATTTTCAAGAACACACTTCAAATCACACACCGAAGCCCTGGAAACAATGCTCGACTTTTTCTTTTATAATGAGATTTCCCCAAGAGAAAAATTAGGGCCTACAGGTAGGACTATCGAAGCTTCTTTTAAGAAACGTATCAATGCGGTTATTGCCATTATGCGTGATATGGAAAAAACGCAAACTAAACCCACCGCGGCGATGGTCGCCTCACTTTTCCAAACCGAAGCACCTCAAAAGAAACCACTCATCCTGGAAAAGAAAATCCTCCGAGAGAAAAAAGATGGTGTTCCGAAACAGGAACAAGGTGGTTTGGGTGAAAAGAAATTTTCGGATAATAACCTGTAAAATTTCTTGCTATGTATATCACTATCACTCCCCAAAAGTTGGGCGGGAATTATTCCCAAAGTTCCTCAGGTTTTGTTAGTTACCTTGAAAAAGAAAATGAAGGCCTGGAAGAAGGGGCAAAGGAACATTTTTTTAATCAATATGAGGATGTCATCACCCCGGGGGAAGTCGTCAAAGAAATTGATAACAATACCGCTAAGCTCAAGAAGAAAGAACCGAAGTTCTATTCCATTACGGTTAGCCCTTCCAAATACGAATTAAAACGCCTGCAAAACAGTAGCAAGGATGTAAAAAGGTATACCCGGGAACTGATGAAGGATTATGTGGCCTGCTTCAACCGGGAAATAGATGGCCGCCCGATAAATATTAATGATATTAAATATTACGCTAAAATTGAACATAGCCGGAGTTTTAAGGGTACCGATCGCCAGGTTCGCGAAAACCAGCCATATGCCACTAAAATTCTTCAACTTAAAAGTGAAGTCCGAAAAATAGAAACCGGGCTGATGCAGAGAAGTATTCAAAAACGGGAAAAGGAAATTGAGAAACTGGAAGCCCGGGCACCACACCGGCAAGATGGTAAGCGAATCGTCCAGGGAATGCCCAAAACAGGAAATCAAAGCCATATCCATATTATTGTGAGTAGAAAAGATGCCTCCAATTTGGTTAGCTTATCTCCGGGTAGTAAATACAAAGCTTCGGAAGTTAACTTTAATGGCAAAACCGTTAAACGAGGTTTTGACCGAGACCGCTTTTTTGAAAAGGCGGAAAAGACCTTTGATAAAACCTTCGGTTACCAGCGCAATTTTGTGGAAACCTATACGGCACGAAAGGAATTTATCAAAAAGCCGAACCACTATTTTAATGCAATACTAGGATTGCCCAATAATGAAAAAGCACTTGCTTTTAAGCTCATCCGGGAATCGGGCATCCCGATGATTCCCAGCATTCCAACCTCGCAGGCACAACTTGCCCTCAAAATTTTTAACAGGCTCAAAAAAGGGGTAGAGGTAGCCGTTAAATCAAGTTCAATTGGAATTTAATTTTAAAAGTTATGGACATAGAAAATCTTGTTAGACTGCTTCTGATCATCGGGCTGGTAAGCATATTGTTCTATATATGTTTTAGGCTCATCAACCGATTTGCTTTTGTTTTGAATCTATTACTAATGACGGCTCTTGGCATTTATGGAGTCCAGGATAACCAATGGATTCCGGCTTTGTTATTCCTGGGGTGTCCGTTGCTCCTGATCAATACCCTGATGTATGTTTTTTTACATAAGGATCAGGATAATAAAAAGATCGATAGAAAATACCAGGTCGGTTTTGCAACCAACAAAGGAAAATTTAAACTGGAAAATATTAAACGGGGTGCTTCCGTTATTGGTTCTGCCGGAAGCGGGAAGACCGAAAGCGTGGTGTATGGCTTTTTAAAACATTTTCAAAAGGAAAATTTTTGTGGTGTCATTCACGACTATAAAGACTTTGAACTTACCGAAATGGCCTATCCGCTTTTTAAAGACCGGGAAATTCCTTTTAAGGTTATTTCATTTGATAAAATCATCCATCGGGTGAATCCCATCGCTCCACGATACCTGGAGAACGAGGAAAGTGTAAATGAAGTTTCCCGAGTACTGGTAGAGAACCTCCTGGAGCAACGGGAGTCCGGAACTTCGGGAACTACAAAATTTTTTAATGATGCCGCTGAAGGTTTGATCGGGGGACTGATCTGGAAATTAAAAACGGATTACCCCAAGTTTTGTACCCTCCCACATCTTATCGCTATTTATCAGTTTTTAAATACTGATAGCCTTATCCAGTTTTTGGAAACCAATACAACTTCCCGTGCAATGGCCGATGCCTTTATTAGCGGGAAAGATTCTGAGCGGCAAACGGCCGGTGTAAAAAGTACCCTGGCCAATGCCCTTAAAAGGATCAGTACCCAGCAGATTTTTATGGTGCTTTCTAAAGATGAGGTTCCGCTTCATATTAATAGTGAGGAAAACCCTGCAGTTATTTCCGTAGTGAACAACCCAAAATACGAAGCTTCATACTCACCAGTCATAGCCACGATCATCCATACCATTACTAAACAAATGAGTGTTCGTAATTCCAAAGCTTCTTTCCTACTGATGGAAGAAGCCCCCACCCTTCGTTTGTTGAATATGCACCGGATCCCGGCAACCCTGAGGAGTTATGATATCGCTACTATTTATGTAATGCAGGATAAGATCCAAAACGATATGATGTATGGGGATAAAGCCAGTAAGGCTATTTTAAGCAATTTGTCCTATCAGTTTTTTGGAAAGGTGAACGATCCCGATACTGCCAAATATTATGAGCGGTTTTTTGAGATTGTGAAAAAACCTACTACCAGTGTGAATCGCGGGTACAGCCTCGATTTTGATACTCGGGTAACCACCGGAGAGAAGGAAATCCCAAAAATCCGTGCCGATGTTTTCTTTCGCCTGAACCAGGGGGAATTTATAACCTATGCAGATGGAAAAGATAAAAAGGTACAGTTTAGATTGCAGAATATTAGGCGCGATCTGCCTTCGGCTAAAGATCAAAAACCTTATTCCAAAGCTGATTTGGAATCTAATTTTGAGCGGGTGTATAAGGAGGCCAGGTCTATATTTGACCAGTAATTATAAGTATATTTGTGGCGTTAAAATCTTTTTTATGAGTGAGACCAACCGTATAGAATATAAAAGGGAGCTTTCCGATGGTTTGGAGAAAGAAGTTGTTGCTTTTTTAAATTATCGTGAAGGCGGTATTATCTATATAGGGATTGATAAGGAAGGAAGAACTTTTGGGGTGAAAGATCCTGATAGTGTACAATTGAAAATTAAGGATAGGGTAAGGAACAATATACGGCCTTCTGCACTTGGGTTATTTGATATTGTAACTGAGGAACGGGATGGGAAAGATATTCTGAAAATTATCGTAGCAAGCGGTTCAGAAAAACCTTACCATCTCAAAAAATTTGGAATGAGTGAAAAAGGTTGTTTTATACGGCTTGGTTCTGCGGCAGAGCCTATGTCACAAAAACTCATTGAAGAACTTTTTGCCACACGTACACGAAATTCTATCGGAAAAATAAAAGCACACCGGCAGGATTTAAGGTTTGAACAACTTCATATATATTACCAGGAAAAACAAAAGCCCCTCAACAAACAATTCAGAAAAAATTTAGAGCTAACTACGACAGGAGGTGACTTGAATTATGCAGCATATTTATTAGCAGATGAAAATAATGTTTCTGTTAAATTGGCTAAGTATAAAGGGAATACACGGGTCGATTTAGTTGAAAGTAATGAATATGGTTACTGCTCTTTAATAAAAGCCACTAAGAGCGTATTGGATAAAATGAACTTGGAAAATCGAACGATTACCAAAATCACCCATAGTGAACGAAAAGAACGTCGTCTTTGGAATGCCATTGCACTGCGGGAAGCCATTATAAATGCCTTTGTCCATAATGATTACACTCGTGAAATAGCTCCAAAGTTTGAAATTTTTAGTGATCGGATAGAAATCACTTCTGCAGGTTCTTTACCGGATGGCTTAAGTAAAAATGAATTTTTTGAAGGTTTTTCGATTCCCCGCAACAAAGAATTAATGCGCATTTATAAAGACCTGGATTTGGTAGAACAACTTGGATCGGGGATCCCCAGAATATTAGAATCCTATAGTAAAGATTCCTTCCGTTTCTCCGAGAACTTTTTACGAATGGTTTTTCCAGCTTCAGAAGAAGTTTTTGATAAAACTACTAATGAAACCCCGCAAGTAACCCTGCAAGAGACCCCGCAAGTCACCCCGCAAGTTCAAGACCTCTTAAATGTGATTAATGGTGAAGATAGCAGAAGTGAGTTGCAATATCATTTAGGACTTTCCGATAGAGAAAATTTTAGAAAAAATTATTTGCAACCTGCACTTGCCGAAGGCTTGATTGAAATGACCATTCCCGAGAAACCACAAAGTAGTAAACAGCGTTATAGGCTGACTGCCAGGGGTGCAAAAGCCAGAAAAATTTAAACTTTTAAAGTCGGAATTTTTCAAAATTATCAATTAGGATTATTAATAAACCGATGGGAGATCTTTAGTTTTAAATTACGTTCCCCATCCTTTTCATTAAGTTCCAATATCGCCCTCCTTTCTTTAGACAAGGAAAATTTTGGCATCACATAAACCAATCTTACCGTTTGTTTTTTTCCAATCTTAGCCGGCAAGTTGTACTTGAAAACCGGATCCTGGTATAAGCGTTGTAAGGATTTCTTCTTTCCCTTTTTGCGGGTTTCAATCGCCAGGTTTAAGAAATTAAGATCATAATCCAGGCTGGATCTATTCTCAATTTCGATCACAAAATAGAGCTGCTCCTTATTAAAAACGATATTCTCAACACTTAAAATAATATCGTTCTTGCGTTTTTTTATGCGGCCTATGCGTTGCTTTTTACTCAGCAGGTAGCTGCAGAATCTGCGGTAATGACCTTCCTTCTTGTTTAAGTTCTTTTGCGGTTTTTTGTCCTTAACTGAATCCTTGACAACTGGCTTTTCTTTTCCAATACTTTCCGCTTCAGGGATAAAATAGTTCAGCCGGGAAAGCTGTTTTTTATACTTCAGGATATAGGAGAATACCGAACCATTTGTTCCGATAACAAGTAAATTACTTTCTCTGCCGGGCTTGGCCTGCAGCAGTCCGAAGTGTTGCTGCTTTTCCCGGTTATAAGTGAAGACAAAATGCTCAGCACCGGTAATACCCTGGCTGATTTCCTCAGAAAAAAATAGCGCGACATTCTTATGCTCATTAGCGTAAATAGTGTCCAGCTTTTCTTGGGCTTGTGCACTGGTGAAAACTATCACCAGTAAAGCGGCTGTTGTTAAAAGATAATTTTTCATAAGAATTGTTTTTATTGGTTAGCTGTTGCCCAGTTTCCTTTGGTTTTACTGGCTTTTAGTAGTAGTCTGTAATTATTAAGGATGGTCACTTTTACGTTTCTGTTATTCCTTCTGAATACTTTGCTTATTCCACTGACTTGTGGTACGCTCGGAATATTGATATCGCTAATCACATCATCCAGCACTTCCGTGGTTATTTCCGCCCGTAAATTATTCTCTATGTAAATACCTTCGCTACCATCTTCAAGGTCAAAAGCTTTTAGGCTGGTTGGGTGGTTATTAATATTTTCAATCTCAATTAGGACACGATTAGGTTGAAAACTGACAAAGCCAAAAATCGGGGTGTTTTTAGGTATAAGTTTATCACCGATCCTGGCAGGCTGGGCAAGCCGCATTCGAAGCCTGGAATTGGCTTTGACTACCTGGGTGCCATCGACCACCACTTTAATTTCCTTATCTGTTGTTCCAGTGAAATTTTCGGATTTCATAGGAGCAGAGGCAAAGAATAATTGATGTTCCAATCCCATTTCTTTGGTCTCCATTTCTCGCGCTTCCCGGCTTTCAGCACTATCTCCTTTTGATGCTCTTTGAATTGGGGATGGCCTGTTATTTTCCGGTGTGGTGGTCTGCCGGGTTTGCGATAGGTTTGCTATTTGCATTTGCCGTGCTTTTCCCAGCTCATAAATACTATCGATCTTGCGTTTTTTCTCTTTTTCCAAAAACTCGGTATCGTAATAGCCTAAAGAGTCTAAAAACGTTTCATCATAAATACTTGGCGCATTCTTTTCCCGAACTTCTTTAAGGTTGTCAATAGCCTCCAGTTTAGAATCATAGGTTTCCTGGCTTTCTTCTTCCAGGGTCGGAACCTCGGTTTGCCGTAGGTTTTCTTGTTGCTCGTCATCGTCCCAGGTGATCATTAAGGTATAGGTGACAAGAAAAATCACAATGACCACAAGTACGCTGATAAATACGATCTTGTTTTTTTCTATTT
The DNA here is from genome assembly GCF_020164555.1 of Salegentibacter lacus. GTDB lineage: Bacteria > Bacteroidota > Bacteroidia > Flavobacteriales > Flavobacteriaceae > Salegentibacter > Salegentibacter lacus. Next base: position 29,345 of record NZ_JAIQZB010000014.1, on the reverse strand, counting down.
TCATCTGTTGTAGTTTTAATTTTGCGGGGAAATTTTTCTTAAGCTGTTTTCAAAATAATCTGTGATGAGTAGCCCGTGGGGGTTATTTGGGAAGTGGCGATCTACGATGAGCAGTTTTCCCGTGGAAACCAGCTCATAAGTATCGACAATGCTGCCCCGGTTGATCTCGAAAATCACCGTGGTCCTAAAATGATAGGAATCTTCCCTTTCTTCAAGCTGGGATTCAATACTCATTACCTTTTGAACCAGCGAATATTGCAATAAGCGGTTGTACACCCCATCGGCTTTCTTTTGCCTGTAAAGGTTATCTATCGAACTATTGCCCAGCCATAATGCTTTTTCCAGGTTTTTCTCATAGTTGCTGGCATCAATATTATAGAAATAGGTGTGAAATAAATCCAAATGGGCCAGGGCTTCTACTCGGAAGTTTTCTTTTTGGGTCACTAGTTTTAAAGGAATAATACTGCCGTCAGTATTAATGGCAAAGGCACTGTTCAAGGCTTTGTTTCTTGTTGAAATGGCCATCCAAATGGCAAAAACACTGCAAAGCATCGCGCAAAGCACTACGGCCAGAACGATAAAGCGGTTGAGCTTTAATATCGAATAGATATTTTTATATGGTGTTTTCATTTTTGAACTATTTTTTTATGACTAAATTGGTTATATCGAAGCTTCTTAAGAGAACCATTTTAAATGCCCTTTATGGGCCTCACGTGGTGAACAATCTTAGGGTAAATGAAATGGCCCGCCGGTAGAGTTTGAATTTTAAAAACACGATAAAAACTATCGAACCCATTTCTACAACTGGGGCGAAAAAACCGCTTCCGTAATCCGTACCGAATAGGTTTTCCCAAAAATTGGTGTTGATTTCCGTATAAAGGGCGTTGATAAACACATTAACCAGGAAGAATGCAGGCACCAGCATATATACCGCTGCATACAACCGGAAAAATCCATAGGCCATCGAACGGAATTTTTCAAATACCGCCAGGCTAAGCACTAGCGGAAAAAAAGCCTGCATAATTCCAAGCAGGAAGTAGCGCTCCGCAAGGAATAAGGGATAAATGAATAAATCCAGAATCCATAAAAACAGGCTGATTAGAAAAGCAAAGGTTTTAAAGCCGTATAGGGGAGTCACCAGGGCTTCATAAAGTAAGGCCATGGCTTTACGCATAGCCCCCATAGGGGAGACATCTTGTTCTATTGGAATCTCCTGCATCTGAAGGGGGAGCAGGGCAGGGGCTGTATCGCGGTACTGGTTTTCAATAGCCACAAGAATGTTATCAAAGAATCCCAGGATTTGGGTAGAGAAAATAACCAGCAGGACCACCGCAAAGTTCTTAGCCAGATCCCCGGGTGAAAGCCCCCAGGTATAGCCCTGCCTATCAGCTACCCCTTCATTATACTTTTTAAGGATGTTAACCAAAAAGAAAAGTACCGCCAACGTCTTCATGCCAACAATGGTATAGCGGGAAAACTCGCTTTCCTGAATGGTCTGGAAAACGCTATCGATATATTCGACACCTACGGTCAATATGATTACCCCTTCCATCATCAAAAGCTTGTTTCCCGGTTATTGATCTTATCCTGCATCTTCCTAAAAGAAATGATCTCACGGTAACGCTTGGTCTTCAGCCGCACATCGGTGACCATTTCTTTAGACTCGAGTTCTTTTTGTTTTAAAACTTCGGCCCGCTCGGCATCACTCATTTTTAAATGATCACTCGATAAGATCTCATCAATAAAGCTTGCGGTCTCCAGGGAGTTATCTACCACGGCACTGAAGGATTCGGTCACCCGGCTTATTTCGTCGGGTTTGATGTAAGGGGAATTCAAAATATCCCGAAGGTCATCCTGCATTACCGCAATAAGGCGCTGATTGTTACGGCCGATCTCACGAACAGCTTTTAAATCCTGCACCACACTATTGACCTTCTCAATATTTTCTTTCTGTGCTTTTAAGAAATTGACGGTCTTGACCAGGTTGGCGGTTTGCTTGGCTGATTCCACCAGGGATTTAACCAGGCTGACAAAGTTCGTATTATCATACACCGGCATCCCCTGGCAGGCAGCGCCTGCAGGCAGGCATAAAACAAGGGCCAATGTAAATACTAAAGTTTTGCGATTGTTTTTCATATTTAAGAGTTTTAAAATTTTATGAGCGTTTAGGACTTCCTGGTGAATTCCTTGATAGCCTTTTCCATATTTTTTGTCTCATTATAAATGGCCAATATGGCCTCGTTTTCGGTGCCGTCGGTGAGGTAGGCAGCATAGACTTCAGGTGGTACTTCTAGGCGGAAAATGTTGCTTTCCTTGCCGATCTTAATGAAGATCTCGGTGTACTTCCGTTTCCCGGTCAAATTATTCCTGATCGATTTTAACTGGTTGAAATCGTGGCTGGAAAGGCTTAAGCGCTTGCCCAGTTCTCCATAACCTTTTTCATTGTTCAGGCTGTAGATCACCTGAGTATTTTCTAGGATACTTGACGAAGTCGCATTATTAGGAAGCTGATTTATGGATTGTAAGATAATTCCAATGGCTCCGTTCTGTTTACGGATCGCCTGATAATAGAATTCCACGCTTTCCAGGACATTTTTAAACTTGAGTTGTTTGGCAAATTCGTCAAAAAGGATGATCCCTTTTTCAGCACGGTTTTTCCAGATGGTGCGCTGTATGGCCGACTTAATCAGTTTGAGCATTACCGAAAGGATCTCTTTATTGTCCTTGACTTCATCGAGTTCAAAGACAATTAGCCGCTTTTCTTCGATCTTGTAAGTTTGATCTTCGCTAACTTCAAATAAGAAGCTGTATAGGCCATCGCCGACATACTCCGAAAGCACGTGCAAAAAGCTAGTGATATTAAAGTAGTCGGGATGGATTTTAAGGATCTCCAGCAGCTCATCTTTTCGCTGCTCGATAAATTGGTAGAAACTATCTAAAGAATGGTTCTCAGTTGCGTTTTGGTAATAGTAGCGGAGAATCTTTTTTATGGCTACGGATTGCGCTTTGTCCACTTTTAAATCAGAGGCAAACAGCTCCAATAAGAACACCGATAGATCCTCCAACCGTTCGGGGCCTACATCATCGGCATTGGATATATAAAAAGGATTAATCCCTAAGCTCTTACCACTTTCGTAGCGTAAAACGGTGTATTGTTCGGGATAGAGCTTTGCGAACTTGGTATAAGATCCTCCCAGGTCGATAATGACCAGCCGGACCCCATTTTCAAAATACTGGCGAAGAATGTTATTGGCCAAAAAAGATTTCCCTTCACCGGTTGGGGCGAAGATGGCAAAATTGCGCGCCTTGATTCGTTTCTTCTGCTCATCCCATACATCTTTTAGCACAGGAATATTATGCTCGCGATCATTAAAAATGATACCGGTAGGGTCTGTTTTATAATTGGTGTTATTGATAAACAGGCACAAGGCATGTTTTAAATCGGTCACATAAAGATCTTCATCGGAAAAATTGGAAGAGTGGCAGCAATAGCTATTAAGCAGGTAATTCTTTCGTTCTTCCCCTCGTGGGGCGTAAGTGATGATATCCAGTTCTTTAAACTCTGCTTTAATCTTAGAGGCAATGCGCTCCAAATTATCGGGTTCACGATCCCAAAAGACTACATTGAGATGGCCACGGATAATCCGCGCGTTATCATCGCTATTAATCTTTTCCAGGATTTCCTGAATCTTTCCAAGCACAACCTTATTCTGAGAGCCAAAATTGGAACTTTTGCTAAGTTCTTCTACTTTTTTATCCAGTAGCTTGCGCCACTTATGTTTATCATCCAGGTAGAGGATCTGGTTGACTATATGGTTTTCCTTTAAATGAAGCCCCAGCCCATCAATAAACCCCTGGTGAAATACAAAATCATCGGATGTGAATTTCTCATTGGTCTTGCTCGACTGTACCCTTTCGCCAAAGCACAGCTCGCTATTGATAGCCAGGGCATCAAAATAATTATCCCCAGTTTGAATATGTTGTTTTTCGAGTAGGATATCGGTATCGAAACCCTCATTGAAACCATTAAAATATTCGGTAGTGAGATTGGTGATTTCTTCTGGTTGGAATGCTTTTATAGAAACCTTTCGGCTGTTAGCGATAAAAGAAACACAATCGTTTACCGAGCCGGTAAAGCTTTTAAGGTTGGCATCCAGTTCCCTGACAATGTCTTTGGAGACTTTTCGAAAAGGGTTTACGTATTTGGAGTTGTTTAAAGCTTTATTCTTGGTCAGGGTGAAGAATAATAAGGAGATGTGTTCCATAAACACTCTATCTTTAAAATGATCCCGAGTGGCCTTTTCTAAAAAGGTTTTATCGGGCAAGTCGGCTGCAGTAAATGCTTTTTTCTCATAGATATCTTGTTTATGAACCACCGTACCGACCGGTAGGGATTTAAGCGCCTGGAACCAGGTGGCGTGCAGGTCTTCAAAATCTTTTTCCGATAAAGAATAAATTTCAGGTAGGTCCAGCTGGTAACATAGCACAACGTTACCATTTCTGGAGAAAATAATATTATCCCGGATGTCGGCAATTGGCCAGTGGGTGGAAAGCTTAATCTTTTTCATAATCGATACCGGAGTTTCTTTTATTACTGATCATTTTTGGAAATGCCCCTGTCATCTGTAGAAATTCCAATAGCCTGCTGATACGGTTTAACCCGATATATAAGAATGCATTAAAGAGCAGGGCGCTGATAATCACACCCAGGCTGAAGGAAAATATAATTACCAACAAGGAAGCGATAATTGAAAGCATCATTAGTGCAAATAGGGGAAGGGAAAGCCCAAAGATGATGGCACCCTTCCGAATGTTCTTATAAGGTTCGTACTTTTTCATAATTGTTCCTTTATTTTTTTAAATGTCGCTTAGCGACCGACTTAAACTACAATGCTGATCAAATAAGTGAAGATGCCTACCACGGCGCCCGCAATAAGTACAAAGACTAACACCCGGGTTATTCCTTTTTTGAGATCGGAGTTTTCCCCAAAGAAGTGGCCGGCATTAAAGAGAAAACCGACCAGGAAGATTATCCCTAGGATAATGGGAAATATATTCCTTATGGTATCAGAAATATCGGCTACGGAATCTTCGATCCCACCGATTTGCGCAAAAACGCTCGAAGAAAGCAACGATAAAAAAGTTGCCAATAGAATGGATTTTTTCATAACGGAAAGTTTTAAATTTTTGATTCGATTTCGTTATGAGAAAATTAGGAATTCAAGGACTTAAATAATTGAAAATCAGTAAATTGTGAATAAAATATTATTTGCAGTTAGTTGATTTTCAATGCTTTCATTTGGCATTAAATTTTATGGGATTTTAAAAGTGGGTTGTTAATAACTTGAAATGTGGAAAGGGGAGGAGGGGACAAAAACGTCAATTTTGTGATTTTGTTCCTGAATATGTGTATCAATTTTGACAAGAACCGGCAACCAGAAAACGAATTGTTATTGATGTTGGACACAGGAGAAAAGAATCCGGTGCCATCGGAATAAATGGCATTAAATAAACAGATGTGGTACTGGATATAACCTTGGAGCTTTAAGGCTCAACGAAAAGTCATAAAAACCAGTGGATATTTATTTGATCCGGTATAGCGATACGCTTATTTCCTTATCGGATAGAACGAAGTTGACGAAGTCACTTAATGCGGATTTGTTTATTTCCTTACACTGCAATCATTTTAATACTCCTACTGCACGAGGGATTGAAGTTTATGTGGACAGCACTATATCACAGTATTCCAAAAATTCTATTTGGTTTGCTTATTAATTACAGAACCAGTTTATAAAGCAAATAGGGCTTGAAAGTAGGGGCGTGAAGTTTGCTAATTTTCAGGTGTTGCGGGAAACTGTTGATTATAGCCCTTCTTTCCTATTGGAATTAGGATTTTTGAGTAATTGGGATGAGGAAAAATCTTGTAAACTCTAAAAATATTACACTCTTGCCAAATATCATCTTTGTATCAATGACAAAACAATTAAGCCTTGAAAAAATTATTTCAAAAATCTTAAGTAGCATAAAAGAAATTTTAAAAACGACCTTTGAGGTTATAATTTCTTAGATCAAAATTTCAATTTGATTAAGCACTGGATTATAAAGATCAATCGTGCTGTCTGGAGATTCAATAGATAGTATTAAACTGTACCTGACTTGATTATTGTATCGTAACAGTTTCTTTCTGGTACGCCACCAACCATTAACTGGAAAAATGGCGACTACATTTCTAGTAGCTAAATCAGCAGCAGTTCCTTTCCATATATCTTTGTGAACTGAGCCCTTGTCCCTGACTTTATTACCAATAATCCAGCTTTCACCGGAATAGGAGCCATTTTGATCCTCCATTCTTGCCTCGCGATTTACCCTTTCCCGAAAACGTTCGATGGATTCCCCTGAATCAATCATTTTAAAACGCAGACCGTGGGATTGGTAATAGTATGATTTGCTATATTGCTTGTTGCCAGGATTTGGTTCAATAAAGTAGCATAAGGTGGCCGTAAGGGTCACTTCACTATCAAATAAACTGGTTAGAACATCAACAGGCCAAGGTAAATTGTGTAAATGCATTTGATTAGTCTTAACCGTACCGTCATCAAGTATAAAAGGACTTAAAGATTCTTGCGCAATAAGTGTAAGTGAATTATTTGCACTTCTCACAGCTTTTTGAAAATCGGGAACACCATACCCAAAGGTTCTTAGTAGATTGATTTGCTCGGTTTTGTTTAATTCCTGTATCGCCCTATTGCCAAGCATTTCGGTTGTCCAATCTGCTGAATGAATAAGAAGCCCTTTTATGGTTTCAGGCCATAATGTTGGGTATTGGGAGGTCAGCATTGCGGCATATCTTGAAGCCAAAGCTGTAGCACCACTGGTATCACCAAAACTGTAAAGTGGTTCGGTTCTAAAATTTTTTCCCACGGAAAGTATTCGTAAAGAATCAGGGTCAATGATACCATCGTTATGAATACCATAATTGCCACCTTCCATAACCAGTTCTGGCTTTAAAGCCCAACTATTCTCCCAAATTAGAGAAGTACTGTTGCTTGGTGACATTCCTCCGGCTGGTACTAAAGGGGTTGCTCCATTAAATTGACTTTGGTCAATGATAGTTTTTTGAGTGAATGAACCAACGGTAAGCGCATTGAAAGCTTGGGCAGGGTCGTGTATAGATTCTTCAAAGTTCTTTTGCGGATATTCAGAAACATCAAATATAACAGTGTTTCCGCTAGAAACGCAAAACAACGATTTGTCATCGGATGTACCCTCCTCACCAAACGCAATTTTATCTACCGAGCTTGACCACGACGATGGCTTACCTTTATCACGTCCATCAGTAGCGGTTACAGCCATTGCAAGAACTCGCTTATTGTTCGGGTTGAGAATTATGGCTCTGGAAATAGCTTCTTCTGTTACCGCACCGTATAATTCAGGTTGATGTGGATTGTTGGGATGAATTAATTTGATAGATTCTAGACGGTGAAATATTTCAATATTTGAGGTGTCTTGCAATAAATCGGTAAGGTCGCCGTACAATGCAATTCCGGCCATAGGTGTTCCGTGACCGTGGGAATGTGTGTCGGCATTTCCCCATTCAGAGTTCACGGAATCTAAATTTTCTTCTGGAATAAAATCTTGTAACAAGGTGTGACCTCGATTTACACCCGTGTCCAATAAGCAGATAATTATGGAATCATCCGTGGTTCTATTGAGCGTCCTATTTTTTAGGTCTTCAACCCAATCGTTGGCATCGTCATTATTTAATCCTGTGAAAAAATCGGCAGCCTCTTTGGGTTTTCTTAATTCTGCCAGTTTATCAGTATATAACAGACTCGTTGATAGTTCTCTTGCGGTACATCGAATCATACGAACAATGTGTTCTGGGAATAACAATCTACGTTCGGCAACCACAATAATATTATCCACAAGCATATTTATCACGTCCTCATCTTCCCGGATGTCGTCTTGAGTATTGTCCCGTCTAAACCAAACTTCCCACCAAACTTCTTCATCCAAGTCAGGAAAATCGATTTCATCTTCTTGCCAAAAACTGGCTAAAGTAGCTTGTTGTATATTAGCAATATTGTTGAGTAACTTTGTATGTCTAGGGTTTCCGGAATCACTGTCCTTCTCAGGATTTAGATAGGCTTCAATTTTTCTTAGGAATTTAGATATTCCATTAGTATTTAAAAAGACACAAGCTTTATAGCGTTCGTGTTCTTGACCATCAATTATTACTTTTTCCAATTTTGACGACACAAAACGATGGTCGCCACTTCTACCATCTTCAAAGCTATCGAAAGCCAAAAGGCAATCTCTTTCAGAAATAAACTCCAGATATACAAAATCAGTATCTATATTTTGCCTAAACGCCATTTCAGCCATTTGAAGCTGATTGCGTAAAGCATTACCGTGGGTGTTTCTATTTCTTCCAATTGGCGTCACTCTGTCCCTCCCTGTGCTTGGGCTTGTATAGGACTCGGTAGATGTATACCCAGAAAGAATTATATGTTCTAAATTTCTAGGCATTTATGAATTAAAATTGGGTCTTTTTGTTTTTAATAAATTTGAGAAGAGTAGTTGAAGATACTTTGTCTGTATTGTGTACAATCATTTCCTTAATAGCGTCCTTACACGCATTAGAAACATCTGCAAAACTAAGGCCTACGGCTTCTTTGGCAAGAGCACTAACAGTTTTGCCTTTAGTGAGTGAGTATCCTCTAAGTTGAACCTTAATGAGTTCAGCAATTTCCTTATCTTTTGGTAATGGATATTGTATAATATCATCAAATCTTCGGAAGAGTGCTTTATCAAGAGATTCAGGAATATTGGTAGCTGCTATCAATAAACTATTGGACTGGTCTTGCTCAATATTCATTAGAAAGCTATTTAGAACACGCTTGATTTCCCCAACATCGTTCCCATAACTACGGTTAGAACCAATCGAATCAAATTCATCAAATAGATAAACAGCTCTATGTTGGTACATAGAATCAAATATTAATTTGAGTTTTCCAATGGATTCACCCATATACCTACTAATCAATCCATCTAAACGTATGATAAAAAGAGGTATTTCCAAGTCGCCGGCAATTGCTTTGGCTGTCATTGTTTTTCCACAGCCCGGTGGTCCAACAAGCATTAATTTCCTTCTTGGTTCTAAGTTGTGTTGTAAAAGTTGATCAAATTTCTGCTGTTCGGAAAGAATACGTTTGATTGCTTCTGACACTTGTTCGGTCAAAACCATATCCTTTGTTTTTATATGCGGACGGTATACCTCAAGTAAATCTTTTAACTCACGTTGAGCCTCGTTGACGGGAAGAATTCTTGTTTTGGAAACTGAATCTAACTTTCGCTTGGACTTGATTTTTTCAATAAGTTCTTTAAGTTCTTCAGCTAATTTTGTATGACCTTTCTTAGCTTCAGCAGCGGCAATCTGCATTGCTGTGGTGTAAAAACGGTTGTCATCTTCATCACCAAAACTCTGTAATAGTGCTTTTATTTTTTCTGCTGCTGCCAATTATTTTTTAACAAATGTAATGAATTGGAAATAATTTATATTTGAATCTCAGCTTTAAAATATTTCACTTCCTCTTATCCCAAGCATTTTGATCAAAAGCTACCAAATTAAACAATTCACGCATCCGGCTGCGAACACGGTTACCGTAACGTTCTTCCAATTCTTCAGCATTCAAATTAGTGGTTGCATGAGTTTTGAGTTTTCCATTTGTTTCCAGAAAAAGTTCATACCTCGATAGCAGTACCTCGCCCATAACATTTAAATCCTTACCGTAAAACCTGCCGAATGGTTCCACACCTAGGTCGTCAAAACAGAAATATTTTGAATTACCGTAGTCTTCGATAGTTTTATATCCCAAATGATTAAAACTAAAGGTCACATTTCGACAAGGAATCATTTCATAAGGGCGTTGTGCTGGAACCAGGTGCCTTAATAATTTCATTAAAGAGGTTTTACCGCAGCCCACCGGTCCTGAAAGTAAGATTCCTTTATTGATATCAATGTCAAATTTTTTACAAGTAGCTTCATCCCGTATGAAGTACGATGTAAGTTTTAATAAAACAGCCTTATCTTTTTTATAAATTTTAAAGTGTTTACCAAATAGCAGCTTTCCTTTTGTATTGAGATAAACCAAGATTTTAGAGAAGTCGTAATGTACACAAGTCCCATCAAATTTGCCCAGGGAATACTCAACGCCACCTTCAGTTATTTTAGAGGGATTGTCCATAATCTTTATTTTTAGTGGTTCGCAGGTTGTCCCTGAAATAGGATGCTTGCTTTTTATCTAACTTATTTTTTTCTTTCATAAGCGCTTTTTGATGGACCCAATATTTTGCTAAAGCTCTCCAATCTCTCACCTCAGAACCATCGCTTGTTTGCCACTGCCTGTCTTCATAGTACTCGTAGAACTCTTTTGCATATTCCGGATTAAAATTTTTATTACTAAAAAAATCCAGTACCACCTTCAAACTGTTTGGATGTTTATTATGTTTTATTGGTTTAGTATTGTTTATAGTAGATACCAATACTTGTCCACTGACGGGACGCTGCTGGTCTACTACTTGTTCCTTTATGGGATGGTAGCGTTCTGCAAGTTGTTCTAATTTGGGATCGTAATGGGCTTCCTCAGGTTCATCACTTGTCCCAATAATGGACATCTTGATTTTACTGCCTTTGTATGGGTTATTGGAAGGAAAGTATTCCAGGTAACTCCAGGCATTCAGATCGGTTATACATCTGTGATAGGTAGATTTTGAACCTATCTTTGAAGCATTCATTAAATCTCTGCGGTTTACAAAAAAATCCGATGCAAATCTGCTGCTATTCCATTCCTGGAATAAGGCCATATACAAGCTGATATGCGTTGGATTTAGACGGTCATCAAAATAGAATTTTTCAAAAGCGGCGTTTAGAAGTTTTATGTAATTCATCGCTTAATATTCTAAATGATGTACACGGTTCTCTTCCATGACCTTCTGGATTTCCTGGGCATCGTAATAAATGATTCCGCCTATCTTGGTGTAGGGTAGCGTACCCTTTATTCGTAAATTCTGAAGTGTTCCCGGACTTATTTGTAAATAATCCATTACCTCTGCAGATTTCAGGTACTTTTTTATTTTACCTGATTTTTGCTGGTTCAGCAGTTTTTTAATGTCTTCGAGTAACTCCATTTTGAAATCCTGAAGATCGTCTGTAGTAATAATTGATGTTGGCATAATAGAACAAATTTTATGGCTCGGAACATTGCAATTGGTAGTTCCTGACCTGGTTTAATAATTGTTCTATAAAATTGGTGCTCTTCCAGGGTATTTATTCCCTACTTCTTTCGTAGTACGAAAAAGTTTAACGTTTAATAGAAAACGATGAGGATTGATTTAATTTGAGGTCCAGGTAGGAGGGAAGAAGTAGGAATTCTATGTAAAATTAATGGAGAGCTGATTTTCGTAGTTACGACTTACTTCGAAAATTTACTTTTCATCATCCTGGCGCATTTTTGCTTCCAGGTTGCCAGCGATTTGGTATAGGTATTTGGCTCTTGGATCTTTTCTGGCTCTCATCTCACTATAAGTTTTATGATAATTATCGAGCTTAATATTAAAAAAGTCTTCAAAGGCAGAGATAAGCGTTTTAAGGTCTGCAGTTCCGTGGTTGATATCCCCTTTAAGGTATAAACTATAGATTACTTCTACTAAAGAAGTTTTGGATCCGGACCATCGTAATAAATTTGGTTGACGTTCCCGGAAATTCCCACTGCTTCCGGGCTGTATCAATTCTAATTTCTCTCGAATATAATGGATGTACCGGTATAAAGCCTGGATCTTAGACCAAAGCATATCGTGGCTAGTCGAAAATTCAGGATTTTGATAATAGTTAATAGTTGGGCTAAAGGAGAAATCCATCTTTCCACTGCGACTGAAAAACTGCGGATCCAGGTAATTGTGGTTTTGCTCCATATAGTTGACAAAACTGTTATTTTCAGAAAAAAATCTATTGATCTTTTTAATCTCCTTTTCCAAGTAACGAACTTTATGAGAGTTACCGGCTTTCGGGAGCTTTAATTCACAAGACCTCACTTCGGTAAAATAAATAAGATAGCTCATAGGGAAAGGTTTTATGTTTTTAAAAAACTCGATTTCTGCTTGAGTATTTTCAAAATCATCCTTATCTACTTGCTTTTGTAATTTAGAAAGAATTTTAATACATAAATTAATGCCATCTTCAGCTTTCTTCAAATCAGATTTACCTGACTGAATTAGGCTTTCAACATTTTCGCTGAATATCGACATTGTTTTCTCGAACATGAGATTTGTATTTAATGAAAACAAATAATGCCTCTGCTGTGCTATTTTCAATACGGCTTTTTAAAAGGGTAAATATTAAAAAATATGCTTCAAAGGGGGGTTAATCTTTTTGTAGCCAATCTAAAGCTTCAAGACTGAAGTTGTCATCCGCCTGAACATAGGCTATTTTAGGTATTAAAGTGGCTCCCAATTTCTTTTTTTCAAAGCTGGCACTAAAGCCAAATTTAATTTTTTCGAATTTTAAAGTTCCGGCCGTTTTTATTGTCTGGTATAATAGCTGGCGATAGATATTGAATTTTTCATTATATCCATAATCCATCCCTACAAAAGCGGGTATAAAAGTTTTTCCGGATCGCGTTATAAACATCACGCCTACGATCTTATCCGATGCGTTAGGACTATCTGCTTTAAGATATAATGTTAGAAAATCCCACTTCGGACTTTTAACCATTTCAGAAAACAGCTTTTTAGGAAATTTAAAAATGTTAATTCCTAAATTGTTACTCCAAACTTCTTCAAACAACGTATAAAATTTGTCAATTTCTTCGGGAGTAGGTGAGATTACAATCCTGGTTTGAAAATAATTCTCAAATGCCTTGATATCCTTGTTGAAATGTTTCCTGGAGCGTTTGCTGAGTGTAGAAATATATTGTTCTTCATTTCGCCAGTTGAAATTGGCAATTTCACAGGAGTCGGGCATATCTATGGATATGAATCCTTGCTCGTGAAAGAAAGTGTTCAACGTATTTGTTTTTTCAAAATCCCTTAAAATGATAAGTTTAGCCCCCACCTTAGTCTTTATTTCATCAAGTTTCTTTAGAAATAACCGCATCGAGCGAATATGTAAAGGATGTTCATCGTCTAAAAACAAATGAGCTCCCTCTGAAAAAACCGAGCCTAAGGATAGAACCATATCGGTCATATAATAGGGATCCTCTTCACGCATTTCTTCGATGACTCTTGAGGTATTAGCATCAGAAAGCATATCATTTTTTAAAAGCGCACTGGTAAGAGATGCTGCCAAAACAATTTTACCTTTTTTATCCTTTATCGTAATGTAATGGAATCCCCAATTATGCTCCTTTAAATTATTACTGGTAAAGACTTTCTCCAAAAAATTAAGGCCATCCCAGTCAAATGTACCCTTTCCGGAAAAACAGGTGTCCCACTCAGCTTTATTTATCTGCTGAATTGTTTCCGTAGATTCCAGATTTAGTTCCTCAATTTGTGTTCCTATAGTATTATTTTTTTCAGTTTCCTGAATTCCAAATGATTTATAAATCCTGGTTAAATCAGTATGAGTTTCCTCCATAGCCAGGGGAAAGTAATAACTCATAGCATCTACCAATGCCTGGATATCCTTCAATTCATTATGCCTGGAAATCGTTATTCTAACCCCGGTATTCTTAACCGGAACGGCCGGGAATAACCCAAGGTTTACAAAAAATCCGGCATTCATCATTTTGCTTACAAAATTATACCCTGTGGCCGGTAGCCCCGTACCAATGTAAAATACCGGGGAAGCATTTTTGTGTACCAGCGGCAAATCTGATAACTCCAGTAAATGATTGAAGTAATTTATTTTTCGCTCCAAATCTGATTGTAAATCATAGATCTCCGGGGATAAATGAATATCGGCTGAAGCAGTTGCAGCAGCAACTGAAGCAGGCTCTAGTTGGGCTGAAAATGTTAATGGTCCTCCGAAATTCTTTATCTTTTTATGTAATTTCTTATCAGGGCAAACCAGAATGGCGCCACTAGCTCCAAAAGTTTTACTCAGAGTACCAAACAATAGTATATTTTGTGGAAGATCTTTCAATACGGACATCACATAGCCAGAACCGTTTTTTCCTTTCCAGCTCATTCCATGGACATCATCAATGTAAAGATGTAATTGCGCATACTTTTTGGATAACTCCATCAGGTCATGTAACGGGGCAAAATCCCCGTACATAGAATAAACCCCGTCCGCCATATACCAAATTTTATTAGCTTTATTTCTTAAGTCTTTGATATAGTGTTCCAGCATTTCCATATTGCTATGTCTGATCATTCTTACTGTTACCCCTTTTGATTTTAAAACCTCCGTGGCACTTTGTACACTCCAATGCACCTGGTGATCCAGGATTACCGCATCACCAGCTCTTACAGCAGTGGGAATTACTGCTAAATGGCCAAGTGTACTATTTTTAGTGATGAGTATGGGGTGCTGGTACATTTGGAAAATTTTTTCTTCCAACGGCGCATAAAGCGGATGTGAAATGTATGTTTTGGATAACGGAAACTGGGTTCCGTATTTTTCAATAGCATTTATTGCTGCCATTTTTAACCTTTTATCTTGTTCAAGGCCCAGGTAACCCGTAGTACCGAAGTGATAGGAAGGTTTGCCGTTAATGGTGATACGCCGTCCGTTTAATTCCTTGCCTTCTGCATGGAGGTGGATTATCCCCGCATTGGTTGCATTAGTGACTACTTCATCAACCGTATCCAGGAAATTATTGTGTTTAATCTTAGCCATAACTTTGATATGAAAATTTCCTTTTCAAGCTATGATAAATATCTATTGTAATTCTGACCATTATAATAAAAGGTCTTTTCAGAACAGTTATACGGCTTTTCGTTCAAATACCATTAAATCCTATGAGAATAACTTTATAACATAGTATATAAAATCAAGGAAGATGTTCTGGTAAGACGTATTGAAATTTTATTCTATATTAGTGATATCCAAATTATTACGGGATGGTTGTGGATGGTACTTATGCAAAAATGTGGATTTCCAATGGGATCCTCTACTTTGTCTATAAAGAAATTTATGAGATCAATAGGAGTATGGCCAAACAGATCGTAAGCCAGCGGTTACAGCTGCAGAATGAAAATTCATATCCTATATTTTGTGATCTAAGGGCCGTCACCATTGCACAGAAACAAGCCAGGGATTATTTAGCCATTGAAGGTGCATATATGACCACCGCACTAGCCCTGCTTGTAGAAGATGAGCACGCCATGGTAATCACTCAATTATTTATAAAAACAAACAGCCCGGCTTATCCTACCCGGGTATTTACTAATAAGGAAGAAGCGCTTTCGTTCTTGCAAGACTATAAAAAGTAACCCTTCAATAAAACAATAATTATGAAAAAAGAAATTAGCAATGAGGAGAAAATGAGATTCAATTCTCTGTATCAGCAAATCATCGAAATTGCCTGTGGTAATTTTATGTTTCGCCAGGAGCCATCCGGTCGTAGAGATCCATTAGATACTGTTGCAGTATTACTCAATATGATGTCCGAGGAAATTTATAATTCCTGTTTTAAACCCCAGCAACGTGGAGAACATCCGGAATTTCATTTTTCAATATTCCTGGATAAAAATTATCATATAACTTCCTATACTTTTGAAACTCCCAAGATCCTGAAATGGGATGAAAAAAAAATTGATAGGCCAGTTTCAGAAATTCTTTCCAATAATTCTGTGAATGTTTTAAAAGAGGAACTTGAATCAAATGGTGAAAAACCCTATCAGCGATTAATTTCTTTAGACTTTATTACTGAAAATAAAAGCCTATATAGAACTCCCAGTACTATCCAAAAGATGACGGGCATTAATTCAGACTGTTCTTATGTGATTACTGCTTTTCGTTTCGAAAATAAAGATGATGAGGACGAGAAAGATAGTAAGACCGCCCGGTCTTCAGGATCAGGAAAGAAAGAAAGTGCCGCAACAAAAATACTGTTAAAACAAGTGCGTCTCTATATTCTCCGGAATCTACATACGGAACTGCCCTCCCTTAAGGAATTAGGACTTATTCACCGTACGAATAAAACCAAGCTCAAAGAAGAATTCAAGAAAATGTATGGGACTACGATACCCCGGTTCCATATGAAAAAAAGACTCGAAAAAGGTGCCCTTTTAATTCGAAGTACGGAATTACCTATTTCCATAATTATGCAGAAGTGCGGTTTTAAGGATCATTCGCATTTTTCTAAAAATTTTCGGCTTCAATATGGTCAGACCCCTTCGCAGTATAGAATGGAAAATGCCTGGACCATTCAATAGCAGAACAGTTTTACGGCTTTAGCAACCATTTTCTTTGAGGTTATTTGATGAAATTTACTATTGTAAATGATAGTAGCCTTAAGCTTATACTACTTTCAATTTTCAGTATTGCACTGAAATTTTACACCATAAAAGAAACGTTTTAAATCTTTTTGCGCAGAAAGTAGGAGAAGCCGAAAATCCTTCAAAGAGTAGGTATATATTAAAACTTTATATTATGAAATATTTAAAAATGATTTTACCGATGTTGGCAATAATATTTGCCATAGGATTGACCTTTGCAAGCGTTAATTCTGAGCCAAAGCCAGAAGTACAAACTGCTGATTTTATCTATCTGGGTAATGATAATTGGCAGTCGATACCTGAGCAGGAGTGCCAGGGAACCGAGGAAAACTGTCGAGTTCAGATTGGTGCAGCGGGACCTGTCTATGATGTCTATGATGAAATGGATCTTAGTACAGTAAAATTAAGCCCTCCGGGTCAAGCGCCTACCGTAATTAATCTTTAGGATTATAAAGTAGATTTGTAATATTACCCCATAGTAGAGTAGCTACTATGGGGTAATTATTTAAAATAGAATTATTCCATTTTTACCTCGTGCATGTATTCTGGTTTTAAATATGTTTTAGCTGTTTGAATGATTTCCTTAAAAGTTAGGTCTTTGAGATAATTTTCTATAGTTGATGATGCTATCGGAGGTTCCTCAAATCTGTAATATCGATACAACTTTTTCGCAATATAAGAAGGCTGATTTAGTGCCTGGGGTGTGTAAATGGATCTTATTCTGTTTTTTTGATTTTTAAAAACTTTCTCCGGCACATTACCCTTTTTTAATTTTTCAATTATATTATTTGTTTTATCTCTTATGATAGGTAATTGTTCAGGTAGGCAGCTGAAACGGAACTGTACTTCAAATCGCTGTGTCCTTCTATCAAAATAGGCGCCAGCACTAATTGTATATAATGAAAGTTCCTCTTTATCCCTTAAGTCATATATTAAACTATTAAGCATTTGGCCTAGTACCCTAATCTTTAGTTCTTCTTTCCAAACTTTTTTGTCTGGAGGATTATGAACAAATCTTATTCCATAAAATGAATTTTCTGTTTCATAAAGGTCTGAGGCGCTTAGCTCATAATATTTGGGACCATCAGGTATCTCAATTGCTTTGTTTTTATCAGTACAAATTGTTTTTGAATTGGAGGGAATATTTCCTACATATTTCTGAAAAGCGGTGAGCACTGCATCACTATCAAAATCACCTGTAACAATAAAAGTGAAGTTCCCTATATTCCCAAATAGTTCTTGATAATTTCTATGTGCTACATTAAGATTTACCCTTTGAGATGCTTTTACCAAATCTGAGGCTATGGGAAGCCTTGTGGAGTCTCTCGTTACTTTCTTCAAAGCATCAATAAGGTCCTTTGAGGGGTTTATAATATATCTAGCATCCTGTAAATATCCTTTTTTCCAGTTTTCAAAAGCTGCCTGGTCTTTACGGGGTTTTGTAAAATATAAATATAAAAGCTGAAGAAATTTATTTAGTTCTTTAATAGATACTTCAGATTCAAAACCACTTTCATTACTGAAGATATAAGGATCAAAACCCAATTTTATTGATTGCGTGTTTTCATAAAATTTTTTTAAATCCTTCTTTTCATAAGATCCGACTCCTGAACTTTTAATAATTGATGTAGCAAACATTGTACTGTTGTATTCTTCTTTCGGAAAACAAGAAGCCCCAAATGGTGAAAATCCCCGGATAGTTAAAGTGTTGGAATTTTTGCTTTTCATTGGTTTTAGGATGAGTTTTGCCCCATTCTTTAGTGAATAAATTTCAGTATCTAATTTGCCTGGTTCGGCTTTCAATTTTTTACCATTTGGCAGTGAATCCATTTGGTTTTGGCTCAATAATCTTTTTATTTCAGATTTAGGTTTATATGGAAACACTTTTTCCATAGCTTTTTTCTTAATTATTTCCTGGGTCTTTTCTTTTGAGGAAAAAGGAGATTCGCTGTCCTCAGGAAATATCAAGCCCATCTTATCCGGTGAAGGTTTTATTATTTCTTTTATTAGACGATTTATTTCCTCTTTGGAAAGTTTTGATAGCCAATTTATAATGATTTCCTTTTTATTAGACGGCAGGGTTTGGTCGTTTACAAAATACCTCTCTATTTCTTTTACCCAATATGGGCTTTCCGAAGTATTATAAGATTCTAGGGTTTCTAAACTATTATCTTTGGCATTTTCAAATTCTTCTTCTGTAATTCCATATTCTACAAATTGTCTTAAAATATATAAAGTATTTTCCAGCGCTACTTTTTCATATTGCAATTCAGTATTGATAGTAATAGTTAACATATCTGGTGGGATATTCCAAACAGGGGTATATGAACTATAGATAGTTGTTCTATCGTCTATCTTAGAATTTTCATTAAACCTCGTTTTAAGTATATCCGTAACAATTTCTCCTTGTATTTGTCTTTGTAGTCTGCCCAACCCTTCATCCTTTTTTTTGTCGACCTTATGCTTATAAAAAAGATACATGTTGACAGCTTTAAACTCATATGCAGAATTTCCATTTGAATTTCGCACAACGCTTGTGAAATTCTTTTCAATCTTTGGATTACTTTGTTCCTTTCCTTTGGGTTCTACTTTATTTTCTGAGGACTTTAATTCCTGGAAAATGGATTTAATGTTTTCTTCTAGTTGTTCAGTATTTTCTATATTCCCAGCAATTATCACAGCCATTCGCTGCGGTTGATACCATTTATTATAAAATTTTTGTAAATCCTGGTGCGGAAAATTTCTATTATGTGAAGAAAAAGATTTTTTGCTATTAACTATAGAGAAGAGTGTGCTGTGCACATCATTGTACGCTGTTGTTTGAGCACGACTGGCCACACCACCTCGATATTCCTGCAGTAGTACACCTCTTTCCCTATCTATACTTTTTTTGGTAAGGTCCAGACCTGAAGCAATGTCTTTAAACCAGAGTAAACCAGTATTTATTGCCTTCTCATTTTCATAGGGAACATTATAGAAATATCGTGTAACCCCGGCGCCTGTTCTTCCGTAAATATCATACATATTCATTCCAAACTGGCTCAATATTTTAGAATTATTTTTAAGACCATCAGGGAAATTAGCGCTCGGTCTAAATGATAGATGTTCAATATGATGAGCGAAATTTAACTCATGTTGTTGCTCATCATGGGATCCTACTTTTACTAGAAAATTCATGGTTATTTGTTGATTAGAATTTTCCAGAGGTTTTATAAAATAAGTAAGGCCATTGTCTAATACACCTGTTCTTATGCTTTTATCCAGAGTCAAACTATCCTCAGAATTACGGTAGGCAGTTTGTGCTAACACTGGTAAAACCCATAAGAATATCAAGCTCCAGACTACTAATGTTTTTAATGATTTCATAAGTTAATATCCAGGGTTTTGAGTTAGGTTAGGGTTCTTTATTCTTTCATCTGCTGGGATAGGATAGCGCAGGTCGGTTTCTTCCCATAATGGATTATTCTCCCAAATATGTTCATACCTGCCTGTTCTCTTAAGATCTAACCATCTATGGCCCCATTCGGTAAATATTTCTTTGCTACGTTGCTCCATTAATTCATCAAGGAGTACTTCAGTTTCGAGATTATCCGTATTGGAAAGTGGTGCCAGACCTGCTCTATTTCGAATTGTATTAATATCTTCTATTGCACCGGTAAAATTGTCTTGCATAAGTCTGGCCTCAGCCCTTATTAAAAACTGTTCGGCTAATCGTAGCACCATGGAATACTCCGTACTTGGCTGCTCATTACTATTCCATATTTTATATTTAAAAGGGAAGTAAGCGTTAAGGCTTTCATTATAGCTGATCCAGGTTGACAATCGAAGATCCTCCTCACTGAAATTTTCGATAAAATTTTCATCTAATTTTACACTTGCCAGGAATGAGAAAACAGGATCTATGATAAAAAAATTACCTTCATTGGTATGTGTTGTTGCCGCTCCGCTTCCTACAGGTGATATCTGCCATATAGCTTCCTGGCTGTTAGCTAGAAAAACATCATTCAACTCTTCTAATAAAATATAGGAGTTATTCGAAATAACTTGACTGCTCAACTCTTCAGCCTTTTGCCACTGCTGGTTATAAAGATGAACCCTGGCCAGCAAAGCCATAGCCGTATACCTATTAACTTTGGTCCGTATATCCTGGTTTTCGCTCGTTAAAACTTCAATTGCATCCTCTAAATCCAGTATGATTTGCGTATAAATTTCCTCGGAATAAGTTCGAGAAGCAAGTTCATTTTGCTCGTAGTCAGTGGTGAGTACAAGTGGAACATCCCCGTAAAGATTAACTAAATAGAAATACGTAAAGGCCCTCACGAATTTAGCCTCCCCCTGTAACTGATTTTTAACTTCTGAACTTATTTTTTCCGAAGATTGTAACCCTTCCAAAAAAGCATTCGTCATATAAATCATATTATAGGCACTGGTCCAAAGAAATAGGTTTGAGGTATTCTCAGGAGTGATTTCATGCTGTTGGAATTCCATTCGGGTGAGGTTCGTTTCCCTGATGTTTTTAAGGAGGTTTCCTGAGAGGGCACCTAAAACTGTTACGCTATACTGTGTCCCATTACTAAAAGAGGATCGGAATAACTCGTTATAGATTCCTGTCATAGCGCTTTTAGCTGTTTCTTCACTACTAAAAACATCATCTCTTATTATTTTATAATCGGGGGCATCAACCTCCACAAAATCTTCGCAGGCAATTAAAATGGAAGCGAGAAAAACTACAATTATCTGTTTTATTCTTTTTTTAATGAACATAATTTTTGATTAAAAGTTAAATTGAAGACCGGCAGTTACTGTCCGAAGGTTTCCAAATGAAGTGCTGGAATATGATAGTTCAGGATCTAAACCTTCGTAAGGAGAGATTGTAAACAAGTTCTGCCCCGTAAGAAAAATTTTTCCGTCCCTTAATCCAAATGATTGCAGAAGACTTCCTGGTAAATTATATCCTAGCGAAAATGTTTTTAACCGTAAGAAGGAAGCATCCTGGATAGCTAAATTTGAATTTATAGCATTGTTATAAGCTTGATTGGTGGCTGGTAACTGAGATATTCTTTGGTAATCTTCGTTTGAATTTAAAGCGTCTAAAACCACATCCCGTTGATTGGTAGGTCTACCGGCATTAAAAAAGGAAACCATACCTTCATGTTTTACATACTGTAATAAGAACTGGAGGCTAAAATTTTTAAAACTGAGGTTGTTATTTATTCCGCCGTAATATTCTCTGGTTAAATCCTGGATTACCACCCGGTCTTCATAATCAAAACTTCCATCACCATTAATATCCGCAATTTGATATAATCCCGTTTCTGGATCAATTCCTTCATATCTATATAAAAGTGATATGTTTACAGGATGACCAATTCGATAAGTATTTGCATACGAAGACTGTTCAATTTCCGGATAACTTACTAAGCTGTTTTTCGGGATACTAAAATTCAATGAAGTCTGCCAGCGAAAATCATCTGAGTTAAAATTCAAAGAAGATATTTCCACTTCCCAACCGCTATTTTCTACCGTGGCAGGAAGATTTGCCTGAACGGTATTGAACCCCGTAATAGCGGGCAAGGGATATCCTACCAATTGGTTTGAAGAACGGTTGCGGTACCAGCTTATCCCAAGATTCAGTTTGTCTTTGAAAATACCTAATTCCAGTGCGGCTTCCAACTTTTTGTTAACTTCCCATGAAAATGAGGGGTTAGCCAGGGAAACGGGGTATAATCCTCCAGGGCCAGGGGTTGCCTCGTATGAATCCAGGTAACCGTAATCACCAATTTGATCATTTCCAGTACTACCATAACTACCCCTTAATTTTCCAAATGACAGAAATGATAGCGCATTTTTAATTAGCTCTTCCTCTGTAAAAATCCAGGCTGCACCTATTGCTCCGAAATTCGCAAAACGATTTTCCGGACCGAAGCGCGAAGAGCCGTCACGTCGCCCTGTGAAATTTATAAATATTTTCCTCTTCCAGTTTGTTCCTATCCGGGCAAAGACTGCAGCATATCTGTACTGGTTTGTTTGGCTTGAAGCATTAATTACCCGTTCAGCTGCATCTAAATTGCCAATAAGTGATTCCGTTACATAACCGGATCCCTGGTATCTAACCTGGCTATTCGTATTTTCCTGAAAGGTTCCACCTATTATAGCATCTAAATTGACATCACCGAAATTGTCATTAAAGATCAACTGAGGTTCAAGAATCCAGGATTTTCTATGGGAATTTAAATGAAAAGAATTGTTAGGTTCTCCTGCCGAAGGATTATACGACCTGCCTGGGCGTTTCATTAATTCCTGACTTTCATAATATGTATAACCGGCATTTAATCGTACCTGTAGGTTATTTAGAATTTGGTAGGATAAACCAAGGTTTGACAATAAATTGTTGGTTTCCGTTCTGCCGCGATTATAGTAACCGGCCAGAGGGTTTTCTAAATCTGCTACTGCCCATTCTTCCCAATTTAAACTACCATCTTCAGTAAAAAGATCAGGTGCATTTGGAGGCAATAAAACTGTTGACGAACTTATACTATTGCTCCAGAAAAGATCATTTATATCCACCCCGTAATTCGCAGAAAAATTGAGTTTTAGTTTTTCATCTTCAGATGAATGGTCAAGGTTAAAATTACCAGTTATTTTATTGTAAGTATTATCTCCTGGATAGACCGTGCCCTGAGAAAAATAAGAGCCACCTAATCTAAAGAAAGTTTTATCGCTCCCTCCTGAAAAGGAAATATTGGCATTGGTGGTTTCAGCAGTTCCACCATAAAAGAAGTCTTGCCAGTCGGTGTAGCGATCCTGATCCCACGTTACCAAATCATAAGCATTTTGTGCTGTAGGTTCAACCCCGTCGTTTTCAAAAGCTGCTCTTCTTACTTCCAGATATTCTTCGGTATTTAATAGGTCCAGCCGATTGGGAACTGTGGCTACGCCGGTATAAAACCTGGCTTCGAGACCTGTTCCACGTTGTTTCCCGGTTTTAGTGGTAATCAAAACAACTCCGTTAGCTCCACGCGACCCGTATATAGCAGTAGCATCGGCATCCTTTAAAACTTCAATACTCTCTATGTTAGAAACATTTAAGTTATTGAGTGGGTCGATACCAGCCGTTCCTATAATTGAATTGGTTTCTACCGGTGTAGAATTTATTGGAACCCCGTCAATAATATATAAAGGGTAGTTTCCTTCTTCACGAAGGCTGTTTGTGCCCCTTATTCGGATAGTTGAAGCGGTGCCGGGATTACTGCCTCCCGGAGTTATTTCTACCCCGGCCATTCTCCCTTGTAAGGCTTGTATTGGGCTCACCACCGGTTGCAGTTCTATTTCCTCTGCAGTAACTTTAGAAATATTCCCTGTTTGTTCCCTTTCAGTAGTGGTATAATAACCAGCATTAATTTTTACTTCGCCAAGTGAGGCAACATCTTCTTCTAATTGAACATTTATCTCTGCATTATTTTCTACCGCGATTTCTACAGTTCTGAAACCTATATAGGAAAAAACCAAAATGCCTTTGGCAGGAGCAGTGATGTTATACTCGCCATCCAGGTTAGTTACTGTTCCTCTATTGGTATTTTTAACCTTTACGGTCACGCCTGGAATAGGAAGGCCGTTTTTATCTTCTACTAAACCCGAGACTTCTTGCTCTTGCAAGGGAAGGGTAGTGGTTGCTGCTTGTGCAGCTTTGGACAGGAAGAAGAGTATCCCGCCCAGAATAATTAGTGCCACCCATTTAAGGCGCGAATAATTATTTTTCATAATTTCGTGTGGTATTTAAATGAAACATTGTTTTATTTAAGCTTAGGCCTTCCCCACTCAGACGCCAATCTTTAGTAAGGGAAGGCTTTTTAGCTTATAACCTTTATAAAGGCTAATTCAAATTTTTCTTCAATAGCAATTTCTTTTTTAAAAACCTAACGCCCCTATGCGTTAGCACCTATTAACCCAAATCTATATTCCCAGTGCCCCAAAGAGGCCCCGCCCAAAGCTGTTAGAAATTATAGGGCATCAAAAAACAGCAACCCACGGGATTATTTATAAGAATTCCTTGATCCCGCAATCAAGAATTATTGAATACAGTAATAGCTACTGCCGACCACTTTGGCCTATTAAAATGTAAGAGCAAAAAACCGGCTCCGCTTACCTATGAAATAAGAATTCGTATTTGCACGAAGAGAAAAAACCTACTACATTTATAGCAGTGCGAATAACTATATTATTGTAGTGGCCTAAATCCCTATCGCTACCCTATTTTGTTAACTCTTGGATAGCGGGCCGGTATAACCGGGCAAAAGGCAGGGCTTTTTACTACCGGTTACGCCCACATTATTCTGGCGCACATATTATGTTCTTTAAGATAGATTGAAGGGGATGTGATTGTACCTGTTCGGGATCACAATGGGTGATGCCTGCGACTAATGATTTGCAACAGAGGTGCTTTGATAGATTTGCTTTACTCGTTTTCATAATATTGACTTTTATTATGTAAACGATGTATACTCAGGAAGCCAGTGAAGTGCTTTAATGATTAAAAACCAATAAAGCGAGCCTCAATGCTTTAACGTGGTACCGTCAAGAACCGCCAAGCCGAAACTTGGTTCCCCAAAGACTAACATGAGACCCGCCCATTGGTTTATATCGCAAAGATATAAATTCCAATAGACAGCGAGCTCACGGTCTACTCATAGGGAAAATTGACGGTTTTCGTTCATGAGTGACATCGTATTAAGAGAGAGCTAAAAACTCTTTCTTCTAATTGTCGCTTATATAACTGAAACAAAGATAATAACAAAAAACAAACGCTCCAAATAATCGGAGCATAATTATGGAAAATTTTTCAGTTAAAATATCCAGACTTGACTACGAAATTATAAATCGAGTTCGAAGATTACGGGAGAAAAATGACATTTCTCAACGCCAGTTAAGTGAGCTTATGAATTTAAGTAAAAGCTTTGTAGGAAAAGTTGAGGCTTTAGGACAACCCGACAAATACAGTATTAGACATTTAGCTTTAATCGCAAAAGCATTAAAGCTGAAATCCTTATGTGAACTTTTGCCAAAGTTCATTCCAAAAGAAGATATTATTGAGATTAAATATCAAAAAATCCCAAAACAAAATAAGAATGGGAGCAAAAGCAAACAATTAGAAGAAAGAATTATAGAGATACATTCTATGTAATGCTTCATTCTTAAGTCGCTCAAATGGTCAATCAGATTTAGACTAGTTTGCCAAGATCCTCAAATCTAAAAAAATAACCCGCCTAATATTCTTGGATATGCTATTATATTTTTCTTCCCACTTACGGTTTTCCGTAATTTCCTTTGAGTAAATATGGTTAGTTTTATAAAATTGAGTTTATCCCGGTATTCTTCTTATTAAATGGGTATTTTAAGCGGGATATAACGAGTTGTAGCCAATACCATAAGAAACCTAACCAATGAAATTAGAAAAAGTAAAAATCAAAAATTTTAGAGGGTACAAAGATGATACTGAAATACCAATATCAAATTTAACTTCATTCATAGGGAAAAATGATGCAGGGAAATCAACTATTTTAGAAGCTCTTGAAATCTTCTTTAATAACTCATTAGTGAATTGCGAGAAAGAAGATTTGAATATAAATGCTGCTGATAAAAATATTGAGATCTCTTGTACATTTTCAGATTTTCCAGATGAAATAATTATTGACGCTGCCAATCCTACTTCATTAGAAGCTGAAAAACTTTTAAATTCTGGTGGAAAATTAGAAATTAAAAAGGTATTTACTGCAACTGCTGCAAAACCTAAAGAGAAAGTTTTTATTGTATGCAATCACCCTTCTGCAGAGAATGCAGGTGATTTATTAGCTCTAAAAAGAACTGAACTAAAAAAAAGAGCGGAATCCCTTGAGATTGGTAAGGATAATTACAACGCAAGTATAAATTCATCAATAAGAAAAGCAATCTGGGAATCATTCCAAGATTTAGAAATTCAGGAGACGGAACTTTTAGTAGATAAAGAAGACACCAAAAAAGTCTATGATACTTTAAAAAATTATCTTCCGATTTATGCTTTATTTCAATCTGACAGACAAAGTAAAGATGATGACAAGGAAGTAACAGACCCGATGAAAATAGCAGTTCGACAGGCGTTATCTGAATTGGATGATGAGATTGAACATATTAAAGAACAAGTCAGGAATAAAGCTATAAATACGGCAAAAAGAACATTGAAAAAGTTAAAAGAGATGTCACCAGATTTAGCTGACGAATTAAATCCTGAATTTAAAACCGAACCTAAATTTGATAGTCAATTTAAATTAACAATTAAATCAGAAGACGACATTCCGATAAACAAAAGAGGCAGTGGCGTAAGAAGACTAATTCTATTAAATTTTTTCAGAGCAGAAGCAGAAAGATTAAGAGAACAAAACGATGGAAGTCAAATAATTTTCGCCTTTGAAGAACCAGAGACCTCTCAACATCCGGATCATCAAGAAATGTTGATTCAAGCATTTATGGATTTATCAAATACTGGTAATTCTCAGATTATTTTGACAACACATACACCAGTATTAGCAGGGCTACTTCCATTAGATAGTTTAAGGTTTATTGAAAAAGACGGTAACAACAGAAAAATTGAACTAGGAACAGATGAAGTATTTGAAAAAATTGCTGTTACACTAGGAGTTTTGCCAAACCCTGTAGATAAAAATGCGTCTGCAATGCTTCTTTTAGAAGGAAAAAGTGATGTTTCATTCGTGAAACATACTGCGTTGGAATTAAAAACTGCAGGTCATATAGATCATACTTTTGATCACTAGTGTCCGGTTATAAATCAAACATTTCTAGTTGGTTATAATCGTCATTAATATTGTTTCTGTATTCTTTATTGTTAAGTAATTGATTTACAGTTACTTTCTCAAAGAGGCTAATACTCAAAATTTGTAAAATAGTGTAAAGTTCAAGCTCTATTTTCAGTCTTTTCTTCATAATTGCAATTATCAGATAGGCACTTACTGCTATCCATATTTGGGTATAAACCGCATTCAAGCTTGTTCCAAAAAAACTCTTGATTCTCAGATGTTGCTTAATCCATTTGAAAAATAATTCGATTTTCCATCTTTCTTTATATAGCTCAGCAATAATCGTTGCTTGGTAGGTGAAATTATTAGTTAAAAAAACTAAAGTTTTCCCTGTCTCTTTATCAAAATATTTGATCCTCCGGAGTTTTTCTGGATATTTCTGCTTGCTATAAAACCCCGTGAGCTTTATGATCTGATCACACTTAAACCCCAAGGTTTTATCCACCTTGTTAGAATAAACCCTTCTGTAATTAAAATTGCGTTTTTCCCGAATCACAAAAAAACTCAAACATTCATTTAAATGGTAAAGCCGCTCAAAGTCAAGATAAGCCCTGTCCATAATATAAAAAGCACCTGGCTCTAAGGTCAAAGCATCCAGAATATTTACATCGTGCACTTTACCATCCGTAATCTCAATAAAAGTGGGAATATTGCCTCTTAAATCCAATTGGGTATGCATTTTAACAGCTGCCTTATTTTTTCGGAATTTGGCCCATGGAAACAGGGATAAACACAAATCAATGGTACTACTGTCCAAGGCATAGGCAATTTCATCGATGTTTACAGAAAAATTATGGTCTTCCTTATAAAGTTCCCGGGCTTCTCCTATCAGGAGCTGTGCAATTTCAGCATAAATACGCCAATCCCGTTTTTCATTGGCATCTGATAAGGTGGATCGCTTCACTTTACTTTTCACTCCGCTGTGATAGAGTTTACCAGAGATTGCAGCCAAACACGACTCTATATCTCGTAAGCTTTCACGATAGGTGAACTGGGCAAACATCATCACGATAAATTGTTCCCAGCAAGTAAAACTCCTGACCCTATAATTGCCATTATACTTCGCTACACATTTGTCAAACTCATATTTGGATATAAAATCCAAAACCTGTGATAAAATTGTCCTGCCTTTATTCATCCGGCAAAGCTCCAATCATTTTCCCTAATTCAATTTCAAATCGAAAAATATTTCAATGAACGTTTATCCTTTATATAGTAATACTTCCCAATGATTCACATACTCCTTAACCGGACACTAGTGACTTTTGATGATAAAAAAATAGCTTTAGTACCAATTGGTGGCTGTGGCAACTTAAAACATTGGCGCACATTACAATTAGCAGAACAATTTGAAATTCCATATTGTGTATTACTAGATTCAGACAAAGGAACTCCTGAAGAACAAAAAAATATTGAACAAATAGAAGAGTTAAGACAGGATGGAATTAAAGCTTACGTTACTCGAAAAAGAGAACCTGAAAATTATATTCATAAAGATTGTTTAAGCCTTCGAGAAGGTAATAACTTATCCATAACGGACACTTGCGATGCCAAAGTTTTAATAGCAAATGAAACTTCAACTAAAAAGTCGATAATTTTAGAAACCTTTTGGACTAGAATGACAGTTGACCAGATTAGAGAAATGGAAAAGTACAGCGAAGAAGGAAATGACAGATATGAATTCACAGAAATGTTTTCAGACCTATTAACAGTTGCAGATTAATGGTACTGGCTACAACATCGGTTCCTATAGTAAATAGCGGGTTTTGCCGAAAAAGTGTAATTTAGAAATCTAGGAAACTAAAGGTTAAGCCGATAAATTCGTGTCCCTATTCCCGCTACTTGTCCATAACCGTAACCTTGTAGCCAATTTGAAAGACAAAATTTGATTTAATGAAATTCCCACTTGCCGAAGTAAATATTGAGAAATGTGTGCTGCCTTTTTTATCACTATCCAGCACCTTAATCGGACTTTCGTCGGCCTGGATGTACCCGTCTTCCAGTATTTTTTGCTTCAAGGTATTATAGAGGGGTTCCAGTAACTGGCAACAACTC
>NZ_JAIQZB010000013.1 GCF_020164555.1 Salegentibacter lacus | reverse complement strand
CCAGATAAACAATTAACCCTATTTTGAAGCACACCCCCCTTGCTATAGGGTTTAAAAGAAAAATAACGTTTGTATTGGGGCCAATGGCTACTTTTATTAAAAATCGTGTTTTAACCGGACACTAATGTAATTAAAAATAGAAATATTATAAAAATTCGTTTTTCTAGCAGAGAAGCGGATTTTTTTGTTTTGTGGAAAAGCCGCAAAATATAAAGTATCTTTGCACTCAAAATAAAGATTATGCTTAGAAT
Organism: Salegentibacter lacus; assembly: GCF_020164555.1. Classification (GTDB taxonomy): domain Bacteria; phylum Bacteroidota; class Bacteroidia; order Flavobacteriales; family Flavobacteriaceae; genus Salegentibacter; species Salegentibacter lacus. The sequence goes on along the minus strand of NZ_JAIQZB010000013.1, from coordinate 139,511 downwards.
TGGCGAAAATCATACGCTTAATATTGTAAGGGAAACCGAACCCGGACTTTTCTTGACAGATACTGAAGGAAATGAAGTTTTACTTCCGAATAAATATATACCCGAAACTTTTGAAATAGGGGAAGAGATTGAGGTTTTTGTTTACCTGGATCACGAAGAAAGACCGGTTGCGACTACTTTAGAGCCGCTGGTAAAACTCGATGAATTCGCCTTTTTAAAATGTGCAGAGGTAACTGAATTTGGTGCTTTTTTAGACTGGGGATTGGAGAAACATCTATTTGTTCCGTTTAAGGAACAGGCTTATCCAATGAAAAAAGGCGGACGATATCTTATTTTTTGCTATTTAGACGAAGAAACCGATCGTTTGGTGGCTTCCAGCAAGGTTCACGCTTTTCTAGATAATTCTGAACTTACCATAGAGCCTTTTGAAGAGGTGGATCTTATAATTAGCAATAAAAGTGATTTGGGTTACAATGTGATTATAAATCAATTGCATTTGGGCTTGATCTATCACGACGATGTTTTTCAGGAAATAAATGTAGGCGATGAAATGCGTGGGTTTATCACTAAAACGCGTCCCGATGGGAAAATTGATGTGAGTTTACAAAGGCCCGGTTACAGAAGTATTGAACCAAATGCCGAACTAATTCTTGATAAATTAAAGAAAAACGAAGGTTACTTGAACCTTACCGATAATTCTTCTCCTGAAGCAATTCACAGTCAGTTAGGAATTAGCAAAAAGAGTTTTAAGCGTGCTGCCGGAAATCTTTATAAGCAAAGAAAAATTGATATTAAAGACGACGGAATTTACCTTAAAGAAGATTAGTAAAAGTAACGACCTCTAGGTGAGTAATATTGAGAGCCGTAATACATTCTTCGCTGGGTTTGCCTGTGAAGGGCGTTTTGATAAATTCTTTGATTCTGATAGTAAGGATTGGAATTTAGGGCATCGTTATACACCTCGTCATTATCCCTAAGTCTGTAATTATTAGAAATTTCAAAAGCTTTTTTCTTTTGCGTAGTTGTTGGTAAAGGAGTGCCAATATCTACCGTACGTTTTTTCATATTACGCTGCTGTTCCAAAATTCCCACCATATCAACACTGGAGCGTTTATTTTCATCTACATTTATAAATGCACCATTGGGAAGGTCGAAACTCCCTTTAAAGAATTGTTGTCCAAAACTAAGGTCGCTCCATTCTGGTTCTATACTGTAATTACTGATCTCAAAATCGGCGATATCCCAATATTCCTGGGCAGAAACAGAAGTTATACTTAATAAAAACAGGCTTAGAAAGAGGAAGCGAAATTTCATTTTTCGGGCTTTTGTCTTTAATATAGCAAAAACAATGCAAATCTAATTGCGCTGCAAAGATATTAAGATAAATTGAAAAGCTTATTTTTGAATAAAATAAAGACCTATGAGTGAAATCAACTGGAAAACTGTAAAAGAATACGAAGATATAACTTATAAAAAATCGGGCGGCGTTGCGCGAATTGCCTTTAACCGACCTGATGTTCGCAATGCTTTCAGGCCTAAAACGACTTCAGAACTTTTAGAAGCCTTTCAGGATGCACACGAAGATACTTCCATTGGTTGTGTTTTACTTTCTGCAGAAGGACCATCTTCCAAAGATGGGAAATGGGCATTTTGCAGCGGAGGCGATCAAAAAGCACGTGGCCACCAGGGCTACGTGGGCGAAGATGGCTATCATAGATTAAATATACTGGAAGTTCAGCGTTTAATTCGGTTTATGCCTAAGGCTGTGATTTGTGTGGTTCCAGGTTGGGCTGTAGGCGGCGGGCATAGTTTGCACGTGGTTTGCGACCTAACGCTTGCCAGCAAGGAAAACGCGATTTTTAAACAAACCGATGCCGATGTGACGAGTTTTGATGCCGGTTATGGCTCAGCTTATTTAGCTAAAATGGTAGGGCAGAAGAGAGCCAGGGAAATCTTTTTCCTCGGAAGAAATTATTCTGCTCAGGAAGCTTATGAAATGGGAATGGTGAATGCGGTAATTCCACACGATGAACTGGAAAATACTGCTTATGAATGGGCGCAGGAAATTATGGAAAAATCGCCAACTTCCATAAAAATGCTGAAATTCGCAATGAACATGACCGACGACGGAATGGTGGGGCAGCAGGTTTTTGCGGGAGAAGTTACCCGTCTTGCTTATATGACCGATGAAGCCAAAGAAGGCCGTGATGCATTTCTAGAAAAAAGAAAACCAAATTTTGATAAAAAATGGATCCCATAGCCAAAGGTTTTAGCAATGAACAAATAGATTTAGCTTCCCTGCCCAAATATGAGTCGGTAGCTTTTTCTTCAGTTTCGCCTAATTATCTTATAAAAATGAATATTCAGACGGGTATCTTTATGCTCGTCTTGTTAATTGGGCTCGGTGTATTTTGGTTTTTTCAACTAAATCATCTGCAGTCAGGGATTATTTTTGCGGTTTTGTTGATTGCTTTTGTATTCAGGTTCTGGAATAATTATAAACTGCTTCAAATTCTGGGTTATGCCATAAGGGAGAGAGATGTTATTTATAAAAGAGGTTATATTTTTAGTAAAGCTACGGTAATCCCATATAACAGGGTGCAGCATGCGTCTATTTCAAGAGGGGTTTGGGATAAGGTTTTAGGTATTTCCAGCCTTAATATTTTTACTGCCGGTGGAAGTGGTAGTGATATCACGATTCCAGGATTAGAACCGGAAATGGCAGTAAGGTTAAAGGAAGCCATCGCAGTTAAGATTTCTAATGATGAATCCTAAGGCATACAATGCACCTCAGCGTCAATCAATAGCCGGGGTGCTTCTCATCTTCTTCTCCAGTCTTTATAAACTATTCAGAATGTTTTGGGCCCTGGGAGCCTATTTGTTAATAAGCGGCCCCAGTAACAACACATTAATTTATACTGGCTTAGGTTTACTAATAGTAGGTATTTTAACTTTAATCTATAGCTATCTCTACTACCGTAAATTTATTTTTTATATAGATTACAATCGGGAGGAATTTGTTCTGGAAAAAGGTATTTTTTCTACAGAAAATGCGGCGATTCCTTTTGATAAAATCCAACAGGTTTATTTTAAGCGATCGATATTGCAACGAATAATAAAGGTTTACAGTCTTGTAATAGATACCGCCGGGAGTAATCAAAAAGAAGTAGAAATAAAAGCAATTTCTGAAGATGATGCCAACAATCTTTCAAAAATACTTGTAAAAGCAAAAGCTGAGAAAACTGAATCAGTAGAATTAGAAGGGGGATCATCAGAATCTGAAGGAAATAACGAGGTTTTCTGGACACATAAAGTAGGAATTCTAACACTTCTTAAAATTGGGATAAGCACCAATTATTTACGCGGACTCTCTTTGGTTTTCGCTTTTGTGATGACTATTTACAATAGGATAAACACCTATTTTAAAGACCGGATGGAAGATGTTGAAGTCTATTTTGATCAATTTTCTGGGGTTTTGCAGTCTATTGGATATTTAGCAATACTTTTTATACTGCTTTTACTTTTAAGTATAAGCATTACCATTATTGAAGTTTTTATCAAATATTATGGCTTAAAAATTCAGCAGAATAAAGATAAAATGGAAGTTGAAATGGGCTTAAAAACCAATACCAAGGTTTCCCTGCAACCCAGAAGGCTTCAGTTAATGAGAATTAAAACCAACCCGGTTCAGAAACGTTTTAACCTTTATGAAGCCCAAATATCCTTATCAAGTAGTGAGAATGAGCTTCAGAAAAATAAAATAAAGATCCAGGGCTTAGGAAAAGAGATTGTAAAAAAGATAAAATACTTTTTATATCCGGAATCTTCTAAATCTAGTTTCAGTACTACTTTTAGACCAGATAAATTATTGTTATTTCGAAAAATTTCATTGGCAATGTTACCGGTATTAATGTTTCTTTTACTCTGGTATCTTACAGATTTTATAAACCTTCAATTATGGGTTGTGTTAGCCATTGCAGGTTTATATATTATTGCAGCTTTAACTTTACAAATACTAGCATTCCAAGCTCGAAAACTAATAATTACCGAGGAATTTTTACATAAGAAAACAGGCTTCTGGAATAGGACGGAAGAAACCCTGGAATTATTCAAAATACAGTCTATAAGTGTGAAGCAACCCATCTGGTATCACAGAAAAAATCTTGTAAATGTAGTTTTCCATACCGCAGGGGGCGATCTAAGATTTTATGCGGTCAATACTGATATTTTGCAATACGTAAATTATGTATTGTATAAAGCTGAAGTTAGTTCTAAGAACTGGATGTAACCTCTAACAAAAAAATCCCCGGTCTAAAAATATTAGATCGAGGATTTGTACTTTTAACAATTAACAAGATTTATCGTATTGCCGGATATTCTTTAGGATTTACTTCGTTGAAGATCGCATAAACTTTTTCAAAAATATCTTCTGCTGAAGGTTTACTAAAATAGTCCCCGTCGGTTCCATAAGCTGGACGGTGCTCTTTAGCTGTGAGCGTTTGTGGTTTGCTGTCCAGATATCTCCAGGCATTTTGCTCGTTTAAAACCTTATCTAAAATAAACGCAGAAGCTCCTCCCGGAACATCTTCGTCTATAACCAGAAGTCGGTTGGTTTTTTCTACGCTTTTTACAATGTCGTGATCCAGATCAAATGGAAGTAGAGACTGGACATCGATTACCTCGGCGTTAATCCCGAATTCATTTAATTCCTCTGCGGTTTGAGCCACAATTCTTAAAGTAGAACCATAAGAAATTAAAGTGATATCGCTTCCTTCTCTAACTGTTTCAACTTTACCAATTGGTGTTCTAAGTTCAGAAAGGTTGCTCGGTTTTTTCTCTTTTAAACGGTAACCATTTAAGCATTCTACCAAAAGAGCAGGAGTGTCCTGTTCCAGTAGCGTGTTATAGAAACCAGCTGCTTTGGTCATATTTCTGGGTACAAGAACAAACATTCCGCGCACCAGGTTTAAGATTCCGCCCATTTGTGAACCACTATGCCAAATACCTTCTAAACGGTGACCACGGGTTCTTATAATAAGCGGGGCTTTTTGCTTTCCTTTAGTTCGATATTGTAGGGTAGCAAGATCGTCACTCATTCCCTGCAATGCATACATTACATAATCCAAGTATTGAATTTCGGCTATTGGTCTTAGGCCTCTCATTGCCATCCCAATTCCCTGGCCAAGAATGGTGGCTTCACGAATACCAACATCGGCAACGCGTAATTTTCCGTATTTATTTTGAAGTCCTTCAAGGCCCTGATTTACATCACCAATTTCTCCGGCATCTTCTCCAAAAATTAAGGTTTCAGGTTTGTTGCCGAAAATTTGATCGAAGTTATCACGCAGAATAATTCTTCCATCTACATCTGATGAATCTTCATTATATTCGGGTAAGACTTCAGTTTGAAGACCGTTTGATTCAATATATAAATGACTGTTATAATCGTCAGCCATATCTTTTTCAAAATCAGATAGCCAGTCAAGAAGCCTTGATTTTTCTTCAGAATTTTCGTTTCGAATAACTCTTAAAGTCTTTCTGGCTGCAACGGCAAGATCTTTTTTGAGGGGTTCTTTATTTCCGTTTAATTCTTTAGCCAGTTTAATCACCGCTTCTTTTTCGTCGGTGTTTTTTGCTAACTTAGAAAGTACAGAAAGCAGTTCTTTTTGTCTGGCTTTGGTAGGTTCTGCATAATTATTCCACGCAGTTCGTTTGCCTTCTCTAACTTTGGTTCTTATTTCTTTCTCAATACCCTGTAATTCTTCGTCTGTACTAATATTATTTTCAATAATCCATTCCCTAAGCTTTACGTTGCAATCGTACTCGCGCTCCCAGGATAAACGCTGTTCATTTTTGTAACGTTCGTGAGAACCAGAAGTAGAATGACCTTGCGGTTGAGTAAGTTCTACCACATGAATAAGAACCGGGCAATGCTCATTTCTGGCTATCTTTTCAGCTTTTTCATAGGCTTCAATAAGTGCTACATAATCCCAGCCATTAACTACAATAATTTCGTAGCCTTTATTATCTTCATCTCTCTGAAAACCTTTAAGGATTTCAGAAATATTTTCTTTGGTGGTTTGGTGTTTTGCGTGAACTGAAATTCCATATTCATCGTCCCATACGCTCATAATCATAGGAACCTGTAAAACACCGGCGGCATTTATGGTTTCCCAAAAATGGCCTTCACTGGTACTTGCATTTCCAATGGTTCCCCAGGCGATTTCATTTCCGTTTTCTGAAAAGTTTTCGGGAGATAGTCCTTCTACGTTTCTATATATTTTTGAAGCCTGTGCAAGGCCTAAAAGTCTCGGCATTTGGCCGGCAGTAGGGGAAATATCAGCACTGGAGTTTTTCTGCTCCATCAGGTTTTTCCAGCTCCCATCTTCATTAAGACTGTGGGTGGTAAAGTGACCTCCCATTTGTCTTCCGCCAGACATTGGCTCGTTTTCCAGGTTAGAATCGGCATACAAACCGGAAAAGAATTGTTCTATGCTAAATTGATTAATGGCCATCATAAAAGTTTGATCACGATAATAACCAGACCTAAAATCGCCATTTTTAAAAGCTTTTGCCATAGCAAGCTGTGGCACTTCTTTTCCATCGCCAAAAATTCCGAATTTAGCCTTTCCAGTAAGCACTTCGCGTCTTCCCAGAAGGCTGCATTCACGGCTGGTAACGGCAATTTTATAATCTGCCAGCACCTCGGCCTTGAAATCTTCAAATGAAATTGAATCTTTAGTTTTTGTTTCGCTTTGCATGAACGTTATTTTGAATAATAACAAATATAACGAAAACTTAGATTGTACACAATTCATTAAAATCAAAATATTTTAAGAAAAGTTTATTTTAATGGATTTTTATTGTGTTTAGTGGAATAAAATAATCGAAATCACATAAAATAATGATTTTTATGTAATTGAAATGCAGAATGCTAAGAATTACCTAAGCCTTTAAATCTTTGTTAATACCAGCGTCGGGTAAACAGCTTGATCAAAGTGTTAATATCTAAGGATACAATAAATCTTATTTTTTGATCATAATTTTCCTGGGCAATTTCCCAACCTAAATTAGAATAAACAGGAAAGAAAACTTCAAAATAATCGTCAACTAAACTTAGCCGAACTCCAGAATCGTATAAAAACTTTGCATTTTCGTGCTGGTTTTTCACCAAACCTACATCACCATATACAAAAAACCATTTATATAGGTTTGTACTGGCATTTAATGTTGTTAGCCATTGGTTGGCATATTCGGGTTGTAATTGTGATTTAAAACCACCTTCAGCAACAATAATTTGCTGGCTAAATAAACCAGAGCCCTGGCTTCTTCCGTAATAATTATAATCGAAAAGATAATCTGTAGGCCTATCTAAGGCAAAACTAAAATAATTTGATTCCATATCATCACTGTATAGAAAAGTTCCCGTAAAAAAGCGTAGATTGATTTGACGGTTATTCTTAAACAGTTTTCTATACTCCAGGCTCATAGATATTTTACTGAACTTTTCTGCCAGTTGAAAATCGAAAGAAGCTCTATAATAATCTACCAAATGAGGCTTGCTATACCTATAATTAATGTTGAAAACATTATAATTAGGTTCATCCAAAGTTTTATTAGGATCGCTATCCCTTCTCACATTTACATTCCTTATCATTAAATTTTGACGCTCATTATCCCGCAAATATTTATCTCTGAAAGAAAAATTTAAAAACGGTGTATATTTTTCATAGAAAAGATTATAACCATAGGAATAACGCGTTCCCCCAAGTCCGTATGTAATCGCGTATAGTTCTTTATTTTCAAACTGATGGGTATTACTGAAGGAAGCCGAGCCTACTATGGTTTTACTATTAAAACCGTATTTGGGAGAAATATTAAAGTTGAATGTTTTTGAAAGAACTGTTTTGTTATACAATTTAGGACCAATAGAAATACCATCGTAAAGGTTATAACTGAATTCTGGCATAAAAAATAGCTGTGAATACCTCGGGTCTTCTATATCTTGAAATAACCTAAGTTGAAGCGGTTTATTAAAAAGTTTGGTAACCGCTTTGTAATTATCCCGTTGATTAAATTCAGGGATTTTTTGCTCATAATTTAATGCAAGCCTATCTACATCCTGCCGGGCAATTTCTATTGTTTTGGTTTTATCTATATTTTCTACCCATTTTTTAAAGACTATTTTTCCATCTTTTAAACCATACAGAGAAACCGGAAAGTCGGTTTTTCTCTTGTTCTTTATGGTAACCCGCAGAGAATCTTTTGTTTTATATAAGCTTTGAATGGTGAAATCTATTTTTTTATTTGAGTTTACATAATCCTGAAAAAACCAGGAAATATCTTTAGTGGCATATCTTTTTAAAGTTTGCTCAAAATCTTCAGCAGTGGTGGGACGCATATTATGTTCCTCATAAAAATCTTTAACTGCATCTTTAACCTTTCCGTTTCCAAGGTAATCTTCAATATATTTAAGGCCAACTCCTGCTTTATAGGAATTAGCGATATTTTTATTGAATTTAACCAGGGAATCCTGAGCTGCACTTAGGGGTTGGTCTAGATTCATGCGCGCCATATTCATATAAAGAAACTGGTACTGATCGTTAAATTCTAAATCTGCAGCGTGAAACCATCTTACACCTATAATACTGCTAAGGTTACCTAAGAGTTTCATATTTGGGTAATACTCATTCACATAATCTATCATTAAAGAAACCAGAATAGCATCGTGTATCCACTGTTCTTTGCGCGGATTAATATGCACCGAGTTCTCTAACAAATAATTGGTAATGGTTTTGAATTGCTTAATATCATATTGAAAACCATCAGGAAACGGACGGATGAAACCTGGTAATTGATTTAAACCGTAAATAGGACTGTTTAAATAATCGTCCCGGGTTACAAAAATGTTTTTATGAGGATATTCGCCAAGTCGGTCGTTGTAGTATTTTATAATACGATCTAACAGAATCCTTTTAATTTCTGGCTGAAGTTCATCATCATCTACATTAGTAAGTACTTCGTGAGCATCAGTCCTAATAGATTCAAAAATAAAAGAATTGGTAAGGTATAATTTGGTGTCTAATTGATTTTCCCCTGAAAGTTTAACTGTTTTTGTACCATTTGTGGTGTGCACACTTTCAAAATCCAGAGCTGAACCCACGTAGTATTCAGGTGGTGTGGTAAGGCTGATTTCAATATCATGCATTGCATTATATTGATCACCTAAATTTTTGTGGCTATAAACTTCCCATTCACCATTTTTGTAGACTCCAGGCGTAATATACCAATACCTAAGTTTGTAGTTATTATCTGAATCTACCCCGTAGCGTGTAAATTTATCAATCGGAATTTTAACCCGATAATCGAGATTTATGGTAAAGCTTTCCCCGGGAAGTAATGGTTTGTAAAGTTTAAGATTTATAAGATCCTGTGCTCCTTCAGGACGCTCCCAAATAAGGGTGTCATTTTCAGAATTTGTTATAATTCCTATATTGGTAGCACCACGTTCATCATTTTTAGCAAACCTGAAACGCCTTGCAAATTCCTCGGCAAAACGTTTGGCGAGGGGTGTGTTCTTTGCACTAAAAGCATTTGCCCAATCATTTAAGTAAAGTTGGGTAAGAGTATCCTTGCTGGAGTTGGTATACACCAATTCCTGTTCTATAGTAAAGGTATGCGTACTATCGTTTAAGTGAGCATTTAAAGAGATGGAGTTTTGAGTAAAACCCCATCCAATTCCCACAAAAAAAAATAAAAAAAACAGATAAAATCTCAAGGGGAATATATTTAGCGTATCACAGAATTTGAGCTAAATATAATCAAAGTTTTTTTCCCTCCTCAAGAATTAATTAAAAGTTAGGACTAAGGTTGTACTCACCATAAAATTCGTTTAGAATTTCAATAACTTCATCTTCGGTATCTACTACCTGAACAAGGTCCATATCTGGTGCACTTATGTTTTGAAAGGTGTCTAAAAGTGTACTTTGTATCCAGTCTACCAGTCCGCCCCAAAAATCTCTTCCCACCAAAATAATAGGGAATTTATCGATTTTATGGGTTTGAATTAGTGTGATTGCTTCAAAGAGTTCATCTAAAGTTCCAAAACCGCCCGGCATGACTACAAAACCCTGGGAGTATTTTACGAACATTACTTTTCTAACAAAAAAGTAATCAAAATCCAGGCTTTTATCGTTGTCAATATATGGGTTGTCGTGTTGCTCGAATGGAAGGTCAATGTTTAATCCTACAGAGGTTCCACCACCAAGATGAGCACCTTTATTACCAGCTTCCATAATTCCAGGACCACCGCCGGTTATTACTCCATATCCATTTTCAACAATTTTTTTGGAAATCTTTTCGGCCAGTTTATAATATTTCTGATCGGGTTTGGTTCGTGCAGAACCGAAAATGGAAACACAGGGACCAATTTGACTTAGCTTTTCGTAGCCATTTACAAATTCGCCCATTATTTTAAAGATCGCCCAGGAATCGTTTGTTTTAATTTCGTTCCACGCTTTATTTTTAAGATTGTTGTTCATATTATAATTAGTATTGTTAGTGTAATTCTTTTTTAAGGAAACCGGCAGTATAACTTTTCTTCGATTTGGCAACTTCTTCGGGGGTACCTTTAGCGATTACTTTACCGCCATTTTTACCACCTTCAGGACCAATATCAATTATGTAATCGGCCATTTTTATTACGTCCATATTATGTTCTATAATAAGGACGGTATTTCCTTTATTGGTTAATTCGTTTAAAACGTCCATTAACACCCGAATATCTTCAAAGTGTAAACCGGTGGTAGGCTCGTCTAAGATATAAAAAGTATTTCCGGTATCCCGTTTTGAAAGTTCTGTAGCCAGTTTAATTCGCTGGGCTTCCCCACCCGAAAGCGTGGTACTTTGCTGTCCTAAAGTGATATACCCCAAACCGACATCTTTTATAGTCTTTAATTTTCTATAGATCTTCGGAATAGGCTCGAAAAAGGTAGTAGCTTCATTAATCGTCATCTCCAAAACATCAGCTATAGATTTTCCTTTATATCGAATTTCTAAAGTTTCTCTATTAAAGCGTTTCCCCTGGCAGGTTTCGCATTCAACGTAAACGTCTGGGAGAAAATTCATTTCAATAACCCTTAATCCGGCACCTCTGCAGGTTTCACATCTTCCACCTTTAACATTAAAACTGAATCTTCCGGGTTTGTATCCACGAATAAGAGCTTCGGGCGTTTTGGCAAATAAGCTTCTAATTTCTGAAAATACGCCGGTATAAGTAGCCGGGTTAGATCTTGGAGTTCTGCCAATGGGCGTTTGATTAATGTCTATAACCTTATCGGCATTATCCAGTCCCTTGATTGTTTTATAAGGTTTTGGCACTTTTACGCCATTAAAATAATAGGCGTTCATGATAGGATACAAAGTCTCGTTGATTAGGGTAGATTTCCCACTTCCAGAAACACCGGTAACCGCTATCATTTGTCCTAAAGGAATTTTTATCGAAACATTTTTAAGGTTGTTTCCCGTTGCTCCTTTTAGTTCTATATGCTTTCCGTTTCCTTTTCTTCTTTCTTTAGGAATCGCAATTTCTTTACTTCCGTTTAAATATGAAGCAGTAAGTGTGTCGTGTTTTAATAATTCTGAAGGGGGACCTTCACTTATTATTTCGCCACCGTGTTTCCCTGCTCTTGGGCCGATGTCTATAACATAATCGGCGCGTTCTATCATATCTTTATCGTGCTCTACCACAATAACCGAATTGCCAATATCACGAAGAGCAATTAAAGAATTAATGAGCTTTTCGTTATCACGCTGATGCAAACCAATGCTGGGTTCATCTAAAATATAGAGAACACCAACCAACTGTGAACCAATTTGTGTGGCCAATCTTATTCGTTGTGCTTCCCCGCCTGAAAGTGATTTTGAACCACGGTTAAGCGAAAGATAGGTGAGACCAACATCTACCAGAAAACCAATTCTTGTTCTAATTTCTTTAATCACTTCAGAAGCAATCTGGTTTTGCTTTTTGCTTAGTTTATTTTCTAATCCAGTAAACCATTTAGCCAAATCTTCAATATCCATTAAAGAAAGTTCAGCTATATTCTTATCGTTTATTCTGAAATAAAGTGATTCTTTTTTAAGTCGGCTGCCTTCGCAATCGGGACATTCAACTTTATCCATATATTCTTTGGCCCAGCGCCTTAAAGAAGTAGAATCGTTATTATTAAATGTAGTTTCAATAAAAGTAGCTACGCCTTCGAAATTGATCTTAAACTCACGGGTTATCCCAAGGCTTTTCGATTCTTTACTAAAAGTTTCTTTACCGCCGTGAAGTATAAACTTCATCGCGGCATCTGGAATTTTAGAAACGGGATCGGTTAATTTAAAGTCCCAGCGTTCAGCAATTAATTCTAATTGAGAAAATACCCAGTTTTTCTTTTGCGGACCGTGAGGAGCCAAAGCCCCATTTTTAATTGATTTAGAATTATCTGGGATAATTTTATCAATATTCACCTGGTATAAAGTACCAATGCCGTTACAACTTGGGCAGGCACCTTTTGGTGAATTAAATGAAAAGGTATTTGGTTCAGGGTTTGGATAGGAAATCCCGGTAGTGGGACACATTAAATTTCTACTGAAATAACGAACTTTTTCGGTTTCCTGATCCAGGATCATAAGAGTGTCACTACCGTGATACATTGCAGTTTTGATGCTTTCATCTAAACGTTTTTGCGCATCGGTCTTATCGTCAATTTTTAAGCGATCAATTACAATTTCTATATCGTGCATTTTGTATCGATCGAGCTTCATCCCTTTTACAAGATCCCGAACTTCACCGTCTACACGTGCTTTTAAAAATCCCTGTTTGGCTATTTGTTCAAATAATTCACGATAATGCCCTTTTCTGGATTTAATAACCGGAGCGAGCACACTCACTTTTTGCCCCTGAAAATCTTTTAAAATAAGGTCTTTTATCTGGCTATCTGTATAACTAACCATTTTCTCACCGGTCTTATAACTATAAGCATCCCCGGCGCGGGCATAAAGTAATCGTAAGAAATCGTAAATCTCGGTAATAGTCCCAACCGTACTTCTAGGATTTTTACTAGTGGTTTTTTGTTCTATAGCAATAACAGGAGAGAGCCCTTCAATTTTATCTACATCGGGACGCTCCAGGCCGCCTAAAAACTGCCGTGCATAAGCCGAAAAAGTTTCTATGTAACGACGTTGTCCTTCAGCATAAATAGTATCAAAAGCCAGGGATGATTTCCCGGAACCCGAGAGACCGGTAATCACTACCAGTTTTTCTCTTGGAATATTAACATCTATATTTTTAAGATTATGAACGCGAGCCCCTAATACTTCTATAAATTCGTCGGTTTTTGCCATATTTTTTATCAAGGGGGCAAAGGTACTTAAAGTGGTGCTAACTAAAAAGAAAGGATGTTTCTGCTAGTGTTAATTATGGTTTAAAGTTTAAATGTGAATAGTTCAGCTTATAAAAATTAGAAAATTATCAATATTTATAATCATTAGTAATAAAAAGATAGGTTTGCCAGTTAAATACGAGTTAATTTATTATCTGTGGTCATAATCTCTGTTAGTCGGCTTACATTTCATTATTATTAACCAACCAAAATATTTAATACTTGATTTACATTAGCTTTTACCTCCGAAACCTCCCGCTTTCCATATCAAACACAAAATTTTCAGAAATTTATTCATCCCTTTTTGCAGGTTTGAAGAAACAGGTTAGACTTTTAAAAAAATTAAAGTCACAATCTGAATAGCTTTTTGATTGAAGATTTTTGACTGGCCGTTTACGATGGGGCATTATACGATGGGCATTAACCGTAGGTTAAAACCCCCGAAGATATCTTAGTTTTTTTTTAAAATCTTGTTCTGTGAATTCTTAAACTCAAAACTATACAATTATTTTTCTGTCAGTATTATTTGAAATTTAAGATGACGGAATATGTGATTTGAAGGATAAAAAGATTTTACTTACTTAATCTGGTGATCGTTTATATTCACATCTGTTTAATGGGGAATTAGTGTTACAAAAATCAGAATGATAAATTTACAGGCTTTCCTACGAGCTATAAATATATATTTATCGGATTTGTAATCACTTTCATCTTTGGTTTATTTTATTGATTGTCAGTATAATATTACTTTATTTTTTTGCATAAAATAAGGTTAATCCCCTATATTTGAAATACCAAATCTTCTTATTTTTTTTCCACCCCCCGGAAAACTTTAAACCTATTATGTAGGTAAATTTTAAAGCCCTATCAATTTTGCCCCTTTATTTTTTGCACCCCAAGTGAGATTTAAAACATCCAGATCCTTACATCTAAATGTTTTGAGTCTGTCAAATTAATGTCTTGTGGACTTTCCACGGTTTTTAACTAACTGGCTAAACAGCCGCAAAATTGATGTAGTATGATAACGGATAAAAAGCAATTACTGCTTATTACCAACAAACAAAGTATGGTAGACTGTGTTCAGGAGGGGGTTAGTATGCAATTTGAAGTAGCCCACGCAAATTCTTTACATACAGGTTTTAACATTGCATTAAACTTGTTACCCGATGTAATTCTATTAGATTATTCTTCTTTTAGATCGGGAAGGAATTTTAAAAATATCGCCAATTTTAAATCCAATCATTTTCTTACCAAGGCCTGGCTCGTAGTTTATGCTGAAGAACGTTACAGGGCGGAGGCCGAGAGCCGATTTAGAAAAGTTGTAGATGAATTTGTTTATTCTCCAACTATAGAAGCGCTATGTGGAAAAATCATAAAATTGGTATACAGCAATCGTTCTCTTTCTAACTTTTGGAAAGATGCCTTTATGGGTATGTTTAATATAATTTCTCAACCGGTAGTGTTACTGGACCAGAACGAAATTGTGGCAATGAACGATGCTTTTAAACAAAGTTTTGATGTGAAAGAGAAAAATGGTTTAAAACTCACCGACTTTGTAAATTGCCAAAACGTACAAAAGGTAAAAGATAGTTTAAGGAATTTTGCCAGAGGTAAACACATAAAAGCGGCAACAAAGACTGCCTTATTATTAAGGAATGATAAGGTAAGAAATGCCCGAATAAATTTTTCTAAATTAAATAGAAATTTCGGCCATCAGTTTGTAATGTTTATAGATTTCGTAGAAGAAAACGATGTTATTAATGAAGGAATAGGGACAGCATCTGAAGAGGTAGAAAATTGTTTTAAACAGAATAGTCAACTTACCGATTTTAAATTCACCAATAGAGAAAAGGAAATTATTGAACTACTTATAAAAGGATACAAAACCAAAGATATATCTGAAGCTTTGTTTATATCTCCTAAAACGATAGAGAAACATCGCTCCAATATTATAAAGAGAACAAACTCTGATACTATCCTGGAAAGTATTATTTATGCGATTAATCATAAGCTTATAGATTATCAAAAAGTGTAAAAATTAGTCCTTTCGGCGAAATAGGGGAGAAAACCCCTATAGCATGAAAGGAAAGAATTAGACTACATTTATCATATGAATTACTAGTCACCCCACTTCACTAGTTTTTGCGATCAACCTATTTATTTACCGCCCCCTAATTAATATTGATATATCAAGATGCTCTTAACAGAGTCGTATTATATATATTGTTTTAACCATTCTAAATATTTATTAACCAAAAACTTTAGTGTTATGAAAAACCTAAAAAATTACTTTACCGGCCTCGCAATCATTGCGATGTTATTTACATCTTGTAGTAAAGATGAATCCACAAATAATGTGGGAACCGATGGAGAAATGGCAAGCATTTCCCTGGGCGCAGTTTTAAACGATCTGGATAGACAGGGTTTATTGAAACAGGCGATTCCTGAGTGTTCTGAAGATGCTCCTATGTATGTGAGAGTCGTACTTACCCATGATTTGGGAGAAGAAGATGTAGTTGTTCCTGTTAACTTTGATGGAACTACTTATTTTACTGATTATGATGATGAGCTGGAAATTCCAATTCCTGCGGGGGAAACAACTACTTCAATTAGTGTAACCGATTTCTGGGTGTATTCCGAAGAACCAGGGGACACAACCTTGCCAATTTGGGTAGCACCAAAAGAAGGAAGTGATTATGAAAACTTTGTAAACGATCCTCTTCCAATTAATTTTGATCTTAGAGCTGGCTCAAAGAAATACGTAGATGTAGAAGTATTATGTTTTGATGATAGAGATGTAAACTTATACGGATATCAATTCTTTGATCTTGTACCAATCCCGCTGATTAAATTTTGTTTATTCGGAAACTTCTGTCCTTCAGAAGATGGAAGACACTATGTAGCCGGTTATACAGTAAATGTATGGATGGGCTCAGAAGCAGTTGGAGATCCAATTTACACAGAATCTAATGTTGTAGATGAAGACGATGTTACAGGAGATTACTATTCAGATCCATTATGTTTCTGGTTACCTGATACAGCCGAAACTGATACTTACTATTTCCAGATTACTCTGAATAATACCGACGAGTATAGTTCAGATGATGCCGGAGAAGTTATTCTTGCAGGTCCAATAACTGATGATGAAATCAAAATGTTCTATAGTGAGGACGATGATTCAACAATGGATTACTACCACTTTAACTATGGATGTGGAAATGATAACCCTCCACCATTTGATGATCCTAGAACCGAAGCTAAACGTTATAAGGCTTGTTTAAAGAATTTAGGTGATTCAAATGCTGTAGGATTTGCATATCTGAAGTTACAAGGTAATCAATTAACTGCTACTACTGCAGCTACTGAACTTACTCCAGGAGATGTGCCACAACACATTCATGAAAATGCAACCTGTGCAGATTATGGTTCGCCAATTTGGGACCTTGATTACACAGGAGATGTTTGGCCAGAAGCAGACGCAGCTGGAAACTTATTCTATACCAGGACTTTTACTTTAACTCCTGCTCAGGTAGCAGCTGCTAATTTAGATCTAAGAACTGCAGTTTTGCATGAAGCAAATATGACACCACTTGCTTGTGGTGAGTTTGAAGAATATTAAAACACCCTAAAGGTGTCCCATCCTGGGACACCTTTTTTAATCATTTTAAAACCAAGAAATAATGAAGAATTTAAAATTAATTCTGGCCATTTTCGTGGCTACGGGGATGCTATTTTCTTCCTGTAGTAAAGATGAGGCTAATGAGCCCTCTGGAAATGAGGAAATGGGTAGTATCTCAATAGGTGCTATTCTAAATGATCTCGTGGATAATAATCGTCAGGCGATTTCAGATGAAATCCCGGTATGTTCTGATGATACACCAATGTATGCCTGGGTTGTACTTACCCACGAATTGGGAACTGAAGATGTAGTTGTACCTATTCTTTTTGATGGAGAGACCTATTTCACAGATTATGAGGATGATTTGGAGATCCCTATTCCTGCGAATGAGACAACAACTGCAGTAAGCCTCACCACATTTATGGTGTACGCTGAAGAACCAGGAGAAGGTGTTTCACCTATATGGGTAGCACCAACAGATGAAGGAGAATATAAGAACTTCGTGAACGATGCCTTACCTATCAATTTTGATTTAAGAGCAGGCTCTAAAAAATATTTAGATGTTGAAGTCTTATGTTTTGATGATCGGGATGTAAACCTTTATGGTTACCAGTTCTTTGATCTTATTCCTATAGAACTTTATGAGTTCTGTGTATTTGCTAATTATTGTACAGATAATGGTAGACATTATACAGCGAATTACAATCTAGATATTGATTATATAAGAGAAGGGGAAGAGGATATTAATTTATACACCAATAAGTCTCCTGAAACCGGAAATACCGAAGATGATAATTCAGGTGACTGGTATGCAGAGCCACTATGTTTAGCAATCCCTGCTCCTATGTATGACGAGTTAGACACTGACGTTTACCTACGAGTTACCGTTACTTTAGCTGATTGGGATGATAATTACGGAACCCCTGGTGCTGAGGAGCCTGAGGTTATTTACTTAAGCTGGAACGATGTTCAGTCGTACTTTGGTGATAATGACACTATAGACTATGAGCATATTTTCTTTAACTGTGGAGATGACCCAATACAAGATTGTCCAATAACCGAGGAAGATACCGACGGTGATTGTGTGCCTGATAATGAGGATGAATGTCCTGGTTATGATGATAGAGATGACATGGATGGAGATGGCGTTCCAGATGGATGTGACTCATGTCCTGAAGATTTCGGTGATCCTCTAGATGGTGGTTGTCCTATTGATGAATGTGCCGGCGATGCAGACGGAGATGGACTTAATGATTGTATAGATGAGTGTCCCTACCAGGCTGGTCCGGAATCTAATAACGGATGTCCTGAAGAAGAAGGTGATTACTGTGAAACCGCTTATATGAAAGGTGATACAGGGTTAAATACACTTGCAAATGCTAATCGTTGGGGCTGGGCAGAACACTATCAAACCAGTGAAGATGGAGATAGTAAAACATTTAGTATTTGGGCAGGAGCAGGCCAAAATGACACCTCTAAAGGAGAACTTGTAGGTACTGCTGAAATCTCAATAGATGATGATGATATCACATTGGAGATCACGCTAGAACCTGGAGTAAGTTTAAATGAGCTTCACATTAATTTAAGTGAAGAGGTACCATCGGGAAATAACGTTTTTGCACCTGGTCAATATAACCTGAATGATGAGGTTAACGCAGGTACTTTAACTTATACCTGGGAGAGAGACTATAGTGATGACTTTTATATTATTGTTCACGCTGTAGCTTGTTACTAAAATCAGAAATAAACTATCAGGAGCTTTAATCTCCTGGTAGTTTTTATTAACCATTCTAAATATTTAATCCAAAAACTTTAATTATGAAACTTTTAAAAAAATATCTGGCCCTTGTGGCCGTTCTTTCCCTCTTTGTTACCTCGTGTACTAAAGATGAGGACGGAACTTTAAATAATGACCCAGGTTCAGAGAGTTTTGCTGAATTAAGTCTGGGAGCAACCCTTAATGACTTTGTAAATCGGGCAGCGGTTAAACAAAGCATTCCAGACTGTTCCTCTGAAGCTCCGGCCTATGCGCATATCGAGCTAACACATAATTCAGGGACAGACCTTGAAGGTGTTATTAACGTAAACGTTCCTATTTTAAGCGAAAATGGAAGCTTTTACACTGATTATGATGAGGATTTAAAAATTCCTGTAGCAAATGCCGATGATAAAACAGCTACTGTATCTGTTACTACGTTTTTAGTTTATGATGGAGATCCAGATGATGTAGGTTCTACAGTAATTTGGGCGGCTCCCGCAACAACTAGTAATTATGGAGCTTTTGTAAATCAGGGGTTACCATACAATTTTACGATAAGAGCAGGATCTAAAAAATATGTTGATATAGAAGTTTTATGTTTTGATAATCGAGATGTAGATTTATATGGTTATCAGTTCTTTAATCTGGTTCCTGAAGTACTGCACGAAGTGTGTATTTTTGCAAACTACTGCAATGAAGATGGAAGACATTTCGCTGCTAATTACAGCCTGGAAATAATATATACTGGTGGAAGCGAAGATATGGTTTTACATGAAAGCATGGATCTTCCAGAAGATAGTTATGGATTTGATGAGGATACCGGTGATTATTATGCTGATCCTTTTTGCTTTGCAGTTCCTGCGCCTATGTACAATGAGACCAGTACTACAAATTATATAAGAATAATCGCAACCTTATCAAATTGGACAGGGAATTATCCAGATCCAGCTGATGAAGAAATTATTCTTGATTTGTCGTGGGGAGATATAATGAATAGTGTACAAGAAGATGGTACAATTGATTATTTCCACTTACTCTTCTGTGATCAAGATGATCCTGGAAATGGAAATGGTGAAGAATGTGACCCAGAAGATCCTGCTGCCGATTGTGATAACGACACGATACCTAATGGACAGGATAATTGTCCAGGTATTGCGAATACAGATCAGGCAGATTTAGATGAAGATGGTGTTGGTGACGTTTGCGATCCAGATATTGATGGGGATGATATCTTAAATGAAAATGAAAATCCCGGCTGTGTAAGAGATCCTTCTCCAGATTGCGGTATAACAGTAGTTCCTTGTTTAACAGCAGCTGCTAATGGATGTGTGTCCACAGAAAGTACAGATATTAATTTCAATAGTATCTCTAGTCCTGTGGTGACCAATGTTTATTATGGAGATTGGTCGGCAGTACTTGTAGAAGGTGGCCTGTTTGTTGGAATTACCCCTATTATACCTTATGAAATATCAGCTATAGAGGTGATTGTACTTGAAACGGCAAACTGTACAGAGATATCTGTGCCAAATGAAGGAGGATCTATAACCATTCCTGAGATTACAGCAGATGATTTACCTATAGATATCAGTGTTAGAGCGAATATCTGTGATGTTTCTGGTGAACCACAATAAATAAACACTCAGCTAATTTAAACCGGGGGGTGACTAAGAAGCTGAGTAGTTTTTATTTCTCTCCATTTTTGGTAGTGAGATAAAAGAGGCTGTGCGAGATTTTCGCACAGCTTTTTTTGTTAAAAAAATTAACAAACTAAAAATTAGTCTGTATGTTGGCAGCAAGTTTCTGGGTATTTTCAGTTCATTTTTTATTAAAAACTATTGAAATAGTAGCAAAGACAGTCATCAAGAAATAGATGAAGAAATATTCTTATTAAGTTTTAAGAATTCCCAAATTGTTTTAAAACTTAAAATCAATCATCCTTGTAGGAATCTGACTATTAATTTTTTAGATCTATTTGAGTGCGTTTTTTTTTGGAATGACCTTTGTAAATCCAGAATCAAATTTTTATTAATTAAATCATAAAAAGTAAAACCCTACTTATGAAAAAAAGCAAATTTTTGTTACTACCTGTTCTGGCGATTCTGGCATGTAGTAAAGATCCAATTTCCGAAAATGTGGAATCAGAAACGCAATTAAAGCCTGAGGAAATTTCTGAGCAACAGACTGAAGTTGCTTATCCTGACCAAACAGGCCCCGTCTCAGAGATTTATTATGGTGGTCAAAGGATGCCAGTAGAATCACAAGACGGTAATTATGTCTATCAGGGAGATATCCTAATCCCAGCAAATCAAACTAGTAAATCCCCACAAAATCTAATTTTGGATAAGGACGAGACTCCCCAAAAGAGTACTGGTAGAACCAGAGGTATGTGGCCCGAAAATACTGTGTATTACTCTATAAACAACAGTCTACCTGATAAAAACAGGGTTCACGATGCCATACGTCACTGGGAGAATAATACCCCTTTAAAGTTTGTAGAGAGATCAGGACAATCAAATTACATATATTTTACTACCGGGTCAGGCTGTTCCTCTTATGTTGGTATGATTGGCGGTAGACAGAATATAACGCTATCTGATTATTGCAGCACCGGGAATACCATTCACGAAATTGGTCATGCCGTAGGACTATGGCACGAACAAAGCCGTGCAGATAGAAGTAATTACATTCAAGTACACTTAAATAATGTTAGAAGCGGTGCTGAGCATAATTTTCATACCTATGCAGCCAGTGGTTTTGACGGTGATGAATATACTACAAGCCTGGATTTTGGCTCAATAATGATGTATGGCGCATATTCGTTTTCTAATAACGGGAAGCCTACAATAACTAAAACTAACGGTAGCATTTACCAAGTTCAAAGATATGAATTATCTTCCGGAGACATCCAGGGTATTGAGAGTATGTACCCCACCGGCGGTGGTACACCAAGGTATACTAATGGTGAATATTATACAATTAGTGGTGTTACGGTTCTTAGAGCTAATGATCTTTGGTATTATTGGACTAAATACGGATTCAAAAGAGTTGAATTAAAGAACAACCGTTGGTATTGGGTTTAATTCCATATTTTATTATAAAATTATCAAAACCCGGGGGATTTCCTCCGGGTTTTGTATTTTAAAATTTATAGGCTACATAAGTGTAGATTTATTTTCCACAACAGCTGAGGTTATTTTCCACAATTATTACTATAAAAACAATACATATTCCAAGCCTCGCAATTTCTAAAAAAATTATTTTTCTAATTCTATCACCTTTAATTTCTTCTTTCGGAACTCTGTAGTTTGCTTATTATTATAGTTTCTACGTTTTCTCAAAATACTATTAATTAGAGTTTATCGAATTTAATGGTCTTTCATCCTTTATTATAATAAGATTTATATAGAAACTTACTCAGAAATTAATTTTTTCACACTTCTGTAAGAATAGGACTATTAATTAATTAAACTCATTTTGGTTAATCTTACAGGATTTTCCCCATACACTAGTGCTACTCCTCCTCATAAATTAGTGTTAAGATTTTAAGGCATTTCCTACCAGCCAGAAATCTTCGCCCCCAATCATTTTACCCCTAAACTTTATACTATAATGCACCTGATTTATTTCAGGTTAGATAACTAAACTATTTAGGTCATGAAAAAAATTATACGTTTTAGCCTGGGAATAATTCTAATGTTATTTTGTGTTGTTTCCTGTACCAAGGAAGAAGTAGGTAAGGAATTAGAGGAAGCCCATGCTGTTGGGAAACTTTCTTTTGGAAGTGTACTAAGCGACCTGGCTAATCGAAACCAACTAGTTAAACAAGCTAACTCTGATGCTTATGATATTCCACAATGTTCAGATGAAAACCCACTGTTTGTTAGAGTTGCTATTAAGGTAAAAAACGAAAATGGCGATTGGATTTGGTATAAAAATTCTCACCAGGAGAAGATAGAAATTGAAGTAAATCCCAATGGAACCGATTTGGATAACGATGGTAATTTAGACGCCTGGTTTACCCAGGAATCTGCAGATCTGGAGCTTGAAGAAGGTGAATATAGAATAGAATATTTTGCGGTAGCAACTGCTGCCGGAAACGATCAAGACGACATAATTTATATGGCTCCCAGGATTCCTGATGGAGATTTAGATTATAGCCAGAGTATTCAATATCACAATTTCGTTGATAAACCATTACCAATAGAAGTTAAGATACGTCCCGGGGTAAAATATTACCAACCGGTTCAAGTCTTATGTTATGAAGAGCATTATGCTTTCGCTTTTGGTTATTTATTCTTTGATTTTAATACAACCAATTTAGTTTACCTATGCACTTACGGTAATGTGTGTGAAGAAGACCAAAGACATATGCCCGCCCAATTCAAAATGAAAGTATGGGAAGGTTCAAGTGAAGGTGATCTTTTAGTAGTTGCCCAAAATGAAAGAAAGACTTTTAATGATGATATTGGTACTCATTATTATGCAGATGCACTCTGTTTCCCACTTCCCGAGATCGATAATTATTATGCAAAAATATGGCTTGTAGAGGGCGAAACTGAAACTTTAATAAGAGAAGGAAGTTTTAATGCTGAAAATCTTGGTAACATATATCAGGAAGCTCAGGAACATTATTACTACCACTTTAGAGAAGCTTGTTGCGGTGAAGCAGATAATTTCGATTTATTATATGATTTAACCGACAATGAAGGAGAATGTGAAGAAGAACCCCAGGATCCGGAGGAGCCGGAAGACTGTGTGCCTTGTGATAATGATGAGGGCGGGAAAATAAAGCAGCTTACGGTTAAATATTTAGGTGACGATTCAATTAATTTGGTGGTAACTCATAACGGGCCAGGCTCTCCTTACGAAATATTTAATGGAGATGTAAATACAAATGAAGAAATACTACTGCCAGGGGAGGCAACAAATGGAGGACATCCTATTCCTTCAGTATGGACAGAATTGGAATTTACAATTTCAGATACATCATATAATCTACATACAAGTTGCTCAGAGCCATTTTATCCGGGACAAATTTTCGGGAACGATCTTTTTGAGGTGATTTCAGCAACAAACGTAGATAATCAATCAATATGTGCATTAGAATAAACTAAAATATAAACCCATAGGCCTGTCATTGGGTGGTTCTTTTACAGGCTTATTAATCAAACCTTTTATTAATTAATCTAAATTTTTTATTATGAAAAACTTTAAAATTTATTTGGCTTATGTCGCTCTATTAGCGATGGTAATGACTTCCTGTAGTAAGGAAGACAACCCAGACAGTCCCGATGGACCGGCTGGAGAAGAGATGGTAACGCTCTCTTTTAAAGGTGCTCTTAGTGATTTTAACAGAAAAGTAGAAACTAAGCAGGCTGTAGATGCTCCGATTGGAGGGTGCTTTGAAGATGCAGATCCTGCATATGTTATGGCCGGTGTTAAGGATGGCGGTGGAAACTGGGTTAGTGGAGGCTACATAAAAGTAGACGTAATTCCAATTACAGTAGATAGTGATTCTGATGGGAACACTAATTATTTGACTTTTGAAGCCGAAGAACTAGAACTAGAGCAAGGTATTTATTCATTAGAATATTTTGCAGTATATAATAGTAATGATGATCTAATTTTAATGGCACCAAGGAGTGATAATAATTATGGTCCTTATAGTTTTCACAATTTTGTAGATTTCCCATTGCCTCAAGAAATCGATTTAAGAGCAGGTACAAAACATTATCAAGAAGTTGAAGTATTATGTTATGATGAACAAGATGTTCAGGAATATGGTTACTTATTCTTCGACTTTGAAGAATTACCTCTTACTTACATCTGTTTTTTCGGGAATGAATGTGACGATGATGGAAGACACAGACCTTCTCATTTTAGAGTAAAAGTTTGGGAGTATCCATCTATACCTTCTGATTTGCCTGTAGCTTTTACCGACGATAATATTTTGGTAGATGATACTAATGATTATAACAACGGAGAAAATTCTGGTGAGGAAATTACTCAAGCAGATCCATTATGTATTCCATTACCAGATCGTAATGGTGAGGGTGAAACCTGGTTCTATGGTGAGATTTGGACTATCGATGCTCAAGGAAATGAAACCTTAATTAGAAGAGGTGACTTTACTGATGAAGATACTAAAGATCCTAACTTCGAAATTAATGGTAAACAAAAGTACTGGCATTTTAGAGAAGGTCCTTATTGTGGAGAAGATTCAGATCCTTGTTTATTAAGTAGTGTGGTTGAAGACTGGGTACAGGACTTTGGGACAGGTGTAGTTTCTTTAACCAACTTACAAACCGATTATATTGATGTAGATACTAATAACGATGGTGATTATACTAATGCCGATAATCCAGCGGCTACTGCTCCATTTGGGGGGTATCTTATTACCAATGATCCATCTAAATACTGGTCTGGTTTTGTAGGTCCTAATCAACCTGGTGATGATGGAAATATGATCGTATTTGATGGTTCTCCTGATAAATCAGATAGAGTTATCTATACAATGGAAACTCCGGAATTATGTGCAGGTGATACTTATTTCTTAAAAATGAGAGTTAAAGATATTAGTTCACCAGATCAAAATAATGCTAGACTAAGGGTTAGATATCGTACCGGCAATCCAGAATCTGGAGTTACAGCTGGGAACTTCTTAATTGATCCGTTAGTTACCGATGCTAGTTCTGTTTGGAAAACAGTAGGATTTACAATGACAGCTACTGAAGATGGTTCGATGATTATTAGAATTAGAGATCGTGAAGAAGATAATACAGGAAACGATTTTGCTATGGATGACATAGTTTTATCTAACGATCCAACAATATTGAATGGAGTTAATCCTGCAAATATCAATCCTTCAAACTAATTTTTTAACTTTAACCTATAAAACTAAAGAGCCCAAATCGGGCTCTTTTTTTAATTGCTCATTTCAACTTTTACAAAAGCTCTTAACTCCTCAAAAAACATCCTAAATTCATTCTCAAATTCGTCATAAAACTCACGTAATTCTTCAACGGCTAAATACATTTTAGCACGGTATTTAATTCTTCGGTTCATTTGAAAAAGAATTTTCTCAATGCCATCTATTTTTCGATAATTAAAAAGCCAGTTATCAGCAATCATATATGGAAGAAAATTTTGAACTGGTTTTGGTAAAACTTCAAAATTATCTTGAAGAAGTTTATAAAAATCTTCAGTATAAATCTTTAAAGGAATATCACTGTAATCTTTCCAGTTTGCTGCTAGAAAATGATCATATAAAATGTCTACGATAACGCGGCTATAATGTCCATACCTGTCAAATAAACGTGCTACACTTTTGCTTACAATAGGATGAGTATCAGTAAAAGTATCAATAGCACGATGCAGTACAATTCCCTTTTGAATTTCCGGTGGATATTCTAAATACTGTTTTCCTTTAATCGAATCTGCGATAAAATTCCCGATTTTTAATTCGTCATTATCGCCCGAAAGGTATATGTGTGCTAAGAAATTCATCTTTGAAAGTTACATAAATCCGGTAGTTTCCTGTTTAATTTTTGTTAAGTTTTGGCGCTACCTGACTGCTCCTTGTATATTTGTTAAAATTTTACTCGATAATCGAGGTTTATATATCTATAAATAAAATACGGAGCTAGCTCTTAGCTGGCTTACTATTAAAGAATATTTAATCTAAAATAAACTATGAGTTTAATTAAATCTATTTCAGGTATACGCGGTACTATTGGAGGTAAAACAGGTGATAATCTTACGCCAATAGATACAGTAAAATTTGCCGCTGCCTACGGAACCTGGTTAAAAAATAATTCAGAAAATGAAAAATTAAAGGTAGTTGTAGGTCGCGACGCCAGGATTTCTGGAAAAATGGTACAGGATTTAACAATGAATACCTTAACCGGTTTAGGGATAGATGTGATAGATATAGACCTATCAACCACACCGACGGTAGAAATTGCCGTGCCTTTAGAAAATGCGGATGGTGGAATTATCTTAACCGCCAGCCATAACCCAAAGCAATGGAATGCCCTCAAATTATTAAATAGTAAAGGTGAATTTTTGGATGGGGCAGAAGGGGCAAAAATTCTGGAATATGCAGAGCAGGATAATTTTGATTTTTCGGAAGTTGATGACCTCGGTATGATTACCAGGATAGATAATTATATGGATATTCACATAGAAGAGGTTTTGAAACTTAAACTTGTGGATGCTGAAAAGATAAGAAAGGCCGGTTTTAAAGTTGTGGTAGATGGAGTGAATTCTAGCGGCGGAATTGTAATTCCTGATCTTTTGAAGAAAATGGGCGTTGAGGTAGTAGAACTTTATTGCGAGCCAAACGGGCATTTTCCGCATAATCCGGAACCTTTAAAAGAACACCTTACCGATATTTGTGAATTAGTAAAAAAGGAAAAAGCCGATTTTGGGATCGTAGTAGATCCAGATGTAGATAGGCTTGCTTTTATTGATGAACACGGAGAAATGTTTGGAGAAGAATATACCCTTGTTGCATGTGCCGATTATGTGCTATCTAAAACTCCGGGAAATACTGTAAGTAATTTATCATCTTCAAGAGCGCTTAGTGATGTCACTAAAAAGCACGGCGGGGAATACAATGCCAGTGCGGTAGGTGAAGTTAATGTCGTACAGCTAATGAAAGATTCTAATGCGGTTATTGGTGGAGAGGGCAATGGCGGAATTATTTATCCCGAATCTCATTACGGACGTGATAGTCTGGTGGGAGTTGGATTGTTTTTAACCTATTTAGCCGAAAAAAACATTAGCGTTTCTGAATTAAGAAAAAAATATACAGCTTATTATATGAGCAAAAATAAAATTCAGTTGACTCCTGAAATTGATGTGGACGGAATTTTAAAAGCTATGGAGGAGAAATATAAAGATGAACAAATCTCTACAGTAGACGGGGTGAAAATAGATTTCCCTGAAAACTGGGTGCATTTGAGAAAATCGAATACCGAACCGATTATTAGAATTTATACCGAAGCAAAAAGTCAGGAAAAGGCAGATGAGCTGGCTGAAAATATGATTAAGGAAATTAAGAAAATTATAGCCTAACGTACCACAGCATTTTTGGGAATTTCTTTTCCAAGATGTTTCCAACGCTTGTGCGTCCAGAGATAAAGTTCTGGTTTTTCGCGAATCTGTTTTTCTAAATGCTGAATATAATCTAAGGTAATTTGATTGTTTTCAGTTTCAGCAGGATTATCAGAAATATTAATTAAAGAGGCTTTATAATGGCCTCTTTTTACTTTTTCTACGTGCAGGTAGAGTACTACCATATCAAATTCTTTAGCTATCCTTTCAGATCCTGTATAAAAAGGAACTTTTTTTCCCATAAAATCTGTCCAGAATTTATAACTGGCTGTTTTAGGAGATTGGTCGGCTATCATGGCATAAGCTCCACGCAGGCCGGCATTTTCATTTCGGCTAATGCGCATATTGGCTTTAGAGTTTTGGATAAGTTCGGCGCCAAATCGTCGTCTTATATCATTAATAAGTTTATCAAAACCGGGATTTCTAATTTTTTTGTAAATCCCAAAAGCGCTGTGTTTAAGTTCGTGGAGTTGTAAAGCAAAAAGCCATTCAAAACTGGCATAATGCCCACACATGAGCATAATACTTTTGTCGAGTTTTTCTATTCGTCTTATTTCTTCAATATTTGTATAAACAAAGCGTTTTTTAAGTTCTGCTTCAGAAATAGAAATACTTTTTATCATTTCTAGAAACATATCACACATATGTGAATAGAATTTCTTTCTAATCTTAATAATTTCTTCCGACGATTTTTCAGGAAAAACAAGTTTTAGATTATTTGTTACGGTTTTCTTTCTATAACCTATAAGGTGATAAACTAGAAAATAAACCACGTCTGAAACACGGTAAAAAAGAGGAAATGGAAGTACGGAAATAAGCCAAAGCAACGGATAAATCAACCAAAAAACTACAGCCTGCATAAAATAATTTTCAGCAAATATATGGTATATTTGGCACTAAATTAAAGCTACTATGGGAGAATTAAACCTGGTTACCCTTATAATAATTGGTGTAAATGTATTGGTTTCATTCAAAGGATTTAAAGACGACTCTTTTTTTCAGAAATATAAATTTAATATCGCCGATATAAACCGCGGTGCTAAATTTCAAATCCTAACTTCGGGATTTTTGCATGTAAATACTACCCACCTTTTGGTAAATATGCTAACGCTTTATTTTTTTGCCAATTCGGTGATCTTTTTTCTTGGAACCGTAGGGTTTATTTTAGTTTACCTCGCCAGTTTGGTTTTAGGAAATCTGCTATCATATTATTTTCATAAAAAAGATATGCATTATACGGCTGTGGGAGCAAGTGGTGCGGTAATGGGCGTACTGTATTCTGCAATTTTATTAAGGCCAGATATGATGCTGGGATTATTTTTTATTATTCCGGTGCCGGCTTATATTTTTGGAATAGGTTACTTGTTTTACACTATTTACGGAATGAAGCGCCAGTTAGGAAATATTGGTCATGATGCACATTTTGGTGGTGCGGTAGGCGGCTACTTGTTAACCTTGTTACTTGCCAGCTGGGTTTTTGAAGAGCATTTGCTAATGGTAATACTACTGGCACTTCCCATTGTTTTCTTATTTATTCTGCAAAAAATGGGAAAAATCTAATTTGGTATTCTTCTTGTATAAGAGATTTCAACAAATATAAATCACCTATGAAAAAAATAATCTTACTTTTTGCTGTAATTACCGGGCTGGGAATGCAGGCTCAAAATGAAAACAATAATCCGGGAATCTATGTTACCGGTGAGGGAATTGTAAAAGTATCCCCAGATAAGGTTACTATAAATTCTCAAATTGAACACGAAGGCCAAAGCGCTACCTCTGTTAAATCTCAAAACGATGAAGTGGTAGATAAAGTGATTAAATATTTAAAATCTGAAGGAATAGCTGAAAAAAACATCAATACTAATTATATCAATTTGAACAAACGATATAATTATAATGATAAAACATACACTTATGTAGCTAATCAGGCAATTTCAATTACCTTGGAAGATATCAGTAAATATGAATCTATTATGAAAGGTTTGCTGGAAAATGGCCTCAACGGAATAAACGGAATTGAATTCGAATCTTCAGATATTGAAAAGCATAAGGCTGAAGCCAGAAGAAAAGCCGTATTAAATGCAAAAGAAAAAGCTGAAGCATTAGCTGAACCTTTAGGGCAAAAAGTGGGAAACGCTTTTATGATTAGTGAAGGAAGTAGTAATAATAATCAACCCGTATACCGCGCTATGGAAATGAAAGCTTCTTCAGACCAGGCTTCAAACCAGGAAACTATTGCTCCCGGGGAAATGGAAGTGAGTATAAGTGTAAATGTAGCTTTTCAGCTACTTATGGAATAAGGAAATCGAGAAATTTATTCATAGAAAAAGCGCCAGGAAGGCGCTTTTTTATTTTATGGAAAAATGAGAATATCTAACCCTTATTAAGTAGTTCTCCAATTTTGTTATCTAAATCGTCGCCTCTAAGATTACGGGCTACAATAGTTCCTTCTTCATCTAAAACAAAAGCGGCAGGGATAGCTCTAATTCCGTAGAGTTGAGCAACGGGATCTTGCCAGAACTCAAGGTGAGAAACCTGGTGCCATGGCAAACCATCTTCTTCAATGGCCTTTATCCAACGATCCTTTTGGCCTGGACGGTCTAAAGAAACTCCAATAATACTTAGTCCATCGTCTTTGTACTTATTATAAGTTTTAACCAAATTAGGATTTTCTACACGACAAGGTTTACACCAGGCCGCCCAAAAATCGATTACCGTTACTTTTCCCATTGCGTCCTTTAAAGAAAGTTCGTCACCATCTGGAGTAGGCGCAGTAAAGTTAGGTGCTTTACTCCCAACTGCTACTTTATTATCTTTTTCAAGTTGTTGAGCAATTTGCTTTCCAATAGCGGTATTTCTTACTTCCTCTGAAAGTCCGTCAAACATTTCTTTAATTTCGTTTACGGGATACGATTTCATTCTAAGCATATCGCTAATCACCATTACAGAAACAAAAGAATCCGGGTTCTCTTTAACGATCTTTTTCTTAAAGACTTTATCGTTGTCTATAATTTCTTTTTCAGTTTCCTGAAGGGTAAGAAGTTTAGTGCTGTCTTTTTTCTGGAACGCAGAGCGCATTTCGGTACGACCTTTTGTTACCTGTTCATTTACGTTTTTTAGGTGACCTAAATATTCAGATAATAAACGATTCTCCTTTCCTCCACTTACTTCAGAAGCTCTTAAACTATCTTTATAAACTTTGAAATTTATTTCTTCATTTTCAGCAATAAAAATCACATTGCCCTGAAGTCCTTCAAATTCAAGAAAACTTAAATTTGGAGATTCTGGATCTTCCAGGTTCAATTCAAATTTTCCGTCTTCAAGTGTGGTAGAATCTATTCTTTTTGGTCTATTGGTGTTTTCGTCAATTTCAGAAACATAAACCATCTTTCCATTTTCCATTTCGGGAGCATTTCCAGAGATGAAATATCCTTTATCTTCCTGGCAGGAAGCAAATACGGCGGTAACAGCCAGCATTACTATTATTTTACGCATAAAAAATTGTTTTATTTGAGACAAAAATAAGCATCTGGCGTGGCAATACCTTCCTAATTTTATAAAAAATTGTTAATTTAAACTGTGTAAATTTGTAAGCCTTGCGGAATATGTAATTTTAACAGATATTACCTATTTATGAAAGAACAGAAAGAAAATTTACCTTTTGAGATTCAAATTAGTTTTCATAAAGTTGTTGAGCAGTATAAAAAACAGCTAGAGTGTGAAGAAAATAAAATTTCCCGAAATTATATACAAAGTATTCTTGAACACGTAGAATCTTTTCCCGCTTTAACCGATGGGATTAAAGATTTTAAAGAACTTAAAAAATACAAGGAGCCTGTAAGGGTCTTATTAGACGATCTTTTTCCTAATGTACTTACTAATAACGAAATTAAAGCTGCTTCAATACCATTTCAAAATTTCTTATTTAATAGATCTAAGCGTTTAAAAAAAATAATGGAGTCTACTCCTGATGATTTTGAACTCGAAATAAGAAATCTGGATAATAAAACGGTATATGTGCAGGAATGCATTAATATTTTAAATGATTATTACGGTTATAATATAGATTATTCCCGGCCTTTATATTTTGATATACCCGATAAACAGGGTATAGTTAGACGGTATCGAATTGCTTTAAACGGGGATTTTATTGATATCTATCCTAAGGAAAATGCTAAGAAAATTACTGATGAAGATGTAGATGAACTACTGCAAAATGTAGAGAATATAGATTTGTGGCACGAAAAATTCCCGCCAAATAGTTGGGTTTTTAAAGGTTTTACTATAGTAAACCTTACCGATGTCACTATGGATGACGCTATCTCTGAATTAAAAACAGCTTTACTTTTCGAAAAATCTTCAGAAAAAGATGAACTCCAGAAATTAGAGGAAATTTTTAGATCCATATACAAAATCCCAGATCTCAGGGTAGGTTTTACTATTTATAATCTGCAGGACGAAATGTTCGAAAAAATGGAATATAAAGAAGCCAGTAGTTATATTCTGAATGACGAATTGGTAGGTGAATGTAAAAAGGGAGTTTGTGAAGAAGGTTTTAATAATATTTTTAAAAATCATAGTTTTTTTAGTATTGCCAACGTAGATGAATACGCCAAAAAAACTGAAAATAATATCCTTTCGAGAAGATTAAAGGAAGGTGACGTTAAAAGTTGTATTCTGGCGCCGGTAGTAAAGAACAATCGTTTGTTAGGAGTTTTAGAATTGGTGGCCCGGAAAAAGAATCAGCTTAATAGTATTAATACTATTAAATTGGATGAAATCCTGCCTTATATCGCCACTGCGGTAGATAGAAATCGTAGCGATTTCGAAAATAGGGTGAAAGCTGTGATCCAGAGTGAATGCACTTCCATACACCCAAGTGTACTGTGGGTTTTTGAAAAAGAAGCCAAGAAGTATATAAGAGATTATGATGATGATGGTCTGGCTTCGTTCAAGGATATTGTTTTTAAAGACATTTATCCATTATATGGGCAAATAGATGTGGTGGCCTCTTCAGATGCTAGAAATGATGCAATTCAAAAAGATTTGCTTAATCAATTAAAGGAAATTCAGTCTATTATTGATAAGGCTTATGAGCTGGAAGAGCTTCCAATTTATGAGCAGGTTAAATTTAGAATTTCTGATTTTATTGATGAGCTGGAAAGCAGCCTGAATGCTTCCAGTGAGCAAAAGGTGTTTAACTTGCTTCAGAAGGAAGTGAATCCTATCATGAGCCATTTAAGTAAACAGTCTTCAGAATTAAAAAAGTTGGTTGAGGAATATAAAAATCAACTTAATCCCGAAACCGGAATAATCTACAATCATCGTAAAAAATACGATGAGACCGTGCAGCAAATTAACCGCACTATGTCCCGTTTCTTGGATAGAAAACAAATTGCAGCGCAAAAAATTTATCCGCATTATTTTGAACGTTACAAAACCGATGGGGTAGACCACAATATTTATATTGGCCCATCTATGGTAAAGGACCGTCCTTTTAATAAGGTGTATTTATATAATCTAAGGCTATGGCAATTGAGTACCATGTGCGAAATGGAAAACCGTTTTTACCAGTTGCAACAAACCACACCAATTAAACTTGATGCTGCTTCCTTAATCCTGGTCTATAACTCTACTATGTCTATTAGATACAGGATGGATGAAAAGAAATTTGATGTTGATGGCACCTATAATGCACGCTATGAAATTATTAAAAAACGAATAGATAAATCTTTTATTAAAGGAACAGAAGAGCGCATTACCCAAAAAGGCAAAATCGCAATTGTTTATAGCCAGCGTGGAGATGAAAAGGAATATTTGAGATACATCAAATACCTTCAAACCAAGAATTATTTGGGTGAGGATTTGGAGCTGCTGGAACTTGAGGATGTTCAGGGAGTAGTAGGGCTCAAAGCTATCCGAATAAACGTTTTATATACGCCAGATACCAATGAACCCGATAGATCTATTACCTATGAAAATTTAATGGAAGAATTACATTAGGTAAAAAGCACCTACAAAAGCAACTACCGAAACAATAATCCCTATCATAAACACCGTATAAGTAATTCTAAGAATTTTATACTTTCTATGCAAGACTTTTCCAAGCAGGTGAAGATCTAACATTAAAGATTCGTAGACATAGTCTTTATCTTTAATAATCTCTTTCATTCCCCACTTAAACTGTTCAAATGGCATTTTATGACTATTCCCAAAGAATAGAAGGTTTACTTCCCGGTTTTTCACCTGTTCTTTGGTGAATTCACCGCTGGTAACCTGCGGCCGGGTAGATAATACCGAAAGTATTATTGAGGCCACACTAAATAAAATTAGGATTAGTGTAGGTATCAACAAATGCTTATTACTGGCAGCATCTAATTTCGGAATCATATTGGCCAGCGCCAGGGAAATAATTATCGCATTTACCGAAAGTAGAATGTTGGCCTTGGTATCTGCAATATCACTTAATTTTATGTGGTTCCTAAGCGTTACCCTAAACAGCGTTTGAATACTCCGTTCAGGATTATCGTTTTTATAACGCGCTTTCATTCGCGCTTTAGCTTCTTCCTTTTTTAGTTTCTTTTCTTGCTTATTCTTATCTCCAATGAGATCCAGTAAGTTTTCTTCCTTTTTAGGTCCCCATTCCTGAATAGCATAATCGGTATAGAATTGATGTTTTTCAGTAAACATTCTTATATTCTCCTGAATCCATTCGCCGGTAGTAAAATTCTTAATATTATGGAGTTCTAATTCCTGCCTCAGAAGTTCGCTGGTTTCTTCAAAATAATCTTTTGCAAAATGAGATGAGTCGGCATCTTTTATAATTTTTTCAGGGAGACTTTCAGGTTTATAGTCAAATTTTGTTGCCTTAATATATTTTAGCACATCTTTAGTTAACTCTGGTGTCGCATTATTTCCCTTCAGAAAGTCTTCGGCAATTTTTGTGCTTTCTTCTTCGTGGCCCTTAAAAGTACGGGTGTAGCCGGTGTCGTGTAGCCACGCTGCAAGCAAGAGTGCCTCTTCTTGTTTAACATTAATTTCAGAATTGGCTATTAATTCTTTAGTACTTTTAACCACCCGTTCTGTATGCTTGTAATTATGGTATATATACGTGTTCGGTAATTTTTCCTTGAAAAGTTTCAAAACAAAATCATCTGCTTTTTCAATGAGATTATTCATATATTTTAGCTTGTTTTTGTTAGCCAAAGTACAAAAAATGTTCAATTCCCCTTATGAAAAAAACTAACATCTTTATATCACTAACTGCCCTGTTAGTGATTTTTTCGTGTGTCTCATCAGACCCTAAATACCGCGAAGGTGAACGTACTTCTAATTTTGGATATCCTACAGATAAAGAAATTGAAAAATCCTTCTACTTATTAGGTGATGGCGGTTATTCGCCCATTGGAGGAAGTTCTGAAGGTCTTATAGCTTTTAAAAGTTACCTGGATTCAGTAAAACAATCAGATAATTATACCATTTTCCTGGGTGATAATATTTATCCCGATGGAATGCCTAAAAAAGGTCATCCTGATAGAGAAGCTGCTGAGTATAGAATAGATGCCCAGTTAGATGCCATTGAAGATTACGATGGTAATGTGCTGTTTATTCCCGGTAATCACGATTGGTATAATGAACGTATTGATGGTTTAGAACGGGAAGAAGAATATTTAAAAGAAAAATTTGGAGAAGATCTAATATGGAGTCCAAAAACAGGTTGCGGCCTGGAAATTATGGATATTGGCGAAGATATTACGCTAATAGTAATAGACTCACAGTGGTATCTTGAAGACTGGGATAAAAGTCCTACGATAAACGACGATTGTGCCGAAATTAAAACCCGGGAAGCGATGTTTCTTGAAATAGAAACCGAATTTAAAAAAAGCCAGAACAAAAATATTATTGTAGCGCTTCACCATCCATTGTTTACCAATGGCATTCACGGTGGACAGTATAATTTTAACCGACACATTTATCCTTCACAAAAGAAAATTCCAGTACCAATTCTAGGCTCTTTGGCTACTTTAATTAGAACAACAGGTGGTGTTTCTATCCAGGATGCGCAAAACGAACGTTATAAATCTTTAGTAAAACGCCTGGAAACCTTAGGCCAAAAGTCGGACCGATTAATCTTTGTGAGCGGTCACGAACATTCCTTACAATACATAGAACACGGAAAAATAAAGCAAATTGTTTCGGGTTCAACTTCAAAGGCAACTTACGCTACTTTAAGTAACGATGGGGTTTTTGCTTATCCTGATCAAGGATTTGCAGTTTATGATGTGTTTAAAGACGGTTCATCCTGGGTTAGTTTTTATGGAAATAAAGAAAATAAACCAAAACTCTTATTTCAGAAAGAAATATTTGAAGCTCCTAGAAAATTTGATGTTTCTGAATTTCCACAGGAATTTGATGAGACAGTTACTACCTCGGTTTACCCGGAAGATGAAACCGATAAAGGATCGGTGCATAGAACAGTTTGGGGAGAGCGATACCGTGAACTTTACGGTACGGATATCACTTTAGAAGTGGCAGATCTGGATACTCTGTATGGAGGTTTAACGCCAATGAGGGCTGGCGGTGGTCATCAAACGATTTCTATTAGAATGAAAGATAGTTTAGATCGTGAATATAACTTTAGAAGACTTAAAAAGAAAGCAGTTCAATTTTTACAAACGGTAGCTTTTAAAAATACTCCTATTGAGACCCAATTAGAAAATACAGTAGCAGAAGATATTATTTCTGACTTTTATACTGCAGCGCATCCTTATGCATTTTTGGCTATCCCTACTATGGCTGATGCTATAGGAGTGCATCACACCAACCCCGAAATTTATTATTTACCAAAACAACCCAAATTAGGGAAATATAATGAAGAACACGGGGATGCAATTTATATGATAGAGGAGCGACCCGAAGATCACTGGTTGGGTGCAGAGAGTTTTGGTTCTCCAAACCATGACATACAAAGTACCGCTGGGATGTTTGACCGCTTACGCCGGGACGAAAAATACTCGTTAGATGAATCTGCTTATGTAAAAGCCAGGATATTTGACATGCTTATTGGCGATTGGGACAGGCATCAAGACCAATGGCGTTGGGCCGAAATTGAAGATGAAGAGGGTAATCGCGTTTTTGAACCAATTCCCCGAGATAGAGACCAGGTATTTTCTAATTTTGATGGCGCTTTTTTTGGAACGCTAAGAGCATTAACGGGCTTTGCCTCTCAATTTGCAGTTTACGGAGAAGATATTAATGATGTAGAATGGTTTAATGTTTCAGCAACCGGTTTAGATCGTTCTTTGCTTCAAAATGTAGGAAAAGAGACCTGGAGAGAGCAGGCTGAATTTATTCAGGAGAATATCACCGATGCGGTTATTGAGGAAGCATTTAAAAAACTTCCGCCTAAAACTTACGATGATACTACAAAAGAATTAATTGAAAAAGTAAAAGCAAGAAGGGATAATATTGTAGATATCGCGATGCGCTATTACGATCACTTTGCCGATCTGGCTATCGTTACGGGGACAGATAAGGATGATTTTGTAGATGTTACCCGAATGAAAGACGGAAAAACCCGAATTAAAATTAGTAGAAATAAAGGCGGTGAAAGAGCTGATGTTTTAAGTGATAAAATTTATCATAAAGAAGAGACTGATGAAATTTGGTTATATGCATTGGATGATGATGATCGAATTCAAGTAGAAGGAGAAGGTGACAATTATATTTTCTTAAGAATAATTGGTGGCCAGAATAATGATATTTATACCGTTAAGAATAATAACAGGCTTAAAATCTACGATCATAAATCTAAACCAAATACTATAGAAGAAGACGGTGGTGCTAAATTTAGACTTACCGATGATTATGAAATTAATACCTACGACAAGGATAAAAAGAACTTTACAACGGGAGCTATTTTACCCGGATTTGGATTTAACCCGGATGATGGTTTTAAAATAGGGCTTGAAGTTGTAAATACTATTAATGCATTTAAAAGAAATCCTTTTACCGCCCAACATACTTTTGGCGGAGGATATTATTTTGCAACTCAGGGTTTTGATCTTTATTACGAAGGTGAATTTGCCAACATCCTTGGAAATTATAATCTAAAAGTTGGTGCCGATTATGCCAGCCCAAATTTTGCCAGAAACTTTTTTGGCTACGGAAATCAAACTCCAAATTTTGATGATGAGTTGGATTTTGATTACAACCGTGTAAAAATAAGTCGCTTTGGAGTAAAAGCCGGATTTGAAAATGAAACGCCTTTTGGTAGTTTATTTAGATACATGGCCACTTTTGAAGGAAATAAGGTTGAAAAATCCGAAGGAAGGTTTATTACCGAAGAATTTGAAACAGAAGATCCTGATTTCTTTGACAGAAAATATTTTGTCGGGTTAGATGCCTTATATCGTTACGAAAGTTATGATAATAGGCTTAACCCAAGTAGAGGAATGAAGTTTGAACTGAATTTGGGAGGACAGCTTAATACCACAGATACCGATCAGGTTTATGGATATTTTAAACCCTACTGGGGTTTCTATAATGCTCTTACCACAAACCGAAAGCTGGTTCTTAAAACAAGAGTGCAGGCGCATTTAAATATGGGTGATGATTATGAGTTTTATCAGGCGGCACATTTAGGAGGAGAGACCGGATTGAGAGGGTATCGTTTGCAGCGTTTTGCCGGAAAAAATGCTTTTGCAACTGGAGCAGATCTTAGATATGGATTTGATCAATTTACTACCAGGTTTTTACCCTTACAAATTGGTGTTTTTGGTGGCTATGATTTAGGTAGGGTATGGGCCGATTTTGAAGACAGCAACCAATGGCACGATAGCTACGGAGTAGGATTTTGGGTAAATAGCGCTGAAGCCGTAAACGGAACCTTTAGCCTCTTTAGAAGTGACGATGGTTACCGATTCTCTTTTGGATTCGGTTTCCAGTTCTAAAATATTGTACAAAATAAGATCAAAAAAGCTGCCGTGAAATTTTTTCCAGCAGCTTTTTTTTGACTTTATTTTATTGAAATTAAAAGAATGGACCTTCAAAATTAGATAACATCATTTGAGCTTAAGAAAGATCCTTTCTGAAAGATAATTTGGGTGAGTTAAAAGATTATTTCTGAATGATGGTGATTCGGCTTAACAATACTGGTTCAGTAGGAGTTATGCCATAGAATTATAATACTTACTATTTCCAGCGCAACACCTGGAAGTTGTCAGTAAAACTAAATCAGAAATTTCGGAAGTAAAAAGTTGAAAATACAGAAACGGTCTTGACTACCATTCTCAACCTAACCATCCATTCAGACAGATTTAGCTGAGAATCCATTTCTTCGTGATATAATTTACGATTAAAACACTGAAGTAAATTCGGCTAATGGTCTGAAACAGCTCTAGAACTTTTCGGATCTTTTGAATTTAAGAATCTTTGGAGGTCTTTAATCCGGTTTTTTCATATTTAAAGTATTAGAGAAATCGATAGTTCGAATAGGGAATGGGATGTTGATACCATTCTTGTCGAAAGTTTTCTTGATTTCAATAATAGCGATGTCTTTGGCGATTAAAATATCCCGGTTCTTTTTAACATCAGTCCAGAAACGTACCACGAAATTAATAGAACTATCACCAAATTCGGTAAACATAAATTCTACCTGTTCGTTTCCACGGGAAGGGAAATGTTCAGAAATGGTTCCTATGGTTATTTCTTTGACCTTTTCAAGGTTTGAGGAGTAACCAACTCCGCAATTTAGCATCACCCGGGAGCGGTTAGTTCTGGAGAAATTTTTAAAAGGCTCTTCCACAATTTTAGAATTGGGAATTACCACGTAATTATTGTCGGCTTGTTTTACAACAATATTTCGAAGGTTAATTTCGGCCACTTCTCCGGCATAATTATTCGTTTCTATCCAATCCCCAATTTGAAGTTCAGGCAGAAAACTTAAGATAATTCCTGAAAAAGTATTGTTTAAGGTGCCTTGTAGCGCAAGACCTATAGCTAAACCAACAACACCTGCACCGGCAAGCACAGAAGTAAGTACCTTGTTGAGGTCTAGAATACCAAGGGCAATAAAAAAACCGAGAAGGATCACAATAGCCTTGATCACCTTCACGGTTATTTGTTTAACAGAATCTTGTTTAACCCGGCTTCCTAGTAGTTTATTCATTAACTGGCCAGTATATTTGGCCAGAAAAATAAATATTAAAAAGACTAAAACTGCCAAAAGGAAGTTTGGCAAATTCAATATTATTGAATCCAACCAACTTATCAGTTTATCACTAATTCCCTGAAAGGATTCCTTAAGGTTAAATTCTTCTTCCAATTCTTATTATTTACTGGATTTATGAGAATCTGTGGTTTTCATTTTCCAGGCATCTAACATCCAGCTTGTTTTTTCTAGTTCTCTAATATAAGCACCTATAAGATCTATAGTACCTTCATCACCTGCTTTATCTGCTGTTTCTACCACAGAGCGCATTTGTTTTAGCAAAGTACCGTGATCTTTTAATAGGGTTTCGATCATTTCATAATCGGTTAAATCTGCTTTAGATTCTTTAAGATTAGATTCTTTTAAATAATCTGTCAAATTACTAATTGGCGTATATCTTAGGGTAAGAATGCGTTCTGCAATCTCATCAACCTTTAATTTAGCATCATCATATAATTCTTCAAATTTTTCGTGTAGATCAAAGAAATTTTTTCCGATTACATTCCAGTGAAAATTCCTAAGTTTTTGATAGTATAAGTGATAATCTGCAAGAAGTACATTCAGTTCGCCTACAGTTTTACTTGTTTTTTCTTTATCGAGTCCTAAATAGCTCATAGTTTTAATTTATGGTTTTTAAAAATTCAATACAAAAATATAATAGTTTAAGGATTCAGCCAATAAAATTAACTGATTTAATAGAAGTTTAACGAAGCCTAATTTATTGGGCGGTTATCCTTTAAATCAAGCTTTTTCATCATTTCTTTAGAAACCTGGCCGCTAGAAATTCCATAGCCATCTACAAG
Source organism: Salegentibacter lacus (assembly GCF_020164555.1). Classification (GTDB taxonomy): domain Bacteria; phylum Bacteroidota; class Bacteroidia; order Flavobacteriales; family Flavobacteriaceae; genus Salegentibacter; species Salegentibacter lacus. The sequence goes on along the minus strand of NZ_JAIQZB010000013.1, from coordinate 98,575 downwards.
AACTCCTTTGTAGTCTTTAGAAGTGGTTATAGCGTAAAGTATAGCATTATCATCTGGATTGCTCATTCCTTCAAAGCGAAGTACTTTATCCACCTCAAAATCTTCAACTCCAAAAGTTTCTTTTTTAGATTTAAGTTCTATTTCTTCATCTAAAAGATTGAAATCGTGTTCGTAACCTTCTTCCAGTTTTAATTTGTTTATCGCTTGAGAAAGCGTTCCGTAATCTTTCATTTTAAATTGTTTGACTGATTAATAGTGTTAAATTACGTTTACAGGCCCTGATATGCAAATAATGAAACCTGTTTAGGATAAGTTTAACTCCTTATGAAGCCTTATTTTTAAAGGCTTTAGCGGAATTAATTGCGTTGACTATAAAGGAAAAAATGCTTTTAATTATCATTCCCATTTTTATTATTTCCGAAGCTGAAAAGACCTAATGGAAAAACCAGTAAAAAAAAGAAGTACCATCCTGTTACCAAACCTACAATGGTGATAATAGCAGCAATTATATAAAGCCAGTAAGTTTTATGAAATTTCATAGATTGAAAGTTGAATTTTCGGTTTTAGGGATTTCGATATACATTTTTAATTTTTTTATTAAGCTTAATATCTTTGTAAAAAACTTTTGCAAAGGTGAAGTTTCTTAACTCACGAATTTATTGGATATTTGCAAATTAGCGATTTCGTTAAAATAAAATAAAGGAAAAGTATTCCATTATTAAGAATTCAGCAAAATGAAAAACAAAATTACTTTAAAGGAACTGGCGAAATTACTTAATGTTTCGGTATCTACGGTTTCTAAGGCTTTGCACGATAGCGCCGAAATTAGTCCTAAAACAGCAGAGCGGGTTAAAGAACTTGCCAAACTACACAATTACCGTCCAAACCCGGTAGCCGTTAATTTAAAGAGTAGTAAAAGCGGAACTATAGGAGTGATTATTCCCAATATTTCAAACACGTTTTTTGCTAATGTACTTTTAGGTATTGAAGCCAGGGCACAAAAATCTGGTTTACAGGTTATTACTTATATTTCGAATGAAAAATTAGACAGGGAACAACAAATTGCTGAAATGCTAACCTCTGGTTTTGTAGATGGGGTTCTTATTGCGATTTCAGAAGAAACGCAGCGTAAAAAGGAATATGAGCATCTTTTTAACCTTGTAGATTATGATATTCCGGTAGTGTTATATGATAGAATAAACTTGGATCTACCGGTAGATAAAATAGGCATAGACGATGAATACAGTCTGGAAGAAGCAACGCGTATGTTGCAAGCCCGTGGCATTAAAAAAATAGGGATTGCCACATCTATACATCATCTTGGTGTAGGTAAACTCAGGATTACTGGGTACAGAAATGCTTTAAAAAATGAAAACGATTTTTATATAGCGAATTCCTCGAAACCCGAAACCCTCAAAGAAAAAACACAAAAACTCCTGGTGGAGGATAAGGTTGAGGCAGTTCTTTGTACCGATTTTGTAAGTACAATGATGGTTTATAGATTAGCGTATGAGAATAAGATTAGTATACCAAAAGATTTAAAAGTAATTGGTTTTTTGAATGCAGATGTTGCTCACTTTCTAACACCGTCTATAAGTTATGTGGAGCAATTTCCAGAGGAAATAGGCGAAGAGGCTGTTGATTTGTTAGTGAATAGAATAGAAAATCGTATCGCTGGAAAGCAACCAATTAATAAAACGATTAATACTAAATTGATTCATTTAGAATCTACAGATTTTTAGGTTTTTATGATATAGAATCAAGTTTAGATACTATTTTAAAAGTGATCAGAAAAACTATCTTTGAAAGTCAATCTATATTTTCTAAATGAAATCTTCTAAAAGAAATATTCTTATTACCGGTGGCGCCGGATTTATTGGCTCGCATGTAGTTCGGCTTTTTGTAAATAAATATCCCGATTATCAGATATTCAATTTAGATGCATTAACCTACGCGGGCAATCTTGAAAACATAAAGGATATTGAGAACGCTGCAAATTATCATTTTTTAAAGGCCGATATTACTGATGCCGATCAAATGAAAGCCCTATTTCGGAAATATAAATTTGATAGCGTAATTCATCTTGCCGCGGAATCCCACGTAGATAGATCAATTTCCAACCCTAAAATATTTGTTGAAACCAATGTCACCGGCACCCTGAATTTAATGGAAGCCGCGTTAGGAATCTGGAAGGAAGATCTGCAGCATAAATTATTTTATCATATTAGTACCGATGAAGTTTACGGAACCTTAGGAGAAACAGGATTTTTTACCGAAACCACTTCCTATGCTCCAAATTCACCCTATTCAGCTTCCAAAGCGGCATCAGACCATTTTGTAAGAGCTTATGGAGAGACCTATAATTTGCCCTATGTGATCTCAAACTGTTCCAATAATTACGGCCCTAACCAATTTCCGGAAAAGCTTATTCCTTTATTTATCAATAATATAATAGAAAATAAAGCTTTGCCCGTTTATGGCGACGGAAAATACACACGTGATTGGTTATATGTACTGGATCATGCCAAAGCGATAGACCTGATCTTTCATAAAGGCAACAAAAAATCAACTTACAATGTAGGTGGGTTTAACGAGTGGCAGAATATTGATTTAATAAAGCTATTATGTGAGATAATGGACAAAAAATTGGATAAAAACGAAGGTGAATCTGAAACGCTTATCACTTTTATAAAAGACCGTCCGGGACACGACAAACGTTATGCAATTGATGCTGGTAAAATCAATAAGGAACTGGGCTGGGAACCCTCAGTGACTTTTGAGGAAGGTTTGGCAAAGACCATAGATTGGTATTTGGAGAATTCAGAATGGATAAAAGCTGTAGTTTCTGGAAGTTATCAGGAATATTATAAAAAGCAGTATACGTAATATGGATTGGATTGAGATTTTAGGTATACCAGGTGCTGGGAAGACTAGCTTATTAGAAAATCTAAAAAGTACTTCTATAAATAATCGTATTAAGCAAACCTGGTACCCTGAACAAACAGTTAGATGCGGAATAATTAAGAATATTAAGCAAGGTAATTTTGAATTAGCCAGCAAATTACTACAAGCTAAAATTTTTTCAAATCAAAAATTGAATAATAAAGAAAAATGGAAAGCACTAATTAGAGCGCACGAAGATGAGGTAGAAGCATTGGATCTACCAGAAGAATTCCGATATAAATTGATTTCTTTTTATTCTAATCTAATAACTAAAGTTTCACAATATTCAGATCTAGGCCTCTCCAAACCTGTATTCTTGGATGAAGGTATTATTCATAATAATTATTTCCGGAACAATGATTTACTTAGCTTTAAACGACATATGTTTTGCTTACCTAAATTGGTTTTCTATTTGGAAGCAGATGTTCTTGAGGTTGCTAAAGAATTAAAAAATTCCAATAGTTTTGAATCAAGAGGTATGGCTGGGTTTAAATTACTTTCCCTGAGCGAGACAGAAAGTTTATTACGGAAAATTGATTATCGAACTCAGGAAAAGATTATTTTTTTAGAGGAAAATAAAGTTCCGGTTATTAAATTAAACCGACAAAATTCTCAGCAAGAGAATGACTTAATTAGAATACACCAAAAAATAATCAAAGTATTAAAAAAGGGTCTATGAAAGGAATTATTCTAGCCGGGGGGACAGGATCACGCTTGTACCCACTAACAAAAAGTGTTTCAAAACAATTACTGGCGGTTTATGATAAACCAATGATTTACTATCCGTTATCAGTTTTAATGTTAGCAGGCATTAGGGAAATACTTATTATTTCTACCCCGGAAGATCTACATAATTTTCAAAAGCTACTGGGCGATGGAGAATCCTGGGGATTGGATTTATCTTATGCTGAACAACCTAAACCCAATGGCTTAGCAGAGGCATTTATAATTGGTGAAGATTTTATTAAAAATGATGATGTATGCCTGGTTTTAGGAGACAATATTTTCTACGGACAGGGCTTTAGCGGATTACTCGAGAAGGCGGTTAAAACCTGCAAAGAATTAGGGCAGGCTACTGTCTTCGGCTATTATGTAAAAGAACCTAAACGTTATGGGGTTGTAGATTTTGATGACACGGGTAATGCACTTAGTATCGAAGAAAAACCGGAGAAACCTAAAAGTCATTTTGCGGTGACCGGACTTTACTTTTACCCGAATTCAGTTATAGGAATAGCTAAACAATGCAAACCTAGTGCCCGGGGAGAACTGGAGATAACTAGTATTAACCAGGAATATTTAAGCCGAAGAGAATTAAAAGTTGAAATTATGGGTAGGGGTTATGCCTGGCTCGATACCGGTACACATGATTCAATGTTAGAAGCTTCTAATTTTGTGCAAACCATAGAAAAAAGACAGGGATTAAAAATCGCATGTCCAGAAGAGATCGCTTTTCGTAAAAAATATATCAATAAAGATCAATTACAAAAATTAGGTACTGATCTTGACAAAAGTGAATATGGAAAGTATTTACTGGATTTGGTCAAGTAGTTTGTTATTCAGGTAAACAAGTTTTAAGTTTTTTATTTCAAGTAAGTTATACAGTTCTCAGTACTCGTTTCCTTGTTTTTCGTTTAGGGTGCATTCAAAGGCACTTTAATTCCTGGAAACTGTAAAAACACGAATCCACGAATTAATTTGGTCAATAGTCAGTAGATTTTAGTCTTTAGATCTATTTGCTCAATCACTAATGACCGAATTAACGATTCACTATTAACACATTAACTAAAAAGAGCCCTATGTCTTTTCGTTTTGCAAACGAAAATCCTCTTTACTTTTGCCCTTAATTTTTAAGCCCCAACTAAAAAAAGATGCTTTTTAATTCTTTAGATTTTGCTATTTTCTTGCCGGTAGTATTTATTCTATACTGGTTTGTTTTTAATAATAACCTGAAATGGCAAAACCTCTTGGTTGCGGCAGCCAGTTATTTGTTTTATGGGTGGTGGGACTGGCGATTTTTATCGCTGATACTCTTTAGTACCTTAGTCGATTACTTTGTTGGGGTGAGTCTAGGTAGGACCGAAGCTCCCGGCCGCAGAAAAGTATTACTTTGGATAAGTATACTGGTTAATTTAGGTTTTCTTGGTTTTTTTAAATACTATAATTATTTTCTGGATAATTTTAAGTCGGCTTTTAGTATAGCGGGATATGAGCTAAACGCGAATTCACTGAACGTCATCCTCCCGGTGGGGATTAGTTTTTATACTTTCCAGACCCTGAGTTATACCATAGATGTATATAAAAACCGGCTGGAACCAGCTAAGGACTTTATTTCCTTTGCTGCATTTGTAAGCTTTTTTCCGCAGTTAGTAGCCGGACCTATAGAGCGGGCAACAAATTTACTCCCGCAATTCTATAAAAATAGAAAATTTGAATACAGCCAGGGCGTTGATGGAATGCGACAGATCCTATGGGGTTTGTTTAAAAAAGTTGTAATTGCCGATAACTGTGCGGTGTATGCTAACCATATTTTTGAAAATTCGGCGGATATGTCTGGCAGTACTCTGCTACTTGGGGCTATATTTTTTACTTTTCAGATTTATGGAGATTTTTCTGGATATTCAGATATTGCTATTGGAACAGCCAGATTGTTCGGTTTCAACTTAATGCAGAATTTTGCCTTCCCCTATTTTTCCCGGGATATTGCTGAATTTTGGAGACGATGGCATATTTCGCTTTCAACCTGGTTCAGGGATTATTTATATATTCCACTTGGAGGAAGCCGGGGAGGTACCTGGATGAAAGTAAGAAACACTTTTATAATTTTTATCGTGAGCGGTTTTTGGCACGGAGCTAACTGGACCTTTATAATTTGGGGAGCCTTAAACGCAGTTTATTTTTTACCATTATTACTTACAAAACGCAATCGCCAAAATATGGAGGTTGTGGCTCAAAACTCTTACCTGCCTTCTTTTAAGGAATTAGGGCAAATGTCCCTGACTTTTGGATTGACCGTAATAGCCTGGGTTTTTTTTAGAGCAGAGGATATAGGGCATGCTATAAGTTATTTAAATGGTATGTTTTCGAGATCTTTATTAAGTATACCTTATTATGAGGGAATTGGTTTTGCCATTAAAGTTATACCAATAATATTTATTTTTTTTATAATTGAATGGTTGGGTAGAAAAGACAGGTTTGCTTTAGAGGGGTTAAAAATATACAACTATCCAAAATTGAGTTGGGGCTTTTATATTTGCCTAGTTTGTTTGATAGGTTTATACATGTTTACTTTTGAAACTAATTTTATATACTTCCAATTTTAATAAATGAAAATTTTAATTAAATTTTTAAAAAAGATATTATTATTTATAGGGTTAATTATTCTTATCTACCCCATATCTATAATAATTTATGGAGAGCTGATTCCAAGCTATTTTCATAAAAATCTTTTTTACGAAAAATTTGCATATGGTTTTTCCTACACTAGATTTCAGGAAGTCAAGGAAACTAAAAATATAGATGTCTTATTTTTAGGTTCATCAAGATCTTATCGTCATTATGATCCAAGAATATTTAAGGAGGCAGGTTTTAATAGTTTTAATCTTGGTAGCAGTTCGCAAACTTTTCTCCAAACTGAAATACTTGTCGATAGGTATTTAGATTCCTTAAACCCAGATTATATTATATTGGATATATATCCAGGTATGTTCTCATCAAATGGTGTTGAATCTTCATTTGATTTGATTTCCAATGATTATAATAATTGGGGAACTTTAAAAATGGCTTTAGAATTAAAAAATTTGATGGTTTTAAATACCTTGATTTATGCTGTATATAAAGAGCATTTTACGAATTCTTTGAATGATAAAGAGGTTTCTGTGAAAGGTGAAAATGAATATATCCCTGGAGGTTATGTAAGAAGAGAAGTTACAACCAATAAAGAAAAAGGAAAACTTCAACAAAATTGGGAATTAAATGGAATACAATGGGAATCTTTTACAGCTATAATAGAAAAATTAAAAAAATCATCTGCAAAGATTTTGATAGTGCATTCACCTAGAAACAGTGGATTTAATTATATAAGTGGAGATAAATTGTTTAAATATTTACAAAATAACAATATACCTTATTATGATTATAAAGAATTAAAATTTATTAATGATTCTATTCATTTCTACGATACCTCACATATGAATCAAAATGGTGTTGAATTATATAATAAGTTTTTACTCGAAAAACACTTTTAAGATAAAATGTGTTTTTTTATCTAAACATTTAATTGTCGATAAAGGACCTTTCATATTTTAACCCCTGTAATCTTGTGATTTAAATACATTTTAACAGCGCTTCCCTTGTTAGGCTTCCTTAAAGCGAACTGTTTAAAAGTATAATATATTTTATATAATTTAAAACTCTATTAATTCGATAGACTAATAGTAAATATTATATTTGCGGAGTATCTATATATTGCCAAAAAGTAAAATGTATGAAAAAAGAAGTTCAGAATGAGATTCATCAGGATTTTCTTGTGGCATTAGAAGCCTCTATAAAGGCTGGTATAGAAATAATGAGGGTCTATGAAAATGGTGATTTTCAGGTAGAACTGAAAGAAGATGAATCGCCGGTAACCCTGGCAGATAAATCGGCAAATAGTATAATTAATGATTTTTTGAAGGCTACTGGAATTCCGATTATCAGTGAAGAAAACGAAGAAATTGGCTTTGCCGAAAGGGAAAAATGGAATAAATGCTGGATTGTAGATCCTTTAGACGGTACCAAGGAGTTTATTAAAAAAAGTGGTGAGTTTACGGTAAATATCGCACTTATAGAAAATAATAGACCGGTTTTCGGAGTGATTTATATTCCGGTCAGTAAAGAGCTTTATTATGGAGATGTAAATGTCGGAAGATCTTTCAAAGTAGTTGTAGAGAATGAAAGTCAATTAGAGGACTTGATAAATAATGCCGAAGAAATTTTTCCGGGTAGTGTTCAGAAGACTATAAATGTTGCCGGAAGTAGATCACATATCAATAAGGAAACCCTTGGTTTTATAGATGATATTAAAGAGAAATATGAGCAGGAGGTAAATGTTATTCCGAAGGGAAGTTCCCTTAAATTTTGCTTGATGGCAGAAGGTCTTATAGATGTTTATCCCCGTTTAGGCTCTACTATGGAATGGGATACCGCAGCCGGTCACGCAATTTGCAAAGCAGTAGGTTTAATAGTGATCGATAAAGGAACCGGAAAGGAAATGCTTTATAATAGAAAGAAATTGTTGAATAACTCGTTTGTGGTTTCCAACCTGGAGTAACCTTGATTAGGGTAAATCCAGATATAGGGAATTGTATTAAAATATTAACTATCAAACAGGCAGTTTGAAACCTTAGTGAGCAAGTGAAAACAGGTTCATTGGAAGTTGTGATAAAAATGGCTTTATATTATCTTCACGAAAGAATAGGTTCTAAATGTGATCTGATTGCAAGATCATAAGAAGATAATTAGCGTTTTTACGCTATAAAAGTTAGAGAGTATAGTATGAATAATATCACAACATTTAATTTTTCACTGGGGAGAGAGGAGCGTAACCAATTGAATGCACATAATTCATTTGTGTTATGGTTTACCGGGCTATCAGGTTCGGGAAAATCTACCCTTGCTAATATGGTAGAAAAATTACTTTTTGAACAGAAAGTCAGGACTTTTGTATTAGATGGCGATAGTTTAAGAAAGGGACTAAATAAAGATCTGAATTTTAGTGCTAAAGAAAGGGAAGAAAATCTTAGGGTAGCTGCTGAAGTTTCTAAACTTTTGGTTTCATCTGGCGCAGTTGTATTGGCTTCTTTTATTTCCCCTCAACAAGCCAATAGAGATATGGTAAAAAAAATTATTGGGAAAGATGATTTTGTTGAAATCTTTGTAAACACGAGTTTAGAAACTTGTGAAGAGCGGGATGTAAAGGGTTTGTATAAAAAAGCAAGAGCAAGAGAAATTAAGAATTTTACGGGAATTGATTCGCCATACGAACAACCGGTAAATCCTGATATTGAAATAAACACCGAAAAAGAAAATTTGGAAGAAGCAGCGAATAGAATTTTAAAAGTGCTTCAAAAGAAACTTGAATTAAAGTAAAATGAGCAAGTATTATTTAAATTATTTAGACGAATTAGAATCGGAAGCGATTTATATTTTACGGGAAGTCTGGGCACAGTTTGAGAATCCGGTAATCCTGTTTTCGGGAGGAAAAGATTCTATTTTGGTGACGCATTTAGCTAAAAAAGCTTTTTATCCAAGCAAAATCCCCTTTGCATTAATGCATGTTGATACCGGGCATAATTTCCCGGAAACCATCCAGTTCCGAAACGATTTGGTTGAAAAGCTTGGCGTAAAGTTAATTGTAGGTTCAGTACAGGACTCCATAGACAATGGTCGTGTTGCAGAGGAAAAGGGTAAAAATGCAACCCGAAATGCCCTTCAAATCACCACCTTGCTTGATGCGATTGAAACTAATAAAGTAGACTGTGCCATTGGAGGCGGAAGGCGCGATGAAGAAAAAGCACGCGCCAAAGAGCGTTTCTTTAGTCATCGTGACGATTTTGGACAGTGGGATCCTAAAAACCAGCGACCAGAACTGTGGAACCTTTTAAATGGAAAACATTTTGAGGGCGAGCATTTCAGAGCATTTCCTATTAGTAACTGGACCGAGATGGATGTTTGGAACTATATAAAAAGAGAAAACATAAGTATTCCTTCTTTATATTTTGCACACGAGCGGGAAGTGGTTTTTAGAAGTAATTCCTGGATTCCGGTTTCTGAATATTTAAAGCTTGAAGAAGGAGAGCAGGTAGAAAAGAAAAAAATTAGGTTTAGAACGCTTGGTGATATCACCATTACCGGCGGAATAGAATCTGATGCAGATACGCTGGAAAAAATCGTTCAGGAAGTAGCCGCAATGCGCAAGACCGAAAGAGGAGATCGCTCTGATGATAAGAGGAGTGAAACGGCGATGGAGGATAGAAAAAAACAAGGATACTTTTAAATAGACCGCCGCGTTTCAAGAGTAAATATGGCTGCGCTGTAAGACAAAGAGAATAAAACATGGAAATAAATAACAATCAATTACTAAGATTCACTACCGCCGGGAGTGTAGATGATGGGAAAAGTACTTTAATCGGTAGACTTTTATTCGACTCTAAATCTATTTTTGAAGATCAATTAGAGTCGGTAAGCAATACCAGTGCTAAAAAAGGGCACGATGGAGTAGACCTGGCGCTATTTACCGATGGTTTAAAAGATGAAAGGGAGCAGGGAATTACAATAGATGTAGCTTACCGCTACTTTACCACGCCTAAACGTAAATTTATTATCGCCGATACCCCGGGACATATTCAATACACCCGTAATATGGTTACAGGGGCGTCAACGGCTAATGCCGCGGTTATTCTAATTGATGCACGTCACGGGGTGATAGAGCAAACAAAGAGACACTCTTTTATCGCATCTTTGTTGAATATTCCACATCTTATAGTGTGTATTAATAAAATGGATCTGGTAGATTTTTCTGAGGAAGTTTATAATAATATTGTTACCCAGTTTGAAGAATTTTCTTCCAAACTTTTAATGAAAGATGTTCGGTTTATCCCTATTAGTGCACTATTGGGTGACAATGTAGTAAATCGGTCAAAAAATACAGAATGGTACCAGGCCGGTACGTTATTAAGCACCCTTGAAACTTTACATATTAGTAGTGATATTAATAAGATTGACGCGAGGTTTCCGGTGCAAACCGTATTGCGACCCCAAAGTGAAGAAAACAGGGATTACCGTGGGTATGCGGGAAGGGTAGCCAGCGGAATTTACCGGGTTGGTGATGAAGTGGCGGTTTTACCTTCAGGATTTCAATCTAAAATCAAATCGATTAATGCCGGAGAGCAGGAGGTTAAAGAAGCCTATGCGCCAATGAGTATTTCCATGACCCTTGAAGATGATATTGATGTAAGTCGGGGTGATATGATTGTAAGAAAAAACAATCAGCCAGAAATGGAACAGGAATTTGATGTGATGTTATGCTGGTTAGCCAATGAGGCAGCTAAGCCCCGGGCAAAGTATACCATTATACATACCTCTCATGAAGAGCGGGCAATTATTAAAGAGGTGGTTTATAAAATGGATATCAATACTTTTGAAAGAGATAAATCTGACCCCCAATTAGCTATGAACGATATTGCTAGGGTTAAAATAAGGACGACAAGAAGGATGATGTTAGATACTTACCGTGAAAACCGCAATACAGGAAGTATTATTCTTATTGATGAAAATACAAACGAAACCGTTGCTGCTGGTATGGTGGTGTAGTGGTTGGTGAATTTGTGATTCGTTAATTAGTTACCAGGCCTGTGTTCGCAGATGGTTGAAATATTTTTATTTTTAAGCAAGGCATGTTGAAGGTTGCTGGAGGCCCGCCACGAATTCACAAATAAAATCAGCCGATTAGTCTGTAGTTATTAGTCCATGGGTTTCATTTCAAGTTTTGCTTTTAAAGCCCGTCATCCTGAATTTATTTCAGGATCTAAGTTGTTGATGATCCAATTGTGGATAAAGTGAAATATTTGTAGATTCTAGTAAAAATAGAAAAATTCACCTGGTTACAATTAACATGATTCTTAACGTTTTTAAAGCTTTAAGGTTTCTTTAGCAACAGCCCAATAAAGAAATTCTATCTTTGCCAGCGATAAAAAGTTAATTTAAAACCCTCGAATGACTGAGTTTCAGCAGAAATTAGAAAGTAAAAAGATTTTAGTAACCGGCGGTGCGGGATTTATTGGCTCCAATTTATGTGAAACTTTACTTAGTTTAAATGCTAAAGTTGTTTGCCTGGATAATTTTGCTACCGGGCACAAGCATAATCTTGAAGCTTTTAGAGATCACGAGAATTTTCAACTAATCGAAGGAGATATTCGTAATATTGAAACTTGTCATAGAGCCTGTGCGAATGTGGATTATGTATTACACGAAGCGGCATTAGGTTCCGTGCCGCGTTCTCTTGCCGATCCTATTACAAGTAACGAAGTCAATATTTCCGGTTTTCTTAATATGTTGGTTGCCGCCCGCGATGCGGGAGTGAAAAGATTTGTTTATGCAGCCAGTTCTTCTACCTATGGTGATTCAGAAAAACTTCCAAAAGTTGAGGACGAGATCGGTAAACCACTTTCTCCTTACGCCATTACCAAATATGTAAATGAGCTATATGCTGATATTTTTCAGGATGCTTATAACTTGGATACTATAGGACTAAGATATTTTAATGTTTTCGGTAGAAAACAAGATCCAAATGGAGCTTATGCTGCGGTAATTCCAAAATTTGTAATGCAGTTTATGAAGCATGAAAGTCCGTTGATTAATGGTGATGGCACTTATTCCCGTGACTTTACTTATATCGATAATGTAATTCAAATGAATTTACGTGCCCTGACCACGGAAAATAAAGAAGCAGTTAATGAGGTCTATAATACCGCTGTTGGTGATAGAACCAACTTAGTGGAACTTACACAATTACTAAAAAAGCACCTTTCTGAGTTTGACCCGAAAATTGAGCATGTAGAAGTAGGGCACGGACCGAATAGAGCCGGGGATATTCCACATTCTTTAGCTTCAGTAGAAAAAGCTAAAAGTTTATTGGGATATGAACCAAGCCACCGCATTGATGATGGGTTAAAGGAGGCAGTGGCCTGGTATTGGGAGAATCTTTAGTAATGGGTTTTGGCTATCGTCTATTATGAAAGATTTTGAAATATTAGAATGGGATTCTGAATTTTTTGGATTTAAAGTAGCGAAAATAGCTTCTAATATATCTGATGAACATTATCAAAAAATATTATCGCAACTTCATAAGGAAGAGGTTGAGTTGATTTATTTTAATTCCAATTTTGATGTTTCGGAATCAGAATACTATACTGTTCTTAAAATCGATGAAATTGTAGAGCTTTCTAAGGAATTAAAATTAAAAAAGGAATTCCATCCCAAAGTGAAGTTTTTTGATCAGACAATTCCTACTACTGAGATGCGAAATTTGTTGAAGCGTATAGCTCGAAGGAGTAGATTTTATTTTGATGATAAAATCCCGAATTCCAAAGTATATGAACTTTATGATATTTGGTTGGATAAATCAGTTAAGCATATTGGAGCAGATGCTGTTTTAGTGTATCAAGATGATGATGAAGTTAAGGGTTTTGCGACAATTAGATTTAGGAATAATGGAGAGGGAATTATTCCACTTATGGGGGTTGACGCTAAAAGTGAAGGTAAAGGAATATCTTTTTTGTTAATGGAAGCTATTGAGTCTTATTTAATAGAAAGAAATTGTTCAGTTTTAAAAAGTAGTACCCAATCCAGAAATTTAAAGGCCTTAAAAGTTTACGAACGTTTTGGTATTAAGTGCGAAAGGGGTTTCAATATTAATCATTTATGGAGAAAATCTATTTAGGCTAATATGAAGATACCATTCAATTTACCTTATATTACCGGGAAAGAAATTTCTTACATGTCTGAAGCTTTATCTTCTGGCCGCCAAGCGGGAAATTACACTTTTAATAAGCGTGTTAAAGATCTTTTTAAACAAAAATATAATTTGCAGGGTGTTTTTCTTACCCCTTCCTGTACAGCAGCTCTAGAGATGGGAGCTTTACTCGCTAACATTCAACCTGGAGACGAAGTTATTATGCCTTCATTTACTTTTAGTTCTACAGCAAATGCTGTTTTAATATTTGGAGCTAAACCAGTATTTTGTGAAGTAAGGGCTTCAGACATGAATATTGATGTAAATCGCATAGAGGAATTAATAACCTCAAAAACTAAAATGATCATTCCTATTGATTATGCCGGCGTTCCTTGCGACATTGAGGAAATTATGCAGATAGCTAAAAAACATGATCTTATCGTGATGCAGGACTGTGCTCAATCTTACGGTTCAATGTATAAGGGAGAGATAAGTGGTAAGAGAGCTCATATAGCCTGTTATAGCTTTCATGATACCAAAAATTTTAGTTGTGGGGAAGGTGGTGCTATAGTGGTGAATAAAACTGAATGGCGGGAGCGAGCTAGTTACATCATGGAAAAAGGTACCGATCGCAATAAAGTTATTAAAGGTTTACAAAGCAAATATTCCTGGATAGAAAAAGGTTCCAGTTATCTTCTGTCCGATATTTTAGCTGGTATGTTACTTGCTCAGTTAGAGGAGGAAGAGGAAATTAAACAGAAAAGAAAATCTATTTATGACCTTTATCTTAATGAATTAAAAAAGTATGAGGATAATGGCTACTTCACAATTCAACATTTAGAAGAGGATAAAGTGAGTAATTATCATTGCTTTTGGTTGATTTTTAATTCTAATGAAAGAAGGGAATTATTTGTGGATAAAATGGAAATAGAAGGGATTTCAGCTTATACTAGTTATATCCCCCTGCATTCTTCTAAAATGGGATTGAAGTTGGGATATATTAAAGAGGATTTGCCCTTAACTGAAGATTTGGCTTCCCGCCTGGTGCGTTTACCTCTTTATCCAGATTTGACTTCGGCAGAAATTAAACACATTATTAAAACTATTAAAGAAACTTTGGGTAAAAACTTTAAAGTTTAAGATTAATAATAACTTGTAAATAATATTAGTTTTGTTTTTTTAAATTGAATAATGGATAATAAAAAAATTGCCATAATAGGCTTAGGATATGTAGGATTACCACTGGCAAGGTTATTTGCTACCAAATATCCCGTTGTTGGATTTGATATAAACCAGGCAAGGATTAAAGAATTAATGAGTGGTCACGACTCTACTTTAGAAGTGGAAGATGACGTCCTGCAATCAGCTTTAGTTTCGAAGGAAGCATTAAAAAATGGGAAAGGCTTGTTTTGTTCCGCCGATCTTGAAGATATAGCAGATTGTAATTATTACATTATTACAGTTCCAACTCCAGTTGATAAAAATAACCGGCCAGATCTTACTCCGCTTTATAAAAGTAGCGAAACCGTTGCTAAAGTCCTGAAAAAAGGAGATATAGTAATTTACGAATCGACTGTTTATCCCGGTGTAACTGAAGATGAATGCGTACCTGTACTGGAAAAAAATAGTGGTCTTGTATTCAACGAAGATTTCTTTGTGGGATATTCTCCCGAGCGTATCAACCCGGGAGATAAAGAACATACGGTAGATAAAATTTTAAAAGTTACCGCGGGTTCAACTCCGGAAATTGGTGAAAAGGTAAATGATCTTTATGCCGAAGTAATTACTGCCGGTACGCATCTGGCTCCTACCATAAAAGTAGCTGAAGCCGCTAAGGTTATTGAAAATTCACAAAGGGATATTAATATCGCTTTCGTAAATGAATTGGCCAAGATCTTTAATATGATGGGGATAGATACCCAGGATGTTTTAGAAGCTGCAGGAACAAAATGGAATTTCCTTCCTTTTAAACCCGGACTGGTCGGTGGGCATTGTATTGGCGTAGATCCTTATTATTTAGCTCAGAAGGCCCAGGAAATAGGTTATCATCCGGAAATTATTCTCGCAGGTAGAAGAATGAACGACTCTATGGGGCAATATGTCGCTTCAGAAGTAGTTAAATTAATGTTGCAAAATGACCAGAAGGTTAAAAATGCAAATATTCTTGTATTGGGAATTACCTTTAAAGAAAATTGTCCCGATGTTAGAAATACCAAGGTGGTAGATGTTATTAAGAATCTAAAGGAATATGGGACTAATGTGACCATTTACGACCCACTTGCTAACCCTGAAGAGGTAAAGCACGAATATGGTTTAAAAACAAGTAAAGAACTTCCAAAAGAAAAGTTTGACGCGGTTGTTCTGGCTGTAGCTCATAAAGAGTTTTTGGAAATGGATCTTGATCAATTAAAAAGCGGGAATACCGTTGTTTATGATGTAAAGGGAGTGCTTGGCGATAGGTGTGATAAAAAGTTGTGAAGCTGTGACCTTGTGATGGAGTGACGGTGTGATGAATTAAAGCTGTGTCTTTGAGAAGTAGTAATGTGTGATGGAATTTTGCCATGTAACCTTTAAATTTTAATATAATGAAATCACACAGAGATTTAACCGTTTACAAAACCAGCATTGATTTAGTTGTTGATGTTTACGAAACAAGTCGGAGTTTTCCGGATGCTGAAAAATTCGGACTGACGAGTCAAATTAGAAGAGCTGCAGTTTCAATTCCGTCAAATATAGCTTGCCCTGTGTAATAAAATTTTGATAATGTTTTTTTATACTTATGTTTTATTCAGTTTAAAAGATAAAAAAATGTATACAGGCTATACATCAGATTTAGATTTAAGAATAGCGCAACATAATAAGGGGAATGTGGTTTCAACTAAAAATAGGAGACCATTAAAATTAGTTTATTATGGAGCATGTTTAAACCAAAGTAGTGCTTTGAAAAGAGAGAAATATTTAAAGACTACCTATGGTAAACGATATTTAAAGAATCGTATTAATTTCGAAGAAATAATTACACAGGGTTAAAGGAGCTGCAAGAAATAGTAAAAAGGATTTTATTAGGTTTCTTTATATTTCCTTAGGCTCCTTAGCTGAAACGGAAACTCAACTGGAAATAGCACAGATGCTGGAATTTATTAAGGAAAATAAAAAGATCGAAGAGAAAATAATATATATCAGAAGGATGATTCTGAAATTAATACAAAGTTTGAAAAAGTAATGAAGTAACGAAGTGATGCTGTGACGAAGTAACCAAGTAAAAATTGGCTCCGTTACTCCATCACAAGGTCACTCCGTTACATATAACAAGCAGATTCACTGTTTTAATAATAAACCATTACCTGATCAAAAAATAGAATATAAACATGACAAGAATTAAAAACATCTGTTGCATCGGCGCCGGTTACGTAGGAGGGCCAACAATGGCGGTAATTGCGCAAAAATGTCCTGAGATAAACGTAACGGTTGTAGATATTAATGAAGAAAGAATCGCGGCATGGAACGATGAAGATGTAGAAAATATTCCAATTTATGAGCCCGGGCTATCGGCTGTGGTAAAAGAGGCGCGAGACAGAAACCTTTTCTTCTCTACCGATGTGGACGCTGCCATAGATAAGGCTGATATGATCTTTATTTCGGTAAATACCCCTACCAAAACTTATGGAATCGGAAAAGGGATGGCAGCCGATCTTAAGTATATTGAGCTTTGTGCCCGTCAGATAGCAAGGGTTTCAAAAACCGATAAAATTGTTGTAGAGAAATCTACGCTACCGGTACGTACGGCTGAAGCCTTAAAAAATATTCTTGATAATACCGGAAACGGGGTAAATTATCAAATTCTTTCCAATCCTGAGTTTTTGGCAGAAGGAACTGCGGTGGGCGATTTAATGGAGCCGGACCGGGTGCTAATTGGAGGTGACTTGGATACAGAAGAAGGCCAGGAAGCCGTAAATGCTTTAGTGGATATCTATGCCCATTGGATACCAAGGGAACGTTTGTTAACTACAAATGTTTGGTCTTCAGAGCTTTCAAAATTGACAGCAAATGCCTTTTTAGCACAGCGGGTTTCCAGTATAAACGCGATGAGTGAACTATGCGAAAAAACGGGGGCTGATGTAAATGAAGTGTCAAAAGCCGTAGGGATGGACTCCAGGATAGGGCCGAAATTTTTAAAATCTTCCGTGGGATTTGGAGGTTCATGTTTTCAAAAAGATATTTTAAACCTGGTATATATCTCAAAATCTTTTGGTTTGAATGATGTAGCCGATTACTGGGAGCAGGTTATTTTGATGAACGATCACCAAAAAAGAAGGTTTGCTGCGAAAATTGTACAAACCTTATTTAATACCGTTTCTGGCAAGAAGATTGCATTATTGGGTTGGGCTTTTAAGAAAGATACCAATGATACCCGGGAATCTGCCGCAATTTATGTAGCAGATTACCTCTTGAACGAACAGGCGGAAATCGTGGTTTATGATCCTAAAGTGAAGACCGAGCAAATTTATGCTGACCTGGATTATTTGAACACCCGATCTTCAGAAGAAAACCGTTCGAGGGTTAAAGTGGTGAACACTTCTTATGAAGCAGCCAAAGATGCTCATGCCGTGGCGATACTAACTGAATGGGACGAATTTAAGGAGCTAGACTGGAAGAAGATCTATGACGAGATGTTAAAACCGGCATTCCTTTTCGATGGTCGTAGGTTGCTGGAAAGAAAGACTAAAGAAGATATCGGGTTTGAGTTTTATGCGATTGGGAGTTAATTCAACTTCTTGGAAAGGTTGTGAAAAATAAGTTAAGGAGAATAATTTTTACAAATGTTCAGAGATAGAATGAAAATGATTTCATAATATCGAATGAATTTCATAAGTGGAAATTTAATACGACAGTAAAAGATTAACAAGTTTTGATAAAAAAAATAATAAAAAAATACTTTGAAAGCTTTGTGTATTTCTATTCTTATTTAAGATATAGAGTATTTATTATTATAGCTTTCAGCATTTTTATAGGTGTCCTGGATGGTTTTGGCCTAACCATGTTCCTGCCTTTGCTTCAAATGGTTAGTGATTCAGCCACTGTTGATTCAAGTTCTTTAGGTAAATTAAGATTTTTGATCGATTTTTTTAGCAGCGTGGGAATACCATTAAGTCTAATGTCCATTCTAAGCATAATGTTGTTGTTTTTCTTTGGAAAAGGAATTATTCAATATTTTGCTGGAATTTATAATGTTAATGTGCGTGAATGGTTTATTAAAAAATTACGGGTTCAAAATATTAAGGGACTAAATAATTTGGCATATAAATATTTTGTGATGTCCGATGTTGGTCGAATTCAAAATACTTTAACCGGTGAGGTAGATCGCGTTGCTTCTTCGTTTATTAATTATTTCAATGCAATTCAATATGGTATTCTAGTAGTAGTATATATGGGATTTGCCTTTACTATAGATGCTAAATTTGCAGTTTTAGTTTCTGTTGGCGGGCTGCTCACAAATTTCTTATATAAAAAATTATATGTAACTACGAAAAATATTTCTCGTGCTCTTACTGGTGAGAATAATATATTTCAAAGTTTAATTATACAAAATGTGGCTAATTATAAATATTTGAAAGCTACGGGTTCTTTGAATAAATATGGAGAAAAGTTACAGAATTCAGTTTTTAAAATTCAGAAGAGCAATAAAAAAATAGGTAAGTTAGATGCTTTGCTTACTGCAGCAAGAGAACCAATTTTGATATCTGTTGTGGTATTAGTAATTTTTATACAGACATCCTTTTTAGGCTCAGATTTAGGCCCTATTTTGATAAGTTTAATTTTCTTTTATAGAGCATTAAATTATTTAATGCAGATGCAAGTTAGATGGAATAAGTTTCTTTCTGTCTCAGGATCTCTGGAAAACATGACAGTCTTCGGGAAAGAACTGAGAGTAAATAAAGAAATTAAAGGAAAAAATGATTTTGTTCAATCGATTGAAACTCTGGAACTTTCTGATATTTCATTTAATTATAATCAAACCCCAATTTTAAAGGATATTTCTTTAAAAATTCATAAAAATCAAACAATTGCATTTGTTGGAGAAAGCGGAAGCGGAAAAACTACATTGGTAAATATTATCGCAGGCTTACTGCCAATAGATCAAGGGGATTATAGATTAAACGATTCGAGTAGCCAGGACATCAATATTGATAATTTACAAAATAAAATCGGCTATATTACCCAGGATGCGGTAATCTTTAATGATACCTTATATAATAATATTTCGTTTTGGGCAGATCAAAATGAATCTAACTCGCGAAAATTCTGGAAGGCCGTTAAACAAGCGGCAATTTTTGATTTTATAAATGAGCTACCCGAAAAGGAGAATACTATTCTTGGTAATAATGGGGTGAATTTAAGCGGAGGACAAAGACAGCGTATTTCTATCGCACGGGAATTGTTCAAAGATGTGGAAATTTTGATTTTGGATGAAGCAACTTCCGCGCTTGATTCTGAAACTGAAAAAGCCATTCAGCAAAATATTGATGATTTAAAAGGTAATTATACCATATTAATTGTTGCTCATCGTATTGCTACCATAAAAAATGCTGACAGGATTGTGGTAATGAAAAATGGAAAAATATCAAATATTGGTGGATTTTACGAATTAATTGAAGAATCTCGGTATTTTAAAAAATTAGTGGAATTACAAGAAATTTAGTAATAGAAAATTTAACACTAAACTGTTATTGATATTTGTACAAAATAAAATTTTTTTATAATGAATATATTAAATTTAATAGGGAGATATAAAGGTTTATTTGAGGAAGATATCCGCTTGTATCATCAAGAAATTTGTGGGTTTATAAGTAATTTAGATGTAATATTTTGAAAAAGACACGACCTAATATTTTGATTACTCTTGTTGATTTGCATTTCGGCGGTATTTCTAATTTAGTTTTACAAACTGCTCCAGCTCTTAACGAAAGAATGAATGTCTTCGTTGTTTATTTCGGACCGAATGAAGATATGCTTGAGCGTTTTTTAAATGCAGGAATCAGAATTGAACGAATAAATTATGAAGGAAAAAAAGATGTATTATCAGCTGTCTTAAAACTAAGAAAATTTATCATTAAGCATAAAATAGATTTAGTTTCTGCCAATTTCACACCTGATAAAATAATAGTAAGTCTAACTCGTATACTGACTAAATTTCGTGTCTTGGGAACTATTCACAATGCCCAGGATAGAACCGGTGAACAAATGGTTGTAACTTGGGGAAGTAGATTTGAGGAATTTTTCAATAATTATATAGCCGATAAAATTATTGGAGTATCCAGTGCTGCAATTAGAGTGGCCAAAACGTTTAAAAATTTAAAAAATAAAAATACAGTTGTTGTTCATTCTGGTATCGAAGGTTTTTCGGACGTTTCAATTAAACAAAAGATAAAGGGTGAAACAACCATTTTTATAACGGCATGCAGGTTTACTCCAGTGAAAGGATTAAATAGAATATTACAAATATTTGAAAAGTTGAAGTATTTAAATAAAAATTGGGAATTTTGGTTAATAGGTGATGGTGAACTTATGCAAGAGCTTAAAAATGAAGTTGATAGATTAGGATTAACTAATAATGTGAAATTTATGGGGTTTCAACATCAATTACGTTTTTATTATGAAGCAGCAGATTTCTATATTAACAGTTCATATCATGAAGCATTAGGAGTTTCGTTATTAGAGGCTATGTCATTAGGTTTACCCGTAATAGGATCGGATGTTGGAGGAATACCTGAGATTATAAGGAATAGGGAGAATGGTTTTCTCGTGAATTTTAACAACATTAACTCTACCCTTAATATCTTAACGTATGCTATTGAGATGTCAGGTGTAGAATATGAACAATTTTCTGCAAATTCTATTGATACTTTTCACTCTAAATTTTCAATTGAACATTATGTAGAGAAAATGAATTACGAAGTGAAATCGTTAATTTAATTATGAAAAATAATAAAATATTATGACATTAAAAGATAAATCTATTTTAATTACCGGGGGTACTGGTTCTTTGGGAAAAGCTCTAACTAGTCACATTCTAAGATTACACCCAAATATAAAAAAAGTCGTAATTTTTTCCAGGGATGAACAAAAACAGTTCGAAATGGCCCAGGATTATCCTACAAATAAATTTCCTCAAATAAGATTTTTTATAGGAGATGTTAGGGATGAAGCTAGAGTTAAAAGGGCATTAAAGGGGATAGATTATGTAATTCACGCCGCAGCTATGAAACATGTTCCCATTGCGGAATATAATCCTATGGAATGTGTGAAAACAAATATCATGGGTGCCGAGAATATAATTAATGCCTGTTTGGAAACTGAAGTAGAACGAGTGGTAGCCCTTTCTACCGACAAAGCTGCTGCTCCTATTAATTTATATGGAGCAACTAAATTGGCTTCAGATAAATTATTTGTGGCCGCTAACAATATTACCGGGTGGAATCCAATTAAATTTTCGGTGGTGCGTTATGGCAACGTAATGGGTTCAAATGGTTCTGTCATTCCTTTTTTCCTGAAAAAGAAGAAAGAAGGGGTATTGCCCATAACAGATTCTACTATGACCAGGTTTAATATTTCCCTTCAGGGAGGGGTGGATATGGTTATGCATGCTTTAGAACATGCCTGGGGCGGAGAAATCTTTGTACCTAAAATTCCTTCTTATAAAATTTTAGATGTCGCTGAAGCCATAGGTCCGGAATGTGAAAAACCGGTAGTTGGGATTAGGCCCGGGGAGAAAATCCACGAAGAGATGATCACCGATTCAGATTCATACTATACTTATGATCTAGGAAAATATTACACTATTCTGCCGTCTACACATAAATGGAAATTGGAAGAATTTATAGAAAAATTTAAAGCGAAAAAAGTAAAACCCGGATTTCAATATAACTCAGCAGAAAATGAGGAGTGGGAATCAATAGAAGATTTGAGGAATTTAATTAAAGAACACGTTGATCCAACATTTGAAGTTTAATTTATGAACAAGCCAATACCATACGGTCGCCAAAATATTACGGAAGAAGATATAGAGGCCGTTGTAAGTACCCTAAAATCTGATTATCTCACGCAGGGACCCCGAATCGCTGAGTTTGAAGAAGCCTTTGGTACTTATGTAAATAGTAAATACGCAGTGGCGGTTTCAAACGGTACTGCGGCGCTTCATCTTTGTGCCATGGCCATGAATGTGCAGCCCGGGGATAAGGTGATAACCACGCCTATTACCTTTGCGGCTTCAGCTAATTGTGTTCGATATTGTGGGGGAGAAGTGGTTTTTGCCGATATAGATCCTGAAACTTATTTACTGGATATTAATAAAGTTAGGGAATTACTTGAAAATTCTCCTAAAGGAATCTATAAAGGAATTATTCCTGTAGATTTTGCCGGTAGCGCGGTAAATCTGGAAGAATTCAGGGAATTGGCTGATGAATACGACCTATGGATCATTGAAGATGCCTGCCATGCACCCGGGGGATTTTTTACAGACTCAAAAGAGGAAAAACAATACTGCGGAAATGGAAACTTTGCCGACTTGGCAATATTTTCATTTCATCCCGTTAAACATATAGCCAGTGGCGAAGGTGGAATGATTACCACAAATGATGAGAAACTATATGAAAGGCTTCTCCGATTAAGAACCCACGGAATAGTAAAGGATGAAGATAAATATAAAAATACACCAGAATTTGCTATAGGTACTGACGAATCCCGAATCCCGAATCCCGAATCCCGATATCCCGGTTGGTACATGGAAATGCAGGAATTAGGTTATAATTACCGGCTAACCGATTTCCAGGCGGCATTGGGAAGCAGTCAGTTAAAGAGAGCTGATGAAGGATTGAAGCAAAGAAGAAATATCACCAAACGTTATTTTGAAGCCTTTAAAAGCAAGGATTTTATTAAAGGTCAATCAGGAGTTATCGAAGGCCATGCCTATCATTTGTATGTACTTGAGGTTGAAGACAGGTTGGGTTTGTATAATTATTTAAGAGAAAATAAAATTTTTGCGCAAATACATTATATCCCTTGTCATTTAATGCCTTATTATCGTGAAATGGGATGGCAGGAAGGAGATTTGCCAATAGCTGAAAACTATTACAAGCATTGCATAAGTTTACCAATGTTTCCTACTTTGCAGGAAGAAGAACAGGACTTTGTAATTCAAAAAATTAGAGAATTCTTTGATGAGTAAAAATTTATGCATAATACCGGCCCGTGGTGGGAGCAAACGTATTCCCAGGAAGAATATTAAGGATTTTATGGGAAAACCTATAATAGCTTATGCAATCGAAGCCGCCTTAGAAAGTAAGCTTTTTGATGAGGTTATGATTTCAACCGACGATGAGGAAATTGCTGAAATAGGAAGGAAATACGGGGCTGCTGTTCCTTTTATGAGAAGTAAGGAAGCTGCCGATGATTTTGCTACCACTGTTGATGTTCTTCTGGAAGTTATGGAAGATTACAAAAAACTGGGAAAGGATTTTGAAAATATGTGCTGTATTTATCCCACCGCAGCTTTTGTAACCAAAGTCAAATTATTAGAAGCTTTTGAAAAATTAATCGAGGAAAATTTAGATGCTGTATTTCCTGTACTTCCATTTAGTTATCCTATTCAAAGATCTTTAAAAATAGAAAACAATAAGCTTCATTTTTTCTATCCCGAATTCGAAAACTCGCGTTCCCAGGATCTTGAAAAAGCATATCATGATGCCGGACAGTTTTACTTTATTCAAACCGAACATTTTAAAAGGGATAAAAGCATTTTTACTGAAAGTACCGGAGCCATAATCATTGATGAATTGGAAGCGCAGGATATAGATAACGAGACAGATTGGAAAATCGCAGAAATAAAATATGAACTCTTACAAAATTCTTAATAAGCAAGTTTTTTCAGTTGGGGACTATTCAATAGTACCTATCCGGAAGGAAGATCGTTATGCTATTATGAAATGGCGTAACGAGCAGATGTATCATTTGAGGCAAAATGAAGTATTAACTAAGGAAAAACAGGATAGTTATTTTGATACTGTAATAGCCCAACTATTTCATCAGGATAAACCCGAACAAATTTTATTTTCCTATTTGGAAGGTGAAAATTGCATTGGTTATGGTGGCTTGGTACATATAAATTGGATAGATAAAAATGCTGAAATTTCATTCGTTTTAAATACTGAATTTGATACAGAACTTTTTAAGGATCATTGGACAAGTTATTTGACACTTATCGAAGAAGTAGCATTAAAAGAATTGAAACTACATAAAATTTACACTTATGCATTTGATTTGAGACCGGAGCTATACACGGCATTGGAGAGTTGTGGATATTATTTAGAAGCTACTTTAAAAAACCATTGTCATTTTGATGATAATTTTATTGATGTCGTTATTCATTCAAAAATATTAAGCGATTTTTATTGTAGAAAAGCAGCTTTCAGTGATGCTAAATTACTATATAATTGGGTGAATGATCCAACAGTAAGAAGAAACTCATTATCCACAGATATAATTATCTGGGAGGATCATTTAAACTGGTTTTATAACCAACTTTTTAATACCCAAACATTGTTGAATATTTGGGTATATAAAGATGTACCTATAGGTCAATCAAGATTAGATTATATCAATGGAGATTGGTTGATTGATTACTCTATAAGTAAGCCATACAGGGGGAAAGGATTTGGAGAGAAAATTATTAGGGAAATAATGAATTATAAAAAATCACCACTGAAGGCCCAGGTTAGATCTGATAATATAGGTTCAATTAAAATATTCCAAAAATTAGGGTTTATATCAAAAAATATTAGCGAGGAAAATTCAGAAATAATTGAGTTTAGGCATGAATAATCAAAAAACCTATCTTATAGTAACAGAGAAGAAGTGGCATAAAGAATTATTTCATTCTCTTATTGAGTATTTTGATACCGAAAATTGGTTATTAATTGACAAAAGGAAAGATTTTACCAAAGTTATGTTGGATAAAATTAATCCTCACAAAATATTTATACCCCACTGGTCTTATATTATCCCTTCAACAATTTTTAAAAATTTTGAATGTATAGTTTTCCATATGACAGATCTGCCTTATGGACGAGGTGGAAGTCCCCTTCAGAATTTAATTGTAAATGGTCATACAGATACCAAAATTTCAGCACTTAAAGTTGAAGCTGGTTTGGATACTGGTCCAATATACTTAAAAAGGCCTCTGAGTTTATATGGGACGGCTCAGGAAATCTTTTTGAGAAGTAAAGATATAGTCGAGGAAATGATAATAGAGATCGTGGAAAAAGGTTTAAGTCCGGTCTCTCAGGAAGGTAAGGTTGTGGAATTTAAACGAAGAAAACCTAACGAAGGTAATGTAGACTCTTTAAAGGATATTTCACAAATATTTGATCATATAAGAATGCTCGATTGTGAGGGTTATCCACCGGCATTTATTGAAACGGAGGAGTTTCGATTTGAATTTACAAGGGCTTCATTAAAATCAGAAAAGGAAATTATAGCAGATGTTAGAATCATTAAGAAATAAAAGGATCTTAGTTATTGTAGCCCATCCTGATGATGAATTACTCGGAGTTGGGGCTACTATGCATAAATTGATACAAGAATATGGATGTATTGTTAGAGCAGTAATATTAGGAGAAGGAATTACCTCAAGATCGGATGATAGGGATCCTGAGAAATGGGAAAAAGAACTTCAAATTCATAGGGATAACATAGAGAGTGCACGCTTGGCAATAGGCTATGAATCAGTAGGAATATATGATTTTCCAGATAATCGTTTTGATACTGTCGCTTTGCTGGATATTATAAAAATAGTTGAAAAAGAAAAGAACACTTTTCAGCCTGAGGTTATATTTACTCATCATTTGGGGGATGTCAATATAGATCATCAAAGAACATTTGAGGCAGTTCTAACTGCTTCACGTCCTTTGCAAGAAGAGAAAGCACATACTTTAATTTCATTTGAAACTCCTTCGGGTACAGAATGGAGAGCAGCTACAGACCCAAAACATTTTATACCCAATATGTTTATTGATGTTTCTGAAGAAAATTTGAAGGCAAAAATAAAGGGTATGGAAAGTTATGAGTTTGAAAAACGGGAATACCCTCATCCCAGGTCGCCCGAAGCTTTAAAAATCCAGGCGCAGCGATGGGGCATAGTTGCAGGTAAGAGCTTCGCAGAAGCTTTCTCAATTGTGAGGGTAATCAATTAAACTTCTTATTTAACGGCACTATAATGTCACAATAAATAAAAAAAGGAAATAAACTATGAAAATTAAAGATTTCAATATAGATAAAAATAGCCCGGTATTTATTATTGCAGAATTATCTGCAAACCATAACGGCAGTTTAGATACAGCAATAGAAACAATAAAGGCCGCAAAAAGAACTGGCGCAGATGCCATCAAGTTGCAGACTTATACTGCAGATACTATGACCATTAATGTAAAATCTCCTGATTTTATGTTGAGTCAGGGTACGATCTGGGATGGGAAATACCTACATGATCTTTATAAAGAGGCCTATACTCCCTGGGAGTGGCACGAACAGCTGTTTAACATTGCAGAAAAAGAAGGATTAGTTTGTTTTTCCTCTCCTTTTGATAAAACAGCGGTTGATTTTTTAGAAGGTTTAAATACTCCTGCGTATAAGATCGCTTCTTTTGAGATCACCGATATTCCCTTAATCGAATATACCGCTTTAAAGGGAAAGCCTATTATCATTTCTACCGGAATAGCCGGGCAGGAAGACATTGAACTTGCTTTGGATGCCTGCAGACGAATGGGGAATAACGATATAGCCTTATTAAAATGTACTTCCTCTTATCCGGCACCTATCGACGAAGCCAATATGGTTATGGTAAAAGATCTGGCGGAACGCTATGGAGTAATCTCCGGATTGTCTGACCACACAATGGGAAATACGGTTCCTGTGGTAGCCACTTGTTTTGGTGCTAAAATCATCGAAAAACATTTTATTCTGGATAAATCTATTGGCGGTCCGGACGCCTCTTTTTCCATGGATGAGCTGGAGTTTACCGAAATGGTAAAGGCTGTTAGAGAAGCGGAAAAAGCGATTGGAAAAGTAGATTATACCTTAACTGAAAAGCAAAAAAAAGGAAGGGATTTTTCCAGGTCTTTGTACATAGTTGAAGATATAAAAGCGGGGGAAGTTATTACGAAAAAAAACGTGAGGTCTATAAGACCTGGGTTTGGTCTACATCCGAAGTATTTAAATAAAATTTTGGACAAAAGGGTTATAAAGGATATCGAACGGGGTGAGCGATTAACTTTGGATATAATTACAAGTTCAAAAACTGAAAAATAATTTTTTTCTTAAACTAATCTTTAGGAATTTTAAAATATTCCTTTAATATCAAAATTTTAATGAATATTATAGGTACAGGATTAAAATATTTAATTTCTTTTTTTAGTAAGGTTGGACTTTTAAGATTATCAGCTTTCATATTATTTATTTACGTATTTATTAAAAATGGAAGGAGAAAAGGTATTACAGTACTTTGTCTAACACGAAGAAGTAACGTGTTTGATGTCCGTGCCTTGAAAAAATATGAAAAGAGGTTTAATTTTATTGAGTTGCCATTCAATATCTTAAAATTCGCACAACCCTGGCTTCCAAATTTAGATCAAACTTTCTATCAAGATGGATTGCTAGAATATCCTGATGCGGTTTATAAATCTAAATTATTTGCTGCTTCTTTTTTAAAATATTTAAAATATTTTGGGTCATATGATCTAAAATTTATTTTGAGCGCAAATTTTGACTATTACGAAGATTTTGCATTTAAAAGTCATTCTAGTATTATGTACATTGGATTGTCCAGAGAACATTATTTAATGCCTCTTTCTTTTCAACGCGGTTTATCTCGTTATTATAACAATTATAATTTTAAGGGAAACCGAATATTTGTATATGGAGAACAAACTCGAAAATTGTTATTACAGTCTAAAATTGGTAAAAAAGATGAAATTATAGTAACAGGATGCCCTAGAATGGATATGATTTCAGATTTAAATTATAAAAACACCTCTAGAAATTATATAACTTTATTTTCATTTATAGATGGGCTATACGATGGTAATCAAACCTTTTTTGAGATTCTTAATATATTTCTGAACCTCGCTGATAAATATCCTGATCAACAGTTTTTAATAAAATGTAAAAGTGATTACGATTATAAAATTTTAAATGATTATTGTAAAAACAAACCCAATATTCATTTATCTTATTTAATGGAATTTACAAAACCATTTGAAGTTAGCAAGCTAATTATTTCCTTCAATTCAAATTCTATCTTAGAAAGTTTATTATCACGGGCGGCAATTTTGATTCCCTATTGGGGTGATACCGTAAAACCTCAACAAGAATTACTTGTAGATCCTAATGAGGATGAATTTCTTGTTTTTAATTTTGCACACAATCAAAAAGATTTTACCGAGTTTGTTGAAAATATCATCACTTCTAAAGGAATATATAAAATTAATGAAACTGAAAGGATGGCAACTTTTGGCAAATATTACTTTCTATCTGATCAAAGATTTAGTAATGTAGTAGGTGATGAAATTCAAAAATTACTAGATATTTCCTGATAAAAATATATAAAATAACTTACTTTTTTTAGAGAAATGATCTAAATTATAAAATCGCATTTCGTTTGACTCGTGACCAGGTCAATTCTGCATCTACCTTTTTGGAAAATGTTTTGAAAAAAATTGGTAAAGAACTTATGCTTTTCAGCTAGGTTTATGTCAGTTAACCAATTACATTTGGATGAAAATAGCATAATGGCAAATATTAAAGATTGCTGTGAGTTATTTAATGCGATGTGCTTATAACAAGGAGTTAAAAAAAACATAAGAAAGGTAAAGACCACAATCACTTTATATATGCGGGTATAGATAAAAGAGCAGAGGAGGTTATTGCCGATATAAATATGATATTCTAATTTCTTGTATAATGTTAATCTCTAAATCTTTTTAAGAATTTATTGGTAAGAAAATAAAAACAACTTTAATTGAGAATCTAGTTTAATATTTGAAATAAAATGATGAGAAATCTTTTTAAATTTTCTGATACCGAGATTAATAATATTCTTTATTCTGGGATAAGAAATTCAATTCATCACAAAATTAGGCGCAAAGGGTTTATTAGGAAGATTCTTAAAACCATCTATATTCTATTATTAAAACATTCTAAAAGACACCCACATAATGATATACAAGGGACTATTTTAAATGATGCTCCTCAAAAAGATTGGGTGCCTGATAATTCGCGATGGAAAGTTCTAATATTTAATGAAAATAATGAGGAGGTTAGACCATTATTATTTATTGAGATGTTGTTGCTTTTTGCCTTTTTGTTTAATGTTAAAGTTATCCAGAGGATATTATTTAATGCTGCTGAAACTAAAACTTTGAAATTTATCAGGAATCAAAAAATTGATCACCTTATATGTGGTCATCCAACAATTCTGATGACCTTTATTGGCTTTTATCTAGCTAAATTAAATAAAAATGTTATTACCATTCAGCATGGTATTTATAATTTAAATGATACTAAAGTTCTTTGGTTTGAAAAAAATATTGCCACTCATTTTATTGTGTATGGTGATTATTTTAAAGAATTATATCAATCTCAAGGTGTTAATGAAAAAAATATAATTATTGGAAACCCTTATTTTAAAAGTGAAATTGGTGAAAAAGATAGAATAATCTTACCTTTTAAAATTATAAATAAAAAAGCAGTCTTTATAGGACAACAATTTTACAAAGTATGGCCCAATATTTTTCAGCCATATAATAGGGCAGTGTCAGACCTAGCTGATTTTCTACTTAAAAAAAATATAGACCTATATTATAAACCTCATCCCAGAGAAGACATTCGAAAAAGTTTAAGCAAAGAGAACATTTCCAAAGTTGATTTTTTTCCAGATAAAAATGATTCGGATTATTTTCTTAATGAATTTGATTTTTATTATTCTGTAAATTCTACATTACTTTTAGAAACTTATCTTAAGAAGAAAGCATGTTTTCAACTCAACATATCCTATAATGTTGATCTTGATAAATTTAATAAATACTCAGGCATACCTTTTGTGGATTCAAAAAATTTAGATAAACATCTAGATCATAAAAAATTTGAGTTTTTCTACGATCCGAAATACTTGAATATTAGCCAAAATCCCCGGAATTCAGCATTAAAAATAATTTCGAAAATACTTATTCCGGAATAAAAAACTTTATTATAAATAGTCTTAGAAAATGGGTTAAAGTTTAATTATAGAAAAATTATCAGAAATAGGATACTGACTCTTTGTGTTTTTAAAATTGATTAGATTATTTTTTATTCGATCACTTTTTTCGTTTTTGGAAAGGATAGGGAATTACAAAAGAAATATTATCATAAATTTGGTGTGGTTAAATTATTATTTGGCATCTCAAAAACAGCAAAGTATTATTATAACAAAATCCCTAGAGACTTTAGATCGTTTAAAATTAAGGTTGTTAAATCCTTATATGAATTCTTGCCTTTAAAGATTACTTTTTATAGGCATCAAAGATTTTCTTTCTAATTATGAAAAAAGTACTTTATTTATTTGATACCTTACAAAGAGGTGGAGCAGAAACCAGTACCCTAGAAATAGGTGCTAGGCTCAAGAACTGGGAACCAATTGTTGTGAGTTTATATAAGGGGACAGAATTAAAGAAGGACTTCGAAAATAAAGGCATTAAAGTTTATGCTTTGGATAAAAACACCCGATTTTCCATCATTACCTTAAAAAATGAAATCCAAAATATTATTAATGAGGAGGAACCAGATTTGATACATTCCAATCTTTTTATGGCCGATCAGTTTGCTAGATACCTGGGTAAAAAGAATAATATCCCGGTTATCAATTCTTTTGTTAATGATAGTTATTCGCCGGAGAGAATAGAATTACTGCCTTTTAAACAAAAAACTAGTCTTTCGGTGTATCATTTTATAGACAGATTAATGGCTCCCAGGGTTACAAGATTTATGTCTTTGACTCATGCAATAATTGCCAATAATTCTAAAGCCCTGAATATAGATCCTACAAAAGTTAAAGTGATTCACAGGGGGAGAAATTTTCAGGAATTATGGAATAAGATTGATGAGGAGAAAGTAAGCTATATAAGATCCAAATATGGCCAGGGTCCTATTTTGCTTACAGTTGCCAGATTGCTAATAAGAAAAGGTTATCTGGAATCGATTAAAGCCTTTAAAAATGTATCCGAAAAGTACCCAGATGCAACTTATCTAATAGCAGGACGAGGTCATGACCAAATGGTTATTGAATCTTTAATTAAAGAATTAGATTTGGAAGACAAGGTGTTTTTATTAGGAAATCGTAATGATGTTCCTTCTCTGCTAAAAGCTGCAGATATATTTCTTTTTCCCTCCCATTATGAAGGGCAGGGGGGCGCGCTTGTAGAAGCGATGCTTATGGGAAAACAAATTATTGCAACCCGAATCCCTGTACTGGAAGAATCAGTAAAAAATAAGTTTTCCGCCAGGCTTTTTGCCTACCGCGATCCCGAAGATATGGCCGAAAAGATAATTTGGGCCTTAAAGAATCCCGAGTTGATGAATGAATATGCTGTAAATGCCAGAAAAGAGGCAGAGGCCCGCTTTGATATCGCCAAGATAGCTATGGAGCATGAAAAATTTTATACTGATGTAGTATCAAACTATAAGGCTAATTAGAATGATTAAAATAGGATTTTTACTTGATAGTTTGACTATAAAAAAATGGCACTATGAAATTTTGAACTTTGTAAATGATCATCCACAATTAAAAATAGAAACTCTAATACTTAGAAGAGAGGTTTCAGCCTTTTCCTCCAATAGTTCTTTTATTTACCGTGCTTCCCAGGCATTAGATCGTAAGTTTTTTTCAGTTAAAAATGATATTTTCACTAGTGTAGATATAAGTAATCTGGAAGAAGAAATATCGGTAATAGAAGTATCAGGAATCGAGAAAATATACAGTTATCGTTTTACGGAAGAAAAGATAACAGAAGTTAAAAATCTGGACCTTGATGTATTAATTCGTTTTGGTTTCAGTATCTTAAAAGGGGATATATTAAATACCGCCAGGCATGGGGTATGGTCATTACATCATGGAGACAATGCTATTAATAGGGGAGGACCGCCTGCTTTTTGGGAAGTGGTAAATAGGGAAAACGTGACGGGAATAACGCTTCAAAAACTTTCTGAGGACCTTGATGGGGGAAGGGTGATAAAAAAATCTTTTATTAAAACAAATACTACATCATTCTACCGCAATAAAAATGAAGCATTTTGGGCTGGGGTAGAGTTGTTTAATTTAGCTCTGGATGAATTAAGCCAGGGGATATTAAAGTATGAAGAAAAAAAAATATTGCCATTCTATTCTTGTCCATTATACAAAAACCCAACTAATATTACTTCTATAAAAATACTCCTAAGCTTTTGGAGTAGAAGGATTAAGGAGGTGATAATAGAAAAAATATCTGCTCCACAGTGGTATATACTATATAAATTCAGAAAAGATTCCTCTGTAGAAAAAAGTATTTTTAGATATAAGAAACTTTATCCTCCTAAAGGATACGATTGGGCAGACCCATTTATAGTTAAAGAAAAAGACAATTTTTATCTATTTTTTGAAGAGGTAAAAATAGGTTCCGGAAACGGACATATCAGTCTTTTTAAATTTGATGAAAAAGGAAATTTAATAAACGAAAATCCTATAAAAGTAATTAACGAAGAATATCATCTATCTTATCCGTTTATTTTTAAAGAGGATTCCAACTATTATATGTTACCTGAATCTGCTGATGCCAATGGACTCTGGTTATATAAGTGTGAAGAATTTCCTGTAAAATGGAAAAAGCATCAAAAAATTTTTAGTAACAAACAAATTTATGATGCCAGCCTATATTTTCATGAAGGTTACTGGTATCTTTTCGGAACCGAGAAGTTATCTCAAGGAGGTAATCGGGATCAATATTTACATATATATTATTCCAAAGAATTGGATACAGAAATGTGGACCCCACACCCGTTAAATCCATTGAGTTTGGATATTAGAGGTGCACGCCCGGCAGGGAAAATTTTAAAAGACAATGACAAATTATTAAGGCCTACACAAATAGGAGCTCCAAAATATGGATATGGAATACAGTTAAATGAAATTAAAAAATTATCTCCTACGGAATTTATAGAAGAGAAAAGAACTGAAATTCTTCCGAAATGGGAGAAAGATCTAAAAGCAGCACATACATTTAACTTTGTTGAAGGTTTCTCTGTTTTGGACGCCCAAAAGAAACTATAAATGAAAATCCTTCACCTAATTCAAAAACCCCAACACCGGGGTGCCGAAACTTTTACTTGCCAACTGGCAAAGCATCAAAAAGATTTAGGACTGCAGGTTAAGATAGCGAGTATTTTTAAAGGAGATGCTAATTTGAATTGGGAAGATGAAATTATTAATTTAGGAGGGAACCCGAATTCCCGATTTATTGATTATAAAGCCTGGCGAAATTTAAATCAATTAATTAAAGATTTTAAACCCGATTTCATCCAGGCTAATGCCGGGGATACTTTAAAATATGCAGTTTTTTCAAAAAATATTTTTGGTTGGAAAACACCAATAGTATTTAGAAATGCCAGTGAAGTGGGGAGGTATTTGAAATCAAGTTTGCAGAAGAAGCTCAATCTATATTTATACAAAAATATAGCGGGAGTAGCCTCCGTTTCCCAAGCCTCTAAAACGGATCTTTTAAGTCATTTTCCTTTCTTGAAGGATAAGACACGGGTTATTCCAATTGGGTTGGAAGAGAAAGAACTCCATAATTCATTCGAATTTAAGCCAAATTTATTTAAACACATAGTTCACGTGGGTGGATTTAGTTTTGAGAAAAACCATAAAGGGCTTCTCAACATTTTCAAAATAATAAACTCAAATAAAAAAAATGTAAAATTACATTTAATAGGAGATGGCCCCCTTCGTGAGGAAATAGAAATCCTTGTTAAGAATGAAGGTTTAACTAATGAGGTGAAATTCTATGGTTTTGTGAATAATCCCCTGGATTATATTAGCGCAGCAGATGTTTTAGTTTTACCCAGTATTATTGAAGGTTTACCAGGAGTGTTATTAGAAGCTATGTATTGCAGAACCCCCGTTGTTGCTTACGATGTTGGAGGGATTAAGGAGATAGTAGACGAGAAGACCGGAGCCTTAATAAAACAAGGAGACGAATCTGCTTTTGCTCTCGCATTAACTAAATCTATAGAGGAACCTAACTTGGAGCAAATTCAAAATGCTTATAATTACGTGACCAGAGAATTTGTAAATTTTAAAATAGCTGAAAGATTTGTAGAGTTATATACGAAGATTTTGCTTAAGTAATTTTAAGAAGAGGAACTAATTTTTATTAATGGGAATACGTAGGTTTTTCAATATTATTTTGGAAGTCATAAATATAAAAAATTTGTAATTATCGCGGCTCCCAGAACTGGATCTAACTGGTTAGTTAGCCTTTTAAACTCCCATCCGGAGATTAGCTGCGAAGGCAATATAAAAATATAGAAGGCCAAACTACATTGGGGATATGGAATCAAATCTTTTCCCGAAGAAATAAAAAAATAAAACTTGTTGGATTTAAATTGCTATATAATCAACCCCCGGATAATCAAGATAAAAGCATCTGGGAGATCATAAAGAATGATAAAAGCATTTTGATTGTCCATTTAAAAAGAGAAAATTTATTGGCATCCTATGCTTCTTTAAAAATAGGTCACAAAACAGGGATTTGGAAAGAAAATATACTGAAAGACGATGGGGATACTAATCATAGAAATAACCTTATTGATTTAAAACCAAAAGACTGTGAATCATATTTTTCCTTAATCACGGATTATTGGGAAAATATTTCTAATATTTATTCAAGCCACCCATATATTGAGATTTTTTATGAAGATTTGGTTAATGATAAACAAGAAACGCTTAATGAAGTTTTTAAAGCTATGTATCTAGAAACTTATGAGGTTTCCTCTAAAATGAAAAAACAAAATAGAGAATCCCTGGAAGATTTGATAGAGAATTATGGAGAATTGAAAACATATTTTAAGAGAACCAAATGGCATTATTTATTTAAGAATTCCCATCCCTAAAAAATTAATAATTGAAAATGAGAAAAACTAAAATTCTTCATATTATAAAATCCCTGGGTAGGGGCGGTGCCGAAATGCTTTTACCAGAAACTCTTAAGCTTCATAACAAAGAAAAATTTGAATTCCATTATATTTATTTTCTACCCTGGAAAAATCAAATGGTAGAAGCTTTGGAAGCTTCCGGCGGGAGGGTCACTTGTTTCGAGGCAAAGGATAATATAAGATTGATGCTTCAATATAAAAGAATTATTTCTTATTGTAAAGAAAAGAATATAAATCTTATTCATTGCCATCTTCCCTGGGCCGGTTTTGTAGGAAGGTTGGTTTACCAACAAACGGGTATCCCGGTTTTATATACTGAACATAATATGCAGGAAAGATACCATATAGCTACAAAAACCATTAATAAATTAAGTTTCAACTCTCAAAGCCTTGCGTTTGGTGTCTCTAAGGATGTGACAGCTTCCATACAGAAAAATATTAATCCCACTATTCCTGTAAAAACCCTTTTAAACGGAGTGAATACAGATTCCTTTATACCTGAACAAAAATCTACAATTAGAAAAGATTTGGGCATTCCTGATACTGCCATTGTTATAGGAAATGTTGCTGTGTTCCGTTTTCAAAAACGCCTGGTAGAGTGGTTACAGGTCATTAAAAAACTAAGACAAAATAATAAAAATGTTGTTGGAATAATCGTTGGAGCGGGACCTTTAGAAGAGGAAATTAAACAAGAGTGGAAAAGTTTAGAATTGGAAGGGGTAGTTTTTTTTACTGGTTTACAAACAAATGTGAAACCTTATTTTGAAGCTATGGACATCTTTATGATGTCTTCCTCCTTCGAAGGCCTTCCTATAGCACTATTGGAAGCCATGAGTATGGAATGTGCAGTAGTTTCCACAGATGCAGGGGGAATTAAGGAAGTGATAAGAAATAATGAAGACGGTTTTATTTGTCCAGTTGATAGTTGGGAAGAACTTTCTGTTTTATGTCAGCGCCTAATGGACCAACCAGAAGAAATGATTAAATATAAACTTGCCGCTAGAAAAAGAGTTGTTGAAGCCTTTAGCTTAAAAAGAATGGTAGATGCATTAGAAGCTTATTATTCTGAAGCAATGAATGCTTAACCGGTTAAATTTAGTATAGTAAATCACTTTAAAAACTAACTTTTTACTCGATATATATCTGGTGCTCTGAGGCCTGCCCGTATCATTCACACGGGCTTGCCTCGAAATTAAATAGTTGATCCACTATGATACCTTGTGGTCTTTATTTCAGGTAGTTATATAACAGGTAAGAAAGATTTTTATTCAAATGCAAGACTTAATAAGGCAAAGAAAGAGAGTGGGAGTGGTGGTCCTTACCTTTAACCGAATTTCACTTTTAAAAATTGGTCTTTGTAAAATTTTAAATCAATCAGCACTACCTGTTGAAATACTGGTGGTGGATAATGCCTCTTGGGATGGAACTTCGGACTATCTAAGCGCTAATAAAAACATTACAAATTTGCGATTAGAAGAAAATTCTGGACCTGCCGGTGGCTTCTACTACGGGATTAAATACTTCGCCGAGAAGAAAAATGTAGATTATTTATGGTTGATGGATGACGATTTTTTTCCGAAAAATGATTGTTTGGAAGAATTGTTAAAAGTTGCTACTCCCCATGCCTTGTATTTTCCGTATATAAGGGAAAAAGATTTTAAATCAAAAAAAGATCCCGGGTGGTGGGGTGTTCTTCTTCCCATAGAAATAGTAGATAAAGTTAAGTATCCTAATAAAGATTTATTTTTTTGGGGTGAAGATACTGAGTATTTGAAGCACCGTATTAATGAGGTTTATAAATTTAGCTCTCAATGGGTTGCTTCAGCCAAAGGGGTTCATTTCACAAAAAGGGATAAAAACTCCCGTCCTCCCTGGCGTTATTATTATGAAGCTAGAAACAATATTTATGTGCGGGTATTTATTAGAAAAACATCCCTGAGTATGCCGGTTAGAATATATAAAGCATTTAAAGCCTGGTCTTTTCTCTTAGGAGGAATTCTTCTTTATGAGAATAACAAATCAGAAAAAATGAAATTCTTTTTGCTCGGCACTTTTCACGGAATTTTTAAAAAACTAGGTAAAGTAATAGATCCGGGAAAAGATGTTAAATAGACACCCCGTGTTTAAATTACAGTCAGTTTATAAATAGTCTTAATATATTTTAAAACTCTTGGTAACAGTATAGAATGGATTAACTTTGACAATTGCCAAACATTTTAGTAATTAAATACGGGAAAGCCTTTTTGTAAAGATTAAGTGAAATTTGCCTGTAAATTTGAGAAGGAGTATAATACATAGAGAAATTCAAGAAATTGGTGAATATGAAAATAAGGGAAGCTAATCATACGGATATACCGGGGATTTTAGAAGTTTTAAAAGCCAGTCTGGGAGAAACTTCTTCAAAAAAAACCAGAGATATTTGGAGCTTTAAGCATATTGAAAACCCTTTTGGAGAATCATTAGTCCTTTTAGCTGAAGAAAATGATGATATAATTGGTGTTAGGGCCTTTATGCGTTGGCAGTGGCAACTGGAAGAGAATGTTTTTTCAGCCTTTAGGGCAGTAGATACAGCTACTCATCCCGCACACCAGGGGAAGGGGATTTTCAAAAGACTTACCTTAAAAGCTTTAGAGCTGGGAAAAGAAAGAGGAGATCATTTTGTATTCAATACACCCAATGAACAAAGCAAACCCGGTTATCTTAAAATGGGATGGAAGGAAGTAGACAAGTTACATACGCAAATTATACCTGTATTTCCTTTTTTTTGGAATTCAAATTCGATTCAAAAGGATCCAAAAAACAAACCCAATCTCAATATAAATTTATTAGAGTTGTGGAATAGTAAATTAAAAAATACATCAAATTTATTTACGCCTAAAACTAAAGACTATCTTAACTGGCGCTATATAAATAATCCATTACAGGCTTACAGAGTAGAATCAACTAAAAATTATTTTTTAGCCGCATATGTAAAGCAACATAAAACTTTTAAAGAATTACGAATTTCAGAACTAATTCTGGTAGATCCTGAATATATAAAGGCTTGCCAGTTAGTTATTAAGAAATGGGCGAAGCATTATGGGGTGCATTTTATTAGTTTAAATTTTCCGGTTGGTCAAAACATTTTTAAGTTAAAAGCTTCCGGTAATTTTGGTCCGGTTTTAACCTTTAAAAACTTAGAAAGTTGTAGAATAGACAATAAGTTTCATAATATAGAGAACTGGGCTTATAGTTTAGGAGATCTTGAACTTTTTTAAATGATAGGAGCATTAGTTTTAATATTATTTTTATTTGCTCTTAATCAGGGTTTATTTAACTCTTTTTCAAAAAAGCATAAATGGTTTTCAAAGAAACTGATGAATACTCTTTTTTTGTATCATCTTTTTTTCTTTGGAGTATATTATACCTATGCGGCCTTTAACCCCTCCGATTCTAAAGCCTATTACGCGAGACCTCAGTTTAATGATGACTGGTTTTCTTTCTTTGGAACGAGTACTACCTTTATTGATTTTCTATCCTGGCCATTTATTAATATCCTTGGTTTTAGCTATGAGATGATGATGGTTCTCTTTTCATGGCTGGGGTATTTGGGCTTCATTTATGCCTATATGTTCTTTCGGGAAAATATACCTGTTAAGATTAAGGTTTTTAAGAATTTTGATTTTCTGATACTAACACTCTTTCTGCCTAATATGCATTTTTGGACTGCCTCTTTAGGCAAGGGTGCACCAATTTTTTTAGGTTTAATGATGTTTGCTTATGCTATTAAGAATCCTAAGTCGAGGCTTATAACTCTAATATTAGGATCGGCAATAATTTACTTTATTAGACCTCATGTTTTTTTATTTGTTGCTGCCGGCACTGTTTTAGGCTACATGACAGGAAAAGAAAAAATTTCCTTTGGAAAAAAACTAATGATGTATGTTGGCATGATTGGTGGATTAATCCTGGTGCAGGATCAAATTTTAGGAATGGCAGGCCTTGAAGATTCCGAAAATCTTGTATCAGATTTTGAAAGTTTTTCAGACGATCGTTCACAAGGTCTTAGTGAATCGGGTTCCGGAGTTGCTATCTCAGATTATCCTTTACCATTAAAACTTTTTACTTTTTGGTTTAGGCCATTATTTTTTGATGCTCCGGGAGTATTGGGATTAATTGTTTCGGTGGAGAACCTCCTTTATTTGTTGCTATTTGCCAAGATCTTTAAAAAGGATTTTATTTCCTTTATAAAGAACTCTCCTGTTTCTGTTAAGATGAGCCTGGTAGTTTTCTTTCTTTCCTCGTTTGCATTAACTTTTGTAATGTCTAACCTGGGAATAATTATGAGACAGAAATCCATGGTTATGTATTTTCTGTTTTTTGTGATTTACTATTATCTGGCACAGAAAAAATATGATAAGATTATCAAGTTAAAAAAAAGAAGGAAAGGGATGGAAAGGAAAGGGATGGAAAGAAGAAGGTTAGTTAATTCTTGATTCGTTAATTGGTGATTTGAGCTTGGCTAATTTCAATTTTCAGTTCTCGAATGTGTGTTTGGTTGTTTAGGGTTTGTGGTCTGGTGTTTATTCGTTAAATGGATCTCGATAGCTGTCGGGGGGGTAAACTTGAAAAATTGCCACGCTCTTTCATCCAATGACGGTATTGTTAGATATCATATCGTCATTTCGATTTCCCGACGCGAGGAGGAGGGATGTATCGAGAAGTGACGTGGATTTACAACTTCTAATGGGGCTCGATACAAATTTATTTCGCTTAGGCTCAATTATCGCCACTGGCGATTGTGGATTTGTTAATTTATATTTAGTTTTAAAATATTAAGAAGAAATGGAAAATGGATCTTTAGTTATTTCCTTAGATTTTGAATTATTGTGGGGAGTTTTTGATAAGGTTGATTATAAACAAAAACAAGATTATTTTCAAAATACACGTAAGTTAATTCCCGCTATTCTTCAGCTTTTTGAAAAATATGAAGTAAACTGTACCTGGGCAACGGTAGGAATGCTTTTTAATAGCGATTGGGATGAGTGGAACGCAAATATTCCAGATTATCTACCCAATTATGAGAATGAGAACCTTTCAGCATATAAATATGGCAAGTCTATTCAGTCTAAAGAAACTGAAAAGTTATGTTTTGCACCAGAATTAATCAAGAGTATTATAAATACTAAAGGCCAGGAATTGGGTACCCATACTTATTCTCATTATTATTGCTTGGAGCCGGGACAGGATGCTTTAGCGTTTCAGGCAGATCTCCATAAAGCCTCAGAATTGGCTTCTAAATTTAGGCTTGATTTAAAGTCTTTAGTTTTTCCGAGAAATCAGTATAACGCAGCATACCTTGAAATTTGCAAAAAAAATGGAATTAATACGGTAAGAACAAATCCTAAAAATTGGTATTGGCAGGATACCCAAAAAGACGGTCTATTTCAAAAAATATTTAGAACTGGAGATGCTTATTTTGGTCTACAGGATAAAACCTATAAGTCTTCAGCGATACATAAGTTTTCTACCCAAACCACCGGTCAAATGGCCAGTAGATTGTTGAGGCCCTATTCCGGTAAAAAAGTTTTTGACAGCTTAAAAATAAAAAGAATTTATAGGGAAATGGATTATGCGGCACGAAATAAAGAAATTTATCATTTGTGGTGGCATCCACATAATTTCGGGAATAATTCAGCCGAAAATTTAAGGGAACTTGAGCAGCTCCTTGGTATTTATAAAAAACTAAAAAATAAGTATGCTATGCAGTCATTAAATATGAATCAATTAAAACCAGGTGGTTTTAAGATATAAGCTTAAAAAGTTAAAAAGCTTAATTACTTTTCTTCTTTCTGTATAGTAAGTAAAGACCATTTTTGCATAATTATTAGCCCGCACCTTAAAGTACCTGGATAGTTTTTTATTCTTTTTACGTTTATAATATTGAGATAAGTAACTATAGGTATTAAATTTTGATTTTAATTGAAGAGGTCTTTCTATCGAGCTCCACATTGCTCGTGAGTGTATCCTATAAAAGCTGGGCTTTATATCTGAAAGATATTTTCCGTCGCCATAATTTCCTAATAAACTCATCCAGAAATTGTCACCATTAAATGTTTTTGTGAACTCCAGGGGGATGTCGTCTATTAAGTTTCTAAAACACCAGGTGGAAATAGGGGGCTGAATAAGTGCATGCTGTAATTCGGTAGATGTAAAATCCCTTTCACTTATTTCTATATCTTCTTTTTTGGAAATATTTTCCCCTTTTTCATCTATTAGATTCACTTCATGATAAGTAAAACTGGTTTTAGGATTAGCGAGTAAATAATCTACCTGTTTCTGAAGTTTATATTCATCGGTCCATACATCGTCACCATCACAATAGGCTATAAATTCCCCTCTACTGGAAAATAGGTTGTATAGCGAATTAAATATTCCGGTTGGTTTTGAAGCAATACTAATATTATTCTCACGGTGATGCAGAAATAATCTAATTTTTTCGGGATATTTTTTAGCGTAGTCAATACAAATTTCCCTGGTCCCATCTAATGAGTCATCATCCCCAAGTAGCAGCTCATATTTAAAATTAGTTTTCTGGGAAAGAATGGCATCCAGACTTTTTTCTATAAAAAGTGCCTGGTTATAAGTTTGAATACATACACTAACTAGCGGAGGTTGTTGAATTTTACCGGGGTATTCAAAAACCTTTTTTTTTTCAAATAGAATTTTAAACTGGGAAAAGTTCATTAAATGATTTAATTGTAATAAACTATTTTTATCAGCCAGTAAAGATAGTATAAAATTATACCTTTGTTTGAATAATACCCCTTTAGTATGCTGCTTAAGCAATTTGTTAGAAAACAATTCAGCTATCTGCTGTTTTTTTATTCTTATCTTAAATGGAGAGTATTTCTAAGTTTTTTTCTAAGTTTTTTTACAGGTATATTAGATGGGTTGGGGCTTGCCCTTTTTATTCCACTTTTGCAAATAGTATTAAGTGAAAAGGAACAACCCGAAATACCGGGAAGTCATTTCTTAGATAAAATATTTTTTGATTGGTTAGGATTGGAAACAGAACTCTTAGATGTTTTTATGTTTATTTTCTTGTTGTTTAGTTTAAAAGGAATGGTAAAGTTCCTGGATGCTTACCTTAGAGTAGTATGGCAACAAAAAATGATGCGTAACATAAGGTTTAATAGTATCTCTCTTTTTAGTAATTATAAATATCCATCATTTGTAAGTCTTGATGCCGGAAGGGTACAAAATACCCTTGGGGGTGATGTGGCAAAAATAAGTGTGGCGTATAAATTTTATTTTAAGACTGTTAATTTTTTTGTTTTAGTACTGGCCTATTTCTCATTATCACTTGGGGTAGATTGGAAATTTACGCTATTGGTGCTAATGGGAGGTTTAATTATAAGTCTTTTTTCTAAATTTCTATATAGAAGAACTAAATATTTTTCCAGAAAACTTGTCGTAGAGACCAATTACTATCATAAATTATTGTTGGAAAATATAAATCTTTTTAAGTATCTAAAAGCCACAGGGCTAATCGAATCGTATGTAAATAAATTGAGGTTAAGTATTCTTAAAATGGAAAAGGTACAACAGCGATTGGGAATAGTAGATGCAGCCCTTTTTGGTATTAGAGAACCATTAATAATAATCGTTATTTTTGGTGCTATTTTGCTTTATGTTGAATTTTTTAAT
The DNA here is from genome assembly GCF_020164555.1 of Salegentibacter lacus. Lineage (GTDB taxonomy): Bacteria > Bacteroidota > Bacteroidia > Flavobacteriales > Flavobacteriaceae > Salegentibacter > Salegentibacter lacus. The sequence goes on along the minus strand of NZ_JAIQZB010000013.1, from coordinate 55,182 downwards.
CAGGAAATTACAAGTGTATTATTAAGCTTACTTTTCATTTACAGGGCTTTCTCGTTTTTTATGGCTTCTCAACAACAATGGAATTTATTTTTGGGTAATTCAGGTAGTCTGGAAAATTTAAAAAGCTTTGATAAAGTATTGCAAAAAGATCAGGAAAATTATGGGGGCAAGAAAGTAATTAAAAAACTGAAACATGGTTTAACCTTAAAAAATGTTAGTTTTAGTTATAAAATTAATCAGGACCAGACTTTAAAAGATATATCGATAAGTATTAGAAAGAACAGCAGCGTTGCTATAGTTGGACCCAGTGGCTCTGGTAAAACCACATTGATAAATATTTTAACCGGATTATTAACGCCTGCAAGAGGAGATTTTTATGTAGATGATATTAATTTTAAGGAAATAGATCATAGATCTTACAGAAATCTATTAGGATACATAGTCCAGGATGCTACAATTTTTAATGATAGTGTATTTAATAATGTAAGTTTCTGGGAAGAAAAAAATGAATCGAACCTTATAAAATTTTATGAGGCCGTTAAGCAGGCGAATATATATGATTTTATTTTAGGTTTACCCGAAAATGAAGATACGCTTCTAGGAGTAAACGGGGTAAACATTAGCGGAGGGCAAAAACAAAGAATATCTATTGCCCGGGAACTTTATAAAAATGCTGAAATCTTATTGATGGATGAAGCCACCTCCTCTCTTGACACACAAACAGAATTTGAAATTCAAAAAAATATTGATGATTTAAAAGGAAATTATACCTTTATTATTATAGCGCACCGATTAACTACTGTAAAAAATGCCGATATGATTATTTTGTTAGAAGATGGCGAAATCAAGGCAACCGGAAGCTACGGCGAATTACTGATGTCTTCGAAATCATTTAGAAAAATGGTTGAATTACAGGAATTATAAAATGGAGAAACAATCAATAACTAATAAGCTGATAATTCTAGACTGTACTCTGCGTGATGGAGGTTATTATACTAATTGGGATTTTGATGAAAGTTTAGTAGATAATTATCTTTCAGCGATGAATAAATTACCTATAGACATTATTGAAATAGGTTATAAATCCCCTCCAAAAGAAAACTATGCCGGCGGTCATTTTTATTTACCAGATTTTTTAATTGAGAGAATTAAGAAACAGACTAAAAAGGATCTTGCGATAATATTAAATGAAAAAGATGTTCGTACGCATGAAGTTGAAGACCTTTTAACACCCTGTATAGAGAAAGTTAAATTGATTCGCCTTGCTGTTGCTCCCCAAAACTTTTTAAGAGGTATAGAATTGGCAGATAGGGTGAAAAATCTTGGTTTTGAGGTTGCTTTTAATTTGATGTATGCCAGCAAATGGGAGACTGAATTTCCAAAAAAGCAGCAACTTGAATTATTGAATAAAACATGTGATTATTTTTATGTGGTCGATTCTTATGGTGGGCTTTTCCCTCAGGATATAAAAACCATTTTTAACTACCTGAAATCAGGACTCACTATACCTCTTGGTTTTCACGGGCATAATAACCTCGAAATGGCCCTTGCTAATTCCTTAGAAGCTATCAATTGTGGAGTTCAGATTATCGATGCTACCATAGATGGAATGGGAAGAGGAGCTGGAAATCTTAAAACGGAATTGTTACTAAGTGTCTTGTACCAACGAGGAACATTGGAAATAGATTTTGATATTTTAATAAAAATAGTAGAACACTTTTTGAAACTAAAACCAAAATACAACTGGGGTACCAACCTTGCCTATATGGTTTCAGGTAGTTTTTCTCTCCCTCAGAATAAGGTAATGGAACAGGTTAACAAAAGATATTTTTCATTAAATGATATTGTACGAGAAGTCACGGCAGAGATTGATCATGTTAATAAAAAGTTGTCAATAGAGGTGTTTAAGCCTACCACCTCTTATTCTAATGTTTTAATAATTGGTGGTGGGGAGTCGGCAGAAATTCATAAGGCCGCTATTCATAGTTTTTTAAAAAGCGAACCCGAGATTCCTATAATTTTCGCCAGTTCAAAAAACTCTATAATATTCAGGGGCATAAAAAATCCACAGATTCATTTAATTCCGGGTAAGGAGTTACAGCGACTTAAAGATTATTTATCACCAGAGGAGATTAAGAATCGTTCATTGGTCGGGCCACCTTCTTTTGAAATCTTTGAAGATTTTACGGATCTTAAATTTTTTAAATTATCTGCAGAAGAAAATTATCATTTTCCTGGCTCAGTAACCGAATATTGTTTAAAAGTGGCAAAAGCTTTTAAAGCTGAGAGAATTTACCTAATTGGCTATGATGGTTATGGTAATTTATTTAATAAAGCTCAAAAAGAATTGTTTGAAGAAAATGAGATTGTTTTTAAGCATTATCTTGCAGAGGATTTTAAAATTAAAGCGATTACTCCTTCTGAATACAATATTGAAAACTCTTCAATTTATTCCTTTTTTTAATGAAATATTCCATTTTTATACCCGTAAGAAAAGGAAGTAAACGTGTTATTAAAAAGAATACTCGTGCTTTTGCTGGAATTAGCGGAGGACTGTTGTTTTTAAAATTAAGTCAGTTAATGAACCTGCCAGAAAATTTTGAACTAATAATTTCCACCAATGATAAAGCCTGTTTTGAGATTACTAAAAACTTTCAGAATAAAATAAAGAACTTGAAAATAATTGATAGGCCTAATACATTGGGTAAATCAAATACGCCTTTGGGCGAACTTATTAAGCACGCTGGAGAGGTGTGTTCCGGAGATGCTATTTTATGGACTCATGTTACTTCTCCCTTTTGCAATGCAAAGGAGTATTTAGAGGCAATTAAAAAATATGAAGATGGTTTAGGAAAAAATTATGATTCTTTGATATCAGGAAGAGATTATAAAGAATTCCTTCTTGATAAGAATTCGGGAAAAATTGTGAATAATAACACGAAATTGCCTTGGCCAAGAACTCAGGATTTATCGGAGTGGTTTGAAATAAATAACGCAATATTCTTAACTTCTCATAAAAATTTTAAAAATGGCAATAGAACCGGATCAAGACCAATTTTATACACTCAAAATAAGATGGTTTCTTTGGACATAGATTATGAAGAAGATTTTAAGATAGCAGAAGCAATTTATGAGAGATTTTATAGATAAGTCGGTATTATTATGGGATTTCGACGGGGTTATTTTAGATTCTATGCCTATAAGAGAATACGGATTTAAAAAAGTTCTGGAGAAATATCCAAATAATGAAGTTGAGGAGCTTTTAGACTTCCATGAGGAAAATGCAGGATTATCACGATATGTGAAATTTCGATATTTCTTTAAAGAAATAAGAAACGAAGCATTAAGCGAAGAAAAATTGAGTAGACTTACTGATAGTTATTCAGAAATAATGAGAGAAAAGCTGTGTTTAAGAAAAAACTTGATTTCAGAAACTATCAATTATATAAAGAAGAATAGGCATAATTATACTATGCATATCGTTTCTGGATCAGATGAAAATGAGTTAAGTTATTTATGCAATCAATTAAGTATATCTCAATATTTTAAAAGCATAGAAGGATCCCCAACCCCAAAAATAGAACTGGTAAGAAATTTGATTGAAAAATTTAATTATACCCCGAAAGAGCTTTGTCTAATTGGAGACTCTAAAAATGATTTGGAGGCTGCTGAATCAAATAAAATTGATTTCTTTGGGTATAATAATAAGTCCCTTATGGATAAGGGCAAAAATTATATAATTTCATTTCCTTGAAGCTAATTAAATCTTTTTATGCCGTTATTTTAATGTTATTATCCTTAAGGATCTTTAGCATTAAAAAGAATTTTAAAAATAAACGTGTAGCCATAGTGGGAGCTGCTGATTCGGTTTTTGATAAAAAAAGTGGGGGTGTTATAGATTCGTATGATATTGTAATTAGAATCAATAAAGCAGCCCAGGTTTGGGATGAGAAACAATCAGATTATTTGGGGACTAAATTTACTTTTCTGTTTCATAGTTTTTTTGAAAATAATTATAGTGGAGGGGGACCTATAGATTTAAAAAGATTTGAGGATTTGGGGATTCAAAAAATAATACATCCAAATTCTGATATTAAAGGGTTAATAGCCCATCTTAATTTTTATAAAAGGCATTTAAAGTGTGTAAAGACGTATATATTCTCTCCTTTATTATATAATAAAATTACTAAATCTTTGTTCGGGTTTCAACCAACCGTTGGATTTTCCACTGTTTACAGTGTATTAAATACCGAATGTAAAGAGGTATATTTGACTGGTTTCACCTTCTTTAAAACTCCTTATGTACAAGGATATAGGGATGAACTTGGAGATAAAAAGATTAATGATGAGCATATTAGAAAACAAGGGATTCATAATCCTGAGATGGAATTTAAAGTTTTTAAAGCTTTGCTACAGAAATCTAAAAGTCGAAAAATAATCCTGGATTCCAGATTGCAAAAACTGATAGAATAATTATGCGGATACTTTTTTATACAACATCATACTTTGCAAAACACGGCGGTAGTATTCAATCTATAGAATTGCATAAACATTTAAAAGAGTTTCCTGTTATTGAGGCTATTGAGGTATTTCCAAAAGTACATGAGAGAATAGCAGTTGACCGGAATATGAAAATTAATTTTAGGGATAATTTAAGAAATTTTGGGTTTCTGCAAGCTTTCTCCTTTTTTAGAAGAAACAAATTTTATTTAAAGGCTTTAAGCACAAAAATTAAGAAATTTAAACCCGATGTGGTTTTAATAAGGGTTGATTCCAACTTTCTTCAAATAGGTTATTTACGAAAAAAATTTCCCGATCTAATTATCTGTGCGCAAATTAACGGTTCCCCTTTTGATGAAAGTTATAAAAATATAGCTTTCAAAAAGTATTTTCTTAAACTCCAATACAAAGCTTATCTAAAGACTGATCTTAATATTTTTATTTCTGAATATTCAAGAAAAAATATAATGGGACCATGTTTTAAAGATGATAATAATATTGTTATTCATAATGGAACGAATGTTTCTAAGTTTTATCCTATTTCGAATAAAAAAGATTTACGTGCAAATTTAGGTTATCCCGAGAATGCTTTTATTTTTGGGTATATAGGCACTTTGGACCATCATAAAAAAATGGGAATTTTATTGAATTCTTTTTATGATTTACAGAAAAAATATGAAAATTTATTTCTAGTTATAATTGGAGATGGGCCAGCATTTAAAAAAATTAAGAAAAGTATTGATCTTCTGTCATTAGGTAGTAAAACTAGTTTGTCTGGTTGGTTAAATCATAAGGACATTAATGAGCATATAAATTGTTTTGATGTAGCTATTCATCATTATGCAAATCCTTATATGAATCCTTTAAAAATTTTTGAATATCTCTCTGCAGGTTTACCTGTTATAGCACCCGATATTCCATCTGTCAGAAATTCCTTTAAAGTGGGGGAAGATTTATTAATTACTATGGCTAATGAAGACTCTTTGATGTCTAAAATGGAAGCTATAATGAATAATCCAGTACTAAAGTCTCAATTAAGCAATAAACAGGATTTAATTAAAAAAGTGGAAAATAATTTTACCTGGCATAAGTATGCAGAGAGAATATTAACAAGCATACAGCGAATTCAAAGAAGAAGTTAAGCCATCTTAGTTTATAATAAATAGTAAATATTACTTCACAAAAGCAAATCAATCCTGTGCCCAAAAAACTCATCCGCATAACCACCATCCCACTATCCCTGGAAAAACTACTGGAAGGGCAGCTTACTTATATGAACCAGTATTACGAGGTTACCGCCGTAGCTGCTGAGAAAGAGCGTTTAGAGAAATATGGCAAAAAAAATGGGGTGCAAACTTTTTGGGTAGAAATGACCAGGGCAATTACCCCAGTACAGGATTTAAAAGCAGTTTGGAAACTTTATAACTTCTTTAAAAGAGAAAAACCTGAGATTGTTCATACGCATACACCAAAAGCAGGTATTGTTGGAATGTTGGCAGCGAAGATGGCCGGGGTGCCATTACGATTACACACAGTGGCGGGATTGCCTCTGTTGGAAACTACTGGAAACAAACGAAAAGTTTTAAATGCGGTTGAAAAGTTTACTTATAAATTAGCAACTAAAGTTTATCCCAATTCAAGGGGGCTACAAGATATTATTCTTGAGGAAGGATTTGCAAATCAATCTAAACTAAAAGTTCTAGGTAAAGGAAGCTCCAATGGAATAGACACAGGTTATTTTAGCCCTTCCCAATTTGATGAAACCCAAAAGAGAAATAAAAGACAATCGCTAGGCATTCCCCAGGAAGATTTTATCTTCATTTTTATTGGGAGATTAGTTAGTGAAAAAGGTATAAATGAATTGATTGAGGCTTTTAAAAAGTTACAGAAACAAAATCAAAATACTTCCCTGCTTTTGGTGGGGCCATTTGAGAAAGAACTGGATCCTTTAAAAGAAGAGACTTTCAAAGCCATAAAGGATCACGAAAAGATCTTTACTACCGACTATCAGGAAGATGTTCGGCCTTATTTAGCTATCTCAAACGCGCTGGCATTTCCCAGCTATCGGGAAGGTTTTCCGAATGTGGTAATGCAGGCCGGGGCAATGAACTTACCTGCAATCGTTAGCGATATTAATGGTTGTAACGAGATTATTGTTGAAGGCGTTAATGGGGTTGTAATTCCGGCAAAGAATACTTCAGCTCTTTTTACCGCCATGGAGTTGTTTGTTGAGAATGAAAATTATACCAAAAGGCTATCAACTAATGCTCGTGAAGAGATCTGTAAATACTACGAACGAAAGGAATTTTGGCAAATTTTGTTAAAGGAGTACAAAAGCTTAGAACGGGAATATATAAAATCTTAGTTTTGCAATGCCAATTTTTGCAATAATAATTTCCCGAACTCATCTATGTACAGGCACTTTTTTAAAAATTTATTGGATTTTTTTATTGCTTTTACGGCATTATTAGTGCTTAGTCCGTTATTAATTCCAATCATAGTTTTACTAGCTTTGGCGAATCGCGGAAAACCCTTTTTCTTTCAGAAAAGACCGGGTAAAGATGGGCGAATTTTCAATATCATCAAGTTCAAAACAATGACTGATGATAAGGACGATAATGGAAATTTGCACCCGGATGAAAAAAGATTAACCGCGGTCGGTAAATTTGTAAGGAAAACGTCTATAGATGAGATACCACAATTAATCAATGTATTAAAGGGAGATATGAGTTTAATTGGACCAAGGCCTTTACTTCCCCAATATTTGCCCTTATATTCTGAAAGGCAGAAAAAGCGACACGAGGTGAAACCGGGAATTACCGGTTGGGCCCAGGTTAATGGAAGAAACGCGATTAGCTGGACTAAAAAATTTGAGTATGATGTGTGGTATGTAGAAAACCTATCTTTTGGTTTAGATGTAAGTATCATCTTTAAAACAATTAAAAAGGTTGTTATTTCTGAAGGAATAAATACCGCCAATATGGCGACTACGGAAGCATTTAATGGGAAAAATTGAAATGAATATTTACGGAGCAAGTGGTCACGGAAAGGTTGTCTTTGATATTCTAAGTAGTAAGAATATTCAAGTTGATTCCATTTTTGATGATAATGAAGAAATTGAAGAATTTCTCGGATTTAAAGTAACTCACGAACCTAATGAGCATCAACTTCAAACCCCTTCTGTTTTGGCTATTGGTAACAATACAATAAGAAAACAAGTAGCCCGGAGATTTATCGGTTTAATATCTGAAGCGGTAAGTCATTCTTCAGCAATAATCTCTAAAGATATAGAGCTTGGAGAGGGTAGCGTTGTGATGCCGGGAGCTATAATTAATTCGGGTTCCGTATTAGGTAAACATTGCATTATAAATTCTGGAGCGGTTGTTGAACACGACGTTCGGCTTGAAGATTTTGTGCACATAGCGCCCAATGCTGTGTTAACCGGAAATGTAAGTGTTGGGGAAGGTACACAGGTTGGAACTGGTGCTTCAATTATCCCCGGAATAAAAATAGGTAAATGGGCCTCAGTGGGCGCAGGCGCTGTAATTATTGAAGACGTACCAGATTTTGCCGTAGTTGTTGGCAACCCTGGAAAAATTATAAAATACTTAAATGAATAAAGATAAAATTTGGTTATCATCTCCCCACATGGGCGGAAATGAGCAAAAATTCGTCAATGAGGCTTTTGAGGAAAACTGGGTGGCGCCGTTAGGTCCCAATGTTAACGGATTTGAAGAAGATATAAAAAACTATTTATTTAATGATTCCTCGAAAGAAGGAGCCGTGGCTGCTTTAAGTTCAGGAACTGCTGCTTTGCATCTGGCTTTAATAATGTTAGGAGTAAAAGCAGGAGATGAAGTGCTTTGCCAAAGTATGACTTTTGCCGCTTCCGCTAATCCTATTGCTTATTTAGGGGCTACGCCGGTGTTTATTGATAGTGAAGAAGAAACTTTAAACCTTTGTCCTAATCAGCTAAGAATAGCTATTGAAGATAGAATTTCGAAAGGAAAAAAACCAAAAGCAATAATTGCCGTACATTTATATGGCATGCCATATCAAGTAGATAAAATAAATGAAATAGCCCGGGAATTTGAAATTCCTGTGATAGAGGATGCTGCCGAAGCTCTAGGAAGCACTTATAAAGGTGAGAAGTGTGGAACTTTTGCAGACTATGCTATACTTTCTTTTAACGGAAACAAGATTATTACAACTTCCGGGGGGGGAGCTTTAGTGACTAAATCTCAGGCGGATAAAGAAAAAGCGGTTTTTTTAGCAACTCAAGCTAGAGACGCAGCACCGCATTATCAGCATAGTGAAATAGGCTATAATTATCGGCTAAGTAATATTTCAGCTGGAATTGGACGTGGACAAATGGAAGCGCTGGATAAACGAGTAGATGCAAGAAGACAAATGCACGATTTTTATGTAGATTTGTTTTCTGATATAGAAGGAGTTGAGGTTTTTAATGCTCCTAATAAAGATTATTTCGCCAATCACTGGTTAAGTGTAGTTACTCTTGATGAAGAAAAGACCGGCGGAATAAATAGGGAAAATTTACGTTTACACCTTGAAAAACTAAATATAGAAAGCAGACCTCTATGGAAACCAATGCATATGCAACCGGTTTTTGAAAATGCTCCTTTTTATGGAACAGGGGTTGCAGAACAATTATTTGAAAACGGTCTCTGTTTACCTTCGGGGTCTAATTTGACCAAGGAAGAGCAAACCCGAATTAAAACCGGAATTTTATCCTGTTTCAATAAACAGAAGTAAATAAAATTATGGGGAACAAAGTTAATAATGCATTAAGGAATATACTTTCGGGCACCGATAATGCTTTGGATTTGAGAAATATTAAATATCTTCCCAGATGGGCTGTGTATTTAATAGACCTTTCTTTAGTGGCCATTTCTACCTTGTTCACTGTTTTAATTATAGTAGATCTTACTCCTAATTACTATACCGTTCTTAGTTTTTACGACAAGGCATTTATTGTAATAGCAGTGCATATTTTTTACTTCTATGTCTTTAAAACTTATGCAGGGATTATCAGGTATTCTTCTAATATTGATGCCCTAAAGCTACTACTTGCCACTATTAGTTCCTTTCTCACCTTATTAATTATAAATTATATCAGTTATTTTGTTATAGCTGAAAAGTTGTTTTTGGTAGGTGGATTACTGATTAATCTTTGTATTTCTTTTTCTCTACTTTTTCTCTTTAGATTAGGTGTGAAACAGATTTACGAATATTTCAAATTAGTTAGTAGGGATGAAGATATTTTGAACGCAGTTATTCTTGGAGCCGATGAAAATGCTATTTCTATTGCAGGTGCTTTGGATATCGAAATTCCAAGGAGGTTTAAAATAGTTGGTTTCCTAACTAATGAAAGGCATAATAAAAGTATCAGATTGCTGGATAAGCCGGTAATTAATTATTCAGCTCAAATTCATAAGGCAGTTGAATCGGTTAATGCGGAAGCCATTATTCTTTCAGAAAATAATTTTACAGCTGAAGAGAAATTCGCATTTGTGGAAGACTGCTTAGAAAATAATATAAAGGTTTTTAACGCGCCTATTATTTCAACCTGGGGTGAAGACACTCAGCCTATTGCCAAAAAAGTAAAATCACTTCAAATCGAAGACCTTTTAGAACGCGAACCCATCAGGCTTAATCCCGAAAACAAGATCGAACAATTAACCGGAAAAACTATTTTGGTAACCGGGGGAGCTGGCTCTATTGGTAGCGAAATAGTAAGACAGGTCGCGAAATATAATCCGAAGAAATTAATAATTCTAGACCAGGCTGAAACTCCTTTACACAGTTTAAGCCTTGAGGTGAATGCTAAGTTTCCAGAGCTTAGTTGTAAGTTTATTATTTGCGATGTTGGTAACCTTAAGCGTTTGGAGCTGATGTTCCAAAATCAGTCGATTGACGTAGTTTATCACGCAGCAGCTTACAAGCACGTTCCTTTAATGGAGGAGAATCCACATGAAGCCGTTTTTGTAAATATTCAGGGAACTAAAAATCTGGCAGATCTTTCATTGAAGTATAAAGCTTCACATTTTGTAATGGTCTCAACCGATAAAGCGGTGAATCCGAGTAATGTAATGGGAGCTTCCAAAAGAGCTGCTGAAATGTACGTGCAGTCACTTTATCATTCAAGTATTAAAGAAAATCCGGAAACCACAAAATTTATTACCACCCGTTTTGGGAATGTTTTAGGCTCGAATGGTTCCGTAGTGCCATTGTTTAAAAAGCAGATTGAAAAAGGCGGTCCGGTCACTATAACACATCCCGATATTATTAGGTATTTTATGACTATCCCGGAGGCCTGTCAGCTGGTTTTAGAAGCTGGTGCAATGGGCAAGGGAGGAGAGATTTTTATTTTTGATATGGGCGAACCGGTGAAAATTATGGATTTAGCAATAAAAATGATTAAACTTGCCGGTTACGATCCAAATAAAAATATTAAAGTAAAAATTACGGGACTAAGACCTGGGGAAAAACTTTATGAAGAATTGCTAAATGATGAATGTAAAACCCTACCAACACATCATAAGAAAATAATGATAGGCCAGGAGGTGGTTAGAGATTATGAGCATATTAGTGACAGAATAGAAAGTATTATCAAATCAGCGAACTCTTTCAAAGCCGATAAGATGGTTAAAAAATTAAAAATTCTTATTCCGGAGTTTAAGAGTAATAATTCATTATTCGAAAGTTTGGATAATAAAGAAGAAGTAATAAGTAAATAAAAATAACTGCATGTTTAAATCAATTAGGAAACTTGGATTGTTTCTTATTTCGAGTCTAATAATATCAAGTTGTGCCACCAAAGATGATGTGGTTTATTTTAATAATTCTGAAAGCCTTGAAGGAAAGGAAAACCTTTTGGATTATGAACCAAGAATTGAAGCTAATGATGTACTAAGAATTAATGTTTCCTCTTCTTCAGTAAATGAAGAAATTGTTGCTCCCTTTCAAATGAATCAACAAGGAGGTCAATCTGGCGGGGGTGGAGGCCAAAATCTTTCTTTAACCGGTTATTTGGTGAGTCCACAAGGAACTATAAACTTCCCTGTTCTTGGAACGGTAGAAGTAGAAGGCCTTAGCAGAACTGAAATACAACATAAGCTGCAAGAACAAATTACGGAATATGTTCGGGACCCTGTAGTTGATGTTAGAATTGTAAATTTTAGTGTTACTGTTTTAGGAGAAATAGGTTCTCCGGGTAGAAAGCAAATTACAGATGGAAGAATTACGATGCCTGAATTGATTGCAATTAGTGGAGATATAACTTATAATGGGAAACGTGAAAATATTAAGATAATCAGGGAAGTTGACGGCGTTAAAACAGTAGGGTATATTGATATGACCGAATCAGATCTATTTGATAGCCCGTTTTATTATCTAAAACAAAATGATTTAGTCTATGTTGAACCTACTTACAGAACGGTTAAATCAGCGGGGTTTTTTAGCAGTTACCAGGGGATAATTTCAGTCGGCACCACAATTATTAGTCTTTACTTTTTAATTAATAGTCTTTAAATGGATGAATTAAACGATTTCACTGAAGAGAGGGAAGAATCGACTTTTGATTTGAAGGCAGAACTTTTCAAATATCTTACGTATTGGAAATGGATTTTTCTGGGTTTTCTTATTGGAGGTTTAATAGCTTATCTATATAATAGGTATACTATACCTAAATATAATACTGAAGCTACGATGATGATCGTGGATGATCAGGAGAAAAATGCAATGAACGCCACCCCTTCCGGGGGCGGAGCTATTTTTTCTCTGGAAGATGATGGTATTCAAAACCATATCGAAAAATTAAAGTCCAAACAATTAGTAGAAAGTGTTGTAGATGAACTGGACCATAATATCAGTTACTTTATTGAGGGTAATGTAATTACGGTAGAGGCGTACAAATCAAGTCCTGTTCTAATTGAATTCATTACTCCCGATAGTATTATTCATTTTACCTCAAAAAATTTAAAAGTTACTCCGACTTCAGATATTGCCTTTAAACTCGAAGAGGAAGCAAGTGGTTATTCAGAAAGTCACAATATTGGTGAACTAATCAAATTGGATAATATTCAATTCACTATTTTACCAAAATCAGGTGAAGAAGAAGGAACTTTTAGAAAAACCAGTTCTGTAAATATAAAAATTCAGCCCTTGAGACAGGTGGCTGCTGATTATATTTCAAAACTGCAAATTGCTCAAAAAGGACAGGCCAAAGATATACTCGCTTTAAGTTTAGTTCAACCAACTCCAGAAGAATCTGAGGACTTCCTTAATAAATTGATGGAACGTTTTAATGAAGAAGGGGTAAAGGATAAGCAGGAGGTAGCTGAGAATACTACTCAATTTATCCAGGATAGGCTTGAAATGATTACCACAGAATTGGATTCAGTAGAAGTAGGTATAGCCGAATTTAAACGAGAGAATCGTTTAATGGATATTTCTAGTGGTGCATCAGAATTTCAATCAAAATTTTCTGCAGCCGAACAGGAAATTTTTACTCTTGAAACAGAGCTTTCTCTTCTTGAATCTATTGAAGAGGTTCTAAGAAATCAGGGTAATTATGAATTATTACCAGAGGTAGGAATAAGCGAGGGTGGAGTTTCTGGTTTAATAAATTCATATAATACGCTTGTGATGGAGCGTAATATGTATTTGAAAGCAGGAACTGAAAAAAATCCTCTCGTAGAAACTATAACTGAACAACTTGATAGTTTACGGGAAAATCTTTATGAAAATATTGAAAGTACAAGGCGTTCCTTAAATGTACGGTTAAGGGAACTTAATCAACGGGAAAATGTTGCCCAGGGGCAATTTAGCAACTTTCCCGGTTTAGAGAAGGGGATGAGGAGCATTGAGCGGCAACAACAAATAAAGGAGCAACTTTATTTATTCCTGCTACAAAGAAGGGAAGAAGCAGCAATTTCCTTTGCTGCAACTGCTTCTGTAGCCCGTGTAATTGATGCGGCTTTTACCAACAATGCACCGGTAGATCCAAAACCCTGGTTAATTTTAGTTGGTGGATTTATTATTGGGTTAATTATTCCAATTCTTATAATTTTTCTAAAAAATATGTTGGACACTAAAGTGCATCATAAAGGAGAATTGCAGAGCTTAACTAAACATGTACCGTTTATAGGGGAAGTTCCTAGGATTACGGGAGAACAAAGTGAGCAGATAGAACTAAATGATCGCTCCCCATTAGCGGAGTCTTTTAGAATCCTGAGAACTAACCTTGCTTATTTGATTCAAAATAAAAATAAAGATCGGGGCGAAGTAATTTTTATTACTTCCACAATTAAAGGTGAGGGAAAAACTTTTATTTCTTACAATATGGCTAGAACATTAGGCAGCACGGGGAAAAAAGTACTTTTAATTGGAGCAGATATTAGAAATCCGAAATTACATAGGTATGCCGATGTTGCTATGGGAGAGAAGGGACTGTCCGACTACCTATATGATTTTGAAGTAACGGAAAATCAAATAATTTCAAAAGATCAAAGTGGAAGTATAAAAATTGATATGGCCCTTTCAGGGCCGATTCCTCCTAATCCCGCTGAATTACTAATGAATGATCGTATGGAGCAGCTTATTAAATACGCTTCCAAAATATATGATTATGTTCTTGTAGATACAGCGCCTACGATGATTGTAACTGATACCTTACTTATAAGTCCTTTGGCTGATACAACTCTCTATGTTGTTCGTGCTGATTTGACCGATAAGAAAATGCTAGATTTCCCTAAAGAACTTAAGCAACAGGGGAAGATTAAAAGCCCAGCCATTATTTTAAACGATGTGGATTACTCGAAGTTTTCTTATGGAGCTAAATACGGTTATTCCTATGGATATGGTTATGGCTATGGAGTGGATAGAGAATCCCGCTGGCAACGAATAAAGAATAGAATGACGGGAAAGAAATCATAATCTCTTATCATTTTGCCGTCAAGCTGAACTTGTTTCAGCTTCTAACTTGTTTTGATTATCCATATCTTAGATTCTGAAACAAGTTCAAAATGATGATTTAAAAAACTTTTAGACAGCCTCAAGGAAAATCACACAATTTTCTCAATCGTCAGGTCGAGTTGCGTTATTTGAGTCTTAAGCGAAAATAACGCAGTATCGAGACCCGTTAGAAGTTAAAATGAAGAATCAAACAAACAAAGCTTTGGATTTTTCTATTACCGGCTCAATAACGTTAAGCTGTTTTTTCTTAAGCTTTATATTCCCAATTTTTTCAAGATGTTCCATACGGTGGGCGTCGCTACTAATAAAATCGATCATCCCGTTTTCCAGGAGTTGGAAGGCAGTTTTCTGCATACTAATTCCGTAGTGAGGAGTAAGTGACAACATATTTAGCTGAAAATGACATCCGCGTGCTTTTAGATCTTCATATTTACTAAGATTACTTCCATGATAAAAAGCATAACGCTCGGGATGGGCTAAAATAGGTTTTAGGTTTCTATTCTGGATTTTAAATAAAATTTCAGCTAAGTTAATAGGTGCCTGGAAATAAGACATTTCAACTAAAACATAATTATCTACCACGTTTAAAACATTCTCATTTTCCAGTTGATCTATTAAAAACTGATCCATCATATATTCTCCCGCAGCTTTTATTGAGTTTCCGTCAGGTAAATTCTTTTCCACTTGTTCCAGAGCAGGGAGAATGGTTTCCGGAATATTAGGGTAAAACTCCCCCATTACGTGAGGGCTTGCTACAAAATTAGTTACTCCAAATTCATTAAACTTCTTTATCATCGCTATAGACTCCTCAACACTTTTAGCCCCATCGTCTATTCCAGGTAATAAGTGATTGTGGAAATCGGTAAAACCGTCCAGTAAATCGGCTAAAAATATTTTTTTCTGAAAAATGGATAGCATTTCTAAGTTTTAGAAGCATAAAATTACATATTTTTAAATCAAATTAAGCATATTTAAATCTCTTACAGCCTACTTATGAAACAACGATTACTTACTATTTTATTTATTTTGTTTTTCTTATCGGTTAATGCCCAACAAATAGATTTTCGGGGCAATTTAAATACCACCGGCTTAATATATAATGATGAAAATTCGCCTTTTTGGTTACATACCAATCAAAGAGGAAGAATAGATGAACTAACCAATTTTTCTGGCTTTATAAATGCTTCAGGAATCTATAGATTTTCAGAAAATGCTAGTGTAGAGGTAGGAGTGGGAGCACTTTATCAGGATGGTTATGCGGACAAACTGCAGTTAGATGAAGCCTATCTAGCTTTTAATAACTCCTGGCTGGGAATTGTTGCTGGACGCAAACAGCGCAAGGAATTATATCGTGGTTTAAGTGTGACTAATCAAAGTATTTTATGGTCTTTGAATGCGAGACCACTTCCGGGAATCAGACTTTTTACCAATCGACCAATATTTTTTAAGAATAATCGCGGACTCGGTTTTGAAGCTTCGTTGGAAGAATATTTTATGGATGATGAGCGATATGTAGAGAACACTAGGCTTCATCATAAAAGTTTTCATTTAGTTTATAAATTTTCACCTCGTTTCCAAATTTCTGCAGGATTAAGGCATTTTGTTCAGTGGGGTGGTACTCATCCCGAATTTGGTGATTTACCTTCAGATTTTGAAGCTTACAGCAGAGCGGTAACCGGAAGAGGAGTAGGAGATGATGCCGGCGACGGAGTTTCAGAACAGGAAATTAACGGATTAGGAAACCATTTAGGTAGTTACGAGATCAATATCAAAACCATTTTGGCCGGTTATAATGTTGAAGTTATCTACAATCATTTATTCGAAGACGGCTCGGGAAGCCTTCTTAGAAATACACCCGATGGTCGGTATGGGATTTTTATAGAAGATCCTGCGGCTCCGGTAGATTCCTGGTTTCAGGCGGTGATGTATGAGTTTTATTATACCAAAAACCAGAGTAAAAATACCCCAACTACCGATGGGGAAGATAATTACTTCAATAATAATCTATACCGTTCCGGTTGGACTTACGAAAATCGGGTGCTTGGTCTACCATTCATTACATTGGGGCCTGATCGATTTCGAATAAACAACAACAAAATTCTTGCGCATCATATCGGTTTAAGCGGGATGGCTTTTAAGAAAGTTCCCTATAGATTTCTGGGGAGTTTTAGAAAAAACTATGGTGGAAAAGGTAGTAGCAATACAAATGGAAAACACGTGCTTTCTACCTATCTTGACTTGAATCTCTTGCAAAACATTGTTAATCTCAATCTTCAGTTGGGGACTGATTTTAGTGAAATTGACGGACCTAATTTTGGTGCCGGGATTTCTATTTCTAAATCCTTTTTATAATAAATTTCAGCAATTTTAAACTTCACCCCAATGAAGCAAATAGCTACGCCTGTTTTAAAAATCAACCGAGATTTTGAAATTATATCATGGAATTCCTCTGCAGAAAGTTTTGTGAGCGATAATTTCAGCAAAAGATTAAAAGCTCAACTGAGTATTACGAAGATTTTTTCTTCGGAAATTTCTAATAAACTCCAAAATTATTTTACATCTGGTGATGCTGTTTTTCAATGTGATTTTCTTTTTTCAGAAACAAAAAACTTAGAGTTAACATGCAGTCCTTGTTTAGATACTCAGGGAGCTATTGACGGTTTTTCTATATGTTTAAAATTAACATCTCAAACGAAGACTACATCGCCGGAGACTATTATCCAACTTAGAAATATTCTCGAAAATTCTTCTTTGGCCATTTTTTTAACTGATCCCGCTGGACCAATATTAGATGTAAATAAGGCAGCCTGTAGAATGTTCGGTTATACTTTTGAAGAGCTCACGAATTTAAGTCGTGAAGATATAATGCAAAAAAACACCGATTTGAAAGAGGCGGTTTGGCAACGAAATGAAACCGGGGAATTAAGGAGGGAATTAACAGGAATAAAAAAGAATGGCGAGACTTTCCCTTGTGAAGTACATTCGGTTATCTATACCAATAATGAAGGTAAAAAGAGAACCAGTACTGCAATTGTAGATATTTCAGAAAGAAAACATCAGGAGGTAATGGTCGAAAATAGTAAGCAGGCTTTTCAATCTCTTTTTGATTATAATCCCGATGCTGTTTATTCTTTCGATTTGAAAGGGAATTTCCTGAGTCTTAATGATGGTGCCACAAAACTTGGTGAAGCCACCAGGGAGGAATTACTTGATATGACTTTTCTCCCATTAATTCCAGCAAAAGATAGGGCTCGAGTTATGGATTATTTCAATAAAGCAGCCGCAGGGGAAATACAAAATTATCAAACCAATTTTGAAAGCTTAAAAGGGACAAAGAAGCTTATAGAAGTAACTAATTTTCCCATATATGTAAATAAGAAAATAACCGGGGTTTACGGAATTGCCAAAGACATCACTAAACAGATGGAAATAGAGCAGAAACTTCGGGAAGAACATAATATGTTCAGGGCAATTATAGATTATATTCCAGATCATATTTTTGTGGTAAATGAAAAGCACGAAACTATTTTAACCAACCATAGTTTTTATAAGAATTATTACGGGGTTGAAAATGAACAGGAAAGTTTAGGGCTAACGGCCTTAGAATTTTTTGAGAAAGAAGAAGCTATCAAAGTACTCGAAGATAACACACAGGTTATGAATAATGGTATTCCTGTAATCAATCGAGAGGATATAGTTCAGGATTTTAGAGGTGAAAAAAATTATAGCCTTTTGACCAAAGTCCCTTTTAAATTTGGAGATAATAAAAAAGGCCTGGTTGGGATTTCAAGGAATATTACTGAAATTAAAGAGAAAGAAAAGGCTTTAGAGGAATTAAACGCGGTGCTTAAAGAACATGCAGATGAATTGGCATTATCTAACAAAGAACTGGAACAATTTGCTTATATCGCTTCGCACGATCTTCAGGAGCCACTTAGGATGGTCACTAGTTTTCTTACGCAGCTTAAGAAAAAATACAATAATCAACTTGATGAAAAAGCACAGCAATATATTTATTTTGCTCACGATGGTGCTACCAGAATGCGCCAGATAATATTAGACTTACTTGAATATTCCAGGGTGGGTAGAGCAGCGTATAAAGTTACTGAAGTCAATATTAAAGATTTAATTTCAGAAGTTATATTGCTGCAGAAAAGATGCATAGAAGCGAAAAATGCTAAAATTGAAATAGGTCCCCTGCCCAATTTAAAGGCCGAAGAGGCTCCTCTAAGACAGTTATTTTCTAATTTAATAGGAAATGCCTTAAAATATCATTCAAAAGAGCGTGTGCCCAAAATAGGTATTTCAGCCATAGAAAAAGAAAATTACTGGGAATTTAAAATAAGTGATAATGGAATAGGAATCGAAGAAGAATTTAAAGAAAAGATATTTGTAATTTTTCAACGTTTGCACCCGCGTGAAGAATATGAAGGCACGGGAATAGGATTAGCGATTTGTAAAAAAATTGTAGAGCATTTTGGTGGGGAAATTTGGGTAGATTCAGTGTTCGGAAAGGGTAGTAGCTTTTATTTTACAATCCCCAAACAATTTTAGTATATTTACTAAAGAAGTAAGATTTAAAATGCTTTGATATTTTAAGACCAATGTTTTTGGTCTGTTCAATTTTATAGTTTTTGTTTTATCTTCATCCAATTATTCGGTTAATAAAATTCTTACATATAGTTTTAAATTATTTTAAATGAGGAAAAATTCCGGGGAATTAAAAATCTTGGTTATTGAAGACAACCCAGGTGATTTTATGCTTATTCAAGATTACCTGTCTGAAGAACACCATGCCCTGGAAATACAGCGTGCCGAAAACTTTAAAGTAGCGAAAGAAATTCTTCAGAATCATTCAAATTTCAATACCGTACTGCTCGATTTATCACTTCCAGATATTAATAATACCGAATTACTTGTAAAAAATATCCTCTCTATCTCAAATGGTGCTCCAGTAGTGGTGCTTACTGGGTATACAGATAAAGATTATGGCGCTAAAACCCTTTCCTGGGGAGTTTCAGATTATTTGTTGAAAGATGAAATTAATGCCTCTAATCTTTCAAAAAGCATCCATTATAGTATGGAGCGGAAGAAAGTACAGCGACAACTATACGAATCTGAAGAAAAATACCGCACCCTTTTTGATTCCAGTCCTTTGCCTATGTGGGTCTTAGACAGGCATACCTTAGAGTTCTTAAGCGTAAACCAGGCGGCAACTAAACTTTATGGCTATTCCCGAGAAGAATTCATGAAAATGACGGTTAGGGATTTATGGGCCGAAGAAGACGATAGAATTGAGAAAGTAGTTCAAGATAATTTTCATGAGTTATTTACTGTTAAAGTAAAGCATTTTACAAAAAATAGAGAGACTCTTTACATAGATGTGCAGAGCAACCCTATTTTATTTGGAGGCCGGGAAGCACGGGTTACGCTGGCGCATAATATAACTGAAAAGCTTAAGGCTGAAGAAAAGTTAAAACATAGTCAGCAACGTTTTAAGGCGCTTGTTCAGGATGGTAGTGATCTTATAAGTATTATAGATGAAAACTTTAATTATTCTTATATAAGCCCTAGTGTGGAGAATGTTTTGGGGGTAAATCCTGAAGGGATGGAAGGTAAGAATGTTTTTCAATATATGCATAAAGAAGACCGTGAACGAATAAAAGATAAAATTAAATATTTAGGAAAGAAAAAATCTTATCAATTACCATCTTATAGATATAAAGACGGCGCTGGAGGATGGCGCTGGTTGGAAACCATTATTAGCGATCTAAGACATGATTCCTCAATAAACGGTTTGGTAGCAAATTCAAGAGATATAACGAAATTCAAAATACAGGAAAGACAGTTAAGGGAAAGCCTGGAACGCTATGATATAGTTGCTAAAGCTACCAGCGACCTGATCACTGATTATAATATTGAAAAGGATGTTTTTCAGTATAGCAATGCGATTCACGAAATTTTCGGCTATTCTCAGAATGAATTAGGATTCTCGAAAAAATGGTGGCAGGAGCAAATTCATCCTGATGATAGATTACGCGTAGTTGAGGCTGCCAATTCAATTTATGAACGAGGGCAGAAATTATTAAACATTGAATACCGTTTTCAATGTTTAGATGGCAGCTATAAATATGTCCTGGATCGTAGCTATGTAATTACCGACGATAGTGGGAACCCATCACGTATAATTGGTTCTATACAGGATATTACCGAAAGAAGAAATTACATAAACGCTATAGAACGCAGTAACTCAAGACTTCGTGAAATTGCCTGGACACAGTCTCACGTAGTGAGAGCTCCTTTAGCAAGAATCATGGGTTTAATAGATTTGTTGAAGAACCAACGAAATAACCTCGATAATATTGAGGAAATCATAGATAATATCTTAAATTCGTCTGAAGAGCTTGATAAGGTGATTAGAAAAATCACGATTAAGACTGAAGAGGAATTCTAAGCTCCTGCCCTAAATTCTTTTATATGCTTGAAGTACTTATCGTAGATGACGATCAAATTGTGGTATTCATTCAAAAGAAAATGATGAACAATCACGAGATCGCTCAAAACCCTATTAGTTTTGGTAAGGCTGCAGATGCTTTAGATTATATTATACAAGAACAAAAGCTCTCTCAACAAAAAGATTTTCTTATTCTTTTAGACATTAATATGCCTAATATGAATGGCTGGGATTTTTTGAAATGTTTAGAAAGTCACGAACAAAAATCTAAATACCATGTTATTATGGTAACTTCTTCTATAGACAGGAAAGACAAAGAGAAGGCTAAAAACTTTAGTACGGTACGTTCTTTTATAGAAAAACCTATTTCTGCTTCAGATTGTGATAAGATTAAAGAAATTTCAGAAATAAGTCATTTTTTTGAGCCGGTTTAGACTCCCTTTTGCCTGGGTTCTGCATCATCAATTTTATCCTGGGCCCATTCTTTTTCTTCTTCCTCAGCTTCAGGTTTCTCTTGTTCCTGTTCGGCCCGGCGTTCAAAATTCAAATTAATATACATTGGAAAATGATCAGATCCCATAGGTTTTTCGCGTGCAATTTCTATTAAAGTAAAATCGTTGCTGTGAAAAACGTGGTCAAGCGGCCATCTCAAAAATCGATGACCAGCATGGAAAGTATTAAAAAACCCACGACCTATCCTGGGGTCTAATAAACCACTCATTTGCTGAAATAATCTGGTAGTTCTGGACCAGGCTACATCGTTTAAATCCCCAAAAACCAGAACGCTTTTATCCTGATCCTTTACATCTCTACCCAGCATTAGCAATTCGGCGTCACGGTTGGTAGAAGTATCGGCTTCAGAAGGACTGGGAGGTTTTGGATGCATACAGTGAATTCTAATTTTGCTATTATCATCCAACCGAACAAATCCATGAATAGAAGGAATATCATTTCTTACCAAATACCTAATTTCGGTTTCTTCTAACTTAAGTTTAGAGTAAAGATGCATTCCGTAGAGATTATCCTGCGGAACTTTTACGGTGTATTTATATTCTTTTTCCAATTCTTTTAAGGCATCTTCCCATTTCTTGTCAGATTCCAGGGTAAGTAGAATATCGGGCTGTCTTCTGTTTACAATTTCAAGAAGTTTATGGTATTTGTTGTTTGTGGTAAGTACATTGCTTACTAAAAGAGAAATATTATCGCTGGGATCTTCATCTTCAAATTCCATCACCTCTTTTTTCGCAAGCGAGGTATATGGATAAATTTTATGGAGTTGATAGATAAGACTCAGTATAAGCAAGCCAATGGCTATAAAATGAATTAGTTCAGAAAAATCAAAAACAATAATACCAATTATAATTACCGAGATAATAAGTATTGAAATTTGAATACGTGGAAAATCGAAAGCACGAATCCACCATTGATCAAAACGTGTGGCAGATGCCAGGCTGGGGATTAGAAATAATCCACAAAAAACAAGCATTATTATTTCTGAAATTTCCATAGATAATAAACTTAAAATTTATAAGATAATGCAAGGCCTTTAGTGTTTATTCCTGTGCCGTTAACATTAAAACTGGCCGTAGGATAAAGATCTATATTCTCTTTCCCTTTTTTGTGTAATTCAGGAATTAAGATTCCGCTTGCTGCGCCCACTATTGCACCTACAATATTATCGGTTAAAAAATGTTTACCCGCTTTTGTTCTCAAATAACCCATTAATACCGATACTCCTGTAGCACCGCCCCATACATAAGGGATAGCTTTAGAGTCTGGATGAAAATCATTAAAAATCTTAGCTGCAAAAAAACTTCCGGCAGAAGCTACCGCGGTGTGACCGGCAATAAAAGAGCGTTGCGCGCCACCTTCTGCACGCTCACCAAAAGGAAGATCTTCGTTGTAAACTAACGGCCTGCTTTTATCTATTAAACCGGCAGTAATTGTATAAAAAACACCGGTAGTAGCCATGGTTTCAACAAATAAAACACTTATTTGTCCAAAATTATTTCTCTCTGCCTCGCCGGGTAACAAAAACAGAGGTGCTCCCAAAGCAGCATAGAAAGGAATATAACTTAATGCATCGGCATTTTTAGAATAATTCCCTGCAGCCCAGCGATCTATTCCCCAAATATCATTTTTATCTAAAGCAGCAATTTCAGCTTCGGTAAGAGCTTCTTTATTTTGAATAAAAGTAAACCCTAGCACATTTAATCCCACAGCACCGGCAATATAGGCCCCATCTTTCCAACCATCAGTTTTATAGGGAGAATCTTGGGAATAACTATTATAACTAAGAGCGAAACAAAAAAGAATTAAAAGTAATTTCTTCATTAATCTGTTATTTATTGTAGGTTTAATTATTTTCAAATCTCTTAACTACATTATAAACACTGAAGTATTTAAGAAAAGAATAACAATATTCACAACATAATTAGACCATAAACAAATTTATAGATTAACATAAGTTTAATTCCTGTTGCAGCCAAAGACTTTCCAATTCTATCTAAAATACCGTAATTTTAGAATATGAAGAAGAAAGATTACAGACAGGGAAGCGGTTTTGTCTTTAATAAATTTGAAGAGCCTAAAAAATCACCATTTGACAGGTTATTCGAGGTTTTTAAGGAACTAATTACGCATACCTCAGGAGATTTAGATGAAGCTTTAGACTGGTTAAAACAGTTGGACGAAGAATATAAATTATCTACAGAAGATTATACGCTGGATGATTTTGTAGAAGATCTTAAAAAGAAAGGTTACATAAAAGAGGAGAATGAAGAAGAAGGCGGCGGAATGGCAATCACTGCTAAAACCGAACGTGCAATTAGAAAACAGGCTTTAGACCAAATCTTTGGAAAATTAAAGAAAAGTGCCTCCGGAAGCCATAGAACAAATCACGTAGGTAGAGGAGACGAACACACCGGCGATTTTAGGGCATTTCAATTTGGGGATTCGCCCGATAAGATTTCGGTAACCGAAAGTCTTCGGAATGCTCAAATTAACCACGGTATCGGGAATTTTAATATGACCGAAGAGGACTTGGTGATAGAAGAAACCCATTACAAATCTCGAATGAGCACGGTGTTAATGATAGATATCAGCCATAGTATGATTTTATATGGTGAAGATCGAATTACTCCGGCGAAAAAAGTAGCGATGGCTTTAGCCGAACTCATCACTACCCGATATCCAAAAGACAGCCTTGATATTATTGTTTTTGGGGATGACGCCTGGCCGGTTTCAATTGCTGATCTACCTTATCTTAAAGTTGGACCTTATCATACCAATACCGTTGCAGGTTTAAAACTGGCTATGGATATTCTTAGAAGAAAGCGAAGCACCAACCGTCAGATCTTTATGATCACCGACGGAAAACCGAGTTGCCTACATGAACGCGACGGCTCTTATTATAAAAATAGTATGGGACTCGATCCTTATATTCTGGGAAAATGTTATACAATGGCCCGGCAGGCGCGAAAATTACATATTCCCATCACCACGTTTATGATTGCGCAAGATCCTTATTTAATGCAGTTTGTAAGGGAGTTCACATACGCTAATCAGGGAAAAGCATTTTACACCGGCTTAAAAGGTCTCGGGGAAATGATTTTTGAGGATTACGAAACCAATAGAAAAAAGAGAATTAGAGGAAATTGATCAAACTCTCCGTTTTGGTTTACAACCAAACTTCCCCTCTTTATCTAAAGAGGAGAGCAGTCAAAGAAAAAATAATTGATAAGGAAACAGATACATACACGTCAGGAATTAAAAGGATATCGAAAAATCCTCAGAGAGAGCCTGACACCGGCTGAAGCTTTTCTATGGAATTTTTTAAAAGCCAGAAAGCTTGAAGGTAAAAGATTTACAAGACAACATAGTATTGGGAACTATATAGTAGATTTTTACTGTGCTTCAGAAAAATTAATTGTTGAATTGGATGGAGAAGTGCATTTAAATAGTACCGCAGAGGAAAAGGATTCAAAACGTTCGGAGTATTTACAAGGATTAGGATTTAAAGTTATTCGTTTTGAAAATAAAATGGTATTCGACTTTCTGCCTTCAGTATTAAAGGAAATTACAGATAGTTTTAAACCCAATTAAAGCTCCTCCCTTTTTTAAAGGGAGGTGGCTGAATTTTCATAAAAATTCAGGCGGAGGGTTTAAATAGCCATAGGATTTAAACAAAAATAAAAAATAATGAACATGAAAATAGAAAATATAAACACGCTTGGCGAATTAAAGAAATCCGGATATAAAAGTCGGGGAATTAAAGAGGAGCTCAGGGAAAATTTAATTGAAAAAATAAAGAAAAACGAACCTACTTTTCCCGGGATTCACGGTTATGAAGATAGTGTAATCCCGGAATTAGAACGGGCAATTTTATCACGACATAATATTAATTTGCTCGGTTTAAGAGGTCAGGCGAAAACAAGGCTCGCTCGTTTAATGGTGAATTTACTGGATGAATATATGCCGGTGATCCAGGGGTCAGAGATAAATGATGATCCGTTAAATCCAATTTCCCGTTACGCCACGGAACTGGTAAAAGAAAAAGCAGATGAAACCCCAATAAGCTGGGTTCATAGAGATGAACGTTTTTTTGAGAAACTGGCTACACCTGATGTTACGGTAGCCGATTTAATTGGGGATGTGGATCCCATTAAAGCTGCAAATTTAAAGTTGAGTTATGCTGATGATCGCGTAATTCACTTCGGAATGATTCCGCGCGCAAATAGAAGTATTTTTGTAATAAACGAGTTGCCCGATTTGCAGGCGCGTATCCAGGTGGCTTTGTTCAATATTCTTCAGGAAGGCGATATTCAAATTCGCGGATTTAAATTAAGATTACCACTAGATCTTCAATTTGTATTCACTGCAAACCCGGAAGATTATACCAATAGGGGAAGTATCGTAACTCCGCTAAAAGATAGAATTGGCTCTCAAATATTAACGCATTATCCAGATAGTATTGAGGTAGCGAAAACTATCACCGCCCAGGAAGCAAAACTCGATAAAAGACAAAGTGATTTGGTTCACGTCCCTGAACTCGCTAAAGATCTTTTGGAACAAATCAGTTTTGAAGCCCGTGAAAGTGAATTTATAGATGAAAAAAGTGGGATTAGCGCCAGGCTCAGTATCACAGCTTACGAAAACCTCTTAAGTACCGCAGAAAGGCGTTCGCTAAAATCTGGTGACGATCAAACCTTGTTGAGGTTTGGTGACTTTCTTGGAGTTGTTCCTTCTATTACCGGAAAAGTAGAACTCGTTTACGAAGGAGAGGAAGAAGGAGCAGCAAGTGTCGCACTTCAGTTAATAGGTGAGTCTGTAAAAACTTTATTTCCACTGTATTTTCCAAAAATAGAAAAACTGCAAAAACCAGATGAAACCACGCCTTATGACGATCTGGTTGAATGGTTTTTCGAAGAAAGCGGTTTTGAGTTACCCGATGATCTTACCGATGCGGAATACAAAAAGAAATTAGATTCTGTAAAACCTTTAAATGAGCTTATTAAGAAATACCAGCCTGAAATTTCAGAGAAAGACGCTTATTTTTTAAAGGAGTTTTTGCTTTGGGCATTGGTAGAATATAAGAAGCTTAGCAAACATCGTTTTGCCACAGGTGTTCAGTTTAAAGACCTCTACGGAAGTTATATAAGTGATCTTTAGGTAATTATTGAAATAAAACGAAAAAATACCCGGTTAAATTATTAATTGGGTATTTTTTTTATGGAATAAAAAGAAATTCATAATTCTTCTCCGAAAGCCTCCTTTTTGTTTTTATTACCCCTAAAATTATATACTTTTATCACCAGAATATGGTCAAAAATGAGGATTACAGAAAATATTAATTTCAGCACTTCAACAGGCATTTTCGGCCTTGGCACATCTGGCATGACTATTATTCGTATTACCCCTTTTGGGGTATAATTCTACATAGCACCTGCGTACACACCTGTTTTTTTAAAACAAAATCATTCTAATTTAACCAATCTGACTTATGAAAGTCCTAAAATTCGGAGGTACCTCTTTGGCATCTCCAGAGCGTATAAAACTCGTAGCTAAAACAGTACAAAAACATTTAAAGGAAGACAAAACCCTCGTAGTCTTTTCCGCATTTGGCGGAGTTACCAACGATTTGCTGGAAATGGCCGATCTTGCTTCCCGTGAAGATCTTGCCTACAAAGATATTCTTATAAAAAACGAAAAGAGACATCTTGAAGCGGTACGGGAATTAATCCCGGTAAATGCGCAAAGCAGTATTTTGAGCAAGGTAAAAACCGAATTAAATCGCCTTGAAACTTTATATGAAGGTGTTTACCTGCTTAACGAATTATCCAATAAAACACGCCACGTGGTAGCTGGTTTTGGGGAAGTTTTATCTTCATTAATTATTGCTGAATATTTCAAAAACCTGGGGATTAATTCTCAATATGTTGATTCGCGTGAACTTATTGTATGTAAAAATACGAATGAAAAGGTGCAGGTTAATTATCAGTTAACCAATAAAAATATCGACAAGTATTTTGCTGAAAAAGATGCTTCCCTGTATATAGCACCAGGTTTTGTTTCGCGAAACGAACAGGGGGTTCCAAGCACGCTCGGCCGAGGTGGTTCAGACTTTACAGCTGCGCTATATGGTGCTGCTTTAGATGTAAAAGAAGTACTTATTTATACTGATGTAAACGGCATGTACACGGCCAATCCGCAAATTGTGCCGCACGCTTATCCGCTTAAAGATATTTCTTACCAGGAAGCGATGGAATTGTCGCACTTTGGCGCAAAAGTCCTTTATCCGCCAACGCTTCAACCTTTGCTCGATAAACAAATTAATATACTTATTAAAAACACATTTAAACCCGATGAAGAAGGAACTTTAATTTCAAAATCTTCAGAAAAGAACTTCCGTTGGGTTACCGGGATTACCCATATAGATTCTATAAAGTTGCTGAATATTGAAGGCAGTGGAATGGTTGGCATCCCCGGTTTTTCCAAGCGTTTTTTCGAAGTGCTTTTCCAGGAAAACATTAATGTGGTTTTGATTACCCAGGCTTCTTCTGAACATAGTATTTGTATCGCGGTTAAAGATGATGAAGCTGAACTGGCTAAAGAAGCGCTCGATGAAGCTTTTGAAGTGGAAATTCAGTATAAGAAGATCAAACCGGTAGAGATTGAAGATAATGTTGCTATTGTAGCCCTAGTAGGGGACCGGATGAAAAGCCACCACGGTTTAAGCGGAAAAATGTTTAGTGCCTTAGGGAATAACAATATCAATATTCGGGCAATCGCACAGGGTTCTTCAGAACGTAATATTTCTGCAGTAATCGCTAAGAAAGATGTAAAGAAAGCGCTCAACACTCTACACGAGCAATTCTTTGAAGTGCCTTCAAAAGAACTCAATTTATTTATTACCGGCGTTGGAAATGTGGGAAGTAAATTATTAAACCAATTAAAGAAACAGGAGAAATTCCTATTGGAGAAGTTAAGACTGAAAGTTCGCGTACACGGACTCTCAAATTCAAGAAAAATGCTTTTTGATGAAAATGGTATTGATCTTCAAAACTGGGAAGAAGCTTTAGAGAAAGGAGAAAAAGCCGATAAAGCTGAATTCTTTAAAAAAGTTGACGAATTTAACCTTAGGAATAGCATTTTTGTAGATAACACCGCAAGTGCCGAAATTTCGGCCTGGTATAGAGAATATTTAGCGAATTCAGTTTCAGTTGTAACCTGTAATAAAATCGCCTGCGCCGATAGTTTTGAAAACTACCAGGAATTGCAAACCCTGGCCCGGGAATATGGAGCTTCATTTTTATATGAAACCAATGTGGGTGCAGGATTGCCAATTATTGATACCCTTAAAAACCTAATTGCTTCAGGGGATAGGATCACCAAAATACAGGCTGTGCTTTCCGGAAGTTTGAATTTCGTATTCAATACCTATAAAGGAGAAGATCCTTTTTATAAAACCGTTGAAATGGCGATGGAAGAAGGTTATACCGAACCCGATCCTAAAATTGATTTGAGTGGGGTAGATGTGGCGCGAAAAATATTAATTCTTGCCCGCGAAAGTGGATATGAAATGGAACTGGAAGATATTGAAAGTAAAGATTTCCTATCTGAAGAAAGTTTGGCGACCACCAATAATGAAGACTTTTTCGAACTCCTGAAAAAGGATGAACCTAAATTCCAGGAAATTTATAAATCGGCTGCTGAAAAAGGAGAACAGTTAAAATACGTGGCGCAACTCGAAGATGGAAAAGCTGTTGTAGGTTTACAATCGGTAGATGCTCAACATCCTTTTTATAACCTTAGCGGTAGCGATAATATCGTGTTATTCTTTACGGAACGTTATCCGGAACAACCTTTAATTGTAAAAGGTGCCGGTGCAGGAGCAGAGGTAACTGCTTCGGGAATTTTTGCTGATGTTATAAGAATAGGAAAGAAATAGGCTATGGATACAATAAAACTGTTTGCACCGGCAACTGTAGCCAACCTTTCCTGCGGATTCGACGTTTTGGGCTGTTGCTTAGACGGTGTGGGTGATGAGATGATCATTTCTAAAAATTCAGAACAGAAACTTAGAATTACCAAAATTACCGGTCAGGATCTTCCTTTGGAGGTTGATGAAAATGTGGCCGGGGTTTCTGCAAAAGCAATGTTGGCTGCCCTTGATAAAAAACAGGGTTTCGATATAGAAATAAAGAAAAATATTAAAGCCGGTAGCGGAATTGGGAGCAGCGCGGCTAGTGCTGCAGGTGCCGTTTTTGGAATCAATAAATTACTGGGAGAACCTTTTTCAGCAAACGAATTGATAAGATTTGCGATGGAAGGCGAACGTCTTGCCAGCGGAAATGCCCATGCCGATAATGTTGCACCGGCACTACTTGGCGGGTTTAGCCTGGTGAAAAGTTATGAACCGCTGGAAATTATAAGTTTACCAAGTTTACCGGAATTGCGAATGTTGGTGTTGCATCCACTAATCGAACTTAAAACCCGGGATTCTCGGTCAGTTATCAGGCAGAATGTTGAACTTAAAAAGGCAATTAGCCAATGGGGTAATTTAGCCGCTTTGGTAAGTGCGTTGTACACAAAAGATTACGAACTTTTAGGCAGGAGTTTAAAAGATGAAATTATAGAGCCGGTTCGTTCTATTTTAATTCCATATTTCGACGATCTTAAAGCTTTGGCTTCCGCCAACGGCGCTCTTGGTTTCGGGATTTCAGGATCTGGACCTTCTGTTTTTGCTTTGTGTAAAGGTGATACTGTTGCCGAAAAAGTGAAAGCCGAATTTCAGGAATTTTACCAGGATAAAAATATAGGTTTTGACCTGCATCTATCTAAAATCAATTCCGAAGGAATAAAAATACTTAACTAATGAAATATTTCAGCTTAAACGATAAAAATCATAAAGTTTCCTTCGAAGATGCAGTTGTTCGCGGACTTGCACCGGGAAAAGCACTCTATTTTCCAGAAGAAATCCCGGCTTTACCCAATGATTTCTTCCAGCACCTGGAAAAACTATCCAAAGAGGAAATTGCTTACGAAGCGATAAAACCGTTCGTTGGCGATGAAATTGATAAAAATAGTCTACAGGAAATCCTGAAAAAAACACTGGATTTTGAGTTTCCAGTAGTTCCGATTTCAGAAAATATTGGAACACTGGAGCTATTTCACGGACCAACGCTGGCATTTAAAGATGTAGGAGCAGGATTTATGGCAGGTTGCCTGGGCCATTTTGTAAAAAAAGGAAATCTGGGGAAAATCACGGTGTTGGTTGCTACTTCTGGTGATACCGGAGGGGCAGTAGCCAACGGATTTTTAGGAGTCGAAGGTATAGATGTAGTAATCTTATATCCTAAAGGAAAAGTAAGTGAAATTCAGGAAAAACAGCTAACTACTTTGGGTCAAAATATTACGGCATTGGAAGTTAATGGTAATTTTGACGATTGCCAGGATATGGTGAAAAAAGCATTTTCCGATTCAGAAATTAGTGAGAAACGCCAGCTTACTTCGGCTAACTCCATTAACGTAGCGCGCTGGCTGCCACAAATGTTTTATTATTTTTTTGCTTATAAACAATTGGCAGAAAAATCTCAAAAGCTGGCTTTTTCAGTACCTAGTGGGAACTTTGGAAATATTTGCGCCGGGATGTTGGCGGAAAAGATGGGGCTGCCTATTGATCATTTTATCGCTTCAAACAATGAAAATAATGTAGTTACCCGTTATTTGCAATCGCAGGAATATAGTCCAAAGCCTAGTGTGCAAACTATTTCTAACGCAATGGATGTTGGGAACCCAAGTAATTTTGTACGAATCCTGGAATTGTTTGAGAACGAATTTAAGCCGCTGTCAAAACAACTTTCTTCTTTTAGTTATTCTGATGAAGAAACCAGAAAAGCTATAAAAGAAGTAAAGCAGATGTATGATTATGTAATGGATCCCCACGGAGCGGTTGGCTATCTTGGTCTTCAGGAGTTTTTAACTAAAAACCCTGATTACCACGGTACATTTTTGGAAACGGCACATCCGGTTAAGTTTCTGGAAACTGTTGAGGAGGTGATAGAAGAAAAAGTGGAAATTCCTGCTTCGATTAAAGAAGCGATGGATAAAGCGAAGAAATCCATCGAAATTTCAGATTACTCTGAATTGAAGGAATATTTGATTCAGTAGTTTTATATAAAATTGTTTGGGAAGCTTGCTTTAATTATCGTCATTCTGAATTTATTTCAGAATCTAGGTTGAAATAATAGTTAGACCATGAAACAAGTCCAGGGTGACGTTAAAAAGGAAATAACTTCCCAAACAATTTATTACTTTAATACTTAGCAGGAACACCTTCTTCTGGAAGGCTGTTTTCTATAAATTCCCGAATATCTTCATTTGCATTTTTAAGATCCTCAGCTCTTAAATACATCATATGCCCGCTTTCATAACCTTTAAAACTAAGTCGGTCTTTCATTTTTCCGCTTGGGTCTAATTGCCACATCGTATATTTTGCATTGAAATAGGTAGTTGCACCATCAAAATACCCAGATTGTATCATTACATCTAAATTCGGGTTCTGAGCCATTGCCTGTCTTAGATTTTCACCGGTATTGTTACCGCCGCGATCCCAGGGATGTACAGGGCCAAACATAAAATATTTAAGGTCTGTCTCAAAATTGAGATCCTGTCTCAAGTAATGATTTATTGCCGGTGTAAACGAATGTAACCAGGAAGTCAGTTCAGCATTATAATCGGGAGAATCCCCGGATTCTTTAGCGTCTATTCCAAGATACCTGGAGTCAAGTCGGCCAATTGTGGTTCCTTCTTTTCGCTTTAATTCTTTCCAGAAAAAACGATAATCTACATCAAGGTTGTTTTGTAGAATAACCTCCTTAGAAATTCCGGAATAATAAGCCATTTTTTCGGCTGCTTTCTCTTTTTTAGCAGTTTCAGTAAAACCACCTTTTACGAGTATTGGCGTTAATTCATTTATAGTATAGCTTTCAACTTCTTCCAGTAAATCTTCTAATTCTTTATTCTGAAGCTCTGCCGGTAAAGCATCGTGATACCAGGCAGCGGCCGCGAAATAAGGCAATCTATTGGCGATACCTACGGGGCCGTCGCGTTCAATCCCAATTTCTGTAGGTGAAACTAAAATAACTCCGTTAAGATACATCCACTGGCTGTTTTGCAATTCTAATGCTAAGCCTGAAACACGAGTGGTTCCGTAACTTTCTCCAATAAGATATTTAGGCGATAACCAACGTTCGTTTCTACTCATAAAGGTATTTAGCCATTCTGCTAAATATTTAATATCGGCTTGTACGCCAAAGAACTTTTCTCTATCAACTTTTCCTTCTTCATCTGGAATAGGGCGGGAGTAACCGGTATTTACCGGGTTTACGTATACAATATCGGCAACATCTAAAATAGAATGTGGATTTTCTTTTATTCCGTAAGGTTGAACCGGAAAACCTTCATCATCGATTTTTAAGACCCTGGGACCGGTATAAGCGATATGCATCCATACTGAGGCTGAACCTGGTCCGCCATTAAAGGAAATAACCAATGGGCGGTTTTCGGTATTTTTTATATCGCTTCTTTTGTAATACGTATAGAATAAGCTGGCTATGGGTTCACCATCACTGTTCCAAACCGGCTGCATTCCCGTGGTAGCGGTGTAATCTATATTTTCTGAATTAATAGTTACCGAATGCTTGGTTGTTACCGTGGTATCAACCGGAATTTCGACTTTTTGGCTCGAGGCCGTGGCGATAAAAACAATTAAAAATAGAGGGGTAAAGATATTTCTCATGTGGTTCTAATTTTTTAGAACTGAAAAATACACTGAAATACACAATTCCCCAAATGTGCTAATCTTTATTATTAAGATTTTCGTCCCTGAAAATAATGATATAACTAAGAACAATCCCACCAATTGCGGCTAACAGGAAAAATAGCATTGCAAGACCTGGATATCCAAAAATAGTAAAATCTGAAGGAACCTGCATTAACATTGACGCACCTATAATCATTGCTGCTATAATTAAGCCTAAGGTAATGCGGTTGGCCACTTTCTGAAAACCATCGGTAACCCGTTTTTCATCAAAAGCTTCGATTTTAATTTTAAATTCGTTTTCAGCAAGGTTTTTTGAAATTATATTTAAACGATCGGGTAAATATTCCAGGAATTTCTTTGAGGCCAGGATGGATGAGAAGAAGTTTTCAGGCTTTAATTCTTCATACATTTTATCGCGCATCATTTTACTGGAGTGACGTTTTATAGCATCTCTAAGATCAAAATCGGGATCTAAAACAGCGATAATTTGATCCATATTTAAAAGGATCTTTCCTAGAATATTTACTTCTACAGGAAGGTGAATTCCGCAATTGGCTGCGAGTCGGTTTAATTGGATAAGCAGGCGGCCTGTTTGCATATCTTTTGCCCTACTATGCTCGCTATCCATTATAATATCGCTGATGGTCTTCCTGAAGAATTTTAAATTAGCATCTTCGGTAAGCTCACTCATACTTAACAAAACGCGAGCGGTTTCTTCGCCATTATTTTTACTAATAGCCATTAAAAGCTCTAAAATAAATTCTTTGATTGCCGGGCTGAACTTAGCCACCATTCCAAGATCTATAAGAGCAATTTTGTCATCTTTTGTAAATTGAATATTTCCCGGATGTGGATCGGCGTGTACAAATCCATCATTGATTACCTGCTGTAAATAGGCTTTTACCAGCTGATCTACAAGAGACGAATAATCTACTTCAATTTGTTTAAGTGGTGATATTGAAGTGATCTTTTTGCCTTCAATATATTCCATGGTGAGTACCTTGGCAGCAGAATAATCCTGAATAGGTTGCGGAACAATTAAATATTCAAAATCCTTTAAATTGTCACCAAGCGTGATTAAGTTTTGAGCTTCCCGATGGTAATCTAACTCCTGTAATAGAATACGTCTTAATTCGGTTAAAACATCATCAAAAGCATATTTTTGAGCGGTTGTACTATGTTTAACAGCAAGATCGGCCAGCTCTTTTAAAGTATCTAAATCTGAAAGGAACTGTTTTTTAATTCCCGGCCTTTGAATTTTTACCGCCACCGGTTTACCAGATCTTAGGGTAGCTTTATGCACCTGCCCAATAGAAGCGCTGGCAAGAGGTTCTTTATCAAAACTTTCAAAAGCTTTGGAGATCCTGGTTCCAATTTCTTCTTCCACAATACGATGTACTTCCTCATAAGGAATTGCCGGTACATCATCCTGTAAAGTAGCTAAAGCTTCTAAATAAGCGTCTGGAAGAAGATCTGGGCGGGTAGAAAGCAGTTGACCCATTTTTATATAGGTTGGGCCCATGTTTTTTAAGTCTTCAACAAGTTCATCGGGAGTTTGATCGTAAGTATGGTGGGCGTTATTTTTTTCTGAAGTTTCATCCATTGCTTGAGAAGCCGTGTTTGAAAACAAATCGCTGTTCCCATATTTTAGCATAAAACCTATAAATTTCCGGTAACGCAAAAGATTGTCAGGCAGTACAGACATATAATTATTGGTTGTAGGTTATTAATTTTAAAGATATCTATTTATAATTATAACACCAATAAGAGTAGAATTGCATCATATTTTTTTGGTATTATTTAAGAAAGCTTTTGAATGTTTTACAGAAATTAGGTTGGTAATCACTAAATTTCCTATTTTCAGTAATTAATTTTAATCATTCCTTATACTTAAATTTAGTGGGCAAAAACGGTAATTTTAATTTCAAGGAAAGGGTAGATCAATCTGCTTTGAGCAAACCATTGTTTTCCCGCCTGGATAAGGATATTCCTTCCAGTATTGTAGTGTTTCTTGTGGCTCTTCCTTTATGTCTTGGAATTGCCCTCGCTAGTGGTGCACCTTTGGTGTCGGGACTAATCTCTGGGATTATTGGCGGAATTGTAATAGGAAGTGTTAGTCATTCTTCGGTAAGTGTAAGTGGGCCTGCTGCCAGCTTAACAGCGGTGGTTTTAGCCTCTATAGCTTCTCTTGGAAGTTTTGATGTGTTTTTAATGGCTGTGGTGCTCGGTGGAATTTTTCAGTTTATTTTGGGAATTCTTAAAGCCGGACTTATTGCTGATTATATGCCTTCAAATATTATTAAAGGTTTACTTGCCGCCATTGGAATTATTTTAATCATAGCTCAATTGCCTTATGCTATTGGGTTTGTAGAAGATTCCGGTGCCAGTTTTGGTGTAAGAGATAATATGTTTGCACAGGCATCAGCTATGTTTAAAAACTTTTTTTACTCCCTGCATCCCGGTGCGGTAGTTTTATCGTTAATTTCACTTGCCATCATTATATTCTGGGAGAAAAGTCCGTTGAAAAACTTTAAGCTTTTACCGCCATCTTTAATTGTGGTAATTCTTGGCGTATTTTTAAACCTGCTTTTTAAATATATCGCACCGGTTCTTCATTTAGGAGAAGAATATTTGGTGAATATTCCGAAAATAGACAGGGTAAGCGAACTTGTTACCTTTCCAGATTTCAATTCAATTACCAATCCAGAAGTTTGGGGTGTGGCAATTACGATAACACTTATTGCTTCTATAGCCAGTTTATTGGCCATTGAAGCTGCAGATGAGATTGACCCACATAAACGAAAAACTCCACCCAACCGGGAATTAGTTGCCCAGGGAGTTGGGAATACTTTAGCGGGATTGGTAGGTGGTATTCCATTAACCTCGGTGATTGTTAGAAGTTCAGTAAATATAAATGCGGGTGCCGAAACAAAGCTTTCCACAATTTTACATGGGATTTTTCTCCTATTAAGCGTTTTATTTCTAAGTACCATTCTGAACCTTATTCCGCTTTCCAGCCTGGCAGTTATTTTGTTGGTAGTTGGTTATAAACTGGCTTCGTGGGATGTAATTAGCACGATGTATAAAAAGGGATGGAACCAGTTTATTCCTTTTGTGGTAACCGTGGTGGCAATTATTCTAACCGATCTATTAATTGGTATATTCATAGGCTCGCTGGTGAGTATTTTCTTTTTACTTCGTAGCAATTATCATAATGCCTTTTTTATTGAAAACACTAAGATTTTTAGAGGAGAAACCATAAGGCTGGAGCTTTCTAACGAAGTTTCATTTTTTAATAAAGCTTCGATTAAAAACAGTCTTTGGCATGTTCCGAAAAATTCTAACGTGATCATTGATGCAACTTTTGCCAGCTATATAGACCACGATATTTTAGAGATTTTTGAAGATTTTAAAACTACTTTCGCCGAAGAGAATAATATAAATGTAAGTATCATTGGGCTTAAAGATAAATATTCGGCAGGGAAGGAATTGGACTTTGTTCGGGAAGATATTGAAGAATCTAAAGAAAAATCTACTCCACACGAAATTCTTGAATATTTAAAGGATGGAAATTCTCGTTATATAGATGGAAAACTCGTTTCCAGACGCCTGCGGAATAAAGAATTAATGGATTTTATTAATTCGCCACCCCTTGCTACCGTTGTTAATTGTATAGATTTGAGAGAGCCTTTAAATGTGATGATGAATACCGGAATTGGGGATCTGATTCCAATTAGGGCGGCCGGAAACCTGGTAGATAGCCATATCATTAAAAGTATAGAAATTGCCTGTAAGCAGCAGGGAGCTCGTTTGATTCTGATGATGGGAAATTCTTCTAATAAAATTTATTTGGAAGCTTTGAAGGAGTATAAGGAAAATGGATACCAAAACCCTGATTCGCTAATTGTTGAAGCTTTAAAAGCAAAACAAATTCCTGCTCAATTAGAGGAGAAAGATTTTTACATTTATGCCGATCTTTTGACAAGATGGAGCCTTAAAGAATCACAGAAAAGAATTATGAAACAAAGTCAATACCTAAACCAACGAATTACTCAAGGTAAAATAGGCCTGGCCACTGCATTTTTTCATCGTGAAAATGGGAATATTGAATTTTCTGAATTATACGATCCCACAAAGGTTTCTTAATACGAAAGCGCTTCGTTTAATCTATTTATATTCACAGGGTTCCCAAAAATATATAATAAATCCCCTTGTTTAATCTTGGTATCTGGAAGGATTTCGGTTATGTATTGGGTATCTCTTTTTATTGCCAGCACGGTAACCCTAAAATTCTTACCAATTCCTGAGGTTTGAATACTTTTCCCCACAATATCACTGTTATTTTGCTGAACACTTAAAGTTACAATTTCACGATTGGGAATGTGCAAATGTTGTAATGAGGGTTTATGGGGCCTGCCTTTTACTGATGTTAACATCTCATAGTCTGAAGAGCGTATGCTCGCGGTAAAATCCATTATTTCGTTATAGGGCACTAGGTATTTTTTAAGTACACGATTAAAGATTTCAATAGAAGTTTCAAATTCTTCCGGGATCACTTCATCGGCACCCAGTTTAATATTTTCTTCAATCTCTCTAACGTAGCGTGTTCTTACAATAATAAAAGCGGTTTTAGAATATAAACGCACATTGCTGATAATCTTTTTAGTTGCACCGGGATCTGAAATAGCAATTACTACAACACGGGCATCCTGAACGTGAAGATGTTTCAAGATTAGCGAGTTTGTAGCATCCCCAAAAATTATAGGTTCATTGTTATTCTTTGCTTTTTTAAATGTAACCGGATCGGTATCTAAAATCACATAGGGAATTTCAGCGTTTCGGGCTGCTTTCGCAATATTTTCACCGTTAATTCCGTAGCCGATAATAATTAAATGATCTTCCAGGTTCTTTGCTTCCTGGGTTTCATCAGTAGTTTTATGTTTATTAAGACTTTCCAATCTATGTCTTACTGAAGATGGGACCCTGGCCTTTAAAATTGAATACGTAATTTTTGGCGCGGCTGCTATTAGAAAAGGGGTCAAGCCCATAGTAATGATCGAAATTGCCAGGAAATACTGGTAAATACTATCTGGAATAATATTATTATCCAATCCAACTCCGGAAAGCAATAAAGAAAACTCCCCTACCTGGAATAAGCTAAATAAACTTAAAAAGACTGTTCTTGGAGGGTATTTAAGCAACATAACCGTTAAACCCACTACCAACATTTTTAAAAATACAACTCCAATGACCAGGAGCAGGATCATTAAAATGTTTTGGATGAAGAATTCTAAATTCAGCAATGTTCCTACCGAGATAAAAAAGAAGCTAATAAAGATCTCTCTAAAAGGCAAAACATTTACGGTAGCCTGGTGGCTGTATTCCGATTCAGAAATAATAAGTCCCGCAAAAAAAGCACCTAAAGCCAGCGATAATCCAACCGAAGAAGTTAGCCACGCAATGGCAAAACAGAAAACTACAGTAGTTAAAATAAAAAGTTCTTTACTTTTTGTTTTTACCACCATACTAAAAATTCGAGGTACAATATACCGCGCCAATAAATAGATTACTACGCCAACTCCAACAATTTTAGCGATAAGTATAAGCACAGTGGTAAGAAGATCGCCACCGTCACCTGCCAAAATCGGGGTAAGCAACATCATAGGAACCACGATTATATCCTGGAAAATAAGAATACCAAGTGCCACCCGACCGTGAGGAGCGGTAATTTCGCCGCGTTCCTGAATAAGCTTTAAAACAATTGCCGTACTACTTAAAGAGAATAGAAACCCTAAGAATACAGCGGAATTTAAAGGTAAACCAAAAAAATACGCAACTATTGTGGTAAACAGAATAGTACCACCAACCTGAAGACCACCGCCAATTAAGACCGTGTTTTTCATGGCAAGAAGCTCTTTTATCGAGAGTTCAATTCCAATAACAAAAAGCAGGAAAATAATCCCAATTTCAGAAAGTAATTCTACTTCGTGTGAGGAACTTATAAGATTGAAAGCATGTGGGCCTGCAATAATTCCCGCCAGAAGAAATCCCAGGATTGATGGCACTTTTATCTTTTGAAATAAAAGGATAATCAAAATTGAGAGTCCCAGAATAATAACAATATCCTGTAAGATAGGAATTTCCATAAATTAATCTTCAAGTTGGTTAGCCGCCCTAATTTAGTAGATAAAACCCGATTATGGAAATAAAAAGCGGCGGGAATTCCCGCCGCTACAAATACTTAAATTAAAATCTATTAACCTTTTAACCAAGCATTTCTAAGTTTTACTTCTTCGCTGCTTTCGGGCAGGTCTTTTTCAGTAATTGTAGTATCGGTATCTGTGGGCTGTGCTGTAGTGGCAGTAAGTTCTAGCTCTTCCCCGTCTCGAATCACTACAAAAGTAACTTCCTGACCTTCTTCCCAGGATTCAGCTTTCATAATTAGATTATAAACATTTTGAATATTATATTCTTCACCGTTTACAGATTTAATTATATCGCCACCTTCAATACCAAGTTCCTGTAAAAAGGAATTAAACTGAATATTTTCTCTAAAGAATAATTCACCTTTAGCAGGGTCACCATCTATATATGGGGTTTGTCCTTTTATAAAGTAGCCGGTGTTGATTTCAGTTTCAGATTCTTCAAGACCTACTTTTGCGAAAAATTCATTGTATGGAATTGGCGTAGAGCCGCTAACATACGTTTCCAGGAAAGTTCTTATTTCAGGATAGGTGAGTTCAACGATATCATCAAATAATTCTTCATCTTCAAAAGGTTTATCCATTCCGTATTTATCGCTAAGCGCTTTCATAAGGTCAAGAATTCCCATTTCTCCATTGCTTAATTCCCTTAAACGAATATCCAAAGCCATCCCAATTAGAGCTCCTTTTTGATATACATTATAATAACTGTCTTTGTAAGGATCTTCCAGGATATTTTTGCTCATTTCAGTAAATGGCATCGTGTCGTCAAACTGTTGTGCCGATTTTATCTTATCTGAAATCCTATCGTAAAAATCCTGCTTTTCTATAAGCTCCTGATTGATTTGAAAAAGGTTTGCGAAATATTCAGTCACACCTTCATACATCCATAAGTGTTGAGACATTTTAGGATCGTTATAATCAAAATAATGAACTTCTTCAGAATGAACGTTTAGCGGAGTCAAAATGTGAAAGAATTCGTGCGAAACCACATCAGTCATTGTCTTTTGCAATTGTTCAGGTTGCATAGATTCAGGAAGAACAACTACGGTAGAAGTATGATGCTCTAAAGCACCAAAACCACGAGCATCCTGAGTTTCACTATCTGAAAGATATAATAAAATGGCATATTTTCCGGTATTATCTACTTCACCTAAAAAGCGTTTCTGCGCGCTAATCATTTCTTCAATCCCGGGTTTTATACTTTCTGAAGTATATTTTTCGTTGGGAGAATAAACATTGATAAGTACTTCCATGCCTTCTATCATAAAACTGGTAGTATCGGGTTTGGCGTACATAATCGGGTTGTCTATAACTTCAAAATAGCGACCTAAAGAATAAATATCTTCTTTAAACGACATATCTTCTGAAGCTGCAACCGTTTTGCTTAAGGCCGTCCCGGGAATAAGATCCTGCGGTCTTTTAATTTCTAAACGATACGGTTCTTCCTGTTCATTTTCGAAATACCCAACAAAACCGTGCAGGTTAAGCATAAAGTTTTCTCCGGCTTCAATATTAGTTCCCGATGGTGAAAAAACACCTTCTTCACCTTCAATATCATAAGTATCGTTAACCTGATAGCTTACTTTATCTAAGTTTGCGGCGTTTGGAATAGTCCAGGAATTATCGTCAATTTTTTCAAACTCCAATTCATTTCCATCATAATCTAGGGCTTTAAAATTTTCGATAAATTTTCCGTAGTTATCGGTAGAGTAGGTGCCGGGAACGGTTTTAGGAATGTAAAAGATAGTATTTTCAGTAGTGAACCTATCGGGATCAACAATTACCGAAACTTTGTCTTCCTCAACATTTACAAGGTCTATGCTTGCAATTACCGGTTGAGCTTTCTCTGAGGTTTGTGTGGTTTTACAGCTGTAAAGTGCGCCAATAAAGGCCAGCGTATAAATAGCTTTTTTCATTGATAAACGTTTCTTTATATAATAGGACTCTAAAAGTGCGTAAACGTTACATCTATCAAGGAAAGAATTGGGATTTATATAAAATTGGGTATTAAAAAACCGCTGATAAATTCAGCGGTTTTTTAAGTTTATTAAGAGAATAAATTACTCTCTAATATGACCTTCACCTAAAACATAATATTTATTGGTAACCAATTGTTTTAAACCAAGTGGCCCACGGTGGTGAAGTTTATCGGTACTAATAGCGAGTTCTGCTCCAACGCCCATTTGACCACCATCGGTGAAACGGGTGGAAGCGTTATGATAAACAGCGGCGCTATCTACCTGCTCCATAAAGTTTGCGGCTTCTTCCTTATCTTTTGTAATAATCACGGCAGAGTGCCCACCTGAATATTTATTGATCTTATCCATTGCGGCGTCAGTGCCATCTATAGCTCCAAGTACAATTCTCATTGCAAGAAATTCTTCGTACCACGTGTCTTCTGAAGGTATTTTTTCTTCATTTGGAAGTACTTTGGCGATATCATCATCTACCTGAATCTGTACTTTGTTTTGAGTGAACATATCATAAAGTTCTTTTACTCTTTTTTCAAAGTCTGGAAGGTTTTTATCGATTAATACCTTATCTAATGCATTACATCCTGAAATCTTATCGATTTTAGCATTCAGCATTACTTTTTTAGCGGTATCAAAATCGGCGTTTTTAGAAACATAAAGGAAATTATTTCCTCGTCCGCTTACCAGTACAGCACCAGTGGAATGTTCTTTTACAAATGCGATAAGTTTCTCTCCTCCTCTTGGCACCACTAAATCGATATGCTGTGGTGGATTTTTAAGGAATTCCTGGGTTTCGGTTCTATTCATTTGCAATAACTCGATCCAGTCTTTTTCTAAACCGTTTTCCTGAAGCGCTTCGTGCCAGCATTCCTCAAGAATTCTGTTGGAGAAATTGGCTTCTTTCCCACCTTTTAGATAGATTTTGTTATTTGCTTTAAATGCAAGCACCGCAGCTTCAATTGTTACATCGGGACGAGATTCATAAATAATCATAATCGTTCCAAATGGTGCGGTTTTATTGGTGATGTCTAATCCGGTGTCCAATCTTCTATGCTCTATAGTTTGGCCTACAGGATCTTCCTGGTCCATAACTTCTTTTACAGAGCGCATCATATCGTCTACCTTGGCATTATTTACTACCAATCTATCACGCATAGCCTGATCTCCATCGCCAAAAGCGTCAAGATCTTTTTTATTTGCGGCTACAATTTCCTCACGTCTTTTATCCAGGATATTGATCATGGATTGCAGGACGTTATTTTTGGTTTTAGAATCTAATAATTTCATTACTTAAATATATTTTAGTTTGATTAAACTTCAATTTTATCGTGTACTAAGCGGTAAATTTGGTACCCACCGGTTTTCCGGCTACGATATCAAGGATCACATTATGCTGCTTACCATTAGCGATATAAGTGGTAATGTTTTTGGCTGCGGTTCCTTTGGCAATCTTAATTTTAGACTCCATACCACCACGGCCTTCACCTTCGCCTTTTCCGGATTCCTGTACGTATTTTTCAACGTTTTCATCAACCGTAACTTTATTC
This sequence comes from Salegentibacter lacus, assembly GCF_020164555.1. Taxonomy (GTDB): domain Bacteria; phylum Bacteroidota; class Bacteroidia; order Flavobacteriales; family Flavobacteriaceae; genus Salegentibacter; species Salegentibacter lacus. Next base: position 12,181 of record NZ_JAIQZB010000013.1, on the reverse strand, counting down.
AGTTTTTCTGATTCGTCGTCTCCGGGATGACCGGTGTATAGACCATCAGTATCACTTAGAATAATTAAGGAATCGGCATTTATCAGTTCAGCAACAAGGCTGGCAAGTTCATCATTATCAGAGAACATGGACATGGTTACTGATACTGCATCATCTTCATTAGCAATTGGGATAATCCCTTCAGATAATAAAGATTCGTAGCAGTTAATCATATTTTCGCGGTGAATTCCCGGGCTAAAATCTCTTTTGGTAGCCAGTACCTGAGCACAACGCATTCCGTAATCATGAAAAATACTATAATAGTGACGCATCATACGCGGTTGTCCTACCGCAGAAAATACTTGTCTTCTTTTAGAGGCATCTTCTATATCTACATCTCCAAGCACTTCTTTTCCGGCGATCGCCGACCCTGAAGAAACGAGAACTACCATAATATCTTCTTCATAAAGTGTAGCTATTTGTTCTACAAGATGTTTTAGTACGGGGCCTAAAATCCTGTTATCTTTATTGGTCATTACATTAGTTCCGACCTTAACTACGATTCTCTTTTTTTCCATTTTATAAAGTTATATTTAAACTTCTTTTTTTAGACTTAGATTACTCTTTCCCTAATTCCACAGCTCTGTCAAATGCCGCGTAGGCCGCATCTTTAATTAATTCTTCAATGTTATTATCGTCCATAGAATCTAAAGCTGCACGAGTTGTTCCTCCTTTAGAAGCAACGCGATCCATCCAGGTACTAGGAGAAAGATCTGAATCATTAAAAAGTTTTACAGCACCTTCAAATGTTTGGCTTACCAATACTTTTGAATCGTTTTTGGAAAAGCCCATTTTTAAGGCGGCTTCCATCATAGAGTTCATGAAGTAAAAAACGTAGGCTGGTCCGCTTCCTGAAATTCCTGTAGAAGCATCGATAAATTTTTCTGTTTCTACGTGAATTGAGGCTCCGGTAGTATCCAGTAAGTTTCTTACCATAAGAAGTTCTACTCTGGATATTTCTTTAGCTTCGGTAAACGAAGTAACTCCTTTTCCTACCTGTGCAGGAAGGTTAGGCATAGAACGAACCACTTTTTTAACACCTAATCCTTGTTGTATCTTATCGATGGTTATTCCGGCCATCAGGGAAACAAAGATTTGCTGATCGTTTACTAAAGGTTTAATTTCTTCAAATAAAGCATCACAGTGATATGGTTTTACAGCCAGAAATACGATGTCTGCCTTTGGAAGACATTCTTCTATATCATCATATACATCAAAATGATCTACTTTACTCAGCGTGGTGATTATCTCAGCCGATTTATCGAAAATCATAAGATTTCGGTGATTAAGAAAACTAGACTTCGCCATTCCTTCGGCGTATGTAAGTCCCATATTTCCTGCTCCAATAACTAATACTTTCATTCTTTATTTTTTGGTTAATTAATTCATTTTCGACGTTGGGATCTTTAAATCCATTCTATAAAGAACAAAGACTATGCAATGTTTAGGGTAAAAACATTGTACTTGGGCCAAACGCCAAATGGAAATTAATTTAATTTAAGCGGAAATAATAAAATTTTAGGTTAAACTAATGTAAAAAAAGCTGTTGCTACTGGGGATGCAAATATATTCAAATAGCGCTTAGGCCTTATAATAAGGTAGATTGAAAGCTTTTCTTAATTAGCTTTTGGTATAATTTATAATATGAAAAACGTTAAGAATCATTGCTTATGGGCATTTTTCATCTTAGGTTTTAGCTGAAGTAGGAAGTTTAGGTAATTTTTTATTTGAATTTTGTTCCAATAGGAAACTGACATTTTCACTGCCATTATTGCAGAGAACGTGTGCTAAATTGAACGAAAAGGTTTTCGTTATGGAATTTAGAATTTAAAACTTTAAACCTATAATATCTTTAAGTGCAGGGATTGTAACTTTATATTTATATCGATCTTTAATTTTTACCCTTAATGAATCTAAAGCTGTGGGTTCTCCATGAATTAAAAAAACCTGTTGCGGTATATTCTTTATTTCTGAAATCCAATTCAATAATTCCTGTTGATCTGCATGAGCAGAAAGACTTTCCATTTTTAAGATTTTTGCTTTTACAGGGCAGTATTTTCCAAAGATTTTCACCTCAGAAGCTCCATTTTCCAGTTGTCTTCCTCTTGTGCCTTCAGCCTGGTATCCTGCTAATAGAACAGTAGTTTCGGGTTTATCTATTAAATATCTTAGGTAGGTGAGGACCCGGCCACCGGTTACCATTCCACTTCCGGCAATTACAATTTTAGACCTGTTTTCATCTAGGGTTTTCCAGGTATCCCGGTAAGAAGTGATAATATTAAAATAGGAAAGCATTTTTCTAAATTCTGCCGGCTCTATTTTGTGCCACTTGCTGAACCCTTCAAATAAGCCCAACACTTCATTGCCCATTGGGCTATCTATGTAAATAGGAATTTCAGGAATTTTATTTTTTTTGATTAAAAGATAAAGTTTGTACATAATTCCCTGTAAACGTTCTACAGCGAAACTTGGAATAATAAGGTTTCCTTTTTTATTGACTGTATTTTTAATGGCTTCAATAAGTATTTCATCTGAATCATCTTGGGGATGAAGCCTGTCGCCATAAGTGCTCTCTAAAAAGAGATAATCGGCCCATTCCGGCTTATTAGGTGCTTCAAGAAGTAAATCTTTTTCGCGGCCCACATCTCCCGAAAACACAAAACGCTTTTCAAAAATGTCTAATTCAATAAAACCCGAACCTAAAATATGGCCGTTGGCCTGGTAGCGATATTTAATATGTTCTGAAACCTGATACCATTCATTCAGATTAATACTTTTAAATAAACCAATCGTTTTTTCCGCATCACTCGTGGTATATAACGGTAGAGCGGGTTGATGTTTAGAGTATTCTTCTTTATTGGCTCTTTCAGCATCTTCTTCCTGGATTTTAGCGCTATCCTTCAAAATCACGCCGGCAATTCCCAAAGTTGGTGGTGTACCTAAAATTGGATTTACATAACCCTGGTTTACCAAACGTGGTAAATAACCCGTGTGATCCAGGTGCCCGTGGGTAAGTAAAATGAGATCTATAGCTTTTGGATCAAACGGGAAATCTTTCCAGTTGAGTTCGCGTAAACTTTTAATTCCCTGGAAAAGTCCGCAGTCTATTAAAATATTTAATTCCGGTGTTTCCAGCAGAAACTTAGATCCGGTAACAGTACCCGATGCGCCAAGAAAATGAATTTTAACTTGATTTTCCATTTTTTTAATGTTTACAGAGTTCTTTCATTTCGTCTAGAATCCTCTTTTTACGCGGATTATTAATTCCTAAGTGATCCAGGTAAAAAGTGTCATTTATAAGTTCCCGGCACAAAACCACATCCCGACTCAACAAAAAGTTTTTTTCCCGTTCTGATAGCAGGGTAGAAACGGTTATGGGATAGAGTCCTAATTTGTCTATCTTATCTTTAATACCTTCACCTTTTGGATAATCCCAGCTTAACAATTTGAGATTGGCACATTTTGCATATCTTACTGCATCAGACGTAAATCTTGTGTTGGTAACTACCCAACCTTCTTCAAAATCTAGCTTATTATTTCCGTTTTTTCTGAAGTTTTTTATATCCCGAAATCTTGAATCTATATAAAGTGGAATTTTTACATCGCAATTTCTACCGGCATTATGAAATTTGCATTCTATTAAAACCAGTTTTGAATCTGATTTCGCCTCTACATCAATTTCATGGGTAACACATTTTCCCTGGTAGATTTTTCCGATTTCGGTTTTATAACCACTATGACTTAAAAGCGCTGCAATAAATTTTTCAAAAGGAAATCCTGTTGGGCCCAATTCATAAATAGCGGTTTTTAACTTATACTTTAAAGCACTGGTTTTATTACCCTTTTTAAGCAAATTAAAAGCACGATTGTAAATTTCTTTGGTAGTAATACCTTCATAAAGCTCGGCTTTTAATTTCTCCAGTGTTTTTTGAATCAGTTCTTCATTAGCACCAGATCGTCTCAAAGATTCTGCAACTCTGTCAATAGAAAAATTAGCTTTTTCACCTGAAGCTTTTATAATTTTTAAGTTGGAGATATCCATTTCGGCGGGTTTTTTAAGAATATGATTTCTAAAATTATAAATCTGAAGGCATAAAAAGCATCGGAATTTGAGGCTTCTTTCCTAATTCTTTAAGTAAGGATTTTGAGAAAAGATTTTTAAAAAAACCTCTTTTTTTATGGTTTAATACCAGCACATCACTATTTCTGCTTTGTGTAAAACTATGAATTCCTTTGGTAACTGCTATATTGGTTAACGTGTGAAAACTATGGGAAACATCCTTAAAATAGTCGTGTAATTCTTCTTTTGTATTTTTCTGTTCGTCAGAAAGATTTTCGGTATCCTGAATATAAAGAATTCTAATACTGGCTTTAAACTTTTTAGCCATATCTATTAAAAAGTTTATTTCATAATCTGAAAATGATTTATCAAAACGAGTGGCCAGTACCAATTCTTTCTTCACTTCGGGCACAAAAACACTATTGTCGGGTATTAGTAAAACGGGCATATGATCTACGTTTTCTATAACGTTCATGCTATTGGTGCCAAAGATTCTGTCGTCGGGTTCGGTTTCCCCTTTTGTTCCCATCACAATGAGATCAAAAATTATTTCTTCTTGAATTTCAACGACCGCATCGTTCAACCAGGATTCTATAATTAAGGATTTAAACCTATGATTTTGGTTCTGGTTTATTACCGCCACTTCTTTCAGCAGCTTATTCATCAATATTTTATTTTCGGCTTTAGCCCGTAATAAACTATCTCCATTAATATCTGGAGTATAAAATTCGGGTTTGCAGGCATTTAAAAAATAAAAATTACAAAGCTCGTTTTGAAATAAACTAAAGGCATAGACAGTAGCTTTCCAGGCGTTAGCCGAAAAATCGGTGGGGATGAGGATATTTTTCATAACTAGTTGAATTTTCCTGATGGGATAACCATAAATGGTACTTTAATATGAAAACCTATTTTATTCACTACCGGCCTAAATAGCAGGTTTTCAAAGAAGCTACGTTTATTATTCACCATAAAAAGTAAATCTACTCCATTTTGTTCCTGATATTTTTTAATGGCTTTAGGAACACTTTTGTCTTCAATAGTATAAAATTGATGCGGAGTTTCTTCCAGAACTTTACTGAGGTATTTCTTATTCTTTTCCTGTTTTTCGTCCAGGTCTTTTCCAAAATAAACGTGTAAAATATTAAGTTTTGAAGTATGATTTTTTACTAAATTTAAAATTGGCTCCAATTGAGCAGCACTAAAATTTAATTCAAAATCTGTAGGAAATAGGATGTTTACAGGTGGATGATATTCATAATCTGAAGGAATCATTAATAAAGGAACTTTTAATTTGTTTATAGCGTGTACACTATTGGTGCCGATTAAAATTTCTTCGGCGCCGGTTGCTCCCTGGGTTCCCATAATTACCAGGTCTATTTCTTTAGACTTCAGTTGTTCTTTCATCTCGTCTATTAATAGATTGAAAGCTGAAATTTTCTCGAAACGATGTTTTGGGTTTTTAAAATCGCGATTAATTTTTCGTTCTACTTTTCGCAGTCCGCTGAGGGAATTTTTTTTATAAGCTTCAGCGAGATTGGGTTGTGTGCTGTTATATAAAATATATTCAGAATCATATAAAACCGGTGTATAAGTATTCAGAAGATAAAAAGTACATTCTTCATCTTTAAACGCTTTAATTGCATACGCAATTGCGTTATAAGCGTTTTCTGAAAAATCTGTGGGTAAGAGTATTTTTTTCATGATTTCTAAATTTTCAAGTGCATTCTCGATTAAAATTTTGCAAAGCAAGAAGTGGAACTTTTGGGTGTAAACCCACTTTATCTATGGTGGAGGTAAGTAGGAAATCTTCTAAATAAGTGTGGCGAGAATTTACCATTACCAAAAGGTCTATTTTATTGGTAGCAATAAATTCTTCTATAGCTTTTTCTTTCTGCAATTCCTCACTTTGGTGTTCTTCTAACCTAATATTATAGAACTGTTGTTTTAGAAATTCCAGGTTGTCTTTCTGCCTTGCTGAAGTTGCTTTATGTTTAGACAAATAGAGAAAATGAATAATAGATTTAAAATCCCGAGCAATTTCCCCAACAATCTTTAATTCGCGTTTTTGATAAGGAATTAAAAAATTGGTTGGAAATAAGATGTTTTTTGGTTCCTGATAACTAAAATTCGCAGGAATAGCCAGAACAGGGCATTGCACATATTTTAATACGAGTAAGGTGTTACTTCCAAAACCAAGACCTCTATCGTTGGTGGCCCCACGGGTTCCCATGATAACGAGATCGGCATTTTCTGAATTCACCAGGCTATTAACCTCATCTACCAAATCGCCAAACGCCGCTATAGATCTAATGCTATGCCTGGGATTGCAGAATTCATCGTGAATTTTGGAACTTATTTCTTTCAGTGCAAACTCTGCCTTTGTCTTGGTAACCGCTTTTAGCTCATCTATTAATTCTTTACTTAGCAAATTTTCATCGGTATAAATCTTTTCTGCATAAGTGTTTAAAAGAATTATTTCGCTCTTTTCATACTTAAAAAGCTGGCAGGCATATCGCAGAGCGTTATAAGCATTTTCTGAAAAATCGGTGGGTAAAATTATCTTTCTCATCTTCTGAAACTTTGAATATTAAAGTTAAGAGAACAACTAAGTTTAAACTATGAGGAAAATCAGTTTGTATCTGAATTTTAAGCTTTTACAGTTAAAAACAGCTTTAGCTTAGTATGATAGGTATCATATTTACTCTCAACACTTTGCAATATATTTAGAGGTAATTTTAAAACTTCTTACGATGAAAAATTTAATATTAGGAATCTTACTAAGTATTCCGTTTGTGTTATTCGCACAAGAGCCAAAAGAGTTTGATTTTGTATCTGACCAGCAAGATGGATTTACCGCGGTAAAGCAAGGTAGTAATTGGGGTTTTTTAAATACCAGTGGCGAGCTGTTATTTGAGCTAAGAAATGATCTTGTTGCCAATGAAAATCCCAAAAGTGATAAGATTGGCGTTGCGGGGGTAAAATATCCGCAATTAAAAGAAGAACGAGCCATTATTAGAAAGCAGAAAGATGGCGTTAATTATTACGGTTTTATTAATGCTGAAGGAAAAACAATCATTGAACCTGAATTTTTGAATGTGAGCAACTTCTCTAACGGCAAAGCTGTGGCCTTAAAACTGGAAGAAGAGCGTCTTGGTGAGAATCAGCTACTGGGAAAGAATGTAATTTCTTATAAATATGATGTGGTTCTTATAGATAAAACCGGGGAAGTCCTAAAATATTTAGAAGGGCCTTTTCCTGTTTCTGTATCTAAAGAAAAATTAAGAGATGCTCCAGCAATTAATGCGAAATGGTTGGGAGAGAATGTAGTAAGCGTAAAAGGACCCAATAAAAAATGGCGAGTTCATAAACTTTAAAACTGAAGCCGCTATCTGTTAGTAGTAACTTTAATTCCAAAATGGAACAATCCCGAAAATTTCGGGATTGTTCCATTTTTTCTAAGACACATTTACAGTTTTGGTCTTTTTAGACTTATCGGTTTTTCTTTTTTTAAGGCTCATTTTTAAGATGCCTTCTTTGTATTTCGCTTCAACTTCTTTTTCCATATCTACCTCTTTGGGTAGCGTAATATTTCGGGAAAAACTGTTGTAGCTAAATTCGTTTCTAATAAAACCTTCTTTTTCTTCTTCGATTTTGTTTTCTTTTTCTGCCGAGATGGATAGAATACCATCCTCGATAGAAATTTTAAAATCTTCTTTCGAAAGTCCCGGAGCAGCGAGTTCTATTTCAAACTCATTATCCTTTTCCTTTACATTCAATGCCGGAAACAGATCCTGGTCTAAATCTCCATTAAAGAACCTGTTGAGGTTAAAGATTCCTCTTTTAGTAGCCATTAATTCAGAAAAGAATGGATCGTTAGCTAAAAATGAACTTCCTAATGCAGGATTTCTGCGATTGCTAGATTTAGTAATTGACATGATATTAAAAATTTAAATGGTTAATAATTTACTTTGCAATACACTAATTTAAAAGCAAAAAATTAAATTTAATATGATGAAAATCAGTAATTTAAAATTAAAAAAATAAAATGTGAAGGTTTTAAAACACAGAAACAGGAGACCATTGCCTCCTGTTTCCTAAGAAGATATTAAGTTTACTCTTTAACACTAGTTTGATATCAGTGATCTTACATAAAGTAAAATTTGTATATCCGGTTAAAAAATACCTTTGATATCTTCTAATTTGATTTCCAACTCTGGGAGTTAGGAAAAACAAATTATTTGAATATATATAGATAAATTTACTTCATTAAAAATAGAAGAATTCATCTATCTAAAAAATGATAAATGTCAGAAAATCAGTATTTAACAAAAAATTAGGATTATATAATTTCCTGTAATTTTTCTGGTTTTAGAATATTTATTTTTCTTCCTTTTATAGCGATAATTCCCTCTTTTTTAAGACTTGAAAGACTGCGTATAAAACTTTCCGGAGAAATACCCGCCATACTGGCCAAATCAGTTCTGGAGATATTTAAACCATTATATTCAGGATTTTGAAATTCGTTGGCAAATTGAAGAATTGTGTTAGAAGTTTTCTTTAAAACCGATGCATAGGCCATTTCCAGCAGTTGTGACTTCAGGGCCAGGACTGTGTCAGTCAAATATTGAGCAAGATCCAGGCTTAACTCCTGGTTTTCTTGTAGTATTTCCCTGAAATCTTTATGCAAAATCCTATAAAATTTAGAGGGTTCTAAAGTAGATGCCATTTCGGTAGCTACAGGATTTTTATGAAACCCATATAAGCCCAGCAAGTCATTTTTACGATAAATCCCAGTAATTAATTCTTTACCCAGTTGGTCCATCCTGGAGGTTTTAACCAGACCCTTGTTAATTAGATAGATAAAACTGGAATGCCTGTTTTCCCGAAATAAAATTTTATGCTTATCCAGACTTATCAAATCCCCCTTTGTTTCAATAAAACGTTTTAAAGCTGCAATATTTGGAATAGTGGACTTATCAATCTTATTGCTTGTTTTAAAATTCTCATTTTTTGAATTTGTTAGAGATGTTATTTTGTGTAAAAGCTCATCCTGTGAATGGGAAATTGGTAAATAATGGTGTTTAGCGTGAAGTGGATCCCGAGTTTCAAACTTATCTTCAGGAATAATTGAAAGTATTGGGAGGTTATAAAATTCCGGATTGCTATTTAAAACTTCAGAAGAAAGTTTGCCATAATTAGCCCAGATAATCAAATCGGGTTTATTCTCTATAAAAAGCCTTCTTAAGCTTTTTAGCGAATAGGTTAGGATCCATTCATAATTTTTTAATACCGTTAGTTCATCTTGCTTAAGATGGTCGGAATTTTTACCTGATATATATAGAATACGCTTCATCCCTGGAGAGCTTAATATTATTAATAAGTTAACTGGGATTGTTTTGCATTTCCAATTGGGGGTAAGTAGGGCAGGAATGCCTTAACAATATATAAATATACAAAGTTATTTTTTATAAATCATAAAAGATTAAAATGACTTAAATAGCTTAAATACAGTGTATTGTATGTTTTCTGTGTATTTTATTGCATGTTGCTTCTATCTAAAAACTGATTTTTATCATTTTTAGCTAAGTGGCTTAGACTTATCTTTAAGAGGTAAAACTTTAATTATGGAACTTTCTAATAAACAGCTGCTCACCGAAGAATTTTATAAAAATATTGGAATGCTTTTTTATGCAATTGCAGCCTCAGATAAAGTGGTGCAAGCCGAAGAAATAAAAACATTAAAAGAACTTGTTCAGAAAAAATGGGTTCCAATAGACACTCTAACCGATGAATACGGAACCGATGAAGCCTTTAAAATTGAAATGATCTTTGATTGGCTTGAGGAAAATTCACCGGAAGCAGATTGGGCATTTAAGGAGTTTAAAGAGTATAAAAAGGAAAATGAACAATTATTTACCTTGCAAATTAACCAGTTAATCTGGGAAACGGCTGATGCAATTGCGGCTTCATTTTCAGGAAAGAATAAATCTGAGCTCATCATGCTTTCAAAATTAAAAACATTACTCACTACTGGAGATAATAGAAATAACTAATCAAATATTATAATAAAAATCAGGAGATGAAAACACTAATCTGCCAGAGCTGTGGATGGCCGTTTACAACAGCTACCGCGGGCACAAATCGCGATAAATCGGAAAATTTGGATTATTGCCGGGATTGCTACCAGGTTGGTGCTTTTACCGATAAATCCCTTAATTTACATGAATTGGAGGTGAAATTACTGGAAATGGCCGAAGTGCACGAGGATATCAGTCTGGAAGAAGCACAGCAACTCATCAAGAAGCTTCCTGAACTCAAAAGATGGCGAATGGATCATATTTAACTTCACTAACCAACGTACAATGCTCAATTAATACTGGTGCTTTTTTGGTTTTTTATGTCTATAAATTTTTGATACAACGCGAGGTGGGATTATAATTATTGCGCTTTAAAACCCATCTTATTTTTTATGATAGGAACTTCCCATTTAATCATTTCTTTTAGGAATTCATCTATCTTTTCCACGATTAGCTTTTCAGTAATGTCCCGGGGTGAAAAAACACCCAGCTCCACAATTTCATTTTCTGAAAGAATCCAATTCTCAAGAATAGGGAAAGTGACAATTATTTCTATATCCCCATTGTGTAATTGAGAAAAAACGAGCGCGCCCCCTTGTAAAAATTGATAGGTTGGTATTTTATTGGTGAAATCTATAAGATCGGCAGGAAATGAATCAAAAGTAATATTGACGGCTTCGTTGGTGTGTATCCATTTTAATTCCTGCACTTTCCATCCTACTGGATAGGCAGTTTCGACCTTTCTTAAAGTTTCAACAATTAGCTTTTTAGTATTGTTTTCCCAGGTAATACGTTTGTTTACCACTGTTTTTATCGAACTTTTATATTCGTTGATGCGCTCTTCCAAATGTTCCAGTTTCATAATAAACCATTTAAAATTTTATTGATTTTGTTTTTCTTCTCTGGCCTTTTGGCGTTCCAGTTTTCTAAAATAGCCACGAAATAAAATATTATGCTTTAATGCTTCCATATTCTGATTAAAGCGATGCGTAGCTTCTTCAATATTTTCCATACTTTGGTCGAGGTTGTTTACAAAGCTGGTATCTTTTACTACATAATTAAGCACACCTTTTTCTGAATTTAGGTTATTTGAAAACTGTCCCAAATCGGCACTAATTTCCTTTATTTGGGAAGATGTACTCTGCAAATCTTCAATAATGGTACTAAAGCTATTTTGAGCGGTAGAATCGCTGAGGAGTAAACCGGCTACACTGTTTTCGTAATCTACTTCGTTCAAAATACTATTTAGTTTTGCAAGTCCTGACTTAGCAGACCTGGTTGTTTGATTTAAATTTGCTGCACTTTCCTGAATGTTTTTTGCCAGGGTTTCATTTTTAAGCAAATTGCCTAAGACTCCTTTTCCAGCATTTATGCTGTTGGTGATCTTCAATAGATCTTCGGTTAAAAGAGCGGCATTTTCATTGGTTTTGCTCAGGGTGTTTAGCATATCGGCAGTAGCAACCTGGCTAAGGGAGGCAAGTGTATCGCCTTCTTCTATAGTTCTGGATGGTGTTTTATTGGTAGGTAGAATATTTAAAACCATACTTCCAACCAATCCGTCTGAATTTATGGTCGCCACAGAACTATATTTTATAAGGTTTCCGGCTTCCCGATTTATAAGCATATCTACACAAATCGCTGTGTCATTTAAAAATTTTAATTCTTTTATGGTTCCTACGTTTACGCCGGAGTATCGAACATTATTACCAGATTGCAATCCATTTACATTTTTAAAAACAGAACTAACCAAAATAGAATCTCCAAACAGGTTTTGCTTATTCCCAATAAAAAAAACTCCCAGGGTAAAGATTATAAGCCCCGAAACAATGAGAATGCCCAATTTTATATTTTGTGATGAATTTGATTTCATAGTATTTTATCAGTAGTGTCCGATAAAGATTTTTAAAAGCGGGATTTCCTAAAAAGGATTTCCCGCTTATTTTATATCTTGTTTTTACCACAAAACCAGATATATGAACAAAAGTAACAACTTTAGCGGACAGCC
>NZ_JAIQZB010000128.1 GCF_020164555.1 Salegentibacter lacus | reverse complement strand
TATATTCCATTCCGGTTACAGCAGTGATGCTGAAAGACCCGGTTGCTTCGTCACAAGTTGGTTGAACAGTTTCAGCTACTACAGGAGCATCAGGAGTTTCAGGTTGAGCGTTTATTGTTACAGAAAGCTCTTCCGATTCACATCCGTCAGCGTTTCTTGCAACAACAGTATAAGTATCGGCAGCAAGTTCAGACCAGGAAG
>NZ_JAIQZB010000127.1 GCF_020164555.1 Salegentibacter lacus | reverse complement strand
TAAACGCTCAACCTGAAACTCCTGATGCTCCTGTAGTAGCCGGTGAAGTTTCTCAACCAACTTGTGACGAAGCAACCGGATCTTTCAGCATCACTGCTGAAACCGGAATGGAATATAGCTTTAATGGTGGTGCTTTTGGAACTAACACTTCCTGGTCTGAACTTGCTGCCGATACTTATACTGTTGTTGCAAGAAACGCTG
>NZ_JAIQZB010000126.1 GCF_020164555.1 Salegentibacter lacus | reverse complement strand
CCTGGTTGAAGATATTTTTAAACTTCCCTTTTAAGCGTTTGCCCCTAAAATCATTGATGGTATTATGATCGGGTTTACTTTGACCGCTGAGCCACATAAAATGAATGTTCTCCTGAAGGGCCTGCTCCATTTTTCGAGAGGAATACATATTGCGCAGGTATGCATAGATGGTCACCTTGAGCAACATCCGGGGATGGTAACTGGA
>NZ_JAIQZB010000125.1 GCF_020164555.1 Salegentibacter lacus | reverse complement strand
CTTCCTGGTCTGAACTTGCTGCCGATACTTATACTGTTGTTGCAAGAAACGCTGACGGATGTGAATCGGAAGAGCTTTCTGTAACAATAAACGCTCAACCTGAAACTCCTGATGCTCCTGTAGTAGCCGGTGAAGTTTCTCAACCAACTTGTGACGAAGCAACCGGATCTTTCAGCATCACTGCTGAAACCGGAATGGAATATAGCTTTAATGG
>NZ_JAIQZB010000124.1 GCF_020164555.1 Salegentibacter lacus | reverse complement strand
TGCGGATGAAAGATGATTATATGCAAAATGGGCAATTAAAACCCGGGTATAACCTTCAGGCCTCCACCAATAACCAGTTCATTACCAATTATACCTTAGCCCAAACCACCGCAGATACCACTACCTTAAAAAACCACCTGCAAGATCATGTAGACTCCTACGATCAAACACCACAAAGCCTTACTGCAGATGCCGGCTATGGCAGTGAAGAGAATTATACCG
>NZ_JAIQZB010000123.1 GCF_020164555.1 Salegentibacter lacus | reverse complement strand
ACAAATACCCGTATCGGCCTGGTATGATATAATTGGAGAAGGAACTATAGCAGACGCTATTCTGGACAGGATCGTGAACTCCTCACATCGGATCGACCTCAAAGGTTATGACAACAATATGGTTATGTAAAGCCCGATGTAAAGCGTGTTGATTTATAGCATATTACGTTACAACTTTACATTTAGGCTTTACATAAAAATTATACTTTACCCAATCCTTTCAGCC
>NZ_JAIQZB010000122.1 GCF_020164555.1 Salegentibacter lacus | reverse complement strand
TAATATGCCACATTAAAATTATGGAAAGTTAATATGCGTAGTTCACCGGTAAATCACTGAATTTTAGAGTGTTTTACAGAATAGTAGAATGGTAATAGTCATAACCATATTGTTGTCATAACCTTTGAGGTCGATCCGATGTGAGGAGTTCACGATCCTGTCCAGAATAGCGTCTGCTATAGTTCCTTCTCCAATTATATCATACCAGGCCGATACGGGTATTTGT
>NZ_JAIQZB010000121.1 GCF_020164555.1 Salegentibacter lacus | reverse complement strand
ATAAGTATCGGCAGCAAGTTCAGACCAGGAAGTAGTAGTTTCAAAAGCACCGCCATTAAAGCTATATTCCATTCCGGTTACAGCAGTGATGCTGAAAGATCCGGTGGCTATATCGCAAGTTGGTTGAACAGTTTCAGCTACTACAGGAGCATCAGGAGTTTCAGGTTGAGCGTTTATTGTTACAGAAAGTTCTTCCGATTCACATCCGTCAGCATTTCTTGCAGTTACAGTATAAGTATCGG
>NZ_JAIQZB010000120.1 GCF_020164555.1 Salegentibacter lacus | reverse complement strand
TGGATATCTCGGATCGATTTGTGCCAGTGATTTCGGTCGGTTAGTGCCAGGCATTTCGGTTCAAATTGTGCCACTTTTGGTTTTAAGTTGAGCCTATATCGGTTCGTTTTGTGCCAGTTGTTTCGGTTCGTTTTGTGCCACTTTGAAAGATCAAGTAAATAATACCTTGTCGCTTAAAAACAAGCGATATGGCCAATACACTTGATCCAATGGACTTAAAACAAATTATTTCCTTACATCTCGA
>NZ_JAIQZB010000012.1 GCF_020164555.1 Salegentibacter lacus | reverse complement strand
GGAGGTAAAAGACTTAACTGCGACTGGTCATAGGTCTTAAATACTGCTTTGGCTTTCATTACATGAAAATACTAAAAACCAGAAAATAATACAACAAAAAAGGCTGCCTTTTCAGACAGCCTCTTTTTTTAAATTCTTTTGAAAATACTGTAACATTTCATTTTTCTGCTCGTCTTTATAGTAGGAGAAAGATCAAAAATTGCAAAAAATGATGTTTTTCTATTATGTTATGCAAAGTATATGGTATAACAAATTAACGGGGTTATTCATCGATCAAAACCGGTAAATTCTATTCATCACAACTATGAATTTACCAAAAAATTTATTTGAGTAATATGTATTACAAGGAATTATTTTAAACATACTAATCATCAAAATCAATCAAGAAATGAAACAGTTATTTTTAATTTTAGCATTATTTATAGGCAGTTTTACTGCAATGGCCAATGAACCCGTGGGCAAAATTTCGGGTTCAATAATGGATGGCGACCTGGAAGAACCTATTCCTTACGCCACCATTAGTATTACCGATATGGAAGGCAACCTGGTTTCAGGAAACACCTCAGCAGCCGATGGTACTTTCAGTATAGATAAAATCCCTAATGGCACTTACACCTTTAAAGTCCAGTTTATGGGCTACAAACCCTTTTCTAAAGAAATTGAAATCACCAAAGATCACAAAACCTACAACTTTGGTAATATCGAGTTAGAACCAGATGTAGCGATGCTAGACGGTGTTACCGTGGTTGCAGAACGCACTACCATAGAACAAAGAATTGACCGCAAAGTGATAAATGTTGGGAAAGATCTTACTACTACCGGCGCCAGTGCTTCAGAAATAATGAACAATGTACCTTCGGTTAATGTAGACCAGAACGGTAATATTGCGCTTCGCGGAAATTCTAACGTACGTATCCTTATAGACGGCAAGCCAACCAATATGGATCCGGCTCAATTGCTAAAACAAATTCCATCGACTTCCATAAAAACTATTGAATTAATAACAAATCCTTCCGCTAAATATAACCCGGAAGGAATGAGCGGAATCATCAATATAGTATTGCATAAAAATGCCAACGATGGTTTCAACGGAAATTTAAATACTGGTGTGACCATTGGCGAAAACACTCGCTATAACGGTTCGCTGGATATGAATTATAGAAAAGGAAAATTGAATTTCTACGGAAATTTCGGCGCCCAGTTTGGCGATCGCAACAATCTTGGGAGAATTAATTTTACCGAAGATAATTACCGCCAGGCTTTCGATATTACCAATAGCAGAGAAACTTATTTATATAAGCTTGGGGTAGATTTTTACCTGAACGACAAGAACACATTTTCGTTTTACACAAACCAGAACCATTACGATGGTGGCCCCCTGGGCGCACTAAGAATAATTTACCCTACAAATCCCCAGTTGAATCTAACGCAAAACCTTGATGCCAATTTCAGTAATATTAATAGCACTTACAATTTTGCTTACGATAAGAAATTTGAGAAAGAAGGGCATAAAATTCTATTTGAAGTAGATTACAATACTTTTGATGAAGATGAGAATTCAGTCTTCAACTTTGAAGGAGACACTGATGGTTTCACAGATTACCGTGATCACGTAAAAGAAACAAGGGAAAATATAATTGCAAACGTAGATTATGAAAATCCTCTTTCAGAAAATAGCAAGCTGGAAGTTGGGGCCGAAGCCAGACTTTTAGACACCGATAATGATTACACCACTACCAGCACTTTCCTTGACGCTGCTACTTATCAATATAAAAGAGATATTTATTCATTTTACACTACTTACGGGCAGAATTTCGAAAAATGGTCTTACCAGCTTGGTGCCAGATTGGAGAATTTTAGCGTAAATGCAATTTACAACGGCGAAAATGTTTTTAGTGATGATTACTTCAATATTTATCCCAGCGGATTCTTGAATTATACTCCAAGTGAAACAAATTCTTATCAATTAAGTTATAGCCGAAGAGTTGATCGTCCAGGTTTTGGGCAGGTTAGTCCTATTCGAGAGATCAGTACACCAAGATTAACTGTTTCCGGAAATCCTGAATTAGATCCACAATTTACCAATTCCCTGGAATTTAATTACACCCGAAAATTCACTAAAAAAGGAAGCTTAACTGCCGGAGTATTCTTCAGAAATATTAATGATGAAATCAGCCAGGTTTTTATAGAAGATCCCAACGAAGAAGGTTCACTTCTACTGCAATTTGACAATTTTGAAGATAATAATGCGTATGGTTTAGAACTTGGCACCAATTATAAATTTACAGATTGGTGGAGCACCAATACTAATTTAGACTTATACAGCCAGAAATTAAAAGGCGTGGTTGGCACCGAGTATTTAGAAACCGACAATACCGCCTGGACGTTTAGAACCAACCATAGTTTTAAAGCAACCGACAAGCTAACATTCCAGTTATTTGGATTCTATAGAAGCGAAGCTAAGAACCTGCAAATGGATATGGACCCAATGTATTTTATGAATTTAGGAGGCCGATATTCTTTTCTGGACGGCAAAGCTACACTTAGCCTTAATTTTAATGATGTTTTTGACACCCAGGAATTCAGCTTCACCAATGGAAGGCCTTTACCTCAAGAAGGAAGGTTTAAAGGCGAAACCCAGAACGTATATGTAGGCTTTTCATATAGATTTGGTGGTGGAAAAAACAGGGCTCTAAAAAGAAAGCAAAGAGACGATAACGAAGCCGATGGCGGCGGAATGTTCTAAAGAATTTAGATAGCTTGTAGTTTAGTTTAATTAGCCAAAAAACCCGGTAGATGATACCGGGTTTTTTATTTTAACATTTAATTCTTCTTCAATGTGATTCAAGTCACATTCTAATACCTACAATTACATTTACCTTTGCATTTAAATGGAAAAAAGAAGCACATTTATCATTTTACTATTCACGGTAGTTATGCTGTTTAACAGCGTAAAGAGTGGTTTTATGATAAGCTTCTACCTGGTAGATAATTCAAGTTTTACTGAATTATTCTGTGTTAATAAGGACAAACCTGAATTGGAATGTAATGGAAAATGTGAAATCTCCAAATTAAGTCAGGATTCTACAACCAAGGAGAAACCAACACATCTTGATTTTCTACAGCGGCAAGTAGTTCTCTTTTTTAACCCAATGCAACAACTGGAAGTTTTTAAGTTTTCAAAAGAAGAAAAAACTCCAGTAGCTTATTTAAATAATTATACCTACCAATACTTGCCAAAGTCTTTCCATCCACCTTCTCTTAAAGCTTAATTTTTTCAGATTTATCATAAAAATCCATCGGTATAAACCGGCGGATACAATCTACTTATATCAATTTTTAAATAGAATTAAATGAGAATTTTAAGCATATTATTATTCCTGTCTTCTACCCTATTGCTACAAGCGCAGTCTAAAATAAGTCTTGTAGACGAATTTAGTATGGAACCTATAAAAGATGCAACTATACAGGTTAAAGGCAGCAGTAAAGCAGCTGTCAGCAACAAAAACGGAGAAGTTTTTATAAATTTTTCTGAAGAAGATACGCTTCAGATAAGTCACCTTAAATACCGAAAACAAAATCTTACGAACATCAAACCCGGTAACGTGATCTACCTGGAAAGATTCACTTTTAGAATCAGTGAAATCCTTCTCCTGGGAAACCCACAAATAGATCCTGCACAGAGCCTGGTAAAAACTAATTTTAGAGAAAAGGTGGTACAGCCCAAAAATGCCGGAGAGCTTTTTAGCGATATCAATGGGTTTTCCCTTATTAAACGAGGTAGTTATGCTATGGATCCAAGTATGCGTGCCAGCCAATATGAACAATTAAACATTCAGTTTGACGGTGGCACTAAAGCGATGCACGCCTGCCCTAGCCGCATGGATCCCATTACCACCCTGGTAAATCCCGAAGAAGTTAGTAGAATTGAAATTATTAAAGGCCCTTTTAGCGTTCGATACGGAAATACTTCGGGTGGAATTATTAATATGGTAACTGATAATGCAGTTGAAACCACTGATACATTTTCCGGAAGCGTTTCTTCAGGATATGAAAGTAACGGGAATTCTATGGTAAATATGGTTCAACTGGAAGGTCACCTAAATAAATGGGATCTATCTGGAAATTTCAGTCAGAGAGATTATGGCGATTATGAAGATGGAGATGGGAGAAGCATTCCTTCCTCCTTCCGCAGCCTGGGTTATAATTTGGAAGCAGGTTATTCTATTAACGAAAGTAACAGGTTAAAAGCAGGCTTCCGGCAGTCTTTTGGTCGAGATGTAAAACACGCGGGATTAATGATGGATACCGATGAAGATAATAGCAGTATTTTTAGCCTGGATTATAACTACAGGGCTGAAGGGGGAAAATTTAAAGGTTTAACCGCAAAGGCCTACTATTCTTTCGTAGACCATATTATGGACAATTACAAGCGTCCTTCTTTTAATCGAATTGAAGCAATTTCTAATGTAGAGGCAACAACTTATGGTGGAAAACTGGAAGCCGAATGGAAACTAAACAACAAGTGGCGGTTATTTTCTGGAATAGATGTTACAAATCTCTCCCGTGATGGGCAAAGAGAACGCCTTGTTAAAATGAATATGGCAGGCGAACCTTTAGCAATGCCTATGGAATTCCAGGATAAGGTTTGGCAGGACAGCTATGTAAATGATTATGGTGTTTTTGCCGAAACCAGGTTTATACTAAACAAGAAAAACATTTTCAATTTTGGAGCTCGGATAGATCATATTGTTTCAGAAAGCCGTGACCCAGACGAAAGTTTTGCTGAATTATACCCGGAAAATGGAAAGCGCAACGAACAACTTTTTAGTGGAACTGTAGCCTATAAACACCTATTAAAAGAGAATTATTCCCTGGAGCTTTCCTACGGAAGAGGTGCCAGGCCGGCAAATATGGAAGAACGCTATATTGCCTTTTTTAATATTGGAAGAGATCCTTATGAATATGCAGGAAACCCTAACCTGAAACCGGAAGTGAATAATCAATTCGAACTGGGCTTTAACGGAAAAGAAGTTTATACAGGTGCTCTGAAAAATTTCAACTTCTCTATAAGTGCATTTTATTCAATTTATGAGAACTATATCGTTGGTTTAGTAGATGAAAGCTTAACCCGAAAGAATATGCCTAATCAACCGCCTGTGCATCCAAAAGTGTTTAGAAATCTTGATGAAGCCTACAAGACAGGTTTTGAACTCTCGGGAGAACTAGTGTTTAAGTCAGGCATTAAACTGGGCACAGACCTGGCTTACACTTACACCCAAAATGAAGATCTTGGAGAGTCGCTACCGCTGTCTCCACCATTGGTGAGTAGATCACGAGTAGAATATGAAAATTCTAAATTCTGGACCGGAATTTATTACAATATTACCGCAGACCAGGAGAACATTGCTCCTTCCTTTGGAGAGACCAGAACTCCCGGTTATAGTTTAATGGATTTAAAAGCCGGAACTACCGCTATCAAAAATCTAAATATTGGCGTAGGAGTTTTAAATGTTTTTGATAAATATTATTACAATCATTTAAATTTCGCTTTTAATAACCAGGCAGATTTCACCCGTCAACCAATCACCGAACCGGGCAGAAATTTCACGATTTTTATTAATTATAATTTCTAGATAAAGAGTAGTACAAAACAAAAAATCCCGCAGATAGCGGGATTTTTTGTTTTTATAATTCAAGTGGTTTTAGGCCTATACAGCATACATTTTATCACGTTGTTCCTTTATTTTTTTATCGCTCATGTAATCATCAAAAGTAGCATAACGATCTATAGCTCCTCCAGGTGTTAATTCTATCACACGGTTGGCTACAGTTTGGGCAAATTCGTGATCGTGAGTGGTGAACATTACCGTACCTTTAAAATTCTTCAGGGAATTATTAAAGGCAGTAATAGATTCAAGGTCAAGGTGGTTGGTAGGTTCATCCAACATTACCACGTTTGCTCTCATCATCATCATTCGGCTTAACATACAACGCACTTTTTCACCTCCAGAAAGAACCCTGGAAGTTTTTAAAGCTTCCTCGCCACTAAATAACATTTTCCCAAGGAATCCGCGAATATAAACTTCTTCTCTCTCCTCATCGGTTTTAGCCCATTGTCTAAGCCAATCTACTAAAGTAAGATCGTTATCAAAGAAACCTGAGTTATCTAATGGAAGATAAGACTGCGAAGTAGTAACTCCCCAGGAATATTTCCCTGCAACAGGTTCCTGATTTCCGTTTATAATTTCATAAAAAGCGGTGGTAGCCCTTGAATCCCGGGAATAAACCACAACTTTATCTCCTTTTGCAAGGTTGATATTTACGTTTTTGAAAAGTGTTTCCCCTTCAATTGAAGCTTCCAGCTTTTCTATATTCAAGATCTGGTCTCCAGCTTCACGCTCCCGTTCAAAAATAATTGCGGGATACCTTCTACTAGAAGGCTTTATATCTTCAATATTAAGTTTGTCAATCATTTTTTTACGAGAAGTAGCCTGTTTAGACTTGGCTACGTTCGCGCTAAAACGCTGAATAAACTCCTGTAATTCTTTCTTCTTTTCTTCAGATTTTTTATTCTGCTGTGCTCTCTGTCTTGCGGCAAGCTGAGAAGACTCATACCAGAAAGTATAGTTACCGCTGTAATGATTTATTTTTCCAAAGTCAATATCAGAAATATGAGTACAAACAGCATCTAAAAAGTGACGGTCGTGAGAAACCACGATCACCGTGTTGTCATAATTAGCAAGAAAGTGTTCCAGCCAGGAGATGGTTTCATAATCCAAATCGTTGGTAGGCTCATCCATAATAAGCACATCTGGATTTCCAAAAAGCGCCTGGGCTAAAAGTACCCTTACTTTTTGCGTACCATCAAGATCTTTCATTAAAGTAGCATGATGTTGCTCTTTTATCCCTAAGTTAGACAATAAAGACGCAGCATCACTTTCGGCATTCCAGCCGTTCATTTCTTCAAATTCTACCTGTAAAACGCCTACTCTTTCTCCATCGGCATCGCTGAAATCTTCTTTCATGTAGATTTCATCCATTTCCTTCTTGATCTTTGCAAGAGGTTGGTTCCCCATAATTACGGTTTCTAAAACCGGGGTATCGTCATACAGGTTGTGATTCTGCTCCAGTACAGACATTCGTTTACCCGGCTCCAGGTTTACACGGCCAGAAGTTGGCTCAGATTTTCCAGAGAGGATGTTTAAGAACGTTGATTTCCCGGCACCATTGGCTCCAATAATTCCGTAGCAATTGCCTTGTGTAAAAGTGGTGTTCACTTCATCAAACAAAACACGCTTGCCAAATTGAACCGAAAGATTTGATACTGAAAGCATAAAATAGAATTTGTAAATTTTTTGCAAAAATAGCCAATCTTCAAGACTTATCTAAAGATTAACGTTTTTATTATTCTTTTAACTCCCGATTAACAACCCGGGTATAGGGCTCTGGCTATATTTGCTCCTACTGCGATATTTAACAGCATTCCAGGCCCTTAGTTCTCAAGATTTACATGAAATATTATCTACTTTTTTCTCTTATAGGAGTTATTCTTTTTACCGGTTGTGAAGACTCTAACAAAGACCAGAAAGGAACTTTTGTTGGAGGTCAAATTATGAACCCCTACAATCCCTATTTTATACTTTCTAAAGGGAATGAGACCATTGATACTTTATTTTTAGATCAGAATAACCAGTTTGGGAAAAAATTCGAAAATTTAGAAGCCGGAATTTATAGTTTTAAACATCCACCAGAAAACCAAATTATGTATTTGGAACCTGGAGATAGTGTTTTAGTTTGGCTAAACACCATGCAATTTGACGAATCGCTAAATTTTAGTGGTCCTGGAGCTGCAAAAAGTGGTTTTCTTCTCGATATGTTTCTTAATAATGAAAGGAACAATAACTTGATGCTCTCCTATTACAAAATTAAGCCTACCGAATTTGCCGAGATTACCGATTCTATAAAAAATTCCCGAAAAAATAAACTAAAAGATTTAAACGAAAAGAAGAAATTCTCTCAATCGTTTTTAGCACTCGCCAATAACAGTATAGATTACGATTTTTATCACCTTAGGGAGCGCTATACTTTTTTAGTGAAGAAATATTACAGCGAATTAGCACAACAAATTCCAGACGATTTCCACGATTACCGCGAAGACCTTAATTTTAACAACTCTCAGCTTAAAGAATACTATGGTTATCTTAATTTTATTGAAGATTACCTAAGAACCCGCTCTATTGAAAGGTGTTTGGAAAAATTTGATACCAATTCCAATTGCTTTGAATTACATTCTGTAGATAATATTAAATACCGAATTAGCCTGGCCGATTCTTTAATTGATAAAGATGGAATCAAGAATATTTTTATAAATCGATTGGCAATTCAGGGTTTGGTATTTTCTAATGATACTGAAAAGATTGACAGTATTATGGAAATCCTTGAAGATATTGAGTTTAAAGGCGAAAATCTACCCGATTTAAAACAAATGGCGGGTATTCAAAAAAGTTTGCTGCCCGGGAACAATATTGGAAATTTATCCCTAATAAATTTTCAGGAAGAAACCATTCAAATAAAAGATATTTCAGATAAACCCATAGTTACCTATCACTGGTCTATGGAAGCACCCGAACATTATAAATGGCAACATTCTATTATTTCTAACCTCAGAGAAAAATATCCTGAACTGGAATTTGTAGGAATTAATATCGATAAAGATTCTCTACAGTCCTGGAAAAATACTGTGGAAATTTATGATATGAATAAAAGCAGAGAATACAAACTGAGTTCATCTGGTATCAATGTGAATTTACTTAAAAACTACCTTAATAAACTCATCTTTCTGGATACCAACGGGAATATAATAAACGGGCAAGCACAACTCAACACGCCTAATTTCGAAAGGCAAATCCTTGAGTTTTTGAACAATTAAGAAGGCTATTCAGAGAGTTTTTTAAAATTTATCGTCATCCTGAACTTGTTTCAGGATCTAAGATGTTAGAAGCTGAAATAAATTCAGCTTGACGCGAAATAATCAGAACTCCCCAAATAGCCTTTCTTAAAAATTTTAATCAGAAAATCTTATTGATTCCCCTTCTTATAGTCAGCAAGGAATTTCTCTAAACCAATATCAGTAAGTGGGTGTTTTAATAAACCTTCAATAGAAGAAAGTGGCCCGGTCATAACATCGGCACCTAATTTAGCACATTCTAAAATGTGCATGCTGTGACGCACAGAAGCGGCAAGAATTTCAGTCTCAAATCCGTAGTTGTCGTATATCAATCTAATATCTGCAATAAGATTTAAACCATCGGTAGAGATATCGTCTAAACGGCCAATAAAAGGAGAAACATAAGTAGCCCCAGCTTTAGCAGCCAATAAAGCCTGCCCAGCAGAAAACACTAAGGTACAGTTGGTTTTAATTCCGTTATCGCTAAAGTATTTTATGGCTTTAATTCCTTCTTTAATCATTGGAACTTTTACAATAATTTGCTCGTGCAATTCTGCCAGCTCCTCACCTTCTCTAACTATTCCGTCAAAATCGGTAGCGATTACCTCAGCACTCACGTCACCGTCTACAATTTCACAAATTTCCCTGTAATGCTTGTATATATTATCTTTTCCGGAAATTCCTTCTTTCGCCATTAAAGACGGATTGGTGGTTACACCATCTAAAACCCCGAGCGCCTGGGCTTCCCTAATTTGATCAAGATTGGCTGTATCAATAAAAAATTTCATAATCTATAGTGTTTGTTAATATGTTGTATTCGCAAAATTATAACTTATAATGCTTTAAGAGCATTTTTTCATATACTTTATCGGGCAAAATTCGCTTTAAACCGACTGAGAATTTCTGTAACGCCTCTCCTACTTTATAATGCCCACGGGGATCTTTTTCCTGAATAATCTTATGGACAGCTTTCGCCATTAGTAAAGGATCTTTCCCCGCATCTACATCTTCATTCATCAATTTCAGGGTATTCCCGTAGGGTTCTTTATAAGGAGAATCATCGAGTACCGGTGCGTGATAACGGCCGGCCGCGATATTAGTAGCAAAATCGCCGGGAGCCACATTCGTCATTTTAATATTAAAACCTTTTAACTCCATTCTAAAAGCTTCGGTAGTAAGTTCTAAAGCTCCTTTTGAAGCCGAATAAATTCCACGGTAAGGCAAGCCCATATAACCTGCAATAGATGTAATATTGATGATTAATCCGTTATTTTGCTTTCTCATATTAGGCAAAACCGCTTTTATCACTTTTATAGGCCCAAAATAATTGGTTTCAAAAGCTTTGGCGATTTCTTCATCCGGGGTTTCTTCGATTGGCCCGGTAATTCCAACTCCGGCATTATTGATCAGCACATCAATTTTACCTTCTTCAGCAATTACTTGTTCAATTGCAGCGGCAATAGTTTCGTTTTTGGTTACATCTAAAGCAACCATTGCAAAAGGAGGATGAGAAATTTTTGAGGGGTTCCGACTGGTGCCGTAAACTTTAAAGTTGTGGTTTGAAAGATATTCGCCTATAGATTTTCCAATTCCGGAAGAAGCTCCGGTAATAAGCACTACTTTTTGAGGAGAAGTATTTGTTTTCATAGGCTGCAAATATGCGATAAAATTTAGAACCTTTTAGAAACAAAAAATGGCAAGCTCCCCACATCACACCGCTACGACCGCCTACCCTTGCTGCGTTCCCGCCCTGGGGGATTCAGCAGGAGCTGGTTGTGTGGGACTTGCCGGTGCAAATATACAATCTTTCCTACTTTACGCAAGTATTTTTTGAAGTGAATTAAGTATTTTAGCAAGGTATTTAATGCATAAGAATAATGAATAAATTTAAGTTACTGTGCCTGTTATTATTAGGCTTTATAATTTTTTCCTGCGGAAGTAATTCCGATAAAAAAACTTCTTATTTTAAGTTGAAAACTGATGAAAATAAAACTGAATTTCAACTTGGCGAGACTATTCAAGGCTCGATTGAAAATTTAAAAGACCGTCAAATAGATTCTATTCGCCTGTTTTTTCAGCAGAAATATTTAAAAACCCTAACCGCGGAAACTTCTTTTTCGGTTGCTTTAGAAAACACAAAATTAGGACGCCAAAAACTAGAAGCCATCGTTTTTTCTGAAGGAGAAACCGATACTATTAGTGATAACCTTAAGATTTTAAACAACCAGTCTCCAAAGGCTTATACTTACAAAGTAATCAAGGAATATCCGCACGATGATGAAGCTTATACACAGGGGCTGGAATTTTACCGAGATACTTTATATGAAAGCACCGGGCAATATGGCAATTCTTCCTTAAGAAAACTCAACCTGGAAACCGGAGAAGTTTTGAATAAAATAAACCTGGACGACACTTATTTTGGCGAAGGCCTAACCATTCTAGATAATAAACTTTACCTACTAACCTGGCGGGAAAAAGAAGGGTTGATCTATAATTTGGATAACTTTGAACAAACCGGCACTTTCGGTTATAACCAAAGCAAGGAAGGTTGGGGCTTATGTAACGATGGCAAGAATCTTTACAAAAGTGATGGTACTGAAAAAATCTGGATCCTTGATGCGGAAACTTTGGCTGAAAAAGATTTTATCCAGGTAGCTACCAACACCAAAATTTATTCGAAGTTCAATGAGCTGGAGTGGGTTGAAGGAAAGATCTATGCGAATACCTACCAGTTTCCCAGTGTTACCATTATTAATCCTGAAAACGGTGCAATAGAAGGCGTAATAGATTTTAGAGGATTACGGGAACGCTTAACAAACCTGCCAAGCCTGGATACGCAAAACCACGTTTTAAACGGAATCGCTTATAACCAAAATACCAACAAACTCTACGTAACCGGAAAAAACTGGGATAAGATCTTTGAGGTAGAAATAATCGAAAAATAATGGCTGAAACCCCAGAAATATTTGAACAAAGTTTTCTAGTTGAAGAACGGCATTTAGACGAGCAAAACCACGTTAATAACGTACAGTATGTTCAATGGGTTCAGGATGTTGCAAAAGCGCATTGGAAGGCCAGGGCTACAAAGGAGCAAAACGAAAAATTCTTCTGGATAGTGGTAAAACACGAAATCAGTTATAAGCAGCAGGCTTTTTTGGGCGATAAGATCTTATTGCAAACCTATGTAGGTGAAACCACTCACGTAAAATCTGTTCGCCACGTCATTATCAAGAATGCTGAAACCGGAAAAGTTTTGTTAGAAGCAAAAACCACCTGGGCGCTTATGGATCAGGAAAAGAAAAGACCTACTAAGATTTCAGAAGAATTAAAGAAAGTTTTTCAGCATTAATATAGGTTTGCTTTTTTTCAAAGTCTTTGGTAATAAAAAAGCTTATTTGAAAGTCCTTTCATCCTAGATCCTGAAACAAGTTCAGGATGACGTGATATAGAACATCAAATAAGCTTTAGAATATTCAGTATTGAAAAAATTACACTTTAAAAAGTGGTTTTCCCTTCATCATAGCTTTTACTTCATTTTTCACAGCTTCCAACTCACTATCATTATCAATATTAGTGATCACACGCTCAATAAAGTCTACAATTTTAGGCATATCGGCTTCTATAAGTCCGCGGGTTGTTACTGCCGCTGTACCAATTCTAATTCCTGAAGTTACAAATGGCGATTTATCGTCAAAAGGCACCATATTTTTATTTACCGTAATTTCAGCTTTACTTAAAGCTTCCTCCGCCTCTTTTCCGCTTACATCTTTATTTCTAAGATCAATAAGCATACAATGATTATCGGTTCCACCGGAAATTACTTCATAACCTTTATCCATAAAAGCTTCGGCAAGTTTCGCTGCATTCTTTTTCACCTGTACGGTGTAATGCAAAAACTCATCGGTTAAGGCTTCTCCAAAGGCAACTGCTTTTGCAGCGATAATATGCTCTAAAGGCCCACCCTGGTTTCCGGGGAAAATTCCGCTGTTAAGCAACGTAGACATTTTTTTGAGTTTTCCGTTTTTCAGCTTTTCCCCAAAAGGATTTTCAAAATCTTTACCCATCATTATAATTCCTCCACGAGGCCCACGAAGTGTTTTGTGCGTAGTTGAAGTTACAATGTGGCAATGCGGCATTGGGTCACTAATTAATCCTTTGGCGATAAGGCCAGCAGGATGCGCGATATCAGCTAACAAAATTGCTCCTACACTATCGGCAATCTCCCTAAACCTTTTATAATCTATTTCCCTTGAATATGCCGAAGCTCCGGCGATAATCATTTTAGGTTTTTCTCTTTCAGCAATTTCAGCAACCTGATCGTAATCTATTAGTCCGGTTTCTTTATCTACCCCATAAAATACAGGATTATAAAGTTTTCCGGAAAAATTTACAGGAGAACCGTGCGTTAAATGCCCCCCGTGAGAAAGATCAAATCCTAAGAATTTATCTCCCGGGTTAAGGCAGGTATGAAATACCGCAGTATTTGCCTGTGAACCCGAATGTGGTTGCACGTTAGCATATTCGGCATTAAATAATTCTTTTAAACGATCTATAGCCAGTTGTTCTACTTTATCTACCACTTCACAACCGCCGTAATAGCGTTTTCCCGGGTAGCCTTCAGCATATTTATTGGTAAGAACAGAACCTGCAGCTTCTAAAACCTGCTCACTTACAAAGTTCTCGCTGGCAATTAACTCCAGCCCATTAAGTTGGCGTTCTTTTTCTTCCGCAATTAAATTAAAAATTTCGGTGTCTCGTTGCATTTCAAAAGTTTACGTTAAATATTCATCAAAAGTAAGAAATACATTCGGTTAATAACAGGAAAATAATATATTTGGATTCATTAGATTTCTTAATAAAAACAAAAAATCATATGCCTATTACAGCTAACGACCCAAATAGAAAAACCTGGTTGGAAACTTCGGAAAACACCGATTTCCCTATTCAGAATATTCCTTTTGGGGTATTCCTAACCCGGGACGATGTAATTACCATAGGCTCCCGTATAGGAGACTTTGCGATAGACCTTGGCGCCTTGCACCAATTGGGCTATTTTGAAGGAATTCCGTTAACCGATGATATATTTTTACAGGATACCCTTAACGATTTTATTTCTGATGGAAAAAAGACCTGGCGACTGGTTCGTAACCGAATTGCCGATATTTTTGACGCTAAGAATGCAAAATTAAGGGATAACGAAGAGCATAGAAGCCGTGTGCTTTTTACCCTTGATGAAATTGAAATGCAGATGCCGGTTCAGGTTGGTGATTACACCGATTTTTATTCTAGCAAAGAACACGCTACCAATGTAGGTACGATGTTCCGTGATCCTGAAAATGCACTTTTGCCAAACTGGCTTCATATTCCTGTTGGTTACCACGGAAGAAGTTCTTCTATAATCCCAAGTGGAATTCCGGTTCACCGCCCACAGGGACAAACAAAACCAAAAGATTCTGACACACCTGTTTTTGGTCCTTCCAAAAGAGTGGATTTTGAAGTTGAAATGGCCTTTATAACCACAGATGCGAATGTTTTGGGTGAGCCAATTCCAATAGACGAAGCCGAAGAATATATTTTTGGAATGGTATTGTTTAACGACTGGAGTGCACGAGATATTCAAGTTTGGGAATATGTGCCTTTAGGACCATTTTTAGCCAAGAATTTCGCTTCATCTATTTCCCCCTGGATTGTTACTTTAGACGCTTTAGAGCCCTTTAGAACCGAAAGTCCAAAACCTGAAGTAGAGTTATTTCCATACTTAAGAAGTACCGGTAAGAAAAGCTTCGATATTAATCTTGAAGTTTCCCTTAAACCGGAGAATTCGGAAGAAACCCCGCTGGCAAAAACCAATTTCAAGCATATGTACTGGAATATGAGTCAGCAGCTGGCGCATCATACCGTTAACGGTTGCCCGGTAAATTCTGGTGATATGATGGCTTCTGGAACTATTTCAGGCAAAACACCAGATAGTTACGGCTCTATGTTAGAACTTTCCTGGAAAGGTGAAAAACCCGTAAAACTTAAGGACGGAAGTGAACGTAAATTTATTGAAGATCACGATACAGTGATTATGCGTGGGTATTGCCAAAGTGAAGGCCGAAGAATTGGTTTTGGCGAAGTAAGCAGCCAGTTATTACCGGTTTTTGAACTTAAGAAAAAATAAAAATTACTGAAATTATATAAAAAGGAGGCTGTCCCAGACAGCCTCTTTTCTTTTAAAACGATATCTTATTAAGTTCTGTTCTTTTTCTTCGCGGCCTTGGCAGCACGCTTTTCCTTTAAACTCAAGACCGGTTCTTTTTTAGCAGAATTTTTTGAAGGTGATTTTTCTTTTGCCATAATTTTCTAAATAGTTTAGCATTAACCCGGTAAAGATAGTGAAAGAAAGCTTTGGAAATTAGTTTTCCAGATAATCGAAATTAAAGTGCTCAGGGGCTTGTCTCGAAATCTTTTGAATATAAAAGGTAAAGTTAGAATTATATCACTCCTCCGGGACTATGGTAGAATGTAGTAGTTGAAGCTTCCATCCCTCTTCCGTAAGAATAGCGGTAGCGCTTTCCAGCCAGTTTATCTCGTTTACCACCTCTTCTCCTTTCTTAAATTCGGCTTTATTGAAGTAGGCCACCCAGGCCATCTTTCCTTCAATCTTTATCTCGATAAAATCGAAAGAATTTATTCTTTTCACCTGTGTTTTCTGTGCTCTGGCCTGTTTTATATAATTTCTCATTTTCTCCATATCCCATACTTCTCCATTCTCCAGGAGTAAAAAATCCTGTGTACAATACGTCTCCAGTGCCTCCAGGTCCATATCAGAAAATATACCCTGAAAAGAGTCTGAAATTAGATCTTTGATTTGTTCTTCTTTGGTATATTCGGACTGCTGCCCTGTAACTGTTACTGCTATGAACAGTATTAGAATCTGAACTATTCTTTTCATGGAAAACGATATTTAAGATTTAAACCGGGATGCCAAATTTAGTGAATTGAGTATGGAAATATTTTTCTCTTCTAAACTTAAAAATTAAAGATTTTTTGTAAACAAGACTTTACATTGATTTATTTTACTATTTTTGTAAAGTAAACATTACATAAAGTAAACTGTTAAATACATAAAATATGAAAAAAGAACGCAAAAAAAATCTTTACAATCTTGCCTTATGGACCTGGAGTTGGGTAGCTACGCTGGCAATTGCCAGTTTTGGACCAAAGTACATTTGGGACGATCATACTGTTTTAACAACATTAGCAATTTCGGTAAATTTTGTTCACGGAATTCTTATGATTGTCGCAAACCGAAGAATGTTTAATAATTTTGACGAGCTGGAACGCAAGATCCATTTGGAGTCTTTGGCTTTAACATTGGGTTTAGCCGTTGTTGTAGGCCTGTCTTATTCTTTGCTTGACACCACCAATCTAATTGCTTATGATGCAGCAATAAGCAACCTGGTAATATTTATAGGTTTAACTTATTTAGTTTTAGTCACCATAAATACCAGAAGATACGCATGAAGAACAGGTTAAAAGTACTTCGAGCCGAATATAGCTATACCCAGGAAGATTTAGCAGATATTATTGGTGTTTCAAGACAAACAATTAATGCTATAGAAAAAGAGAAATTTGATCCCAGTTTGCCAACAGCTTTTAGAATTTCAAAACTTTTTAAATTACCTATAGAAGTGATTTTTCATTTTGAAGAAACTAAATAAGGTTCGATTGAATGAGAATTTTTCAAGTTTGCTTAGCTTTTTAATCTCTTTCAGGTTATTTCTTTCCTTTTTGTTTTGACCAATAATCGCAAAAATCATTGCTATAATAATTAAGATATTTCCTATAATACTGGTAATTGAAACCTTTTCCGGATTATCAGAATTCAAATGAAAAATATTATAAATTAAAAGCCTACTTGCAGAAATTACAACGAAATAAGCAAGGGTTTTATTTTCATATGGAGATCTAAGTATTTAAAATGCAGCCCCTTATTTTTGGAATCTTATGCCACCGGTTAATAATAATCCAATTCCAATGCCCATTAGCAAACCTGAAGCTATCCCGGCTAAATCTCCTTCGATTAAGGAAAATAGAACAATTCCAATTCCTAATAATATTAAACCGGTAATTCTTATTCTACTCATAGTTTTTTTAAGTCTAAAATTTAGATCCTGAGTGTTTCACCTTTTAATTAACCTGATAAAGTTTTAAATAATGATTTCTACCAAAACTTATTGGATAAATTATATATACTAAAATACCAGCGGAGAAAGCGATCATCAAAAAATCATTGATCTCAATCCTATAGGATAAAATAAGCAGACTTATTTGAGCTACAATTAATATTGGCAACACCCATTTATTTTTAGAAAATCCTGTTAGTTCTACTTTTGTTAGCTCATTCTCTTTAATTTCAATATCGTTTAACTGGCTACCGCACCAGTCAATTTTTGCTTTCAGTTTATAGTTACCGGGTTCTAAATCAAATTCTTTGAATTCCCCGTTGGCTATGGCACCAATTTTTTGATCATCGAGATATAATCCGATTTTCCTGGCCCTATTTGCCCATTCGGATCTTCTATTTACTACTAATTTGCACATTGAGGGACTTTAAAATAAAGATGCTAAGGGTTTTGTTTATTATTACCGATGCTCTGTTAAAGAGATCTTAAAAATAGAAAAAATCCTGAAATTTCAGAGAAAACGATAAGATTTTTAAACCGGAAGTTTTATGCACTAAAATACTAGCGTTTATATTATTGAAATATCCAAAAATTCTAGTCTGTATAGGCAAAACCAGAATGACTTTACGTTTGGTGGCCTGTTTAAAAAGGCTTAGCTGTTAATTCTATCTAAATGGGTATGGGGTTATTTTTCAAAGCTTTATATTAAAAAATACCAATGTCAACAACATGAAATTTGCTCACTTTATCAAAAATAATAAAGATGAAATTTCTAACGAATGGGTGGAATTTGCCCAGGATAATATTTGTGGTATTAATGAACTGCAACCCAAGGAGGTTCGGGATCACATCAAGCAAATGCTTGATACGATTGTAAAAAGCATGGAGGCATCGCAAACTGAAGCCTAGCAGGAATCAAAGTCGAAAGGAAATAAAAAATGCGGCGTAGTGAAAGCAAGGCTGCCAATCAACACGGTGCGCAACGGGCAGATCTAGGTTTTGACATTATGGAATTGAGTTCTGAATTTAGAGCGCTTAGGGCAAGTGTTTTGCGACTTTGGGAAGCGAATAGTAAGGCAGATAATTTGGAAACCGATTTTCAGGATATGATACGTTTTAATTAGGTTATTGATGAGTTATGGATGATTTCTATAAAACGCTTTCAGCATCAGGTAGATGAAAGCAAGAATTGGTTTATGGGGATATTAGGGCACGATTTGCGGAACCCCTTGTTGCCATTTCGGGCGTGAATTCAATTCTTAAGCTATCTAAGAATTTATCGGCAAAGGAAAAACCTCTACTTGGCCGTTCGGGTTCCAGTGTAAAACGTATGACAGAATTGATTAATAATCTTCTGGAATTAACCAATTTACGCCTGGGAAGCGGAATGACGAAAAATAAGTCTCCCATTGATCTTTCAAAACAAAGTGAAAAGATTGTTCAAGAATTACAGCTGGGTTACCCTGAAGCCGAATTAGTTCTTGAATCTCCCGGTCCCGTTCAGGGAAATTGGGACGGTATACCGTTGGATCAATTAATGACCAATTTAATTCTAATGCTCTGCGTCACGGAAAACCGGGAGGCCCTGTTACCGTAAATGTTTCTGCTAAAGGAAATGATACATTCTTTGAGGTTCACAACGAGGGGCCAAAATTACCGGAAAGTATTAAAGAAATGATTTCGAAAGGAACGTTTATTAAAACTAAAGGAGATCCCGCAAAAAAGATAGTTATGGTCTCGGTTTGTATATCGTAAAGCAATTAGTTGATGGCCATAAGGGCCAAATAAATGTAAAAAGCGATGAAACAAGCGGCACAACTTTTATAATTACTTTTCCAAGAAACTAATTTCTGTTAGCTCCGGTTAGATCATTTCCCCGATGAATAGATTTTCTCTGATAAAATTTTTAAAATGAATATCTCATTTCAAAACTACCCCTACTCCTATTTTCCCTAACAAATAGGGATTATGATCAATAATCAGAATATCATTGGCTTCGCTGAGTTTTTTTAGTATTTCAAACAAGAGATCAATATCGGCATAATGCAGTCCGGTGCTGGGTTCATCTAAAATATAAAGCGCATTGGTAGTTTGGTCCTGCAACCAGTTTAATAATAATAATCGCTGTTTCTCTCCAGAAGAAAGCGATTGTACCGGCTGATCTAGTCTAAGATGTTCCAACCCGATCTCCTCTAACTGATCTAAAAATTGAAGGGTTTTATCAGGAACCTTAGCCTTTTCAAACCATTTCTTTAATTCCATAAGATTTAAAGCGAGTACCTCAGCAATATTTTTCGAATCAACAGTATATTTCACAATGTGCGGCTGATAGCGTTGCCCTTTACACACTTCGCATTTTTCAATCGCATTGGCGGCTACATCCAGGCTGGTTTCCAAATAGCCTTTGCCTTTGCAGTTTGGGCACTGACTTGTTTTTGTTTTATACGAAAAGTCACGAGCCTTGAGTCTTGTTTCGCTTGCAAAAATCTTGCTTATATGTTTCAATAGATCCAAATAAGAAACTAACAAGGTATTTGCATGAGATCTTAGTTTTTTAGACTCAAAATAATGCGCTGCTGAATACTTTTCAGGAAATTTTATACTTTCACAATTGACCGGCTTGCCCGTCTCAATGCTCGGAATCAGGATGTCCTTCACTAAAGTGGTCTTCCCTATTCCCGATTTACCGCTAATGGCGGTGATTCCTCCAACAGGCACTTGTAGTGCATCTTTCACTAAGGTGTGTTTGGAGAGTTTCTGGATGACAATAGACTTCTTTGCTCTTTTTAACTCAATCGCTTTAGAAGGTTCTTTCAAAAAAGAATGAC
Organism: Salegentibacter lacus; assembly: GCF_020164555.1. Taxonomy (GTDB): domain Bacteria; phylum Bacteroidota; class Bacteroidia; order Flavobacteriales; family Flavobacteriaceae; genus Salegentibacter; species Salegentibacter lacus. The sequence continues at coordinate 131,791 of NZ_JAIQZB010000012.1, read as the reverse complement.
AATCGGCTTGTTTCAAATAATCCTTAGGACTCCCCTGATAAGTTATATATCCTCCCAATTTACCCGCCTGAGGCCCCAGTTGAACCAACTGATCTGCCGCCAGAATAATCTCCTTGTTGTGCTCAATCACAATCACCGTATTACCTTTTCCGATAAGTTCTTTTAAAATATTGACCAGGTCGGGAATATTGTCATTAGATAACCCTGCTGAAGGTTCATCCAACAAATAGGTAATGCCTTTGAGGGGTGAGTTTAACTGTTTGATAAGTGCAACCCGCTGGTTTTCTCCACCGGAAAGTGTGTGAGATTTACGGTCGAGCTGCAGGTGATCAATATGCAACTGCTTTGCACGCTTTATGGTATTGATCAAATAAGGCTGAATATTCGAGATAAGTTTTTGATCCATCTCCTCGTGTTTAGAATCAGCCGAAAGCCAGTTTTCCAAAGCTTTAAAATCCATTGATCTTATTTGATTAATAGATTTTCCTCCAATTTGAAAAGCTAAGCGTTCCGGCTTTAATCCACTTCCCGCACAATGACTACATTCCTCAAGAGAGAAAAGTGCCTTGAGCCTTTCAATATTCTTATTTTTCCGGGTTTTATAATATTCTTCTTTTAGATAATGGAAAAGTCCTTCCCATTTCATACTTACTTCCTGAGTACCTTCCCTGGTTTTGGTTTTAAATAACCAGTTGGCTTTCCAAACAGTTTCACCCGCCCCATTAAACAGAATGTCTTTTTGTTTATCGGTCAGCTCCTTATAAGGCGTTTCCAGGCTAAATCCACATTTGGAACCCACTTCCTTTACAATCGCCATATATTGGCTGCTCGCATGTGCATAATAAGCCAGGGATTTGTTGTGCTCAAAAATGCCGTCAGCAATACTCTTGTTATGCTCCAGGACTATTTTATTTAAATCCGGCAACAATTCCTGACCCATACCATCGCAGATAGCACATTTCCCCAGTTCGTGATTATTAGAAAAATGACTGGCCGATAATTCTCTGCCTTCGTATTGCGCTTTCCTGGAGAAAGCGAAACGCAAAATCTTATCTATTCCCGTTTGCTTTGCAATATCGGAACAGTCTGTAAAACTCTTTTCTTTACGAGTAACGCAAATAGTTGGACTAAGACCTTCAATATGATCAACTTCAAATTGAAAATTCACTCCTACCCTGGACTGCTGATAAGACGAAAACTGTTTGGTCATTTCCTGAAGTCCGTAGCCGTGCAAGGTGTCAATCACTAAAGAGGATTTTCCCGAACCTGAAATTCCTGTTACTACCGATAATTGATTTTTAGGTATTTCTACATCGAGATCTTTGAGGTAATGAGTTCTAGCCCCCTTTATGGATATCGCATCCCTGCGTTGATCCAGTGCTTCTTTCAGTTCCCGTACTTCGGCTTTTATGGCATTATTTACCAGTGTATCACAAGAGGTTTGAAAAAGTGGATTTTTCTCAAAGCAAATAATACCAGCCGTTTGTTCCTTGAGCTGGTGCAAAGCTTTTAGCAGCTGCCTCACATTTTGCTGGTGCAATCCAATACTGGGTTCTTCCAGTAATAAAAGGGTATTTTTTGATTGTTTGGCAAAATGCTTAGTTAGTTTAATGCGTTGCGCTTCACCCCCTGATAAAGTATTGGAAGGCTGGCCAAGTTTGATATAACCCAGGCCTAATTGCAGCATCAAAGACAGAATTTGTGTGATCTGCTTTTCCTCAGCAAAGAAATCATAAGCTTCCGAAATACTCAGATTATAAATTTCCGCAATATTTTTATTGTTCCAATGCACTTGCAGTATATCTGCCTTAAAACGCTTGCCATTACAGGTTGGACAAATCTGGTTGATAGTGCCCATCACATTCATAGAGAGGGTGATCACACCCGCACCTTCACAGGCTTCACATCTTCCGCGCTTGTTATTAAAAGAAAAAGCTCCTTTTGCCAGTTTTAAGGATTTGGCTTCCGGGGATTTAGCCAGGAGATCACGTATTTTATCGGCTAAGCCGGTATAAGTAGCAGGATTACTTCTAGGGGTTTTACCAATGGGTTGATCTGATACCGTAAGCAGTTTTAAATCTTCTTTTGCTGTATATGCTGAAAGCTTTTGTAATATTTGAGGTGTTTTTCTGCTCAATACAGTCAATTCCCCCCGTTGAGGCTGAAGTGAATCTGCTGATTTTCGTTTAGGCTTAGATTCAGACTTTGATGTTGCCTTTTGTAATTCAGCTAAGGTAGGACTCGATAAGTCTTCCGCAGTTAAAAATTTCTGGATCGGTCCATTAAAAATCACTTCTCCTCCATACTCACCGGCGGCCGGACCTAGTTCGACTATCCAATCTGCAGAGCGGATAAACTTCAAGTCGTGTTCTACCACCATAACCGTATTGCCTCGCTTTATCAAGCGATCGAGAATATGGAATAAATAGTTTTGGTAGTCTTCAGATAAACCAATGGAAGGTTCATCAAATACATAAAGTATACCTTGCAGGCTACTGTTTACCTGTTTGATCAATTTGATACGCTGGGCATCACCTGAAGAAATATCAGTACTTGAAGTGCTCAACCGGTATTCCTCCATTCCCAATCGTATAAGATCGAACAGTTGCGTGCAGATCTTATCTACTAATACCTGTTCACCGGCAACTAGGTTCTGGCTTTTCAATTTATCGTATAGGGCTTTTAAAGGAAGTTCCAACCATTCCTGAAAGTTGAACCCTTTCCATTTGTATTTCAGGTGTTCCGCCTTAATCCGTGCTCCTTTACAACTCGGACATGTGCTGGAGCTGGCAAACTTTAAGATGTTTGGATTTCGGTCCCGTCTCAAAATATCTTTCATAATAGGAAGCATCCCTTTGTAAAAGCCTTCTTCCCGTGGCTTAGCTTTAAAGCCTTCCCATCTTAGCCGGGATTCCAATGTATGTTTTCCATAAAAAACCTTAATGTGATCACTTCCATTTAAAACCACATCTTTTTGTTCATCTGTGAGTTCCTTCCAGGGAATATCTACATTAAAACCATGCGTCTTGCACACTTTATTCAATTCATCAACCGTGATCTGCGAATAGACGATATATCCATTAGGCAAAGTAGTGGTAATGGCTCCTTCTCTAAGGGTTTTATTTTCATCACCGACCAACTTATTAATGTCGATGTATTCAGCCTCCCCAATACCGTGACAGCGCTCACAAGCCCCTTTGGGATGGTTGAAAGAAAAGAGTGACTTGCTCATTGCCTCCCTGCCCGAGTATCGGGCAAATAAAATTCTAAAGACAGCAGCTAGTTCTGAAAGTGTTCCGAAAGTGGCATTAATAGACTGAAAGCGTTTTGACTGCTCCACCTTGATCACCGGTTGTAGCGCTTCTATATCATCCACCTCAGCAGTAGGAATTAACTGAGCATTTTGTTGATTATATGCAGGTAGGCTCTCTAAAAAATAACGGTATCCTTCATTAGCTATAACATCCATAGCCAGAGATGATTTCCCGGAACCCGATAAACCGGTCACCACAACCAATTGATTTTCAGGAATATTTAAATTTATATTTTTGAGATTGTTCTGGTGGGCATTAATGACACGCATAAAGGCTTGTTGTTTCTCTATTTGGAAAAATAAAAATAGGAAGATTATACAGCCTACGATGGGATTTTAAGGAAAGTATAGCATAATTTGTATTCGCTTAAGGATTCTTAATTAGAATGGCTGTGTTACTTTCCGATACAGAAATCGTCTTTCCAGTAATTACCTACACTTCCTGCATTTCGAGGTACAATCTAGGTACATACCTAATTCCAACATGTTATAAAAAATCAAAAAATGTTAGAAAATATTTAGTCTTTTTAAATTTTACTGATAATTACGTAATTCAAATTTACAGTAATTAGTTAAATAAATTAATTTTTAAATGAATTTACCGGTTATTTCACCAGTGTTCTCTCCTTTAATTTTCGCCAGTTCGATTCACTAATGATTTCTCCGGTGAGTTCACTACTAATATATTTATATATTGATGAAAAGAGTATTCATTCTACCTCATATTATTGAATGTTTTTTCCCAGCAATTATAAAAAGGTGCTATTTATATAGCTTGATATACTCGAATTAAATAGGGGATTGCAGGCGAGCTGAAGGTTTCAGTTGGAACTAAGCCTCAACATTCATTTTCCCGGATCAATTTATTCCAATTATCATATTAATCGGTAAATGGTCAGAACCTACATTTGGTCCGATTGATCTATCTATAACGTGTAAATGATCTGAAACTAAAAAATGATCCAGAGTTGTTTGCAAAATACCATAATTTGCCGGCCAGGTGGGTAATAATCCAAAACCGACTCTACTATCTTTTAAACCTTTACTTAAAAGGATCTTGAAATGGTTTGAAAAGGATGAAGTATTAAAATCCCCAGCTATTATAAGATTAGGGGAATACTGAGATCTTTTACTAATTATATTAGTTAATTGTTTATTTCTGTTCTCGAATGTTGTCTGGCTAATTGGAGGAATTGGATGAGTTGCTATTAATGATAACTTCTCATTTTCTACTTGTAGATCGGCAACAATTGAAGGTTTGTTATTTAGCTCGAAATAATCAATAGAACTATTCATTTTATGTTTACTCAATAAGGCAATTCCGAAATTATCCAGTCTTGGTTCTAGTTCTTTATATTTATATTTCTGAATTACCGGGAGTAAATGATTTTGCCATCCTGGCGTAAACTCCATTAAAATTAGAACGTCCGGATCTTCTGATTCTATGTAGTCTAAAACCAGATCTACTTTTGAATTACTTGACAATAAATTGATGCTTGAAATTTTGAGCTGATTTTCGGTGGTTTTCGGTAAAGTATCCGATTTTAAATAATATGGAACTATGTAATAGCTATTCCAGCAAATTGCTAAAGAAAGAAGCGTAATAGCCAGTATTTTCTTTTGTAGTAAAATAATGGCCACGACTAGAAATAAAACAGAGATCACTAAATATTGGAGTTTAAAATTTGAAAAAATGTCTACAAACCAATAATTAGGAAAGACATTTGGTAAAATGGAAACTGATAAAATTCCGAATATTAGTAACCAGGTCAGTTTTTTAAAAATCGTTTTCTTCATCTAATTGAATATTAAGCAACTTTTGGTAGATCCTAACTCCATTCTGAAAAACTATTTTGTTTGAACTTTATATTCCTTAATCAATCTATCTCTTTCCCTTTTTCTTTTTTTCGACACAAAGAGGAGCGGAATTCCAATGCCTCCTTCAATAGCGCCAGTACTTATCAATATACCTCCTACCAAACCTCGAAAAGGATTTTCGTGCCAAAAGGAACCTTCCTGGCCGGATGCAACCAGAACTCCAGACCCAATACTTAGCGCTGAAAGAGAGGTAAGGATTATGCCAGATAATTTATTCGATTTTCTTTGTTTGTCAGTTTTTAATATTGCCCTTAACTGGTTTGTGTATTGAAAATCATTCTGTTTCTGGTTGGAATATTCCAAATCAAGCTTAGCAAGTTTTTTGATTTCTCTATCGCTCAGATCCTGGGCGTTCACTGTTATTGGTAAAATGCTTAGAAAGACTATTAAATAAATTTTCATTAGATCTTTTTTAAATCTCAAAAGAATTCCAAAATTCAGTACTACATTCATCACGTTTTGCTTCTCATCGCCATAGAATTTATATTCTATCTTTTCTACTTCGAAATAAAAAAAGATTAAGACTTTATTTTCTGAAGTTGTTTTAACCGGTATTGATAATCCTGGATATAATTTCGTTGGGTAGCTTCTTTTAAAAAAGATGCCTGGGTTAATTGGATAATTTTCTCTGAATGCTCCATCATGTCTGCCATTATTTGATCAAATCGCTTTGGTTTTAGATCTACCTGTTCTGCCAAAATTTTAAACTGACCTGCAGTCGTGGTTTGCCCCAAACTTTTTGGCATTAAGCCATCATCCAGTGCAAAATCGCTATCATCTACATGGATGCGAGTATTGAGTAAATCATAAGCCGGGCTTAACCGGTGATCTCCCATAGGGGTTTCCAAAATGGCAAAGTTTTTTAGGTGGGCATCACCGTTAGAGAACAAATAATTGAATAGCAGCAGTTTAAATAATTTAGGAATTTCCACACGATAAGCCGGTAGGAATTTTTTCATCAAATGAAATAATTCCAGATAATTCCCTTCGTATTTATAATGTTCGCCGTGTGTCTGGGGAGTTTTACCGGCAAGGGTGGCAAAATCTTCTTTTGATTTCTTCGAACCATCTGGGTTTACATCAAAACGTTTCGTTATATAGGCGGGAGCTTCATTTTCAAAAAAAATAAGCGCATTTTCGGCAGTTTCAATATTGTAGACCTGGCGCGCGATCTGCATGGTTAAATGCTCATTGGCCGGCATTTCATAATTCTTCTTGCCAGCATTGGGAACCGGTTTCAATATATGGGTCCCTTGCTCCCCTTCTTTGATGAGACGTAACTTATTTTTTTCCAGAAGTAAAGAGAATTTTTCCTGCACCCCTGAAATAGAAATTCGTTTTTGATTGTCCTCAAAGAGTTTATCGGTTTGCAGGTTCGAGTTGGGCGCATCATAAGGCAATACGTGTGAAACTTTACGTCCATCAAAAACACGCTTTAAACATGTTCTGCTATAAGTGCTAAATCCTTCTGCTAAAGTTCCTGGGCAGTGATCTATTTTCATTTAACCTCTTTATTTTTTTTGACAGTAATTGCACCTACAGTATCATAACGAGCGGTAGTCATAAGAATTCCAAAATAATCATCAGAATCCAGCCGGTTAGCCTTACACACCGTTTGTCTATTAGTTCCTTCCGGAAGCATATTATAGAAAAAAGGAAATAAGTAATTAGCATTATATTCCGGTTGGGATCTTGGCAGGGTTAGACTAATAGATGGATTCTCCGGATCGGCCAACCAGGCTTCCAGATACCGGAAAGTAAAACTCCCGTCATCGTGCTGTTTCAAAATGCCAGCTTCTTTTTCTTTATAATATATAGTCGCTTGCCTCATTTACACCTAGACTTTTTTGACCTGCAGTGTGATTTCCATACCAAGGACGTCTGTGATTCTTTGTAAAGATTCTAGGGTAGGGTTAGCCTGACCGGTCTCAATCTTATATAACGTATTAATCCCGATATCAGCCATCTCTGCCAATTGTTTCTGGGTAATCCGCATATTATCTCGGCGTTGCTGAATCAGCTGACCAATCTTTTGTATCGCTGCCATAGGTTCTTTTATTTTTCTAACCGCTAAACCCACATTATACTGTGGAATCAGACATCATAAATATGGTTAGAACCAAAATTACATTAAAATCCACACTTTAAGGTGGAAATCAAATCATTTATGTCATTGGCATCTAAAAATATGCGAATAACCACATTATAATGTGATAATGAACGTCGTTTTTAGAAACTAACGAGCACTTTGTATTGAGGTAATGACTCAATTCGCAAATTGAGAATCACTGGTTTAGGTATGTTTAATTTCGAATTTTCTGATGACTAATACTAAGCAATTGGTATCTAATCAGTTTTTTCTGTTTGATTAGTTTTTATGCCAAGCATTTCATTTAAATTTTCCTGAGGAGTTAACCAAAATATTACTGCAACACCACCAATTACCAGTATCCTTTTTAAAATTCGTGAATAAACATCTGATCTGCCTGATAAATATTTAACAAATGAAATTATACCAATTATCCCTAAAATTGGAATTCCTAAAGAGTAATATGTATTAAAAGGCCAATCCATAAGAGAAAATAGAACACCCAAAATAATGATGCCTAATCCAAACCCAAGTCCGACAGTTCCAAGTATTCTCCATTTCGAAATACCGCTGTAAGACTCCTTTTTTAATATTTTTTTGAAAGGAATATGATTAAAATAAGCGAAACTAAAATAGGTATAGAATAAACTCAAACCTGTTATCGACATTATAAAAATGGGATTTATGGCATTTCCAAGAACAAATTTATAAGCTATCGAAGTTGCGGCAACAGCTCCGAAAATCAATTCGATTTTTCTCATTTAGATAGATTTAATACTAAATAACAGTTATGGTTGAAGTAAGTATACATAGTGTAAGCTAATACATAAATTTTTCTCAGTTTTCTCCTAGCTTAATATCGATTCCAAACATTAGATAACCCAAAATAAATCCTTTATTACCAAATTGAATATTTAATGGTCGAATTTCATACGCTAATCGTTTTCCACTTGGTGTAATTCTTAAACCTAAAGAAAACTTACCGCCAAAATAAATAGAATTGAAAAATTCTGAAGTGTAATTGTCTGCTTCTGGCATTCCTCCAGTTCCCAATAAACCTCTTGAATAATTCAAGAAAATTCCAGGGGAGGTAACTACAGAAATAGATTTAAATTTTACCAAATCGTAATGTAAATTGAAGCCAAAAGATGATATTCTATAAAATTGATCTCTGGTATCTGTTATTCCTATAGGCAGAAAGCCGCCAAATATTAAATTTGGATTAAGCCTTATTCTGTTATTGTTGCCAAAGCTTTTCTGATAACCGATAGAATAGATTAATCCCATACCCCTCTCTTCCCGGCCATTATTAAAACTTAATCCGATTCCAGTCCTTATTGATTGAGGATGAGATTTTTCTTGAGAATATAGGTTCTGATTTAAAGATAAAAATAGGAAAAGGATAAAAATATAATATTGATTCATGTGTTTCGAAGTAGATGAATTAATTATGATTCGAGAACTATATTGTATCTCAACTGGTTATTCAGATTGAATTCTATCTAAAACACCTCTAAAATGTCCTTGAATAATGCGAGATTCTGTTAATTCAATTTCAAAATTTATATCATTAATTGCTGTAAGTTCTTCAATTTCAATATCAATTATGGCCACATCCGGAACTATACGTTCTTCAATTACCAGCGACTGTTGGCACATTTGTAAAATTCCATTTGAAGCTTCGCAATTGAAATTAAATTGAGCAAAACTAAAACTGCTATTATTTGAATTAAACTCATAGGATCCATTTGGAGCAAAACCTACTGTAGTTACAGGTCCACTCCGATCTGGGATTCCTCTAAAGACAACAGAATTTTTTGTTGCCTCACTAAACTCGAGCTCATTTGAATCTGTAAATGGTGAAATAATTTCTCCATCAGTAATAACTATGTAAAAATCATCTATTTCTTCAGTTGATAAATCTGGAATAAAGTAAGCTTTATTAACTTTATAAAAATTTGAGTTGAAAAAAAAACCATTACTTTTCTCTTCAGCATGAATTTGATCTTCGTTATTGTTACATGAAAGAAAAAGAAGCATCATAATCGTAAGTAGAAGGAGAGTGTTCTTCATATTTTTGGAGCTTATTTTATTTGAGTATAATACTCTTCGATTAATCTATCCCGTTCTCGTTTTCTCTTTTTCGACACAAAGAGGAGAGGAATTCCTATCCCTCCCTCAATCGCTCCCGTACCAATCAAAAAGCCTCCTATTACATCCCTATACGCTTTTCCGTGCCCTTCAGATTCAACCGGTGTTGCAAACACAGCAGTTCCCAGGCCTAAACTTATTGCAGATAAAGAAGTGAAAATAATCCCTACCGTTTTATTGGTTTTTCTTTTTCTATCTGCCCGTAAAATATCTCTGAAATCATTGGTAAACTGTTCACCATAATTATTTATATGAACGGTTTCTATCCCAAGTTTTGAAATCTTTTTTAATTCCCTTTGCTTGAGTTCCTGAGCTGAAACTGGAATAAACATAAAGCCAATCAGGATTAGTAATATATATCTCATTTTTTAATTTAAATTTTGCCACTGGCATTGGTTTAAAGAATTTTATTCTCAGAACTATCGAATAATTTGATTTTACCTGAACATTTCTTGATACTCACTCTTGAAGTTATATTTTTTTCTTCCAGAAATTTTAATTTGTTTTCTATCTCCAATTTAATCTGGGTATAGTTAAGATGATAGAATTCTGATAAGCAGATTATTCTTCTATTGTTTTTAATTAAAAAAATATACTCTGAAGTACTTCCGTTATTTGGCTGTTTGGTTATAATAAACCCATCCAACTCTTTATATAAGTATTCTTTTCCTTGTCCTAATCCAAAATATATCTTTTTGGAAATTTTCTCTTTAGAAATCTCAATTTTATGCGCTCTTGTCCTAAACTCTGTGAGCCAAAAATAAATTACAAATAATAAGAAAAGTATAGGAAGAACAATATCTGCTTCTGTTGAACTTGAAGTAATAAATAAAAGGCCTATTGCAGAACCGGTTAGAGTAAAACAAACAAAAATAGAGAGAAAGCTGAATTTGGTTTTATATTTCATTTACACTTTTCGATTTTTTCACAATGTAGTTTTTAAAACTGCATCCCTAAACTAACACCATATGACCTGAAGATGATATGGCTGGGTTTTTCGTTGTTTTCCTCTAATAGTATTGGTTTGCTGGCTACGTAATAATTGTAGTCCCAAAAAACATTTAAATTTAAATTGAAATCATCTGTTTTTGATATTGGAAACTGAAGACCGAGTCGAACATTCGCCATATCACTACTAATGTTATCACTTAAAGCTAAGTTATAAGCTGTCATTAAATTTATATTGACGCTTTCATAATTGATAAAATGGTACCTAAGAATTCCTCCAAACTTTAATGCTGAAATTTTTTGTTGGCTTTGGTGCTGAAAACCTCCTACTGCTCCAATAGTCAATTTATTAAATAGAGGGTAATTAATACTGTATAGGATCCCGTATGATACTTTATTTTCAAGTTCGGCACTTCTTCCCGAAATTAAATGGTCATTGTTGTCGTAAAGTGAATAACGATATTCTACCTCATTGTTTACTCCAAATTCCAGTTCCACATTGGAGAACCATCTTTTTGATAATTTATCCTGACTGGAAGCACTTGCTATATTTCTTCCGGCATTAAATAAGTCAGAAGGGGTTTGTGAATAGGCGTTTAAGCAATTAAAAATGAATAGAATAAGTAAAGTTTTTTTCATTGGGGGTTTTTAAACAATTAGGATTTTAGGTTTTGCTCATTATGATTTACTATGCCATCAATAATTTCATCAATCGCTTTCTTCATTTTTGGAGCTGTATCTTTTCCGCTTTGATTAGTGATCATAAAAATTCCCAAATAGTTTGCATCATGGCAGAGTTCCAAGATCTCAGTGTTTTCTAAAAGATTTCCAGAATTTAGCTAGAATAAGCGATTATTATAGCCACAATTGCAAACTTTAATTTTTAGTTAGTTGTATCTAAAATGATCAAATTTCTATTCACAGTATTCGAGTTAATTTCCACGATAGAATTTTGATTTGTTTCAAAATTTGTCTTCAAAATACCTAAATATAAATTCAGAGTATTTGAACTCACTAAGTTCAGGTAAATTTCATTTTCAATGATCGTATTACCAAAAGCTGTAACAAGTCCAAATGTTTCTCCATTTGAGTAGTCAGTAATACTATGGTTTGTTAAATCAATTATTCCCGGCTTAGCTCCACCTATAGAGCCAGAAACTGCTTGCATTATTGCTAATTCAGAATTATTTATTTGGGCTATCCTACTACCATTAATAGAACTCAAATTGTTTACTGTGTTATTTACCAGGTCAACTTCCAGGAAACCTTCACCCCAAGTTGAGATATATAACGTAGAGTCAATTTTCTTCATTGAGCTAATTCTATTTTCATTGAAAGTAATACCTAATTCAGTAATTGAGTTATTTTGAGGGTCGATATGTATGAGGTGCTTTGTAGAATTATTTGCTAAAACGTTCTCCGCTAAAATTCCTATCATTTTGTTGTTGTCCCAGGCAAGGGCTAAAATTCCTCTTTCATCACCGTTTATTGTTGAAGGAAGTATTAACGGTATTCTTTGACTTGTTCCATCTTGTCTATCAAATATTAAAAGATTATTTGTTGGTGATGGATTGTAAACATATTCAATGGAATAAATTTTTTCTTCTGATGATAATAAAGAGTTTGTTGCAAGAAAACTGTCATTATTTTCTTTATCTATTTGTCCAACGTTTTCTATATCCCCAGTATTATTTCCAATTTCAAATACCTCACCAAGGTCAGATACAGCTAATAATTTATAGTCATCGGTAATTTCATTGTTTGGCTCCTCTGTAGCTTCATTGTTAGATTCCTCACAGGAAAAAGTAAAAAAAACTAGAAGTAGAAATAAGTAATTTAAATTGATGTTTTTCATATTGTTTGTGTGGTTTACAAATCGTTTTATAATCTATTCTATAAATTTTATTCTTAATTTCTCAGGGGTAAACGGAATTTCTCCACCCCTTGTCTTGCCCTGTACCTAGTTAGTTTTCATTTGGTAAGCTCTGGAATCTATAGAATTAATCCGTTTAAAGGAATTTATTAAAATATAATAGAAGACTACATTTAACAAGGCATAGGCTATGAGCTCTATCACCGTCATCCATATAGAATTTCGAATTGAAAACGTAAAAATTTGATCTGCTATAAGAGTACTGACGAGTACGCAGAAAATAATTAGAAATCCAAATACAATAGTTCGGATTCCGGTTACAAAAGAGAGAGAAATAAGTCGCTTAAAGTATTCTATATTATCTCCTTGCTGATTTATTTCGAAAGTTTTTCTGATTCCCCATATTAGTGCCATCAAGCTGATCAATAAATGAACCCACGTACGCCACCAGGGGTTATCTCCATCTACGGGTATATAATCGGCAAGAGTGAAAAGAATAAGATGAGTAAAAAGATATTTGAAGGCAAGCCCATCGGAAACCTTTTCTGTAATGATAAGTTTCTCTAGTTCTTTAATGTTAAATAAGATCATAGTTTTTAATTATATGAATCGGTTAAGTTTAACCTTTAAAAAAGCTTTATTGAGCGGTTTGTTTGAAATAATTAACTGTTCCGTCTGCATGCAGATGTGGGGCTTAGTGATTAGGCAAAAAACTGTAGGGAGATGGATTTGCCGATTCTCTTAACGAGGTGTTAAAAATAGAAAAAAATATGAAGTTTACAGAACTATTAAAAGCTTTTTCAATCGAGGCTTTCTTAATTCATATTGTTAGAATTTAGACATCTTAAAGGGTAAATTAATTATTCTTTATTGAATAGGCATTTAAGGTTTTGTTATTCTCTGGATTGTCCCGAATGAATAAATACCCGAAAAAGCAAATATCTCCAGATTTGTAAGTGTAATTAAATATTTCTGTTTTTTGCCCCATTGCCCTTCGTAATAAACATCTGCGACAATTAAACAACTTTTCTTATCCGAATTTTAAAAGGAAGGTTTCACAGCTATGGTTTCAGTTTTCGCGTTAAGAATCTTTTTTAGCCTTTTTCATTCTTATCTCAATAAGGAATCAACCCCCAATTAAACATTTGGATTTCTCCCTGATATTCAACTGCGATCACCTTTTTTTTTAAAATGAAAAGGTATTAATTTCTTGCTATTGTTCATATGTGCCTAGTTCAATGAATCTAGCACCTAAGTTTTGTTCGATAACTCATTAGTTCATTTTTATTCAATTCACTAAAAGCTGACGAATTATTCGTTCAGATAAACCAGAAGGAGAATGCCTGACTCCTAAAAGCAACTAAAGATAGCGAATGAAAAGTCTTATAACAATTGGTGCTAAAGTATATGGTTTTGCTATGAGTAGTTATAACAAGCTGTTGAAAAGAAGTCATTATTCTATTAAAAAATAAGCGCTAAAAAGCCCGCTTTTAATTACTTTTATAGCTGTTATGAAAAGTTATACGCAAAAAATAAAAAGTTCTAAAGTTGAAGGGATAATTGATGAAATTATTGATCAATATGCCTACGCTGACAATACTCAAAGACCTTGGATAATAGGTTTTAGTGGAGGTAAAGATTCTACTGTACTCCTAACTTTAGTCTGGATTGCCCTTCAAAGAATTAAGTCGCTTCCAAATCCCTTTCAATTGAGAAGGCCAGTATATGTTGTTTGTAATGATACTATGGTAGAGAACCCAATAATTTCAGCATATGTGGAAAAGGTACTGGCTAAAATTGAAATTGAAGCAAGAAATCAAGATTTGCCAATTTTTGTAAAAAAGACTACACCGAAATTGGATGAATCGTATTGGGTTAATGTTTTAGGTAAAGGCTATCCTGTTCCTAATAATACATTTCGTTGGTGTACGGATAAATTAAAAATTAGACCTACTTCATCTTTTCTTCATGAACAAATTGATGAAAAAGGAGAAGCAATCGTGCTACTAGGAACACGGTATGAAGAAAGTAGCACGCGAGAGCGTTCTATGAAAAAACATGAAAGAAAAGGCGAAAGACTCTCCAAACATGCAACAGACGTTAATACTTATGTTTTTGCTCCAATTAAGGAGTTAATGTTGGAGGAAATATGGTATATAATTAACGTAGTGGAGTCGCCCTGGGGATTTGACAACAATATTTTGTTTCAAATCTATTCAGATGCCAGTGCAGATGATTACGAATGCCCAACTGTCGTAACTAATAAAGAACACAAATCTTGCGGTCAAAGTAGATTTGGATGCTGGACATGTACTGTTGTAAAAGAAGATAAATCTATGTCTGCCCTTGTGGATAAAGGACAAAGTTGGATGGCTCCTTTAGTTGAATACCGAAATAAGTTAGTCGAAGAGCGAAATAATCCTGAGTTCCGAAAAGACACCAGAAGAAATGGAGCCTCAGCTATAGATGATGAAGGAAATAGTAGGGGGAGTTACAAAGAATCATACAGAGCTATGCTTTTGAAGCGTTTACTTAAAACTCAAAAAGAAGTTCAAAAAGATCATCCAGAGGTTGTTTTAATAAATAATCAGGAGTTAATAGCTATTCAAGTTACCTGGAATAGAGATGGTTACTTTGATAAACACGTAGGTGAAATATATCGGGAAGTTTATAACAAGGACTTCATGACAAACAATATTAAATCTTTAGGGCAAACCGAGCGAAGAATTATGCAGGAAGTTTGTGATGACCGCCCTGAGTATTATCACCTTATTGATAATTTACTGGAAATTCAGGAATCAAAAACACTGTTAATTTCAAAATATGGTCTTCATAACGATGTAGAGAAGCAAATTGAAAGATTTGTAATGAGAGAATAATATGCGCATAGAAAAGATACTTCTAAATAACTTTCGAATCTACTCAGGTCTAAATGAGATAGATTTTAATCATTTAAAGGATAAGAATATTTCTCTTATCGCTGGTAAAAATGGTTTTGGAAAAACCTCTTTCCTAACTTCTATGATCTGGGGATTGTATGGCAATTTGATGACTCAAGTTGAAAGTAAATACAAAAAGGATATCCAAAGCGCTGGAGGATATGAGTCTTATCGGAAAACTTTATTAAATCATAATGTTTTAAAACAAAGCGAGTCTAAACAAAATGAAACGTTAGAGTTTTTTGTTGAGATTCATCTTGTTGATGTGATGATCCCTTCCATTCCCTGTAAGAAAGTTGTAATTAGAAGAACGTATCACTATAAATCGAAAAAGGAGAGTTTAAAAATTCTGATAGATGGTCACGAAAACGAACTAACTAAGAAAGTAGGTTATGATGTCTTTATTAATGATTTTATTCTTCCGAGAGAAATAGCAAAGTTCTTTTTCTTTGATGCGGAAAAAATCGTTACCCTGGCGGAGGCTAAAAGCAAAAGTGAACTTCGGGCGTTAAGCAAAGCCTATTCCGAAGTTTTAGGAATTAAAAAATATGAGGATTTAAAATTAAATCTTAATACACTTCTTACCAAAATGAGACGCTCTGGAGTTTCGGAAAAAGATGAATTAAAAATAGCAAACCTCGAAAAACAGAGAGATGAACTATCTGATTTAGTTCGTCACAACGATTCAAAGTTATCGGATTATATTGAGGAGATTGAGAATTATAGACATAAGATTGATCAACATCAGGAGCAATTAATTAGGGAAGGAAATGAGATGACTCTTGAAAAACTTAATGAGTTAAAATCTAAGCGTGACCAACTTAAAAAGTCTCATTTAAATTTAAAAAACGAATTAAGAACCCTGATAGATTTAATTCCTTTAGCCATCTCTCAAAACCAATTAAAAAGCTTGGTTGATCAGATTAAGGTTGAGCTAAAAATTAAAAATTCATCAATAGATAAAGGTTTGCTAGCTGAAGAATTTGGTCAATTTGAAGCGGAATTTCATTCTGGTTTATCTGATATTATTAAAGATGATCAATTAGCACATCAGATGAAAGAATACATTCGTAAGTTGTCATCTGCCCGTTTAGAAAATATAGAGGATCCAAGTTCAGAAAGTGAAATTCTATTAGATTTTGATGATGAGACATCCCGAAAAATTATTGCTACATATGAATATATTCAGAATTCATTCAAAGTTCAATTTAACGGAATCGTAAAGAGAGAAAAAGAAATTCGCCAGGAATTAAATCGTGTATTAAAGAAGATAAAACAAGGCGAGGTTAGAAAGGGTAATCCTTTAGCTAAAAAACTTCGTGAGGAAAAAGAGGAATGGATTTCAAAAATTAAAACAATAGAAATAAAAAAGCAGGGACTAATTGAAGAAATAGGTAGCTTAAAACACCGGGAAGCCTCTAATCACAAAGTGCTTTCTGAACTATTGAAAAAATCAAATCTTTTAAAAACGGATAAAAAGAAGTATGAAGTTACATTAGATCTTTTAGAGAAATTAGATAGGCTTACTGCTAGAATCAAAGAGGAGAAGAAATATTCCCTACAAAAATCTATTCAACTTGGATTAGGAAAGTTGATGCATAAAAATGATTTTGTAAGAGATGTAAATGTGAGGATAGATGAAGATGTAATGGATATAGATCTAATTAATCAAAATGGTAATGTTATTGATAAAGACGGTTTGTCTAAAGGGGAGCAACAGCTATATGCAACCGCATTATTGAAAGCCTTAGTGGATGAATCCGGAATAAATTTTCCAATTTTTATTGATAGTCCTTTACAGAAATTTGATAAAGAACATTCTAGCAACGTTATAGAGCAATTTTATCCTACTATTTCTGAACAAGTAGTGTTATTCCCTTTATTAGAGAAGGAGCTCTCTAAAGCAGAATATGCACTGCTTAAGCCCAATTTAAATGGAGTTTATTTAATTAATAACAATGAAGAAGGTTCTTCAATAGAAGAGTGTAAGATCTCTGAATTGTATAACAAATTTAATCAACAGCATGTTCTCGCACATTAGAACCTCTAAGGAAAATAAAGAAGTCGTAACTAGATTAACTAATAAACTTAATTTAGGGACTGAAAATATAATTGCCAGAATTGCTTTGACCTATTCTTTATCTTTAGGAGAACAAATGGATCTTACAAAGATGAAAGATTCAGGAGGGAAAAGTTATTCAAAAGCTGTTTTATTTGGGGAGTATATAGACTATTATATTGGTCTTACTGCCGTTCACTATAATGTTCATGCCTCACATTCAGATCTTCCTAAATTTATAAAAATGCATATTGATGTAGGTTTGAACTTATTGATTAATGAATTAGAAGCAAGTGGAGTTGATGGTTTTGACTTTTTAGCCGGAAAGATTGAACAAGGAGTATCTATAAAATAATTATTTTTAATTATGGTAATTTTAGATCTCGAAACTACAGGGTTGGACCCATTAAAAAACCAAATTATAGAAATAGGTGCTCTTGACTTTGAAAATCCATCTAATCAATTTTATCAAACCTGTAAAATTGATGATACTGCTGAAGTTGATCCAGCAGCTTTAGAAATCAATGGTTATAATTATTCCAATCTGACTGATACTAGAAAGATGAGTTTAAAAGAATTAATTTTAAACTTCAAAGAGTGGTTGGAGTGTATTGATGATAAAACAATAGCAGGGCAGAATGTAGATTTTGATATCAGCTTTTTAAATGTTTCATTCAACAGATATAATATTAATTTTGCTTTAGGGAAAAGAAAAATTGATTTACACTCATTAACCTATTCTCAGTTTAAGGTACTAGGTCTAAATCCACCTTTGAAAGATGGATTCTCAAACTTAAGTGGTGACCGTATTATGGAATACGTTGGATTACCAAAGGAGCCGAGACCTCATGATGCGTTGAATGGAGTGAAATATGAAGCAGAAGCATTTTCGAGGTTGATTTACAAACAAAATTTACTTAAGGAATTTCAAGATTATAAACTCTCATTTCTCTGAAATATGGATTCAAAAATAGTTGCATCTTTTGTAGCATTTCTAGGTACTTTAATAGTAGCTGGATTTACTCTATGGAATAACTATAAAATCAGGGAAGAATCGAAAAAAGAGCAGAAAAGGAAAAAGTTAGAGGAAGCCAAAGTTATACATCAAATAAAGCTAAGTGAATTTTATATTCCACTTAGGCATTACCTAGAAAATAGTAAAACGTTATTCAAAATTTTCAAAAAAGGAAAACCTGAAAAATTTAGAACTCTAACATACTTATTAAATCCTAATCAGAAATATGAAGGGCAAGTTCAAGTTACTTTAGACAAAAACGACCGTTCAATTTTATCTAAAATTTTTGAAATTGGAGAAAAAATAGAGGATTTAATTTATACAAAAAGTTATTTAGTAGGAGATGATGACGAATTTGTTAAGTCATATGAACCTCGAGAAAAATATAAAGACTTACCTTATGAAAAGGATATGACAATTTTGAGTCTTTTGATCTCGCATATTGTGGTTATTAGATTGGCGTACGATCAGAAGCTAATTGGTAATCAAGAAAATTTTGAAAGCTTTGTATTTCCTAATGAAATAAATGTAAGGGTTGACGAAAAGATTGAAGATTTAAATAAGAACATTAGGAATTGTAATGCCTCTATTCAAAGAAATATGATGTGATAATGGAAATGGCAAAGCGAAATAAAACTATAGATAGTTACAATAGAACTGCGAAAGAATATTATTTAGTAGTTAGTAGTTTTGATATCTTACCTGAGATGTTCTCATTTGTCAAAATGGTGAAGCCTGGCGGAAAAATTTTAGATTTAGGTTGTGGGCCTGGGCAGCATTCTAAATATTTCAAAAAGTTTGGTTTTAAAACCACAGGTGTAGATTTATCAGAAGAAATGATCAATATCGCTAATCAAGAAAACGCTGGAATAGATTTTAAAGTGATGGATATTGAGAAATTAAATTTCCCAGATAGCTTTGATGGAATTTGGGCCTCTGCTAGTTTATTGCATATAAGAAAACGAAATTTATTGAAGGTTTTGGGTCAAATATTGAATTACTTAAAAGCAGACGGAGTTTTTTATCTATCTATGAAAAAAGGCATAGGTGAAAAAAATATTTCTGATGACCGTTACGGAGGAGTAAATAAATTCTATGCATTTTATTCTGTCTTAGAATTAGAAAAAATCCTAAAAATAGCTGGATTTAAAATTATCCAAATTGAAACAAGAGATAGAAGAGTTATGTACGATACTAATTCCTGGATTCACATTTTTTGCAAAAAAGATCTTTAACTATTTAATTCCCAAAAAGCTTTGTCTTTCATCAGAATAGGTTCAGAACCCGCAAGATTCACTATACTATGATGCTTTTCTAGACCTTTAATAGTTTTGATCAAATTATCCCTTTGATCTTTTGATTCAATAGTAAAAAGAGACTCTACTTCCTTTGTTTTGATTTCGTTTACTCGATGAATCACCCAGGTAAGAATATAGTTTGAATAGTCATTTTCTGCAGTAGAAAAGTGATTTAAAAACTGAGTCGACAGAACAGTACCAACACCAAATTCACGGCCTTCTTTCAAAATTTTTCTAATTGAATTAAAGTTTTTACTCAGAAAATTATCAGCTTCATCAACTAAAATCATTTTGCGTAACTGCCGTTTATGGCCATCAATTTTACTATGGCCATTAGTTTGCATTTGAGTATAAAATGCATCTAAGGTTATAGCTACAATTAAGTTCTGAATAGATTCATCATATCCAGAAAGATTGATAACCGTTACTCCTTCTACCAAAGAATATAGAGATTTGGTTTTTGAAGCATCCGGTTCAAAAATCTCAAAATCTTGAAGATTGGAAATTGCTGCATATAAACTATCGTGAGCCACTTTTTCATCAGACATATATATATTACAAACATCGCCCAAAGTGGGAGCTTCTTTACTCCAGGTCTCTCGTTTTGCTTTATAAATACCCTTATGTTCGTATGCTTCTATAATAACATCACGCAATTTTTGCTTTTGTACATTTCCTAAGTTAAATGCATTGGAAATAGTTTCTTTAATGTCGTTAGAGGTATGCAAGGGAAGCATTGGTTTAGAAGTAGAAGTTACATCTAATGCAAGAGGATTATAAGGCAAATGATATGGATGAAAAACCTTAGCATCCGTAGCTTTAACAAAATCATCCTTAATATAATCTCCTTTATAATCGAATATTAGAATGCCTAATTTTTTGCTTCCAATATTCCTATTTTGATTCCATGCAGTTTGAGCAATTAATGATTTAGTAAACTGAGTTTTTCCTGTCCCCATAGTGCCAATAATGCCTGTATTAGTGTGCATTACTTTATTGGTATTATTGGGTTCCCAAATAATTTTTTTACCGTCTTTTAAATCATTCCCGAATAAAATTTCTATTCCATCACTGTCATTAGCAGGCTCCAAACCTTCACTCTCTCCCCTTTTTTCAATTTCTTCAGGTTCTGCAGCTTCCAGCCTCTTATTTTCTAATGGTATGCTGTATAGCACTTCTTTTTTCTGAACCTCTAAATTGAAAGTTCCTATTTCCTTTACCTCACATGTTCCAACGGGTAATTTTTGGAGTAATAAATTCTGCTTTTCTATCCCTGTAGGTGTTTCGTGGAAAAGGTGAATTAACTCATCAATTGATTTCACCAAAAAATTGTAGCCATCTTCTTCTAATAATTCAGCTATTATGTAATCCTCTTTTTTTTGTAGTTGCCGTTGAATAGTTTCTTTTCCGAAATGGATTAGACCAAAATTTCCATATGATTCCTCTATTGAATTTGATATTTCAAAGTTATTATTCATTAAATCCGACCGGTAATTTTCAAAAACTTGACTCCAAGTCTGAGTATCCCAAATTTTGTATAACTGCATCTTTTCAGCATTGGTAATGGCCAGCTTTGCAAAGAAATTTTTATAAAATTCCCCTAGAAAGCATTTTTTAGAAAGATGTTCTTTCAACAAAATAGCTGTTTTTCTACCTTGCTCAATGCCTTTCTTTTTGAGATTACTTCCACCAATTTTAAGTTCCATTGGGTAGAGGTGCATTTTGAGTGATTCATTGCATTTTTCCAGACCAATCAACAATAGATCATCGCTGAAGGAAAACTCTTTGGAACCAAGATTTTTTGCAGAAAAGAGACCGTCCGACATTTTTAGACCAGCGCTACCGGAAACTCTTAGGATTTCCTCAAGAGAAATCGGAATCCATATAATGTCTGGATGATATAGAAAACTTAGAGAGGTTTTTATGCCAGATAATAAACTTATCTTTTCTCGTGGGAACTGATTGTCCTGACGAATAAGCTTTAGCAACCAATCACCATTTATAGCATTAAAGAAATTTATGACCTTTAGGGTGTCTTTTTTGGGCTCATGGGTTACTTTATTTTTGGTTAAAAATTCACTAACAATTGAAGAGTACTGATGTGTCTTGTCCGTAACGGTTATAGCATCGTAACCGCTTGAATTATTATATTGATCACTATAATGAATAATCACTAGGTCATCTTCTTGTTTAAAGAAGTCTAAATCAACTTTCGGGTCTATATAAGTAACCCACTGGGAATTGGTGTATAGATTTTGAAGTTGATCTTTTATTTTTAGATCGATTGTAGTGCAAATTGCTTTATTAGATTCGAAATCGTTGCCATTATCAACTACGTTAACCAATGAATTGTAAAGACTAGAAAATTGAGTTATTAAATTACTCTTTTCAGGTGAATGTTTTACTCCAAAGCCAGAGCGGTAAGTTTGAGCGTTTACAGGAACAGAAGGAACATCTGAAATAAGACCATTTAAGGAAATTCCGCTCTTTATATCAGAAGTATGATTTGAGTTTCTTTTAATTTGATTGCGATCAAATTGATAGAATGTTATATGCGCATATTCATAACTCTCATCACTACTAGGGATGGATTTACTATAAAAATTAATTTTTTCAAGAAAGATGTTTAAGAGGTCCTCCTTTTCAAAATTAGATGTTTTTAGATTTACATCGAGTTTTTCTTCAACATCTTCAACATTGGTGTAATATGTAAGTTCCTCAAATTTTGAGACAATTTGGTCTGCTCCATATATGTTAATATCGATAGGTAATAAATCAGTTGGACGTTTGGAAGTTTTCTTATTTAAAAAAGTTCGATAGTATTCGAATATACCTTGCATGATCTCCTTACAATCACCAAGGTTTATAGCATTTAGAATTATTGGTGATTTACTAGATTGTGAAAATAGAAAGTCAAAATTATATGTAAAATCTTCTAACTTCTCACGGACTAATTTAACTACATAATTTTTAGGAATTGATTGTTCAGAATGTAGGTATTCAGTATAATAAAGCCATTCGGGAGAATCTAATGTATCTATTGGAGTATATACTTTTCCGCCTTTTTCAAGATACGGAACAAGGTTCATCGGGCTTAATCTTTCTAAGACAGCATTGTATATTTCTTCTTGTTTTAATTCATTAATTATATGAAGTTGATAAGCGATGTTTAATGGGTGAAGAGGAGAATATTTAACAAGTTGCTCACCAAATTTTTCAAGTACCACCCCTAATTGAGATAAATCCCGTTCTTGAGGGTCTAAAACTTTATTCTCCCGTAAAGAATTTAATTTACTAAAGTATAAATCAACTAAATTTTTAGAAAGATCATAAGCCTCCCCATTTAGTAAAGTCAAGCTGGGAAGACTATCATTTCTAATATAGTAGTTCCTTAATTCGTTAAATGCCTCTTTAAGATCCTGGGGTAAATTTATTGGCCTATCTTTTAATTCATTGTCGGCATGTTCATTCCATGAAAAAGCTCCAGAGTTAATTATTTCCCTTTCTAAAAGTAAATTTTTTCTAAACTCTCCCCGTACAGTTCTTTCATTATTCTTGAAGGTTAATTTTAAAATGCTTTCTTCGTATGAATATTGAAAATCTTTAAAATTTTCCCTTTTTTCTTTCCATACATCTAACCCAGTTATAGGCCTTGGAGGCTCTACATCCGGTTTTATTCCGAGTGGAATTGTTATTTCATTATACTCAATGTTGAAGGCTATAAAGTCATCAGGTATTGTATCGTAATCGATCTTAATTTTAAGCGAAACATCTTTACCTAGAGTGTAATTTGCATCTGGCTTTAATTTCTCAATGACCTTGTTTTTATTATTTTCATTGAATACAAGTTCATCAGTTTCTTCAATTAATAAACTTTCCTCCTTACCTATTAAAAATTTTGTTTCAAAGGCTTTTAATAAATCTTCTTCTACGGGAAGTTGAAGGATTTTGAATTTGTAAAGTTTTCTTGTTGACTTATCCTGATAATTAATAAGACCAAAAAGTTCTTCTGGATTAAATGAATGAACATCAATTTTAAGACTGTGACCGCTAGTAGAAGCCTTAAAACGATCCTTCCCCTTTTTTATTGATACTCCTTCAATACTTGTTGGTTGATCGAATCTTAATTCAATTGAATAAGGAATGTCTTTTTCCGGGTTGAAAATAATTAAATTATTGTTTCTTCTACCAGCTATAGTATCGCTATCTGATCTACACCAAATCTTTCTGAATGCGTCATTACCATTCACACCTTGAAAAACCGGAGCAACTCTATTATTTTTTTGATCCCTCCATTTTTGAACATCTGAAAAATCATATTCTGCCCAATTAGCTTGAATTAATCTCTTTCTACCGGCTTCTGAAACTAATTTTTCTAAATCTATTTCTGGGTCGCCATGAGAATGAATATTTTCAATTCTTTCAAAAAGTTCAAAATTTTCATTTAAAGTTGATCTTATAACATTTGGATCCGTTTTAGTTTTTAATTCCTCATCCGGAAAGAACCCTAAATTTTTAAAATCTTTAGATTCAATTTTTTCTTTAACTAAAGAATCTATTACTTGAGAAAAATCAAATATGGAATTGTTATCTTCAACAACACTTTTCGTTTTACGCGTAATTACTTCATTTAATAACATTTTTTCGTGCCGTTTGAAAGAAGATTTTTCTATGTCGGCCGCCAGCTTTTTTCGAAAAACACTATGATGTAAGGGCATACCTTCCTTGTTCAAACTGCCACTTCCCCCTAATAGACTGTCCAGCTTACCACTAAATAAAATTAAAAGGGCAGTATTCTCAAATTGATTTTTTTGGAGAGCTACCAGGTTCCTTAGGGTCGTAAAATAATCTTCTGTTGCATTTTGACTTGAAGCTATTATAACTTTAGTTGTATTAATAGTTATACTAAAAGTGGAATAGGGTTTACCCTCAGATTCAGGGTGAGTATATGTGAAATTTTGTGTTGGAAGATTGATTTTTCGAAGTTCTTCATAGATACCTTTGACATGATCTTCTTCCTCTAGGTAGAAATTATAACGATCTCCTGGAGAAATATTCTGAGTTGAAAAGTTTTCAACTATTAATTTGGATATATAACTATATAGTTGACTTGACGTATTGAGCATCTCCACTATCACTTTTTTTCTCTAGTAAATTAATTTTTTCAAATAATTTGATTATTTCCCCTTTCGAGGTTTCGTCAAAAACTAAACCTCTTAATCTTAGTTGGTGCCATAATTCATTCAAACGAATTTTATCTTTTTTACCAATACATAATTTTGTTAGAAATAATAGGTATTCCTGGTTTAGGACTGTTGTTCCTCCTAAACGACCTCTATTTTTAACAAAGTTAATTTTGCAAAAATGTTCAAACCATTTTCCATATCTTTCATGAGCAGCCCCTCTCTCGGAATGATCAAATTGATATTTAATTAGTTTGTACAGTCTAATAATTTCTTTCTGTACTTCACAATTATATTTTTTAGGATTTCTAAGAAAATAACCCGCAACCTCATTTTCACATTTTTCCCAGTTATATCCGGCATAAAACTTAGATATATTACCCTTATAGAACTCTGAAATCAGCCTTATGGATTCAATAAGTTTAGTTTTCTCTTCAGTAGCCAAACTTTTAGAAGTTTCTTGAATTTCAAAATAGTCACCAATAGAATCATTGGCAACTAAAATATAATTTAATAACTCTAGTGTAAATATGTGAGAAAAAAGACCATTTGAATCTCTCTTTAAAATTACCCAGCCAGACAGATAAGCTAGCCTGGAAGCTGAAAGTGTTTCCCAGTCCATGGAAAAGTAAATTGGCTTAATCTCTTTATCCGCTCCAAAAGAGTTAAAAAAACGAGCCAATTGCGATAGATAAAAGAAAAAATAATATTTATATAAATCTTGAATATGATTTAAATACAATTCTTCACTTGAAGCTATAAACTTGAAATCTTTTTGGAATAAGTCCTTTATTTGAGGAAATATATTTTTGTATTCTTTCCTATCATTAGAACCTGTTTTTATTTCCAAATCAGGCAAACTTTCTAAAACCAATTTATATAACAAATTGTCATTGGTGCTCTTTGTTAAATCCTCGTCCTTGAGGATATCACCCTTCAAAAATATACTATAGACGAAATAAGAGATTTCTTCAAGATGGTTACTTTGAATGAAAAAGTTAAGGTAAGGAAGTGTGTCTTTACTAAATTTGATAAGACTATGATCATCTTCAAAAAACAGATTTATTATAACATCTTTTAGTCTATCAAAATGTTTAGTATTAACCTCCTTCTGAACATTATCTATAATAAAATCTCTTAAATTATGATTAAAGGATTCTTTCTTATTTCCATTTAATTCTTTACTGAATTTTTCATCTCTTGAAATTCTAAAGCATTCACCCACTACACCATGAAAAGACCTAAGATCAGGCATACAATTCTGGGAGAATTTTGTTTTAAATGGTAAGATTTTAAATTTATTTCCAGTTAAGTGCCCTCTCCATTTATCTTTATTGATATAAGTTGAGATGAGGCCATCTATGCCTTCCATTTCTATTGTTACTTCTTTCATATAGTATCGAAGGTATACTCGCCTAAATAGTTTAAGCTTAATTTATAATCCGCTGCTTTTCCTATATTTATTTCATCAATTTCAAGTGCTGATTTATCATTTTCATGATTAATTAATCTATTTATAAAGGTAATAAAGGTGATATAATTATTGTTGTCCTTTCTATTTGGCCGGTAGCCTTTTACTATCTTATTTAATAATTCAAAAAGGCTATAGTCAACATGAATTTTTAATTTTTCGGAATTTCCGTTTTCGAAGAAGAGAGTGAATTCTTGAACAAAACGGGTTAAAATTGGATCATTTTTTTTTGTGCCATTTCCTAGGATAGGCGAAGGTTTAAAATCCTTAAAAATTCTGTATTTTGATTGATTTCTTCCAAGTTTCACGATAGCTTTTCCAGATTTTTTTGGATCACCATACCAGAGCCTAGCGGAATTATAAACAAGGTTATACACCTTTTTCTTCGCCGATTCATCGTTACAATTAAAAAGATATAAGAGCTGCATAAACTTCATAAAATAAGGATTACTTCTCTCAAGTACTTCAGAGCTTTTATTGAAGTAGTTCAGCCTAATAAATAGTTTCGTTAAATTATTTTTGTTAAGCTTATCATGGTTGATGTATCCTATCAAGCCTTCAGTTGAATCTCCGTTTATAAACCTTGTAAAAATCGATTCAGGGCGATTAGAATTAATTAGTTGTATCAGGTTTTGATCTAATTCAGAGTACCTATAAGCACACGGATCCAATTCTTGGAATTTTTCAAACAAACTCGATAATTCAGAGTGCTCAAATAAATAATTCGGTGTAGTATTAGAAAGATAATCAGTTACACTCATTTTATTTAATTGAACCTCATAATCCTTCAAATTCTCCCATTTAAGGCCAATAGGGACTATGAGATCATAAAAAAAGTTCATAAGAGATCTTATAGAAACGATTTCCTTATTCTTAATTATTGATTGTATTATAAAATCTGAAATTACATCACGATATTTCTTTTTTGAGATAAATTGATAATTGAAGCTGATTGGGCAATCAACTGAAAAACTCATATTTTGAAATTCAATATAAGCTCTGTAAACAGGGTTTTGCTCATCTTCTTTTGTTAATCGCTCTAATAATGTAGATATAATTTTGGATTCCGCACCATACTCAGACAATGAGTACATATGATAATCGGTGAAATTTACATGCTGAAAAATACTTTCTTCATCTATAGAATCTTCATCAATTAAATCAGTATCCAGAATTTTTTTCTTGTTTACATATTCTATGAGCTTAGAATATTTATCCCCATGAGTGTCAATAAAATTATTCAGGGTTCCTAAATTAATTGCAAGAATTAACCTGTCTTTAGAGTTTTCAATATTTTGGTCTTGAAAAGATTCAAGAACTCTATTTAAAGTATCGTTTGAATTTCCATTTGGATCATGGGCCTCAGTTGCGTCATTATGAATTTTAAATCTTTTTATTTCCTCAGGCACCACCTTATTTAAATAGGAAAGAATATGAGATTTACCGTCACCTACATTCCCGCAAACGAGTAGCAAACTTGGTTCATATCTTTGAGAACAAAATCTAATCCTATCAACTAGTTTTTGTTCAATCTCTCTTTCGACATGAAAATACTCACTAAATTCATCGAAATTATAAGAATTGCCTTCTGCTATTGCATGCTTCGATGATTCACGAAGATTCTGAAGTGCTTCAGCCAGCGGGTGTGCTTGCATAAATTTTTTATTCAAATCCTTTACTAAAAAAATCCTTCAAAGAAATATCTAAATGTTCCAAAATCTTACAAAGGGTGGTAAACTTTATGTTTCCTCCATTTTCATATTTTCCATATTGAGATCGAGAAATACCTACGTCATAAGCTAAATGCTCATAATTTGTATATCCCTTAAGTTTTCGAAAATACTTTAAACGGTTGCCTAAATTTTGAAGTCTTTTCTCTTCTGAAGAATCCATGACTTCAAAGTTGAGCTTTTAGGATGAAAACGAGTACCTGTTAAACTATGGTTTTTAACATAATTTAAGTTTTGAAATAATTAAAATAAAATTGATGGTTGTTATAGAAGTTCAAATTTAGAAGGTTTTAAACTTTTGCAGATGTGGAAAACCGTAAAACCTAAAATAAATTATTTGATATATTTAAGAAAGAAACTATAAATAATGGCACTTGGTATTTTAAAATCATATGTTATATATTTACAAAGCTCTACCCTTTAATCCTATTTCTTCCAAGTATGGTAAAAACCAAGGCAATTCATTACATCAATTCCCAAAAAGGTTCGGATAATTTAAAAACAAAAAATACCACCTTTGCAAGTATAAGCATAAGCGGTAACCGTGCTGCTTGGTGGATGAATATAAAACTTGAGAATTTCAAGAAGGATTGGAATATAGTTTTAGTAGGAGCACATGAACTAATATGGTTGAAAATTCCTGCAAATACATTTATTAATCTTGAAAAACACTTTAGAATATGGGAAGCTAAAAATGCTGTAAATCTGGTGATCTCAAGCGACCCTCAGGACAGGTATCTTCACGATCTTTCATCAGGAGGTAGCGACGTGGATTTTAAATCTTTTATTGTAGAAAAATTTCCAATTTCTGAAGAATTAAAGAGTAATTCAAAAAAGTCTGTTCTTAAACCTTCCCATCTAAAAAAAGAGTATACCTCCTCTACTTCAGTTCCAGAACTAAAGACAAAGTCACAGGAACAAGAAATTATTAAACAGGATCAAACCAATATCACTTTTGAAAAATTATTTGCAAGTCATCTAAAGGAAGCTAATAATATAATACTTCAGGATCCTTGGATAAGATTACCATATCAGTTTAATAATCTGCTGGAGTTTTGTGTGATGCTCGGAAACTTGAATAATCCGGGAAAGATAATTAATCTTAAAGTAATTTCGTGGAACTTGAAAGAGTTTCTAAACCAGAGTAAAGATTGCTTTGAAGAAATAGCTGCGAATGTAAAAGAAATGGGAATTAATCTAACCTATTCCCTTGAAAAGCATCATGACAGATATATTGAGACCAATAATAGATGTAAGATTATCCTTGGCCGAGGATTGGATATTTTTGAAAAAAGAGAAGGGCGTTTTTCAATTGGAGATGTAGATCAAAGATGGAGAAAGTGTAAACCTTGTGAGATTACTTATATCACAAGAAACTTTTGATTTTATTTGCTTATCCATTTTATTTAAACCTATAAAAAATTATAATTCAATCTGCGGACAACTTCCCGTGGATCAGAAGTTTTCTAAACTTACTAATCATTGGATTCTTGTACTACTACTGTCCCCTAATATCTACCAAAACTTGCGCCGGATCCTATGCTGTTTTTATAGCGTACGGGAAGTTAAGCGTAAAGTAAAAACAGCATAGGGGCGCCACCTTCTGTTTTACATTACCAGTAAATTTCAACCTGTTATCGGGGCCTTTGAGCCCATTTACTGGAATACCCACTCATTATCCACTGATCTAAAAAATTGCTGTAATTTTTTACTAAATTTTTGACGCAAATTTCAACGGGTTTTCTGGGGGTTTAAGGGCATTTGACGCAAATTTCACGGAATTTTAACCATAGCCATTTGTCATTACAAACCCTGGTATCCACTCTCTAGCCACTTGCAGTATGCATCGTGGATTTCAGGATATGCTGCAAAATAATCTTCGTATGACTTAATCTGTGATTCCATAATCATTTGGTAGACTTCAAAATTCTCTTCTACATTTTCTTTATCGGTGTAACCAAAATACCCCACAGATCCCACAGCAAGAATCCCAAATATTCCTAAAAGGATGAGCAGATAATTTGGTATGATCCTGGCGTGTTTTAATTTTCTGTCTATACCCTGCAGGATTTCATCTGTTTTTTCTTTTTCCGCTTGCTGCTTTAGCAGGAATGTGTTCAGGTTCTTTTCCAAAGCTTCCGTGCTAATGGGGATGCTCATCTTAACTAATTGTTCTGAAAGCTTTTGAAGTTCCAGCACAGCAGTTTTGAAATCATCCATCTCATCGGCCATCAGTTCCATAATTTCATCTAGTTTTTTCATAATTCAATTGTTTAATATCCGATTCCGGTATCCCTTACTATTTTTACAGCTCCTTTTATAAGCTCTTTAGCTATTTTGGTTGACAGATTACTGCTTAACTGTACCGTTTTATTTAAAACCTGAAGGTTTTTTGGTGCTTCCATTCCTCTTGTTAAACTTCTGTTTTGCGAGATCGCGGGAATTAACCGATTACCGCTCATTGATCGGTCCACTTCACTTGCTTTAAGATTCACTCCTTTGTATTCCACCCGAAACCCCTGCAGTTGATTCGCTTTATTGATGGTGGGAATCACTTCCACCTTCTGGGCTTTCATTTTATTTATATATTCATCCACGGATTTTGGCCTCGACTGAAGTACCCGGTCATGTATATTTTTGATTTCCTGTCTGAGGCCCTTCAACTCATTAAGTCTTTCCTGCTGAACTTCCCGAACCCTGGTCAGTCCTAATTCTTTTGCCACATTATCGGCAGCTATCTGGCTTCGTTTTCCGATAAAGCTGTCATTGTAGGCTTTGCCATCAAAACCAATCCTGTTGGTATAAATATGAACGTGGGTATGCGCTTTATCCCGGTGTACAAATCCAATGGATTGATTGTTTTGCAGGTTCATTTCCTTTAAAAACTTTTTAGCGAGGTCTTCCAGTTCCTTTTTGCTTAGATCCTTGCCGTCCTCAATTGTTGGGCTTACGATGAAGCTTAAGGTATTATTGGTACATCGTAAGTTTTGCGACTGGATAATCCTAAACTCTTCAGCAATCTCCGCGGGAGTATCCCCGGCCACGTGTTCTCTTAACACGACTTCAGCTTCTTTCTCCTGGTTCCAACCATAGGATATGGAAACTCTGGCGCCTGAAATGCTATGTCCTTTCCCTATCATTTTTTAAAGTTTTTTAAATGTGTCCTAATTTCTTTCGCCAGGTCTTCCACTTCTCTGGCCAGCTTTGGATCCCTTTTTTTAAACATATTCCCAATGCGGCTGAAGTTGTTCTTGTACTGTACCAGCATTTTGTAAGTCTCCAGTTGTTCCGGGGTTATCCGTTCTACAATATTTTTATCAAAGGCCGTTGCTCGGATATATTCTGAAAGGGAAATTCCTGCCCTGGCCGCTCTTCTTTTGAGCAGCTTCTTCTCGTAGATCGAGCAGCGGACTTGTATGTATTCCCTTTTCATTTTTTTCTTTTTAAAATCTTTGCAACCATCGGGCGCAAAGCAAGATTGTCATTACAATGACACATCTTGCTTTTGCCTTTCAACTGAAATTCTCCGATAGGCATTTACCGTTTACAACTCATTATTATTTTAAAGTCAAGGATTTTTCAGCTTTTAATTTTTCATTCAGATCTACATAGCCAGAGTAGGAATCGCTACAATCTTTAACATTATCAAATTGGTTTAGAAGTGAACTGGCTGCTTTTTTACCAGCCGCATCATTGTCCAGATAGATCAGTACCTTTTCATATTTAGGGATGAGTATTTTAATCCTTTCCAAAAAAGCCAGGGAATTTAAAATGATACAGTCTGAGTTTTGTACTAAGTCTTCATCAATAGTGGCCAGGGAAAGAAAATCAAACATCCCTTCTGTGATAAGTAGTTGTCTGGACTCTCTTTCAAAAAAAGAAAAGGTTTTAGGGCTACTGGAAGTTTTAAAGTATTTATTTCTAAGTTCCCAGCCTCTTTTATAATTTTCAAGGCCAAGAGCAAAAAATCGTTTTCCTTTACAGCGATACCAAACCTGTCTGCAGTATTTTCTACCAATCTCATAAGGTATATTCCGTGAGCTTAGATAATCAACTAATGCTTTCAGGTGAATAATTTGAACGTCCAGGATACTAATTTCTGGCTCCTTAGTAAGATGTTCAATATCCGGCGGGCTAAAAGAAAGAGATCCCATATCGTGCTTTAAATATTCCAGGGTTTCCCTTACAGACCAGGATTTAATAAGCATAATTAGATCGATGGTATTCCCTCCTATTCCCGATCCGAAGTCAAACCATAAGTTTTTAATTAAAGAGACGCTAAAAGAGGCTTGGGTTTCTGACCGCAGGGGACTCAGAAACCAAGCTTCTTTTTCCGATGTTCTGGTGGGAAAGTGCCCTAATTTTGCCAGCGTTTTTACGATGCAAATATTACGGGCACTTTTACACGATAAGTTATTTAAGTTCATTTTTTCAATTTTTAATTACCTATTTATCCAGGCCAGTAAAACCAGGGGTTTTTTTCTATTTTGGCTGTTTTTCCTATCTACCCTATCTACCTAAAAAGGTAATTAGGGTAGATAGTTTTAAATTCTATTTACCCAGTGAAACCCCCTTTGTTAACAGCCCTTTCCAGGGTTTGGGTAATTAGGGTAAATAGATTTTATAAAACTTCTAAAGGAGAGGTCTTGAACCTCTGTTTGACCAGGTAGCCATATCTTCCATTTTGGGTAGATTTTACCCTTTCAAAGTTCAGGGCCCTCATTGCTCTACCCATATTGTAAATATTCAGTCTCGGATTAATACAATTCAGTTGCAATACTACATCTGATGCCGTTTTAAAGTCGGCTGGATCTGAACTCTTGAGATAGTATTTACAGAGCAGTTCTTCTTCCATACTGGCTTCCCGGTAAGTCTTGTTCCTTTCTTCATTTGCAACAATATCCTCCAGGGTCAATTCTGGGTTAAATTGTTCATCCACATAGGCCAGGTAATAAGCCTGAGCCCATACTTTATCTATATCAACTTCCCGGGAGTAAGCAAAATCAATTTTACCAATAAGCTCAAAACATAACCAGCGCACAGAACCGGTTTCATCATTAAGAAAAGTTGCCCTGTTTGTAGATCCTATAAAACTGCAGGTCCTTCGCAGGTTTGAGTTTTTACGGTCATAAGGCAGCCTTTCATTGATCATCGTTTTAGAGAAATAAGCTTTAAGGGCATTTATTTCTTTTCTGGCCAGCACAGATAATTCATCTAAATTGATGATGAAATTCCTGGTAAGTTGAATCCTGGCGTCTTTATCCGTGGTCATGTCTTCAGCAAAATACTTTGATAAAGCCGGTGGACAGAGAAACCTACACCAGGTAGATTTTCCAGAGTTTTGTTCTGAATGCACTAAAACCAAACATTGCTTATTGAAGTAATTTTCATCCAATGCACCTTTAACTGTTCTCACCAGCCATTTCCTAAAATGATAAAGAAATTGCTCAGGTTCTTTGGCGGGAAGATAGGAAGCGAGTGTTCTTATATGATCTCCACCCACCCATTTTGGAAGCTTATCAAAGTATTCCGCAATCGGGTTAAATCTGGGAATCAGGTTAGACCGTAAATAGATGTCCAGTTTACCCGGATTAATCTCTATGTTAGACTTCGCTAATTCTATAAGCAGGGAATTCACTTCAAAATCTTCCCAGATATTTGATTCCTTAATCCGAATCTGAAACTCGTGAGATATTTCATTAAACCTGATATCATATTTATCAGATACATACTCATCCACAGCGTCGTAGATCGTTTTTTTCTTCTGCTCAGAAACCTGATAGAGTTTGGATTCAAATTTCTTCATAACCCAAAGCTTTAAAACCTTTTATTTCTAAAGGTATATTCTACTGCTCCCCTCTTGATTTCATCTTTAGAAGAATGACTATTATTAAGTAGCCAGCTATCCAGTTTCTCACGTGAGAAAAAGATTAATTTACCTTTGGGTTTAGAGAAAGGAATTTCCCCCCTTGCGGTAAGTTTATACATGTAACTTCTTGAAATTCCTGTATAATCACAGGCCTGGTCAAAAGTCAATACGGCTTTCTGAGCGCGGACCAATTTCTCTATACGGTCCAGTTGCTCTAACATTTTTAGTTCGTTCATTTTTAAAATTTTTAAGTTTGAAAATGAACAAAAGCGCTTTTGTTATTTGAATTCTGAGACCAAAACTAAGAAGGGAAATAGTAAGAAAGTCATACTATTCATACCTTGTATGACTTCTTTTTTAAAGTATGAAAAATCAGCTCTAATCAATTTAATTACCTCCCCAACAAATTTATATGCAAATGCATATAAATAAAGAAATAAAACCAAAAATATACGTTTAAACATATAATTAATATATATTTGCAATAATTATATTTAATTACATATAATGAAAAACCTCTCAGAGTTTTTAAAACAAAAGCGAAAAGAAAACCAACTCACTCAGGAAGAATTTGCCGATAGAGCTGGCGTGGCATTAACCGTTGTGAGAAAAATAGAACAGGGAAAAGAAAACCTGAATATGGAAAAGGTAAATCAGGTGCTAAAGATGTTTGGACATGTGCTTGCTCCGGTAGACCAAAATGATATTTCGCAAACTTAATTTATGAGACAGGCAAAAATTTATTACCAGGAGCTTCTGGCAGGTATTTTAACCGAAACCGATGACGGTGAGTATCAATTTCAATATGAAATTGATTACGTTAATAAATATCCCGATCAATTTATCACGTTTACCATGCCGGTTAGAAAAGAACTTTATGTAGAAAAACGGCTTTTTCCTTTTTTTGAAGGCCTTATCCCGGAAGGTTGGCTTCTTGATATAGCCTCAAAAAACTGGAAAATTAACCGTAATGACCGAATGGGACTACTTTTAGCTTGTTGCAAAAATTGTATAGGTGCGGTCAGTGTTCACCCAATAGTTACAGAAAATGCAGAATAGATGTCTATATTGTTACAAGGAACTGGCAGATACAGATCCGAAAGATTTTCACACCAATTGCAGTGTAAATTTCTTTGGTACTGAAATTCCGCCTCAGCTAGATTATTCCCTGGATCAAATGGTAGATCTGGCAAAAAATGTGGTGGAAAGAAGAATAGCAGTTCCTGGGGTACAACCTAAACTTTCCTTATCCTTCATCGATAACGCACTAGCATCGGAAAATAACAGGTTAACAGTGGTAGGAGCGCTCGGAGGAAATTATATTTTAAAACCACCCTCTGCAGCTTTTGCTGAAATGCCGGAAAACGAACATGTTACAATGCGAATGGCAGGAGGCTTTGGAATAAGAACGGTTTCTTCAAGTTTAATAAGATTAAAATCTGGAGAGTTAGCTTATATCACAAAGAGAATAGATCGGACACTTAATAATGAAAAGATTCATATGCTCGATATGTTTCAGATTCTGGAGGCGTTTGATAAATACAAAGGTTCGATGGAGAAAGTAGGAAAGGCAATAGGGACTTATTCTTCTAACACCTTACTCGATAAACTTTATTTTTTTGAAATAGCTGTATTTAGTTTTCTCACGGGGAATAACGATATGCACCTGAAAAACTTTTCTTTAATAAAGCGAAGCAGAGAATGGGTCTTGTCCCCTGCCTATGATCTTTTAAATGTAGCTATAGTTAACCCAGAAGATGATGAAGAACTGGCGCTAACTCTTGAAGGAAAGCGGAAAAAGTTGGCAAGAAAACATTTTGTGAGTCTGGGAGAGAAACTGGAATTGAACAAAAAGCAAATTGATGGAGTATTTAAAAGATTCATTAAAAATAAAAAGAACGCTCTTTCTCTTTTAGAAAGCTCTTTCTTATCAAGCGAATACAAGCAAAAATACTCGGATCTATTAGAGCAGCGTTATTCAAAATTGGAGTAGGCAGGTAGCGGAATAAAACAAATTTAAAAAGCACTCAAAAAATTTCGAGATAGGAAAACTATGAATAATGGAAGAGAAAATTTTAAATCTGTAATAACCCTATGGGAAGACTTTCTTACTCAAAACCCTCAGAATAAATTAGGAGAAGTTCCAGTTTCTTTCTATTTCTGTGACAATGAAAAAGATGCGAATGAATGTGTAGAGTTAGTCTTAAAGGGAATAAAGCAAGCAACTGCTACTTCATTATTGTGGTTTAAAAAAAATAATGAACCTCTGCCAAGAGCTGGGGACCAACAAATTGTGACGGATTGGAATGGAAATGCAAAAGCTATAATTGAAACGCTGAAGATAGAGCAGGTTCCATTTAATAAAATCACAGAAGAATTTGCAGCAACTGAAGGCGAAGGTGATAAATCTTTAAAATACTGGAAAAAAGTTCACCAGGCATATTACGAAAGAGAGATGGCCTATTATCCTGAAAAATTCAGTGAAGATATGATCATAGTTTGCGAATATTTTAAAAAGATTTATCCACTTTAGATCGTGCCTGGTTTAAAGTCAGCTCTTGAAAAATTTTATTCAACCTATCGTTCTCCTTCGAGGAGACAGTTTTTAACGGGGCACTTTTAATGGTATTATACTTATAAGGTTTCCCATCGGATCTTATTACCAGCTTAGAAGTTTCAAAAAAATTTTTCATCGTTAAAGAATTTTCGGGAAAAGTCTGGGTGAAATAATCATAGAACTCCCTGCAGCTTGCACCATCCATATTGAAATGGATTTTCGAATTATGAGTTTCCCAATTTTCAGTAAGCACCTTTTGGAAATCAAGGAGGCTTGTCTTCTCAGAATTCAAAAGATCATACCTCATTAGATTATGATATAACTTTTGAATTTGACCTTCTGAAATAACCAAATTAAAATTTTTGTCCTTTTTTAGGGAGCCAGCTGGCTTTTGGCTCTGCATACTATTTTTAAATTTATCGGTCCAGGGAAGAACGGAAAGAAAAAAGCCGGCTAAAAAAACAAGAAAACTAATTGCAACAACTAAAAAATTATCTGATTCAATAGCATAGCTGGAGAATACAGAAAGATGCATTAGTCCCAGCCCCAGTACTAGGAAAAGAATTCTTGGCTTTTCAATTTTTGAAATCCAGTCCATTTCATTATCCAGCATAAAACTTAAAAAAAAGGAGCCATAATGCAAAACTAACCTTCCATAAATATATATGAAACCTAAAGTTGTGAGATATTTAAACAGATCAAAATTCATAGCTGTAAGAATACAAATCGAAACCCTGCCACATAACTAAAACCTTTTTCGACGAAAACTATATTCTACAGCTTCGCTATTTAATTCCCTGCTAGATTTATGCTCGTTTGAAAGTAACCACTGATCTAACTTCTCCTTAGAAAAAAATATAAGCTTACCTCGAGGTTTTGAAAAAGGTATTTCTCCTTTGGCTGTTAGCTTATACAAAAAACTTCGAGAAAGCCCCGTATATTCAACTGCCTCCTCCATATTTAAAACATTTTTGTTGGTACGAATCATTTTTTCAATATGATCCAGTCTTTCCATAATTACTGATAAATCCATTGTATTAAAATTTAAAGTTTATAATCCATTTCGAGTTCGGGAATAAGATAAGCAGCTTCCTTTTTCTTCTTATCTACTATTTTAGCATAGACCTGGGTAGTTCTTATTTCTTTATGGCCCAAGATCTTAGAAACAGTATATATATCAGCACCATTTTCAAGTAGGAGAACAGCATGAGTATGGCGGCCGCTATGAAAGGTAATATGTTTGGTAATACCTGCACGCATACACCACCTCAGAATTTCAGCATTAAAATGAGCACCATATTTGAGACCCTGAAATACTTTGTCATTTTCTAGCTTTCTCTTACCTAAAAGCTGTCTTGCCTGGTTAGAGATGAATTGATACTCCTGGCCCGCAGTTTTTTTCTGCTTAAAAACTAGCCGGGTTTCATCTTTTTCATCGCGTACTTCAGACCAGACGAGTTTGTTAATATCGCTCCACCTTAATCCTGTCAGGCAACTGAACAAAAAAGCTGATTTCAAAACTGGGTGTTTGCAATGTGCTTTTGCCACTGCCTGAAGCTCCTCATGGGTAAGATGTTCTCTGGATGTTTCTCCCTGGGCAAAACCTTTAACTGTGGAAGCAAAGTTTCTACGAGTATATCCATCTTCAAAAGCTTGCCGCAATGTGGCTTTAAATTTATTGTAATAAGTATATTTTGAATTTTGAGATAAGGGAATATTAGATTTTGTTCTGGATTTATGATTTAAAAACTTTTTGAATCCTATTACGAAGTCTTCATCAATGTCTTCAAAGGTTATTTTTTTCCTACCAATGTAAGCCTCAATATGATTTTGAGCGGCATCCCAGTTATCGTAATTACCTTTGCTTTCGTAACGCTCTTCTTTAAGTTTATCATAATATGTGAGGAATAGAAGTCGGTCCTTACTTCTATCTTTTATACCATATTTACCCTGGGCATATTCTGCTCTTCGGATCGAAAGTATTTGTTCAGCTCTTAAAAGAGTTTCTTCATTTTCCTTTTTCTCAAAGGCTGTCTTAGGGTTTATATATAGGTACTCTTTAAGATATTCAAATTCCCTATTCCCCTTAGTTTTTCCGTTTTCATCTATGACACTTCCTTTATAGTAATCAATATATAGACTGTACTTTCCGGATGCTAATTTTTTCTTTCTGAGTTTTATCTTCATAACTAGCTTGTTTCCATAAAGATAGAATAAAATCCAATACGAGGTACAAAATTTGTACCCCGAAATCAAATTTTAACATCGGGGTACAAAAAAGAAACAAAACAGGTATAATTTTATAAGTTTAAAAGAAAAACCAAGAAACAATAAAGAGGCTCAAAAGCCTCTCTATTGTTACGTTTTGATGTCATTTGATATCATTTGACATCAAATAAAATTAGCTGTTTATTTGCCGATGCAGAAATTAGAAAAAATATTCCCCAATAATTCGTCATTAGTGACCTGGCCAGTTATTTCGCCAAAATATTCCAAGGCTTCTCTAATGTCTATTGCTAAAAGATCGCCTGAGAGATCGTTGTTTAGTCCTTCTTCAACTTTATTTATTTCTTCCAGGGCTTTTAAAAGGGCGTTATAATGACGACTGTTAGTAACTATGGTATTATTATTTCTAAGCGCGCCGGTATTTACGAATTCAAGAAGTTTACTTTTTAGTTCCTCTACTCCTTCTCCAGTTTTTGCCGAAATTAACTGCAAACTTGCACCTTCAAGTTCGTTTAGATTTTCAGATAAACTATCTTTCTCCTGTTCCGTTAGTTGATCTACTTTATTGGCGATCACAACCAGTGGTTTTTGTGGAAACTGGTTGTGAATTTTTTTAATCTCAACCTTAAACATTGAACTTTGAGTTTTAAACTTTTCTGCGTTTAACAGATAAACCACCACCTGCGCCTGACTAATTTTTTCAAATGTTCGTTTTATACCAATGCTTTCCACCACATCTTCCGTCTCCCTTATTCCCGCGGTATCAATAAACCGAAATCCAACACCACCAATACTCATTTCGTCTTCAATAGAATCCCGCGTGGTTCCGGCCACTTCAGAAACAATGGCACGTTCTTCGTTTAAAAGGCAATTTAACAAAGTAGATTTCCCTACGTTTGGCTCACCTACAATCGCAACGGGAATTCCGTTTTTAAGTACATTTCCGGTAGCAAAAGAATCTATAAGTCGTTTTAAAACCTGCTGGATCCTGGCCACCAATTCTTTAAACTGATCTCGATTGGCAAATTCTACATCTTCTTCCGAAAAGTCCAGCTCCAGTTCAATTAAAGACGCAAAATCCAGTAATTCCTGGCGTAACCTATGAATTTCATTAGAAAATCCGCCACGCATTTGTTGCATCGCCATTTGGTGTGAAGCCTGATTTTCAGAAGAAATCAAATCGGCTACGGCTTCTGCCTGACTAAGATCCATTTTTCCGTTTAGGAAAGCACGCATTGTAAATTCCCCGGCTTCGGCTGAACGACAACCTTTTCTAATCATTAACTGTATAATCTCCTGCTGAATATACGGACTTCCGTGGCAGGAAATTTCAATGGTTTCCTCTCCCGTATAAGATCTTGGAGCCCTAAATACTGAAACTAAAACTTCATCTAAGGTGCGATCCCCATCCATTAAACTTCCCAAATGCAGGGTGTGGCTTGGTTGCGCTTCCAGTTCCTTTTTACTTTTTGCTCTAAAAAGCAGGGAAACAATAGCAAGGGCTTCAGGCCCGGAAACCCTGATAATCGCAATAGCACCGGCTCCAGATGGCGTGGCAAGTGCTACAATAGTGTCGTTTAATTTCATATCGCAAAGGTAAACAACCTCGGGGCAAGCCCCAAGAGGCATTATTGGAAAATATATCTTGATTTCCAAGCAAGCCCGTCGCCTGAATGATTCGGGCAGGCCTCGGAGCTCGCGATATTTATCGGGATAAATATCGATTATCGAGTAAAAAATTCAGTAGTTCGTAAGAAGTTTTTAATTTTAAGAACAGAATGATTTTGTAACAAAGTGCGAAAAGAATCGTCTATTAATAAAGAAGACATCACATCAACCAAAGAAAAAATGAGAGAAGACAACCAAATGCTCGTTCTTACCCACTTAAGTCAGTTACTGGATTTAGTTACAGGAATTGGCGGCTTTATAGTTCCGTTAATCCTATGGCTTACCCAAAAAGATAAAGTTGCCGGAATGGATTTCCACGGAAAAATGATCTTGAATTTTCAAATAAGTATGTTTATTTATAGCCTCATTTGTATTCCACTAATCTTTTTATTCGGCCTCGGAATTATCGCCCTAATCGGAATTGCAATTATTATGTTGATCCTTCCCATAGTAAATGCAATTAAAGTAAGCAACGGTGAAATCCCGCATTACCCCTTAAGCATCGAGATTATAAAATAGAAAAATAATTATTTAAAATTTTAGCTTCAAATAATTTTCGAAAACCAAAAAGGCAGCCGATTGGCTGCCTTTTTCTATATATTCAATTCTTTATACTAATTATTAAGCATCACTGGCATTACCAACATAGTAATTTTTTCTCCTGGGTCGAGTCCGTCAACTGGAGTTAAAA
Organism: Salegentibacter lacus; assembly: GCF_020164555.1. Classification (GTDB taxonomy): domain Bacteria; phylum Bacteroidota; class Bacteroidia; order Flavobacteriales; family Flavobacteriaceae; genus Salegentibacter; species Salegentibacter lacus. Next base: position 90,833 of record NZ_JAIQZB010000012.1, on the reverse strand, counting down.
TTCCCGCACGGTTTGGTAAACTCATTTCCAGTTGAACTTCATCGGAAGTTAAATTATTAAGCATTTCAGTCAGGAAACGCGAGTTGAAACCAATTTGCATATCGTCTCCCTGGTAAGAACAGGTTAAACGCTCTTCGGCCTTATTGCTGTAATCGACATCTTCTGCAGAAATATTTAATTCAGCTCCAGCAATTTTTAATCTTACCTGGTGCGTAGTTTTATTAGAGAAAATAGAAACCCTGCGTACTGAACTCAAAAACTGGTTGCGCTCTATGGTTAATTTATTCGGGTTTTCCTTCGGAATTACCGCTTCGTAATTTGGATATTTTCCGTCAATTAAACGGCAAACCAACTGCGTATCATCAAAAGTGAATTTTGCGTTGGAATCGTTGTATTCAATAAGCACTTCACTTTCACTACCGGCCAAAATTCCTTTTAAAAGGTTTAACGGCTTTTTCGGCATAATAAAATCTGAAGCCTGCGAAGCAGAAACATCTTCCCGCTGATACTTCACTAATTTATGTGCATCAGTTGCCACAAAAGTCAATCCTTCTGTAGTAAACTGAAAGAAAACCCCGCTCATTACTGGGCGAAGATCGTCGTTTCCTGAAGCGAAAATGGTTTTGCTAATCGCAGTTGCCAAAATATCTCCTTCTATAACCGTGCTGCTTGGATCTTCCAATTCAACCGGATTCGGAAATTCTTCACCATCAGCATACGCAAGCGCGTATTTACCGTGGTTAGAGCTTAATTCTATCGTGTTATTATCTTCAGCAACAAAAGTTAATGGCTGCTCCGGAAAGGTCTTTAGCGTGTCTAAAAGTAACTTTGCTGGCACTGCTATTTTTCCTTCGGAATCTGATTCCACCTTAAGTTTGGCAGACATTGTAGTTTCAAGGTCTGAGGCAGAAACCGTAAGCTCGTCCTGCTTAAGATCGAATAAAAAATTGTCTAAAATTGGAAGGGTGTTGGTGTTGTTAATAACACCACCCAGTATCTGAAGCTGTTTCAGCAAATAACTGCTGGATACAATAAATTTCATCGGCTTTGTGATTAATTAGAAATCAATACAAATATATTTTAATCTATTAAAAATTGAGCTTGTGGCGGCGAGTTTTTATTAACATCAAAAACATTAATATTCTATTTAAAAAACTGTTTTTCAGTGTCTTAAAATGAATAATATTTTTAAGATTGTTAATATGTTGAATTTATTTCCTAAAAATAGAAGTACGGGAAAGCTATTTGAGGTATTTCCTTTTTCTGATATAATTAAATCCGAAAGCAAAAACTCCTAAAAGGATTAAAGGCAAAACCAGGTTAATTACCTGCCATTTTTCCCGCTCATCAGCAGCTTTTTGATCGTCTAGAAAAGCGATATTTATTTCCTTGCTGCGTATATCTATAAGTCCGCTGTCGTCCAGCATATAATTTACGGCGTTTAGCAAAAATTCTTTGTTCCCGTAAGTATTCCCGGTATAACGCTCAAAACCAAGCTCTAGCGGTTCTCCGCGTTGCACATCGTTTTTTATCACATCCCCATCTGAAATAACCAGCATTTTAGTTTCCCGGCTTTCATCCAATGGATTTTCAATTTCAAAAGGTTTAATCCTGTTTTTATAAACCGAAGTAAATTCTCCTTCCAGTAAAACAGCCAGCGGTTGTTCCCCATCTGTATAGGTAGCTAAATCGGGCTCCCTGCTTACCATTTCAAGGCTGATTTCACGGGGCGTACCTTCCAGCCTGGTTTGGGGCGAACTGCTTAATAAAATAGTTTTGTCAATATTATTCTGAAGCGTATCAATTTGATTCGCATACTCAAATTTTACCGCTTCAATATTATTGATTATCGGGTGATCGTTCGGTGAAGTGGTCAACGGACTATAAAACCAGGGATACGGATTAAATCGCGTGTTATTTCCCTGTCCCGAAGCCAAAATAATCGGTGCCGAATAAATATCGTTGATCAAAACCGGGTTAATACGAATACCATAGGAAAAGAAAAAATCACCCAAATTAAGATCGCGCGGTAAAGCAAAAGCACGGCCAGACGGATTAAGTAAGCTATCGGTTTCCATTGCTACGACTTCAGTAAGCCAAAGCGATTTTCCACCACTCATAGTATATTGGTCTAAAACAAATTTTTCATTTTCGGTAAAAGCCTGGGTGGGTTTAGCCTCGATAATTAAATCGTATTCCTTTAACTGCTGAAGCGTTTTTTGAGGATTTACCGCGACCGAATCTAAAGTAAACGGCGCCATAAAATAATATTCCTGCAGGGTTTTAATAAAATCGGCTATTTGTGCATCAGGCAATTCCCCATTCCCGCGCATAACCGCAATCTTCTTTTCCCGAGGATATATCAGTTTATTCAGGGCATTGGCGATAGCGTATTCTAGTTGCTGCACCGAGCTGGAAACACGTTCCTCATCGGTAGCACCAAGTTTATTTTTTAATAAAGGAATTTGCACTTTTTTTTCGCCAAGCTTGGCAACTGCCCAGGGGAAAACCAAAGCTTCAGAGCTTTTCCCGCTTTCCTGAACGCTTACCCTTGCAGGCGGCATTCCTCTCTGGTAAAAATCCTGCGCGGTAGCTTCAGCATCATTGGTTTCTTCTAACGGATTGGTGAAAGTGAACTTAATATTACTGTTATATGCTGAAAATTCTTCCAGCATTTGACGGGTTTCATTCCGAAGCCTTCTAAATTCCGCAGGGAAATTTCCTTCTAAAAAAACCTCAATAACAATAGGCGAATCAGCATCTGAAACAATTCCCCTTGCAGCCGGAGATAACGTATAACGCCCGTCACGGGTTAGGTCTATTCGCTCAAAAAAATTCGCCGCCAGCAGGTTTATCGCAACTACAGCAAGGAGCAACAGAAAAACAGCTTTATAGGTGTTTTGATATTTCACAGCCTAAGATTTTTTCTGAATTGAGATTAACCTTATCTGCGTTAGTTTCAGAAACAGCACGATAAAACTTAAAAAATAAATAATATCTCGAGTGTCTATCACACCCCTGCTAATACTCTGGTAATGAAAACTAATCCCTAGATATTCTACCCCATAATTTATGCTTCCAAAAAGATCCAGATTTCCCAATCCTTCAAAAGCGAAAAAGCTCAGAAAACATAAAAAAACCGCGATGATAAAGGATATGATCTGATTTTCGGAAAATGAAGAGGCAAAAATGCCGATTGCCGTATAACAGCCTCCAAGAAAAATTAAACCTAAATAAGAACCCAGGGTGGCACCTAAATCAAAATTTCCCACAGGACTTCCCAGTTGATGAATAGTAACTACATATAAAATACTGGGCAAAATAGCTAAAAGCACCAAAATTAAAGCGCCAAAATATTTTCCTAAAACAAGTTGTGTAAAACCAATGGGGCGGGTAAGTAGCAGCTCCATAGTTCCCTGGCGTTTTTCTTCGGAAAAACTTTTCATGGTAATGGCTGGGATAAGAAAAATAAAGATCCAGGGCGCGAGGTTAAAGAAAGGTTTTACATCGGCAAAACCATTATCCAGAATGTTGTAATCTCCGGTAAAAACAAATAAAAACAAGCCGCAGACCACCAAAAAGATCCCAATCACCAGGTAACCGATTGGTGACGAAAAAAATGAATTTATTTCTTTGTTTAAAATAGCCAACATTGGCAAAAATGATTCTAAATTTTATTATTCGCTACTTATAACATTGGTACTCCAGGCAACCGGTTTGGCATTAAAAAGCACTTTGGTCTTTGCCCATACATTTTTAAATAATTCCGAATTTCGGTATTTTTCCAAAGAGGCTTCATCTGTCCAATAACTATACGTAAAAAAGATATTTGTATTGTGCTGATCTCGCAATAATTCCAGTTTAAAACACCCATCGGAGGCTCTTATCTTGCTTTTATTTTCCTCAAAATTAGAAAGGAACACTTCAATTTTATTAGGATCAAATTCCATTTTCACAATTCTGTGTATCATTTTTCATTAAATTTAATAGTTACCGTATCCCGGTGTTCCAGGCCAAAAAGTGTAGACGCGCTGCCTACTGTAGAAGGGTTACTTTTATAAATTGCAAGTTCTATATACCCGGCCGAATTAAACAACGCAAGTCTCTTGCCATCTTCCTCTCCTCTGTTCTCTTTTTCTACATCAAAATTGATCCAGTCGGAATAAGCTTCATAAATCTGCGGAAAAGTAACCATTCTCGCGCTCAATATATAATCTCTTCCTTTTCCCACATTTTCAAAAAGTTTACGGCTAATATTTGTCACCACATTTCCATAGTTATCGATATATAAAACGTGGCCAACGATCTGGTTTTTTTCCGAATTAATAGTGGGTTCAAACTGTTTCAGGTATTTTATTTCACTAATATTCTTCCCAATAACATCAAGAGTTCCTCCTCGTGCTAAATGACAGGCTACTTTAACAAAAACATCCAAAACAGGAAAATTGGTTTCTATAGTATCGTGAATATTAATTTCTACAATTTTCTCTGGCTTTATTTCTGAAGCCAGCAAAGATAAAATTCCGTTATTGGCACAAATAAAATAATGATCGTCGAGCAAAACAGCCAAATGCTTATTCTCCGGGGTAAATTCTGAATCGATCCCGATTATATGAATACTTCCTTTTGGAAAACTATTATAAGCGTTTTTAATAATGTAAGCGGCCTCACTAATATGAAACGGAGAAACCGAATGTGAAATATCAACAATTCTAACATCTTTCAATTCGCTATAAATAGCTCCCTTAACCGCTCCCACAAAGTAATCTTTCTCTCCAAAATCGGTGGTTAAAGTAATGATAGCCATAGGTGATTGTTAATATTTTTTTAACTTGTAAGCACTTATTTTATGTAAGTTTGTATAGTAAGCGAAGATAAAATTATTTGGATTTTCAATTAAAAATTCAATGCAGTCATTTTAACTTCTGCCTGCCAAAATTAGCATTAAAACTTAGTAGCTACAAATAAAGAACCGCTATAAATAAAAATGTTTTGAACATCACTTTTCAACTAAAACCATAAGCCTTTGAACGAAATTGTAATTGAACTTTCGGAAATTAATCCCCGCGAATTTTTTGGGCAGAACAACGAGAATATTGAACTTCTTAAAAAATACTTTCCCAAACTGAAGATTGTAGCCCGCGGAAATAAAATTAAGGTTTTTGGGGACGAAGAAATGCTGGAAGAATTTGATGAACGCATCACGATGCTTATGGAGCACTTCGGAAAGTATAATAAACTGGACGAAAATGTAATTGAAAGAGTGCTTACCAGCGATAAAAGTTCAGATTATCAAACTTCAGACGAAAGCGGAGAAGTTCTGGTTCACGGTGTTGGCGGCCGACTGGTAAAAGCCCAAACTGCAAACCAAAGAAAACTGGTAGAACTGATGCGTAAAAACGATATGGTTTTTGCCATTGGCCCTGCCGGTACGGGTAAAACCTACACCGGTGTTGCACTTGCCGTTAAAGCTTTAAAAGACAAACAGGTTCGCAGAATTATCCTTACCCGTCCCGCGGTTGAAGCTGGTGAAAACCTTGGTTTTCTTCCCGGCGACCTTAAAGAGAAACTCGATCCATATATGCAGCCACTTTATGATGCGTTACGCGATATGATTCCGCAGGAAAGACTGGATTCTTTTATTGAAAAAGGAGTGATACAAATTGCACCCCTTGCTTTTATGCGTGGCCGTACATTGGATAACGCTTTTGTGATTTTAGATGAAGCCCAAAATACCACCCACGCGCAAATGAAAATGTTTCTTACCCGAATGGGGAAGAGCGCCAAATTTATGATTACCGGAGACCCGGGGCAAATAGATTTGCCACGCAGGGTTATTTCAGGTTTAAAAGAAGCTTTACTGGTTCTAAAAGAAGTAAAAGGTGTGGGAATAATTTACCTGGACGATAAAGATGTAATTAGACACCGACTGGTAAAAAAGATTATTTCTGCCTACAAAGAAATTGAACATACCGACTAATTTAAATTCACTTCTCAATTTCAAATTTTCTAGTTTCCAAATTTTAGAATAAATCCTAATGAAGAATACCATTATAAAAACCGAATTCAATTTTCCCGGCCAAACCGATATTTACAAAGGCAAAGTGCGGGACGTATATACTTTAGAAAACAACAAACTTGTAATTGTGGCCACCGATAGGCTTTCGGCTTTTGATGTGGTGATGCCAAAGGGTATTCCCTACAAAGGTCAGATCCTTAATCAGATTGCCACAAAAATGATGGAAGCAACTCGTGACCTTGTCCCCAATTGGCTGGAAGCAACTCCAGATCCAAATGTTGCTGTGGGCCAGGCTTGCGAGCCTTTTAAAATTGAAATGGTTATTCGTGGATATCTTGCCGGCCACGCCGCGAGGGAATATAAAGCCGGAAAACGTATGCTTTGCGGGGTAGAAATGCCTAATGGAATGAAGGAGAATGACAAATTCCCGGAGCCAATTATCACTCCCGCTACCAAAGCCGAACAGGGGGATCACGATGAAGATATTTCTAAAGAGGAAATCTTAACGCGTGCTATTGTTTCTAAAGAAGATTACGAAATTCTTGAAAGATATACCCGAAATCTTTTTAAACGCGGAACCGAAATCGCCGCAAAAAGAGGTTTAATTTTAGTAGATACTAAATACGAATTTGGTAAAAATGCCGATGGGGAAATTCTTTTAATCGACGAGATCCACACCCCCGATTCTTCCCGCTATTTTTATGCCGATGGCTACCGGGAAAGACAGGACAAAGACGAGCCGCAAAAACAATTATCGAAAGAATTTGTAAGGCAATGGCTTATTGAAAATAAATTTCAAGGTCTGGAAGGCCAGATCCTGCCCGAAATGAGCGATGAATATATCGAATCGGTTTCTGAACGCTATATAGAATTATACGAAAAAATTACCGGCGAAACTTTTATTAAAGGTGACATCAGCAATATTGAAACCCGTATTGAGAATAATGTGTTGCAGTATTTGAAATAAAGGTTTTATAATTCTTGTTTACGTCAATCTGAACTTGTTTCAGATTCTAATATGTTAGATCTCCGAATAAATTTCGGAGCAGGTTCTGAAACAGGTTCGGTATGACGCATATGAAAAATGAGATTTTTATTTCTAAAACCCTTGAACCTGAAATAAATTCAGAGTGACAATAATGCCTAAGAAAACTGGTACCCCACCAACCTGGGGTCAGTTAACGTGTCCTGGCGTTGCAGCCATTTTATACTTATAGAGATATAATCCAGATCGTTATTCACGGTGCCGTAGCATTTATAGATTCCTTTGTTGCGCAGTGGATATTTTTCTGCGGAAGCGGGGAATTGAACCGTATCGAATACATCGCCTTCCTTATCAAAAAAAGTCCCGAAATACATATATTTCCCGTTAGAAGTTCCGGTTTTTTTGGCAGTAATTAGCGCACCATAAATCAATATTTCCTTCCCCACATAATCTTTTAAATCTTTTGCCTTTACCGATTTTTCTATAGGATTTTTAAGCAATTTAAAATGCGAGCAAAGTGGAAAACCCAGCAACTCTAATTGGTCAAAAGCTTCTATCAATGCTGAATATTCAAACTGCGGAAGTTCAAAATCCCGGTGCGGCGTGGCAAACAATTTTTCCTGTTTAACCGATGGTTTGGTGGCATTCAGCTTAAAATGGGCTTTCCAGAGCAAATGGTGCTTATCTGTTTTGGTAAACCTAAAAGCATCTATTTTCAGCAAAATACTCAGTTGCTCTATAGAAATATGCACCCGGTCTATAAAATCGTCAAAGGACTTAAAAACACCAAAAAACTGACGATTTTCCAGGATCTGCTGCACGGTTTTAGTTTCAAGTTGTTTGATATAGCCCAGGCCCAGGTAGATATCTTTCCCAAAAATCCTATTAGGATGATCACTTTTATTAATACAGGGTGGATGCACTTTCCCTCCGCACTTTCTAATCTCCTGGATATAAGTTTCCACATCGTAAAATCCGCCGCCATTGTTAAGCGCGGCCACCATAAACTCCAGCGGAAAATATTTCTTTAAATACAAACTCTGGTAGCTCTCTACCGCATAGGAAGCCGAATGCCCCTTGGGGAATGCATAACCGGCAAAGGAGGAGATTTGCTCCCAAACCTCATCAATAATCTTCTCATTATAATTCTTCTCTCTGCAATTAGCTCGGAATTTAGCTTCAATCCGTTCCATCTGGCCTTTAGAGGTTTTCTTACCACTCATTCCGCGGCGTAATACATCGGCATCTTCAAAACTAAGTCCGGCGAATTTATGGGCCACTTTCATCACATCTTCCTGGTACACCATAACTCCGTAGGTGTCTTCCATAATTTCCAGCATCACGGGATGAGCCATTTTTCTTCGCGAAGGATCGCGATGGCGTTTTATATATTCTTCTTTCATTCCCCCGCTGGAAATTCCGGGTCTAATTATAGAGCTCGCCGCCACCAGGTTCAAATAATTATCGGTTTGCAGTTTGGTGAGAAGGCCACGCATTGCCGGGGATTCTACATAAAAAACCCCCATACAATCCCCGGTTTTTAGCAACTCATTAATTTCAGGATCTTCCTTAAAAACCGCGATGTTTTCTATATCCTCAATTTCAACACCTGGCTGATTTTTTTTTATAATCTCAATAGCATCAGTTATTTTCGAAAGTCCGCGTTGGGCGAGGATATCAAATTTATGGATTCCCACATCTTCAGCGATATTCATATCTATCTGAATGGTCTCGAAACCCTTGGGCGGTAAAAAAGTGGCGGCATAGTTATAAACGCTTTCATTCAGGATTAAAATTCCGCCGGAATGCACGCTTAAATAATTAGGAAAACCCTCAATTAATGCACTATATCGCAATACCAGTTTCTCTAATTGATCCAGCTCATTTATACTGAAAAATCCTGCTGAAAGTTTATCGATATTCTCTTTAGGCAAGCCAAATACCTTTCCCAGTTCCCGGGCTACAGCCCGACGTTTAAAAGTTACATAAGTTCCCATTAAAGCGGTGAACTCGTATTTTTTGAAAATAAAATCGGTTACTTCGTTTCGATCTTTCCAGGAAAAATCGATATCAAAATCTGGTGGTGAGCTTCGACTTTCATTAATAAAACGTTCAAAATATAAATCTAGTTCTACGGGATCTACATTGGTAATTCCAATGATATAAGCAATAATGGAATTGGCACCACTCCCCCGACCTATAAATGGGAAATTTCGGGAACGTGCATAACTTACAATATCGTAATTGATCAAAAAATAAGAGACAAAACCGAGTTTTATAATAGCACTTAGTTCTTTTTCCATCCGTTCTAAAACCTTTGCTTTAGCCTTGGGATAACGTTTTGGAAGGTTTTCATTACATAATTTCCTTAAACGCGCCACATCATCTTCGGCGCTGTGACCTGAAACCAATAAATTTCGGTTCTGTTCTTTTCCAAATTCAAAATCGACCCTGCAGGCTTTTACCAGTTCCCGGGTATTCTCCAAAATATGGGGAAAATCTTCAAATTCCGCAGCAATAATTTCTGAAGGTATCATTTGGTGGGCGAAAGAACCCTGTTCGTTTTCAGGAAGCTTGCTAAGCAGCGTATTGTTGTCTATCGCACGTAGCAAACGATGCGCGTTATAATCGCGCTTATTTCTGAAACTCACACTTTGCAGCAACACTAGTCTGTCTTCAAATTCCAGGTATTTAGAAAATTTAAGTTTCCGCAGACTTTCTACCGAAACCCCAATGAATTCATTTTCTTTAAAACTGAATTTATTATTTGCTACCACTTTTTCAAAAGGATAAATAATAAAACAATCAGGCAATTCAGGGGCTTCAGGTTTAAATTCTTTTTTTAAATGAAGTTGCCCTGATAAATGTTCGTTCAACTGCCTGAAACCTTCATTATTCTTTGCAAGTCCTATATATTGCTGTTCTGCCCCATTTCTAAAATCAATTCCTGTAATTGGATTTACACCATATTCCGAAGCGATTTTTATAAAATTCAGGCAGCCCGATGTATTATTAATATCGGTAAGCGCTAAAGATTCAACGTTAAATTTGCGAGCAAGTTCACAGAGCTTTTCTACCGAAAAGGTACCGTAGCGCAACGAATACCAGGTATGACAGTTTAAATAGATCATTACTGCTTTCTATGGGCGAGTACGATGGGCGGTTCGCCGTTAAACGGATTCGCCATACGACCAATGGTTTTGGTGCCCAGCGTTACTGCGCGCATCACACTATGTTCCCCGTAACGTTCCTTAATCTTATCTATAGAATTGTATAAATTCAGCATTTCTTCAGAATCATCGAACAGGTTGATCTGATAATTTCCACCTACGAGTCCGCTAAATTTCACACCGATCAACCTAATCAATAAACGGCGGGAATAAAGTTGTTTAAAAAGCATTTCAACTTTAGGGATAAGGATATGATCGGCGCTGGTATAGGAGATTTTCACCTGTTTGGAATGCGTCTGATAATCTGAATACCTGATTTTCACGCTTACCACACTGGTAAGTTTACTGCCCCGGCGAAGCTGGTATGCCAGGCTCTCGGCCATAGCTACCAGCGTGGCGTGCAGGCGTACCATATCTATGGTATCGCGGCCAAAAGTACGCTCGGTAGAAATAGATTTTCTTTCGTGGTACGGGATAATTGGCGAATCATCCAGGCCGTTGGCGCGTTTCCAGATAGTTCTTCCGCTTTTTCCCAAAACGCTTTCCAGCATTTCCACCGGCATTTCCTGTATGGTTTTTATTTCCCTAACGCCTAAATTCAGTAGTTTTTGAAACGTTTTATTCCCAACCATCGGGATCTTATTCACGCTTAAAGGCGCCAAGAAAATTTTCTCATTTCCCTGCGGAATAACGATCTCGGCATTGGGTTTGGCTTCTCCCGTAGCAATTTTGGAAACCACCTTATTTTGCGAAAGTCCGAAAGAGATTGGTAAGCCGCTTTCCTTTATAATAGTTTGCCTTAACTCCCGGGCAAATTGGTTGATCCCAAAAAACTTATCCATTCCACTCAAATCGGCATAAAACTCGTCTACACTGGCTTTTTCAAAACTGGGCACCTGACTTTTAATAATTTCGGTAACCTCGTGAGAATGTTTGGTGTAAGTACTCGCATTACCCTTAATTACGGTGGCTTGCGGACAAAGCTGCCGGGCAACTTTCATTGCCATTCCCGAGTGTACTCCAAATTTTCTCGTCTCATAACTACAGGCTGCTACTACTCCACGATCGCCCATTCCGCCTACGATAAGCGGTTTATTTTCTAATTCGGAATTTTGCTTACGCTCTACCGAAACAAAAAATGCATCGAGATCCAGATGTAAAATAGACTTGTTTTTCATATTTGGATTATTTCCTTTTTATAGGATTTTTTCCAAATTTATGAATTATCTGAATTCAAAATAATTTCACCCCGTTAAAGTTTAAAAAGAATTTTTAGCCCTGGTAATTCCGGAAAAATGAAATAAATGCTCATTTTATTTTTAAAATTCAACAGTCTAAACCTTATCGTTTTAGTAATTTTGGCGACTTAAAAATTAAGCTTCAAGCTTGAGATATGACGAAAATATTAAGAAGATTGTCTTTCTTTATTTTAATTCTGATGCAGTTTGCATTTCTCCTTGCTATATTTTTCGATAAGATGAACGCGCCACTGGTGCTATTATTTCTGGGGATAATTTCGGTATTGATAAGTCTTGCTTATTTTAAAGCGCCCCGGGAGGAAGAACGCTACTTTATAAAAGATCTCTATCTCATTTTATTTGCGGTAACCGGTGCGGTCAGCACATTTTTTATAAATATTGAACTTCAATTCGGCCCGGTGATCGCCGCCGGTTTTATAGGTACCCTGGCTTCTTTTGTGCCCTCCATGAATAGGAAATCCAAGCTTTTAAAGGAAGTGCCACCAGCTGTTTATTGTGGTGCTTTTGTAGGGATGACTTCTGCCAGTGTTGCTCCCGATTTAAAATTTATTTTATTTGCAGGCTTTATCGCGGGTAGTATTCTTATTCTATCTAAAAATATTTTTAACGGATTTGGCGGTAAGCTCGGGACCATTGCTTTTAGCAGTATTGCGATTTCTTCCATAATTTTATATACGCTGACCTAAATGGAATTAAGCCTCCTTTTCATCACCGGTATTACCTCTGCCCTACTCACTTACGTGGTGAACAACAAATACGAACAGGGCGCAGTTCGCGCTTCAGCAGGATTATCGCTTCTGGTAGGTTTATTTTTCTATTTCTTTCCCGATATTTTCACCCCATATTTAACCAAAAATATTCCTATCGTTTTTATTGGAGCTACTTTTATAGGAATGGTTTCTTCAAAAATACTTCCCAGCTATTTATTGGTAGGCTTTTCGGGGTTCATCTTTTCTATTATCTACCTAAATGCGAGTCCGTTTTTTAAAGGTTATGGCGGAGCCCTGGGAACCACAGCGGCTATTTCCGTATTGGTTTCTTTGAGTTTGGCAGTGGTTTCTAAAAAGAAATTACTGCGGCGGCGGAAGTCTAAACACTAAATTAAAGAAATAAGAATTTTACTCCTTCTCTACCACATCCTTCAGTACATCCCAAACATTGTTGGTTACAATTTTATAGCCATCGGCAGTGGGGTGAATGCCGTCTTGCTGATTTAATTCCGGGTCTCCCGCAACTCCTTCCAAAAGAAATGGAATAAGTTCAACATGGTTTTTTTTAGCAAGTTCAGGGAAAATATTTCGGAATTCGGTGGTGTATTCCTCTCCCATATTTGGTGGAATCTGCATTCCGGCCAAAACTATTTTAGTATTGGGATTTTCCTCTTTCACGGTGTCTATAATATACTGAAGGTTCCTTTTGGTTTCCTCTATTGGAATTCCGCGTAAACCATCGTTTGCTCCTAGTTCTAACACAAAAACATCTACATCCTGATTTAAAACCCAGTTGATCCTGTTTTTTCCGCTGGCAGTGGTTTCACCGCTTAAGCCTGCATTTACCACTTCGTAATCATAACCAAGCGAATCCAGTCTATCTTGAATAAGCGCCGGAAAAGCTTCAGAGGGTTCTAAACCCATTCCTGCTGTTAAGCTGTTTCCGAAGAAAAGAATCACGTTCTTTTCAGTTATCTCAGCTTCAGTTTTAGTTTTGGCTTCTTCAGCTGGAGTTTCCTCCGATTTTTTTTCGCCATTTTCTCCGCAGGAAAACATTAAAAATATTGAAAGAATCGTGCAATAACGCATCAAGTTTCTCATAGCAAGGGTGTTTATAATCAAATCATTTCCTTATTTTGCCTTTATTCAAAAAAGACAATAATCAAGTTTCAAGATGGCAAAGATATTAAACGTTACCAACCTGGAGAAAAGCTATTCCAGCGGATCCAAAAAACTTAAAGTTTTACAGGATATTAATTTTGATGTTGAAGAAAGAAAAACCTTTGCTATTGTTGGCCCTTCGGGAAGTGGAAAAACAACCCTGCTAGGACTTTGCGCCGGATTAGATAGCCCAGATTCGGGTTCTATAAATTTATGCGGAAGTGAACTGAGTACGCTAGGTGAAGATGAAAGAGCGCTTCTTAGAAATCAACATATTGGTTTTGTTTTCCAGGATTTTCAATTACTACCTACCCTTACGGCCTTAGAAAACGTGGCCGTTCCATTAGAACTGCAGGGAAATAAAGATGCTTCTAAAATAAGTAAGGAATTACTGGGGAAAGTAGGCTTGGGAGACCGTGTAAATCATTATCCTTCACAACTTTCCGGAGGGGAACAGCAAAGAGTCGCTCTGGCCCGTGCCTTTTCTACCCGCCCTTCTATTCTATTTGCCGATGAACCCACCGGAAACCTGGATGCCGAAACCGGGGAAAAAGTAGAAGCATTGCTTTTTGATCTTAATAAAGAGGCCGGCACGACGCTAATTATTGTTACCCACGATATTGAATTAGCCGAAAAAACCCAGCATATTCTTAGGTTAAAAGGAGGACGAATAGTTGAAAACCAGGAAAAGCACGTATAATGAGTAATAATAAAACCTCAAAACCAGGCTTTAACTGGCTTTTTAAAATGGCGTGGCGCGACGGAAAAGCCAGCGGTAAAAAATTAACACTTTTTATGGCCTCTATCGTCCTGGGAATTGCCGCAGTTGTTTCTATACAATCTTTTGGAGAAAATCTAAAAGACAATATTTCTTTACAATCCAAAGCGCTAATGGGCGCTGATTTTAAAATAGACAGCGACGATGCTCCCAATGAGCGTGTGATGCAAATTATGGATTCGCTGGGCGGCGCTGAGGCCAGGGAGATCAAATTTGCCTCTATGGCGGCATTTCCAAAAAACGAAGCCACCAAACTGATGCAGGTTAGGGGAATTGATGGTGGGTTCCCGTTTTACGGCGAACTCGAAACTCAACCGGTAACCGCTGCAAACACCTATCAGAAAGATGGTGGGGCTTTAGTTGATGCTACCGTGATGCTTCAGTTGGGAATAAAACCGGGTGACAGCATTAAAATAGGAAAAGTAACCCTGCCTATTGCCGGTGCACTTAACAGTGTTCCCGGAAGTACGGCTATTTTTAGTTCTGTAGCACCGCCGGTACTTATTCCGTATAGGTTTATTGAAGAATCTGGCCTTGTGCAAACCGGGAGCCGGATAGATTATGAATTTTATTTCACGGCCGATCCGAAAACAGATATGGAAAAGCTGGATGAAGAATTGGATCCCATTCTGGATGCAGAAGAAGCCGATATTGACACCCACACCTCTACAAGCGACCGACTCGGTAGGCGTTATGAAAATTTCGGAAAATTCCTTAACCTGGTTGCCTTTATCGCGCTTTTACTCGGCTGTGTAGGTATTGCAAGTGCCATTCATATTTATATTAAAGAAAAATTACGGGCGGTAGCGGTTTTAAAATGTTTGGGCGCCAGTAAAAAACAAACTTTTCTAATTTTCCTAATCCAGGTAGCGGCAATGGGCTTAATTGGCGGAATTATCGGGACTGCTGTTGGCCTTGTGCTTCAGCAATTATTTCCCTTGTTGCTGGAAGGTTTGCTCCCGGTAGATGTACAAATCACTTTTTCTTTACAGGTGATCGTAATGGGAATTTTATTAGGGATTTTAATGTCAGTTTTATTCGCTTTATATCCTTTAATCGGTACACTTTATATTTCTCCCTTACAGGCATTAAGGGTTGTAAAAGAAGAATCCAAAAAATCACGAAAGGCGATCATAATGGTTTCTATGGGAATCTTTTTATTCATCTTTTTGTTTTCGCTTTGGCTCCTGGAAGACTGGGAATACTCCCTTGCTTTTGTAGGTGGGATTTTGGTAACCTTTTCTATTCTCGCCGGAGTTGCTTATTTATTTATGCAGGCTATTCGTAAATATTTCCCGCATAGCTGGGGGTTTGTCGCCAGGCAAAGTTTACTGAACCTTTTTAGACCACAAAATCAAACTTTAACGCTCGTACTCTCAATTGGCGTTGGAACTTTTTTAATCAGTACGCTTTATTTCAGTAAAGATCTTTTACTTGCTCAAGCATCTATAGAATCCCAGGCCGATAGCCCAAATATGATTCTTCTAGATGTGCAAAGTGAACAACGGCAAGCCGTAGCTCAAACTATAAAAGCGAACGATTTACCGGTTTTAAGCGATATTCCTATTGTTACCATGAGGGTACAAAGCATTGCTGGAAAATCGGTTAACGAGATAAGAAATGATACCACTTCACAAATTAATGGTTGGGTTTTAAATCACGAATTCCGTGCAACTTATCGAGATTCCCTTATTGCTTCGGAAAATCTTCAAAGTGGTTCGTGGACCGCTGAAGGAGCTGATATTACTCCTGTTCCAGTTTCTATAAGTGATAATTTTGCGGAAGACGCTAAAGTTGCTGTGGGAGATAAGCTGGTTTTTAACGTTCAGGGTGTTTTGTTAGATGCCGTAGTAGGCAGCGTGAGAACTGTTGACTGGTCAAGGATGCAATTGAATTTCTCCCTGGTATTTCCCAAAGGAGTTTTAGAAGAAGCCCCTCAATTTCACGTGTTAACAACCAAAGTCCCGGGGGAAGAAAAATCGGCTGAATTACAGCAGGAACTGGTTAAGAAGTTTCCGAATGTGTCTATTATAGACCTCCGGCAGGTTTTAAATGTTATAGAAATGCTTTTAGGCAGAATTTCATGGATCATTAATTTTATGGCATTCTTTAGTATTCTCACAGGAATTATTGTGCTTTTAGGAGCGATAAGAACCAGCAAATATCAGCGAATTCGGGAAAGTGTATTACTGAGAACCCTTGGAGCTAAGGGAAAGCAAATTTTAAATATTACCGCTTTGGAATATATTTATTTGGGTGTTCTTGGAGGTTTATCAGGTGTTTTATTATCTTTAATCAGTAGCCAGTTATTGGCCTGGTTGGTTTTTGAATCCCCGTTTACGCCATCTCTAATTCCATTTTTAATATTATTCCCTGGAATTGTCTTGCTTGTTTTAGTTATTGGATTGAGCAATAGTTTAAGCGTAATAAGAAAACCTCCTTTAGAAGTTTTAAGGAAGGAAGTGACTTAAAATCTCTCAATTATTGATTAACTTCAGCTAAATAGATCCTGAATTTAAATCGACGTATATGAAAAATTTACTTTTCTCTCTCGCAATCCTGGCTTTCGGTTTTCACGGAATAGCCCAGGAAGAATATCTTTCTGAAGAAATCCAGATTAATATGGCCAGTATGGCCGCGCCTGAAGAAGACAGGGACGCAGTAACTGTTTACGGTTATGATCGTGAAGGTAAACCTGTTTTACTTAAAAAAGGCACCAACAACCTGGTTTGTATTGCAGACGATCCTAATATGAATGGGATTTCGGTAAGTTGCTATAATAAAAAGCTAGACGATTTTATGGCTCGCGGAAGGGAATTAAAAGCTGAAGGCAAGGATATGATGGAAACCCGGGCGTTACGCCAACAGGAGGTTGAAAGCGGAAAACTAAAAATGCCCGATGCACCAAGTATGACCTATATCCTTTCTGGAAAAGAAGCGAATTTAAACCGTGAAACTGGAGAGCTGAAAGATGCAAAACTGCGTTATGTGATTTATATGCCTTACGCGACCACTGAAGAAACCGGACTTCCAGATAAACCTCACACTCCCGGAATGCCCTGGCTAATGGATCCTGGAACACACCGCGCACATATTATGATCACCCCGGCTGATAAGGATTGATAATTGAAAGCATTTATTCTTTAAAAGCACCTCTTTTATTCCTGAACATTCTCTTTCTTCTGCTTAAAGAAAAGCTGCGAAATGGGAATAAGCATTAAGGCTGAAATAAAGAAAAGGATAAAAGACACTTTCAAATTAAATAAATGCGCCAGGTACCCAACAAGCGGTGGACCTAAAAGCATTCCCACGATAGCATAGGTTGTAATAATGGATATGGCCATTCCCGGGGAGTATTTTTCCGAAGAACCGGCGAGAAGAAAGGTCATTGGGATTACTGCAGCCACGCCAATTCCTACTAAACAAAACCCGATTAATGCCGGCCAGAAATATGGGAATACAACCATAAGCAATACGCCTAAACATACCAGGGAAGCACTTATAATGTAATTCTTTTCCATTCCTATTCTTTCCACAATTCGATCTGAAAAGAAACGCGATAACGCCATAAAAACCATAAAGATTAAATAGCCCAGTGTAAAAATATCTTCATTCACCACTTCTTTAAAATACACCCCGCTCCAATCGAACATTCCGCCTTCGGTAATTGCAGCAAGAAAAACAATGAAACCAAGATACATCGTTGGTTTATCAGGTTTTCCAAAGCGCAGTTTGTTTCCCTGGGTAGACCTGTCTTTTTTCAGCAAAGATGAAAAAGCAATTAAGGCAAGAATCAGTGTGAAGATGGCAACCGCCGGTAAATGCTGGTAAATAGGAATATCAATTTTTATAAGTAAGGTGGAAAAAGCTACTCCTAAAAGTCCGCCGGTGCTCCACAGGCCGTGAAAAGAACCAATAATCTTTCTTTTAAAAGCTTTCTGTAGGGTTAAAGATTGTGTATTCATAGCGATATTAAATATTCGCATAGAAAAGGCAAAACAAAAAATTCCTATAATTAGTAAAATGAGGCTATCGGCTATACCAATTATACTAAGGGAAGCTGCTAATAAAACAAAGGAGACAATAAGTGGATATCTACTTTCAAAGCGAGACACCAACCACCCTGAAACCGGAAGCCCAATTAAAGAACTTACCGGCATAACCATAAGCAGGTTTCCCAATTCTGCTTCGTTTAAATCGAAAGCCATTTTAATATTAGGAATACGTGAAGCCCAGGTAGAAAAGCAAAAGCCTGAAAGGAAAAAGTAGGTGCTAAGTGCAATTCGCTGCTGGTTTTCGGTTTTCATTTTTTTAAAACTTATAAGGAGATAAAATTGGTATTTATTTCTTCAGAAAAATAATTTAGTGAATTAAATCTTTGCTAAAGAAACTAAAGTTGTCGATGCCTGTAACGAATAGTCCTTAACTTCCAATATCCCATTTTATAATAGGTAAAAGCTACAATCGCCGCGATAAGGTTAGAAATAGGAAAGGCCCACCAAATACCTTCAAAAGAAAGATCGGTATTATTAGATAAAACAAATGCCGTGGGAAATCTAACAATCCAAAGCGCGAAAACTGAAATTAACAGCGACGCCTTGGTAAATCCTGCTCCATTAAAAACGCCGTTTAAAACCTGTTGAACTCCCAAAACTCCGAAACTTGGCGCCATAATCTTTATGAATAACGAACCATCTCGAATCACTCCGGGATCGTTGGGTACAAAGAACGCGGTTATTGGTTCCGCCAAAAAGAAAAGGAGCATGCCTACGCCAGTTAGCCCAAAAAAGGCAATTTTAGCACTTAGGTTTCCAATTTTTTCAGCTCGCTTTATTTTTCCGGCTCCAATATTCTGCCCTACCAGAGTAGTGGTGGCAATAGCAAAACCAAGCGCAGGCACTACGATAAGACTCAAAACCCTACTTCCAATTCCGTAAGCTGCTACAACTTCACTTCCAAAACTAGTTACCAGCATTACCATTACCGTCATTCCACCGGCGCGGGTAGACATTTCTATACTGGAAGGAATTCCGATATTAAACATACTTCGAGTCCAGGCAAAATCGAATTTCATTCTGCTAAAACTAATTTTTATGCCCTTATTTCCGCGGAAAAGAATAATTAATCCTATTAATGCCGATAAGCCCTGAGTAATCACACTGGCTACAGCTGCTCCCGCTACTCCAAACCCGGGAATAGGACCAAAACCGAAAATAAAAAGCGGGTCTAAAATTAGATTTAGAAAAACCGTAGCCAAAACGATATACATTGGTAGTAATACATTCCCTATCCCCCGCATAAGCGACTGGAAAACGTAGAACATAAACAGAAAAATAAAGCCAACTGAAGAAACTTTAAAATAGCTTACCGAATCACTCAGTATTTCGGGACCTGCTCCTATGAGTTTCATTAATGGAGCTGCTGAAAAATATCCTACAATAGCCAGCAAAACCGAGATAAAAAATATCACAAAAACGGTTTGTGAAGAGCTGTAATTAACCTGATCCTGATTTTCTGCCCCTTTATATTGTGAAACGATTACAGTTCCTGCCAGCGTTAAACCGGCACCTAACGATAGAATAAGAAAAAGAATAGGAAAACTAATACTCACCGCCGCTACCGCATCGGCGCCGAGTCTCCCTAGCCAGAAGGTATCGATTAACTGATAGGCTGTTTGTAAAATATTAGCCAGGATTATAGGCCAGGCCAGGTTGGCCAGGGAACTAAAAATCCTGCCTTCAGTATATTTTATGGGCTGCCTTTTCTTTCGCAATTTTTTAAATTTTTAAAAGCTCTTCTTGGTAGGAAAAAAACTTGTTCCCTTACTCAGTCATCGATTTTTAAGTGTTTTTAAAAAAAGTAATTTGCAAAAGTAAGAAACGAGCCCTGTTTTTCTTAAGTAAAATAGCTTAAACTGATTTTCCTCATAAAATCTCTCAAGTCCTGACTTTAAATTTGTAGTAATTAAAAATCAAAAATATATGAAAGCTACTATTTTATTGGAAGACCTTAATGTTGGAAACTGCATTACATACGTCACAAAAGAACTTTCTAAAATTAAGGATATCTGCGATATTTCTCCAGATGCGGAAGCGTCTAAAATCAGCTTTACTTATAATTCTGAAGTTGCGGCTTTGGAAGCAGTGGAGATTTTAAGTTCATTCCGTCATCAGGAAAAGGAAGAAGAATTTAATCAGAACCTTAAAATTGCATAATTTCGGTAAAAACAAAAAGTTATGAATTTACTGGGAATGATTGGTGGCACCTCTTGGCATTCTACCATAGAATATTACCGACTTTTAAATGAGCTTGTAGGCGATAAAATTGGGAGGCAGCAAAATCCGCCCCTGCTTTTGTATAGTCTCAATGTAAAGTTGATGCGTAAAAACGATTCCGAAAAAATTAAAAATTCATACTTAGAAATTGCGCAGAAACTTGAAAATGCCGGTGCTAAGGCTATAATAATTTGCGCCAATACGCCACACCTGGTTTACGATTTTGTACAACCAAAAATCGATATTCCAATACTTCATATCGCTGATGCAGTAGCAAAAGAATCAAAACAGAAAGGTTTTAAAAAACTAGGGCTTTTAGGAACCAAACCAACGATGAAGGGAGATTTTCTTCAGGGAAGACTGAAGGAAAACCACCAAATTGAAACTTTAATTCCTGCTGAAGAACATATCGATGAAACTCACCGGTTTATTTCTGAAGAACTTACGCAGGGAAAATTTACCGATGCCGCAAAAAACTTTTATTTAGAACAGATGCAACTATTAAAAGATCGCGGCGCTGAAGCGATAATTTTAGGTTGTACAGAATTGCCCATGCTAATAAAAGAAAAGGATACCGAAATTCCGCTTTTAGATACTACACGACTACACGCGCAAATGGCTACTGAATTTATTTTGAAAGATTAGTAATTACCTCTGAAAGCCAGCAAAAATTGCTGCCATCTTTATCATATTGCAGGGCCTCAGGAAATTGTTCTGGAATAAAATTCTGCATATCGTAATATTGTATTATTAAATCAAATTTTTATTTTTTTTTTAGAATGGTCTTCGCTACAATTTATTACAAACCAGTTGATTGAGAAAGAATAAAAAGAATTCTCTATCTTAGGTTACTAGCTAACCAAAATAGAGAAAAA
This sequence comes from Salegentibacter lacus, assembly GCF_020164555.1. Taxonomy (GTDB): domain Bacteria; phylum Bacteroidota; class Bacteroidia; order Flavobacteriales; family Flavobacteriaceae; genus Salegentibacter; species Salegentibacter lacus. The sequence continues at coordinate 69,601 of NZ_JAIQZB010000012.1, read as the reverse complement.
AATGGATCAGACTTCTCCAGGCCTGCAAGAGAAACTTGCTTTATTGAAAGAAACTGCTGATTTATTGCCGAGTGTAGTTGTAGTGCATCAGCTAGAACCCTTTACTCCTATTTATATGAGTAAAAAAGGTTTATCGCAGTTAGGAATTAAGCAAAAAGAACTCAAGGAGATTGGAGCCGATTACCATAAGCAATTCTTCAACAATGAGGATATGACCGATTTCCTTACGAAAATGGAAGCTCTTTTAGCGCGAAAAGATCCAAAAGAAACTTTTAGCTTTTTTCAGCAGGTTAAATTTAAAGATCGTCAAAAATGGGTGTGGCATCTCAGTGCCGTTCGTATTTTTCATCAGGCAAAAGACGGTACACCAACCCACACCAGCACTACTGCAATTCCCATAGACCAAATGAAACACATTCCCAATAAAGCCGAACGATTACTGGCAGAAAATATGTTTTTCAACCAGAATCATGAAAATTTTTTAAGTTTGGGAGAGCGAGAAAAGGAGGTCCTGAAACTGGTTGCGCTGGGAGAAAGTTCAGTGAATATTGGTGAGAAACTTTTTATCTCGGTAGAGACAGTTTCTACTCATAGAAAAAAAATTAAACAAAAATTGGGTGTAAAAAATTCCTATGAATTTACAAAATATGCTTACGCTTTTGATTTGATTTAAAATAAAAAAAGGGAAACACCTGATTTAACCCCTACCTTAAATCAAAGTCTAACCCTTTTTATCAAAATGATATATCCCTCCAAATATATCCATAAGGCGACCTGACCACAATACCCAGATGTGGGTATATTTTATTTTTGTACTCTAAAACTTCCTATTTTAGCTATCTGACTTAAAAATTGAACTATGAAAAAATCTATCGCGATAGATATGGATGGTGTTTTAGCTGATGTTGAAGCACATTTTATTAGCTGGTATGAACGAGATTATGGCGAAAAATTCAGTAAAAAAGATTTAGAAGGAAAAACTGAAGAAAATGCATTTCCAGAAAAAGGAATGGTAAAAAAATTCGCTTCAACCGAGAATTTCTTTAAAACCGTTCCGGTTATGCAAGGTGCGGTAGACGCGGTAAAAGAACTTCAAGCAAATTATGAGATTTATATTGTTTCAGCTGCGATGGAATTTCCACAGAGTTTAGTTGAAAAAAGAGCCTGGCTGGCCGAGCACTTTCCATTTATTCATTGGAAAAACATCGTTTTTTGCGGAGATAAAAGCATAATAGGCACAGATATTATGATAGACGATCATTTAAAAAACCTGGATTATTTTAAAGGGGAAACCATTATGTTTAGTGCTTTTCATAACGTGAATTTCAATAATCACCAACGTGCCGATAACTGGCAGGAAGTTTTAGAAATTTTGAAATAAAAAATCCCGGGACTTATTTCCTATATTTTAAAGAAATAACTCCCGGGATATAATTTCAAAAGAAAGTCTTCTAATACAAAACCCTGAAACGTATCGTTCCTTTTAAGCCTTTTAGATCTTTAATCACCTTCTTATCGTATTTCTTATCAATATCGGTAATTACATAACCAATGGTCTCGTTGGTTTTTAAATACTGGCCTTCAATATTAATATCATGCCCGGCAAGAATCCTGTTGATCTCTGCCAAAATTCCCGGCCTGTTCTCGTGAATATGAATAAGCCTGTGTGCATTTTGCAATACCGGCAATTGCAAATTCGGGAAGTTAACCGAGTTGGTTGTACTTCCGGTATTTATATATTCTATAATTTTTCCCGGAACAAAATTCCCAATATTTTCCTGGGCTTCCAGGGTGCTTCCTCCAATGTGGGGAGTTAAGATCACATTTGGTAGGTTCCTTAATTCAGAAACAAATTCTTCATTATTGGTTTTAGGTTCTTGCGGATAAACATCTATCCCAGCTCCCATAATTTTACCGGATTCTAAATTCTTTTTTAGGGCTTTTATATCTACAACGTGTCCCCGACTTAAATTCAGGAAGATCACGTTTTCCTTCATATAACCGAATTCCTTCTCACCGATGATATTCTTGTTTTCTTTCCTTCCATCTACGTGAAGGGTAACGATATCTACGGTTTCTAAAAGTTCTTGAAGGGAATTACATTTGGTTACATTTCCCATTGGTAACTTTTCCTGAAGATCATAATAATAAACATCAAACCCAACAGATTCTGCCATTACAGAAAGTTGTGCGCCAATATTTCCGTAGCCTATAATCCCAAGTTTTTTACCTCGGGTTTCAAAACTGTTATTAGCCGATTTTTCCCACTTCCCTTCATGCATTAAGCGCATTTTATCGGGCAGGTTACGCATTAGTAAGATAATCTCACCAATAGCCAACTCAACCACAGATCTTGTGTTGCTGTATGGCGCGTTAAAAACTGCAACGCCTTTCTTTAAGCAAGCCTGAAGATCTATCTGGTTGGTTCCTATACAAAAAGCTCCCACCGCGATTAGTCTGTTGGCGTTTTCCAGCACTTTTTCGGTTAAATGGGTTTTAGACCGAATTCCAATTACCGATACATCTTTTATTTTTTCACAAAGTTCATCTTCATCCATTGCGCCGGGATGCACGGTAACATTATAACCTTCTTTCTTCATAATGTCCACCGCGTCCTGGTGCACATTTTCAAGAAGAAGTACATTAATTCTATTTTTGGGGTAAGAGATTGCTTTGTTCATATTGTGTACAAATAAAAATTCGTCTAAACTTGGAGTAATATGGTCTGCCTTTTCAAGAATATTTGCTCGTTCTACATTTTCGGTAAAGGCATAAAACTTATTAGCGAGTCCGGCGGCTTTAATTTCATAATCGGTATAACCATCACCAATTACGTAAACATCGCCTTTTAATTTTAATCTTTTAAGTTGTTCTACTTTTCCGTTGTTGGAAGAAAGCACATTGTCTTTATCAAAACCAACTATATCACCATCTTCATTAAATTCAAAAGTATTGGCAAAAACATTTTCGGGTTTAACTCCATAAGGTTCTACAATAGGAACTATAAATTCCTTAAAACCATTGGAAACTATATAAATATTTTTGTGATGGTCATTAAAAAATTCCCGGTTTCTAACAAACGATGAAGATACCCTCTTACCTAAATTTTCTACCAGTTTTGGTAAATCACTTTTATTAGCTTTTAAAAGCCGAATTCGCTCTACCAGGGATTCTCTAAAAGAAATCTCACCCTTCATCCCTTTATCGGTCAAGGATTCTACCTCATCAAGGTTTTTTTGCTTATCGGGATCGTTTGCCAGGGATATCTCTCCCAAAACATCCAGGGCTTCTACCTGGGTAAATGTGCTGTCAAAATCAATTACAAAGTGCTTGTTCTCACTCATATTTATGGTACTCTAAAATGAAGCCTAAAACTACTATTTTTAGCAATCTTAATTAACTTATTTCATTAAAATAAAGGGCTTAAAATCGTATTAATAGCAGATTTTCAATATTTCATAAAATGAGGCGCTATAAAATATGGAGCTCACAAAAACCCCTTGAAAATAGCAGTTAAAAATGAAATTTCTTCGGTTTTTAAAATAAAAAACTTTTCAGTAGAACTAAAATCAGTCTTCCAAAACCGAAAGCTTCAATAAAACAAAAATGCCTTTACCAAACGGAACTTCCGTAGTAAAGGCATTTTCAAAATCTTAAAATTATTTAATTACTCTACGATAAATTTACCTTTCATCACTGAGTAATGACCAGGGAAGCTACAGATAAAGTCATATTCTCCGGCTGCAGGAGCTTCAAATTCTATGGTTACTTCTTCTCCGCCACCAATCATTTTAGTGTGAGCAATAACCGCATCGGTTCCTTCAGGAATGTAATCATTGTCCTTTGCCTGAACAGCTTTTTGTCCAAATTCATTGATCACAGTCCCTTGAGTTAACAATACCCAGTTGTGGCCCATTACGCTTTTTTCCATTTCACCAACGTGTTTTAAAGTAAGTCGAACAGTTTGTCCGGCCTTCACTCTAATCTCGTCTTTATTAAAACGCATTTGGTCGTTTCCTTCAATTGAAACTTCAACCACATCTTCATCTGAAGTACTCATTTCTGAAGCAGATTTATCTGTAGCGGCTTCAGTTTGAGATTGCGGGCTGGTACCATCACCAATAGTAATTTTATCTTCTTTTTCTTCTTTTTTATCTCCGCAAGCAATCATTGCTACGGCTCCTAAAATCAAAACAGTTTTGCTTAAAAATTTCATATTTACTTATTTATAGTTTGTAATTAGTTATATACATTATCAAAGATAAATTAATTTTAATTGTTAACGTATTTCAGCTTCTATTTTTCATTTCAAAGAAAATCTAAAAGTTCTATAGCAGCCAATTTTCCCAAAAACACTACCTTCATAGATTGAAAATAAAACCACACAAAATGAAAAAAGAAATTATAAAAAGCCTGGGGATTTTTGCGCTGGTCGCAGGATTTCAAGCGAATGCCCAGGAGCAAAATCACGAACAAAATATGGATAACATTTTACTTGCTGAATGGACCGGACCCTATGCCGGCGTACCCGCTTTTGATAAAATGAAAGTAGAGCTTGTAAAACCGGCAATGCTTGAAGCAATGGAAAAGCATCTTGCCGAAATTGATGAAATTACCAGCAATCCCGAACCAGCAACTTTTGAGAATACTATTGTACCTTTCGAAGACTCTGGCGATCTTCTAAATCGGGTGTTTACCTACTACGGAATCTTTAGCAGCAATATTTCAAGCCCTGAATTTAGAGACGTGCAACGGGAACTTTCTCCTGAAATCTCAGAATACAGCTCAAAAATTTCACAGAATTCTGAGCTTTTTGAAAGGATAAAAACGGTTTTTGAAAATTCAGAAGAAAATCCGTTACCTGCACCAGAGCAGCGAGTAATCGATCTTATTTATGAAGAATTTGCGATGGAAGGGGCGAATCTAAACGAAGAAGATAAAAAACGTTACGCCGAAATAAACAGTGAACTTTCTGAATTGTATACCAAATTCTCCAATAATGTACTGGCGGAAGAAGAAAACTATATTGTTTATTTAACCGAAGACCAACTTAGCGGGCTACCGGAATCTTATATAAAAGCTGCGGCCAGCACCGCTGAAGCCAATGGAGAAGCCGGGAAATATGCAGTGACCAACACCCGATCTTCTATGGATCCTTTTTTGACCTATTCTGACGAAAGGGAACTTCGCGAAAAAGTTTGGAACAACTACTATTCCCGTGGTGATAATGATGATGAGTTTGATAACAATGAAGTGATTAAAAAGATCCTGAAACTTCGTGATGAACGTGTAGAATTACTGGGTTACGATAATTTTGCCCAATGGCGCCTACAAAACCGAATGGCAAAAAATCCTGAAAATGCCATGGAACTTATGGAAGCGGTGTGGCCGGCCGCACTCGCTCGTGTTGAAGAAGAAGTAAAAGATATGCAGGCCGTAGCCGATAGTGAAGGAGCTAATATTGAAATTAAGCCCTGGGATTATCGCTATTATGCCGAAAAAGTAAGAAAAGAAAAATACGATCTTGATAGTGAGGAAGTAAAGGAATATCTGGAACTTGGCAACCTAACCGATGCGCTTTTCTATACCGCCGGCGAACTTTTTAATTTCGAATTTCAACCGGTAGAAGAAGGTAGCGTTCCCGTTTTTCACGAAGATGTAAATGTCTGGGAAGTAACCGATAAAGATTCAGGAGAACTTATTGGGCTTTGGTATTTAGATCCTTTTGCCCGTCAGGGAAAACGTTCAGGTGCCTGGGCAACTACCTATAGAAGTTATTCTGAATTAGAGGGTGCTAAACCCGTTTTAGCGTCCAACAACTCTAATTTTATAAAACCGGCTCCCGGAGAACCCGTTTTGGTTTCCTGGGACGATGCTACAACATTCTTCCACGAATTTGGACATGCTTTACACTTTCTGGCTGCCGATATTAAATATCCTACCCTAAATAGTGGAGTTCGCGATTATACCGAATTCCAGTCACAACTACTAGAGCGTTGGTTATCTACAGACGAGGTTATAAACCGTTACTTAAAACACCACGAAACCGGCGAGATTATTCCTAAAGAATTAGTAGCTAAAATTAAAAAAGCTTCTACTTTTAATCAGGGATTTGAAACCACCGAGTTTCTTGCTTCTGCTTTAATGGATATGAAATACCATACCACAGATCCTGATAAAATTGAACCTAGAGAGTTTGAAAAAGAGACCCTGTACGAACTCGGGATGCCAGATGAAATTGTGATGCGTCACCGTTCTCCGCATTTTGGACACGTATTTTCGGGTGAAGGTTATGCAACCGGATACTACGGTTATTTATGGGCAGATGTGTTAACTTCTGATGCTGCAGAAGCTTTTGCCGAGTCTCCCGGAGGATTCTACGATGAGAATATGGCAGAAAAACTGGTGAAATATCTTTTTGCGCCAAGAAATGCTATGGATCCTGCTGAAGCTTACCGAAAGTTTAGAGGTAGAGATGCCAAGATTGATGCGTTAATGCGTGATCGTGGTTTCCCTGTTCCTGAAGATAAATAATCTATCAAATGAAACTTTGTAGAAAACCTGCCTGGAAAATTTCTTTTAGGCAGGTTTTCTAATTTAACTATTTCTCAATTGCGGTAGCTACCAATTTATTGGGACCAGCCATAAAACCATATAAATGCATTTTTTCCTGAGTGATTTTTTCAATAGGTACAGCAGTAATTGGATTACCGTGGCGATGAATTACCAAAAAGAAGGTGTCATCAACTTTCTTCAAGTAAGACTCCATTATTTTTCCATCAGCGTGATCCTGAAAGTCGATGATAAAGTTTTTACCTCCGCGAACTAAATCATATTTTATTTTTCTAATTTCTTCAGGGCTCAGGTTGGTTTCGGTAGGAACCAAACGTATATAATCTACTGGCTTCTCTAATCTCGGGGAAGTAATACTTAGCCTGTTGGGATTTTTAAAATTGAATTCAGCAAAGGCAAGCGTATCAATTTTCAACTTGTTATCTTCAGTTTCATAGGAAGTTTTAGTCACAAATTGATCAAAATTATAATGGGATAAGGAGTCTTCACTTACTTCCATTAAATGTATTCCGGGAAAGGCTCCAAAACTTTTATTTCCGGATACAATCCATTTACCTTCCAATTCCTGTGCAGTAATTGAGGTGCCAAATAATAAAACAAAAAAGACCAAATAACTATCTATAAACTTCATACTGAATACTTTAAATTTCAACAATAATTTAAAAATAAGCTGGCTAAAAACCATATTTAATCGATACTATTCACATTAAAAAGACAAACAGCAAAATTATAAATGTTTGTAGGACAATATAATAGACACAAAAAAACCACCAGCGAATCACTGGTGGTTTTTATATAAAATAAATTTTCTGCTTAGAACATCTCTCTACCAGAGAAATGAAAAGCAGCTTCAATCTGTGCATTTTCGTCGCTGTCACTTCCGTGAACGGCGTTTTCACCAACAGATTTTGCGTATTTCTTTCTAATAGTTCCTTCAGCCGCATCTTCTGGATTTGTCGCCCCAATTAAAGCTCTAAAATCTTCTACAGCATTGTCTTTCTCCAACACAGCCGATACGATTGGCCCGCGAGTCATAAACTCTACCAACTCTCCAAAAAATGGACGTTCCTTATGTACTGCATAAAATTCTTCAGCATCAGCGGTAGCCATTTGAGTCATTTTCAAAGCTACAATTCTAAATCCTGAAGCGGTAATTTGTTCTAATATTGCACCTACATTCCCGGCTTCAACAGCATCGGGCTTTATCATGGTGAATGTTCTTTTTCCTGCCATTATATGGTTTTTTAAATTTTGGCAAAAATAATTAAATAAGCTGCAAATACAAGCTCCTTTAAGTTTTATATGAATTTAGCTTTCAGGCAGCTGCATTTTTAAAACCTGATTCTATTTATCTCTGTACTGTACCAAATATTCCTGCTGAAGTTTATTACCAACCCCGCGCATCTCCATTTTCACCTGTCCAGAATCAAAATCAAACTTTAAAAGTCCAAAACTTAAATCGCTCACTACCTCTCCCACTCTATATTGATTGGGTTCCCCGCTAAAATCGGAATATGCATGCGTCATCCCACTGGAAGTGAAATCTACTAAAGGATAATCCCAACCTTCAATTTTCTTTTCTGAAAATTCTGAAATATGGCGATCGCCGCTAAGGATAATTACGTTTTTTGCTTCTGAAGTTTTAAAAAGCTTTTCCAGTTTTTCTACTTCTGAAGGAAAATTTCCCCAGGTTTCAAATCCGTGTTCTGCTGAAAGCACCTGTATAGAACTTAAGATCACATTATAATCGGCAGTACTATTATTTAATTCATTCTCCAGCCATTTCCATTGTTCGGCTCCTAAAATTGTTCCTTTAGAATTAATTTTATAGCGCTGCCCTGGTTTTTCACTCGGTTCTAAATTCGATCTGAAGTAGCGAGTGTCCAAAACAATTACATTTATTGAATTTCCCGCTTCCTCAAACTCTTCTGCGTAATAAACACCTTCCCTTTCACGGCGGGGATCATTTTCAGGGACATCGAAGAAATCGAGGAATAACTGCTGACTTTCATCTTTATATTCCCAGTCTTTTCCGGCATCATTTTCACCATAATCGTGGTCATCCCAGGTGCCAAGAACCGGTATAGTTTTCCATAACTTTTTATAATCTGGATGATTTTTCTGTATTTGGTAGTCGGCTTCCAGTTGGGCCATATCCTCGGTATCGGCATAAATATTATCGCCACCCCAGAGAAAAAGATCGGGCTTTTCTCCTATAATCGCACTCCATAATGGCTGGGCTTTCTCCTGCCGATTACAGCTTCCGAAGGCGATTTTATAATCGTAAGTTTCAGCAGTATTCCCGGTTTCTTTTTGAGTAACTTTAGAATTACTTCCGCAGGAAATAAATAGAAAAAAGCTTAAAAAGAGCGATAAAATTACCTTCATTTTTTGTTGATTTGTTGAATACAAAAATACAGATTGGTTTTTTAAGCTGGTATTAATAAATTGTATCTTTACTGCTTACTCGCTAAGCGAGGTATAGAATTTACAGCCTTGGTTTGCTCTAAGGCAAATGGGATTTGAAACATTTAACAATCAGAATGTTTTATTTTTTTCAACTTAATACCTTGAGAATTCATTCCAGGGTGTTTTACATTAAATTATGATAGAACAAGCAATTTTAGAGATCACCGCCGAACTTTCTCAGGCTAAAAATATAGTAATTGTACCACACAAAGGACCCGATGGTGATGCCATGGGCTCTACTTTAGGTCTAATGCATTTTTTAAAGGATAAAGGTCATAAGGTAAATGTAATTACACCAAATGATTATCCAAGATTTCTAAAATGGTTGCCGGGAAATGACGAGGTAATTATTTATGAAAAAGATAAAGCTAATGCCGAAGATATTATAAATAATGCCGACCTGGTTTTCGCCTTGGATTTCAACCATTTAGACCGTTCAGGCGATATGCAGGGAATTTTAACTGCTTCTGAAGCGGTTTTTATTATGATAGACCATCATCGAGAACCATCAGACTTTGCTAATTATACGTATAGCGATGCTGAAATGAGTTCTACCTGTGAGATGGTATATCATTTTATAGACAAACTAAGGGCCGTCCATAAAATTACTCCCGAAATTGCAACCTGCCTTTACGTAGGAATTATGACCGATACCGGTTCTTTTAGGTTTAGCGCCACAAGTGCGGAAACACATCGCGTGATCGCTGATCTTATTGCTAAAGGGGCGGTGAATCACGAAATTCATAATAATATTTTTGATACATTTAATGAAGACAGGCTTCAGCTTTTGGGAATTGCTTTGCAAAATCTGCGCGTAAAACCTCAATTTAAAACGGCTTACATCAGTTTAACCCAGGAAGAACTCGATAAACATAATTTTCAAAAAGGAGATACCGAAGGTTTCGTAAATTACGGCCTGGCTATAGAAAATGTGGTTTTTGCCGTTATTTTTATAGAAAACAAACAAGAAGGAATTATTAAAATTTCTTTTAGGTCTAAGGGCGCTTTTAATGTGAATGAATTTGCAAGGGCTCATTTTGAAGGTGGCGGTCATAATAATGCAGCCGGAGGAAAAAGTGACCTTTCTATGGAAGATACCATCGCAAAGTTTAATACTATTCTTCCCGATTATAAGGAATTACAACAATGAATAGATACTTAATCATTTTAGCAATACTCACTTTAGGTGCCTGCAAATCTCCAGAAGCTCGTTATCCCGTGACCCAGAAATCGGGATCGCACATTAGTGAATCTATAGCTAAAAACCAGGAGTTACTGGAAAAAGAAATGGCTCTTATAGAAAATGTAATTAATCAAGATTCCACAAGAGAATATCAATCGTCTCAAGATGGTTTTTGGTACACTTACAATAAAAAAAGTGAAGATACTTCTAACACAGCTACCCCAGAATTTGGGGACCTTGTAGAATTCGATTATAGTATTTCAACATTAGATGATGATGTTATTTATGCTGAAGGAGAAAAAGCTACCAGAACTTATGCTGTGGACCAGGAAAAACTTTTTAGCGGTTTAAGACAGGGCTTAAAATTAATGAAAGAAGGAGAAACTGTAACTTTTTTATTTCCTTCGTATAAAGCCTACGGCTATTATGGTGATAAAAATAAAATAGGCACTAACTGGCCTATAAAAACCGAGGTCACGCTAAATAATATTACTGAGAAAGAAGAAATTCAAAATTAACAATAAGTAAACCCAGGGCCATAGAGCGCCTTTTAATTTTTATAATAAATGAGAACCAGTAAATTTCTACTACTTTGTGCCATGGTATTTACCATGATTTCGTGTAATGACGAATATCCCGATTTAGAAGATGGGATGTATGCTGAATTTAAAACCAATTACGGAACTTTTGTTTCCGAACTCTACTTTGAGGCAACTCCAATAACTGTTGCCAGTTTTGTTTCCCTTGCCGAAGGCAGTAATAAAATGGTAGACAGCACCCATAAAGGAAAAAATTATTACGACGGACTAACCTTTCATAGAATTATTGACGGATTCGTGATTCAGGGAGGTGATCCCTCAGGAACCGGTAGTGGTGGCCCGGGCTACAAATTCCCCGATGAAATTGTAGACAGCTTAAGCCACGATTCTAAAGGAATTCTTTCTATGGCCAACGCTGGTCCCGGCACCAATGGAAGTCAGTTTTTTGTAACTCTTGCACCAACTCCGAACCTTGATGGCAGACACACAGTTTTCGGCAAGGTTGTAGCTGGCCAGGATGTTGTAGATTCTATAGGAAAGGTTGAAACCGGCGCTAGAGATAAGCCTGTGAAAACAGTTACTATGGAAGAGGTAAATATTATTAGAAAAGGAAAAGCTGCCAAAAATTTTGATGCACCAGAAGTGTTTGAAGAAGAATTGCAAGCTATAAAAGACAAAGAAGACGCCGAAGCTGAAAAGCGTCAGGAAGCTAAGACAGCTAACGCCGAAGAGTTTGAAAGTCATAAAGATGAAGCGGAAACCTTAGATAGCGGATTAAAAGTGTACTATTTAGAAGAAGGTGACGGTGAAAGACCAAATACCGGACAAATGGTGGAAGTACTTTACGAAGGCTATTTTAGTGACGGGGATATCTTTGATACAAACAAAGAAGAACTGGCAAAAGAAATGGGCTTATTTAATGAAGGTAGAAAAAGCCAGGGAGGTTATGGTCCAATGACGGTAGTTTACGGTCCAGATGCTCCAATGATTCCAGGTTTTAAAGAAGGCATTCAGCAACTTAAAGTTGGTGATGAAGCGCTACTTTACATCCCAAGTCATTTAGGTTACGGTGAAAGAGGCGCCGGTGGCGTAATTCCTCCAAATACCGATCTTGTTTTTAAGGTAGAGTTGGTAGGTATCCAGGAGTAATTTCCTGAATTTATATAAGAAAGGCTGTTTGAATTCTTATTTTCCGACGTCAAGCTGAATTTATTTCAGCTTCTAAGTTCAATTGAAACTAGATCCTGAAATAAATTCAGGATGACGAAAGAGAAAATAACTCAAACAGCCTTTTTACTTTTAAATACTCCTTATTATTTCTTTGGAATATTCTTTAAAACTTCAATTAAGAATTTCCAGTATTTCTGGGCTGAAGTAATGCTCGCACGTTCATCGGGTGAATGTGCTCCCCTAATTGTAGGTCCAAAAGAAATCATATCCATTTCCGGATAATGGTTTCCAATAATTCCACATTCAAGCCCCGCGTGACAGGCAGCTACATCTGCTTTTTCTTTATGCAGGTTTTGATACAATTCATCTACCACCTTCAAAATAGCCGAATTAGGATTTGGCGCCCAACCAGGATATTCACCAGATAATTTTACTTTAAACTTCGCAAGTTCAAAAGTCGCTTCCAAACTATTGGCTAAATCATCTTTAGAAGATTCTACCGATGATCTTGTAAGGCAATTTATTTTCACCTTCCCATCCACAACTTTTACGCTGGCGATATTATTGGAAGCTTCCACTAAACCTTCAATATCAGGACTCATTCTGTAAACGCCGTTATGCGCTGCAGAAATTGCCTTAACTACTTCCTGCTGATCTTCAACTTTCATTACCTTATTAGGAACTTCGGTTTCAGAAATTTCAATATCCATATTAGGTTCGAGGGAAGCAAATTCAGCTTTAATCTCACGAACCTGCTGAATAATTTCGGTCAAAAAAGTTTCGGTATTCGATTTATCAACTACTACAATGGCTTCACTTTCGCGTGGAATAGCATTTCTTAGTCCACCTCCATTAATGCTGGAAACACGCAAACCGAAATCTCTATTTGAATCGAAAAGCACACGAGCCATAATTTTATTGGCATTAGCCAGACCTTTTATGATATCCATTCCGGAATGTCCACCTCTTAATCCTTTTACTTTTATCTGGTAACCTACCGAATTATCAGGCGTGTTTTCTTCTTCATAATCTCTAACTGCAGTAATATCTACCCCACCGGCACATCCAATACCAATTTCATCGTCTTCTTCCGTATCCAGATTTAAGAGAATATCACCCTCAAGTAGATTAGAATCCAAACCTTTGGCGCCGGTCATACCGGTTTCTTCATCTATAGTAAACAAAGCTTCGAGAGCGGGATGCTGAATATCGTTACTTTCCAAAATCGCCATCATACTTGCTACACCGAGTCCGTTATCTGCTCCCAGAGTGGTTCCTTTGGCTCGTACCCAATCACCATCAACATACATATTGATTGCGCTGGTTTCAAAATCAAAATCGGTATCGTTGTTTTTCTGGTGTACCATATCTAAATGCGACTGCAGCACGATAGGTTTTCTTTCTTCCATCCCGGCAGTGGCCGGTTTTTTTATTACCACATTTCCGGTATCGTCTACCAGGGTTTCCAGGTTAAGTTTGTTACCAAAGTTTTTCATAAACTCAATTACCCGCTCTTCTTTTTTAGAAGGTCGCGGCACTTCGTTTAGATCGGCAAATTTATTCCATAAGATTTTCGGTTCTAATTCCCTTATTTCTTCGTTCATTGTTTTATATTTTGGTCTTTTACAAAGGTATTGGTAATAAACAAAGAAGGAAAATTTACAGACTTTTTAAAACTTATTTAACCAAAAGAAGGCCAGTTACTTAAGATTTTAAGTCGTGTTTTGCTAATAATTGTATTTTTAAAAAGTGAAGAAAAAAGGACTTTATATTTTAGCATTTCTGCTTCCGGTGCAGATCGTTTTTATCATTTTCCTCGCCGGATATCCTGAGCTGGTAGAAAATTGGTACAGCCGATTGGTTTACCCACAGTTATCAAAATTAATGCGCTACGGACACGGATTTTTACCGTTTTCACTGGGCGACCTCTTATATACGTTCTTCGGAATTTTAATAATTCGTTGGGTAATTAGACGTTTTCAGCAGAAATTTAGAAATCCCAGGTTTTGGTTAATAGATGCCCTTGCGGTTTTATCTTTGGTATATGCCTGTTTTCATATTTTCTGGGGATTTAATTATTACCGCTTACCGCTTCACGAAACTTTGGAGATTGAAAACGATTATACCACCGAAGAGCTCTATTCACTTTCAGAAATATTAATTACCGAATCCAACAAACTCCATAACCAGCTTACCGAAAATGATTCGCTTAGTGTAGTAGTTCCCTATTCTAAAAATCAAATCTTTGAAAAAACTATTGAAGGCTATACCAATATCAGCAAAGATTATCCTGAGCTCACTTATAAAGGCGAATCGCTAAAACGATCCTTATATAGTATTCCGCTTTCTTATATGGGTTTCAACGGTTATCTCAACCCGCTTACCGGCGAGGCCCAGGTAAATACGCAAATTGTATCTTATAAAATTCCTACTACTGCCAGCCACGAAATTGGACATCAGTTAGGATTTGCCAAAGAAAATGAGGCTAATTTTATTGCCTGTCTAAGCACGATGAACCATCCCGATGCTTATTTTAGGTATTCAGGTTATACTTTTGCGTTGCGATATTGCCTAAATGAATTATATAGAAGAGAACCTGAAAAGTTTGAAGCTTTAAAAGCCAAACTTAATTCCGGAATACTGGAAAACTATCGTGAAGTAGAAGAATTCTGGCTTGCGCATCAAAATCCTTTTGAACCGATTTTTCAAGCTTTTTACAACCGTTTTCTAATAGTGAATAATCAGGCCGACGGAATGAAAAGCTACAGTTACGTGGTTGCACTCTTGGTTAATTACTTTTCAGAAGAAAAAAATAAACTTTAACCTATTAATTATTTAGGATTGAGAAAATAAATTGAATATCTGAAAACAGTCATGCTTTAAAATTTGGATGTCACCCTGGTAACTTGTTTCAGGGTCTAAGTTGAATATATAGACTGTTCGTGTTAGATGCTGAAAAAAGTTCAGCATGACGATTTATTCATAATTTTAATTTAATGAATAAAAACAGACATAAATAAAATCTCACATAGTTTAAAAACCAATTTCAGCTTTGTTATAATTTTCTTAATTTACCGGCCTTAAGAGTAAAACCACATTTAATTCAACTAAAACTTTATGAAAATAAGACTTTTACTATGTCTGGTATTTCTGGTCAGCCTACAGGCAAAAGCCCAGGAATACTTCCCCAAAAACGACGGGGTAAAAAATCCACAAACCAACTACACGGTATTTAAAAATGCAAAAATTCACGTAAGCCCGCAGGAGACAATAGAAAGCGGAATGTTCGTGGTGAAAGATGGCAAAATCACCGCCATTGGCAAATCGGTTAACGAACCGCAAAACAGTATTGTTATTGATTTAGAAGGTAAAGAAGTTTATCCTTCATTTATTGATTTATACAGCAGTTTTGGAATAAAAGAACCTGAAGAAGCCAGTGGAAACGGCCAGCCGCAATATGATGCAAACCGTGAAGGTTATTACTGGAACGATCATATTAGGCCGGAAACCGATGCCGTAGAATCTTTTAATTACGATGAAAAGGCTGCAACTTCACTTCATAAAGCCGGATTTGGTGCGGTAAACACACACGTTCCTGACGGAATTATACGCGGTACCGGAATGCTTGTAGCATTGAACCCGGGCGGAACCGAAGGCGATCGTATACTAAAAGATCGCTCAGCACAATACCTTTCTTTCGATAAAAGTAAACTGTCCAGACAATCTTATCCAACCTCAACAATGGGCGCGATGGCTTTAATTCGCCAGGCCTATTTGGATGCAGAATGGTATGGAAAAGGAAAATCAGAAAACAAAGATTTAGCTCTGGAAGCTTTAAACCGAAATAAAAGCCTCACTCAAATCTTTGCTACAGATAATCTTCTGGATGCTTTAAGAGCTGGCAAAATCGGAAATGAATTTAGCGTAGATTATGTGATTTTAGGCGACGGAAAAGAATACCAACGTCTCCATGAAATAAAAGAAACCGGAAGCACTTTTATTGTTCCGCTTAATTTCCCTGATGCCTACGATGTAGAAAATCCTTTTTTGGCTGAGCACGTAACGCTGGAAGAAATGAAAATCTGGAACCAGGCCCCGGCTAACCTTAAAATGCTTGCCGAAAATGACATTCCTTTTACCATAACTGCTCACGATCTTGAATCTGAAAAAGATTTTAGAAATAATTTGCTAAAAGCGGTTTCTTACGGCTTGAGCAAAGAGGACGCGCTTGCGGCACTAACCACTACTCCGGCAAAAATACTTGGAGAGGGAAATCGTTTGGGAACTTTAAAAGAAGGTGCCTGGGCGAATTTCATCATAACTTCAGGAGATTATTTTGATAAGGAAACCAGTGTTTTCGAAAACTGGATCCAGGGAGAAAGAGCTGTCATTAATAAAATGAACACTACCGATATAACCGGAACGTATGATCTTAAGTTAGAAGGCTCTACATATGAACTAAAGATTTCTGGAAAACCGGAAGCACCTAAAGCAAGCGTAAAATCTGGTGAAACAAAACTAGGTGCAAAACTTAGTTTTTCAGATAACTGGATGAACTTATTGCTTTCTCCGGCCGATACCACAAAAACAGGTTTTACACGTTTAGTGGCCAAAACCGACGATAATAAGAATGAAATTTCTGGAACAGCGTATTTAAGTGATGGTTCAGAAACTGATTTTAGTGCTACTAAGAAAACTTCAACTGAAACTGCTGAAGCAGAAGAAGACGAAAAAGAAAATGGAGAAGATGAAGATGAGGACATTCGCGAAATTATGCCTGTAAGTTTTCCGAATAAAGCCTACGGATTTTCTGAAATGCCAGAAGAAGAAAGCATTCTATTTCAAAACGCCACAGTGTGGACCAATGAAGAAGAAGGAATTCTAGAAAATACCGATGTTTTAGTGAAAAATGGGAAGATTTCCAAAATTGGAGAAAATCTAAATGCAGGAAATGCACGAGTAGTTGATGCTACAGGAAAACACCTTACTTCGGGAATTATAGACGAACACTCCCATATTGCTGCTTCAGCAATTAACGAAGCGGGCCATAATTCTACTGCCGAAGTAACTATGGAAGACGTAGTAGATCCTACAGATATGAATATTTACCGAAATCTTGCCGGCGGCGTAACTACCGTTCAACTTTTACACGGTTCAGCAAATCCCATTGGTGGGCAATCGGCGATCTTGAGACTTAAATGGGGGGAAAACGCTGAGGATATGCTCTTTGAAAATTCCCCGAAATTTATAAAATTCGCATTGGGGGAAAATGTGAAGCAATCTAACTGGGGAAGTCGTTCAAGATTCCCACAAACCAGGATGGGTGTAGAGCAGGTTTTTACCGATTATTTCACCAGGGCAAAGGAATATGAAGAAGGCAGGGAAAACGATGAAGACTTTAGAAGAGACCTGGAGATGGAAACCCTTTTAGAAATAATTAATAGCGAGCGTTTTGTTTCAGCTCATTCCTATGTTCAAAGTGAAATTAATATGTTGATGAAAGTTGCCGAGAATTTTGATTTCAGAATTAATACTTTCACCCATATTTTAGAAGGTTATAAAGTGGCCGATAAAATGAAGGAACACGGCGCCGGTGGCTCAACTTTTTCTGATTGGTGGGCCTATAAATATGAGGTGAACGATGCCATTCCTTTTAATGCACCAATTATGCACAGCCAGGGAATTGTAACCGCAATTAACAGTGACGATGCCGAGATGAGTAGACGATTAAATCAGGAAGCAGCGAAATCTGTTAAATATGGAGGTGTATCTGAAGAAGACGCATGGAAATTCGTAACATTGAATCCGGCAAAATTATTGCATATAGACGATCGTGTTGGAAGTGTAAAAACAGGAAAAGACGCCGATTTGGTATTGTGGTCAGATAATCCTTTATCGATTTACGCCAAGGCGGAAAAAACCTTAATTCAGGGAAAAGTTTTCTTTGATATAGAACGAGATAAAGAATTGCGTGAAGAAATTCAGGAGCAAAGAAGTGAATTAATTACCCAAATGTTGGAAGCCAAAAATAAAGGCCTTAAAACTCAACCGGTAACGAAGAAAGAAGAACAACATATCCATTGTAATACACTGGAAGAAATCCATTAAAAAGAACAAATGAAGATGAAATATTTAGTAATAATTGCGCTATTTACCTGTATAGGAAATTCTTTTGCCCAACAAACCCCGGCTTCCAAACAAACCGAAGCAGTAACTATTGTTGGCGCCACGGCCCACCTCGGGAACGGTGAAATTATTGAGAACAGCCTAATTATTTTTGAAGATGGTAAAATCACTCAGGTGATGGATGCTACCGCTACAAAAATGCAATACCGCGGCCGAATTATTGAGGCCGAAGGAAAACACGTGTACCCGGGATTTATCGCTCCGAACGCCACTTTAGGTTTGGTAGAGATCGATGCTGTTCGTGCTACAGACGATGAAGATGAAATTGGATCCATGCTTCCCCATATTAGAAGTGTTATTGCCTACAATGCCGAAAGCAAAATCGTAGAAAGTATGCGACCAAATGGGGTTCTTATGGGACAAATTGTACCACGTGGTGGCAGAATTTCAGGAACATCATCTATCGTGCAGTTTGACGCATGGAATTGGGAAGACGCGACAATCAAAGAAGACGATGGTTTACATATTAACTGGCCAAGTAGTTTTACCAGAGGCCGCTGGTGGGCCGGTGAAGATCCAGGTGTTAAACCAAGTGAAGATTATCAGGAAGATCTCTTAAAACTTGAAGAATTTTTCGCATCGGCTAAAGCTTATTTAGAAGGTAACAACGAAAAAACAAATCTCGCTTACGAAGCGATGAAAAACGTTTTCACTGGAGATAAACGTGTTTATATTCACGTAGATGGAAAGAAGGAAATCCTGGATGTAATAGATTTTAAGAAAGATCACGAATTAGAACATCTGGTAATTGTTGGTGGCTATGAAGCACATAAAGCAATAGAAGATCTAAAAAACAATAATATTTCAGTCTTGGTTCAACGACCACACGATACGCCAAGCAGTGAAGACCATGATTATGATTTTCCCTATAAATTAGCCGGAATTCTACATAACAAAGGTGTTTTAGTAGCTCTGGAAAGCAGCGGGAGTATGGAAAGAATGAATACCAGAAACCTACCTTTTTACGCAGGAACTGCAGGTGCTTATGGTTTGGGTAAAGAAGAAGCGCTTAAGCTTATTACTTCGAACACCGCCAAAATACTTGGAATAGATGATATGGTTGGTACTTTGGAAAAAGGAAAAACAGCCACATTGTTTATTAGCGAAGGGGATGCTTTGGATATGCGAGGAAATATTTTGACCCACGCTTTTATCCAGGGACGGGAAGTAAGTTTGGAAACTCACCAAACCGAACTTTACCAACGTTATATGGAAAAATACGATAGCGCGAGTAAATAGAAATAAATTCGCGGAATTTAAAGAGGTTAACAATTATACCGAAGGCGGTATTTTGTTAACCTCTTTTCTTTGCAATAGGCTTAAACTCCCTATTTTTACACCTATGATTAAGCAAATTAGCAGTACGCAAAATAAGGAAGTAAAACACCTGCTCCTATTACAGGAAAAATCACGGCAGCGTAGAAAAGAAGGTGTTTGTCTGGTTGAAGGCAAACGGGAAATTCAATTGGCTTTAAAGGGAAAATTTGAACTAAAAGCAGTCTATTTTTGTCCAGACTTGCTGAATTTAAAAGAAATTGAATCATTAATTTCAGAGGAAGTTCAAATTACTGAGATTTCTTCGGAAGTTTACGAGAAACTAGCCTATAGAAGTAGTACTGAAGGAGTTTTAGCGATTTTTAAAACTAAAGAGAACAGCCTACAAAGTATTAAATTCCAGACTAAAAATCCTTTAATTCTTGTTGCTGAAGCTCCTGAAAAACCGGGAAATATAGGTGCGATTCTAAGAACTGCCGATGCTGCGAATGTAGATGCTGTTTTTATCGCAAATCCAAAAACCGATCTTTATAACCCAAATATTATCCGTTCCAGTGTGGGCTGCGTATTTACCAATCAAATCGCCACCGGGAGTACTTCAGAAATTATTGAATTTTTAAAGGAAAAGAATATTTCGATATATGCTGCTGCCCTGCAAGCTTCAAAACCATATCACGAGATAGATTTCACTCAGGCTGCAGCTATTGTAGTGGGAACTGAAGCCACCGGTTTAAGTGGAGAATGGCGACAAAATTCAACCCAAAATATTATTATTCCAATGAGTGGTGAAATTGATTCTATGAATGTTTCTGTTGCGGCCGGAATCCTTATTTTTGAAGCCAAAAGACAACGTCGTTTCTAAAGATTAAACCACGTTGTCAGCAAGTATAATTCAGCATTAAAATTAAAAGCCTTTGAACCCCGAAACCATATTTTATATCATCATTGCCATTATTGTAATCGATTTTATTATCGATAAGATTCTGGACACCTTAAACGCGAAACATTTTGATGATCCTGTCCCTCAGGAGCTCAGCGATGTTTACGATAAAGAAGAAAACGAAAAGTCCCAATGTTACAAAAAGGAGCGTTACAGGTTTGGAATTATCACATCTACATTTTCAGTTTTGCTTACTTTGGGATTTATCCTCTTTGACGGATTTGCGTGGGTAGATGACATCGCGCGAAACTTTACCGATAATGCCATTCTGGTGGCCCTTATTTTCTTCGGAATAATAATGATTGGCAGCGATATACTTACCACGCCTTTTTCCTGGTACAGCACTTTTGTTATCGAGGAAAAATATGGCTTCAATAAAACCACGAAAAAAACCTTTTTTTTAGATAAAATAAAAGGTTTGCTTATGATGGCTATCCTCGGAGGTGGGATCTTGGCACTAATCGTTTGGTTCTACCAATTTGCCGGAAATGATTTCTGGTGGTATGCTTGGATTCTGGTAGCGGTATTTTCTATATTCCTCAATATGTTTTATGCAAAACTCATAGTGCCTATATTTAATAAACAAAGTCCGCTGGAAGAAGGTTCTCTGCGCACAAAGATTGAAACTTATGCCGAAAGTGTAGGTTTTACCCTCGATAATATTTTTATCATAGACGGTTCTAAACGGAGTACAAAAGCGAATGCTTATTTTTCCGGATTTGGAAAAGAAAAACGCATTACCCTTTTTGATACTTTGGTAAAAGACCTGGAAGAAGAAGAAATTGTAGCGGTACTGGCGCACGAAGTTGGGCATTATAAAAAGAACCATATTATTGTGAATTTGGGCGCTTCAATCTTAACTACCGGTTTCACATTGTGGCTTTTGTCCCTATTTGTGGGTAGCCCTGCCCTTTCACAAGCGCTGGGGGTTGATGAACCAAGTTTTCATATTGGCTTAATTGCCTTCGGGATTTTATACAGTCCTATTTCAGAAGTCACAGGCTTGTTAATGAATTATTTATCTCGAAAATTTGAATATCAGGCAGATGATTATGCAAAGCAAACCTACGGTGCTGGGCCTTTAATTTCAAGCTTAAAAAAACTTACCAAAAACACCTTAAGCAATCTTACTCCACATAAAGCTTATGTCTTTATGCATTATTCGCATCCCACACTTTTACAAAGGTTCAGGAACTTAAAGCGCGGTTTGTAGTTGTTTCTTTATAATCTTAATTGTACTTTTAAATTATGACAGAAGCCGCTATAGAGAAAGAAAACAAGCAAATTGCAAGGCAGTATAAAGAACTCCTGCGCATAAGTTACCGCAGCTTAAGTGACGATGATAAAAAGCAAATTAGAAAGGCTTTTGATACCGCTGTAGAGGCACATAAAGATCAGCGAAGAAAATCTGGCGAAGCTTATATTTTTCACCCAATCGCTGTTGCAAAAATCGTAGCTTCAGAAATTGGGTTAGATGCCACTTCCATTATCGCAGCCCTTTTACACGATGTGGTTGAAGACACGATTTATACGCTGGAGGATATAGAGAAGATGTTCGGGAAAACTGTTGCAACAATCGTTGACGGGCTTACTAAAATTTCCAGTTTAAAGAAAGATAAAGATGTTTCGCTGCAGGCCGAGAATTTCCGGAAAATGTTGCTTACTCTAAATGATGATATTCGGGTAATTATTATCAAGATTGCCGATAGATTGCACAATATGCAAACTATGGATGCAATGCGGCGTGATAAACAGGAAAAGATCGCTTCAGAAACACTTTATATTTATGCTCCGCTAGCCCACAGAATTGGGCTATACAATATTAAAACCGAACTCGAGGATCTTGGTTTAAAATATACTGAACCCGAAGTTTATCATGAGATTCACACTAAAATAAAAGAAAGCAAAGAGGAGCAGGATGCCTACATTAAAGAATTTTCCAGGATTATTGAAGATTCGCTGAATCAGGAAGAGCTTAAATATGATATTAAAGGAAGGCCAAAATCTATCTATTCCATAAATCGTAAAATGCAAGCTCAGAATGTGAGTTTTGACGAGGTTTACGACAAATTTGCTATTCGGATAATTTACAAAAGTGACCAGGCAAACGAAAAATTCCTTGCCTGGAAAATTTATTCTATAGTCACCGATCACTTTAGGCCAAATCCTACAAGGCTTCGGGATTGGATTTCTTCACCTAAATCTACAGGTTACGAAGCTTTGCATATTACCGTTATGGGACCAAAAGGCCGTTGGGTAGAAGTTCAGATTCGTAGCCAACGAATGAACGAGATTGCCGAAAAAGGATATGCTGCACACTATAAATATAAGGAAGGTGACACCCAGGAAGACCGCGGAATTGAAGAATGGTTAAACCGGCTTCAGGAAGCATTGGAAAACCCCGATGTAAATGCGGTAGATTTTGTAGAGCAGTTTAAACTCAACCTTTATTCAAAAGAAATATTCGTTTTTACTCCCCAGGGAGATTTAAAATCTTTACCAAAAGGCTCTACGCCTTTAGATTTCGCTTTCAGTATTCATACAGAAATTGGCTTAAAAACGAGAGGCGCACGTGTAAACAATAAATTAGTGCCTTTAAGCCACGAATTGAAAAGTGGTGACCAGGTAGAAATAATCACTTCCGAAAATGCACAGCCTAATGTAAACTGGCTTGATTATGCGACAACCGCAAGAGCTCGCGCCAAGATAAAATCTTCTTTAAAAGATGAAAAACGAGAAATAGCCGAAGAAGGGAAAGCGATACTCACCCGAAAGTTACGCGCACAAAAAATTCCTTTTAATGAAAAAATAATCAATGAGTTGGTGGTTCATTTTAATCTAAAAACCA
Organism: Salegentibacter lacus; assembly: GCF_020164555.1. GTDB lineage: Bacteria > Bacteroidota > Bacteroidia > Flavobacteriales > Flavobacteriaceae > Salegentibacter > Salegentibacter lacus. Next base: position 46,418 of record NZ_JAIQZB010000012.1, on the reverse strand, counting down.
GCCTTGATCTATTTTATCGCGTTGGAATTGGGAAAATTGACAATCAGAAACTCAAGGAATTTGCATCTTCCCGAAGTAATGCACTGGTAAGTTATATTAAACGAAAGATCACTAAACCGGTTATTGCCGAAGATCTTAATAAAGATGAAATTACTTCTAAATACGATCAGCTTGTTTTTGGAAGGGATGAAGATGAAACTTTAGAATATAAACTGGCTAATTGCTGTAATCCTATTCCCGGAGACCAGGTTTTTGGTTTTGTAACGGTAAATGATGGGATTAAAGTTCATAAGAAAAACTGCCCAAATGCGCTTCAGCTTCAGAGCAATTATGCCTACAGAATTATTCCCGCAAAATGGATAGATTCTTCGCAACAAGACTTTAAAGCAGTAGTTAAATTAACGGGAATTGACAATTTAGGTTTGGTAAGTGAGATCACAAAAGAAATCTCCAGCAACCTAAATGTGAATATGCAAAAGGTTAATTTTGAAAGTGTAGATGGTGTCTTTAGCGGGCAAATAACGCTTAGGGTAAAGAACAATGCCATACTTACAAAAATCATAAACCGACTCAAAAAAATTAACGGCATCGATAAGGTTAGCCGTGAATAATCCTATACCTTTGTAAGGTACAAAGAACTATGAGCAAAAAAGTTGTAAATAAGAACGATCAGGCAGTAGTTAAAAACGTTTTCACCAAGTATTTGGAAGAAAAAGGGCATAGAAAAACCCCAGAACGTTTTGCGATACTTCAAGAAATCTACAATAACGACGATCATTTTGATATAGAGTCACTCTACATTAAAATGAAAAACAAGAAGTACCGGGTAAGTCGTGCCACCCTCTATAATACCATAGAATTATTACTGGAATGCGGACTTGTTAGGAAGCATCAATTTGGACAAAACCAGTCCCAATACGAGAAATCTTATTTTGACCGGCAGCACGACCACGTTATTCTAACCGACACAGGCGAAGTGATAGAATTTTGCGACCCTCGTATACAATCTATTAAGCAAACAATTGAAGAAGTGTTTGATATTAAAATTACCAAACATTCTTTATATTTTTACGGCAATAAAAAAACAACCAACTAACTTAAGATTTCAATGGCGGTAGATTTACTACTCGGTCTCCAATGGGGTGACGAAGGCAAAGGAAAAATTGTTGATGTGCTCACCTCTAAATACGATATTATTGCGAGATTTCAGGGCGGACCAAACGCAGGACACACGCTCGAATTCGATGGGCAAAAACACGTACTCCACACCATCCCTTCAGGAATTTTTCACGATGAAACCATTAACCTTGTAGGAAATGGCGTAGTGATAGATCCAGTGATTTTTAAAAAAGAACTGGACAACCTCAGCAAACACAATATAGATTATATATCTAAACTGCTTATTTCCCGAAAAGCACATTTAATTTTGCCTACACACAGGCTTTTAGATGCGGCTTCTGAAGCTTCTAAAGGAAAGGCTAAAATTGGTTCTACCCTTAAAGGTATTGGTCCAACTTATATGGACAAAACCGGAAGAAACGGAATTCGTGTTGGTGATTTAGAGCTGGAAAACTGGAAAGAAAAATACAGAACTCTGGCCGATAAGCACGAGAAGATGATCAAATTCTACGATGTAGATGTTCAATATGATCTTGCTGAACTGGAAAAGGAATTTTTTAATGCAATAAAAACGCTGAAATCACTAACTTTTATAGATAGTGAAGCTTATTTGCACGAAGCCCAGAAAGAAGGAAAAACTATTTTAGCCGAAGGTGCCCAGGGATCTTTACTGGATATTGATTTTGGAACCTATCCTTTTGTAACTTCTTCCACAACTACTGCTGCAGGAGCCTGTACAGGACTTGGCGTTGCGCCGAATAAAATTGGTGAAGCCTATGGGATTTTCAAAGCATATACAACCCGCGTTGGAAGTGGCCCCTTCCCTACCGAACTTTTTGATGAAGACGGTGAAACCATGGGACGTGTAGGTAACGAATTTGGTGCTACCACCGGTCGCGCGCGTAGATGTGGCTGGCTGGATTTAGTAGCTTTAAAATATGCAGTTCAGGTTAACGGAATCACCCAGTTAATTATGATGAAAGGTGATGTACTTAGCGGATTTAAAACTCTAAAAGTATGTACTGCCTATAATTATAAAGGAAAGGAAATTCATCATTTACCCTATAATATTGAACCGGAAAATGTGACACCTGTTTATACCGAAATTAAGGGTTGGGCAGCAGATCTTACCGGAATGACCAAGGCCGATGAACTTCCGAAAGAGTTGATTGATTATGTAGAGTTTTTAGAAAAAGAACTGGAAATACCAATTAAAGTGGTTTCAGTAGGACCCGATAGAAAACAAACTATAGAACGCTAATTTAAAGCGTACCGAGTTTAAAAATCAAAAAGCCGTTTCAAATCGAAACGGCTTTTTTCATAACAAAATTCTTATAACAAAAACTTAGAATTGAGTTAGTTATCTTTATGAAACGATAAACAATCCTGCAATTTGCTGGGCTACTTCCCCGCTCATTGGTTCATCATAAGATTGCGATACGGCTTCGGCGCTAAATCCTGTAGCATCTACCAGGTTTACTCCTCCCTGTACTACATTCTCTTCACCATCGTAAACTGCCTGCGTTGCTTCCGGCATTCCCGGTCCGCGGTTGTTTAGCGTTATCCAGCCAAGAGCATTTTCGTTAGTATTTTCATTTAAAACATCAGCTCTTAACCTTCTTATTTCTGAAGCATGTCTTGCTTCTACAGAATGTATTTGCAAAGCAGGGGTTAAAAATTGGGTTCCCATAAGATTTCCGGCCTGTCCTTTGTAAGCTCTAACTCCGGTATCCTCAAATGCCTGGGCTAAAGCTAATAACTGAGCGTAGGCCATATCATTATTTGGGTTAAAAGGATCAAAAGCTCCTCCAGCCGTAAAATCGAATTCCGGAGAATCTACTGAATTATCTCCTAGACCTGTTTGTAGAAATGTAACGTGAGCAGATTCGTGTTTCGAAATTTGGTTATATACCGCTTCGGCTCTACCGCCACTGGGCAACACACCAGAGTCTAAGGCTTTAATGTAGAATTCAGCTTCAAGGTATTCTAGAGTAAGCGCAAGCTGCAATGCTCCAATAGCATTATTCCCGTTATCCTGAGCAAATGCTTTACTCGATGTTGAAGCCAGGCCAAAAGGCACCGCTACCATAGCTGCCTTTTTCCCAAAACTACCAAGATTACCAAGCATAGCTCGTCTCGATGAAGCCTTTTTCGTAAGACTTTCAGAAGTAAATTCGTCTAAAAATTTTATAATATCCATAATGTTGTTTTTAAGTTGATTAAAAGATTATTGAGGCAAGTTATTAGCAGTGAATTCTGTAACTACAAAGCCGGTATTTCCAACTTCGCTTAGAATTGTTTGCGGATCTTTCGCTAGATCTAATCCGTTGCTATCAATAATATCATCTCCTGCAAAAGCTGTATCATCTTCTAGATAAATAGAGCGAATTGCTGCGGCGTGTCTTGCTTCTACAGAAACAATTTTCCCAGCAATCACCAGAAAATCCGGAGTTTGAAGTAATCTTCCTGCGCCATTATATGCGGCTACACCCGTATCTTCAAGTACTCTAGCGGTGGCCAGTACAGAATTTCTATCGGCAAAATTCACACTGCTAAAGTCAAATTCAAGTTCTGGTAATACCTGGCTTGCCTCCGCGTTTGCACCAATGGCAGCCTTGAAAAATTCGCGGTGAATTACCTCGTGGTCATATAGATCTTCTAATATCTTTTTTTCTTCAGCATTAGCTCCGGCCCAATAAGAACCATCTAGAACCTTAGTATAGAATGCAGCCTCCAACTGCTCCAGGGCGTAAGCATAATTTAAAATACCTACATCGCCGCTTCCCAGATCAAAAACTTCTCCCGGCATAGGTTCCGGGTTATTCATGTCATCATCACTGCTACATCCATAAAGCAACAATCCTGAACCTGCTACTGCAAGTCCTCCCATTTTAAGAAATTTTCTTCGGGATTTACTGTTTTTCAAAGGCTTTGCAGAAACTGCATCTACCTTAATACGTGGTTTTTCCATAATTTAAGTTCTTTAGTTATTTATTAAACATACGCAGTAAAAAGTGTCAGGGTTTTATTTAAGTTGTTAAGGTTTTCTAAACAGAAGCTGAGAAGACTTAAATTATGTGAATTTTGTGATAGATTTATCTTTTTGACAGTAAATTCTCAATAAATAAACTTTTTTATTATATATAATTCTCATTATTTTAGAAAACAGCTTAGATAGATTACTATAAATTATGGCGGAAAATTTAGTTACTTTTGAAAAAATTTTCAGCTTGAAAAAAATCATTCTTTTTATAGTAATTGCCTTTTTTGCTTTCCCAGCTTTAACACAGGCGCAGGAAGCAAAAGAAATTGACTATAGTGCCGACAGAAATATTCAGGATGAAAAATATCCGGGAGCCTTTGTTTTGAGCAAAGTTGAAAACCAGGTTTATTTTAAACATGAAGGGATAGAAGTTTGGTGCGATCTCGCTATTCATTATAAAGATGAAAATTTCTTTAGGGCTTTTGGAAATGTCAGAATGCAACAAGGTGATACCGTAAAGCTAAACAGCAATTATGCTGAATATAACGGAAACTCGCAATTTGCTTTCGCTAGTGGAGAGGTTGTTATGAAGCGGCCACAAACTACACTGGAATCTGACAGCCTTTTCTTTGATCGTTTAAAACAACAAGCCTATTATAGAAGTGGCGGGAAAGTTACAGATACCGGCGGGGTGATAACCAGTAATATTGGTCGTTATTTTATGGAAGACGATAAATATTCTTTCGTCTCAGATGTGGTGCTTACCAATCCTGAATACATCATAAATTCAGAACAACTTGATTTTTATGGGGAAACCGGCCACGCATATCTCTACGGCCCTTCTACTATAGAAAGTGAAACTAGCACGGTTTATTGCGAACGCGGATTCTACGACACCCGAGGCGATACAGGTTATTTCGTCAAAAATTCGAAAATAGATTACGAGAATAGAACGGTTAAAGGCGACAGTATGTATTTTAACCGGAATACCAATTTTGCTTCGGCTACCAATAACATTGAAGTTATAGATACCATAAATGAAAGTGTGGTCACGGGCCATTATGCTGAAGTTTTCCGGGATAAAGATTCCGTTTTTATTACCAAAAGAGCGGTTGCCGCCAGCGTTCAGGATAATGATTCGCTGTTTATTCATGGTGATACCATAATGATTACCGGAAAACCCGAGAAACGTATTATTCGCGGATTTTATGACGTTCGCCTTTACAAAACAGATATGAGCGGGAAAAGTGATTCCGTTCATATAAACCAGGAAACCGCACTTACCAAAATGATTAATATTACTAGCGGTCCCGTTACTTCCGTAACCAAGAGAAGAAGTCCAGTTCTATGGAGCGGACTGAGCCAAATGACGGGAGACACCATTCATTTGCAAAGCAATAATAAAACTGAGCAGCTGGATTCTATGCGGGTTTTTAATAATGCTTTTTTAATTCAGAAAGATACTATTCAAGGTTACAACCAGGTAAAAGGAATGGATCTGGTAGGATTATTTGAAGATAATGAGCTATACCAGGTAGATATAAATAAAAATACAGAAACTCTCTATTATAGCCGAAATAGCGATCAGGAACTTATTGGAATTAACAAAACCCTGTCCAGTTCAATTAAAATTCTTTTTAAAGAGCAGCAAATTGAGGATATTTATTACTACCAAAATGTAGAGGGAAATTTAACTCCGGAAGAAGATTTCCCCGAAAACGTTCGGGAATTAATTGGCTTCAACTGGCGTGGGGACGAAAGATTACTTACAAAAGAAGATTTGTTTAAAGGCAAACCGGTACCCGAGCTAGTTAAAATTAAAGGTATCCCGTTACCGGATGAAGAGGAAGAGTTCTTTGATGAACGGGAAGAAGGAGACGACATGCTGCTCAATGATAAATCTAGATTAAAACCCGAAGATCTACAAAACAGGGTAAAAGATAGCATCCCGCAGTTAAAAGAACCTCAGACGTTGATTAAGGCTGCAGAAGATACGATTGAAAATAAAGAAGAGACTGAAGCTGAAGAAGACCAACCTAATGAATAAAGATTTTCTCAAATACCAGGCGCAAACCACTCCGCATCCACTGGGACTTGAAGTGGAATCGGCCAAAGGTTCTTATATTTTTACCACTGACGGAAAGAAGCACCTGGATTTTGTAGCCGGGGTTTCGGCCTGCAGTTTGGGGCATTGCCATCCTAAGGTGGTAAATGCTATTAAAGATCAGGCTGAAAAATACCTGCACGTTATGGTTTACGGCGAATATGCGCAGCAGCCGGCCGTAGAATTAACTAAAATGCTAGCTAAACATTTTCCGAAACCGTTGGAAAAAACCTACTTAACCAATTCGGGTACCGAGGCCATAGAAGGCGCTCTAAAACTGGCAAGGCGTTATACGGGGAGAGCCGAGATTATTGCTGCCCACCAGGCCTATCACGGGAATACGATGGGTTCTTTAAGTTTAATGGATTACGAAGAACGTCAAAAACCTTTCAGGCCACTTTTAGGAGCAATTTCCTTTATTGAGTTTAACGATGAGGAAGAGCTGCAAAAGATCACCGAAAAAACTGCAGCCGTTATCCTGGAAAGTATTCAGGGAGGAGCCGGATTTATACTTCCAGAAAATAATTATTTGCAAAAAGTGAAACAACGCTGCGAGGATGTGGGCGCTTTATTGATTCTCGATGAAATCCAGCCCGGATTTGGAAGAACAGGAAAACTCTTTGGATTTCAGAATTTTGATATGGTTCCCGATATCGTTGCTTTGGGCAAAGGAATGGGTGGCGGGATGCCAATTGGTGCTTTTTCTGCTTCAGCTGAGATGATGGATACACTTTCTGACAATCCAAAAATGGGACATATCACCACCTTTGGGGGAAATCCTGTAATTGCTGCTTCAGCTTTAGCTACATTAAAAGAAATCACTTCTTCAGACTTAATGTCAGAAAGTCTCAAAAAGGAAAAACTCTTTAGAGAATTGCTGGTGCATCCATTAATTTCAGAAGTAAGAGGAATGGGCTTAATGCTTGCCATTCTTACAACTTCAGAAGAAATAGCGAATAAGTTAATCTTAAAATGTAAAGAGAAAAACCTCATCCTTTTCTGGCTTTTATTCGAGAAAAAAGCGGTGAGAATTACCCCGCCACTCACCATTTCTGAAGAGGAAATAAAAGAAGGCTGTGGCATCATTATTGACGTATTGAATGATATAATGTAATAGCAGAAAACTGTTAATTAATTTGTTAACAACAATATTGATTTTTTAACTATTCAACCATAATCGTTTTTAATTTTAGGAAATACCTTGAACAGGCTCGCAAGGCATAAAGTTCAATAAGATCCTGTAATTTCGACAAAGGCGTTGAAATATTAAACCTCACTTAGTGAGTAAAGTAGAAATCCCGTAATTACCAACGTATGCAATTAAGCCATAACGACGAAAACAATTTCTCACTTTCCCGATTTGAATCTATGCTTAAAACAAATGATGTTTTATTCTTTGATTCCGCGGAATTTGAAGATATTATTAACTACTATTTGGAAAACGGGAAATTTGCATTGGCCAAAAAAGCCGTTAAATTAGGCCTGGCGCAGCACCCTACTTCTACTAACCTAAAACTCTTTAAAATTGAGATTTTGGTTTTTGAAGATAAACTGGATGTTGCTGAAGCAATGCTTACCGATTTACAACAATTAGAATCTTCTAACGAAGAAATTTACATACAAAAAGCTCAAATTCTTTCTAAACGTGATCGCCACGCTAATGCCATTCAGGTTTTAGAAATGGCGCTTGATATTACCCTTGACCCTGCTGAAGTTTATTCACTTATCGGGATGGAACACTTATTTCTTGAAGATTTTGAGAATGCGAAATTCAGCTTTATGAAATGTTTGGAAGCCGATGAAGAAGATTATTCGGCGCTTTACAACATTATGTATTGTTTCGATTTTCTGGATCAAAAAACCGAAGCTATTGAATACCTGAATATGTATTTGGATAAAAATCCTTACTGCGAGGTAGCCTGGCACCAGGTAGGAAAGCAATATTTTGATTTAAAAGATTACGATAAGGCATTATCGGCTTTCGATTTTGCAATAATTAGTGATGATTATTTTATAGGTGCTTATCTTGAAAAAGGAAAAGTACTGGAGAAATTAGGTCGTTACCACGAAGCTATTGAAAACTACCGTTTAACTCTTGAGTTAGACGATCCTACTTCTTTTGCTTATTTACGCATTGGGAAGTGTTTCGAAAAACTTGGATTAAATGAGCTTGCTCTTAAGCATTATAAAGATTGTGTGCACGAAGATCCGCTTTTAGATAAAGGCTGGATTGCAATCACCGATTTTTATATTAAAAAGAAAAATTACCAGAAAGCCCTTTATTACATTAACAAAGCGATAAATATTGACGAGGAAAACGTTTTATATTGGAAACGTTACGCCAAAATTAATAACCGCCTTAAGTTTTATGAAGAGGCGGAACGAGGCTATAAAAAAAGCCTTGATCTTGGTAATTACGAATTAGAAACCTGGATTAGACGCTGCGATATTTTAATAGATCTTGGTGAATTTGAAACTGCTATAAAGAATCTTAACCAGGCGTTGGAATTTTATCCTGATACAGCCGAGGTTGAATTCCGTTTGGCCGGCCTTTATTTTAGTCATAATGAAGGAGAAAAAGCCTATTTTCACCTTAACAAAGGATTAAAGTTAGACGCCGAATATTATATTGTAATCGAAGAATTATTTCCTCAAATTTTTAACCGTAAAAGTGTAAGGCAAATTATAAATTCCTTTATAAACCTCTCTTAGTTATTTTGCTAACTTTGAGCCGGAATTTTAATTTGTACACATGCGAAAAAGCTTTAAAGACTATCTTCCAGTAACCCTAAAAGGTATGGCGATGGGCGCGGCAGATGTTGTTCCCGGAGTATCGGGAGGTACCATTGCTTTTATTACAGGAATTTACGAAGAACTAATCTCTACCATTAGCGGGGTAAACTTCTCGCTGATTACAACCTGGAAGGAGAAAGGTTTTAAAGCAATGTGGCACCAACTTAACGGGCCATTTATTTTAGCGCTGTTAATAGGTATCCTTATTAGTGTTTTTTCACTTATGCGAATTGCAAATTATCTGCTGGAAAATCACCCAATTTTGATCTGGTCTTTTTTCTTTGGTCTTGTGCTTGCCAGTATCTGGTATGTTGGCAAACAAATCCCCAAATGGAATTTTAAGATTGTACTCGCGCTGCTCATTGGCGCAGGAGTCGCATTTTATATCGTTTCCCTGCCTCCAATGGCTGCAAACGACAGTAATTTATTCATCTTTTTTTCCGGAGCCATTGCTATTTGCGCAATGATACTTCCGGGAATTTCCGGAGCCTTTATTTTAGTGCTTCTTGGAGCTTATAAAAGAATTACCGAAGCTGCACACGATTTCGATTTCCAAACTCTGGGGATCTTTGCCGTTGGAGCCGTGATCGGGCTTCTTAGTTTTTCTAAAATTCTTAAATGGCTTTTTGTACATTACAGCAGTATTACCCTGGCGGTACTTACGGGTTTTATTGCCGGTTCCCTGAATAAGATATGGCCCTGGAAACATGTTCTTGAAACCGAAATGTACGGTGATAAAGAAGTTGTATTAAGAGAAGCTTCGGTTTTACCCTGGAATTTTGATGGGCAACCACAAACATTATATGCAATCCTTTTAATGTTTGCAGGGTTTCTCTTAATTCTAAGCCTGGAAATTTTCGCCTCAAAAAGTTCAACGAAAGCTAATGCAACAAACTAGAACCTTTACAGATAAAGTGCTTTTGGTACTTAAAGGTTTAGCTATGGGAGCAGCTAATAAAGTTCCCGGTGTGTCTGGGGGTGTTGTGGCTTTTGTTGCCGGATTCTACGAAGAATTTATCTATTCACTTCAAAAAATAAATTACAAGGCTTTTATATTGCTTATTAACGGGCGGTTTAGAAGTTTATATCATTATACCAACGGAAAATTTCTGGGCTTACTTATCCTGGGAATGCTCATTAGTTATTTTAGCGTCTCAAAATTACTGGACTATTTAATCTTGCAGTATGAACTCTATGTTTGGGCAGCTTTCTTCGGAATGATTGTAGGTTCCATTTATTACATTAGTAAAGATTTTGACGAATGGAGCAAACGTTCCATGGTTTTTGTTTTCCTCGGGATAATTGCCGGTCTAGCCATTAGTTTCCTTGAACCTGCGAAAGAAAATGATAATCTCTGGTTTGTATTTTTTTGCGGAATGGTTGGCGTTTCAGGAATGACGCTCCCAGGACTTTCCGGCTCATTTATCCTTATTTTACTTGGAAATTATGTTTTACTACTGGTTGATTCTGTAAATGCCCTGTACGATACCATAGCCGATTTGATGCTGTGGGATTTGAGCTTTCTTACCGATCCAGAACGAATTAGGTTGCTCGAAGTACTACTCGTATTTGGCGCAGGATCGCTGGCCGGTTTAGTAACGCTTTCCCATCTTCTGGGTTTCGTTCTCAAACACTATAAAAAAGATACTTTTGCTACAATAATAGGATTTATTACCGGCTCCCTGGGCGTGGTTTGGCCCTGGAAAGAAAAGATCTTTAAAATTAGCGCCGATGGCGAAATGATTTTAGACAGTGAAGGGAATGCAATAATAGATTATTACGACCGGTATTTACCCACATTCTCTTCTTCCGAAACCTGGCTCGCAATTTTCTTTATCTTTGTAGGTATACTTATAGTACTTGGACTCGCCTGGTACGAAAAGAAAAACCAAAAACCCGTTAAACGATGAAAAATTTTGGGCTAATAGGAAAAAATATCAGTTACTCGTTTTCCAAGTCTTACTTTACTAATAAATTTGAAAACGAAAATATTGAAGCTGAATACAATAATTTTGACCTGGAGAATTTAAAACAATTCCGGGATGTGATAAAGGAAACACCTAACCTGCACGGGCTAAATGTTACCATTCCATATAAACAGGAAATCATTTCATTTTTAGACAATTTAGCTCCTGAAGCTAAGGAAATTGGCGCGGTAAATACTATTAAAGTAGACGGCAACAAGCTTATTGGATATAATACAGATTATATTGGGTTTTCTGACTCTTTAAAACCTCTTCTAAAAGCTCACCATACAAAGGCGCTAATTCTGGGTACCGGTGGTGCCTCAAAAGCTGTAGCCTACACCTTAAAGAAATTAGGGATCGAATATAAATTTGTTTCAAGAACTTCGGGAGAAGGTAGGTTGAGCTACGATGACCTTTCAGAAGAAATAATAAAAGAATACACCGTTATCATCAACACCACTCCTGTGGGAACCTCCCCAGAGGTAGATAAAAATCCACAAGTCCCTTTTCAGTATTTAACCGAGAAACACCTGGTTTACGATCTTATATACAATCCGGAGACCACCCAATTGATGGCTCGTGCAAAAAAACAGGGAGCAAGCGTTACCAATGGACTAAAAATGCTGCAATTACAGGCCGAAAGTGCCTGGAGAATCTGGAATAAATAGCCACACCATTTTCCGTTTTAACTTTACAAAAAAAGGGATTTGTTTGCCCAATTTTAGTGGAGTTACTATCTTTCAGCCTAATTAATTCACAAGAACCTTAACATTGAAAGATATGTCTCAGCAAGAAAATGATAAAAATAAAGAGGAGTTTTCTAACGAATCAACCAATAATCCTGAAAAAGCTCAGGATGGAAAAAAGTTGACCGAAGAAAACAAGGAGGCTAATGCAGAGGAAAATTCATTTTCTCAAAAGTCTAAAACCGAGAAACCTTCAAAAGATAAAGATACTGTTATAGAGCCGGCAGAAACCGCCTCTGAAATTAAATCTGAAGAAGACAGGCTGGAAGATGCGATGATTGCTGAAGCCGGAGACAAAAAGAATACTTCAGAAGAAAATAAAGCGACTAGCGAAGAAGACGATGAAGATGATGCTATTCTTCAAGAAAGCCGCAAGAAAACCCGGGTAGAAGAAGAAAAAGTTCAGGCAGAAACCGAAGCTAAAGCTGAAGATAATTCCGATAAAGCCGAGTCAGACAAAGATGGCGATGCTGCTATTGTTGAAGAAAGCCAGAAGAAAACCCGGCCGGAAGAAGAAAAGATTCAGGCAGAAACCGGAGCTCAATCTAAAGATGTTTCAGATGAAGATGACGATGATGAGGAAACTTCTGAAGAAGAAGGACGAACTTCAAAGCATCACCAGGATCATATAGACGATTCAGTAGCTGAAGACAGCGAAGATGAAACCAAGTCTGAACGCCACGATATTGCGAAAAAAGATTATCACGCAATGAGTAAGGAGCAGTTGGTAGATGAATTTGAATCCCTGCTTAAAAAGGAAAAAGTCCAGGCTATTAAAGACCATGTGATTGAAATTCGTGCAGAATTCAATGCGAAATTTAATGAAGAGGAAGAAGAGAAAAAAGAAGAATTTCTTGCCGATGGCGGGAATATTATAGATTTCCACTACTCTACTCCGCTTAAAAAACGTTTTAATTCCCTTTATTTCGATTACAGGGAAAAACGCAATAACTACTACAAGCAACTCAAACAGGACCTTAATAAAAACCTGGATAAACGTCTAGAAATAATTGAAGAGTTAAAGGGTCTTATAGATGTTGAAGAAAATATAAATACCACTTACAAGCATTTTAAAGAACTTCAGGATCGCTGGCGTGTTGCGGGACCAATTCCGCGAGAAAAATATAACGATGTTTGGAATACTTACCATCACCACGTCGAGAACTTTTACGATTTTCTTCATTTAAATCGTGAATTTCGGGATCTTGATTTTAAACACAACCTTGATCAAAAATTAAAGGTAATTGACCGGGCTGAAGAATTAGTTCAGGAAGAGGATATAAATCGTGCGTTTAGAGAATTGCAAATGCTCCACAAAATGTGGAAAGAAGAACTTGGCCCTGTAGCAAAAGAATTTCGGGAAGATATCTGGGAACGTTTTAGCAGCGCTACCAAACAAATTCACGATAAGCGCCAGGAATTCTTCAACACCATGGACGAGCGTTACGAAGAGAACTGGAAAGCCAAGCAGGTGATTATTGAGAAGATAAGGGTAATTGCAGACGAAGAGTATACAAGCCATAATAAATGGCAGCAAAAAATCAAGGAAATTGAGGCACTTCGGGAAGCATTTTTTAATGCAGGAAAAGTTCCGCGTAGTAAGAATGAAGAAACCTGGACCGATTTTAAACAAACCGTACGCCGATTTAACCGAAACAAAAACGCTTTCTATAAAAAATTAAAAAAGCAACAATACGATAACCTCGAAAAGAAAAAAGAGCTTATTAAAATTGCTGAAGATAATAAGGATAGTGACGATTTTAAAACGGTTACACCTTTAATGAAGAAAATACAGGCCGATTGGAAGAAGATTGGTCACGTACCAAGAAAAGACAGCGATAAGGTTTGGAAACAGTTTAAAGCAGCCTGCAATCATTATTTTGAACGCATGCACGAAAGCCGTGACGACGAAAATAAAGAGGAATTTGAGGCTTATGACAAGAAAAAAGAATTGCTAGATCAGGTTAAATCTTTAGAGCTTAGCGGTGACAAAAAAGAAGATCTGCCTAAAATTAAACAGTTTATAGAAGACTGGAAAAATTTGGGAAGAGTTCCTTACAACAAGCGTTTTATTGAAGGAAAATTCAACAAGGCTTTAGATCAACTTTTTAATAAGCTGGACGTAGATCACACTAAGGCAGAAATGCTGAAATACGAGAACAAGGTACAGGCCTTAAACGATGCCGATGATGATAAAAAGCTTCGAAATGAGCATTATTTCCTTACCAAAAAAGTAGAAGAAACAAAAGCTGAAATTCGCCAGCTGGAAAACAACCTGCAGTTCTTCTCTAATGTAGATGAAGACAATCCTTTGGTACAGGATGTACATAAAAATATAGCAGACCAGAAGGAACAACTGGAAGTTTGGAAAGAAAAATTGCGTAAAATCAAGTCGCTTTACTAAGAAAAGCGGTTATGAATTGTATTCTTTGCGAAGGCCCAACAAAGAAATTTTGGAAAAGTAAGAACCGGGAATTTGTTGAATGCTCCAATTGCGGTGGCATTCAACTTTTACCCAAATTTTATGTTTCCAAAATAGCGGAAGAAGCACGTTATCTCACTCATAACAACGATGTTGAAGATTCCAGGTATCAGGATTTTGTGAACCCAATAACTTCAAGGGTTTTAAAAGATTTTTCTACTAAACATAAAGGTTTGGACTACGGCTGCGGCACAGGCCCTGTAGCGACCACCGAACTGGAAAAAGAAGGCTATACTGTAGCGCTTTACGATCCCTACTTCCATCCCAACACTGAAGTATTAAAAGCTAAATACGATTTTATAATTTGCTGTGAAGTGATGGAGCATTTTTACGAGCCAAAACGGGAGTTCAGTGAATTGGCGGCACTACTGCACCTCGGAGGAAAACTCTATTGCAAAACCTCTATTTATTCAGCAGAAATCAATTTTGATCACTGGTATTATAAAAACGATGCTACCCACGTTTTTTTCTACACTGCAAAAAGCCTTGAATGGATCAAAGACAACCTGGGTTTTTCAGCACTAGAGATTCACCCGAAGGTGATTGTTTTTGGTAAATGATGATGAGCTAAGTTCTTTGTTAAGTTGCCCTTAATTAATGAATTCTCTTTTTATTTGATTATAAAGAATATTTTGAGGTGGTAATTTCAACCTTTTCATTGCGTAAGCATTTAAAACTCGAAAATCATTATTTCGGTCTATAGATTGAGCGGTTATTGTTTTTTCAAAAAAATCTCCAAATGAATTTCCTGATAAATCGCTCCCAATTATCACCTTACCATCTATAATTGAGATTTTATCGTTGATTTTTCCATTTGCTACAACCAAATTATTTATTGCCAAAATTAAATGACCGCTTGGGTACAGAGCAATTTCTAGACTTATAAACTCATTAACTTTATCTTTTAAGTCATATCGTAATGTACATTTATCATTGGTTGTTTTAACATCTAGGACTGTGAAATTGTTACTTTGAAAAAGTTTTATCTGGAGACTTTCATTCTGTCGATGACCATATTCAAAAATTTTATTTTTGGAGCTATTATTTCGAATTTTAATCTCTAAACAGAATCTTATTCCTTTTGATTTTTTCTCTCTAATTGGAAACTGTAAGTAAGCATGCTCAAACAAATTACCTTCAAGCATTTTACCATTTTCAACAATTTTTGGAGCAAACTTTGTGTTAAAGGCATAGGCATTATTTTCCCCAATTAGTATAGAATATAATTCATCAAAAATTTGAACAAAAACCTGTGAAATTTGTTCTGTTAAATTAAATGCTATAATTGGATACTTTTCAAATAGCTCCTCATAAATCAAGTTGTAGGTTTCTTCAAATTTTTTATCCGGTACCATATGAATTCCGCCGTTGTAAGCTAAAGCGAAAACAAAATCCTTTACAGTAAACAATTTATTCTGAATTTTTAAAATTCTACTTTCAAAAAAATTCTCCAGCGAGATTTCTAAATGATCTGCTTTCTTAGGAGATATTTTTGAACAATAGGATACCCATTTGTTAATTTTTGTATCAATAATTCCAAAATTTTTATCAAGGGTCGCTAACCTTAAAAAATCAAAGCGGTTTATTTGTTTGATCCACGGGTTTGTATCATAATACATTATTCTTATAAATAGAGGTAGGGATTTACTTATTCTTTCATTACTAGATTCTAAATCTTTTTTGAGGTCACGATAATGAGATAATCCTCTATCTGTTCTTTTTAGACTTTTTTTCATATTAAATGAGACCTAACTTCCTACTAAAGTTTACAATTATGAGTTTTCTATGAGCTGCAATAAATTTTGAGTAAAGTTTCGTAAACCCGAGTTAAAAATTTTCAATGAGAAGGGTATATTCATTTTACAACAACTTAGCCTCATTCCAAAAACCATCCATTTCGGCTAAGGTCATATCTTTTAAAGCTTTGTTTTGCTCTACAGCTTTACTTTCCAAATACTGAAAACGCGTGATAAACTTTTTATTCGTGCGCTCCAGGGCATTTTCAGGATTTATACCGAGGAATCGCGCATAGTTGATCATAGAGAACATTACATCGCCAAATTCAGCTTCAATCCTATCTTTATTTTCGGTATTTATTTCGTGCTGTAATTCACCCAGCTCTTCCTGCAGTTTTTCAAAAACCTGTTCCGGTTTTTCCCAGTCAAAACCAACACCCGCTACTTTCTCCTGAATTCTGCTTGCTTTTACAACAGCCGGAAGGGAACGGGGAACACCTTCCAATACGCTTTTCTTACCCTCTTTTAATTTTAGATTTTCCCAATTTCTTTTTACTTCCTCCTCATCAGCAACCTCAACATCGCCATAAATATGTGGGTGGCGATCTATTAACTTATCACAAATTCCGTTAGCAACATCAGCAATATCAAAGTCTTTGGTTTCACTTCCTATTTTCGCATAAAAAACGAGGTGTAGTAATAAATCACCAAGTTCCTTTCGCACTTCTTCCAGATCTTTATCTAAAATCGCATCGCCAAGTTCGTAGGTTTCTTCAATGGTAAGATGCCTTAGCGATTCCATTGTTTGTTTTCTATCCCAGGGACACTGTTCCCGAAGTTCATCCATTATGGTCAATAAACGATCAAATGCTTTTAGCTGCTCTTCTCTGGAGTTCATATTAGAAATTTTGGTAACGTAAAAATAGGGATTGATTTTAGGCTTTTAGAAGCATCAGTAGAAAAAAATAATGGTTTACTTCATTCTGCTTAGATGCTGAAACAATCACAATTAACTAAAGTAGGCATCGTCACCTGAATTTATTTCAGGGTCTAAAATGTTCGGACTTAATACATGTTAGATACTGAAATAAGTTCAGCATTACCTGGGTTGTAAATAACTCCATAAAAAAACCCTTCAGCGAACTGAAGGGTTGAATAAAGGGGTGGAAGACCGGTTTCGAACCGGCGACCTCCGGAACCACAATCCGGCGCTCTAACCAGCTGAGCTACAACCACCATTTTAATTGCGGTTGCAAATGTAGTTTATTTTAGCTATTTCCCAAAGAAAAAATTTCAATATTAGAACGAATTTCAGTGCTATTTACTGTAAATAAAGCTAAGAAGCTTCAAATTAAATAATTAGCGAAAACTAAAATTAATTTTAGATTAAATCGAAAATGGAATCTACCGCCGGGTAGCGTTCTACGGTGAAACCTTCGGCATGTTCTGTGTTAATTAATCTTCCTAGGTCTCTCGCTCTATAGGTGATACTTTCCAGGAAGTTACTACTTGAGATTGGGGTTTGCGGCTCCTTACTGCTTTCATCAAAAAACTGACTTTTATAGGCTTTTACCGATTCCATCTTTTTATCCATATATCCCGAAATATCCACCACCACATCGGGTTTTAAATTTTTCCACTGGATATAATGATAAACGTGTTTTGGCCTCCATGACTCCTGACTCTCACGATCGTGAATGGTTTCAATTTTTCTCAACCCGCTAAGAAAACAGGCATCGCTTACCAACTTCGCTCCTTTCCCGTGATCTATATGCCTATCGTCTACTGCGTTGCATAACACAATTTCAGGACGGTACTTTCGCAAAACTTTTATAATCTCCAGCTGATGTGAAGTGTTATTTTCAAAAAAAGCATCACTAAATTCCAGGTTTTCCCTAAAAGAAACCCCAAGAATTTCAGCAGCATTTCTTGCCTCTCTATCACGGGTTTCGGCAGTTCCCCGCGTTCCCAATTCCCCGCGTGTGAGATCCAAAATCCCCACCTTTTTTCCTCTGTCAACTTCTTTTGCAATAGTGCCCGAGCAACTTAATTCCACATCATCGGGATGCGAGCCAATAGCCAATATATCTAGTTTCATAATAATACTTTTGTCATTTCCGCGCAGGCGAAAATCTATTATAGTCATTTCCGTCCCAATAAAACCTCAGATAAACTGCGACGGAAATCTTAATTCTTGATATGTCAAAAAACCTCAAACTTCTAACCTCTAAGCTTTTTCAACGCCTGCTCCAGGTCTTCCATTAAATCTTCTTTCTCCTCGATTCCTACCGAAAATCTCATCAATCCATCTCTAATTCCCTGGGCTTCCCTTTCTTCAGGAGAAAGCAAACCGTGGGATGTTTTTGAAGGCGATAAGATCGTAGATTCAACACCCGCCAGGCTCATTGAAGGTTTTATCAGCTTTAATTTTTTCTGAAAGAGATCAAAATCCAGTCCGTCACGCAATTCGAAAGACATCATACCTCCAAAACCTTTCATTTGTGATTTTGCCAGCTGATGATCTAGATGCGATTCCAAACCGGGATAATAAACCCGAGAGATATCATCGTGTTTTTCAAGAAAACGAGCTAATTCCAAAGCATTTTCATTTTGGGCTTTTACCCGTAATCCCATAGTTTTCAGACTACGCTCCAGCATCCAAACAGTAAAATCGCTCAAACTTCCGCCGAAATTTTTAGCCAGCTGAAAGATCTTATCTATATGTTCTTCGGAAGCTATCGCCGTCCCTGCCAGGATATCACTATGCCCGCCCATATATTTGGTAGCCGAATGCAACACCACATCAATTCCGAAATCTATAGGGTTCTGGTTCACTGGGGAAGCGAAAGTGTTATCTATCATACTCACCAGCTTGTGTTTTTTGGCAATCTCGGCTATCGCCTTGATATCGGTTACGGTAAGCAGCGGATTTGAAGGTGTTTCAATATAAATAACCTTTGTATTTTCTTTGATTTCAGCTTCAAATGATTCCGGTTTTGAGTCTTTTGTGAACGAAAATTCAATTCCGAATTTCTCAAATTCCTCAGTAATTAAATTACTGGTTCCGCCATAAAGTGTATTCTGAAAAACCACGTGATCTCCTTTTTGGGCAAAAGCCATAAGCGCTGTGCTTACTGCGGCCATACCACTTCCAAAGATCAAAGCGGCTTCTCCATGTTCCAGAGCCGCCATTTTTTGCGCCAGGGCCACCTGATTTGGTGTATTAAAATATCTTGGGTAACGCTTCACCTCTACATCTTCAAAAGCATAGGATGTCGCCATATATAACGGCGAAATCGCACCTTTAAATTGTTTGTCTTCCAGTTCACCACTATGGGTACAAATTGTATTTATTCCGGGATGTTTTTTCATCTTTTCTAGTACTTTCAAAATTCGCCCTAATGTAAAAAGAAATATTCTAAATGCCCTGCGTTTTCAGGCTGTTTCCTATAGTATTCCAACAATTCTTACGAACGGAAGTTAAATTAAGTTAAACCAATATCATCATTTGAATATTAGCCTCTCTATTCTTTATCTTTAAGAAAAACGAATTGATATGAACGAAGTAAAAGCATATGGCGCGCAATCCAGCGATGCCAATTTAAAAGCCTTAAACATTGAACGTAGAGAGATTACCGCAGACGATGTGAAAATTGAAATAGAATATTGTGGGGTTTGCCATAGTGATATCCACCAGGTTCGAAACGACTGGAAAAATTCAAAATATCCCGTGGTACCGGGACACGAAATTATTGGCCGGGTAACCCAGATTGGTAAAAACGTGAGCAATTTTAAGGAAGGTGATCTTGTGGGCGTAGGCTGCATGGTAGATTCCTGCCAGGAGTGCGATTCCTGTAAAGAAGACCTTGAGCAATTCTGTGAAAAAGGCGCCACGCTTACCTACAACAGCAAAGACAAACATTTGGGCGGACATACCTTTGGAGGTTATTCTGAACAAATAGTAGTAGATAAGGAATTTGTACTTAGAATTCCTGAAAATATAGATGCTAAAGCCACTGCACCGCTACTTTGCGCGGGAATTACTACTTACTCACCGCTTCGCCACTGGAATGTAAAAAAAGGAGATAAGGTTGGCGTAATTGGCCTTGGCGGACTCGGCCATATGGGAGTAAAATTTGCTCACGCTATAGGCGCGCACGTTGTTATGATTACTACCTCTCCTTCAAAATCTGAAGACGCGAAAAAACTCGGTGCTGATGAAGTTTTGGTATCAAAGAATGAAGATGATATGAAAAAACAGGCTGGATCTTTCGATTTCCTTCTAAATACCGTTCCGGTGGGTCACGATATGAATCCATATATAGCCTTGCTCAAAAGGGATGCTACTATGGTTTTGGTTGGCGCTATTGAACCTCTCGATCCTGTTCACGGTGGCGGATTAATTGGCGGGCGTAAACGCATTGCCGGTTCGGTGATTGGTGGTATTAAAGAAACCCAGGAAATGCTAGACTTTTGTGGCGAGCATAATATCGTATCAGATATTGAAATGATTGATATACAAAATATCAACGAAGCTTACGATCGCGTGGTAAAATCTGATGTAAAATATCGTTTTGTGATTGATATGAAGTCGTTGAAGAACTAGAATTAAAATCCATATTCGTCATTGCGAAGGCGTTAGCCGACAAGGCAATCTTTTGTGGATGATCACTTTTCTAGAAAATCTAACTTTCAGCAACAGATCGCCGCGCTCGTTCCTCGCTCGCGATGACGATTACTTAGCTTTTTTGTTTTTCTTAAAAATCAGTTTTTCCCGGCTTAGTTTTTATATTTGTTTAACTGATATTTTCAGTAGAATACACATACACAAACTACGCAAAATGAAACAACTATTTATAAATATAAAAGAACTCCTCCAGGTTAGGGATGAACCGATAGAGAAACTCTCCGGCGCTGAAATGAAGGAGTTGCCAACAATTAAAAATGCCTGGTTACTTATTGAAAACGATAAAATTGCCGATTATGGCCAAATGAATTCCCTGCCCGAATTAAATGCCGATAAAACCATAGATGTTCAAGGACAAATAATTCTGCCAAGCTGGTGCGACTCCCATACGCATATCGTTTATGCCGGAAACCGGGAACTGGAATTCGCCGATCGTATTAACGGACTTTCCTATGAAGAAATCGCAAATCGAGGTGGTGGAATTTTAAATTCGGCTAAGACCCTTCAGGAAACTCCCGAAGACGAAGTTTACAAACAATCAGCGAAACGTCTGGAAGAAGTGATAAAACTAGGTACCGGCGCGGTAGAAATTAAATCGGGATACGGTTTAACTGAAGAAGGTGAATTAAAAATGCTCCGGGTTATTAAAAAACTTCAGCAGAATTATGATATTCCTATCAAAGCCACTTTTTTAGGCGCCCACGCTATTCCGAAAAAATACAAGGAAAAACCTGGGGCGTATATGGATCTGGTAATTGATGAAATCTTACCGAAAGTAGCCGAAGAAAAACTCGCAGATTACATTGATATTTTTTGCGAAAAAGGTTATTTCAGCGTAGATGACACTCATAAATTACTTTCCGCAGCGACGAAATTTGGTTTAAAGCCGAAAATTCACGTAAATCAATTTAACGCCATTGGTGGCATTCAAGCGGGAATTGAACACGATGCTTTAAGCGTAGATCATTTAGAAGTAATGCGCCAGGAAGATATTGAAAGTTTAAAAGGCTCGATTACTATGCCAGTGGCACTTCCCTCCTGCTCTTTATTTTTGAGCATTCCCTACACTCCAGCCCGTGAAATGCTTGACGCCGGATTACCATTGGCGCTAGCCACCGATTTTAACCCCGGGAGTACACCAAGCGGAAATATGAATTTAGTTGTTTCCCTGGCTTGTATAAAAATGAAAATGACTCCGGAAGAAGCGATTAACGCAGCTACAATAAATGGCGCATATGCTATGGAACTCAGCAAAACCCACGGAAGCATCACCAAAGGAAAAAAGGCTAATTTTATATTAACTAAAGAAATTCCATCTTATACCTTTTTGCCTTATGCCTTTGGAACAAATTCCATAAAATCGGTTTTTATTAATGGTAAATTGGTAGAATAATGGAGGGATTGAAAATCTACAACTATAAATCGGTTGAAAAATTTATCTCGGTACGGGATGGTGAAACCCGATTTGGAGAAAAGATTGCATTTATTGAAAGTCTGCATAATTTAAAAGAATCTAACGCTAGATACGTGCTTTTTGGAATTCCGGAAGATATTGGCGTTAGAGCCAATCACGGAAAAGCAGGCGCTTCAAAAGCCTGGGAGGCTTGTTTAAGTTCGCTATTGAATATTCAGAAAAACGAATTTACAGCTCCAGAAAACATTATCTTACTCGGGGAAATTGATTGTAAAGCTGAAATGGCAAAAGCAGTCAATATCGATGAAAATGACCCTAACTACTACCCCAAACTCGGCGACCTGGTAGAAACAATTGACGAAAAAGTAAGCTTGTTGATAGAGAAGATTGTTTTAGCCGGAAAAATACCAATCATTATTGGCGGCGGTCATAACAATGCCTACGGGAATATAAAAGGAACTTCTAAAGCAATAAAAAAACCGTTGAATATTCTAAATATCGATGCACATACCGATCTTAGAAAACTGGAACATCGCCACAGTGGGAATGGGTTCAGCTTTGCGCAACGTGATGGGTTTTTAGGAAAATATGCGATATTTGGTTTGCATAAGAATTATACGCCTCAGTATATTTTTAACGAGATAAAATCGGTTTCTAATATTAAATTTCATCTTTTCGAAGACCTTATTTTACAAACCCACCAAGGAAAAATGGCAGCTTTCAATTCGCAACTGGAATTTGTGAATAAGCTGGCTTTTGGGTTAGAACTGGATTGTGATGCAATTATAAATTTTCCATCGAGCGCGAAATCGCCTTCAGGATTTGCCCTGAATATGGTGAGGAATTTTATTCAACTTACTTCCGAAGAAAAAAATTGTAAATATCTACATATTTGCGAAGCTGCTCCTACTCAGGAAAGCGTGGGACAGGTTGGAAAAGCATTATCGTTTTTTCTAACAGATTTTATGAAAGCAGACTATGGAAGATAAGGTAGGAAAACTAATTGAAATAACTGCGCTGGTAATAGAAGTAGTAGGGATTCTGGTCATGGTAATCGGTACATTTCTCGCATTGGGCCGGTATGCTTTTAAGCGACAGGGAAAGGAAGTCAGGAGTTTTCAACAGATTCGTGAGGAATTGGGCCGTGCTATTCTGCTAGGGCTGGAGATCCTGATCGCCGCCGATATTATCGCTACAGTAGTTTACGATGCAGAAATGGAACAAATTCTGAAACTCGGACTCATAATTCTGATTCGAACGTTTTTGAGTTTTACGCTGGAAGTAGAAATAGAAGGAAAATTGCCCTGGAAACAAGAAAAGAACAGAACCACAGACCAGAAGTAAACCTACCGGATTCTTTATTCTTCTTTTGACAATTTCTGGTAGACACCGTTTGTCCAGCCAAAGCCATCCTGGGTTGGATATTCCCCGCCTCCGCTCTCTTTACTCAGGTCTTCAACATTATATTTTTCCAGCAATTTATAAGTATTCTCATAGACGTTTTGGTTAAGTTTTAACCAGCGCTCCTTAATCTCTGAAGCCAGTTGGTCTATACCATAATTCCGTAACCCTTCAATACTCATATACTGCAAGGGAGCCCAACCATTTGGCGCATCCCATTGTTGCCCGGTATTATGCGGAGTACTTACAAGTCCGCCTGGTCTTAGGAAAACCTGCTCCAGGGTATTAGACACCGTGCTAGCCTGCTCATCTTCTGAAATTTCAAAAAAGAGTGGATAAACCCCAGCCAGCGAATAGATTCCGGTTGTATGCGCCTTTTTAAAATTGTAATCGAAATAAAAACCGGTCCCTTCTTCCCAAAGATATTTCTGAATAGCGGCCTTTCGATTTTCTGCTTTTTTCAGGTAAACCTCAACCTTTTCAGATGCTGCTTCCAGTTCATAGGCCCGGGCAAGTGTTTGCTCCAAATTATAAAGCAAGCTGTTAAGATCTACCGGAATAATTTGCGTGGTATATATACTGTAAAGATTAAAATCCCCATTTCCATTTATACTCAGCCATCGGCTGGAAAAATCCCAACCTGATTCGGCGCCGGCCCTTAGATCGCGATAGATTTCCTCCCTGGTACGCTTTGGATTTTCTGCAATGGCCTTTTCGGCGGTTTCTACATCCTCACGATAGCTCTCCGGTCTTGGGGTGTCTTTATTATCCCAGTACCGATTTAAAATCTCCCCATCGGGAAGCTTCACCACTCTTTTATAAGCCTCCAAATCTGCATTACCGCTGCCGTCCATCCAGAAATCATATTCTTTTTGCAATGCCGGAAGGTATTCTGTATAAACCTCTTCCCCTTCAATTTCGGCGAGCAGTTCTACCATCTTTGCAAAAAATGGCGGTTGGGAACGGCTTAAATAATAAGTTCGGTTTCCGTTGGGAATAAAACCATAACTTTCGATGAGCCAGGCAAAATTATCTACCATATTCCTGATAGTTTCTATTTCCCCGTCTTCCTGCAAACCAAGCATAGTGAAATAACTATCCCAGTAATAGATCTCACGAAATCTACCGCCTGGAACAATATAGGGATTCGGTAATGGAATCAGGGTTCCCGAAACTTGTTTATCTGCTGGGCGTTTGAGCACATCCCATAATTTATTTATATGTAGATTAATGGAAGAAGAATCAGTCTCGTAATTGTTGTTCGCTTCCGGGATTAGGAAGTTTTCATTTAAAAAAGCCATCATTTCAGCGTTGGTCTCAGGTTTCTCTTCAGAATATTTCTTCCGAATATCTGCTGGAGCAATGCGCGGTACCGCATCTACAAAAGTTTTGCTATCAGAAAACAAGGATTCATTTTCCTGGACATCAAAAAACAATTTTCCGTAAAGATCTTGGGGCGGCAGGATGCTTACTTGCTTTTCTTCAGGCTTTATAACTGAAGAGCAGGCATTTAATAGTAAAAAAGAACATAAAAACAGGAAGTTTACTGAAAGCCTTTTCATACAATTCAATTTTTAATTAGTCAAACAGCTGTGAAAGTAAAAAATAATTTATAAATCAAGGTTTTGGGTCTGAAGTCAATCTGCAGAAACAGCATTATTTTCTATTTTAGCCAGAAATTAAGAATAAGAAAATGGAAATAATTGCTTACCAACCTCAATACGCCAAAGATTTCAAGGAACTAAATATAGCCTGGCTTGAAAAATATTTTTGGGTAGAACCTCACGATCAGGAAGTTCTGGGAAAACCCGAAAAATATATTATTGAACCTGGTGGGAATATCTTTTTAATAAAAGACGGCGATAAAATTATTGGCTGTGTGGCTTTAATGAAAATTGACACCGGAATTTTTGAGCTTACCAAAATGGCCGTAAGTCCTGAATACCAGGGAAAGAAAATAGGTCAGAAATTAATGGAACACACCCTCGATTTCGCTAAAAAACAGGACTGGGATCATCTGATTATCTTTTCGAACAGAAAGCTTGAAAATGCCATTTATATCTATAAAAAATATGGTTTCAGGGAAATTCCTATTGGAGAAAACAATCCCTACACACGTGGAGATATAAAGATGCGGCTTGATCTTTCTTAAATTTTTACAAAAGCTAAGTTATTCTATTCTCTGTTCCTTAATTTTAATGCAAAACAACCAAATATGAAATATTTATTCACTTTACTCGCAGTGGGAATTCTTTTTACCGGCTGCAAGGATGAAGAAAAAGAAAAACAAAAGGAAGATACGATCACCGAAAATCCGTATGGCGAGGCAAATAACGTTCTGGTGGCTGATTCGGTTAACATAGACATCCAACCCATTTCCCACGCTACGGCGGTGATTAACTGGGGCGATGCCACTTTTTATATAGATCCCGTAGGCGGTGCTGAAGCTTTTGAAGGAAAAGAAAAACCAGATTTCATCCTCATTACCGATATTCACGGAGATCACATGAGCGCTGAAACTTTACAGGCCATAGACCTGGAAGGCGTACATATTATTGTTCCGCAAGCGGTAAAAGATGAACTGCCGGATGAAATGAATGATGTTGTTAGAACTCTGGAAAATGGCGCAATAACTCGCGTACTTGATTTCTATATTGAAGCCATCCCAATGTACAACCTTCCTGAAGACCCTGAAGCTTTTCACCCTAAAGGACGTGGTAACGGCTATGTTGTAGAGAAAAACGGACAACGACTTTATATTGCGGGTGATACCGAAAATATTCCTGAAATGAAGGAACTGGAAAATATTGAAATTGCTTTAATCCCAATGAACCTTCCGTACACGATGACCGTAGAAGAAGCTGCCGATGGCGTTTTAGCCTTTGCACCTGAAAAAGTAATTCCTTACCATTTTAGAGGTCAGGAGGGATTTGCCGATGTTGAAAAATTTAAAGAATTGGTTAACGAAGGCAACACAGCTATTAAAGTGAAAATGCTGGAATGGTATCCTGACAGAGAAGAAGAATAAAAATCCTGATTATAAAAAGTAAAACCCGGTGATGAACCGGGTTTTTTATTGTTTATAATTTGGAAAAGCCTAAGACTTTTCTGCTTCGAATAAAAAAAATTGTTATCCAATCGCTAACATTCATGCACAAAAAAACTGTCTAAAATTATCTTATTAGGTCATCCTGAACTTGTTTCAGGATCTAACACGATTCACTTTAGACAGTCTTAATTTTACAGAAATAAATTCCTGTGAAAATTTATTTTTTAAGTACTTCCTGTACTTTATCAGCAGCTTCCTGGAATTGTACTGCAGAGTGAATCTTAAATCCGCTATCGTCAATTAATTTCTTGGCTATATCTGCATTGGTTCCCTGTAGACGTACAATAATTGGCACATCAATAGTATCTCCAAGGTTTTTGTAGGCATCTACAATTCCTTGCGCCACTCGGTCACAACGAACAATTCCTCCAAAGATATTTACCAGGATCGCTTCAACTTTATCATCTTTTAAGATCAAACGGAAAGCTTCTTCAACTCTCTTGGCATCAGCTGTACCACCAACGTCAAGGAAGTTAGCCGGCTCACCACCTGCTTGTTTAATAAGGTCCATTGTTGCCATCGCAAGTCCGGCACCATTTACCATACAACCTACGTTTCCGTCTAGGTTTACAAAATTAAGCCCGACTTCCCCAGCTTCAACTTCAGTTTGATTTTCTTCACGAATATCACGCATCTCAGCATAGTCTTTATGACGGAAAAGCGCATTATCATCAAGGGTTACTTTTGCATCAACTGCAAGGATTTTATCATCACTGGTTTTTAAAACCGGGTTGATCTCAAAAAGTGAAGAGTCAGATTTTTCGAAGGCTTTGTAAAGAGCCATTACGAATTTTGTCATTTCCTTAAAAGCAGTTCCGCTAAGTCCGAAATTAAAAGCAATTCTTCTCGCCTGAAATGGCATTAACCCTGTTGAAGGATCAATTTCTTCATTAAAGATTAAATGCGGAGTTTCCTCTGCAACGCTTTCAATATCCACACCACCTTCGGGAGAATACATAATCATATTACGACCGGTTGCACGGTTTAGCAATACAGACATATAGTACTCTTCTGGCTCGTTGTCGCCAGGATAATAAACATCCTCGGCTATCAACACCTGGTGTACTTTTTTACCTTCGGCAGAAGTTTGTGGAGTCACAAGGTTCATCCCAATAATGTTTCCTGCTATTTCTTCAACCTCTTTAAGGTTTTTTGCTAGTTTAACACCACCGCCTTTTCCGCGGCCACCGGCGTGTACCTGAGCCTTAATAACGTGCCATCCGGTACCGGTTTGTTCGGTTAGTTCTTTGGCAGCATCTACGGCTTCTTTTGCATTATGCGCAACTAAACCGCGTTGAATGCGAACGCCAAAACTGCTTAAAATCTCTTTTCCTTGATATTCGTGTATGTTCATAATCAGCTATTTCTTCAGTATTTATTACGGTTAGCAAAAGTAACAAATGTATAGCTATTGTACCAATCTTTTTTACGATATCCCCAGCCCTGCTATAATCTAATTCCGCAGAAAAATTTAGCATTTCGTTAAGGAATCAGGATTTTCTAAATCCACGTTATTACTGCGATTTCACAACTATAAGCTTATCGTAGGTTTTTACCTAAATTTTATGTTATTAACCATATCCAGTTTAATTTTGCCCCTTGCTTAAAAATTAACCAAAAGAATGAATAAAGCACTTGTTGCATTGGCTATTGGAGGTTTTGGGATTGGAATGACCGAATTTGTGATTATGGGAATTCTTCCAGATGTAGCTTCGGCACTAAACATAAGTATTCCCCAGGCCGGACATTTTATCTCGGCTTATGCTTTAGGTGTGGTAGTAGGCGCGCCTTTGCTTACTGCTTTTGGTGGAAAATGGCCTGCCCATAAGACCCTGCTTTTGCTTATGGTTTGGTTTACGGTGTTTAATTCACTTTCGGCTTTTGCTAATTCTTACGAGTTATTACTGGTTTCCCGTTTTCTATCGGGTTTACCGCACGGAGCTTTTTTCGGAATTGGCGCCGTGGTTGCCGGCCAATTGGCAAAACCGGGGAAATCGGCTCAGGCCATAGCCATTATGTTTACCGGACTAACCCTGGCCAATGTATTTGGAGTTCCGCTGGGAACTTATTTAGGGCATAATTATAGCTGGAATGTTTCTTTTATGCTGGTGGGTGTAATTGGTTTACTGGCCATTGCCAGCGTGAAATTCTGGATGCCAGAACTTCCAAAATCTTCTTCTGAAGGAATTAGAAAAGACTTAAATGTACTTAAACGCGGCGAACTCTGGATGGTGGTTTTACTCACTACAATTGGAACCGGTGGCTTTTTTGCCTGGTATAGTTATATCGCGCCGTTAATTACCGATGTAGCAGGCCACCCAGAAGGATTTGTAAGTTATGTGATGATTCTTGCCGGTGTAGGAATGGTTATAGGAAACCTGATTGGCGCTAAACTTGCCGAAAAATTCTCTCCTATTTATGCGGTGATTATGAGTATGATTTTAATGGTTTTCGCTTTAATTACCAACGCGTACGTAGCCGAAAACCAAATCGCAATTTTGGTAATGACTTTTCTAATCGCCACCATCGCTTTTTGTCTTTCCACTCCAATACAAATGGTGATGATCAACTCAGCCAAGGGCTCAGAAAGTTTGGGCTCGTCTATGAACCAAAGTGCATTTAATATG
The DNA here is from genome assembly GCF_020164555.1 of Salegentibacter lacus. Classification (GTDB taxonomy): domain Bacteria; phylum Bacteroidota; class Bacteroidia; order Flavobacteriales; family Flavobacteriaceae; genus Salegentibacter; species Salegentibacter lacus. The sequence continues at coordinate 17,250 of NZ_JAIQZB010000012.1, read as the reverse complement.
GGAAATGCTTCCGGTGCTTACTTTGCCGGATTACCCATCGCCTTTGGTTATAGTTTTACTTCGGCCTCATTGGTTGGCGCTATTATGGCCGGACTGGGTGTTTTTATCGCCCTGGCAATTATTCTTATTAGAAAGCGAAAAGAAAGTACCGTAGCAACCGCGAGTTAAAGTATCTTCTCTTTAAATATTAACAATTTCAGGGAATTCGTTATTTTTGAGACTTGCACTTGTGTGAGTTCAAATTTCTCCTGTTTTTTGCCACTTAAATTTTTTAATTATTATGACTAATCAAGATCTGCTTGCTGTTGCCAAAGAATTTGGAAGCCCTGTATATGTTTATGATGCCGAAAAAATCGCTTTTCAGTTTAACCGACTAAAAAATGCGTTTTCTGAAGTTAAAGATTTGCGTATTCATTATGCGGTAAAAGCGCTTTCTAATATTTCTATTCTGAAATATTTAAATTCCCTGGGCAGCGGGATGGACACGGTTTCTGTACAGGAAGTTAAGCTTGCGGTTGAAGCCGGGGTTGCGCCAAAAGATATTATTTATACACCAAATGGAGTTTCTTTAGAAGAAATTGAACAGGTGGTGAGATTGGGAGTTCAAATTAATATAGATAACCTTTCTATCCTGGAACAATTTGGTGCCAAGCATCCCGATGTTCCGGTTTGTATTCGTATTAATCCGCATATTTTGGCTGGCGGAAATTCTAAAATTTCTGTAGGTCACGTAGATTCTAAATTCGGGATTTCCATCCATCAAATGCCGCTTTTGCTGCGCATTGTTGAAAATACCGGAATGAATATTAATGGGATCCATATGCATACCGGAAGCGATATTCTTGATATTGAAGTTTTCCTGCGTGCTTCAGAAATTTTATTTGATTCGGCTAAAAACTTTAAAAATCTTCAGTTTCTCGATTTTGGAAGCGGATTTAAAGTACCATACCGTGAAAATGACATTGAAACCGATATTGAAGAACTGGGAGAAAAATTAACCGAGCGATTTAAAAATTTCTGTAAAGAATACGGGCGCGAACTTACCTTAGTTTTTGAACCGGGAAAATTTTTAGTGAGCGAAGCCGGAAAATTCCTGGCCAAAGTGAACGTAATAAAACAAACCACTTCTACGGTTTTCGCCGGAGTTGACACCGGATTTAATCATCTAATTCGCCCAATGTTTTATGGATCTCATCACGATATTAAAAATGTTTCCAATCCCGAGGGGAAATTCAGGTTTTACTCGGTGGTAGGCTATATTTGCGAAACCGATACTTTTGCCAACAACCGCCGAATTGCCGAAATTACCGAAGGTGATATTCTCGCTTTTAGCAACGCCGGGGCCTATTCTTTCTCTATGGCCAGTAATTTTAATTCACGCTACCGCCCTGCCGAAGTTTTATGGTACAAGGGTAAAGGCCATTTAATTAGAGAACGCGAAACTTTTGAAGATTTGCTGAGACATCAAAAAGTTATAGATTTTGCGCCGAAGACATCAAAAAGTTCTAAATAATCCTCTTTATGGAAACAGTTTTTAAAAACAAATGGTTTTATAGGCTACTCATTATTTATATTTTCCTATTGCTCATCTGGAATACCTATATGGTGATTACCGGAAACCTCCTGGGATTAATTGCAATAGTTATAGAATTAGCGCTGTTATATTTACTATTTAATAAACACAGACTGGCAAAAACGGCCATACAGTTTTGGGCAATTATAATGATGCTTGGCCCTGGACTTTCTATAATTGGAAAACTTATCAAATCGGCAACCGGAGATGATTTAAATTTTATAGTAGATAGCCTTGTGCAAAATTTACTCTTATTCACTTTCGGCTTATTGATTTATTATTTTAATAAGAAAACTGTTTTTTTAAGGGAAAGAGAATTAAATTAAATCTCGAAAATAATATTCTGAAATGTCTTTATATTTTCTCGCGACAATTCCTCCGGAAGAAGTTTGTAAGCAAATAGAATCGCTGAAAAAGGAAATTGCCGAAAAATATGAAGCAAAACACGCGCTGAAACTACCGGCACATATCACCCTTCAAATTCCTTTTAAACTTCCTGAAACAGAAGAAGAAAGACTTATAGATATCCTTGATCGTTTTACTGAAAAACAGAAATCTTTTGAAATTAATTTAAGAGATTTCGGCAGGTTTTCGCAAAAAGTGATTTTCATCAATATTCAGCAGCACGAGGAGATCATTAAGCTTCACGCCGAATTACAGCAAGTTCTGAACAAAAATTTCAGTTTAAAAAAGCACGAGAAATTTTCTAAGATCCATCCGCATATTACTCTCGCTTCACGAGATCTTCATTATAAACAATTTCCCAAAGCCTGGGCCGATTTTAAAGAACGCGAGTTCGAAGCATCCTTTACCGCGAATTCCTTTACACTTCTAAAACACGATGGGAAGCAGTGGCACCATCACTGTGATTTTAAATTCAATTAATCGCTTTAATCGAGATCAATATTTTTTTGGTTATAAAAAGATAAGGCTTAAATATCATTTTCCGGAAAAATCAGAAAATTTCACTCCGTCTAATTTCCTCAAAAAATTAATTTTTACTTAAACTTACAATACCTATATTTTTTTAACCAAATAAACCAGAAAAAGCTCCGGATAAAATATAAATTTGGCTAAAAGCATAAAAATTCCTTATATTTACAGTCTGTTTTATAAAAATTGAGTTTTAAACATCAATTTCTCAAAAGCCAGGAATATCCGAAATACTGGATTTTTACGACTACAAAAACATTCTTTAAAAAGGCATTTTGAGACTCTAAAAATCACTTAAACATGAAAGATCGTATAAATATTTTAAAATTAGTAGGAATTATTTTCACAGCTTTAATACTGGTTATTTTACTGGATTTCGCTTTAAAATCGGCCATAGCAGCTTTATAATCATGCAAGCAAGATTATTCGGCCTGCTCCTAATAATAGCCGGCTTGATTTTAAGTTTTTATTCCGAAGAAAAAAACTTTGATTTCTTCGCTGGTATTTTAATCGGTGCAGGTGTTCCCTTCCTGATCACAGGGAGATTCCGGTACTGGCAGTGGAGAAGAAAATCGTAAAAAGGATAGTCAAGCAATCTACTAGTAATACTTTTTATCGCAGATTTATTTAATTTGTAAGACCTGCTTACACAAACTTTCTTTTGATTTTTAATCGCTATCTTAATCTAAATTAATCTCATAAATAGATACATCAATGCGATTATTTTTCACCTTTTTATTCCTCTTATTCATTTTTCCCGCACTTCAGGCGCAGGAATCAGCGTTTTCTTTAACCGGAAAAACAAGTGATATAAAAGATGGCAATTGGCTTTATTTTCGGGATTTGGTGAACGGAGGCACTCTGGATTCTGCAGAAGTAAAAAATAAGCGTTTTAAGTTTACCACCAAACTTCCTGAACCCAGAATGTGGGTTATGTTACATACTAAAGACCGGTCTAAATTTGTAGAAGTCTGGCTTCAAAATAAACCTATACATTTTGATGCCAGCAACAAGGATTTTGCAGAAGCTGAAATAACCGGCTCCATTTCACAGCAGTTAGTCGAAGCAGAAAAAGCGGTTTACGAAGACTTTGATAATATTAGTGAGACTGAACTCAGAAGACGTCAGGAAGAATTTATAGAAAACAATCCTAATGCCTTGATTAGCGCCCGCATGCTTTATGAAGTTTCGGGAAAATGGGGACAGGAAGCTACTGCCAAATATTTTGAAATGTTTCCTGATGAAATTCAGGATAGCTCTTTAGGAAAGCGAATACTTTCAATCTTAAATAATGAGAATATCCCGCAACTTGGGGAAAAATATGCCGACTTTCAGTTACCGACGCCAAATGGAAAGGAGCTTAAATTTTCAGCTTTAACCGGTAAAGTAACGCTATTACAATTCTGGGCTTCTACCTGTGAACCCAGCAAAATGCAAAACCGAGAACTAAAAAAATTATATCGAAAATATAAATCAGACGGACTTGAAATTGTAGCTGTTTCCCGAGATCTCCATAAAGAAAATTGGATTGAATCGATTAAAAAAGATAATCTCAAATGGATACATTTAAGTAGTTTAGAAGGTTGGGAAGGTCCGGTATTTACTAACTACGGAATAAAAAGAACACCGTCCAATTATCTTATAAATAACGAAGGCAGGGTTGTAGGTCGCAATTTAAGAGATGACGAATTAGAGGAAAATATTAAAGAATTATTGAAATAATAGTTTTTTTGATTAATTTCATTAAGAATATTCCCAAAATATTCTAACAACTTAACCGAAAATTTATTTGAATTTTCACTTATAGTATTTCGAATTGCCATTAACAGGCACCGACCGGGATAATAGTGTTTATTCTAATATCACCTTTAAAAGTTAAGTTGTGACTATTCACTATCAAAAGAAAAGGCTAGAGTATAAACTACTGTACGGCATCGTTTCAGTAAGTTTTGGTACTATTTCGTTTATCATAGGTTCAGAACCTCTTTTTATATATCCCTGGTTAATCCTGGGATTCTTAGAAATTGGCACCTGGTATTACGAGAGGAAATATCACTACCTGCAAATAAATAATAATATACTTACCAAAAACTCACTCTTCCCGAAGAGCATCGATCTTACCGAACTTAATGCTATTAGAAAATATAGAAGCACTTTTGTTCTGGAATCGCAAGAGCAAAATATTAAAATTCATAAAGATTTAATCGCTACAGATTCTCTTAACCAGCTTACCGATCTTCTAAATGAAATACCACTTCAATCTCAGCAAGTATAAGCGGTTTTTTCCTTGCAATTATTGATAAATCTGTATTTTTAAATCACTATAAATTTACAGAAAATGAAAAAGCTGCTTTGGCTAATTTTTATACTTCTCATTGGCTTTATCGGCCTTATTTACTTCTCAGTTTCCGCAACCGATAAAGAATTTGAAACCGCAACGATAAAAGAATTTAAAGATATTGAGAATATAGATTTCCGCGAGCACGATTCGGTTTTAGTGGCTGCCAGCAGTTTATATAAAACCAATCCGCTTAAGAATATTATGCAGGGCGAAAATTACAGGGAAGCCTGGGCGACCCTGGTAAAAGTTCCGGTACTTTTTCTCGATACGCTTTATGGCGGGATGGAGATTGTAAAAGAAGGTGGTGGCACCCAAACCCATTCGCTTCGTTTAAAAGATAAAGATGGTTACTTGTATTCATTACGCAGTGTAAATAAAGATCCTTCTACCCACGTGCTCGAATTTGCCCGAAGTCTGAGGCTTGAAAATATTGTAGTAGATGCCATCTCAGCCTCTCATCCATACGGCGACATTCTTACCGCTGCACTTTCGGAAAAAGCTAATGTTTTACACACCCACCCTAAAGTGGTTTTTGTACCGAAACAAAAATTTTTAGGTAAAAAATACAACGAGAAATATGGCAATCGGTTGTTTCTGCTGGAATATGAAACCGAAGGAGAAAAGAACTGGACAGAATACGAAAATGTAAATGAAATCCTTGACACCAAACACCTGCAGGAATTGAAAGATGAATACCCTGAAAAAGTTTCGGTTGACAAAAATGCCCTGGTGAGAGCGCGGTTATTCGATTTACTAATTGGTGATTGGGACAGGCACGCCAAGCAATGGGGCTGGGGAATTCGGGTGGAAGATGACACATTCAAAGCTATTCCCGTGGCTGGCGATAGGGATAATGCTTTTTTCAATTTGGAAGGCGTTATTCCCGGAATAATCTCAAATGAAAGTATTGAACCCAAAGTACGGCCTTTTGAAGAGGAAATCGATTATATGCCGGGACTGGTATATCCTAACGATGTTTATTTTCTAACCGATACTCCGGAACAAATCTTTAATTCGGAAGCAAAAAAGCTACAGGAATTAATGACCGATGAAGCGATAGCTGATGCTTTTAAAGCCTGGCCCAAGGAAATCTACGAATTAGATGGAAAAGAGATTGCCGAAAAGATAAAATCCCGCCGGGAAAATTTGGTCGAATATGCAAAGGAATTCCACCGAATTATTTCTGAAAAAGAATTACTAAGTAAACCGCTAAAAGGTTCGGAAGATGCCAAAATCAGCCCTGAATTAATTAAATGCTTTGAATGCGGAAGTTAGGATTTCAGTTTTCGGTTTATTGTTTGGAGTTTTGAGTTTGTAGTTTCCGTCATTGCGAGGAGGCGATCGCCGACGCGGCAATCTGTGCTTGGTTCCATTGGTTGTTCCGCCACGAATGCACTTATATCTCGCCTTGTATAATCTCTCCTCGTCAGTTCGAGTGGCCGTATTTGAGCAAGAGTGAAAATACCGCTGTATCGAGAACCTTAAGAAGTTCTACCTGCCTTGCACTTCTCGATACTTCCTCCTCCCGTCGGAAATCGAAGTGACGGAAGGAAACAGATCGCCGCGCTCGTCCCTCGCTCGCGATGACAAATGCAAGAGAGGCTGGCAACTCACAACTGAGAACAGAGAACAGAGAACAGAGAACAGTGAGAAAACTTAATTAATAATAATATTCGTTTTATCCACGCCCGTATTACCCGTTACAGGATCAAAAGCATAAATAGTGATGGCATAATAACCTTTTTCTAAATTAGTCTCTGCGGCAAAGGTGCTGGGCTTTTCTGTCGGCTTTAAAGTGATTTCCCGACTTTCTTTTTCTTCAGAACTTATAATTGCTTTTACCTCATATTGGTTGGCATCCCAAATACCATCCTCGGTTACGGGGCAACCACACATCATAACAATATTGGCTTTAAGACTAACTTCTTCTGAAGCTTTAATACGTTCGTGCGTTTGTGGTGATAAGATATCGACTACAAACCCGGGCACTTCCAGCACTACTCCATCGCCGGTAATATCTTTACCCGGAATCACCCAAAGTTGGGTACTCGAAATTACTTTTGCCTGCTTTTTATTGATTGGGGCGTGGGCTTCTACCCCTATAAAAGTAGGTTCTTCTATATTTAATTTAGCTTCAAATCCGGCTGTATTTTCATCGGTAAGCTTATCGTAGCGTGCTTTCGGAGTTTGCAGGATTAGTTTGGTATTTCCAGTGCTTCCGGAGGTTACGCCCTGATCCAGGATCTCTCCTGTTTCAGCATTTCTAATAATTATTTTTGCGCCGCCAATAGAGCTTCCTATAAATTTTGCATCTTTTGCCAAAGCTCTAACCATAACTGAAGTCTCCTGAGCCAAAAGGCTTCCGAATCCAAATAAAAAAGCACAGAATAAACTAAGAATCGAAAATCTAAATTTCATAAAACCGAATTTATTACTAAAATACAAAATCTGCAGGCATCTAAAGCACAATTTCCTGATCGCTTAAATCTTCAAATTTAAAGTTTAAAGGATCGTTTTTATAACGTTGGGCATAAACTTTAAGGGTATCTCGTTCTGCCCTGCTTAACTCATTACTTCTCTGGTTTTCTTCAAGTTTTAACCAGGGTTGAATATCTTTATAATCATATTCACCAATGACCATAAACGGAGTTCCGTTTTGCACAATCACATCACTTTCCAGTGCCCACATACTCGCCCAATCGTAAATAAATTTTGCATCTTCACGGTACATTCTCACACAACCGTGGCTAGCAGGATATCCCGGCAGCGTATATTCGTGTGTGCCAATTCCTTCAAAATTCATAAAGTTGAAATAATAAGGCATAATCCAGGATTGGTCTATGGTACTTATCTTTCGCTTGGCTTTATAATTCCCATAATATAAGCCCGAAGGTGTACCAGTACTCTGTTTCCCGGTACTCACCGGCCCCCAATACAATAAGTTTCCGTTTTCATAAAGGGCAAAAGCCTGAATGTGTTTCGAAATTATCACAGTTTTGTCTATTGAATCCAGAGGTTCTAAAAGCTTCGGAAAAGGTGCATAGAGCTTCAAGTCACTTACCAAAGAATCAGGGATTATGAGTTTGGTACCGGGTTGAATACGGTGAGCATCAATTCGGTTTAGGGTATAAACCAATTTCGCCTCTTCTTCAGAGAAATTATTAATGAGACTGTCCAGATGTTCCTTGCTCGAAATAGAATCCAGTCTATAAGTAGTTTTAAAAACCGGCGGATCAAGGGAAATGGTATCTAATTGGGTTGGCGGAACTTCCTTCTGCTTCTTCTTTTCCTGTTCATTCTTATTACAGGCCGAAAAAATTAGAAAAATTATTCCCGAAAACACCAGGATTAGTTTAGTGTATTGTTGTTTCAAATTGGCAGATTTAGGTTGCATTTCCAGGAAAAAAAACTTTTCTGTTTGTGTACGAAATTAGACTGCTATATTTTCTTCTGCTGCCAAGGAAGCGTTAATAATTTGTTGTGGGATTGGTAAAAGTTCTCGGTTGCGAGTTGTCTGTTATCTGTTTCGGGTTGTAAGTTACGTGTTGTCGTGCCGATCGTCATTGTTAGAAAGCGCAGCTGGTGTGGCACTGTGTTCAATCAGTTAGTTTCTGTTATTCACAATTTCACTGTCAGTTTGAGTGACGGTATTTGAGCTGAAAGCGAAAATATCGTTATATCGAGAACCAGTAGAAGTTAGAGCTCAAAAGCACTTCTCGATACTTCCGACTCGCATCGGAACTCGAAGTGACGGGGAAACTCCAACAAAAGATCGCCGCGCTCGCGATGACGAATTTGAGAACTGCCTACTGAAAACTGAAAAACTGCCTACTGAAAAAACCTATCTAATAAAAACCGGTTCGTTCTCCTTCTCCGTATGTTCTTCGCTAAATCGGTAATCCATATAATCGAAACCTTTAAGCTCCTCCAGGGTTTTTACGTCTTTATCTATAATATAGCGCACCATTGCGCCGCGGGCTTTTTTGGCGAAGAAACTGATGATCTTTAATTTTCCGTTCTTGAAATCTTTAAAAACCGGTGAGATCACTTCGGCTTTTAGTTTTTTGGTGTCTATTGCTTTAAAATATTCGTTGCTGGCCAGGTTGATAAACAGCTCTCCTTCTTCCATTTCCTCGTTTAGCAGTTTGGTGACTTTAGGTTGCCAAACTTCATAAAGACTGTTCTTACGCTCTATCCCTACCGAAGTTCCCATCTCTAAACGATAAGGCTGCATGAGATCCAGCGGTTTTAAAACGCCGTAAAGTCCGGATAGGATGCGCAAACTATCCTGCAGACGATCCAGCTTTTCGGTGGAGATGGTATAAGCATCCAGGCCTGTATAAACATCGCCATCAAAAGCGTACATCGCCGGGCGGGAATTCTTTTTGTTGTGTTCTTCCTCAAAATCCTGGTAACGGGTATAATTAAGATCGGCCAGCTTATCGCTAATGCTCATTAATTCTGAAATTTCACTTTTAGTCATTCTGGACATTTTGCGATTGAGTTTCGCAGTGGTTTCCAGAAAAGCGGGCTGTGTGCCGCGGGTGGTAGGTAATTTAGATTCGTAATCCAGGCTTTTCGCCGGGGAAACAACAATTTTCATAGATAGGTAGTTTTATTTCAAAGATAAGTGAAAGCATAGAAACCGGGAAAGCCGGCTTTTATTAGTTTTTTATGGAAGTATAGTTATGAGTTATTGCTATTGAAGAAATTTACAAGCCGCAAACGCCCTTGTAATTTCTACTATGGAAAATTACTCCAGCTCAATTTTATCGATTTCCAGCCTGAAATCTTCTGCTATTTTATTACCGATTAAAAACCGAATTTCCTGAATTGTTTCTGCAGAAAAGTTGGGAAGATCCAGTTTCCGTCCACGAAACACCGGTTCCATTTCCTTTAGCGGCACTTCCACGGTTTGCCAATCTCCGGTAGTTTTGAAAGTATAAATGTAGGAAGCTCTATCGTTTAGATTGGATTTCATCCTGAACTGATAAGACTTCCCGTTCCCTTTTAACGTAATGAGCGCTTTTTTATAGCCTTCGATGTTTTTAGAAGGAAAATGATACTGTACTGAAGCGAAACCCCCATTGTTTTCCAGGGAAACCGAACCTTTAAAAATAGCATTTCCATCGTCACTACGTTCCAGTTTACTGCTGGAATTACCACCCATTACCACGTCGTTCTGTATTTTCCAGGCCGACCAGTCGGTAGTAGCGCTAAAATCAAAAAGAAGTAATTTACTCATCGTCAGGATTATTAAAAACAAGAAGCATTGTTGCTGTAACATTTTTGTTTTCAAGTTATGATTTTTTATTGATAATCAACCACTCCTGGAAATAGGGATTGATTAAACGAAAAATGAATAGTTGATAAAAACCTACAGCATTACGGAAAACCTTTTTTGGTTTCTGAATTAAATGTTAAATTGAGCACACCTAAATTTTTATTCTGAAAAAATATCCTTTCTCACAATTGAGTTATTCCATTAAATCATACTCTTTATGATAAAGGTTTCTTGCGCTATTATTGAACATAATGGCAAAATTTTATGCGCACAAAGGAGCGGCAAAATGGATTTACCCAACAAATGGGAGTTCCCTGGCGGAAAAGTAGATGAAGAAACTTATGAAGAATGCTTAATAAGAGAAATTAAAGAAGAATTGGGAGTTGAAATTAAAATTCTGGCGCAATTACCTATCAGTGAACATATCTATTCTGAATCGAAAGAAATCCAATTGATACCTTTTCGTTGTTCATTAAAAACTTTCAATTTTTTGCTACTTGAGCATTCACGAATTGAATGGTTAGATATTCAAAATTTAAAATCCTTAGATTGGGCAGAAGCAGATATTCCTATTGTAAATTATTATTGTAAAAATTATAAATGAGTTTTGAAACCGGTCTTTACGAACAACTAATTACCAAATTAGTGTCCAATAAACTTGAAGATGTCGATTTACAAAAGTTCCACGTCAGTGAATCAGCTTTAGATAAAGAAGAAGCTTCTCAGTACTTAAGTACTTATTTGTCTGAAACCATCAAGTTTGCACTAAATGAAATCAAAGACAAAGACCGCCCTTTAAAACAGATTGAACTATCGAACAAAATTATTAGCTTACTAGTTGAAGAGCTCAAAAATGTTGAATTTTCAGATAATTTAATTGAAAATGAAGGGAGGATTTTACAAGCGGTATTTTCAAAACTAGATTTTCCCTATTCAAATTTGGAAGCGAGGTTGAAAGAAATTACACCTTATACTCGATTAAGCCAAAGTGAACTTTTTACCGGAAATAATGTAGGAATTTCCCTGGAAAGCGAGATTAAAAAAGAAATTCTTTCTGCTGACGAAATTTGCTGGTTAGTCTCTTTCATTAAATTTTCTGGCATTAGAATATTTAAAAAGGAACTTGAAGAATTTACCAGAAGCGGTAGAAAACTAAAAATCATTACAACTTCATATATGGGTGCTACAGATGTAAAAGCTGTAGAATACCTCTCATCGTTACCGAATACCGAAATAAAGGTTTCTTATAATTCAGAGCACGAAAGGTTGCACGCCAAAGCATATTTATTTCTTCGAAATTCAAGTTTTCATACCGGTTATATTGGGTCTTCTAATCTTTCACGCTCTGCACTAACCAATGGTTTAGAATGGAACCTTAAAGTTACCACCCAGGAAATTGGACATATCATTGATAAATTTCAAAAAACTTTTGAAACATATTGGGAAGATCCGGAGTTTGAAAACTACAAATATCAAACTCATCGCATAAAGCTAAGTAAAGCTCTCAACAGAGAAAACACCCATAAAACGAATCAAATTAGCACTTTCTTTGATCTTAAACCTTATCCATATCAGGAAGAAATTTTATCAAAATTACAGGCAGAAAGAGAAATTCATAACCGAAATAAAAACTTATTAGTCGCGGCTACAGGTACCGGAAAAACTGTTATTTCTGCTTTCGATTTTAAAAGGTTTAAAGACAAAAAACCAAATGCAAATTTCTTATTTGTAGCACACCGAAAAGAAATTCTTCAACAAGCGCAAGCAACTTTTCAACACGTGCTAAGAGATGCCAATTTTGGGGAATTATGGGTAGATGGTTATGAGCCTGAAAGATATAACCATCTTTTTGCTTCGGTCCAGACATTGCATAGCCGTTTGGAAAATATTGAGTTAGCTGAAAGCTTTTTTGATTACATAATTGTAGATGAAGTTCATCATATAAAAGCAAACAGCTACCGTCCAATACTTCATCGTTTTGAACCTGAAATCTTACTAGGACTTACCGCCACTCCGGAAAGAATGGATGGTGGAGATATTACAGAAGATTTTCATAATAAAATAGCAGCCGAAATAAGATTACCTGAAGCACTAAATAGAAAACTGCTTAGCCCTTTTCAATACTTTGCACTTTCTGATACAGTTGATTTAAGTAATGTGAAATGGAATGGTAAGTACGAAATTAGAGAACTCACTAAACTATATACCGAAGATGATCACCGAGTTGCCGATATTATTAAAAACTGCGAAGAATATTTAACCGATATAAATAATGTGCAAGCTTTGGGGTTTTGTGTAAGCCAGGAGCACGCAAAATTTATGGCAGAAAAATTCACACTCGCCAATCTTAAAGCTGATTATCTGGTAAGTGGCAATAGTAGTTCGAGAGATGTAATTCGGAATAAACTACTTCGAAAGGATATAAATTATCTTTTTGTGGTAGATATTTTTAACGAGGGAGTTGATATTCCTAATATTGACACAGTTCTCTTTCTGAGGCCTACTGAAAGTTTAACTGTATTCCTACAGCAATTAGGTCGTGGACTTCGGCTTGCCGAGAACAAAGACTGTTTAACTGTTCTTGATTTTGTTGGAAATGCTCGCCCGGAATATGACTTTGAACATAAATTCCGCGCACTTGTTGGCAAAACTCACACTTCAATAATTAGGGAAATTGAAGACGAGTTTCCACATTTACCCCTTGGATGTTCTATCGTTCTGGAGAAAAAGGCAAAAGAAGTAATTCTAAAGAATATTCGCGAAGCAACAGAATTTAGACGCCCACAACTTCTTCAAAAAATAAAAGCATTCAAACATCATTCTACGCTACCACTTACTTTGAATAATTTCCTGGAATTTCATCACTTAGATATTCGGCAAATTTACAAGAAAGGAAGCTGGAAACGTTTATGTGCAGACGCCGGTGTAATTCCCGATTTTAAAGAGCCACAGGAAAAAGAGTTTACCGCGTGTATGCAAAGAAAACTCATCAATTGTAACTCATTAAGTTACTTTAGATTTATTCAAGAATTAATCAACAATGATTTAAACTTAAGACTGCTCTCAAAAAAGCAGGAAATGATGCTTCTTATGTTTCATTATGACCTATGGCAAGAAAGTGGCGAAAAATTAAAATTCACAGATCTTACAACGAGTATTGAAACTTTAAGCAAGAATAAAATAATGCTTAAAGAGATGCAAGAATTTATTCAACATCAGGTTGAACAAATTGAATTTGTCGAAAAAGATATAGATTTAGAATTTCCATTCGCATTAAAACTACACAGCAGATATAATCGGGAAGAAATTTTAGCTTCTTTAGGATTGAGTACTTTTCAGAAAAAATCATCAAATCGTGAAGGCGTGGCTCAAAACAAGGAATTGAACATTGAAGCATTATTTGTTACTCTTAAGAAAACTGAGAAAGAGTATTCCCCTACTACGATGTATGAAGATTATGCATTAAATAAACAACTTTTTCACTGGCAATCCCAAAACAGTACTGCGCCAGATTCTCCAAAAGGCGAATCCTATATTAAACATCGCGAAAAAGGCAAAAAGATACTCTTGTTTGTTAGAGAACAGAATGTAGATGAATACGGTTTTACAATGTCTTACACCTTTTTAGGAGAAGCAGATTTCGTGAAATCGAAAGGAGCTAAACCAATGAACGTTGAATGGAGATTGCACGAAGAAATGCCGTCTTATATTTTAAAGGAAAGTCAGAAATTAGCTGTTGGTTAAAATATGTCAGAAGAGTTAATCTTTAAATACTTGAACTATTTCAAAAAACTTAACCGGGGTTTTAATAAAAAGCTTGGCAGGGCACCTCATAAACCTATACTTCTACTTACCATAATTCAATTAATTGCTAAAGGAAAAATAACCTCGAATCGAATTTTCATTACATCAGAAATTCTTCTGGCATTTAAACAAAATTGGGAGCAATTGGTACACACCGATCATTCTCGAAATTTTGCACTACCTTTTTTTCATATGAGATCAGAACCCTTCTGGTATTTAGTAGCAAAACCGGGAAAACGAATAGAGACAACCCGTTCTAAAAGTATTAAAAGCTTTAATAATTTAAATGAATCTATTGCTTTTGCTGAAATTGACAAGGAGTTCTTTTTATTACTTCAGCAGCCCGAAAATCTGCTATGGTTTGAACAGTTTTTAATCGAATCTTATTTCCCAGATTTTAAGGTTAATTATTTAAGACCAGATAGGTATTACGAAGAAGATAAAATTGAAAATGAAATTCTAAACGAGCCCAGTGAACTTTATCAGAATCACATTAAGCAGTTAAAAGAAACTTTACAAGAAAATGAGTTTGAAGAAGAAATTTTTGTTCGTGGAGGCTTATTTAAAAGAACAGTTCCTAAAATTTACGATTACACGTGCTGTATTTCAGGTTTAAAAATAAATTCATCTCATAATATCCAAATGGTGGACGCCTGCCATATTTATCCCTTCAGTATTTCAAATGACGATACTGTAACAAATGGTATAGCTTTATCCCCAACGCTTCACCGCGCTTTTGATCGAGGTTTAATAACAATTAATTCAGATTTCCTAGTTAGAATTTCTCCAACAATAGAAGAAGAAAATTCTAGTTTTTCCCTCTCCAATTTTGAAGGTAAGCAGATTTTATTACCCAAAAAAGAAGAATGGTTCCCGTCTCAAGAAGCTTTAAAATGGCATAATAAAGAAGTTTTTATGCTTTAAGTATCATATCAAACAAAGATTCCCTCGGTAGGGATTGCAGTGGAAATCCTTTTTGGGAGGTACGAACAAAAAGATTGCAACGTAAGGCCCGCCCCGTTAGGGGAACGCCCAAATTAGCTTTCTAATTTACAAAAACCTTCACCAATGTTCAACCGGCTAAACTCCTGTATTTATATAAATTTGTAGTCAACTACCTTAGAGTAGGCTTACGAGTCATTCGTAGTGAAGAATTGTTTAATTTTTCGAGATAAGCCCCGGAGTATTTAAATCTCGATTATCGAATAAAAAATGAAGATCGCTGAAAAATTTGAATTGAATGAACGCCAGCAAGAC
Organism: Salegentibacter lacus; assembly: GCF_020164555.1. GTDB lineage: Bacteria > Bacteroidota > Bacteroidia > Flavobacteriales > Flavobacteriaceae > Salegentibacter > Salegentibacter lacus. Next base: position 2,058 of record NZ_JAIQZB010000012.1, on the reverse strand, counting down.
CGTGTAATTGCTATGGCTTGGGAAGATCGTACGCCTTTTGAAGCTATTGAATACCAGTTTGGCCTTGCTGAAAAAGACGTGATTAAATTTATGCAGGAGCAAATGCACCCGCGAAACTGGAGAAAATGGCGCGCCAGGGTTCAGGGTAGGAAGACCAAACACGCAAAACTAAGGGATAACGAGATCTCGAGGTTTAAGTCTTCGGCACAACGCCAAATTACCGGGAATCGCATTTCAAAGAAGAAATATTAAGCTTTTTAAAAGCACTGGAAATCAATTAATTTTGGTCTAAACTTCAGTTTAACACTTCTTTTCCTTATCTTATACTTCCAAAAAACTCAAAAAATGGAAGGTTCCCGTAAACATCCCAAGCTTGTAAAAGCCTTTAGCGGCAGTTTTCTTTGGCGAAATACCGGAGGAATTATTATAGATTATAACGGGCGTTTGCTTAATTCGGCGAATTACCAATACAAGACTTCCGGAGGGAAATTCATTAAAATAAGGTTTAAGAAAAAACTGAATTCAGCTAAAAAACCACCACAGTTTAGCTGCGCCTGGAAGATGATGACGACAGTGAATTGTTCGTTGAATTGAGAGCGACTATGCACAAGAATCTTTTGTAATCCTTTAGAAAAACCGAAAAATTAAAGACCTGTTAGATGCTGAAACAATCCCGCCTGAACGGCCGGGCAGGTTCAGCATGACGTTCGGGTCGTCATCCTGAATTTATTTCAGGATCTAAGATAAATTGTATCCTAATACATGATAGACCCTGAAACCAGTTCAGGGTGACGAGAATGAGATTCTTGTTAACTTTCAGCAGCCGGATCTCCCTAGTTAAATTCCTGTTATTTCAAACTTCTTTAACGCGATAAACTTCTTAATCCTCCCAACTTGCAAATCAACCAATAAATAAATAACATGGATTTAAATGATAAAGTAGCCGTTGTAACCGGTGCAAGTAGCGGAATTGGAAAATCTATTGCGGAAGAACTTTCTAAAAAGGGCTGTAAAGTGGCTTTAGCCAGCCGAAGCCTGGATAAATTGAAAGATATAGGAAAAGGCCTTAGCGGAAGTTTTGAAGTAGAAATGGATGTTACCAGCGATAAAAGTGTGACTAAAGCTTTTGAGAAAATACACGATCGTTATGGGCAGATAGATATCCTGGTAAATTCTGCCGGAGTGATGCCACTCACCTATCTTAAAAATAGAAAGCTGGAAGACTGGCTACAAACTATAGAAGTAAATGTAAAAGGTACGCTGCGTTGTATTCACGCCGTACTCCCTATGATGAAGAAACAAAACAGCGGACATATTATAAACATCGCCTCGGTAGACGGAAAAGAGATTTTTGAAGGCGGCGCGGTTTACGGCGCATCGAAAGCTGCGGTGATAGAACTTTCCAGAGCAATGCGTATGGAACTTTCGCCCGAATTTAATATTCGAGTGACTTCTATAGAACCGGGAACTGTTGAAACCAGTCTTAGAGAAGACATCACCGACGAGGAATTGCTGGAAGACAAAGATTATGGAAACGGCGAGCCGAAGTTAACTCCGAAGAATATTGCTGATGCAGTACTTTACGCCACTACCCAACCCGATAGTGTAAATGTGAATGAGTTGCTTATAAAACCTACAGGGAAGAGTTAGAAACCCTCCGACCCGCGGCCACCTCCCCTTGAAAATAAGCTACCGTGTGTACACAAATGTACTATTTTAGGAGTATGAATATAACTGAAGATACTCATGGGTTTTTCCCGAACTATTCGGGATATCTGTCTGACCCTCGTTTAGAACGAAGATGTCAGCAATTATGGAAAAAATTAAGTGATCGTCCCAGTTCTTCCATACGGAAAATTGCTTCCAACAATGCGGAACAAAAAGCATTTTACCGCCTCTTGAACAATGAAAGGACAAGGGAAGAGCAGTTAGTGAAAGAGGCCTCTTCTCGAACAAAAAGCTTATCATTTGGAAGAGACTTACTTTGCATTCAGGATACTTGTGAGGTTAATCTTGGGAAGCATAAAGGCAGGTTAAAAGAAAACAGCGGCCTAGGTC
>NZ_JAIQZB010000119.1 GCF_020164555.1 Salegentibacter lacus | reverse complement strand
TTGCCGATTTTATCATACGCGGCATACCCATCACTTTGAAGGTAGCCTTTAAAGCCGGCCAATATATGATCGGCAGCCTCACGGCTGCGCCCGGGCTGATAATCAAAGAGTACGGTGCCATCTATGGGACAATGATGTACCCAATAATAACCTTGATGTGTTTTTCCTTTTTTAGCTGGATCCATCACCTTTATGGGTGTCTCATCACTTTGGAGGTAACCTTTGGAGCGAATATCCTCTAGCAGG
>NZ_JAIQZB010000118.1 GCF_020164555.1 Salegentibacter lacus | reverse complement strand
GATTTTTACCAGGAGCAGATAGTTCGCTGTGATAGAAAATTAGAAGAAGTGCTTAAAAAGATGAGCTCCAATGAGCCCCCGCAAAACAATCCAAAAGCTCCTAGAAAACCTATAAGACACCACAAACCGGAAATAAAAAATATGGATAATTACCTGTTAAGGATATTCCATAATAAAGATGCCACCGTCTTACCCGGTATTACCGATTATAACTGGTTGCAGTTGTTGTCTGAAGTTGGCACCGAT
>NZ_JAIQZB010000117.1 GCF_020164555.1 Salegentibacter lacus | reverse complement strand
GTCACTTAAAGTACTAGAGGCCGGTTCCCAACCAAACTCCCGCTTAAAACGCTGGATCTGACGATAGAATGGTAAGTGGTCAATATATTTGCTCACCAGGATATAAGCCAGTAAACAGGCTTCGGCAGTATCCGTCCGAGCAACTGCACTCACTACCCCTTCTGATAGCCGGGCAATAACTCCTCCAATTTTTGGATGCTATGATCGGGTATTTTTTGCAGGGTATCCTCTAACCACTGCTGGGGATTAACA
>NZ_JAIQZB010000116.1 GCF_020164555.1 Salegentibacter lacus | reverse complement strand
TCTACCATTACCAACTTAAAACGCCCTATTAAGACTCGCTTTCGCTACGGCTCCACAGCTGAACTGCTTAACCTTGCTGGAAACGGTAACTCGTAGGCTCATTATGCAAAAGGCACGCCGTCACCCCAAAGGGCTCCGACCGCTTGTAAGCGTATGGTTTCAGGATCTATTTCACTCCCTTGTTCAGGGTTCTTTTCACCTTTCCCTCACGGTACTGGTTCACTATCGGTCTCTCAGGAGTATTTAGCCTTGGC
>NZ_JAIQZB010000115.1 GCF_020164555.1 Salegentibacter lacus | reverse complement strand
TAAAAGCTGGTGACCAGCTTACGCATTTCTGTGGCAATTGAAGATCGGGTCATTTTTGATTATATTTAGACCGCTAAAATATGACCTACATGGTTCTCAGTAAAGATGCACTTAGACGGACGCATACCTTCGGCAATAGATTTTTCGATAGGACGTGTGGGCAGTGGTGCGATTACTACCCCTAGCTGGTCTTTTCTGGCATATTTAGGCCGAATGGTACGCCTTTTAACCAAGCTGGCCGGGGTATACTCGAG
>NZ_JAIQZB010000114.1 GCF_020164555.1 Salegentibacter lacus | reverse complement strand
CCATTACCAACTTAAAACGCCCTATTAAGACTCGCTTTCGCTACGGCTCCACAGCTGAACTGCTTAACCTTGCTGGAAACGGTAACTCGTAGGCTCATTATGCAAAAGGCACGCCGTCACCCCCTAATAAAGGGCTCCGACCGCTTGTAAGCGTATGGTTTCAGGATCTATTTCACTCCCTTGTTCAGGGTTCTTTTCACCTTTCCCTCACGGTACTGGTTCACTATCGGTCTCTCAGGAGTATTTAGCCTTGG
>NZ_JAIQZB010000113.1 GCF_020164555.1 Salegentibacter lacus | reverse complement strand
GCTATTACGATATTCATTAACTAAAGTGTACATTTCTTCCTGTTTGCTCATAATAAATATTATTTTAGAGCAGCAAAGCTATCGGTAGAAAGTCAGCTAATCAAGATGCAGTTGGTGGGGTGGATACCCACAAACCGGAAATAAAAAATATGGATAATTACCTGTTAAGGATATTCCATAATAAAGATGCCACCGTCTTACCCGGTATTACCGATTATAACTGGTTGCAGTTGTTGTCTGAAGTTGGCACCGAT
>NZ_JAIQZB010000112.1 GCF_020164555.1 Salegentibacter lacus | reverse complement strand
ATTAAAATTGCTTTCCCCATCAATAATTACCCGGACAGTATCTGATCATAACAGTGACAGGTATTACAAGCGTTTTAAAACATACGATCATTTGGTAACGATGCTCTATGCCACTTTGAGCGGTGTTTGCGGGAATTATCCACGATATTATTGGCCTGCGAGGGACGAATAGGACATTTAAACCTCAAACATTTTCCAAAACGCAGCACCTTGTCCGATGCTAATAAGAATCGTAGTAGCGAAGTCTTTGCAAG
>NZ_JAIQZB010000111.1 GCF_020164555.1 Salegentibacter lacus | reverse complement strand
GTGGAAACTGGGCCGATACAGATGCCAGCGGGGTAGATCTCAGCGATCCAACGTTGGTAGATTTTAGTAGTCTGTCTCCTGGAACTTACACCTTTACTTATACAGTAAGTCCGGATGATGAGAATTCCACTTGTCCTGATGATGAGTCGGTAGCAAGTATCACTATTGATGATGCTTTGTATGCTGGTGTAGACGGAGAAGATCGTTTCTGTGAAGGAGATGAGAGCAAGGATGCAGTAAACCTGTTTGACCTTA
>NZ_JAIQZB010000110.1 GCF_020164555.1 Salegentibacter lacus | reverse complement strand
TGGTTGAAACAAGATTTACTGTGAGAGGTCAGCTGACGTCGTAGTACCCAAAGTCAACGAGGTGTATAAACTGCACAGGTCTCACAATTGGGGAAGGACAGAACCTTAAGAAGTAAGAAGTCAATGACTGTTACCTTATGAAGGGAAGAATGCAGAAAATATCGAAAGATACCTGGCTGCAAAAGGATAGGGCGGAACCCGACAGCTATGCAGCAGGGCAGACCTTTATGAGGATAACTGAAAACAACCTTACTG
>NZ_JAIQZB010000011.1 GCF_020164555.1 Salegentibacter lacus | reverse complement strand
GCAGTGGCAGATTCGATATGGTGGCAAATATTGCATTGCCTGGCAAAATCCTTACGTACTTGACAAGCATTGTGGTTACATCTTGTACATTTAAAGCCATTTTTGGACTTGATTGAAGCAAGGTATTCCTTGCAATCCTCGTTAGATTTGAACCGATCAGAGAACTCCAGAAGATTTTGACCCTTAAAAACATCCATAATTTTAAATATTTACTGGTAATTAAGATACGTATTTAAATACTGACCTCTATTGTTTTATTTAAAATTTAAAATTCTTTTAATTAATGTCTTACAGCTCGTTTATTAAGCTTCAATTTCATCGTTTCCGTATATCAGTTTTTAAAAAATCACCCATAGATAGCTTACCAAAAATAACCTTAAATAAGATATATTTTATTTATACACTTCTGATATATAGCATTAATTTATTTCTACAAAGTAACAGCTATTAAGAAGGTCATATGCAACACTGCAGGGTGACAATTATCCCTAGGGTATTTTCTGGGAGTTTAAAGACAAAGAAAAATATTCTTTTCGCTGCTATAAGCGAAACGGAAAATCTTATCTTGTGGCTGTTGATAAGTCATACAAAGTAGGGCAGGCTCAGAATAATAAGTTATTGGAATCCTTGGAGAACTACTTAAAAGAAAAATTTCCGGTAGCTGAGATCACACATTTTTGGGGTGGTCAAAATTATAAGTCTGCAGATCTTTCTATAGGGAGAAAAAGTATAAATAAAAATGAATTTATTGCCACAGGCTTTTCAACCGACGGATTGATTTACGGAAGCCTAGCCGGAAAAATTATTTCAGATTTAATTACTGAACGAAAAAATGAATACGGGAAGTCTTTTATTCAGGAAAACTCCACAGAATAGATAATGATGAAACTCAAAGAAATCCATCCCCCGGTTTTAATAGTAATAGAAATATTAAAGGAGAATTTTAAATATGACTTTTAAAAATGTTATAAGCTGGAGTATTGCAGGACTGGGATTTTGTTTAATTGCTTTTTTCTTATTCAAACTGGAACAGGCTTTTTCAGAAATAGAAACAGCGCAAGTTGTTCAACAGGCTATTCAAAATTTTCAAATTAGTATATGGATTGGATGGATCTTAATCACGGGTCCAGCTATTTATCTTCGATGGAAATATGGCAATCAGTTACTTTTTATTATAAATTACCTTACCGTTATCACGGCTTTTATCTTCTTAGGCTTTTATGTAAATCGAGGAGCAGAACTTGAGTTGTGGTCACTTGGAGATTCCTTTAGGGAGAATGTAATTTTTATGGTAATTATGAATATTTTACTAATTTGTGGGATGACGGCCTTCGTTCAGGCAGCCATCTGGTGGTTTTCTAAAAAGTGGCATCGTAGGTAATTAAAAATGAATCAAACTAATTGCAGGTGATTTCTATAAACCTAACAGTTAGCAATTTAATAAAGTTTGTTGCTTAGCCTGGATTATGAGGTATTGGGTTTGTATAATATTGATGCTATAGCATTGATAAATAGAGGGGGAATAATAAATGTTCCGTGAATTTTATATTTCTGAGCAACAGTTTAAAGATGAAAAGTAGAAGATAGAATTTTTAAAATTAGTTCTGGTTTGGCGCACTTGATTAAAAATTAATTATCTTACCGGCTTTTGGTAATAAAAAGAAAAATTATATTATTTTACATTTAAATATTAATTATGGGTAGACCTTCCACAAAAGCTAAAGATCTGAGAGATGGATATTATATTGAAGTCCGGAATAAAAACCAAAGAAGCGGTATCAAAATTCGAAGAGATACCAAAGAGCAATTAATTCTCGCTATTGAAGAATATAAAGAGAGTAAAGAAGTGATTATTTTAGGTAAATCTGAGAACGGAAAAATGAAAGATATTCCAGATCTTGAAATTGACTCTTAGCTTTTAAAACGTACAGGGGATTGGATATAGATAGAAATATTCAATCCCTTTAATTTTTATAACAGAATACCATAAATAAACAGAAGTCTGAAAGATCCAAAAATTTGTTTCTAATAATGTTTATTTCTTTTCAATTCCTGGCGAATTCCTTTGCCAATTTTCAGTTGTTACCAATAGTTACAATATTGTCAAATTGAGCTTGCTTTTTGGCGCCCTTGTTGCACAGGTCTTTACCTTATTAATGCATTTAATGTTACAATTTGTGAACTATTATGGGGTTGATATCCGTTCACTGGTTAAAAGTAGATAGGAAGTGAAGATTAATAGTTTTTAAATAGAATAATAACAGTGAATTTTTTAAATAGCTTAACTCTATTACAGCAATCTAAAGCGGAACCGAAGAACTCTGCTGGCAGAATAAATAAGCCGACTTTTTCCAGTCGGCTTATTTATTTAGTAACACCTTGTATAACATATTTTTAGTGAATTTTACAATACTCCCCATCTGTAAGACAGTTTAAAGATATTCATAATTATTTATGATGCTATTTTTTTGAGGTTATAAATTTGATCAGGTGGAACTTTTCCTATTTCTGTATGTCTTCTCTTGGTATTGTAGAATTCAATGTACTGCCTTACCATTTGATAGAGATCTACACCTCCGTTGGGAGGGTTTAAATAGATCTTTTCATATTTGAGTGACTTCCAGAAGCGTTCGATGTAGATGTTATCTAAGGCTCTTCCCTTGCTATCCATGGATATTCGTATGTTATGCTTTTTAAGTACATCAATATACTGAGTACTGGTGTATTGCACTCCCTGGTCGGAATTATGTATCTCAGGTGCTCCATATTGGACGATAGTGTCCTCTAAGAGTTCTATACATCACTCTTTATCCATAGAATTTGAGATACTCCAGTTAAGGATTTTTCTACTGTATACATCAATAATTGCATTCATATACATAAAGCCACGAAACATAGGAATATAGGTGATGTCGGTCTGCCATAGCTGATTGGGTCGCTCTATTACCAGGTCCTTTAGCAGATAAGGGAACTTATAGCTTTTAGGGTCTCTGATGGTAGTTTTAGGCTTTCTATAAATGGTTTGTAATCCCATAACCTTATACAAGCGTCTTATCCTTTTGACGTTTACATGGTACCCAAGATCAAGGTTTAGGAAATCGGTCATGCGTTCTACTCCATAGTAGGGATGTTCCAAAAATTGAACATCTATATCCTTCATTATCCTAAGATTGAGTGGACTCTCGCTCTTAGGCTTATAATAGAGACCGGAGCGATGAATATTAAGAATAATATATTGTTGAACAAGACTTAGCCTTGGATGGGATTTAACTACCTTTTGTCTTCTTTCGGTAGTGCTCATTTGCCCAAGACTTTCTTTAAAAAATCATTTTCCACTTGTAACTGGCCGATTTTACTATAAAGGGGTGCGGTATCCGAATCGGAATCATCTTTCTCTGATTTGGATCCAAAGGCAAGATCTGCATTTTTTAAAAACTCCCGCTTCCAACTGGATATTTGGGTAGGATGTAGTTCAAATTTTGCGGCAAGATCTTGCAAACTTGTCTGATCTTTGATCGCTTCAATAGCTACTTTAGCCTTGAAAGAGGCACTGAATTTTCTTCTTGGTGTTTTCATAATGACAGGGTTAAATTACAACTTAATTTCCTGTCCTATATTTGGGTAGTATTATATTTTATGAGTTAATAAATTTTCATTTAAATTGATTCTTGTTCTTTTATGAATAGTAAAATTAAAGGATCACACTCATAACTCGCGCTACTTTAAAAGTTAAGGCTTCACAGAAATGTGAGGTCTTTTTAATGTTTTGGATACAACAATTTTAATCTTTACAAATCTATAGTCGCCTCATTTTACTCTAAACGAAAATAATATAAAGGAATAAGGAAGGAATGAAGAAAGAATTAAAGAAATTTGTATCATTATGAATTAATTAACAGGGCATTCAGTAGCTGTTTAAATATTTTTTATAAAGAGGTTATGAAGAATCTATGTTGTATAGTTTTAATTATTTTTTCTTTTGCGATCATCTCTTGTGAGACAGATAGAAAACAAGATGATGTTTATACAATAGGATTTGTACAGGCAATGACTACCGATAATTGGCGGAAAGAAATGAACAGGGCAATGGAGGTAGAAGCTTCAATGCATCCCGGTTTTAGCCTTCAAATTAAAGACGCTCAAAATGATGTCTCCAGGCAGATTAGACAAATAGAAGAGTTAATTTCTAACGGAGTAGATGTTTTAATAGTTTCCCCCATTCAATCGGTTCCTATTACCCCGGTTATAGAAAAAGCAATGAATGCCGGGATTCCTACCATAGTTATAGATCGTAAAATTGAAGGAAGTAATTATACCGCCTATGTGGGGGCAAATAATGTTGAAATCGGTAAAAATGCAGCGAATTATATTGTTTCCAATTCAAAGCCTAACCAAAAGTTGGAGCTGATTGAAATAACCGGACTTCAAACTTCTTCCCCAGCTTTTGAACGTAGCCAGGGTTTTAATGAAGTCATGGGTAATCAGGGGAACATAAGTATTGTGGCATCAATTGCAGGGGATTGGGAAAAAACTTCCGTTGGTGATAATTTGAAGTCTATATTAGATTCGGTGGGAAGTACAGATTATATTTTTGCGCATAATGACCGTATGGCAATGGGTGCGTGGGAAGTGGCCCGTAGCAAAAATCTTGAAGATAGCATCCAAATTATAGGGGTAGACGGGCTTTTTGGTCCAAGCGGGGGCATACAACTCGTAAAAGAAGGTGTTCTCACAGCTACCGTGCTTTACCCCACTGGTGGTGCTGAAGCCATAAAGCTTGCAGTTCAACTAATGGAAGGGGACCAGATAGATAAAAACAATATTCTGAGTACTGTAGTTATAGACAAGGTGAATGTAGAAATCATGCAGAATCAGTTCAATAAAATGAACCAGCAGCAAAATGATATCGAACAGCAACAGGCCGTAATCAAAGAACAAGTAGCTACTTATAACTCACAATCCAACCTTTTAAAGATTATGGTTGGCTTAATTCTTTTGCTTTTATTATTAGGTTTTTGGGCTGTTTATCTGGTATTTAAATTAAAGAAACGAAAACGTAGGTTGGAACTAAATAATGAGAAAATAATTACCCAACGAAATCAAATTGAAAAGTTTGCGGAACAATTAAAGATCTCCAATGAAGTAAAGATCAATTTTTTTACCGCCCTTTCTCACGAATTTAAAACTCCGCTAACATTAATTACCAGCGCAATAGAGAGTATATCACAAAATCCCCATAAACAACTTAAAGATTTTACTTATGAAACTAACCTTATCAGTAAAAATTCAGTTAGGTTATTGAGGCTTATTAATGAACTTTTGGATTTTAGAAAATTAGAAAGTGGCAGCTTTAATCTTAAGCCGTTAAAGACTAACTTATTTGAATTTATAAGTAATATATATGAAGATTTTGAAACCGAAGCAATACGGAAGTCAATTGCCCTACACCTGGAGGCAAGTAATAAAGAGGTGATGGTTTATATGGACCGCGATATGATGGATAAGGTGTTTTTCAATATGCTTTCCAACGCTTTTAAATTCACCCCTAAAAATGGTCAGATTAGTATTCAGATAGAAGAGACAGGCGAGGATAAAGTTGAGGTGCGCTTTAAAGATTCAGGGATGGGGATTCCAAAAGAAGACTTTCAAAAGATATTTGATCCTTTTAGACAGGCTGGGAATAATACCAAGCCCAGCTCTGGGTTGGGACTCTATATTACCAGGCAGTTTGTTGAATTGCATAAAGGTAATATTTCGGTCTCATCCCACCAGGGTGCGGAATTTAAAATTGAATTACTGCTGGGGAAAAATCATCTTTCAGAATATATATTTTCAGAAGATACTTCAGAGACTCAAATGGAAAAATCAGAAAAGGCTTTGCAGAGTAGCTTTATTACTGAAGAGCTTCCTGAGTCTTTAAATGAAAATGCTGAAACTATTTTGATTATTGAAGATAATGAAGATCTATCTTATCTTTTGAAGAAAAGATTGCTAGGAGATTACCAGGTAGAACTTTCTGATGGTACAGACGCTATTGAAAAAGCAATGGAAATAATTCCCGATGTTATTATTTGTGATATCAACCTTCCGGAGAAAAGTGGTTTTGAAATTTGTAAAGAACTTAAAAGCGATCTACGCACTTCTCACATTCCAACATTAATTCTCACGGCATTAAGCGATGAAGAATCTCGTATAAAGGCTTTAAGAGCCGGAGCTGACTCTTATATATCTAAACCTTTCAGCTTTGATATCTTGAAGGAATCTTTACGAACTGCATTGTTTAACAGAGAAAAACTTCGCTATTATTATACTAATAAAATAGATCAGGTAAAAGACAATAAGTTTGAAGATTCCGAACAGACTTTTCTAAAAAATCTCAATCAGATTATTGAAAAGAATTTAAAGCATACCCGTTTTAATGTAGAAGACCTGGCACAGCAAATGGGGATTTCCAGGGTGCAACTTTATCGAAAGGTTAAGGCTATTATGGGAATTAGTATTAGCGATTATATAAATGCTCAGAGATTGAGCAAAGCTAAAAGTCTTCTACAGGAAACGAATTTAAACATCTCCGAAATTGCCTACGAGGTTGGATATGCTTCTCCAGGCTATTTTTCCACCTCCTTTAAGAATAAGTATGGTGATACTCCAAAACAGTTCAGAAACTAATTTGTAAAGGCTACATCGATTTCGAAAATGCCATTAACTACGTATCAAATTTAAACTTTTTGTATCAAATACTAAACTATAACGGTTTCGTTGATTTATATAAAAAGCGATAAAGGCCTGTAATTTAAGCACTTCACAATTAATTTCGATTTAATTAACAATTTTATAATCATTTTAGGAATTCCTAAAATACAAGCAGAAGTTTTAAGCATAGTTTAGTTTCATACTTAGAAATTAAGATATGAGTAAAATTTTCGCATGGTCAATTAGTGCTGCTTTAGCAGGCTTTCTTTTCGGATTCGACACCGTAGTTATTTCCGGTGCCGATAAACAGCTTCAGGAATTATGGGGCACATCTGATGCTTTTCACGGTTCTATCGTTATGGCGATGGCGCTTTGGGGAACTGTAGTAGGTGCTATTTTTGGAGGAATTCCCACAAATAAATTTGGAAGAAAAAATACCCTTATAATAATAGGAGTACTTTATCTTCTTTCTGCCTTGGGTTCAGCTTTCGCAAACGACCCCATTACCTTTGCCATTTTTCGATTCCTGGGAGGTTTAGGTGTTGGTGCGTCAACAATTGCAGCTCCCACCTATGTATCAGAAATTGCACCACCTAAGGATAGAGGTAGGTTGGTGTCTCTTTATCAATTCAACATAGTTTTAGGAATTCTAATCGCTTACCTATCTAACTATTTACTTCGCGATACGGGTGCCCAACCCTGGCGCTGGATGGTTGGAGTAGAGGCTATTCCGGCATTTATTTATATAGTTTTCGTGGTATTTATTCCCAGGAGTCCACGTTGGCTTATCTCAAAATCCAGAAATGAAGAAGCGGCTAAAATACTTCAGGATATCAATCCGGAGGCCGATCTGGAAAAACGAATGCTGGAAATTAAAAAACAGTCTGAAAGTCAGATCACCGGGGAGAATATCTTTATGAAAAAGTATCGCTTTCCACTGATTCTTGCATTTTTAGTAGCATTCTTTAATCAGCTTTCAGGGATAAACGCTTTTCTGTATTACGCTCCCAGGATTTTTGAATCGGCAGGTCTTGAGGCCAATACGGCCTTACTAAGTAGTATAGGAATAGGCGTGGTGAATTTACTGTTCACCCTTCTTGGAGTTTTTCTAATCGATAAAGTAGGAAGGAAAAAACTGATGTTTGCTGGCTCCATAGGCTATATTATCTCTTTATCCCTGGTAGCAGCGGCATTCTTCCTGAATTGGGGCGGGCTTTGGGTGCCTATTTTCCTATTCTTGTTTATTGCGGCACACGCGATAGGCCAGGGAGCGGTAATTTGGGTATTTATTTCTGAAATATTCCCTAACCACTTAAGGGCCTCGGGACAGGCATTTGGCTCTTCTACGCATTGGGTACTGGCTGCTATTGTACCTTCTTTGGTACCGGTACTTTTTACAACAATTGGCCCCGGTTATGTCTTCGGCTTTTTTGCCTTTATGATGGTTTTACAACTATTCTTCGTGATTTTTATGATGCCCGAAACCAAAGGAAAAACCCTCGAAGAACTGGGCGAAGAATTATCCCCGAGTAAAAACAAACAAGCTTTTCAACAATAAAAACAACTTATCATGAAAAACAAATTTATATTTCTTTCTTCTTGTCTTCTTAGCGCGATGCTGCTGTTTTCCTGCAAGGATAACAGCAAAGATTCAGACGAGAAAACTCCTGAGGTGACTGCCCAGAGCGATACCGATTTTAGACCAAATTTTCACTTTACCCCACAATCTGGCTGGATGAATGATCCCAACGGGATGTTCTTCTATAATGGTTATTTCCATCTTTACTTTCAGCATTACCCAGATGATAATATATGGGGGCCTATGCATTGGGGGCATGCAATAAGTACCGATATGATCACCTGGAAAGAACAGCCCATAGCACTGGAGCCTGATGATAAAGGATATATATTTTCAGGAAGTGCAGTGGTAGATAACAATAATACTTCTGGTTTCGGACAGGAAGGTAAGGTGCCTGTTATAGCCATGTTTACTTATCACGATCCTAAGGGTGAGGAGGCAGGAGAAATAGACTATCAGTCCCAGGCCATTGCCTATAGTCTTGATGAAGGAAAAACCTTTACTAAATATGAAGGAAACCCTGTGATTGAAAATCCGGGAATTCGTGATTTTAGAGATCCGAAAATAACCCGTGATGAAGTACATGACCAATGGGTTATGGTACTTTCTGCCGATGATAAAACGATGTTTTATACTTCTCAAAACTTAAAGGATTGGGAGTTAGCCTCTGAATTTGGCCGTGGGATAGGTGCCCACGGCGGGGTTTGGGAGTGTCCCGACTTTATACAGATGAAGGTGGAAGGAACCGACGAGAAAAAATGGGTTCTCATTCAAAGCTTAAACCCAGGTGGATTTAACGGTGGGTCCGGTACCCAATATTTTGTTGGCGATTTTGATGGTAAAACCTTCACACTGGACGAGTCTATGGCAGATTTGGGTGAAGACCATCATTATTGGATAGACTTTGGTAAAGACAATTACGCAGGGGTAACCTGGGCTAATATTCCGGAAGAAAACGGGCGTCACCTATTTATGGGTTGGATGTCTAATTGGCAATATGCAAATGAAGTTCCTACCGAGACCTGGAGAAGTGCAATGACCATTGCTCGCGAATTGAAACTGGAGAAGAATGACAACGGTTACCTTATTACTTCTGTTCCTGCAAAAGAACTTAAGAACTATAGAAGTCTAAGTTATCAGGAGGAAAATATAAAGATTGAAGGAGAGACCAAACTAATAGATTCATCTAGAATAGATCTTGCAAGGGCAGAGATAAGATTTAACATTTCAGATATTAAGGATACTAACTATAAGTTTAGGCTTTCCAACTCTAAGGGAGATGAACTTGTGTTCGGATATAACCATTCAAAAAAGGAATTTTATTTGGATAGGTCGGCAGCAGGGCAAACCGATTTCTCTAAAGACTTTGCGAATAAGGTGTCTACAGCACCCCGAATATCCGAATCTGAAGACTTAAGTGGAATTATCATTCTTGATAAAACTTCCATTGAACTATTCTTTGATGAAGGAGAAACTGTAATAACAGAAATATTCTTCCCTAATTTTCCCTGGGAGCAACTCTCTGTAATGGCAGAGGGCGGCGATTTCACCTTGGATAACTTAGAAGCATACCAATTAAATTTTAACTAAACATAGAACCATGAAATTAAAATTAAGCTTATTCCTGTTACTCTTAATGCCTTTGAGCTTTATTACAGCTCAGGAGCTACAAGTAACGGGAACCGTAACTACTGCTGAGGAAGGAATGCCACTATTAGGAGCAACCGTTTCTGTAAAGGGAACCTCTAGGGGAACCACCACAGATTTTGATGGAAATTATAGCCTTGATGGGGTAGCAGAAGATGCTACGCTGGTATTCACATTTATGGGCTATAAAGAAACAGAAGTGCCGGTAGATGGAAGAAACGTTGTTGATGTTGTTCTGGAGGCTGATGCTGCTTTGCTCGACCAGGTAGTGCTAACAGGCTATTCGAGGGAAAGAAAGGTAGATGTGACAGGTGCCATAACAGTGGTAGATGTTGCGCCTATTGAAGGCCAGAGCAGAAGTTCAGGAAATGCCATGCAGGCCCTACAGGGACGTGTACCTGGATTATTTGTTGAAAAATCTGGAGATCCAACAGGCGCAAGTAGCCGCGTGCTAATACGGGGTGTTACTACGCTTGGTAATAACGATCCCCTTTATGTTATAGACGGGGTTCCCACCCAGCGCCAGGAAGTATTTTCATCCTTGAATCCAGATGCTATTGAATCTATACAGGTGCTTAAGGATGCATCGGCCTCATCCCTTTATGGAGCAAGGGCTGGTAATGGTGTAATTGTAGTAACTACCAAGAACAGGTCTGGTGCTGCAGAGAAAGTAAGCGTAAGCTTTAATTCCAACGTTTCTGCACAATCTGAAAAGCAACAACGCTATGACATGCTAAATGCTTTACAACGTGGAGAAGCACTTTGGAGAGCCTCTGTGAATGATGGTGCCGACCCTGCTTCAGGATATGGAGAAATCTATAATTTTGATTGGAATATGGATTTTGATAATCCAGTGTTAAATGGTGTTAGCGTTCAACCTTTTGTTGGAGGAGACGAAAATGTTCCGGTGGGGGATACAGACTGGCAGGATGAATTGTATGAGGTAGGATTTGTTTATAATAATGAACTTACTGTATCTGCAAATTCAGAAAAGTCCTCTTTTTTAGTAAACCTGGGACATTTAAAAAATACCGGGATATTAAAGCATACTAATTACGAAAGGTACACCGCCAAAATAAATGCTAATACTAAGCTTTTTGATGATAAAGTGAGGTTTGGAGTAAATACTCAATTTTCTACTTCAGATGAAACCCTTGCTGCACAGGATGTTGGTGGAACTCCCACCCCTAGTCTTGCAATTTCTTTGGCTCCTACCATTCCGGTTTACGATGCAAATGGAGATTTTGCAGGACCGTTAGGTGCTGGGTATTCAGATAGGAATAATCCGTTACTGATGCAGTACTTAAATCGTTGGGATAATGCTGAAAAAAATAATTTCTTCGGTAATATTTATGCTGAAGTAGACCTAATGGAAAATTTAACTTTCAGGACAAGCCTGGGAATAGATTTTAGTGATTTTAAAAGAAAAGATATTGAGCCACGGGTAAATAATGGCTTTATTACCAGAAGTAATAATAGGCTAACATTTGATACAAACAAATACACAAGCGTAGTTTTTACAAATACTCTTAATTATAAACTGGAGTTAGATAATCACGAGTTTGGGGTTTTGCTAGGTTTGGAATCTGTTAAGAACGATTTTGATTCGGTTATTGCCAGGGCAGATGATTTTGCGGTAGAACAAGAGTCTTATTTTGTTCTTGATGCTGCCACCGGAGCAAGAACTTCAAATGGAAGTTCCTCTGGAAATAGATTACTATCACAATTTGGAAAACTTAATTATTCATTTGATAATCGATATTTAGCTTCGGTTACATTGCGTAGGGATGGATCTTCAAGATTTGGTGAGAATAATCGATATGGAGTTTTTCCTGCTGTTACTGCCGGTTGGAGAATAAGTAATGAAAAATTCCTTAAGAATAATGAGACGATCACTAATCTTAAATTGAGAGCAGGTTATGGTGAAGTAGGAAATCAATCTATTGGAGATTTGGCTAGATTTGGTCTATACGAATCTAGATATGGCCCTACACTTTCACAGTTTACCGGAGGCTTTTTTGAGCAGTATTATAATGTAGGTACCGCTTATGATATTAATGGTAATGATACAGGGAATTTACCTTCGGGCTTTGTATCTGTTCAGGCAGAAAATCCCGATCTTAAATGGGAAACCACTAAGGAATGGAATTTTGGTGTTGATTTTGGATTCTTTGACAATAAACTTTCAGGATCCTTTGATTACTTTACCCGGGAAACGGTAGATATATTAACAACTCCACCAATTCCTTCAGTATTTGGTGAAGGTCAGCAACGTGTACTGAATGGTGCATCAACGCAAACTAATGGATGGGAATTTGCTTTAGCCTATTCCAATACACTGGATAATGGATTAACCTTTTCGGTATCTACTAATTTCTCATCTTTCAAAGACGAGATAACTTTTCTTCCCGAGGAAGTGCGTCCGGCTTTTCCAGGAACTGCAGAAAACTCAATTCTCGGGCATTCCCAGTTTTCGATTTTTGGATATAAAACCGATGGACTTTTCCAAAGCGAGGAAGATATCGCCAATTCACCAGAGCAGGTTGGAGCCAGGCCGGGAGGTATAAAATTTATAGATCTTAATGGTGATGGAGTTATAGATACAGATGATCGTGATTTTATCGGGACTACCCTGCCAGATCTTGAGTATGGTATACGTGTAGATCTTGGTTATAAAAATTGGGATTTCTCGATATTCGGTTCCGGGGTGACTGGAAGAATTGGACAGGATCCTTATATATTTTGGAACAACTTTGTGCAGGGAAGAGAGAATGCAGGTATGGGCGTTTTAGATGCCTGGACACCTGATAATACCGGGAGTACTATCCCATCTTTATCCCTTGCCTTTAATGATCTTAGAACCTCAGATTATTTGTTCAGAAATAATTCATATTTCAAAATTAGAAATATGCAACTTGGGTATACCCTTTCTGATGGGTTGATTGAAAAATTAGCACCATTACAGAATTTTAGGATTTATCTGCAAGGTGAGAACCTTTTCTGGTTTACTCCAGAAGATTACATAGGCTCAGACCCTGAAAGAACAGATGTGAATGGAATACCTGTCCCTACCGTAGTTTCTGTAGGTCTTAATATCAATTTCTAATTAAATAGAATCATGAAAAATATAAAATTTATACTAACAGGATTATTACTTGCTTTTACTGCAGTTTCCTGTTCCGAAGATTTTCTGGAATATGAACCTGAAGGGGTTCTTTCCAGCGAGAATGTTACAACGGCTGATAATGCTGAATCACTTGTGATCGCTGCTTATGCAGGTATAGCGAATGATGATATGATAGGACCATTGACCAATATGTGGGTATACGGAAGTGTACGTTCTGACGACTCCTATAAAGGAGGCGGTGGCCGTGGTGACGTTGGGGAGGTAGATAGATATGAACAATATTATTTGACTGTACCTGATCAGGGAGAATTAATGGCTCCGCGTACCTGGACGAACTATTATAAAGCTATCTCGAGAGCTAATTTTGCATTGTCGGTGATTAATGAGATTCCAGAAGAGGAATATGCGATGAAGACGATCCGGCAGGCTGAACTGAGATTTTTAAGAGCGCACTCTCATTTTATGTTAAAGCGTATCTTCAAAAAGATACCCTATATCACAGAGGAACTTTCCCAGGAAGAAATAGCCGAAACCGGTAACGATCTTCCTAATCAGGAATTATGGAATAAGATCGCCGACGACTTTTTGTTCGCATACAATAATCTTCCACAAGCTCAGGATGAAGCAGGACGGGCAGATAGGAACGCGGCAGCAGCATATCTTGCCAAAGTTAAATTGTACCAGGCTTATGAACAGAATGAAACCCATGAGGTGGTGAACATCAATGAAACCTTGCTACAGGAAGTTATTAATTATGCCGATGAGGTAACGGGAAGCCTTGAGCCCGATTATGGAAATAACTTTCTTGTGGAGTATGAGAATGGTCCGGAGTCTATTTGGGCAGCCCAGTTCTCTATTGATGATGGGACAAGAGTAGGAAGAGTGAGTTTTGTGACCGGTCTAAATTCACCACATGGTACAGGGCTTTATGGATGTTGTGGGTTTCATCTTGCTAGCCAGAATATGGTAAATGCTTTCCAGACGGATGGTAACGGTTTACCATTGCTTGATACCTTCAACAATTCAGATATTTTGAGCAATGTGCAGGAAGATGGAACAGTTGAGGTTTCTTCTGGATTAACTGTAGACCCAAGACTTGACCATACGGTAGGAGTACCCGGAAGGCCTTTTAAATATCGCAATACAGTGAATTCAGAAGGAGATATGATCTATAACTTTACCTGGGCTAGAGACCCCGGAGTTTATGGATTTTTTGGAAATATGAAAGAACAGCAGGCACCAGATTGTTCCTGCTATGTTAAGGAAGGTCCATTTGTGGGAACTTCAAAGAATGTGATTTTTATACGTTATGCAGATGTACTGTTGTTCAAGGCAGAGGCCCTGATCCAGCTGGATAGATACGAAGAAGCGCTTCCATTGATTAATGAGATTAGACAAAGAGCTGCTGCAAGTGGGCAAAGACCTTTAGAAGCGGGAGCCTCTGATATCTATAATGTTGAATTGTACGATTCTTTTCCAAGCAAGGAATTTGCCTGGAAGGCACTGAAATTTGAAAGAAGACTGGAATTTGGAATGGAAGGTCCAAGATTCTTCGATCTTGTAAGATGGGGAGAGGCAGCTGAGACCCTTAATGCTTATCTTGACGAAGAGAAAACGAAAAGAGATTTCTTAGCAAATGCTATTTTTACAGCAGGTAGAGATGAATATTATCCAATTCCACAACGTGAAATAGATTTTACAGGAGGGCTTTATCAACAAAACCCAGGCTATTAATTTGTGAGTCTATTAAATAGCTATAAATATTAGAATCGGCTTTAATGCGCGATTCTGGAACTATGCCACAGTAAATCACTTATTCTTGAGGAGACCGAATAACAATTATTGTTAACTTTCGGTCTTCTTAGAATAAGGATATAAATATCTAATAGAAATTTAGAAATATGAAAAAGCCAACAGCTGTATGCTTCGGTGAAATATTATATGACGTTTTTCCAGACCGGGAGAGAATTGGTGGCGCCCCGCTTAATGTTGCCTCCAGATTATCTGGATTGGGAATTGAAACCGAAATGATTAGCAAAGTAGGAGATGATGAAAAAGGCAAAAAGCTAATTTCTTACCTGGAATCCAAGAATATCAAGACTGAAAATATAGTCAAAGATCTCAAACATTCTACGGGAGTGGTTAATGTAAATTTATCGGCAAGTGGCTCTGCTACTTATGAGATTGCACATCCAGTAGCTTGGGATAAAATCGAAATTTCAGACCAGATTAAAAAATCAGTAAGAGAAGCCGATGCTTTTGTCTTCGGAAGTCTGGTTTGCAGAGATGAGGTAAGTCGAAAAACTCTCTTTAAAATTTTACCGGAAGCAAAATATCGCATTTTTGATATTAATTTACGTCCGCCTTACTATGAAAAAGAGGTTTTAATTAAACTTATGGAGCAGGCAGATTTCATCAAGTTCAATGATGACGAATTATTTGAGATCGCTGAAATGATTGGGTCTCCTTATAATTCATTAGAGCAAAACCTTCAATACCTTTCAGAAAGAACGAATACGAAAACTATTTGTGTTACCAAGGGTCGTCATGGTGCGGTTTTACTAAAAGATGGAGCGCGTTACTACAACAGTGGTTTTAAGGTGAAAGTAAAAGATACGGTAGGCGCGGGAGATTCATTTTTAGCCAGTTTAATCGCCGGTTTGTTAAAAAAGGAAGATCCGCAAGGTACACTGGATTTTGCCTGTGCAGTTGGAGCCTTAGTGGCAGGAAAAGAAGGTGCAAATCCTTTAGTAAATGTCGATGAGATAAATAACTTTATGAAAGGTAAATGACAGCAAATAAATAGTAGACTTAGATTAAATTATAATTCAGTGAAGAACCAACTTATTAGGTTTATTTATTGAATTATAAATAGGAATAGTGCTCAGTCTCAAATCTACCATAACCTTGCGCCGGAACCTATGCTGTTTTTATAGTGTACGGGAAGTTAAGCTTCAAGTAAAAACAGCATTGGGCGCGTCCTAATTCTCTTTTACATTTCTAAAAGATTTTGGTTTTTTGTGAGCGTTATCCAGAACATCTACTGAAATTTTAGAACCTTCATCACTCAAATTTAAAAAAGCTGTAAAATTATCTTGAAACTAGATCAAGGGTTTTTCTAGCTAGGTCAAAATCTTCATATTAATCTTTTTATATAAAGTTATCTCCTTTAAACTTTTTGGAAGTAAACGGTTTTTCTGTGAAAGATGATATAGAATTGTGTTTTCGTGCTCTAAGCTTATCTTCTGGATTGATTGAAATAGTTACCACATGTACCTCGTAAATAGAATCTGAATTTTTCTTCATATTCTCCAGAAACTCCCAACCCGACATTTCAGGCATGTTTATATCCAAAAAGATAATAAAGCGGCAAGTGTCAGAATTTTCTTTTAGAAATTCTAGAGCAAGTGTTCCTGAAACAAATTCCTTTATTTCTAGATCTCTGTACTTTTTCTATAAAATCATTCTGTGTATTAGATTGAAAGTCGGATCATTATCAATGATCATAATTATGTCTTTCATATAGATAAATTATCTTATAGCAGCCATCAAATTTACTGTTTATTGTTGTGAATTTGTATGTTATCAAATAATGTCATAGATAGCGTAATTTACATCAGGAGATACAAAATAAAAAAGCACAACTTGAGTCTTGATCTATATTAAACAGTTCTTAAAATCGATTGTTTTATCTTACCTTGCGCGTCCCCAAATAAAATGATTCCATGGAAATATCAGAGATTTCAACAATAAAAAGAAATAATGTAAAGATACTCTGCAACGGATTCAAGATCCCATAGTACTTCTTCACAACAAAACTATTTGAGTTGATTCACAGCAATGAGTAGAATTACTTTCTACTTTAAAATAAAACCTAATTATGACCTACACCTCTTTAAAAAATCTTGACAAGCTAGACCTGGAAAATTGTTCCAGAGAGCCAATTCATATTATTGGTAAAACCCAGGCGCATGGAGTACTTATCGCTTGTGATCCTCAAAATTTTAAGATCACGCAGTTGGGGGAAAATGTCACCGATTTTTTTGGAGTATCACCAGAGGAATTGCTTGGTAATGATCTCTCATATCTTTTGGGAGAGAACCAGATAAAAGAATTCGGGGAGCTACTAGGCTCCAAAGAGACATCCGTTTCACAAGACCTAAGGATCAACGATACGAACTTCCTGATGCTTGCCCATTCCTCAGGCCCTAATCTTATTCTGGATTTTGAACCTTATTACGAAGTTAATAATCCCTTTTATTTTCAAAAACAATTAACCCGAATACTTAATAAATTCCAGGCTGCAAACTCTGTGAATGAACTATGTGAAGCTGCAACTGTTCTAATCAAAAAAATGTTTGGATACAACAGGGTGATGATCTATAAATTTGATGAAGAATGGAATGGAGAAGTAATCGCTGAAAACAAGGAAGAAGAGATGGATTCTTTTCTGGGATTACATTATCCTGCTACAGATATTCCCGCTCAGGCCAGGGCGCTTTTTTTGAAGCATAGGGTACGAATCATTACCGATGTTAATTACACTGAGGTTCCAATTATTCCTGAACTATCTCCTCTTACGGGAGAACCTCTTGATATTTCCAGATCGGGTCTTAGGGCAGTATCACCAATTCATATTGAATACCTTAAAAATATGGGGGTAGGGGCTACGCTAACGGCGGCCATTATAGTAAAGGGGGAACTTTGGGGCTTGATCGCTTGTCATCATAAAACAGCAAAATATTTAGATTATTACCAGCGGGAGAGCTGTCGTTTTTTGGCACAAATGTTTTCTACAGAACTTTCCCTCCAGGTAAATACTGCTTTAATTAGTCAGGTTAAACATTCTGAGAGTATAAGACAGCAACTGGTGATGCAACTTAACAAGGAAAGTGATGTGATTACGTCACTTTCCGAAGGGAATGTAAATTTCACCCAGCTTATATCCTGTGGTGGTGGTGCAATTTTTATGAAGGATCGTTGGAGAGTTATTGGAATTACTCCTGAAGAAGAACAGCTTGAAAGCTTACTGAATTTTATTAAAGAACAGCCCAAAAGTCTTTTTTTGACACGTAATCTTTCTTCAATATTTCCTGAAGCAAAAGCTTATAAAGAAACTGCATCCGGGGTTATTTGTCTAAAGATATCGGAGAATACTTATATATTCTGGTTTAAGCCCGAGGAGATCCAGGAGGTAAATTGGGGAGGTAACCCTCAAAATAAAGCTTTTTATAATGAAAAAGAACAACGGCTTAGTCCCCGGCAGTCTTTTGAAAAATGGTCAGAAAAACTCACGGGAGTTTCTGAGGCCTGGAAGGAAACCGACAAGGATGTACTACGGGCTTTAAGAGAGAATGTTAGTTACGCTATAATGGCACAACAGCAAAAGGAGATCGAAGACTTAAATACTCAATTAGTTGAGACTTATAAAGAACTGGAATTATTTAGTTATGGGCTTACTCATGATCTTAAAGAGCCAGTAGGAGGAATGAAAGGAATTCTTACGATTTTTGATGAAGATCACCGGGAAGAGTTAAGTGAAGAAGGCAAAAATTTGCTCGAAATGAGCTGGGAGCTGAACGAAAAAATGAACGATCTTATTGATAATACCCTAAAATATTCCCGTGTTAATAATATTTATGACCTTGAAGTAAGTAGTCTAGATACTTTAAAATTGATAGAAGAGGTGCTTAAATTTGTTAATGCTAATGAAAATTACCCTAAAACTACGTTGAATATTCAGTCGCAGTTACCCCGAATGAAAGGAGATCGTAGATTGCTTTTTCAACTTTGGGCGAACCTGCTCAATAATGCTTTTAAATATTCCGCAGAAAAAGAGAATCCTCAAATAGAAGTTGGGACCACTATTAAGAATGACAGGGAAGTTTTCTTTATCAAAGACAACGGTATAGGTATTCATCCAGATTTTTGGGCAAGGATATTTGAAATCTTTAAAAGAGCCGCAGGAGGTAATTTTAAAGGATCGGGGATTGGGCTCGCTCTTGTGAAAAAGGTCTTAGAAAAACATAATGGAGATATTTGGGTAGAAAGTGAACCAGATCAGGGTTCAGAATTTTATTTTTATCTTGGAAATTAAGAGGAGGATAATAATAGATTTTAATAATGAAAAGGATGGAGATGATTCAAAGGATTAAGGAAGAATCCCGCGAGTTAAAATAATAGCTATAATACTTACCGGCGACAGATCTTATGCTATTGTTATAATATTAGGGAAGTCAAGTGTTATATGGCTTACTCCATGTTAATAGAGTATTCATAAACTGTTATTTAGTTTTATATTTATAAGGCTATCTTAATACTAAGATCCTTGATTTCTGATAAAAAATTATTTCAGAGCTTTTATTTTTAGTTCTTTTTAGTCCATTAAGCTATGGTCAAATCTTCAATTTTAGTAAACCTGATTCATATAAAATGGTATTTGTACAAACCCATGATTTCGGTCTTTCTTATTTGCGAGATCTGGAATTCGGTCTGAAGAAAATTAAAACCGATACCCTGAAATTTGAAGTTCTAAACGACCTGGCTTATTACTGGCATACCAGGAACCTTAGCGCTGCTTTGGAATTTACAGAAAAGGAATTGGAACTTACCTCAGAAAAACAACCTTTGGAATGGACGGTTTCAAATTACCCAGGGATCTATATTGTTACGACAGGAAAAACTTGATGCTGCGGAAGCGGAAAACAAAAGTTGATGAGAGCGATCTTGCTTTCTTGAATACTCAACTAGGCTATGATTATGAACGCCGTTGGCAATTGGGGAGAGCAGCCCGATTTCGCTCTTGAATCTTTGAGTCTAGGAGAAAAGTTAAATGATAAAAAACAATCGGACTTGCATATAGTATTTAATTTTATTGCCTACTCTTGCCGGTTTTCGGCTTTTCCCGTTTTTTTAATTCATAAGGTTGTGTTTCAGTTCTTGGTCATGCTTCTGAAATTAAGTTTCCATTGCTATGCTTCTATGAATTATTTACTCATTGCTTCATTCAATTTTTTGGTATCCACATACTGTTGAAAGGCACTAACTTTTCCATTTTTTAACGTCCAAAGGTGCGCGGCCTGTACATTATAAGTTTTGCCGGTTTCTTTGACTTTAGCATCATAGCGCAAGGTGGCTAATACTTGATTGTTGCTCATTTCGTGTAACTTGATGTCTTCAAGTTTGAAATATTCGTGTTCTGCTCCAACCCTTTCAAAAACACCCTTTAAAACCGCCTCCGGACCTACATAAGGATTACCATCGGCATAGGCATTGCCTTCGGCTTCGTTCCACACAATTTCTGGATCCATTCCGGCAAGAACTGTTGGAATATCCCCTGCGGCAAAGGCTTTGTAGAGACCATCTATAATACTACTATTATTGTTGGTTTCAGGATACCGATAGCTTTTATAAATTTTCCAATGGCCATTTACATTTTTCAGGGTGTTCACAAATGTGCCTTTCTGTACCATTTGTGGTTCGTCAATTTTGGTAAAGACAAAAGAGCCACTCGCAAACATATGATCTTCATTCATGGCTTGTTCTTCTATGGTTTTTAGAGTGATGTTGTAGTCTCCGTTATCAAATGTAGCTTTGTATTGTTCTTTAACATTCTTAAGTCCGGCTACCATACTGCCATCCGAATTCCGAATGGAAACATCATCAGCATATAAAGTGTTTAAATTACCGAGATCACCTGTATTTATAGTTTTAATATAGAGTTGATGCAATTGTTCAACCGCTGCACTTTGAGCATTTGTTTGAAAGGAGAATATTGAAACAAATAGTACAATCACAATACTGTAATTAATTTTTCGACTGTTCATGATTTCTAAAATTTTTTGGTTATTTTTTTGACTAATGCGCTTTATGTACTTCTAATTCTATTTCAATTAAAAATTCGGGGAATGCCAGTTCTTTTACTCCAAGCCAGGATCCGGTGGGGAGATGCTTTTTGTAAATTTGAGTTCTATAGCCTGAAAATTCCAAAAATTCAGGCATGTTGGTGGTGAAGACATCTTCTTTAATCACATCATCAAAAGTGCAATTGAAGTGTTTCAATATTTTTTCTAAATCTGAATAGCAGTTTTTCATTTGTTGTTCAAAATCACCTACAGCAGTTGGATTGCCTTCATCGTCCATACTTACGGCACCGGAAATTTTTATGCTGTCAGCAATTTTTACCGCGTGTGAATACCCATAAGCTTTTTCTACTTTAGGACGCAGCAGGAAATATTCAGGTTTTTGGTTTGACTTTTTCATAATTAAAATTCATTGAATAATTTCTTCTCATTTCTATTGGAATAAGCATTGAATCGGTTTACTAATATTTAAGTTTGCCACAAAACCTGGTTTCTAAAGTTGATTATCCCATTTGCAGTGTCGAAATGATAACTTCTAATTTTTTAACGCACTTTTCTTATAAGTGTAGCCATATATTTATATTTCAGATCCCTGGATGTTAAACCTTCCTGGATTTTTTGAATTTGGTCCTCAGAGAAGTCCGGTCCTGCTTCAGCCCAACTATTAAATAATTGGTTGTAATCCCTGTACATATCTACAGCGATATGTGAAGCATAAACATCGCTTCCTACCGGTAACATATATCGCATTAAACTCCAGTTTCCTCTTACTCCTGCATCAATCTCTTTTTGATGCATAGGTTGGAAAATCTGTGTTTCAAAATTTTCGTATTTTTCAAAATTTCCATCGGTAGCTTTCATTAAATTAATTCCTGCAACTGTACCAATAGGCATTTCAAATTCATCTTCAGTTACAGCTATTTGTTCAAGATACACCCGTTTTGCCAGGTCTCTTGATTTTGCAGTGTTGTTAAATTCTTCAGTGCGATCGGCATCAGACATGTTTGGATAAGCTGCGTTTAGTGCTGCTTCAAAATCACCTGCACCGCTCATCATTTTTAAAGGATCATTATAGAGGCTTACCGTTAAATATTGATAACCCTGATCTTCACCGCCAGGTTGTAATCTCCAAAGGTCCCATCCCAAAATATCTCCATTTTTAACCCGTTGTACATGAATTTTTTCCCAAAATGTTTCGGTTTCCATATAGGACTGTTCCTGTTCATTGTCCACTTTCATAAACTCGAAAATTAAGTAGAGTTTATCCTGGGCAATACCAGTATTGCCAACAAGTATTAGTGCGATAAGAATTAATAAATTTTTCATGATAGAAATATTTTAAATTAATATGGTTCCTTTTTTTCAGCTTGAATAACTGCTTAAAGTTTCTTTTACAGGCCTGAACTGTATGCCCAGATCTATTTTCGCGAGATCGTTTTTGTAAACGACTTGTGCTTTTTCTTTTGGTTCCTTGTGATTTAGCATTTGGTGAATATCCCAAACTTTATAGGTTTCACTGGATAGGAGATAATCCTTGCCATGCAAACCCTTTTTCGTTGCCACATTGAACGTAGCATTTGCCACATCTTCAACATCTACTACGGCAAACGGAACATTGTTATCATAAAGGGTTTGAATAAAATCGTCTGGAGCAATTTTATTTTTTATCAGAAACTGTAAGCCGGTAGAAGTGGAGTCTCCTCTGGTGGATAAAGATTTTCCCATCACCATCACTGGGGAAACCGAACAAATTTCAAATGGCAGATTAGTATTATTTTCAATGTATTCCTCCACTACCTGATTGGCAATAAATTTAGCTTGTGAATACGGATGACTTTCTTCACTGCTAAACCTAATGTCCTTCTCATCAAAAGTATCAGTAAAGCTTTTGCCTTCTGCCGGCATGGGGAAGTTGGTATTCCAGGCCGCAACCGAAGCGATAAAAACTACTTTCTCAAGATGTGGGGTTTCACTAATGGCTTCAAGAAAATTTTGAGTTCCTTTTATGGTAGGATCAAACAGTTCCGCTTGTGGATCTTTTACATCCAATTGAAATGGAGTGCCGCTGTGAATCACAATATCACAGTCTATGATAAAATCTTTTAAAGCATCTACATTCTCCAGCCTGAATGCCCGTATGTTGAGGTTTTCTGAATTTTTAAGATCAAAAAGATGCTGATACTTTTCGCTTTTATTGATATCGGTAACCGAGACTTTCACCTCGTAACCTTCTTTCAAAAACTTCCTGGTGATATAACTTCCAATAAAGCCTGAACCACCTATAATTCCAACTGTCTTCATCATCTTATCATTTTTGAATTATAAATTTCTGTGGCAACTTAATTTGCGCTGTTTTTTCCCGGCGAACCTGTTTCTTCTGTCTGAAGTTTCTGAACGTCCTTTATTATTTTTGAAACATCCCAGTAACCGGCTTCCCGAACTATTTTCCCGTTTACAAATTGGGCAGTAATATGGGTGGGGATTTTATACTCTTTATTGTTAGCTTTGAAAATACCCTTCCAAACACCCCAAAAGTTTACCCAGGTTTCTCCTTTATCGGTTACTACCATTTCATATTCTGTATCTACAAACTCCCAGTTGGAAAACTGCGTTGCATCTTCTTTGGTTTGCGCTAAGAACTGCGATAGGTTTTGCGCATCTTTTTCCACCACGTTGTTCATTATTTTAGCTGTATCAGCATAATGGGAAACCATAGATTTCCAATCCCTTTTCTCATAAGCTTTTAGAACTTTCTTGTAAGTGTCAATTTCCACTGATTGCTGTGTATAGCGTTTCTCCTGTGGATTAAAGACTATGAATAAAATTATTGCAATACCTAATGAAATTAATTTTTTCATGATTTGTGTTTGTTAGTTATTCTAAGAAATGGACGATTTTCCCATCTTTTAAAAACCAGTAATGCTTAAATTGGGAAGAGATAAGTTCACATTCTGTAAGTTGGCGACCGTTTACTGTTCCGGTAACCAACACCTTATTCTCCTCAGGTATCTGAAATTTGAGATTTTTAAACAGAATGCTTTCCCATTCATTTTCCATGATCGCACTAAGGGAAATGCTGTACTTGTTATTGATTTTTTTTGTGCTTCTTACCTCATCCCAATTTATTCCGTTTGTTAATGCCGAAACTTCGTTTGAAGTTGCGTTCTTATCTTGCAAAACATCATATACCTTTTTTACAAAAATCTCATTGTTATTGTTTTGTCCCTGCAGGTAGTTTGACGTGAACAAGACTGTCAAGAATGTGAATAAATACAGCGGTAAGGTTTTCATCGGTTAATCTTTTAAATCAGTAGTAGCGGTGTAAGCCAAATCGGGACGCATACGGCCTGTTTTAGATTCGTATTTATGAACGTACTGCATCATTTCATCAAATACCTTTTCACCTTCTTCTCCAAGAAGTTCATCTGTTTCTGCAGAAGTTTTTGCGTAAGATTGCGCATCTTTTGCTGAAATTACTGCGAGATAATAATCTCCATTACTTCCAAAACCATTGCGGTAGATCCTAAAATGTTGTTTAGCACCTTTCTTTTCGTAAAGGGCTTTAACCTCTCTTATCTTATCCCGAAGGCTGGTAACATTTTGTGGTGTAACGTGAAAGAAATGCCATTTTCTGTAATCTTCACCAACAGTATTCGTGGTAAGTCCGTTGGGCATATAAGACAGGCTTTCTATTAAATGCACTACATAATCACGGTGGGTATCGTAACATTCATTAAAACGATCGAATATGGCTCTGAAGTTTTTTTCCCCCATTTTTTCAGCTAAAGGCGCCATAGGATTCTTATCAAAATCGGTCATACCATCAATGGGTGAAATGCTCAAATATTTTCCATCATCAATACTCGCTGTAGCCCAATCGGCATCTTTTAGATTATGCTCTTTGCAAGCAGCAATAAAATCTTTGGTAACGGCTTCATATTCTTTTTGCATAGAAGGTTTTACCTGGTCTTCATGTACCCAAAAGGCCTGATTAGCATTTTGAGAAAAGAGGTTGGTGTTTTGCAATACTACAATTGCAAAAAGCAAGGCGATAACATTTAGAGTTTTCATAATTTCCAGATTTTAAATATTTTCAAAACAATTTACTTCTGGAAATAACTGAAAACAAGTGGTTTAGGATGAACAGTGTGAAATATTGTCCTAACGGATACTATTTTTATCGAAGGCTTATATGGTTTGCAACCTTTTTAAAAGTTCCGGTCGCATGCCTTTAGACATGGGAATTGCTTTTTTCGCAATTACCACGTGCGTGCCAGCGATTTCGTCTATTCTGGAGAGATTAATAATATAAGATCTATGAATTCTGAAAAAATGTCTTTGAGGCAGTTTTCTGTCCATATCTTTAAGTGTAGTCACCAGCAAATATTCTTTATCGGTAGAAAATACCCGGCAGTAGTTACGGTCTGCTTCAATATAACGAATAGCTTCAATATCAACTTTTACCATTGTTTCCTGGTGCCGAATAAAAAGACATTCCTTTAAAACGAAAGTAGAGTTTTCAGTCTTAGATCCATTGATAGGAGTGGTGATGTTACATTTTAACCGATTTATGGTAAGTTCAATACTACGTTGTAGGTCCAGCCTCTTAAATGGTTTGGAAATAAAGGCGTAAGGATGGGTTGATTTAGCCCTGTTAAAATTGGCCTCATCGGCATTGGCGGTAAGATAAATAATAGCCAGGTTATTGTGAAACTCCTGCATTTTCTGTGCCGCTTCGATCCCATCTAGCTCACCTTTAAGCTGAATATCAATTAATACAATATCCGGGAGGTTATTTTTAATATGATTTAAGGCGTCTTCACCTCTTGGAATAATTCCTGAAACTTCATAGCCCATTTCGGTGAGTTGCAAAGAAATATTTGCAGCAATGATCATTTCATCCTCAACTATTAATATTTGTATAGGTTGGATCATTGCGCACATGTATTTAAATCCTCATAGTTTTAGTATGAGGTATAATTTAGTGTAGGTGAAAAAAGATGGGCTGTAATTAAATACTTTAGTAAAATATCCTGGGGAGAAAAATTAGACCCCTTTTTTAAATTGTCTTAATATTAAAAGGTTCTAAAGCTCTAATTTAATAAAAATCTCCTAGATGCTGGTTTTAATTTTTAAGTTTTGAATTCTTTTGTTTCATACACTTCGATTAAATTTTTCATAACCTTAGCTTAAAACTTAGAAAACGATAATATTAATTTAAAGACTTTCTTTTGAGGAAGCATAGGTTACCAAGTATAATAAGCTTAAAATTCTCCGATGGTCAGGAAGAAGCTGCTGAGCATGGCATTGAAAAAACTATTCAAATGTTGGGAAAAACTATATACCCATAAGTAATTAAGGATTAGCTGAACCTGTAACATAGTTAATTGATAAGTTTTTATTTTTAGTTAGTAAGGCCTGCCCACAGTTCTCTATTTTTAGGGTGGGCCTTTATTTTAAAATTTAAGAAAATGAAATTTATTAAAGCCGTAGTGCTATCATTTTTAGTTGTTGCTATTGGATGCAAGAACAATCAGGAGCAAGACGAAGAGATCCAGGAAACCCAATTAGAGAATGTGACCATCCAGGTGCAGGGACATCGTGGAGATAGAGGGAATTTCCCAGAAAATAGTATTTCTGCCTTTATTAGTGCGGTAAAAAAAGGTGCAGATGTGATTGAGCTAGATGTGGTAATTTCAAAGGATAAAAATGTGGTGGTTTCTCACGAACCGTTTATGCATTCACTTTACGTTTTGACACCATCAGGCGATACAATTTCAGAGGAAAATCAGGAGAATTTCAATCTTTATGAGATGACTTACGACAGCATCAGGAAGTTTGATGTAGGTTCTAAAGGAAATAGATTATTTCCCAATCAGCAAAAACAAAAGACCTTTAAACCTTTGCTTACTGAAGCTATAGATTCCGTAGAAAATTTTATCAAACAGAATAATTTGGAGGAGGTGAAATATAATATTGAATTGAAAAGTTCAGAAAATAAATACGGATCCTATCAGCCGGAGCCTAAAGAGTTTGTTAAGTTGGTGATGAGAGAGATCCATGAAAAAGAGCTTCAGAAGAAAATAAACCTGCAATCTTTTGATGTGAATATTCTAAATGAAATTCATCAAAGCTATCCAGAAGTTGAGACCGCTTATTTGGTATTTACCGAAGGAATTCAAAAGAACCTGGATTTGCTGGATTTTAAACCCGAAATTTATAGTCCTAATTACGGTTTAGTAAAGGATAGCGCTTTTGTAGATTCTATTAAAAGTATGGATATGCACTTAATTCCATGGACAATAAATGAGAAAGAAGCCATTAAAAAAATGATAGCCCTGGAGGTAGATGCTATAATTACCGATTATCCTGAAAGAGTTTTAGAACTATTAAAGAAGCAAAATTAAAAATTCTTACCTATTTAAGCCAAGAGAAAAATAGCCCGATGGACGGCAGATAAGCTAGGAGGTTCTAATGGTTTACTCGATCATCGAGATTTATATGCACCGAGTCTGAGATTATTTTAATTTTATTCCCTATTAAATCCTAAAATTGATTGCTTTTTAAGTCATCCTGACAATTTCTACTATTTCTATGGAGTTCAACAAATAAGAGAATTAGAGCCTGGGACACTGTTGTGGAAATCAGTTTAACCAATTACTTAATGGGTAAAATAAAAGTTTCTAAAAATTTATAGAAAAACTGCTCCGCGAAACATTAATTTTGCGGTATAATTAAAAGCTAAAAAGCCTGTATTTTCTTATAATAATTACATCGCTGTTATTGAGTTAATTGAAACCACTAATGGTAAGTACAAGTATGATAGTTCCCTGTTTTATTCTTATTCAAAATAAACTACTAAATATTACAAAATAAATTTAAGTATAGAAAAACTTAATTATTAAATTGTAGGAATTAAATTATTAAACCCCAAATAATGTTCCCTAAACAAAATATTCACATTTTAGCAATAGATGATGACCCTGTCAATTTATTTTTAATTGAAAAGCTGGTTAAAAAAATATGTCCCGATGCAAAATTTTTAAGCTCAAGAAACGGTGAGGATGGGATTAATCAATTTAAAAATAATAAAGTAGATCTTGTATTTTTAGATATACAATTACCAACTATAGATGGTTATCAAACTGCTAGAGAGATTAGACAGAATAATACTACTACTGGCCAGCGCACTCCTATTATAGCCCTTAGTGGATACGCCGAGGAAGAATTAAAGATGAATGGAGACGCCCAAAGCATGGATTATTATCTTCGGAAACCAATAAAAATCCAATCAATGGAACACATTTTTACTAAATTTCTTACTGAAGAAATAAAAGAATGCTGCCAATAGTATAAAACCATATTTAAATCTTCTTTCCTTAAAAACAAATTAAGAGGAAAAAAATCTACTACTTTATTTGGGAATTATCCTTATACCCTCTATGAAATGAAGAAACCTGACAATCCAGAAAACGAAGCAAATAGATTAAAAGAATTAGAAGCTTATGATATTTTAGGTGCATCGGAAGAAGATGATTTTGATTTTCTTACTAAAATGGCGGCTCAAATATGTGATACCAAAATTTCTTTAATTAGTTTGTTAACAGAGGATAAGCAGTGGTTTTTGTCACATTACGGTTTACAGGCCAGAGAAACTTTGAAGGATTTTTCTTTTTGCGCACATACGCTTCATCAGCCTGATAAATTATTTATAGTAGAGAATGCACGGGAAGATGAGCGTTTTTGGGATAACCCGCTGGTAACAGAAGATCCTTATATACAATTTTACGCCGGCATTCCCCTTACCAATGAAAACGGATTTGCTTTAGGAACCTTATGTGTTATAGATTCTGAACCCAAAACATTAACTAACGAGCAGCAGAAGTTACTTCGTAGCCTATCGCGCCAGGTATTAAAGCTTTTAGAATTAAGAAAAAAACAGGTTGAGACCAATAAAATAAATAAGGAGCTTAAGAAAAATGTAGAGTTACTGGAAGAAACCCAACAGGCTAATAAAATTGGTGGATGGGAATTGGATATAGCCACGGGAACAACTATGTGGACTAATGAAGTCTATCAAATTCATGAGGTGACTAAAGACTTTGAACTGGATAAGACGAATGCCCTGGAGTTCTACCATCCAGAAGACAGGAACAAAGTTGTTAATGCTCTGGAAGATACTATAAAAACTAAAGGGCGTTTCGATTTAACCTGTAGGTTAATTACCGGAAAAAATAATAAAATTTGGGTAAGAACCACTGGACGGAGTGTAGGAGATAAAGTTATAGGCAGTTTTCAGGACATCACTGAATTTAAAAAGAATGAATTAAAATTTAAAGGAATTTTTAATTCTACATTCTCTTTTATTGGCTTTCTTGATTTAAAGGGAGTGCTCCTGGACGCAAACGAAACAGCCTTAAAAATGGCTAACCTGGAGCCTGAGGATGTCATAGGAAATTACTTCTGGGATTGTTATTGGTGGCAAATATCTAAAGAAACCCAGGAAGAACTAAAGATAAATTTCCAGAAAGCAGTTAGTGGGGAAGCGGTATCCTACGAGACAATAGTATGGATAGCAAACCAAACCCCAATAACTATTCTTTTTAGCCTTAAACCTTTATTTGACGAACATAACAATGTTATATATGTACTGCCTGAAGGGAGACCTGTCCAGGAAATTGTAGATGTTAGGCACAGGTATCAATCTGTAATTAGGGGCACCAATGTTGGCACCTGGGAGTGGAATGTGCAAACTGGAGAAACTATATTTAATGAACGCTGGGCAGAGATTGTGGGATATTCGTTAAAAGAGCTTGAACCTATAAGTATAGAAACCTGGATTAACCTGGCGCACCCTGATGATCTTGAAGAATCAAATAGAAGGCTAAATGAATGTTTTGAGAAACAGGCTGAATTTTATGAATTTGAAGGCCGAATGAAGCATAAAAATGGGGATTGGATTTGGGTTCTGGATAGGGGAAAAGTTTTTGAATGGACAGAGGAGGGCAAACCACTCAAAATGTACGGGACGCACCAGGACATAACCCAACGCAAAAGAAATGAAGAGGCGTTACGGATTAGTGAGGAAGCCTTTAGGGGTAATTTTGAGAATGCAGCCATTGGAATGGCTTTGCTCAATGAGAAGGGGAAGTGGTTAAAAGTTAATGAAAAAGTATGTGAAATCTTAGGATATTCAGAAGAGGAGCTCATGAAACTTACCTTCCAGGATATTACACATCCCGAGGATCTTAATTTAGATTTAAACTTACTAACGGAGGTTATTGAGGGCAAAAGATCTCATTATAATATGGAGAAGAGATATTTCCATAAAAATGGTAATATAGTTCACGTTATTTTAGCGGTTTCAGTTGTAAGAAATACTCAAGGTGAAATTCTGTATTTCATCTCCCAGTTAATAGATATTTCAGCAACTAAAGAATATACACAGAAGTTAAAATATCAGCAAAATCTGCTAAGGGCTTTATACGAATTGTCACCCATAGGGATCGCTTTAAATAATTTTGAGACTGGTCAATTTCAAGATGTGAATGAAAAGTTAGTTGAGCCTACGGGTTATACTAAAGAAGAGTTCCTGGCATTAAGTTACAGGGATGTGACACCTAAGGAATATGAACCCCAGGAGAAGAAAGCGCTTCAGCAAATAGAGAAAACCGGAACATATGGCCCTTTTGAGAAGGAATATATTAAAAAAGATGGTTCGAGATATCCTGTTTTGTTACGCGGAGTGGTTGTAGAAGATCTCAATAATAATAAATTAATCTGGTCTTTTATACAGGATATTAGTAAGGAAAAAGACGCGGAAAGAAAATTACACTCTGCCCTGTCGGGATTGCAAGCCATACTTGATGCCAGTACGCAAGTTGCAATTATAGCCACTAATACCGAAGGTATAATAACTCATTTTAATTCAGGTGCAGAGGTTTTACTAGGATATAAACCAGAAGAACTGCTTGGAGTGCAAACGCCTATGGTTATTCACGAAAAGCGTGAGGTTGAGGCTGCAGGGAAAGAAATTTCTACTGGGAAAAAGAAAATTTCAGGATTTGATGTTTTTACTTATTACCCTCAAATGGGGGAGCTTGTTTCTAAAGAATGGACATACATCAGGAAAGATGGCACCAAATTTCCTGTATTATTATCTATAACGGCTATTCGTAAAGGTGATGAAATTACGGGGTACCTTGGGGTTGCGGTAGATATTTCAGATTTAAAAAGAGTGGAAAACGAAATCAAGTCTTTACTAGACATAACGCAAGATCAAAATAATCGGCTTAAGAATTTTGCTCATATTGTGTCACATAACTTAAGGTCACATAGCTCTGGGATAATTGGTCTTTTAGATATTTTAGGAGATGATAATCCTGAAATAAAGAATACTGAACTTTTTAGAATGGTGAGTAGAGGGGCTGAAAATTTACAACAAACAGTGGAGGAGTTGAGTGAAGTTGTATCAGTAAGTTTCAATAAAGCCAAATTAAACGGTATTTATTTACAAGAGGTAATCGATAAAAATATTGAGAGTTTAACCAGCCAAATAAGAAATTCAAATATTAAAATTGAGAATTTGGTAGATAAGAATATTGAGATACAGGGTGTTCCAGCCTATATAGAGAGTATTGTTTTAAATTTTATTACCAATGCCATAAAATACAAGTCTGAAGAACGAGAGAGCTATCTAAAGATATACACAAGGGTAAAAAAGAATAAATTATATTTAAGCTTTGAAGATAATGGTCTGGGAATAGATTTAAAAAGGCACGGTGACAGGCTTTTTCAAATGTATAAAACATTTCATGCCAACGAGGATTCCCGGGGCTTGGGATTGTTTATTGCTAAGAATCAAATAGAAAGCATGAACGGGAAAATTAAAGTTGAAAGTGAAGTTGATGCTGGAACCACATTTACAATTATTTTGCCTTATGAAAAAAATTAACCTTGCCTGTATTATAGAAGACGATCCCGTACACCAGTTGCTTACCCAAAACTATGTAAAGCTTACCGGGATGGTAGACAATCTTATGCTATGCAAAAATGGGATGGAAGCCTACAATTTGCTTAAATCGCTAATAACTGCAGGGGAGACTGTTCCCGAATTAATTTTATTGGATTTAAATATGCCTATATGGGACGGTTGGCAATTTTTGGAAGAATTTATTAAAATACCTGTTGATCAAAAAATTACAATTTTTATTTTAACCAGCTCTATTAACGAAGATGATTTTAGAAAAGCTGAAATGTTTGATCTAACGAGTAATTACCTGATAAAACCAATTAAATTAGAGAAATTGAAATCGGTCCTGAGCGAATTATTTTAAAACACTTCTTCAAATGATGGCTAAGCTTTTAATTTGAATTCTATTACCTACTCTTCTATATGCTAAAAACAAAAAACCCCGTGAATCCTAGGATTCCGGGGTTTTTGTTTGAGTTTGGTACTCAAAAAGTGGAGTCGGAGGGGACGACCGGAATTTCAATTTTGTAGTGTTTACTGGACCTCCCAAAGGGGAAAAATTTATTGGTCACCGAATTGGTATCACTTTAACAAACTTTAACGTTTGGCTGAGATTTTATTTACTTCTTCACCCTAAAATAAACCATTCTCCTCTAAAATAAATTCAACTCAATATTTACCTAATTTTAAATATTATATCAGTTGTAGATCTTTCATTATGGAAACCAAATGAGGATTAGTGTTGGCGTTAAACTCGTCTCTCAAATCTTTTAGCCTTTTTTCAATCGCACTTTTACTTCTGGGCTTTATATTCAGGATTTTTAATTCCTCTTGGATTTGGTCTTGCGTAAGTCCGTTGGAAAGAAATTTTACAATATTGATTTCAAAATCGTTTAGAACCAGTAAATTATTTTGGTTTAAAGCCTTCTCTATTGTTGGGGAGCTATAAGTTTGCCCTTCCCATAGTTTTTCGATTGCTATTTTTAGTTCTTTTAATCCTCTGCGGTCTTTACAAACATAGCCGTCTATATTACCAGATTCCCATAATTCTTTTACCGTTTGGGGATGATCCTCTATAGAATTTACAAGAATTTTGAGATCGGGATATTCAGATTTTAAAAGGGCGATAAGTTCTTTTCCGGATTTGATCTTTTCATCCCGATGATCTTCTTTAAAGGAGAGATCACAAATAAGTAAATCGAAAGGTTTGTCATCTTGTAAAGCTTTTCTAGCCAAAAGCCAGGCCTTGTCACAGTATTGCGCGTGAGTTATTTCCGGAATATTCATTTGATTTAAAATGGATGCTACAGCGTGGTTAATGCTGTCCATATCTTCTGCCACTAAAACCTTTTTAAACATAGTGTTAATCTATATTGGAATTTGGATGAGTATTTTCAAACCTTTATCCTGTTTGGTTTCAAATTTAAGTTTTCCTTTTATTGAAATAATACGGTTTTCCATATTATGAATACCATTACCCGATTTAAGGCTTTCATTTGTAACACCAATCCCATTATCGGAATATTGAATTTTTAATACATCCTTTTCAGAAGAAAATATAATTGCGACCAAACTTGCTTTGCTGTGTTTATTCATATTTATCATAACCTCCTGCAGCACCCTATAGATCACAAGTTTCTTTTCGGTATTTAAATCATTCCAGGCAATGGTTTTTTCCCCGCTTAAAATAAGTCTTGCATCCTTAGGGCAAATAGCCGAGAGTAATGCCGCGAGTTGATCGAGGTATCCTTCTCCGGTATTAATTTCCCTGTTTTCCCTTGAAATATTTCGGGTACGGTTATAAATATGTTCAATTCTGTCCATCGTTGCTGCAGGCGCAATTTTTTCCAAACTACTCATTACATTATATACGTCATTTGCCAGCTCATCATGGATCTTTTTGGAAATTCTGGTTTCTGTTTTATGGGTCTCGCGAATCTTTTCTTTTACGTGTTTCTGTCTCAGGTAGAAAAATCCGAATCCACCCGATACTATCAGCAATAATCCTCCAAGAGAGAGAATGATGATTTGATTTTTAAGTTCTTCTGCTTCCAATATTTGCTTTATTGTTTCAGCCTCGAGATCATTAATTTCTTTTTGTTTTTGTTCCTCGTCAAACCTAATCTTAGCAAAGAAATTTTTTGCCTTTAATTCGGCTTCCTGAATACTGTCATTTAAAAGAAGGTATCTTTGGATATATTTTTCAGATTTTGCTGGATCAGAAATTTTGAGTAAATATTTAAGAGCATTCAATTCTGAAATTTTACTGTCATTTTCCCTGGCAGCTTTCAACGCCTTGACGGCATATTCTTTAGCCCGGGCCGGCTCTTTATTCAAATAATATTCTGAAAGATTGTTGTAACTGGAGGTGAGGCCTTTTAGGTCATTGTTTTCTAGCCTCATTTCCAGAGATTGCCTAAGATCATCTAATACACTGGCCGTGGAGTCATTCAGCCATTTAGTATAGGCAAGGTTGTCTATAAACCTGGCATGGGATTCCGCGTCAGCATATTCAGTTTTGGAATTGATCAATTTCAGGTATTTAATTGCTTTATTAAAATTACCATTATCTCTGTATGCTAGGGCCATATTATTCAGAAAGGAAAGGCTGTCTTCAGTTGAGATAGAATATTTAAGTGCGGACTCGTAATTCTCAATGGCATCTTCGTAAAAGCCACGCTCCCGGTTCGCAATGCCAATTTGATTTAAAGCGCTGCTTATATAGGAGGAGTCCCTGGTCTTTAGTAAAAGGCTTAACGCAAGAGCAGCATTTTCCTGACTTCCTGTATAATCTGACATGCTACTTTGTGCATTCGCCATTTCCAGGGATCTTTTTCCGGCCCTCAGGCTATCTCCTATAGAGAGAAACAGTTTCCGGGATAGAAAGGCATTCCTATATTTCTCTTTGTAATTATTTAAATATTGATGGATGATGGCTTTTCTATAGTACCCTAAGGCTTCAAAATAGGTATTGCCATTAGCGCTGGCACTTCCTATCATCTTCTCAGAATAGACCATGGAACTGTCATATTCTTTAAGTCGGTTATATGTATATATCACCCCATCTAGCAGGTAATATTCTATCGTATCATTTTCGATCAGCGCAGAATCAAGGCCTTTTTTAAAATGTGCAAGCATTTTAGAGGGTTCCTTTCCTTTAAGAGCCTTATTGAAGTAGTATTCTCCAGAATTATCTTCGATAGCTTTTAACTTATTCTCTGGATCTGTTGAACAACTTGAAAATAGTATTAAGATTAGTAATGGGATAATTAAGATAAAGGGGGTTTTCATAAAACGAAAATAGAAAAAAAAAAGCGCTAAAATATAACGGCCTGGCTTATTATATTAATTAGCGTGGGCTGGTGTATAGTAATAATTTTTTCAACATTATTTCTCTCGCGTCATAGTTTGGCGCCCTTTCCATTCATCTTTGAGAATATAAGTAGCGGAGTTAATTGCTTCGTGTTGTTTAATGTTAAGAATAGATCCGCTTCAGTCTGTGACTTTTCTAATATGTAGGGGTAAAGGAAAATTAAAGGACGAAGCGGAATCTTATTCTGATTTCAGAACTGAAAGAAAGATTACTATGAACTATAATAATAATAAGGAGCCGAAATTTTTGCTGTGAGGGTTAGTTTCTGTAATGTCTTTTTAGGAATTGATGATTATAATAAAAAAATAATAGTAATTAATTAATATTCAATGGTATCGGAATAAATTCGATAAAAAATACGGATTCCCGTAATAAATCCTTAAAATTAATTTTATATTTAACAAGATTTTAAGTCCCTACCCTCAAAATCCCCAAATAACTAAACCAGAACATGAAGCCTGCTTCAACCTATTCAGAAATTTCTGAAGGAGCTCTTCTTTTGCATCAAGAAATCGTAAGGTTAGCAAAAGAAAATCCTGAAATCCAATCCTTGTATAAAGGCTGTCAACTGCTGTTCAGTCCGCTTTTGCAGCGACCAAAGATCCTTTTGATCGGGTTTAATCCCGGAGGAGGATATTACAACTGGCACGGTAAGATCGTGGAAGAGTTTGAACCTATGGAAGCTCTGGAATATTACCTCAATAATCATCCCTTAGCAGAACAAACCAAATCCTTATTCCGCCAGGCGGGAAGGGAAGAGGACCTGCAACATTATACCGTAAAGACCAACTTCTATTATTGGGCAACAGATAATGTTGCCGACTTTAACCGGCTCCTGAAATTACTTCCGGATGAATTGAGCAAGAAGATCTTTCACATAGCTCGAGTTTGGACTAAGCAATTAATAGATACCCTTAGACCTGAGCTGGTAATATCTGAAGGCTTTATGGCTTTTGATGAGATTGAGGTGCTTTTTCCTAATACTGAATTTTAAAAACAAAATATTCAAAGTTTTTTGAAAGTCGGAATATTAGAGTTTTAGGGTATAAAAGAAATCCAGGGCAAATTCTATACTCTATTAAAGAGATTGAAGTCTTAAAAAAATATTGTAAAATTTATGACAAGAAAATTTAGAAGAGCAGTTAAAAGAGTTGTTGCTGATGGCAAAGTTACCGATGAGGAAAGGAAAGCAATTTTTGATATGGCCAAAGAAGAAAACTTAAAAACTTATGAGGTTCAGATATATTTATCATCTGAATTAAAGAAAAGGCAGGCAAAAATAGAAAAACAAAAATATAACCGGGAAAAAAGAAAAACATCAGGTTCATGGCTAAATAATGAAGCTGTGAAAACTTCTGCTACAGCTGCTGCCTTGTATGGAATTAAAAAAGCAGGGCCTCATGTTTTAAAAGCAGGAAAAAGAGTTCTTCCAATAATTTTGAAAGTCGTGACTAGAGGTAAAATTTAAGTATTTTGATAAATTTTGAGTAGATGTAAATTATCAATTAACAAATATTAAATATGAAAAGTAAATCAGATGTTTACCATGATGGTTTAGGAATATCTAGTGTTGAAGTCCGATCAATGTCGTCTTTACCTCAACTCCTTACATACCAGGAAAGAGTTTATTCAGACGTAATGGATATGAATTTAAAAGAAGAGGAAGTGAGGTTTAAAATAAAAAATGAAAGTCATGAAGTACCTGAATTAAAAGAAAGTCTTGGTAAGCTGGTCTATAAAAAGAAGCTTTACAATATTCTTTATGAGCAGATTAATCGTCGGGTTGAAATTGTAAAAGTTTCCAATTATATCGATGAATGCCAGGTTTTTAAAGAAATAACAAAAGATTATTTCAGCCTTTCATTTTTCAATAAACTTGACGAAGAGGCTAAGAAAAAATTCCAGGATCAGTTAATATCAAATTAGATAGGTATAGAAGGGCAACAAGAAATCTATGAGCTTGGCCATGCATTAGAAAGAGGATAATAATCTTAAAATTTATATAAAAAATATGAAATCAAATGAATCCCATGTGAAAGTATACATCTTAACTCATGGAGTTATATTTACTGATACAGCTGTGGAATATGGAATTTCCGTAAATGCAAAACGTCAGAATCTAGTCTATAATACGACTGTAGAGTTTAAAAAGGGCCGGCGTACCAAAACTAATTATAACCGTCCACAGGAATTGCTATTGGAAGGTTTTGACGGATATACTGTTTGTGCTTCTGCTGTTAGTGAAGTACTTGGTCGAGAACCAGCAATAGTGGATTTTGTTGATGGAGAGTTAACCATAGAAACACCGGCAGTGCGAAATTTAGCGAAAGGTGTGGCCAAGATCACTTATGTCGAAGAACCTAAATATTATTCCCTATTTACTTCTAAAAATAGAAGCGTAAAAAGAATAATAAGTGCTTGTGGCTATGATGAAATGAACTTATGGCCCTGGCATGATTGTGCCGTGGATAAAAAATGCTCTTTTTGCGGCATTAATTCTACAAATAAAGGCTTAAAAAATAATGATTGGTTACACTCATTAAATTTGAGAAATGAAGATGGTGCCGCTTTTTGGAAATCAGCTAAAGAAGAGGTTTTAGAAGAATTGACAGAAGCTATTTCTTTGGCAATCGATGATGATTGTTACAAAGAGGAAGTTCATATGATCATGATCTCCGGAAATTTGGATAATGCACAACTGGATTTGCAAGCAGAAATTTATTCAGATATGGCTAGAGTCATTTCTGAGAATTTTCCTAATAGATTCAAGGAGGGAATAGTAGCTGTTACGGCTCCACCAAATGATTTATCGTATCTGGAGGTAATGAAATCCAATGGGATAGAGATTGGAGTTTTTAACCTTGAAGCTTTTACAGAAGAAGGATTTAATACTCATTGTCCCGGTAAAGCTGTAATTGGACGACAACATCATTTGGACACTTTGGTTAAAGGTGTCGAAGTTTTTGGATGGGGCAAATCCTGGACG
Source organism: Salegentibacter lacus (assembly GCF_020164555.1). GTDB lineage: Bacteria > Bacteroidota > Bacteroidia > Flavobacteriales > Flavobacteriaceae > Salegentibacter > Salegentibacter lacus. The sequence goes on along the minus strand of NZ_JAIQZB010000011.1, from coordinate 114,657 downwards.
AATTTTGTTTTAGGACTTGAAAATATTGATGAGTTGTTGGAAGGTTGTAATTTTTTGGCCAAACAAGGAATTAATCCGAGTGCAAATGTTTTACATATTGATTATGGATCTTCATTAAAAATTGAACCTCCCACCTATGACGATGTAATTTTCTTTTATACAGAATTAGCTTCTATTCTCAAAGAAAATAAACTTTCACCGTATTATTGCGCAAAAGCACTAAGAACCAGTTTGTCCAACGAAGCTTTTGAAAATAGATTCTGATATGGCTAAAACAAATAAGATAGAAGATCAAAACGCAGTCGTTTATATCAAAAATGTTAATAATCACAAAATATATGAAGATATTGAATGGTTAATGGAAGTAGGAAGATTTCCAGTCTCCTCCAATATTCTTGATATAGGTTGTGGAACAGGTTCACTTTTAAAACAACTGGGAAAAGAAACTGAATACAATAGGTATTTAAAAGGTATTGAAGGTTCTGTAAAAATGCATAATTGTGCTTCAGAAAATCTAAAGCACATAGAGAACGCAGAGATAATCTTATCTGACTTTGAAAAATTAGATAAGGATTTGTTATTAAGCTGGACTCCTGATATTATGATCATGTCCTTTTTTTTACATCACTGTAACAACATTGACCTGGTTTTCAATAAAGCTTCTGAAATTTTAAAAAAGGGAGGTAAATTGTATCTCTTCGACCGTTTTGCGATCTCAGATAATTTCAAATCTGATTTCGAATCATACTGGAATAACTGTTACGAGAGAAAGCATGAATGGAAAGAGGAAATGCCGAATATTCAATCATTAAAAGATATTGAGTTCTATTCCCAAAAACATGGATTTGTGGTCATCAACTATAAGATCAATCCACATGACGGTAAGATTGGTTGTAATTTATTTCCTAAATCTTTCATTGAACTCTGGAAGGTTGAAGCCACTATTTTTAGCTGTTTGATAATATCTCCAGCTTTTGACCCTAAAAAAGAAGAGATTTTAAACAAACTAATTGCTGAGACAAGTATCAATGATTTCAGCCTTTTGAAAATACCTTATACTAGATCTGTTTTAGAGCAAATCTATCCGGATGTGCCTTGGGCAGAGGAGTTCTTTAAATTTGCAGAGACCTATTCTCCAAATTCTGAAGCTACTGTCGTAGTCCCTAAAAATAGTAATTCTGTCCAAATTCTGTCGGAATTGACACAATTCAAAAAATTGTATAGAGGCGATTGGAAGGACATTGTAGGCGATGTTCATTCCGAGTCCTCAAATCCTCCGTTGATCCTACCTTTCCACGTACCTGAACCATGGGAAACTTATCAGATCAAAAAATTAATAGAAGAGTATAATGGACCAATATAAAGTTTGTATAATTTCATTTTTGAGAAATGATGAACTTAAACCTCAGTCCTTTGATATTTTAAATAAAAAGTTAGCAAATCATTATACAGTTATCCCAGTTATAATCTCTGAATCTGAATTGAATGATTTAGGTAGTGATGTGATGAATATTGTAATTCCTAATAGCACAAAATATAGACGTATTAAAATAGCCTTTAATTTTGTTGATACAGATTACTATTTCTGTATGGATTCAGATATTATTTTAGACATTGATAAGACCTTAAGTTTGATCCGACATACCATCGAAAAAGATTTAGATATTTCATGGGGGAGAATCGGTGTCAGTAGAACTGGCAACCTCATTGAAAAATTAATTGACATTGACAAAATTTTATCTCATTCGATCATTAGACCTACATTATGGAAGTTAAATATTGGGATAACTATTCCAGGTCAAACCTTCCTTTTTAAGAAAGAAAGCTTGATCCAAGCTTTCAATTTCAGAAATACTTTTCTAGATGATCTGGCAGTGGGAACTTATGTTCGCAAAAATATAAGATCTCTGAAAATTTCACCTACAAAAAACACCATAGGGTTTGAAGCCCCTTCTAAAACCTTTGCGGAATTATTAGACCAAAGAAAACGCTGGGCTAATGGATATAGATCAATGATCTTAGATACGAAGAACACTAGTTCTTTCAAGTATGTTCTAATTCATGGATTCTCATATCATTTTTTATGGATCTTTTTATTTGGTCTGTTTGGTTTAGCTTTGTGGCTCAATATTTACATATTTGCTCTTACATTGATCCCGACGATCTTTTTTCTTTCTGGAAAAAGTTTACCTAAATTCTTTTACAGTATTATTTACCTGGCTATTTTCCCGTTTTTTCATATATGGTGGTTCTACTGTTTTTTAGAAAAGGACGCTTAATTGCAGTGGATATGAAAATTGTTTTAGCAGGGGTAGCCACTATTTCCCATTTTGACTCCTTAATTAGGATACTAGATTCTAATAATATTGTTTATTATTTGATCGAAAATAATTTGCTGTTTCATAAAATTCCCAAAGAATATCATGATAAGGTTTTGATGACCGACCAATTACCTTTAGATGCGGACCTAATTATCCCTTTTAATGAGTATTGGATCTCGAAGATTCTTTTTATAAAAAAAAGGTATAGAAGAATAGGCCCTTCTTTAAATGCTTTGTATGCAAGTAGATCTAAATTAAAGATGTCTGAGATATTATTGTCAAAAGGAATTAAATCTGTAGCTAGATTCCCTTTGGACAAAATTTCATGCCTAAGAACAAAAAAGATCGTTATAAGACCAGATTGCGGATATTCTGGTTATGGTATCTTATTCACGGAAAAGGATAAAGTTTCAACTTTTGATCAAATTGAAAATATTGTCTTATCTAATATACCGGGATCAATGAATAAGATCTTAGGGATAGAACATAACCAGTTAATTTGTGAAGGATTTATCGAAGGGCAAGAATACAGTATTGATGTATTCAAAAACAAAGAATCTGTCAGCATTATTAGATTATCAAAAAAGAAAATTTCATATATAGATAATGTCCCTTGTGTAATTGGTTATTTACAAATAAAAGCCACCTCTAAATTCAGTAAGCAAATAAAAAGTTGGGTAGATGCTATATTTGATAAAGATGATATTTCCTTTGCTCAGTTTGATTTTATTGAAAATAGTAATAACGAACTGTTACCAATAGATTTTTCTTGTAGGGTAGGAAGTGGTGTAAGTGACCTCATCATAAATAGCGCTAACGCTAATTTATATGCCTATTGTATTTCTAATGTTATTCGAAAAGAAAAATATGAACTTTCATTTCAAGAAAATTGGGCACAATTTAATTTTATCCCTCAGAAATATGGAGGAGTTAAACAAATAGATATTTCATGGCCTACTCCTCACATTGTTATATATAAAAAGAATATAGGTGATCTTGTGAAAAAAAAACATTTTGGAAGCGCTGGAAACCGAGTCATAGAGGTCATTGAATTTTTGGACCATCCGGAACTATTTGATCTAAGATGTAAAGAAATTAATGATCGGATCAGTGTTGATCTATCATAATATATAAACTCGAAAATAGCTGTCCCTCTAAATTTTCTGAAGAAGTAAAAAAAATTGTTACAAAAACCAAGTGAAAAATAAACTTCAAACAGGCCCTGAAAAATTATTAAAGCTTTTGCTGGTTTATTATCAGTGTGACACTGCTGCATATACACAGGATGCAGGTGGTTCAAAATTCCTTGAACCCCTTTTCTGTAATAAGAATGGAATCAAAATGTTTGATAAGGGAGAAGGTTTGCTAAGGTGTTCTTCTATTTACTGCGAGAGATATTTAAAATTAAAATATGAAATACTGAAAATCTCATAATTATATAGTTATTTTTTTTAATTCTAAAGATCAAAAACAGGAAAAATCTTTATAAGGATAGTAATTTTTATTTTTACCCATATTTAATCTTGAAAAAAACTACACGAATGACATCCAAATTTCAAATACTTGAACCACAATATCCCAAGTTATATAAGATTTGTGAGATTGCAGAAGAACTTTTTCATATTGACCACAATTCTACAGTTTCGAAATTGAGATTGTTTACTGAAAAAGTAATTGAATTAATATATAGGTTAGAGAGCATTGACTTTCCTGGAACTGATATGGTCACTCAGATAAAAGAACTACATATTAAAAATTGTCTACCGACAGGTGTAAAGGACCTATTTCATCAGATTAGGAAAGATGGAAACAATGCAATTCATAGAGGAGATCTTTCTTCAAAGCATGCTTTTCGCGTTTTGAGCGCCTGTTATCGAATTTCCATTTGGATTATTGAAACATATGACAATATTTATGTTGAAGATTTCGAATACGTATTACCGGATAGTGCTAGCAAAAAGCCGGTTCAAACTTTGGAAGCGGAAATTGTCAAATCGCCGCTTATTTCAGAAAACTCTCAGGTAAAAGTTCTTCACTTGAACAGTATTTCTGCCACTATAGGAAATCGAAGACAGAGATCAAGAGAGAGTGCTAAAAGATTAAAACTTAGTCCTATGCTTATAAGTGCTGCTTGGGGTTTACCAGCAGCTTTTCTATTAGCAGCAGGCCCCATAGGATGGGCTACAAGTGCGATTAGTGGTTTGGGCTACCTAGGGTATAAGTATAGAAAACAAAAGAAAACAAAATAGTCCCCTATTTTTTTAATTTAATCCACCGGAAATAATGGAACCACTAATGTTGCTAAAGTTTGTTCCTTTATTTATGATTGCCTATTCCTTCTCAAGATTTGGTGGTGAAGAATTATATTTCCATAGCTCATTTATTCTTGACTATAGTAGTTTTGATCAAAGTAAGTTCTGGATGTTTTAAGTAGTCATAAAAGATTTCTGAAGAAGATCAAAGTGCTCTCAACTTATGTGTATTTTAAATGCACACAACTGCACCACATTTGTCGTAAGAAAAAAATAGTAATCCTAAAACCAACGATTATGAGCAATCAGGACAACTTCAGCAACGGCAAGAACGACAACAACAAACCCACATTACTCAAAGCAATTGAACTTATTTTAGCATCTCCTGCAGCAATTAAAAAAGAGTCTGAACAGATAAGAGCGCGTGTTCTTGAAAAATATTTAGGAAAAAAATCTACTAGCGAAATTAACGCACTAGCAGCCAAAAAGATTATTTCCCGGTACTCTTATTATGCAGCGTTTGCTGGTGGAGCTAGTAGCCTACCGGGTACTATTCCGGGGGTAGGAACTGTTGTTAGTACTGTAGGTGGGACTAGTGCAGACGTTGTGCTCACAATGAAATTTCAGATTGAAATGATCATGGCCATAGCTACTATTTATGGAATGGACATTGAAAATGAAGAACAAAAACGAATTTGTTTTTTGATTGCCGGATTAGGTGCACTAAACCAATCAGCAAAAGAAGGTGGTAAAAGAATGGGAAGCCAGGCATTTATTAAATTGGTTCGTCAGCATTTAAAAGGATCAGTCTTACTTGCCGTGAAAAAAGTTTTTCAGAAGGTGGGATTAACCTTTACCAGGAAGGCTCTTGAAAAAAGTATTCCGTTTGGAATAGGTGTAGTTTTGGGTGTTTCAATTAACAAAGGACTTACCCTATACGTTGGAAAAAAAGGTTTAGATTTTTACAGTGTATGATTGTTACCGGTAATTTCTTTTTGTTCAGATCTATAGTTTATGGTCATACCCTCAGAGATCATCTTCATACGTCTATGAAGATCGTCTGGTTTTATCACCTTCACATCAGCTCCAAAAGACAGAATGAGCTGTCTTAATTCCCAGTTCAATATCACCCGAATCTGCACCGTGCAGGTAGCATCGGTAAAGGTTTGAGTGAAGTGGAGAGGCTTTGTTTTGATATAATTATATCTGGACGGGTGGAACTTTAGAAAAACACTTTCTGGAGTTGAGTCAAATGATGGCCTGCTTACTCCAATAACGTGCTTGAGATACTCTTCAATATTTACAGACGATTCTTTGTAAAACTCTTTATCGGGATGGCATGGAATGGCCTTTTTTATCCGGTCTATTGGAAATATTGGCATGTAATTTACATCAGGTCTATCTTTTCGACTAGCGAACAAAAACCATCTTTTATTGTATTGTTTTAGATAGTATGGATAAACAATAATTATTTCCGGTTTTTCCTCGGTGTAAGGCTGATATAAAATTTCCAGTGCTTCTTTTTCTTTAATGCCATCAATAATGGTATTTAAATGTTCAAGGCCAACCAGTTGTTCGTTCTCATCGTAACCCATTATCGCCGGAAGTTCCTCATCATTTAAAAGATCACTTTTAAGTTTTAGAATGATTTCATTGAGACGACGGTATTCAGGTCTTCCTTTTATTCTGGTCATTACAGATAAAGCATCTTTGATCTGCGTTAGTTCAACATCGTTAAGATTATCCGAAGTAAGATTTATGCTTATGTCTCGGTAATAATAAGCCTCTTTTCTTCGAGCCTTCTCTTTTTTTTCATAGAAATCGTTAGGATGCAAGAAATCTTCATCTCTGCTATTGTTATCATCTTTAAGTTCTGAAACAATATTATTAGACAATTTTTCCTGCTCTCTTAAATTTCGTATATCTTTCCTTATGGTTCTCAATTGAAAGATCTTATGACCTGGATAGTGTTTTTGTACTTCTATGTTAGCGGCTACAATTAAATCCTCTATAAAATAGTTTTTGGTCTTATCCCTTAAACATTTGTCTATAGCCTTTATTCTTAAAAATTCCGGAGTATAAATATTCATTATTATTAACGTATGAATTAACCTGTTGTGCTATTTATCCTTCCAATAATGTCGAAGATCTGATCAGCTTGTTTTTGACTAAAAATACCATCTACAGCGTGAGGATGATAATTACTAAAAGGTGCGTCGTACAACTTTGCTGGATCAATTTTTCCTTTCTGGGTAATGAATTGTTTGATGGTATTTAAAAAGTTGATCTGTTTTGAATTCAATTTATATTTATTAATAAAGCTAGCAAACTCTTTATCTACATGCTCTTTAGAAAGGCCGTGTAGTGAAATGATCAATGGTACCAGGTTAATTGATTGCCCCAATTCCTTTTCAACATCTTCTTTTTTCAGCTCCCCGTTAAAGATCATACTTTCTAATGATTGCAACTCTTTTTGAGTAATCTTCTCACCATTTCTTATCCGGGCAATAGTTACATTGTTTTTATTCTCCCTGAGAATCTCCTGTAACCTTATGAGATTATTCTCAAAAGGTGAGGTATATTTCGTTTCTCCTTCTCTCGTTTGGGATGGTTCTTCTTTTCCTTTTCTACCCAGAGGCGGGATATCCAGTTCATCTTCGAAATTGGTGGTTACATATTTATGATCTGCGGGATCAATATATTTAACCAGGTCTCGGAGTCCAGCTCTTATCTTCTCCAAATGTTTTACGCCGTCTATTTTCCAAAAACTCTCTTCAAGAGGTTGTTTTACCAGTTTCTCCCTAGCTTTAACTGCCGGAATTGTAGTTTTCTTCAACAATTTCTTAGAAGTTGTAGCCACCTTTACGATTTGGATTTGAAATACATTCACAAAAACTTCTGTTTCCGGAGTTTCCAGTCGTTTTATCATTAAGGTATAAAGAAGTCGATCGTAAAACCTGGCGAGATCGTTGTCTCCTCTAGGTGGCTTAATCAGAGGAGCTATTTCATTTTCCAGAATTTGGAGATCCTTATTATCAAGGTGATTCCAGAGTTCGCGGTTCTCACTTCCGAATTCCAGAACTTTCTCCATTTTCATCTTTACATCAAATCGCTCTCTATCCAGGCTGGAGACTGTATGATGAAGCTCATCGAGTAGTTTTTTTCGGAAAGCTGTAAATTCTTTCTCTTTAGGAAATTTTTTTAAATACTGAGCAAGTTGAGTTTTCAAATTAAAAACTACCTCGGTTATACTTTTTTGAATGCTAGGTGGAATACCCTCAGGATTTTCATCAAAGAATTCAAAATTGCCACACATATCGAAGATCAGAAATCTCTCTTTATCCTGTCCCGGACCAAAAAGATCAGGTCTTAAGCGGGAACCCCGGCCTATCATCTGCCAGAATTTTGTGTAAGATTTAACTGGTTTATAAAATACAAGGTTTACTACTCGTGGCGCGTCGATTCCTGTATCCATCATGTCAACGGAAACGGCTACCTGAGGAAGACGTTCTTTTTCGTCTTCGCAAAAGCGTTCTAGAAACTCCTGTGCCTTGGGCTCGCTATGGGTAATTACCTTTACATAATCGTTCCCAAATTGTTCTTTATCTAGTTCCAGAAATATATCCTTTAGGAATTCGGCATGCTTTCGATTTCGTGCAAAGATTATAGTTTTCCCAATCTCATCGCCGCCTCGCTTTTTTATTCCGTTTTCAAGAATATACCTAAGAGACTTTATAGCAGTAGGCTTATTAAACAACCACTTGTTCAATTCAGCTTGAGAAATGTGTTCATTGCCTGTGGCTGGTTCTCCATCAAGGATCTCATCTTCAAATTCTGCCTGTTCTTCCGGAGAAAGTTCACTATATTTTATTCCTGACCGCATAAATTTAGTTGGAACCGGCACCGGAGCATAATCTACCAGGTGATCTTCATCTACAGCTTCCTGAAAAGTATAAGCATCTGTAGGAGATTTGTCTGGCAGGCCGAACACCTCATAAGTATTATGATGAATATGATGCTTTGGAGTTGCAGTCAATCCAAGATAAAGTGCGTCAAAATATTCAAAAATCGACTGGTATTTTTTATAAATAGATCTATGGGCTTCATCAATGATTACCAGATCAAAATGTCCCACTCCATAAAAGCGCTCATCACCATCTTTCACCCCATCAATCAGGTTCATCATTGTTTTATAGGTAGAGAAGGCAAGCCTTGTGTTAGGACTTTCTTTATCTTCCAACAGGTTTACTGTAGAGTATTCCGGCAGATGTTTTACAAAATTTCTTTGCGCCTGTTTTACGAGGCTAATCCTATCCGCAAGAAAGAGAATACGCTTCGCCCAGTTTGCTTCAAACAAGACCTTCGATAAGGCAATGGAAGTACGGGTTTTCCCTGTTCCGGTAGCAAGAACTAATAATGCCCTGCGGTTAGTGCCTATTAGCCTACCGGTTTGTTTATCGGTCCCTGAAAAATGTTCGGCAATACTTTTTATGGCCTGCATTTGGTAGGGACGGTTAACAATTTCAGTATCTATTTCCAGGTCTCGGATATCCTTACGATTTTCCCGGCGGTACATCATTGTCTGAAGTTCCTGTTTCGTGTAGAAACCGTTTACTTTTCTTGAAGCCTTATAAAACTGGTCATCCCAGAGGAAAGTTTCATAACCATTGGAGTAAAACATAACAGGCCTGCGGCCAAACATCTCCTCCAAGCTATCCGCATATAGCTGAGCCTGATTCTCTCCCTCCTTAGCATTGCGCAAGGTTTTTTTTGCTTCCACTAGGGCCAAAGGGAGACCATCATCATCCCAAAGCACGTAATCTATATAACCTGTTTCTGATTTATTAGTAGATTGGGGCATATACTTTACCTGAAATTCCTTATCCCGTGCTCCTTTAAGATCCCAACCGGCTTCCCGTAAAGAAACATCTATAAAGTAGCGCCGGGTTTCCTTTTCATTTACAGGATGATGAATCTTATCTTCTTCTTCAGCTTTTTCCTTATTTTTTTCTAATTCCGCTTTTAAATTCTCTACTTGTTTTTTGTAAAGGTCATTTTTCCTTTCAAGTTCCTTATTCTTTTCTTCGATCTCTTTAATCTGTTCTTGCCATTTATCGACTGAGGCTTCAAAAGTTTGAATAAGATCATCCAGCTCTCTCTTAGAGAGCTTTGGAGCTCCTTCTTCCGGAACAAATTCCCATTTGAACATTCCCGGTTTTTCACATTCATCAGGGGCATAGGAGGATGCAAGAAAGCGTGTAAAGTAATATGAATTTTCGATAGCCTGCAGGCTGTCCTGTTTGCTAACCGATTTATTATGAAGAGCAAGATTTCCCGCCTTACGAATTAAATGAAGATCATTGAGTATTTTAGATGGAACCTGGTGGGTAAAATTGTAATCCTTCATCAAACCATTAAGACTAGTGTCATAGGGCATTTCCAGAGCCGGATCATTTTCAAACATCCAGTTTACTGCCAATTCTAATCCCATTCGGGAATAGGCAAGCGAGGTTCGGGGGTCGGAAATGGCAAGTTCTTCTGCTTTTTCTAAACGATTAAAGATCTCCGGCCATTTCCCGGATATAAACTGAAAATTAGATTCCATTAATTGTAATTTTTATTTCATAAAAGCCTTCTCCTATCGGTTAAAGATAAAATTTAATATCTACAAAGGATTGGAGTGCCGTAATGCATTCGCCATAACACCTCTAATTCATTAGCATATTCCTTATAGATTTTCTCCACATCCCAATCCTTGGCTTCAGGTAGCTTTTTTAGGAGTTGATGATTCTCAGCATCATTAAAATCAAAAAAACTTACTTTCCAATCTTCCAGGTCTAATTCAAGCCCGGAGATATTAATAGTGCCTGTATTGGTATTATTACTAATTACTTCCTGATTAATCCTTCCTCTTAATCCGTAGTAGCTTCCTTTTTTCCACTTGGAATAACCTCCCATCCCATTGTATAAAACACGATATTCACCTTCTTTGATCTTACAAATATGGTCCAGGCCATTTCTATTGTGAAGCAATTTCTTGATAGGCACGTGAGCTCCACCGTGGTGATCGGTTTGTTTTAATTGCTCCAGAGGAGTTTTACACCATAACCAATATAAGCCACGACTTCTAGATGGTAGTATATCTGTTCCCTTACCTTTTCCACGACCTCGGAAATCTTTCAGACTTACCAGTGTTTTACGTTGGGATGCATCTATTTTTTCAATGATATTTTTAATAAACATATATCTACTATATTGCTTACTTTATAACTATAGAGCTCATTTTCCGGTTTATTTCTTCCATGAAACTAACTAATTTTGTTAGGTCATTTTTATTATTATCCCTTTGCTGAAATTCGGAATATGGAATTCTAAGAATCAAAACATAACCAAAAGAAATATCAAATTGAGATTTACCTGAACCTGTAACCTTTTCCTCCCAGCGACAATTTTTTTTCCAATCGAAATCATCTTTAAAATGCTCATCAAAAAGATCTTCTAATTGCGTCCAGTCTTTATCCCTTTTTTTGCGTCCGGAATATTTTACGAAATTTTCTTTTGTGTATAAAGGGCTTTCTAAAACATCCTCTTTAAAATCAAGACTTGTAAAGTAAGACTGGAAGCTAGTTAACTTGGTATGATAATCTTTAATTAAGGGATATGTATGATTACCCAGACTAATTTCATTTTTAAACTGTGGTTCTCCATTTTTTGTAAAAAGATGCCATCCCTGATTTTTAGTATTTCCAGGATATATTCGAACGTCTATAGTTTTTTCATCCTTATTTACTGCAAAAAGTATCTCATCTGCCCAAGCCTTTTCACAAACAAAACCAAGCCGTTTATTATCCAAGGGTCTTAAATCTGACTGGTCTATAGCTGTAGCGAGCCTATCGTAAATAGGAGCTGAAGCTGCCTTAATCTCAAGTGAGGACAGTGAAGCCTGTGGTAACCATTGAAAATTATGAACTCTTACGTATTGAATAAAGTCTTTTAGAAAACGGGAGGAATTACTGGTTGCCTTCTGAAAATTGTTTACCTGGATAGCTTTTTCCATCAGCTTTTTCCAGTGAAAATCTACAGGAGTCACTTCTCCCGATGTGATCTCATTTTCTTGAGAAGCATTTAGTGCCTGGTTAAACAGTTGCCCCGTACAATCGTGATTATTGGGTTTCACCTCTACTATAATCGCAATATTACCAAGTGTAATTAATAGATCTGTGATAGGATCGTATTTCCTTTCGTGAGTCTGAGAGAAGAAATTCGAGGTATTCATTTCGTGTTCACTTATGCTCACCGCGTATATATGATCTACTTCCTTAATAGAAGAAACCTTTTTTTGGATATCAATTTCAATTTCCTGCTTTCCTTCAAAATTATCGAAAACACTATTATAACCTTGTTTATCCAGAACTTCGTTCAGGAAGGTGTTTAAAAAAAGTTCATTTTCCAGTAATGTCAGGGCCAGTCCCCGGGTAAGATCATTTTCTAATTGAAATTCTCTTTCTTTCTTAGTGTAGGTTTTAAATAAATTCAGGTGGTTATTCATAAGTATTAGTTGGTTAAAATTTAAAATTTTGAGTATTTATATATTTTCTGATTTGCTTCGTTCTACTTTTTTAATTGCTTTGCCCATCAAGTCATTGAATCTTGACCAGCTCTTTCTGGATTGCTTTTTAATAATATCGCTTCCGTTGAAATCTTTAAAAGTATTATTGGACTTTTCCACATAACTTAAATAATTACCCCAATCATAGCGGTAAGTTTTAGTTTTTCCGTTTTGAATCATTCGTCTCTTAGCTCCTTTGTAGGTAAACTTTTTATAAAGTTTGCTTTTATGAATTTTGTCGTCTGTACTCTCTGCATTTATTGCCAGGGAAACCGATCGTTTAAAGGCTCTTTTCATCGAACGGTTAAATTTAGAGTAACCGGACGTCTTGATTAATGCTCGTTGTCCATCAAATTCAAATCCTAAAAATTCCAGGTTTTTATTTTTTCGCTCTTCTGTTACTTCATCTATCTCATAGCCAATAAATTTTCCATCTTCGTTTGCAAAATGGTAAACTTTGGTTTTATCAGGGTGGATTTCCAGATTTACCTTATCAGCTACTAAGGAACGTAGATGTGCTATTGCTTCACCTTTTTTATCTGAGGGAACAACCATTATCAAATCATCACTATATCTTTGATAAAAACCTTGCACTTCTTTACTATTGATATAATTCTGAACCTCTCCATCAAAGTCCAACATATAAATATTAGCTAATGTGGCACTCAATGCTGTCCCCTGCGGGATACCCTTAGTTCGGGTTGATTTTGAAACTAAATGAGTACTGTTTTTATAAAATTCATCAATTTCACAGAAAGAAATGGCATTATTGTCTTTTAGAAAGCGCTTATTTTTAACTGACTTTTTCCGTTCTGTAAATGTGATTGGATCGTTCTCTGTTGCGGTTCTAACCCAAATTTCATTTTTATAATTTCTGAAAAGTAAGTCTTCATTTACATACCTCATTCTTGTGAGAGACTTGTAAACCCTGTAGTGGTCTTTCTGAAGCGTATTCGAACCGTCCCAAACTTCTGCCCATTTTTGTTTCAAAATTTTATGGTCAAGGCAATCAAAGAATTTAGTGATATCGGCAACAATAACGGTTTGGTCTGTATTTTGATTTTCCTTGATGAATTTAAAAGCTTCATATGCAAAATCAATATTGCATTTATGTTTATTTTTTGTCCCTTCAATTCTAATTTTCCTATACGCAACTATTGACTTATCGAAGCTTTTAGACTTTAGGAGATCATTGTATTTTTTTGATAACAGATAGCTGTAGTAAGAATAAATCTGAGCATCTAAATGACTAGCAAAGAATATCTCGCGGGCCTTTGGTTTAGCTTTTACCCGGTTTCTCTTTTTGCTTTTATTCTTCAATCCATTTGGATTAGCTCTGAATTTTCTTTGAAAAATGGTGCGATGCAGAAAAGGAAGAAAACTATGCTTTGCGATTTTATTTTCATCGGTAATATAATTTTCCAGTTTTGGAATATCAGAACGCTCCAAAGGAAAACCTATATGAGGATACCTCTTCAATTTAATCCAGGGATGTTCTTTTCTTTTCTCCATATTAATAAATAAGGGCCGAGTTTTCACTTGTAGCAGGCTTATGATTGAACATGCTCTTTCGACACTTTCCCCATTTCTGGCTATAATGCCGCTACACTTTTCAGGTATAGAAATTGCTTATATTAGCTTAACAATTATCGAAATAACTGCTTCAATGATGAACAACCTCAAACTGAAACACCTGGCAAGGTTAATGCTCGCCATCCTGTCATATGTAGGTGGATTAATTCCAACTCTTGACATTGGTATTTAGTACTCACTTGACGTATATCTCAAGTGATAACATTCATGCTAAACGTTCTTCTCAGCCACTCGGCCCCATTTTAATTCATATTATTTTAATTTATTTCCAATTCCTTTTCTTTCACCAACTCCCCCTTAAATGCCTTTTGCAATAAAGCCTGGAATAAATCTTCACTTTCTTTAAGCTCCTGTTTTGCCAGTTCTTTTTGCTTTTCAAGCAAACTAATTTTATCGGCAAACTGGCTTTGAAGTTTAATTGGTGGAGTTATAATCTGAAACCTTTTCATTTCTGAAAGGAGTAGATTTTTAATAGCCGAACCGGAACCTTTAGTTGCAAAAGTTTTAAGCCGCAATTCAAAAACATATTGTAGAAATTCTGGAATTAAAATTTCTTTTTTAGTTTTAATAATTGCCACACTTTTTTGGAAAGTAGTTCTCCGGGTTTCAGGGATTTCCCTAGCAATTGCCAATCTTCCAATTGTAGACCCGGTATTTACCATTACCAAATCTCCGGGCTGCAAATTAGTTCTCCTATCAACTTCTTCAAATTCCTTTTTCGGTATTTCTCTAGTATTTGAATAATTAATGTTATTATTTCTGACATCTTTAGCGCTTATGAAATAATAGCCAGAATCCTTTTCATCATTACAATTGCCGTGCTTTCCATCTGTAATAAGGTTAGTTAAATCATCAAGTTTCTTTATGTCCCACCCCATAGAATTTTTCACTGGATCCCCAAACATTTCCAAAAAGATACTTTGCGCGAGTTGGTCGTATTCTTCGAGGAGTAGTTTGGTCTTGTCGCGCAGGGCGGTTGCGTTGTCTAAGATTTCGGCAATACGTTTTTGGGTGGCTAGTGAAGGCAGGGGAATTTCAATTTTATCAATATATCGAGCCAATTGTAAATTAATAATTCCCGTGGTTTTATTTTGAAACATTTCAGTTACCCTAAATTTGTGACTTGCATAAAGTATATAATGTAAATACTTCGGTTCTATGAGATTTTTATTGGGTCTTAATATTGAAGTAAAGTTATTGCATAGAAAAACTCCTTCCTCTTCAAAGAAAACCACACGGCCAACAGGTTGGGTGGGGCTTCCTCCAGATTTTTCAATGATGATATCACCTTTCATCAATTTCTTCGTCGCGATTTTTTTATCTGATATATCGCGCTTAATAACATTGGAAAGATCGAGGACACCTTTATTTGTGAAATTTGTAGTTCTTAACACAGAGACCTTTTCTCCTTCTATACCCCATTCGCCCGTTATCGGTTTATTTATCACGTTTTTTAGAAATGCCATAGATTATAACAGTTGAGTGAGTTTTGTATTTATACTCGTTCTTTCATTATCTAAATCTTGTATCCTGCTAAGTATAACTTTCGGCGCATCGTATTGGACTTCTTCATAAACAATTTCCTTGTAGCGGTTAATGGAAAGGTCCCAGTTGTTTTCCTGAATTTCTTTTAGAGGTACAAGGAAGCTTTGTGAGGTACGGTCGGCATAATTATGGGCACAGGTGTTCTCCATAAATTTGTCAAAGCCCAGGTTTTCAGGAGTATCTTTCACTTGTAGCAACTCTCCCTCTTTAGTATGCATTTTCCCCCAGTAATCACTTTTCAAATAGCGGTAGTGATCCAGGATTTGCGGTAGGTTAAAATTATCGTGCGCCTGTGCCATTTGTTCTAATTTTTCAGGAGTAAAGTCACCTTTGGTTTGCGAGAAAGCATCAAATAGTTCCTCGTCAACCAGAAGGTTTCGTTTATCGTCCAGGGATTTACCATCAGCTTTCATATCGTAGAACCATACATAATCGGTGCCGCCGCTATTGGTTTTGGTAAATATCATAATGGCAGTGCTCACTCCGGCATAGGGTTTAAAAACTCCGCTAGGCATAGAGATCACTGCTTCCAGTTTATGATTGTCTATAATTTCCTTGCGAATACCTTTATGGGCGTTACTGCTGCCAAAAAGAACGCCATCGGGTACAATCACTGCAGCACGGCCACCGGTCTTCAATTGGCGTAACATTAAGGCCAGAAAAAGCAACTCGGTTTTAGAGGTGTTAGTGATGTTTTTTAAACTTGGAGAAATTGTTTCTTTATCTATCTTTCCTTTAAAAGGTGGGTTAGCTAAAATAAGAGAATAGGAGTCTGCTACCGTATTGTCTTTTGAAAGCGCATCCACATCGTAAATATTAGGTTCTTTTACCCCGTGCAGGTAAAGGTTCATAGACGCGATACGCAGCATCGTAGAATCGAATTCCATCCCATTAAACATCTTTTTATCGATATGCTCACGATGGTCATCTATTTCAGTAAAACTGTAATTCTGGTCTATATATTCCTTTGCATTAACCAAAAAACCGGCAGTACCGGCAGAAGGATCACAAATGCTGTCTTCCAGAGAAGGTAGCATTAAGGCTACCATCATCTTGATAATATGCCGTGGAGTACGGAACTGTCCGGAGGTTCCACCGCCTTCCATCTTGGAAAGCATATATTCATAGATATCTCCCTTGGCGTCTTGGTTGCTCATATCAATAGTTTCCATCTGGTCCATCACTGAGTCCAGCAATTGTGGCTTGGTAATCCCAAAACTCGCGTTCCGCATATGGGTGGCAAACATACTTTTCTCTGCTCCCAGGTTTCTTATAAAAGGGAAGATCCCATCTTTATTATCGATAAAAAGCTGGTGCCGTTCATCTACAGACATTTCCTTTAGGTTCTTCCAACGAAACTGTTGCTGATCTTCGCTAAAGATTTTCTTATGTGCAAGGCCTCGAAGAGCTTTTAATTCATTATTAGTCTCAATTTCATCCAAGTTTTTGATGAAGATGAGGTAGGTAAGTTGTTCCACAATGGTTATAGTATTGGAAATTCCTCCATTCCAGAAGGTTTCCCATATTTTGTCGACTTTAGATTTATGGTCGGTAGTAATCATATAATGGGTGTGGTGTTAATTTTTGTTAAAGATAAAATTTTACAACAGGAATGTAATGTGGAAAACCACAATTCCTAATCTTTGACATAGGTTTTATTTCCATTAGAATTTATATAATACTTTCCGCCTCTGGAGCCGGTCTGTATAACTTTTGAAGAGTTATAACTTGGTACAGAATAGGAGGGAGCAGAGTAACTTGGCATTTTGGGTAATTTATAAGACGCAGAATTATAAGATGGAACTTTATAGGTGCTCGTTGGAGTAGAAAAAGTTGGGATTCCGGTTGTTGTGGTACTTCTCTCCCTTGCTGTTTTAGCCTTATGTTGATCTACGCTTAGTAGCTGCATATTATATGGACTATCGGTACCACCCTTTGAAAGTGGTATTATATGATCAACCTGGTACCCAGCAGGAGTTTTAGTATAACCCCTGGATTCCAAAAATGCCTTTTTATTAGCGGCGCTGCGTTTCACTTTCGGCAAGCCAGAAGTGGAATAGGTTTGATTGGAATAGTATTCAGTTTCACCAACAGTATAAGTTTGTGCGAAGGCTACGGTAGTAAATATAAAAAAAGCTAGGAAAAAACTAAGTAAAGATCTCATAGGATTGGTTTTCTGGTTGAACGTAGTACAAATATATATAGCTAGTGTGCATTTGGAATGCATGGTATTTCGATGCTGCATTTTGGAATTTCATTTTGAAAATACTATGTAGTTAACCTTATAATTCGTAGTATCTCACAATATCTATTTTAAATATTCTCCTTGTAGATTTTTTCGAACCAGAGAAGGAGTTCCATAAGCCCCATTTTAAGTGATTCAATAGCGTAATTGGATATCATATATTGATCGTAATGTTGACTTTCCAAATGATGGATATAACTTCCACATGTAAAATAAATCCATCTTTGGAGGTTTTCAATTTCGGGATTTTGGTAAACCGCAGTTGTGGCCTGCCAGTTACTCCGAGCACTTATATTTCCTGAAAGGTGTTTTATTTTTTGATTGGTAGAATTAATATTGTTTGGTATAACTCTAATACTGGCCAGTTTAAGAAAAATACTTTCCTGTACACTTCTAATATTTGTGAGCACAGCTTTCAACTCCGAATTATCACTAGGTAAGGGCTTGGCTAATAATTTTAAAACCTGGTCTTCTACTTCCTCTGGTAAACACCCCTTCTCAAAAATTTTAAAGATTTCAGGATTAGACAACCTGGCTTTTCTCTGAGGCCTCTTATCCGCTGCATCTTTTATTTCTGCCCACAATTTCTCTATATCTTCATCTTTATTCTTATCGAAAATTTTTCCCTCAGCATAACTTTCATCTTTGAAAAGTTTAATAAAAGGACTATCTCCCTTCCTAAATTTCTTTTGTCCTGATAATATGTACCAAGGCATAAAAATCTGCTTTGCTCTAAGATTAGAAAGAGCCTTTGCAACCTGCCCGAAAGCATTATCATCTAACTCCGTTCCCCTCTGGTCGGCATTTTCGTAAAACAGGCCGTCTAAGAGAACAGCATCGTATTCCTTGTAGCTTTCTTCTAACTCAACAATTCCGTCTTTAGCATTAGTATAACCAATAAGCCTAATGTCTTTCAACAAAGCTTCATCAGCAATTAATTCAGTAGTTTCATATTTATCATCAAACCAAAGTACCTTATACATATCTATTGTTTTAAAATTATAGGAAAAGTAAGTTCTATTGTAGTTACCAAGTCACCTGGAATACCTTCAGGCCCGGTTTCATCTGTAAAACCAAAGTGTCCTTTGTGCAGTTTCATAACCTCATTAATAAACCACCCACCAGTGCCATCTCCAGCATTTTTACCCGATGAGCTTCCTTTTCTTATAAATGAACCATGAGAATAATCTGGTGGCAGAGGATTTCCAGAGTTTGAAATATCCAGTTGAACTTCGGCATTTTTGAAATCATAAATGAATTCAAAAACTATTTTATTAGAAGAATCTATCTTATTATCAAATCCATGTTTTAATGCATTTGCGACTATATTATCGAATACCTGTCTTAATTTTTCCTTGTCTCCAAGAATATAAACCGTCTTAAGGTCATTCTCTAAAAGCGCAGCTTTGTCTTTATTCACCTCCAGAAGAAAATGATCTCCATTACGAGACTTAACTTCTTTTTTATAGTTCTCGACAAACCTTATTAGATCTATTTTTTCGACCTCAAGTTCTGTAAGGTCAATTTCTGTCCCAGCCTTGTTAAGGATTTTGGTAACACTAGAAAGGTCTCTATCCATAATTCTTAAATAATCACCTAATGTGCTTGACAGCTTGTCATTTGCTTTTAAATTATATAAGTCTGGCATTTCAGTTTTAACCTGATCCTCCAGTATTTTATTGATAAACTTAAAAGCACTTCTAAGGTTTTTCATTGATCCCGCGATCTGATGACGTAAAAAACTATTTTCGTCTGCAACATCAATATTAAAATCTGTAGAAATCTTTTTGACCTCTTCTAGCTTTTCTTGATGTAACCTATGATATTCTCGGCTAAGTTTTCTTTCCTGCTCAACAAAAGTAGGAACAACAATCTCTATCTTTAAAAGATCATTCTTTCGGATTCTAGGAATTCCACTTCCGCTTCGAATTCTATCTAATTGGTTTTGAACATAATCTTTATGTAGTTCCATCACGAGATATTCAGGAAGCACTAAGTCTGTATCAACAGTAAACGCCAAAATCTTACCTCTTTCATAAACAGTTTCTTTATTATCCGGTTGAAACAGTGTAGGCTTGATGCTGTTCCCCAGAGTAGCTATTAACATTGAACTTCTGCTAAGTAAGCTTGAGGAGGATTTCACTTCCTTAATCGGTAATCTACTTAACTCTATCTTAGAATTTAATTTATCGTCCGATAGTTCCCCTATATTGATCAATCTTGCTTCAAGCTGAGTTGGTTTTTCTATAGGTATTAAACTAATTATATCAGATAATTTTTCTAATCTAATTTCATCTAATCGGTCTATGACAGGTTTTTCAAAAACATAGCGATTAATGGAAAGATTATAATCGTTTTCCGCAATAAATTCAGAGTCAACAGATTTTGAAAGTTTTGAATTATTTTCCCGGTCAATCTCAGAAAACAACCTTTTTATATCAATTTTATTTAGTTTTCCAGATTCATTACTAAACAAATCAGATCCATCTACAAATCGAATTTTATTTCCAGACATTTCTTTTGACAGAACTATCACATTAACAGATATAGACGTGAAGTGGAGGATCTTTTCAGGTAAAGAAATTACATATTTTAAATAGTTATTCTCAGACAAGTATTTCCGGAATGCTTTATCCTTCGGTTTATTACTACTAAGAAAACCATTAGGCATTACGAAAGACATTGTCCCACTCTTTTTAAGTTTTTTAAAGGTTTGCGAAACAATCAAGGTATTCGCATTACGATAATCTCCAAATTTTTCATCTTCAAGAAGGTGAGGAAATGATTCATCTAATTGCAAATTGAAAGGAGGGTTATAAGAAATATAATCGTATAAACTATCTCCCGCTGTATAGCACCAACCTTCAATACTATTCTTATTTTTAAAAAGAAAATGGGCTGGACAATCATATATCATCATTCGCATTTTAGCCAATAGCCAAACAGATATATTTAATTCTTCTCCATAATAATTAATCGTTGAAGGAAGATCTATTGCTAGTGATGCTAGTCCACCGAATGGATTATAGTATTTTTGATTTTCATCTTTAGGTAAAAAATGATTTAAAAGCAGAGTTAACTCTTTTGGTTGGAGCTCATCTCCAGTAGATTGCTTTTCAATGTAGGTTTTAATACGACTGTCAAACAAGCTTGGTATTTCACTGTCATTAATCTGTTCTGTTGCAGATAAAATTGCACTGCATAAATTTGAAAAAAATGGTTTTCTAGCTTTCTCAACTATTTCCTTCAAGTAAGCATCATAAAGCTGAATTAACTCTATATTGGAAGATTTATATATTATTCTCTTAGCATCACTATTACCCACTTTGCTCAAAGAATTAAGTAATTCTTCTTTTTCCATTAATAACAAAAAACACTCAAGCAAAGTCACTTCTTGATCTGAGAGATTACTTTTATAAAGATTTCTTACTGTTTGGAATAAAGCTATAGTTGCTAATAAAGGAATCATATAATAGGTCTTGGTTAAATTTCTTTTTGTAATCGGATTACAAATTAAAGGCAATTGTATGCAATTCAAATACACACATAAATTTTAAAAATAAATAAATATTAATTTTGATGGGATTAATTGATAGAACAAAGGCAGCTGAAATATCCTGATTATCTATTTAGTTTAGGGAGACCTGCAAATTTTCTTAATAAATGTAAATTTAAACAAACTTTGAGAGCTTTAAAAAGTTTATCTTAATTAGCTAGATCCAGCAAAGCCACCAGTACCCATCTATCAGGGATGCCTTCAAAATAGAAAACTGCTTCCCCGTATTTGTCTTTTCGTTTTAAAACTCTGCCATCCAAATACCAGATTTTAGATCCGTACTTATCACGGTACCGGATGTAATAACCATCAAACTCATATAAACGATCTCCATATTTATTTTCGAGTTTTACCGTGTTGCCATCTAAATAATAGAGGCTTTTGCCGTATTTATTCTTTAGTTTAATTTCTTCGCCGTTCCAGTAGAATAGATCCTCTCCATATTTATTTTTTTGCTTTAGCGTATTGCCATCAACCAAATAAAGCTGCTCTCCATATTTGTTCTCTTCTTTTACCGCCTGGGCATTAACAGTACCATTAAGAAAGCAACTGAAGATAAAGATTTGGGCAAGTTGTTTGATGGTCATTTAAAAGCTTATTGAGAGTGATGAGTTTAGAAAATCTATTAAGGTAAATGCCTAAATAATGGCTGTCTTTTATTTATAGTTTGCTATGCAACGCTTTAATTCCTTTTTGATTTCCAATTTTAGGCTTTCGGGTTCTACTACTTTTACCTGGTCGCCATAAGAAAGAATTTCCATTCTAAAATCGTAGGTAGGACGAATAAAATAACTAAATCTAATCTCATCATCATTACTCAAAATTAACTGCTGACTATGGTGTAGTGGAAGTGATTCTACATACCTGCCTTCCCTGGGTGTAAATGATAGGATAACTTTAACTGGTTCTTCATCTGTGCCGTTTATTATTCCGAAGCTATCTTTGAATTCTTCGTGTGCCTGGTATTTAATTGGCTTAAACTTGTCTTTGGTAATTTCCAGATTTTTAATTCGATCGAGCGAAAAATTTTTAATAATATCGTCTTTAGTATCTTCTGCAATAAGGTACCAACGGTTCCGGGCTTCTTTAAGCGCAATGGGTTTCACCTTGCGATTACTAATTGAAGCATCCCAAAATTTATAATATTCAAACGCTACTTCTAAGAAATTCTGACTGGCGTGTAGTAAACCCGCTAAATGATGTGTGCCCAGGGGTTTTCTTTCCTCAAAAATAAGTTGGTTCCCAAAACTTTTTGAAAGTCTAATGGCATTTAAAAGATCAAAATTTTCCCGTAATCTCTGAGAATGCGTTTCCTCAACATCCTCGTTGATGTAATATTTATTAGTACTTCGATTACATTTTATTACAATGTTATGAATAGAAGCAATATCCTCGAGATCTCGTTGAAAAGTACGTTGAGAAGTTAGTAGCTTTTCCTCAACAGAATCGGGATCATCAGCCATTTCATCCTGAACATCCTCATAACTCATAGGGCGTAACCTAAGCAGAGAGATGATTTTATAATGGCGTTTTATAGTTTGGCGTAAAGACATAGTTTTTTTGTTATTTAATTGTAGTTCAAAAATTGTTCTCGATACAATCCCGATGCCATCGGAATTACTCTAACGGACGAACCAGGTTTAATAGTTTTAAGCACAAATATCTTTAAAGAATTCTTTAACCTGATCAGTAAAAACATCTATAGAAATTCGATGACCTAATTCCGGTAGCACTTTTATATTCAGTTCAGATTTTTGCAGGTTTTGTCCTAGAAAGTTTAAGGTTTCGGTTGCGTTCACCACATCGTCACTTCCTCCCAGTAATATATTTTTCGGAGAAAGTCCTCGAGTAAATTTATGGCTGAATTCTTTTTCCCGGTATTTAACCAAAGGCGGATTAAACAATAAAGCCGGCCTGCCGATAATCTCTGAAATAGCATAAGCATTTAACGCGCCCATACTACTTCCCATCACTACATTGAATTCTGTATTTGGTAATTGCTTTAGAATATTTTTCGGTTGAAAATGTTCTGTTGAATAATCAATGTCAGGTGCAAACACCTGGCCGTAATTTTCCAGTATTTCTCGTTTTGGTTTCTTCAGTTTACTCTTTAGTCCGTGGAGGTAAAGTACATTCATATTACTTGGTTTTTTCTTTGTTGGTTAAATCAGCTCTGAATGTTTTACCATCTTTTCCCCAATTCCAGATATCCGAAATTTCTTTTTTCTGCGGAAGCTCTTTTTCCGGAACTGCAATTTTTTCTTTTACGATTCTTCTTAATTTGCGATTGGCTTTTTCAGACGAAGCCTGGTAATAGGGGTTTTTCTATTGGATCTACTCATTATCTCGATTGTATATAACAAATTAAGGCATTATTAGCGACAAAGTATGTCGCTATAAAATGATTTAAATTTTCCTATAGCAATGCGCCTATTTTTAATTAAACTTTATATTATGCGCTCATTTTTTGTGTATTGCTCCTATTTTTCACTTATCTTGCGCTTAAATTTAATTTTAAATGCTTAATCCCGCCCATTTTTATTCTGATGCACCCGTTTTTCACGGTCTGGAAAAACCAGAAAGAGGCGTCGTCGTAGGATACGCCGCCATAATTGATAAGCTAGGTCTTAATATTCCTATCCACAAACCTGTGGCTTTGATTTGTGATCAAAACAAATCTTTTGAAACGGAGGACTGGCGGGTTTTCCAACCTAGTTACTTGCCCGAAGATCATGTAAAACTTTCCAGAATCGAGGCCCTTTATAAGCATTTGGTATTCAGTTTAAAATATGAAGGGGTAAATTTATTAGTGTTTAGTGCACTCACCAGGTACTTTTCTGAAGAAGAACTATATAAGCTGACGGATATTGAACCTACCGGGCAATATAGCCGGAGAATATGGTTCTTGTTGGAATGGATTATGGAAAAAGAGATTCCTCAAAAGAAGGTCCTCACTAAAAAAAGTTACGTTTTCGCTATAGATAGTAATCTTCAGTTTGCTATAAATGGAACAAAATCAAAACGTCATTTGGTGATTAATAACCTCCCAGGCACGCCATATTTTTGTCCATTGATTCGTAGAACCGCTAAACTTGAATTCTCTCAGGCCGATTTAGAGAAGAAAAAAACTGAATATTTAAAGGGTGTACGTAAGGATATCATACAAAGAGCTTCGTCGTTTCTTCTTTTAAAGGATTCTAAAGCTTCTTTCACTATAGAAGGAGAAAACCCTCCAAGCAAACGTGCAGCTAGATGGGGGAAAGCGATAGGACAGGCAGGAACAAAAGATCTTTCAGAAGAGGAATTCGTGAGATTGCAGCAAGTGGTGATTGAAAACAGTCGATTCATAGAGATGGGTTTCAGGGAAAAAGGAGGCTTTATTGGAGAACATGATAGGACAACTGGGGCACCAATACCAGATCATATTTCCGCAAAGCCTGATGATCTGCCTAAGCTAATAAAAGGCTTGCTTGATACAAATCAATTATTACTTGAAAATGATTTTTCAGCAGTCATGGCCGCAGCAAAAATTGCTTTTGGTTTTGTGTTTATTCATCCCTTTGTAGATGGGAACGGGCGGATTCATAGATATATAATCCATCATCTCCTGGCGAAGAAAAAATTTTCTCAACAAGGGGTAATATTCCCTGTCTCAGCTTCTATTCTTGATCATATTAATGACTATAGAAGGATTCTAGAAGATTATTCGCACCCACTTCTTGATCATATTGAGTGGGAACAAACATCAGACAACAATGTTCAGGTAATAAACGATACTCTGGATTACTACCGCTTTTTTGACATTACTAAGCAAACGGAATTTTTATATGATTGCGTAAACGATACCATAGACAATATAATTCCTGAGGAAATCCAATACCTTACAGCTTATGATGCTTTTAAAAGATGGTTGGATGACGAATATGAAATGCCAGATAAAATGGTAGCCCTCCTGGTAAGATTTCTTGAACAGAATGAGGGAGATTTATCTAAAAGGGCCCGCGAGAAAGAATTTGTAAAACTAAAAGCAGAGGAGATAAGTGAAATAGAGGAAACCTACAGAGAGTTATTTATGAAAAATTAGTACTTTCTAACTTGCTAGGTGTATTCTCAAATCTATATTTATAAATTCACATCCTCAAGCTCCTCTTCGGTAATCCCGTTAATATTTGCCAGGGAGTTCATAAGGTTTTCTAGGTCATCGAAAAAAGTCAGTAGTTTATTCAGGTTATTGTCTTTAGTTCCTCGAAATTGTTCAAGATCAAATTTATAGGTGTCGCCGGGCTTAAAAACTATATTTACTTCAGCGTATTCTCCGGTCATTCCAACATTAATTATCTTGGTGAGCAGTTCCTCGTGCATTTTAAGTAACTGTCTATAGGTAAGAATTATTTTTTCTCTATATTCTGATATCATTATTCTTTTAGTTACAGGAAGATTGTTTATTAAAAATTTTAAAAGTCCATTCTACTTCTCCAAGATCAATCTTATTAATATAATTCATCTCCAAATAAGTATAGATATTTGGTACGCCAACGTGAAGCGTAATTTCATATCCCCCGAGAGTCTCTTCTTCAAGAATTGTCCTGCCTCCATATTTGATTTCTTCCTGAATATATTGGTATTGCTCTTCGGTAAGTGTTATCTCTAATTTTCTCATCGCATTTATTTTGTACTGCAATAATATACTCAGATAACGACAAAATATGACATCTTCTTATTTATTTTTATCCTAATGAGCTATAAAATATGGCATTGTAAATATCATTTCCCTGTTTGAGGTAGTCTTTAATGAAAGCTAGAATAACCAAATGCCTGGACGGAATTACCTAAAATTTCGAACAAAAAGTGAACCGGGAAAATGAGCTATAATTTTTCGGTAGGTGAACGTAACTCCGAAAATGCCATTTCTATTCCTTTTTTTAAATTTTTTCTCTTCAAAATTGTCCAAACTCCTCAATTTCAGCCTCGTTTACATCCATTTAGGAATGGTGTTAAATTTTCTCGTAGTCCGGTGTAACTAGTGAAATTATTTTCTTAAAGCTGCTCAAATTTGTCTTAGAAGTCAAATCAACAAAATCCCGCCGTGTAAAAAAGTGTAACCATCGGTGGGATTTTAAACTAAAACCATTTTAAAAATGCCAAAAGAAATAATTACTACCGATGATCTAATGAATTTTAAGCTGGAGTTATTTGAGGAGCTTAAAAAATTACTTAAAGAGCATTCAACCGGAATCCATAAAAGGTATTTGAAATCTTCTGAAGTTAGAAAACTGCTGGATATTAGTTGGGGAACTTTACAGAATATACGAATAAATGGTAATCTTCCTTACACAAAAATAGGAGGTACCGTCTTTTATGATTGGGAAGATGTACAACGATTAATGGAGAAGTATAAGATAGATAATAGTGATTAATATGAATTACATAAAGCACCTTACCGAGGTTTTTTATCGATTTAATGAAGATAACCGGTTAAATCCCTCACATGTAAGTATTTATTATGCTTTATTCCAGTATTGGAATGTATTTAGGTTCTGTAAGCAATTCTATATACAAAGGCAGGAAATTATGGAAGCTTCAAAGGTTGGTTCGCTTTCAACCTACCATAAATGCATTAGAGAACTAAGTGACTGGAATTACATTTTGTATTTGCCTTCTAAAAACCCCTTGAAAGGCAGCCAGGTTAAGATGTCCATTTTTTGGACTAGTGATAAACAAGCAGAAGATGAGCATTCAATTTGTAGTGTAAATGACCTGGATAAGTTTGAGACTTTTTTAGAACAGGTTGCAGAAGAGTCTGGTAAGAGTAACGAAATAGCTCCGGTATATGAAACAAACAATATTAAACATACTAAACAGAATAAAACTTATTGGCCAAAAAGTGAATTTGAAGTTTTAAAATATTTTAAAGAAAAGGGCTGGCCGGATAATGAAGCTTCCAAATTCTATCACCACTATGAAGCTGTAGGTTGGAAAATTAATCGTGATACCCCAGTGGTAAACTGGCAGGCTTTAGCACACCGATGGATGAAAAAATCTAAAGAGATTCAGCAAGATCTAAAACTGAAAAATCCTGATTATTTAAAAATTAAAAAAGAAAAGAATTATGGAAAACCCTTGTGAAATAATAGAAGGCGGAATAGTCTACAAGATTGGAAAATTCAGAGGAAAAGAAGTATTTTATGATTTTCCGTTGATGCTTGAATATCTCCAGGTAAAAGGCAAGATGCTCTTTGGAAAAGAATTTCAGCTGTACAAAAAAGATGAAAAATTACTTTTCAAACTCTGCAATTATATAATTGCGGATAAGGAAAAATGCCAGAAATTCGATCTTGACCCTGCAAAAGGAATTTTACTAACCGGGCCTGTGGGTTGTGGAAAAACTAGCTTTCTTAAGCTTTTGCGTTATCTGGTGCCCCACCAAAAAGAATATCAGGTTATTCCTTGCAGAAATATTGCTTTTGCTTTTCACCATTTGGGGTTTAAAACAATTGAAGATTACGGGAATAGCAGTTATTTATGCTTTGATGACCTTGGTGTTGAACCGGCAGGAAGGTTTTATGGTCAGGATTGCAATGTGATGGGAGAAATTCTTCTCTCCCGATATGAATTATTTCTTAATCATAAAATAAAAACTCACGCTACAACAAATTTAGATTCCGATGAACTTGAAGAGCGTTATGGCTCCAGGGTGAAAAGCAGAATGCGCCAGCTTTTTAATTTGATCTCTTTTGATGAAAAAACTGTTGATAAAAGAAAATAGCCAAAATCTTAATTTCAATTAGGATTGGATAACAAAAACCTCATTTTAACCACTGCAAATTACCAATCGTAGGTTTTAATCTACATAATTTCACCTGACTTTATAATTATTAAAAACCGAATTTTCATTTTCATAAAATTTTATCTCATTTGAGATCTAAATACCTCACATAGGAGTAAAACTTCGGTTTCTTCGTTTCCAATTTAGCGATATTGGTATCTACTTCTTTTACAACATCTTCCAAAAAAAATCATCTTCTTTCTGATTTAAAAAAAAGCTCCTCATTCTTTTCTTCTATACGCGGAATCGCATTTTCTTTTTCCAGGTAATCAACATACTCTGCGGTGCTTTGAGAATACTCTTCTTAATTTCTTTGGGGTGGTTGTAATGTACATAGTGAATTATTTATAAAAGTCGGGATGAGTGTCATCTTGCTCATAATCTCTTAGTCGATTGGAGTAATTGTTTTTTGGATCAGCAGCCTCCAATAGGGCCTGCAAAATAGCTAAAGTTGGGTTAACTTTATTCTTCTCCATATCCCTTGTTATTGCGATCACTGCATTAATTCTTTTCTTGATAATATTTTCAATTCGCCTGCCGGTAGGCCCAAAATTTTCTTTTGGAGAAATCTCATTGTAGAAGAAAAAATCCAGCATTCCGGCCAAAGCTTCAGAGTGTGTTTTGTAATGTATTCTGGAAAATTGCTGAAAGCGTTCAGCCGTTTTCTTTTCAATAGTAATGTTTTTAACTGCTTTCATAATTCAGTACTTTTTAAGATTTACTGGTTTTTTTAACCATTTTATTGGGGGTTCAAGCCCAAAACCAGTAAATCAATATTTTTATAGCATTAATCATATTATTTAAATAATTGATAGTCAATAATTTAAAATGTAAAAGGTAGTTTTTAACGGGCTCTGCCCGTTACCCTCTTGCTCTACCTTTTCGTCCCGCAGGGACAAAAATGTTGACTATTAAAATGAATTTAATAGCCTTTTAAATGTTTAGAAACTGAATCCTAATTTTTATGATTTGAAAAGAAAATCTTTGAAGTTTACTATAGAGAAATGATCAATTGATTGAGAATTTCGTAAAATGAAAAACAGATCATGAACATCATAATCCGTTTTTAAAATCTTATTCTTTTTTTTATAAAATCCCATCATCGGGAAAACTGAAATAGTCGGGCAGAATTTAAAGCTATATATCTGATTTTAATTGATTTACTTATTGTATCCTGAGCGTTTTCCTTTTTTGATTTTTTAATTCCGCTTCCTTTTTGTGGATTTTTGCATGATTTCATTTTTCCGTTATTCGATTTACTTCCCGTAGAGCCGTCACTGTTACCTTTTTCTGATGCTGATACATTTTTAAGATTTAGAATTAGGGAGGACTTATAAAAAGGGAGCACAGCAACCGGCTTTATGCAGTGTGGACTAACTTCTAAATCTTGGTATTTTGCATTACAGAAAAAGGTAGTTGCAGTGAAGGCCGGGAATACTTCAAATAGTAAAATGGAAGAGTATAGAAGGAGGAGGAAGCGGAATAAATTAAATATGAAATCCAATCTGGCGGACTTCTTCGAAAAATTTCGAACTGTAATGGAGCGTTCCGATTTTTCATCGGGTCAGCGTAATGAAAGTCGCAAATTGTTTGATGGTGTCCAGGATCTTTATAGAGAAGCGCTTTCCCCGAAATGAAGCTTTTGCGAAATGCAGCGGGAATGGGCTGAACGGGTATTAAATTATGCGCTAAGGATTCCTCTCCTTAAAAGCCAACTTCTAATTTTTGTGCAATGAAACGGGATTTGATTAAGAGGTGGTCTTTAATCACTGCTGGGGAAAGAGTATTTTATGGTTTTGCAAAAACTACATAATATCCTATCAGGAGTTTAAAAATATCTATAGAATATCAAATTCCTCTTTAAAGTCTACAATAATATTTCTTATTAAAAGAAAATTAAATGTGATATAACGAGTTACCCTTTATTTTCACAAAGGAAAAACTGACAATAAAAGTTCTAAAATAGAGAACTTTTATTTATATTTGTCGTAGAAATTAATCGATGAAAAGAATAATTGCAAAAAGAACTTTACGTGAATTTTGGGATAAGCATTCCGATTCCGAGCAATATTTGAAAACCTGGTATGAAACGGCAAAATCTTCAAATTGGAAGTCGCCAAACGATATTAAGGAAACGTACATAAACGCAAGCATTCTAAAAGATAGCAGAGTGGTTTTCAACATAAAAGGAAATTCCTATCGATTGATTGTAAAATTCAACTATGACAGACAATGGGCGTTTATACGATTTGTGGGAACTCACGCCGAGTATGATAAAATAAATGCGGACACGATTTAAAACAAAAGACTATGAAAATAAAACCTATAAAAACAGAAAAAGATTACGAACAAGCTTTAGAAAGATTAGAAGTGATTTTTGATGCTGACTCAAATTCAAAAGAAGGAGACGAAGCGGAAATCCTATCACTTTTAATCGAGAATTACGAAAATCAACATTATCCAATAGAAGCTCCAGATCCAATAGAAGCAATTAAAATAAGAATGGAAGAAATGAATCTCAAACAAAAAGATTTAGTTGGTATTATTGGAGGAAAAAGCAGGGTTTCGGAAATCTTAAACAAAAAGAAAAGATTGACAGTAGATATGATTCGAGAATTAGAACGGATTTTACATATTTCTGCTTCAGTACTTGTGAATAATTATAAGCTGTCGAAGTAAAAAACAAAGGGTAGCATCGGTTAATAAACAATTGGTAATTGAAAAGGTAGATTAATTCAAAACCTGAATACCAATTGTTGTTAACCCTGACCAATGCCATAAATACACAAAACATACGAATGAGGAATTTATTTTTACTACTTCTATTATTAATTTCAAGTCAAGAGAGTTTTTCTCAAAATGAAATTATAGCTGAAGAAGACATTCCAGTATTGGATATTATTATAGATTCATTGGAAACCGAGTATCAGAACAGTTCCAGATCCAATATAGAATCACTGCCTCAAGGAACCGGGGATTATTTTGAAGTAAAAACGAATAAACCTGAAGAATTTATTCTTGCTTTGACCAATAAAGTAGAACTAGACTCTTTGTTGAAAAATTTCCCAAATCTTCAAATTGATCGAGATCTACTGGTTTTAAAAAACAGGGTAGAATATTCCAATGGCGAACAAAAACTACAAATTAAATCTTTTCAAATAAAAAATAACAGTGAGCATCGCATTACAATTGATTATACAGATTCATTGTCTAGGGAAAATATTAAGTTTTATTATACTTCCTACACAAATAAGGAATTAAATTCAACAAATATTAGAGGTTTTAAGATTAAGGAGCATTTTTCAAAGGTCATCTTACCCGAAAAATATGCTGACTGGGTTTCATATACAGACTTTCTTGTTTTACCCAATCAAAATTTATTTTTCAATACTGATAGTAACCACAACTCACTATATAATCGGCAGGATAATATTATCGATTCCTTAGTTAATTATTATGCAGTAAAAACAAATAAACCAAAGCGCTCTAAAGATCAGGAATTTATTTCTTTCCAAAAAAGCTTAAATGATTGGGAGAAAAAAAGATCATTTTTTGCTGATAGTTTGTTTAATGAAGATTCAAAATTTAAGGAATTACTTAATCTATCTTTAGAATATGCCGAAAACGAAGAAAAATCTAACGGTGAATTGGAATTTTTCACTGCGGAGTTAATTTCTAAAGAAAAAGCATTGAAATTAATGCGTTTCAACCAGCACGTTGGTTCGTGTAGTTTTGATAATGGTCCCATTATTCAACAAAAAAGGATGGCTAGTTTGGCAGCCCAAATACCAAATTGGGGTGTCTTTATAAAATCATTTTTGAATGTGATGAACGATCAGGTTTCAAGAGTAGCTAATAGTAATATTGCTTCTAACGCGAGAAAAACATATATAGAAGAATTGAGTAAGCTAAATCTTAATATTCCAAAATTATTATTAGGGTCAAATTTGAGAATTGATAATGAGAACCAGCAACATTACTTTTCGGATGGCTCAAAAATAGGTAAAGCTTTTTCCGCATTGGATGAAAAAAGTCAGGCGTTTTTTGAACAAACTATTTCAGATTTAATTCAGGATGAGCATGTTGATGCTTTCAATAAATTACATTTTTATAATACTTTAAAACATTATCAATATTTCATAAAAGATACTATTAAAAAGAATGAAATAGAACAAAGAATTACAAAACTAGAAGAGCATATGCCGCCAGTTCTACAATCAAGATTTAAGAATCCAAATAAAGAACTTAAAGATCTTCTACGTGACGAAATAAATGAACTTGAAAAATTTGAAATTTTAGATACCTCTATCGGTAATATATTTTCTTATAGTTATGGCGGAGATTGTTGGATGGCGGAAATTCGAGATAAAGAGAAAAATAGCAAAATAATATATGATCTTACAATGCCAATTGAGGACAGTATTACTCCTCTAGAAAACTTTCTACTTAAAAAAGATTCTTTAACCAATAAAATTAAAGAACATGATTTTATAAATAAACTCTTAAGTACAAATTCAGAGAATCAGTTATATCTTAAATTTACTGGAGATAGGTCATTTTCAAATTTTAGGAATAGAGTTCTAAAAGAATTGCCTAAAAAACTTCAGAAATTAAATTACAATAATGCAATATCCTTCTATATCTCTTATCCAAATAGAAAATATGTTCGATACATTCTACTAGAAAATAGTAATGTAATTATGCTAAGTATACCGAAAGATTTTGAAATCCCAGGCTATAATTTTGAAGAATTACTCACGGAAACTAAAGAAAATTTTCTTTCCAAATCCTACAATAGTTACAAGATATTTGATGAAAATGGGGAAATGCTGAATTAATAAAGATAAGAAAGTGTCTTACTGCCAACAAAGAAGAGATGATTATACTCTAGATGTGATACTAGTTTAGGTAAAACGATTTATTGTAAGCTTCTCTTAAAAGCGAACTTTTTAAAAGTAAAAATTATTATTTTTAATTAATTAGCCTGTAAATTAAATTCTAATGTTAGAACTGGGAAAAGTTTATTTACCAACGTGGCTTTCTTATGACCCGGAAACAAATATGATTTCCCTGGATTTGCCTGAAATTCATACTCCGGATTATTTTAAGAACGTTTTCTATTCTCTACAATTAGCTTTTAGTGGGAATCGTGTTTCTGTTATGTATTATGGTGAAGATGATACTTACCTCTCACAGGTTCTTCACTTTGAAGATTGGGATATTGCCGGGGGAGATTTAGAATTAGAAAGTTTCGGTAAAATTCAGGAAAGAGCATTGCGGGCCCTGGGTAATTATATTCCAGACCTTAATAGGGAGGTATACGATCTTTTTAACGAAGAGTAGACTCAATTAAATAGTGAAAGTTTTTCACTTGGAATTATAAAAAACGACCTACTATTTTTTCTTCTTAGAATTGGTTTTTTTTGAGTCTTTAGCGGCTTTTTCTTCTAGCTTCTTCCTTAACGCTTTCATATCCTCACTAATTTTTCTATCCACAATTTTTGCGTAATGTTGGGTCGTTCTCAGATCCTTATGGCCTAGCATTTTACTTACAGACTCTATAGGCACTCCATTGGAAAGCGTTACAGTCGTCGCGAATGTATGACGAGCCAGGTGCGTGGTAAGTGTCTTTTTTATTCCACAAAGCACAGCAATTTCTTTTAAAAAAGCATTGTAGTTTTGATTACGTGGAACCGGAAGAATCAAGTCCTTGCCCTTTACTCTTGGATAATCTTTATATCGTTCAATAATCTCTTCAGCTATTGGAAGTAAGGGGACACTGGTTATAGATTTAGTTTTCTTTCTTTTTGTTCTTATCCATCTTCCCCCATCTATACCTTTAACAATATCTTTTTCAGAGAGTTTCTCTAAATCACCAAAAGCTAAACCGGTATGACAACTGAAAACGAACATATCCCTCGCAATTTTTAAACGGTCAAAATGAAGTTCTTTTTCAACCAGGGCTTTTACTTCATCTTCATTTAGGAATTCCCGATCTACGGTTTCATATTGAACCTTATAATTATAAAAAGGATCCCTGTCCATCCATTGATTGGCTAGTGCTATACGAACTATCTTTTTAAAATTATTGACGTATTTCAAGGCTGAGTTATGATTACACTTTCTTGTAGTTTTTAAAAAATATTCAAATCTTGTAATGAACTGATGGTCTATATCTTTCATTCGGAAATCCTCAGTTTTATAAACCTCCTTTAGGAATTGCTCAAGGTGGTTATAACAGGTCCAATAACGCTTTGCGGTGCTCTTAGAAATACTTTTTCCGGAAAGGCGGTCCATTTGTTCATTGTGCTCTTTAAACACCTCTAAGGTCATTTTAGATTTGTTTTTACCAATTCCTTTAAGTTCTCTTATTAAGGTTGTTGCTGTAATTCTTTGATCCTGTTCTACAAGTTTTTGTTGGATTCGTTTTAGTTTATTTTTTAAAACATCCATATAATTATTTAATTCCTGAGCCTCCTGGCTTCTTCCCATCATTTTTTCAGAACTTACATTCCATTTTCGAGGGTCAACCTTTCTTCCGATACTCATATCAGACCGCTTGGAATTAACAGTAACGCGCAGATAAATATCACTCTCTGATGATTTATTACTACGGCTTTTTCTAATGTAAAATGATACGTGATGATAAGTGTCCATAATTTTGAGTTTAAATTGAGGAATTAATGTACACTATTAAATGATAGGTTGAAAAACTTTAATATTTCGTAAACAATTGATATAAAGGTGTTTTGGACGTTCGTAGTGTGCAATTTCCCCCTGGATTATTGGTCACCGAATTGCACACATAATTTTTGATATTATTTAGGTTATTTTGATATTCTTAAAAACAAAAAACCCCGTAAATCCTAGGATTTCGGGGTTTTTGATACATTTTGGGATGTATAAAGTGGAGTCGGAGGGGTTCGAACCCTCGTCCAAACAAGCAATTCAGATGCTTTCTACACGTTTAGTTTTCACTTAAATTGTCGGGAAAAAGTCTGGCCGAAAACTACCTAACTTCTTCCGTATCCTCGATTAGATTTTAGAACTGCATCAAGGTCCTACAGTTCCTATATTTACTTTATCGGTGCCCCTAATGCGAATGCCGTAAATCAAGGCCTTCGCGGGACATCTTGGCTCCCTACCTTGTAGGGACTAAGCAAATCCTACTGTGATTCGGATTATGCAGCCAAGGCGTAGTTATCTTCGCCGTTTAAAAAAGTGTGAAATATGAGATTTACGAGCTATATCCCAGCGCTCGACGTGCTTACAACTCAATTAGACTCGCTGTCAAAACCAAGTCGACCCCATAAATAAAGAACATTGTAATTTAAAACTTAAGTATAACTAATCTTAAGGCCTGCAAAGATACAATTTTAAATTCATATCTTTGGAAGACACTTATAAACAAACAAAACCCGTACCAAGAATGATAAGATTTGCGTTGATTAAAGAAGAAAAGACACCACCAGACAGGCGTGTTGTTTTTTCTCCAAATAAACTCAAAGAACTCGTAGAAAAGTTCCCTGAAGCAAATTTTAAAGTACAAAGTTCTGATATTCGAATATTTAACGATCAGGAATATCGAGATGCAGGTTTTGAGGTTACGGGAGATATTTCAGATTGTGAGGTTTTACTTGGGGTAAAAGAAGTGCCTTTGCCGGCTTTAATTCCGAATAAAAAATATTTTTTCTTTTCTCATACTATTAAAAAACAGCCTTATAATCGTGATTTATTAAGGGAAATACTTAAATATAATATCGAATTATACGATCACGAGGTTATTGTAAAGGAGAGTGGAGCAAGGCTTATAGGCTTTGGTCGATACGCCGGACTTGTAGGTGCGTATAACGGATTTCGGGGAATTGGTTTAAAAGAAAATTTATTCAATCTTCCGAAAGTAGAATCCCTGCCAGATCTTAATGCCATGTTGGCAGAACTCGATAAAATTGAAATTCCGTCTATAAAAATCGTACTGACTGGCGTAGGTAAAGTAGCCAGAGGAGCAAAAGAGGTTTTAGATCATTTAGGAATTAAGAAATTAAGTGTAGAAGATTACCTCGAATTTGAAGAAAAAGAACCGGTTTATTGTAATATAGACGTTCTGGATTACAATAAAAAGAAAGACGGTTCTAAGGGGAATCACCAAGAGTTTTTTAAAGAACCGGAAAAATATGATTCCAATTTCTTGCGTTTTACCGAAGTCAGCGATCTGTTTATTTCAGGGCATTTTTATGGAGATGGTGCCCCAGTATTTTTGACTGCTGAAGATGCCAAATCTAAAGATTTCCGTATAAAATATATAGCGGATATCTCTTGCGATATAGACGGCCCAATTGCCAGCACCATTCGACCTTCAACCATTGCTGAACCATTTTACGGCTACAGTCCCGAAACGGAATCTGAAGTAGATTTCCGTGAGAAAGAGAGTATTTTAGTGATGGCTGTAGATAATTTGCCTTGTGAACTTCCAAAAGATGCGAGCGAAGGTTTTGGCGAAATGTTTATGAAACAAGTAATTCCTGCATTTTTCAATAATGATAAAGACAGTGTACTAGAGCGCGCCAGGATGACTCAAAATGGAAAATTAACTCCTAAATTTAGTTACCTGCAGGATTTTGTAGATGGAGTTTAGGTTCTGATATTCCAGGAAAAGACAGGATAGAAGTCCGAGAAGGTAGGCAACCAGATCCCAGACCGAAAAACTACTCCCCAGAATAATCATTACGAATTCAGGTGGTTGGTATTGAAGTACTTTTGCAATGTTAATAAGCTGGAAAAATTCTACGGCAAAAGAAAATATTAAAACAATCAATAGACCTTTAAATATTGAAATTTTGCTAATTCCCATCACAAAACAGTAGAGTAGGATCACAACCAGGAAATCTCCGAGATAAGGCCTTATAAAATCATCTTGTATATATACTGCGATAAGTATTTCAATAATCAGAAGGAATAGAAACCCGACGAGATAGCTTTTTCTGGAATTTCTTCTAATTGATTTTAACAATATCGATTATTTATAGAATACTGATTATCTGGTTTATGCACTTTGCCTGTCCAATGAATTTATCTCTGCTTTATATTCAGATGGCAGAATAAGTGATTTAAGAAGTCCGTCTAATTTTATACTTCGGCTAATTTTATATGCCGGGATGACCGGGCTTAAGAATGAAAAGCTTCGCAAATTTAAATATTGGCGAACGCTAACGGGAGTGATAAGGCTTTGTGTTTCCAGTAAAAGCTGATAACGTACCAGCCCCAAATGTTTGCGATATTGCTTGTAAAGATCCCTGGTATATTTACCATATTCCAGGTCTTGCTCAAGATGACTTTGCCGTATCGTTTCAAATTCTCTCAAATTTTGAGGCAAATCTCTTAAGTTCATTCTTTTTCCAACCCGCCAGAAAACATCAAAAACTTCTTCCTTCTCAGAAATATTAAGTTTGCGTTCCAGGGTTTCAAAAGACCTGATGGAATAATCTATAAGCATGAAAAGTACATCACGATAAGCCCAGTCCGGAATACTTTTTCCGCGTTCGACTTCAACTGATGTGTGTATAGAGTTAATGCGATCTATTGCCTTTTGCGCAGCGTGTTTTTCAGCAAAAACTATTTCCCGGGCATAAGAAACCGTTGAAAAAAGCCTTCCTAACGGATCTTTAGGTAATTTCCTGGTAAAATAGAGCCAGTCTACAGCTTTATTAAGCGCAAACTCAGCCGAAGCACCGGCGAAAATAAAAAGAATGGTATCGCCTTTTCCCCAGATTTCCCGAACTATTGATTTTTTGTTTACAAAGTATTCCATTGATAAAAATTTAACTTCCGGCAAACGGACTTCCAAAAATTCCAACGGCCAGTTCTGCCCAAATCACAAAAAATACTGCAAGAACAATTCCACCGATTATAAGTCGGTTTTTGCTGCTGGAAACCTTTCTCAACACAAGGTTAATTCCCAGCCCGGTAACCAGGAGTAAAATTCCCATAATAATAAAATCTGAAGCAGTCCAAACCACTTCATTGCTAAACTGCATCGCAATTAACGGTATTAAAAGCAGCATTCCCACAATCAGAAGAATAATTAAAAAATTGTTGCGCTTTACTTCCATATTTTTTGCTAATAATTTAGTGAATTATGCAATTGGAATTTTGAAAATTCCGAACTTTATAGAAAATCAGGATCATGAGAACTCGAACTTTATTTCTTCTCTTACTATTCGTTCTTACGGGAACTACTTTTTATAGCCAGGAGATGGAAGTGATGAGCTACAATATTAAATATGCCAATGAGAATGATGGCGAAAATTCCTGGTCTAAACGAAAAGACCATATCACCAATCAGATAAAATTCTATGAACCCGATATTTTTGGAGTTCAGGAAGCTTTGGTGAGTCAGTTAAAACATTTTCAGTCTGAAATGGATATTTATAAATATGTTGGAGTAGGGAGAGACGATGGGAAAGAAGCAGGAGAATTTAGTGCGATTTTCTATAATTCTGAAAAGTTTGAAGTTCAGGAAGAAAATACTTTTTGGCTTTCAGAAACTCCTGATGAAATCTCGGTAGGTTGGGATGCTGCGATGGAGCGGGTTTGTACCTATGCGAAATTCAAAGAGAAAAATTCAGGGAAAATATTTTGGGTTTTTAATACACATTTTGACCACGTAGGAGAAAAAGCAAGGGAAAATAGCGCAAAACTTATCTGGGAAAAAATTTCAGCAGTAAATAAAGAAAATTTGCCGGTAATTTTAATGGGAGATCTAAATTTGGAACCCGATACAAGCGGAATTCAATTCCTTATGCAGAAGATGAATGATTCTAAAGCAGTTAGCAAACTGGATTTTGGCCCAGAAGGTACTTTTAATGGCTATAATTTTAAAGAGCCGGTAACGAGGAGAATTGATTATATTTTTGTTTCAGATAATATTGAAGTTAAGAAATATGCCGTTTTAAGCGATTCAAAAGATTTAAAATACCCATCAGACCATCTTCCGGTTTGGGTGGAAGTGAATTTTAAATAGGACCGTTTATTGAAACTACTATTCAATGTATTAGATCCTGAAACAAGCCCGCCTGAACGATCGGGCAGGTTCAGGATGACGAGTTATTGATTAAATCCTAAAACCTATTTAGAAATCCATAATGGGATCTCTGGGTTTTTTCCAAATAATTCTTCAGTCACACTTCCAACTAAAAGACTGGAAATGTTATTGGCGCCTTTATCGGCCACTATCAAAATATCAACATTATTTTTTTTTGCATATCCCAGTAGGTTACTGGCTACACTGGCCTCCCTGCCGGGAATAATTAAAGGAGTCACTTCGCCTTTGTAATCTAATTTACTTAGGAATTTTTCTCCTTTCTCCCTTGCGTGTTTTTCAATCTTGGGAGCCATAGCTTCTTTAGGAACATAGGGCGAAAATTGCACCGGAACTGAATAAACATGGGCTGCCGTCACGGGAGCCGAAGTGGCTTCCTGAAGCATCTGCGCTATATTGAAGATTTTCCTTGATTCGCGGGAAAAATCGGTTCCTGCCCAAATTGTTTTAATCTCAGGATGAAAATCTCTTGGAACAGATAGAATATCACATTTTAAAATTCGGAGCAATTTGTTACTCACAATGCCGGTGCCTTTTTTCCTGTTTTTATTTCCTACTATCACCAGATCTATATAGTATTTATTGGTGATATAATTTATTAAAGATTCGGTATAAGGATCTTCAGAAATTAGAACTTCCCATTCTGCTTTGCTGTTAAAATGGGTTTCTACTTTTTCATTGAGCTCGTCTCCAATAATTTCATCCAGATTCACATCTTTCATTTGTTCATCAAAAAGCGAAGAAATCTCGTATTTCTTAATATTATGTACAAAATATACCTTTTGAATCTTTAGCTTCTCGGATAAAAAAGAAGCGTATTTTATAATTGAATTATCAATGTCTGAAAGGTCTAAGGCAACCAGAATATTACTGAATTTTTCCATAACGCCTGTTTTTTAGTTATTCTTTATTTTTTTCTAGTTTTCTTTTTTGAACGATATCATTTATGATCTCCTCGTAATTTTCCATCTCTTTTTGTTCTTTTTTATCCTGCATTTCTACAAGATCTTCTTTTAAACCTTTGTAGAGCGAATAGCACATAATAAGCAGAATAACTGCAAAAGGCAATCCGGTTACAATGGTTGCAGTTTGCAGTGCCTGTAATCCCCCGCCAATTAATAATACCGCTGCCACAGTTCCTTCAGTAACTGCCCAAAAAATTCGCTGGCCTTTTGGAGCGTCTATTTTTCCTCCTGAAGTTAAACTGTCAATTACCAATGATCCTGAATCGGATGAGGTTATAAAGAAGCCGGCAATTAGAATAACTGCTACCACGTTTATGACCATAGAAAGCGGATAATCTTCAAAGAAAACGAATAGGGCAGTAGCAATATCATCATTTACCGCATCTATTATACTCATATCTCCGCCAAGTGCTTGTTGAATTGAAACACTACCAAAGGCCGAGAGCCAAAAAAAAGTTACTAGAGACGGAACTAATAAAACTCCTAAAATAAATTCCCTAATTGTTCTACCTTTAGAAATACGGGCGATAAACATCCCAACAAATGGCGACCAGCCAATCCACCAGCCCCAGTAAAATACTGTCCAGTCATTTTGCCAGGAACTATTGGTGAAAGTTTCACTCCAGGTAGAAATTTCAATGAAATTGAAAAGATAACTCCCGGTATTTTCAATAAAAGATCTAAAAATAAATACGGTAGGTCCAAGGATTATAGCGAGACCAAGCAGAACCAAGGCCACCCTCATATTCCATTCACTAAGAAATTTAACACCTTTATCTACTCCAAGAACTACAGAAATTGTAGCAATAAGCGTAATCCCGGCAATTAACAAGACCTGGGTGATAATTCCGCTAGGGATATTAAAAACGTGATTCAGACCTGAAGCTATTTGCTGGACTCCAAATCCTAGCGATGTCGCCAGCCCGAATAACGTCGCTAAAACTGCAAAAATATCTATCGCATCTCCAATCTTACCGTATATTTTATCGCCCAGAAAAGGATAAAAAATGGAACGGATGGTAAGTGGTAAGCCCCGGGTGTAGGTGAAATATGCAAGTGCAAGACCTACAAGTGCATAAACACCCCAGGCGTGAAAACCCCAGTGTAGAAAAGTGAAATTCATAGCTTCTTTGGCAGCGGCTACAGTTCCGGCTTCGGCTGTGGGAGGAGCTGTAAAATGCATTACAGGTTCTCCCACACTAAAAAATAATAATCCAATTCCCATTCCGGCACTAAACAGCATCGCGAACCAGGAAAGCGTTTTAAATTCAGGTTTGGCATTTGGTCCGCCTATGCGCATATTTCCAAACTGGCCTAGCGCAAGGTAGACCAGGAAAACCAGGAAGATATTAACGCACATGATAAAAAACCAGTCGGCGTTGTTTGCTACCGCGGTTTGAATATCTGCAAAAACTGTTTCTGCCTGTTTCTCAAAAATGAGGGTTAGGGCGATACTGATGATGATGATAAAAGAGGAAATGAAGAAAACGGGACCGTTTACCTCCAATCCAAAAATTGACTTTTTCTCATCGCTTCTGGTAACTTTCTTAGCCATATAATTGGTTTTCACAAATTAAATTAAAAATAGTAACCTATGTTGATGTTGAATCTTGCTTCCCATTTTGCATCGGGATTACCCGCTGCAAAATCGTCTACAAAATCACCTCCCAACCAGGAATGGTTATACCCGGCAGCGTAATCTATGTAAGTATAAACCTGCCCGGCAGTGACCAAAACCCCTGTAACATTCATATAAGAATCAGTAAAACTGCTCTTATGTTTTTGCATATAACCAAAATCATTGTAGAATTCCAAATTAGAAATGGGTCCCAGGTTTACCGGGATATTTCTGGAAATTGCGAGGGAATATAAATTAAAGTTGGCAGCAACCTCATAGGGAAAGCCATAAGCACCAAAACTTAGAGTTTCTCTGCTTTCTCCTTCGGCATTTATTGGGTTGTGTGAAGCGGTTAAAGCCTGTGCTTTTAAATTCCATCGGTTCTGAGTAATCTCATAATGAGCTGCTAGGCCGTAATGATTTCCAGTTTCTTTAGTGTCAAGATTGTAAAGACCTCCGTATTGGGCAGAAACTCCTAACCTATTCGCTGCTCTATCTCCAAATTTATAAACAAATTTTCCGTTAAATTGATTCACTTCTTTGTTTCTGCCAACCACATCATAGGAATATCGGCTGGTAGAAGATTCGGTATTGCTCCCAAATCGTAATTCCTCAGCATTTTTGAAGAAGGCAAAATGATATTCATATTTATCACCGGCGTGAAT
Organism: Salegentibacter lacus; assembly: GCF_020164555.1. GTDB lineage: Bacteria > Bacteroidota > Bacteroidia > Flavobacteriales > Flavobacteriaceae > Salegentibacter > Salegentibacter lacus. Next base: position 72,364 of record NZ_JAIQZB010000011.1, on the reverse strand, counting down.
GTATTTTATCCCCATATCGTGGTCGTCTTCAAGTCCCATATAATAAGTTAGGTTGAAGAACCAATTGTGGGAATTATATTGCTGAATGCCAAATGGAACTTGTGTTAACCCAATTTGAATTTCGTCGATATCATTAAATTTATAGCCCATCCAGCCCTGTTTCATAACACCACCGCCAAAAGCATCAGAGTATAACCTGTATTCAGCATTTAAGTAGACGCCTTTGTATTTTGCGTTGAAGTTTACTCGAAAAATATCGTAACCAAAATCACCACCGCGGTTTTTTTGTCCGTCTTTCCAGGAAGAGAGGTTATAATTATAACGAAGCGCTCCACCAACAGATACTTCTGGTTCTTCCTGGGCAGTTAAGGGAGCTATTGTAAATATACAGAAAATAGCCAAACTGAATTTCCAGGAAAATACACCTCGGGAAATGGGTTGGTTTTGCATTAAGGTTTTGATTGGTTGAAATTCAAATTAAAATAAATTAAAATTAAAACCCTTAATGCATTTTGGGATTAACTTTTGTTTAGGTTTTTTAAGTAAATAGTACCCGATATTATTATGAATATTATTTCTTATTCAGAATCAGGTTTCAGTGCGACCTGGTGCGGATAATATGTAGATTTGGTGACTTTGGTTTTTTATAATTTATTCACTGTTTGCCTAATTGCTACCAAATTGCTTAATAGTTTCTCCAGGTAGTTAAGGTCTAACATATTAGCGCCATCGCTTTTTGCATTTGCAGGATCAAAATGGGTTTCTATAAATAAACCATCTACTTTGTTTACTATCCCGGCACGGGCTATAGTCTCTATCATTTCCGGTCGTCCTCCGGTAACGCCGCTACTTTGATTGGGCTGTTGCAATGAATGCGTAACATCTAAAACAGTAGGCGCAAACTCGCGCATAGTTGGAATTCCTCTAAAATCTACGATCATATCCTGGTACCCGAACATTGTTCCACGATCGGTAACCATCACCTGCTCATTATTACAGTCGGTTACTTTGGTCACGGCATGTTTCATACTTTCAGGACTCATAAATTGACCTTTTTTAAGGTTTACGACTTTTCCGGTTTCTGCCGCTGCAACTACCAGATCGGTTTGACGAACTAGAAAAGCGGGAATTTGCAGAATATCTACATATTCAGCAGCCATTTTTGCATCGCTAACTTCGTGAATATCGGTTATAGTTGGAATCTCAAAAGTTTCTGAAACTTTTCGAAGAATTTTTAAAGCTTTTTCATCTCCAATTCCAGTGAAACTATCAATTCGGCTGCGGTTAGCCTTTTTGAAAGATCCTTTAAAAACATAAGGGATTTCCAGTTTGTTGGTGATTTCCACTACTTTTTCGGCTATACGAAGGGCCATTTCTTCACCTTCAATAGCGCAAGGCCCTGCAAGCAGAAAGAAATTGTTGGCATTGATATGTTTTAACTGTGGAATCTTTTCAAGTTTCATAAAATGGGAATTAGGAAAGCAAATATAACGGAATTAAGCGGGTGTTACAATTCAAAAATAAGTGTTTTCCCGAGTTCATTTTTATGGATATGACTCCAAAGCAAGAAGTTTTTGTTGTAATTTTCCTAAGTAATCTTTGAAATATGGAACTGCAAAATCTTCTAATATCTGAACTTCAACACGAGGTAGTGCTCACTGAAAAGTTTCTAAAACGTATTCCAGCCGATAAATTGAACTGGCGACCGCATAAAAAATCGATGAATATCCGGCAATTAGCGAATCACCTGGCGGAAATTCCCAGTTGGATAACCACTACAATGGAAATGGATGAGATGGACATGGCCGGTTATAAATCTCCCGATTTTGATACTGTTGAAGAAATGATTGAATTATTACAAAATAATACCTCTGAAGCTGAAGCAGCTTTAAGAAAACCGGATAAAGAATATGAGAAAAACTGGAAAATGATGCAGGATGGAAAGGTTTTAATGGATATGCCTAAATATTCTGTACTTAGAATGATGGTGCTTAATCAATTGCCGCATCACAGGGCGCAATTAGGGGTTTACTTCAGACTACTGGATATTCCGGTGCCGGCTACTTATGGTCCATCGGCCGATGAGTGTTAAAGATCAATTTTAAATTCATAGCTTTGCAAAAATATTTGCTATGGAAGGATTAAAAGAACAGTTCAGTAACTATTATACACCAAAGCGTTTACTTATAAACGCGTTAATAATGACGGCTGCTACCATTTTCTTTATTTACCAAAGACCGGAAGAACCTTTGTTAGGCATTGGTTTTGGAACAATTGCCGCAATTTATTTTGGTTTCTTCGTTTACAAAAAGCTTAAAGCCACCTCCTAATTTTATTGATTCTTTTCTTTTAAATTAACCTATTGATTTACAGTCAGTTCAGTTGCTAATATTTTATTTTGAATAAGTAGCATTAGATACTTGTTTCTTTAAAATAAGCCGTACATTTGCAGCCTTAAAAATGAGGCGCTTATATGACAGCTATTAAAAACATCGCGATTATCGCGCACGTTGACCACGGTAAAACTACCCTGGTAGACAAAATTATGTACCACTGCCGTTTGTTCAGGGACAACCAGAACACCGGAGATCTTATCCTAGATAACAACGATCAGGAACGTGAACGTGGTATTACAATTACTTCAAAAAACGTATCGGTAGTCTATAAAGACACCAAAATCAATATTATTGATACTCCTGGTCACGCCGATTTTGGTGGAGAGGTAGAGCGAGTATTGAATATGGCCGATGGGGTTCTATTATTGGTAGATGCCTTTGAAGGCCCAATGCCACAAACTCGTTTTGTTTTGCAAAAAGCTATTGACCTTGGTTTAAAACCTTGTGTTGTAGTGAATAAGGTAGATAAACCAAACTGTACTCCAGATGAAGTACACGAAAAAGTTTTTGACCTTATGTTTGAATTGGGTGCCGAAGAATGGCAGCTTGATTTTCCAACAGTTTATGGTTCTGCCCTAAACAATTGGATGAGCGACGATCCAGATGTAAAAACAGAAAATATTGAACCACTTCTTGATATGGTTTTGGAACATATTCCAGCTCCTAAAGTTCAGGATGGTTCCCCTCAAATGCTTATTACTTCTTTAGATTTCTCTTCTTTTACAGGAAGAATTGCAATTGGAAGAGTACAACGTGGACATTTGAAAGAAGGTATGCCGGTTTCTTTAGTGAAACGTGATGGTAGTATTAAAAAGACAAAAATTAAAGAACTCTTTATTTTTGAAGGTTTAGGCCGTAAAAAAGTAACAGAAGTTCAACCGGGTGATATTTGTGCAATTGTTGGTCTTGAAGGTTTTGAAATTGGTGATACCGTTGCCGATATTGAAAATCCTGAAGGTCTTAAAACTATTGCTATAGATGAGCCTACGATGAGTATGCTTTTCACAATTAACGATTCTCCTTTCTTCGGAAAAGATGGAAAATTTGTGACTTCAAGGCATATTAAAGAAAGGCTTACCAAAGAACTAGAGAAAAACCTTGCCCTTAGGGTGAAGGAAACCGATAGTGCCGATAAATTTTTAGTTTATGGCCGTGGAGTGATGCACCTTTCTGTTCTTATTGAAACAATGAGAAGAGAAGGTTATGAACTTCAAATTGGGCAACCACAGGTAATTATCAAGGAAATTGATGGTGAAAAATGTGAGCCGGTAGAAGAACTAACTATAGATTTACCTGAAGAAGTTTCAGGAAAAGCTGTAGAAATGGTGACGATGCGAAAGGGAGAAATGCTTAGCATGGAAACCCGTGGCGAGCGAATGATTATTCAATTTATGATTCCTTCAAGAGGAATTATAGGTTTGCGTAACCAGTTGCTTACCGCTACTGCAGGTGAAGCTATTATGGCACACCGTTTTAAAGAATACCAGCCGTTAAAAGGGGGAATTCCACAAAGACAAAACGGGTCGTTGATTTCTATGGAACGCGGAAAAGCAATTCCTTATTCTATAGATAAACTTCAGGATAGAGGGAAATTTTTCGTAGATCCGGGAGAAGAAATTTATGAAGGTCAGGTAATTGGTGAAAATTCACGTCAGGATGATATGGCGGTAAATATTACCAAAACCAAGAAACTTTCTAACGTACGTTCTTCTGGTGCAGATGATAAAGCGAAGATTGTTCCTGCACTTAAGTTTTCTTTGGAAGAAGCTTTAGAATATATTCAGAAAGATGAATATGTTGAGGTTACTCCAAGCCACATTAGGTTAAGAAAGATCTACCTTACCGAGAACGAGCGAAAAAGAAATAAAATAGTTTAATAACAGTTAGCTTTAGCTAAATGTTTTATTTAGAATTATAATAGAAAAGCCCGTCATAGATGGGCTTTCTCTATTTTAAAACTTTGGGTATGAATGATTTTTTAGGTATTAGTCTTACTGAATGGATAGGTTATCTGGCCTCCTTTTTTGTAGCGATTTCTTTTTTTATGAAGAATATCATAAAGCTTAGAATTGTAAACAGCCTGGGATGTATTTTGTTTGTTATCTACGGAATTTTGATAAGTTCCTGGCCGGTAAGTATAACTAACGGAATTATTGTAGCCGTAAATTTCTACTATCTTTTTATCAATAAAAAACAGCACAGGGTAAAAGCAGATGAAGTTCAGCCTTAAACTGATTTCTGGACTACTTCAAAAACACGTTGCCCATCGCATTTTAAGGTTTTTGAAGGATATTTTAGTAATAAAGCATAATCGTGCGTAGCCATAAGAATGGTATTCCCGTTTTTGCTGATTTCCTGAAGTACTTCCATAACTTCTACCGAAGTTTGTGGATCCAGGTTCCCGGTAGGTTCGTCGGCAAGGATGAGTTCAGGATCGTTTAAAAGCGCTCTGGCAATTGCTACACGCTGCTGCTCCCCGCCGGATAGCTGATAAGGATATTTGAATCCCTTAGATTTCATCCCTACTTTATCCAGCACTTCATCTATTTTGCTATCCATACCTTTTTGGTCTTTCCAACCGGTAGCTTTCAACACAAAAAGTAAATTGTCTTTAATATTTCTATCGGTTAACAATTTAAAATCCTGAAAAACCACACCTAGTTTCCTTCTTAGAAAAGGAATGTCTTTTTCCTTAAGCGTTCTCAAATTAAAATCTACAATAGTTCCTTCGCCTTCGGTAAGTGGTAAATCGCCGTAAAGTGTTTTCATAAAACTACTTTTCCCAGTTCCGGTTTTACCAATAAGATAAACAAATTCGCCTTTGTTTATGTGTACATCTACTTCAGATAAAATAAGGCTTTCACGCTGATAAATAGCAGCGTTATTTAATTCCAGGACGGTATTAGACATAGAGTTTAAGGCTTTTCTTCAGTGTAAAAATATCTGTAAATATACATTTTTCAAAAGGCGCGGGTTTACTTTTTTTTACATTAACATAATTATCACTTTATATGAGCGTTAATAAAGCAAGGTTTAAATTATCTTTGAATCATCAACTTAAAAATCTATAAATGACACCTAACAAAAGTTTACTGTTTGTTGTTTTAATTTTCTTCTCTTTTAAAGGAATTTCACAGCGATCGGCCACCTATACACACGATCTCGCTGAATTTAACAAGGCCCTTGAACTTTATAATAATCAGCAATTTTTGGCTGCCCAAAACTTGTTTGATGAAGTAAAAGAGCAAACTGAAGACGAGAAAATTGAAGGAGATTGTGCTTATTATATTGCCAACGCGGCCGTAAGGTTAAACCAACCGGGCGCCGACAGATTGATGGAGCGTTTTGTAAGTCGTTATCCTACCAGTACAAAGACCAATTCGGCTTATCTTGATGTAGCCGATTACTATTTCCAAACCGGAAAATATTCCCTGGCCCGTAAATGGTACGATAAAGTTGATGAGAATAGCATGAGCCGCGCAGATAAAGAGCGCTTTTATTTCAATAATGGATATGCCTATTTTAGAGCAAAACAATATGACGAAGCTCGTAAATATTTAGAGCGGGTTCGTAATTCCCAGGAATTTGGCTCCCAGGCCAAATATTACATAGGTTATATGGCCTATGAGGGCGATGACTATGAAGAAGCCAACGAGAATTTTGAAGCGGTGAGTAATAACGATCGTTACAGCGAAGATCTTTCTTATTTCCAGGCCGATATGAATTTTAAACTGGGGAACTTTGAAGAGGCGATTAAACTGGCTAAAGATCAATTGCAGAGTTCTAACCGCATAGAGCGTTCACAATTAAATAAAATAATTGGGGAGAGTTATTTCAACTTAGAACAGTATGAAGAGGCTTTGCCTTACCTAACGGAATACAGCGGAGAACGCGGTAGATGGAATAATACAGATTATTACCAGTTGGGTTATGCTTATTATAAACAGGGAGATTATGAAAAAGCTATCTCTGAATTCAACAAAATTATAGACGGTAAAAATGAAGTTGCGCAAAACGCATATTATCATTTAGCGCAGTCTTATTTGGAATCTAACCAAAAGCAGCAGGCTTTAAACGCTTTTAAGAATGCCAGCGAAATGGATTTAAATCCTAAAATTCAGGAAGATGCGTATATGAATTATGCAAAACTGAGTTATGAAATAGGAAACAGTTACGAGAGCCCGTCTCAGGTATTAATCAATTTCATTGAGAAATATCCTGAATCTGAAAACAGGGCGGCTATGGAAAGTTTGCTTATAGATTCTTTCCTTACTTCAGGAAATTTTGAAGAAGCTATGCGTTTGTTGGAAAACAACCGCAATTTTAGCGATAAACAAGCTTACCAGAAAGTAGCTTACTATTACGGGCTTCAGCTATATGAAGATGGTGATTATGCAAAAGCCATCACTAATTTTGAGAAAGCACTTTCTGAGCCCAGAGACCAAAAGATAACCGCTAAAGCAACTTTCTGGAAAGCTGAAAGTGAATATAATATTAATAGAATTGATGATGCAATAATTGGTTATCGTGAGTTTGCAGGGATGAATGCCGCGCAAGGCACAGATGAACTGGAAAACCTGGATTATAACCTTGGTTATGCCTATTTCAAAAAGAATGAATATTCCAGAGCGATAGAATATTTTAAGCGTTATTCTGAAAACGGATCTAACGATGTTGCCCGTAGAAATGACGCCTTATTAAGATTAGGAGACACTTATTTTGTGAGCAGCCAATACTGGCCTGCGATAGAAGCTTATGATAAAGCACTTTCGCTAAGTGGAGATAATGATTATGCCGCTTTTCAAAAAGCAATGAGCTACGGATTTATTGACAGAAGAGATACCAAAATTTCTGAACTTCGCAGCTTTATCAATCAATATTCTCGTTCTTCTTTTAGAGACGATGCCATGTATGAGCTTGGGAACACTTATGTTTCCGCAAATAATACTTCTGAAGCATTATCTGCTTACGATCGTTTAATAAGAGAAGTGCCACAGAGTGCATTCGTGCCTAAGGCAATGCTACGCCAGGCGCTTATTCATTATAATGCTGATAATGGAAATCGTGCTCTTGAGAAGTTAAAGAAAGTGGTTAGCGATTACCCAAATACACCAGAATCTAAACAGGCGGTTTCTACCGCAAGAATGGTTTATGTAGACCTTGGCCGCACCGATGAATATGCAGATTGGGTGAGAAACATAGATTTTGTTGAGGTTACCGATGCCGATTTAGATAATACTACTTACGAATCTGCCGAAAATCAATATTTTAATAATGAATATGATAGGGCGATAAGCGGATTTGAAAATTACCTGCAACGTTTTCCTAATGGAATTCATTCCATCAACGCTAATTTCTATTTAGGGCAGTTGTATTATCGAAATGACAATAATGACAAAGCAGAAGCGAATTATCGATTTGTAGCCGATAAACCTAAAAATGAATTTACCGAAGAAGCACTTTCCAGGCTATCTGAAATATTGCTTAAAAATGAGAACTATCGCGAAGCCGTTGGTTATTTAGAAAAGCTGGAGAAACAAGCCAGCTCAGAACAAAATGTGATTTTTGCGCAATCTAACCTTATGAAATCTTATCTGGAATTAAATCAGCCTGAAAAAGCTGCTAATTATGCCGATAAGGTATTGGCTAATTCCGAGTCAGATTCAGAAGCAAGAAACGATGCCCGGGTAATTGTGGCGCGTGCTGCTTTTGCTTCAGGAAATATGAGTAAAGCAAAAAATGCTTATTCAGAAGTACAAAAAACTGCTAAAGGAGAATTGGCTGCCGAGGCTTTATATTATGATGCTTACTTTAAAAATGAAAGCAGAAATTACGAAGCTTCCAATGCGGCGGTGCAAATTCTGGCTAAAGATTTTTCCGGTTATAAACGCTGGGGGGCCAAAGGCCTGGTATTAATGGCCGATAATTTCTACGAACTGGACGATGCTTATCAGGCAACTTATATTCTGGAGAATGTGATTAATAACTTCTCTAACTATCCTGAAATTGTTCAGGAAGCCAGGGAGGAACTATCCAGAATAAAGACAGAAGAGGCAAAAACCAATTCTTCGGTAGAAGCAAATAACTAATTCAACTTTAAATCTAACATTTAAGAATTTCTATATGCAAATGTTTTCAATAAAAAGAAACCTGTTTTTAAGTCTGTTTTTAATTAGTGGGGTTCTTTTTGCTCAGGATCCTATAGACAGCGAAACTGTAACCGTAGTAAAACCATATACCCCAACAGTTAAAGATGCGAATAAAATAAAGCAAACCCCTACAGAGGCAGATTCTGTACGGACTGAAAAAAGACCGGTGCAATACAGCATCTTTTCAGTTCCCGTGGCTTCTACATTTACGCCTGCAAAAGGGCGTGCTACCACGGTAGAAAGAGAGCGACCCGTAAAAGTTTATGATAATTATGCGAGTCTTGGTTTTGGAAATTACGGCAATCTTCTGGCTGAATTTTACAGTAACCTTGAGGTGAGCCGAACTGATAATTTTGGAATCTATTTAGAGCATAACTCGTCTCAGGGCGGGATTGATGGTATTGCATTAGATGATAAGTTTTATGATACCGAGCTTAACCTAAGTTATAATTCTAAAACCCGCGATTTAGGTTGGAAAACCGAAGTAGGAGCGCAGCACCAACTCTTTAACTGGTATGGTCTGCCACAAAATGCTAATTTTAGCAATACAGAAATAAATGCTGTAGATCCTGCACAAAATTATTTCTCAGCCTATGCGGGTGGTGAAATAGAACTTTACGATTCGTTTTTTGATAATGCAAGGGCAAAATTTAGGCATACTGGGGATTCTTATTCTACTACAGAAAATCATTTTGACGCCCGTGGAACTTTTGAAGTCAATATCGCCGATGAATTAATTACCACAAATATCTATACCGATATTGTAAATGGACAAATGGGGGAACAGTTTCTGGCGACAGAAAACTATGAATATACCTTTATGAACTTCGGGATTAATCCAAGTTTATTGATTTTAAGGGACGATCTAACCATTAATCTTGGTGTGGCTTTTTTCTATAGCCAGGATGTAGAAAACAGTGATGGTAACTTTTATATTTACCCAAAAGTAACAGCCAGTTATAGATTAGGCGGTGATTATTTTACACCTTATGCTGGTTTAGAAGGTGGTTTGCAACAAAACACCTATTATAAATTTATTCAGGAAAACCCTTATGTTTCTCCAAGTTTAGAAATAAAACCAACCGACAATGAGTATAATGCTTATGTAGGTGCGAAAGGAAAATTAAGTAATAGTATTTCTTATAATTTTAGAACAGGTTATGAATCGCAATTCAATAAAGCTTTGTTTAAACGCAATGCCCAGGCGAACGATATCACAACCGAGAATTATGCCTACGGAAATTCTTTTGAAGTAGCTTATGATGATGTTAAAACCCTTTCTGTTGCCGGTGAGTTAAATGTTGATGTAAACCGAAACTTCCGTTTGGGAATTAATGCTGAATATTTTAATTACAGTACAGAAGATGAAGTAGAAGCCTGGAACCTTCCAGATTTTAAAGCCTCTCTAAATGCCGATTATCAAATTAATGAAAATTGGTATACCGGGGCCAACTTGTTTTATATTGGCGAGCGTTTTGACCAGGAAAGAGTTGCTTCAGCAGGAGAACCATCAATGAGTACAATTAGCCTTGATAGCTATTTTGATGTAAATGCTCATTTAGGCTATAGGTTTAATGACAGGCTTTCGGCATTTGCGAAGGGAAGTAACCTTTTAAATAACAATTATCAACGATGGACTAATTTCCAGGTACAGGGATTACAGGTTCTTGCAGGAGCAACGTATAAATTCGATTTTTAATAAGAAAAGCTATCTTAAAATTTAAAAAAGCACCAATTAATGGTGCTTTTTTACGTTATTAATAATATCTTCATTGAAATTATAGTTCTTAAAAACCCTGTGATCAGTTGGTTAATAGGGTTTGCTAGCTAAAATTCCTTAACAATAACACAACATTGAAAATTCAGAATTAACATTAGAACTACCTAATATTGTACCCAAATTTTTAATACGGTTTTTAAAGGAAACCGGTTTCAAATATACCAAAATTATAAAAAAGGCTACTTAATGGCAAAAGGCAAAAAATTTCAACGTAGTGACCGGTCCCGCCCGTATTTGAATATTCTGGACTTTATGGTTCAGGAAAAAGCTTTCCTAGCAATTGTAATTGTAGGTATTATTATGGCAGGAATATTTACCGGTAATAAAACTGCAGCTATGTGGCTGGGTTTTTTCTTTGCTGCCTATGCCACTGTTGCTAATGATAGTATTCAGTCTTTAGGAACTTTTATTGAGAGTAATAAAGCCAAGCGTTGGTGGATTTTGTGGCTCTATGTGGGAACCATTTTCTTGGGAGTAGTTACCTTTAGCTGGTTTTATTTTGATGGAGACGTTACCTTTCAGCGCTTATTAAAACCCGATGGAACTTCGCCATATCCACATCCAGAGAGCTTCAGTTTCTTTCAAATTATAGCGCCTTTAGTTTTATTAATTCTAACCAGGCTTAAAATGCCGGTTTCTACCACCTTTCTTATTTTAAGTGTGTTTAGTGCCGATACTTCAGGAATTACTTCGGTAGTTTGGAAAAGCTGGTCTGGGTATGTAATGGCTTTTATATTATCCTTTCTGGTTTGGTATTTTTCCTATAATTTTATAAGAAAATATTTCAAAAGCAGGAAATTTAATCATAGCTGGACAGCAGTTCAGTGGATTGTAAGTGGTACGCTTTGGGGAGTTTGGGTAATGCAGGATGGTGCTAACATAGCAGTATTCCTTCCAAGAAGTCTTGATGCTTTCCAGTTTGTAGTATTTGCACTTACCATTTTTGGTGGTCTGGGATTATTATTTTACCTGCGCGGAGATAAAATCCAGGAGGTAGTTAGTGAAAAATCACGGATTTCTGATATTCGAGCCGCAACTCTGGTAGATTTAACTTATGTAATTCTACTTATTTATAAGCTATTTATTAGTACGGTACCAATGAGTACTACCTGGGTTTTCCTTGGTATTATTGGTGGTAGGGAAATCGCAATAAGTTTGGCGAGAAATAAGAAAGGTAAGAAACACCGTAAGAAAGCCGGTAGAATGATCTTTAAAGATTTTGCTTACGCGATGATTGGTCTCTTTGTTTCTATAGCACTTGCTGCTGCAGCAAACCAAAGTATACGTGACCAGATTATAGATGCGATTTTTTAACTTATTATTTAAATAAACATACTAAAATGCGCCTTTAACGGGCGCATTTTTTATTTTTATCTAAAAATTGAGAAAATGAGAAAAATATTACTTTTTAGTGTTTTAAGTATAATGCTTATTTCCTGTAATTCTGAAGATAGAGAAGAAGCAGATCTCCTTGTTTTTAATGCCGAAATTTATACTGTAGACGATAGTTTTAGTACCGCTGAAGCCTTTGTCACTAAAGACGGGAAATTCCTGCAAATTGGGACTACTGAAGCTCTTGAGGAAAAATATAAAGTTGCAGAAAAATTTGATGCAGGAGGTAAAAGCGTTTTTCCCGGGTTTATTGATGCCCACGCACATTTTTATCGTCTTGGGTTACAGCAGCAACGCGTAGATCTATCCGGCACCAAAAGTTTTGATGAGGTTGTGCAGCGTATTGTAGATTTTCAGAATAAAAGAGGTGTAGAATTTATTACCGGAAGAGGTTGGGATCAAAATGATTGGGAAAATAAAGAATTCCCTACTAAGGATACCTTGGATCAATTATTTCCAAATACTCCAATTTCCGTTACCCGTATAGATGGCCACGCGCTTTTGGTAAATCAGGCTGCTTTAGATAAAGCCGGGATTACTACCGAAACTGCTTTTGAAGGTGGAGATATTGAACAAAAAGATGGTAAACTTACCGGGATTATTATAGATAATCCTATGAGTCTTATTGCCGATGCTCAGCCTGAACCTTCTACCGAAGAGCAAGTAAATGCATTACTTGAAGCTCAAAAGATTTCTTTTGAATATGGATTAACAACAGTTGTTGACGCCGGAATTGATAGAGAAACCATAGAACTTATGGATAGTCTGCATAAAGAAAGAAGCCTTAAAATAAGGTTATATGCGATGATTAGTAATACCGAAGAAAACCTTGATTATTACCTTGATAAAGACCCGATTAAAACTGAACGATTAAATGTGAGATCGGTTAAATTTTATGGTGATGGTGCGCTTGGCTCAAGAGGAGCGGCTTTAAAAGAAGAGTACAGCGATAGAGCCGGTCATTATGGAGCTTTGCTATCCCCGGTTGAAGATTTTAAAGAAACCGCAAAACGTGTAGCTGCTTCAAAGTTCCAGTTAAATACCCACGCCATTGGAGATTCAGCAAATTACCTGGTTTTAGAAACTTATGATGAGCTTTTAAAAGGTGATGAAGACCGTCGCTGGAGGGTAGAACATTCCCAGGTGATCGATACTTCAGATTTTAAATATTTCAGCAAAAATATTATTCCTTCTATTCAGCCTACCCACGCAACCAGCGATATGTATTGGGCCGAAGACCGCTTGGGTGAAGAAAGGCTGCAGGGTGCTTATGCCTATAAGAAATTATTGGACGAAGCCGGGATCGTGGCTTTAGGAACCGATTTTCCGGTGGAGGAAGTGAGTCCGTTTCTTACTTTTTACGCAGCAGTGTCAAGACAGGATACCGATAATTACCCTGAAAATGGTTTTATGATAGATCAGGCTCTTTCCCGGGAAGAAACCTTAAAAGGAATGACGATATGGGCTGCCTACGCTAATTTTGAAGAAGAGGAAAAAGGAAGTATTGAAGCAGGAAAATACGCCGATTTTATAATATTAGATAAAGATATTATGGAAGTGGATGCTTCAGAAATTCCTGAAATCAAAGTATTGGAAACTTACGTAAACGGTGAAAAAGTATATTAAATCATTCTATTAAAAATGGATATCTTTGCACCTCTAAAAATATAAGAAAATGAACGACGGATTATATGCTAAATTTTATACCACTAAAGGCCAAATTTTAGTGGAACTGGAATACGAAAAAGTACCCGGAACAGTAGGAAACTTTGTAGGTCTTGCCGAAGGTAAGTTGGAGAACGATGCTTTTGCTCAGGGAAAACCTTATTACGACGATCTTAAATTTCACCGTGTGATTCCTAATTTTATGGTTCAGGGTGGTGATCCACAAGGAACAGGAGTTGGTGGTCCCGGTTATAAGTTTGAAGATGAAATTCATCCCGATTTAAAACACGATGCTCCGGGAAAACTTTCTATGGCCAATGCCGGTCCCGGAACGAACGGCAGCCAGTTTTTTATTACTCATACCGAAACTCCCTGGTTAGATGGGAAGCATACTGTTTTTGGTAGTGTGATTGAAGGGCAAGATGTGGTTGATAGCATTAAACAAGGCGATAAAATTGAAAAACTTGAGATAATAAGATCTGGTGAAAGTGCGCAGAATTTTAATGCGGTAGAATCTTTTAGACAGTTTGATGGTGCTAAAGCTAAAAGAGAAGAAGCCGCTAAGCAAAGAGAAGAAGAATTGTTGGGAAAATTATCTCAGGGATTTAAAACCACAGAAAGCGGACTTAGATATAAAATTGAAAAGAAAGGCGAAGGAGCAAAACCTGAAAAAGGTCAAACCGTTTCAGTACACTACAAAGGAATGCTTACTGATGGTAGCGTTTTCGATTCTTCTTATAAGAGAAACCAGCCGTTGGAATTTCCGGTAGGAGTAGGGCACGTAATTAGCGGATGGGATGAAGGTATTCTTAGGTTGAATGTTGGAGACCAGGCCCGTTTCGTTATTCCGTCGCATTTAGCTTACGGGGAACAAGGTGCCGGTGGTGTAATTCCACCAAACGCAGCTTTAGTTTTTGATGTAGAATTGGTTGCAGTAAAGTAAAAAGCCCCAATCATTAAATTTTAAATAAAAATACCTCTCAAGTTTCAGAAACCTGGGAGGTATTTTTATTTAATAGAGGAAGTTTTAAAAGTATTTTTTTCCGTCAAGCTGAACTTGTTTCAGCTTCTAATGTTTAAAAATATAGATCCTGAAATGAATTCAAGATGACGATTTGGTATTTTAAAACTCTTTTTTCTTAATCTCTACTTAGAATCCGGTTGCGGGGTCATTCTAAGGTATGGTTTTACCTCTTTAAAACCTTTAGGGAACATCTCTTTGGCATCTTCATTAGAAACCGAAGGACTTATTACTACATCTTCTCCTTGCTTCCAGTTAGCCGGTGTAGCCACTTTTTGATAAGCAGTAAGTTGTAGCGAATCTATCACCCTTAGTAATTCATCAAAATTTCTACCGGTACTGGCCGGATAGGTAATCATTAGTTTAATCGTTTTGTCTGGACCAATTACGTAAACTGAACGTACCGTAAGTGTGTTATCGGCTTTCGGGTGGATCATTCCATACAGGTTTGAAACCTTTTTATCTTCATCGGCAATAATCGGGAAATTCACCGTGGTGTTTTGAGTTTCGTTAATATCTTCAATCCAGCCTTTATGAGATTCTACGCCATCTACACTTAGTGCCATTACTTTGGTGTTTCGGGCTTCAAATTTATCTTTGTATTTCGCAACCGTGCCTAGTTCTGTAGTACAAACTGGGGTATAATCTGCAGGATGCGAAAATAAAATTCCCCAGCTATCCCCTAAATAATCATAAAAGTTGATTTTTCCTTCTGAAGTTTCAGCATCAAAATTTGGTGCTTTATCTCCTAATTTTAATTCGCTCATAATGCTATATTTTTAGTGATTCGAATTATAAAATTAACGAATAATACTCAGGAAAACCTATCAAACCAATAGGATTTGTTTGCTTTGTGATAAAATTAACTGATTGCCGCTTTTTTAATTTCAACTTGAAGATCTAGGAATATTAGGATTCGGGTGTGTACTTCCATTTTATATTACAGCCCATACTGGGTTTCTGATTCTCTGGAACTGTTTTATTCGAAAGCACGGCATCCATCGCATCACGTAAATGCCGCCCGTTAACCGGAATTCCATTTCCCGGCCGGGAATCGTCCAGCTGCCCACGGTAGATTAATTTCAGCTCATCGTCAAAAAGATAGAAATCTGGCGTGCAGGCGGCTTTATAAGCTCGTGCCACTTCCTGGGATTCATCAAAGAGATAAGGAAAAGAGTATTGATGCCTTCTGGCAACCTCATTCATATTATCGGGATGATCTGCAGGGTAGTTTTCTACATCGTTACTCATAATGGCAGCAAACCCAAATCCCAGTACGCGATAGTCACCGGCCAGTCTTACTATTTCCTCGTTTACATGTTTCACGAATGGGCAGTGGTTACTTATAAACATAATTAAAGTGCCTTTATTACCCCTGATATCTGCTAAGGAATATCGATTATTGGTGATAACATCTATAAGGTTAAAATCGGGTGCCGGTGTACCCAGTTCTATCATATTTGAAGCGGTTCTGGCCATTTCCTTTGTTATAAAATTTACTTGATAATCGAGATTTAAAATATTCCGGTGCTTGCCTAGAAATTAAAATAGTGTTCCATATTTATGCTTTACTAGCTCAGCCCGAAGTAATTTACGAATTCACTTCGGAATATTGACTTTTTTTCTAATTTGGATTAAAAATTAAAGATGGAAATTTCCTGGAAGGATTTTGAAAAAGTAGAAATGAGAATAGGAACTATTACGGAAGTTTCAGACTTCCCTGAAGCTAAAAATCCTGCTTATAAGATGGTGATCGATTTTGGATCAGTAATTGGCCAAAGAAAAACTTCGGCTCAAATTACAAAACGCTACAAAAAGGAGGACTTACTCAACCGGCAAATTGTTGCCGTTGTCAATTTTCCTAAGAAACAAATTGCCAATATTATGAGCGAATGCCTGGTTTTGGGGGCAGTAGGAAAGGAGAATGATATTGTACTACTAAACCTCGATTTTAGAGTGGAAAATGGACTGCGAGTAGGATAAAAACCTAATCTTCTAATTTGCTGTACTTACTACCACAGGCTTCAATGCATCTTGGATTGTGTGGGGTAACAAATAACTTACCTTCTTTCAATTCGTAGCTTAGTTCAACATTCCTGTCCGCACAATTTGAGCTAATCATTTTCTCTGAAGCATCGTACGTTGCTTCGTTAATTTCCTCACCATAACAGAAACTTGTAGAAGAATAAACCATTCCATCTTCATCAAATTCCAGGGTTTTGCCGTTTTCTACCGTTTGCCAGGTACCGCTTCCATCACCAGGATCGGCCAGGGATTCGGTTAACTGCCATTTTCCGGTAATATCTTCTTTATCTAAAGAGATATCCGGGCTATTAGGAGCTGTAGAACAACTGCAGGTCATAGTGGCAAGTAATACTATAAGGAGTAAATTTTTCATCCTTCTTGTTATTGTTTCTATTATATAGATGCACATAACCAATAAAGGTTGCGTGCATCTATATCAAGGTTTACATTTCATCACCAAAGAAGATGGCATTCATCAATAATTTATTGGTTCCAAACCAGAAAGCCCTGAAATTAGTATTATCGGTAAATAGAATTACGTTACCGCGTCCCATTCCTGTATGTTTAAATGGAACTGTACCTGCAATAGCTTCTAACCTGGGAGCGCTAATGTAACCGCTCAGTAAAGGATTTTGGGTATATTGGATTGGATTGTTATAGCTTTGTTTATCGGCTTCAACAAAGATCGTGGTATTTCTAAATAAAGGAAGTTTGTCATCAGTATAACCAAAGTTTACAGGATGTGAACGATCTATATTTGCTTCAAAGATAGCGCCGCCAATTCCCCGGGCACCTCTAAAATCTCTTTGTTCTTCAAAACTTATATTTTCGGCTACCAGACTATCTTTTTTGATTTCGAGGTCCATAAAATCTTCTTTTTCAAAAAAACGGGCAGCATTCCGGTAACCAATTAGAGTTCCTCCGTCACGAACCCATTCTTTGAGTTTTTCTACATCTCCATTCTCTAAAGCACTGCCCCAGGAATTTGGAAGAATAATATCGGTATATCTGCTTAGATCTGCCCTCGAAAACCTCCTGGTGTCCAGTTTGGTGATTTTCATATCGTAGCGCTGATCAAATAAATGCCAGATTTCTCCGGCATCGTACGGCGTAATCCCTTCACCGACAATTAAAGCTACTTTTGCAGGCTCTAATGCTCTAAATTGATTACTTCCAAGGTTTACACCCTGGGTTAATCCGGTGTCTACCCCATCAATTTGTACATTAGATTTTTCTGCTATATTTTGTAGAAATTTGTGCATTTCATCTGCATCCAATTCTTGATTTTGAACAGGAATTAAAATTGTTCCGTAGTCGTACTCTTTATTTTCTAAAGAGAATGGCTGCATTCCAACCTTTGCACGCAGGCCTTTCTCCAATACCATATTTAAAGCTTTTGGCGAATAGAAATCGTGCCATTGCATCACATATGCATAATTGCTTTTCTGTACTGGCTGAATTTCCGGTTTTTCCAGATTTTCTATTTTCTGGCCAGCTTTGTTCATTTTTACGTCTTCAGCAAAATCGAGGTTGAACGCCAGTGGAAGCGTCCAGGCTGAAATATCGTAGAATAAACTATCTTCAAATTCTGTTCTGCGCTCAAACATTGCTTTTACCAATCTATGCTGGCGCTGATTTT
The DNA here is from genome assembly GCF_020164555.1 of Salegentibacter lacus. Taxonomy (GTDB): domain Bacteria; phylum Bacteroidota; class Bacteroidia; order Flavobacteriales; family Flavobacteriaceae; genus Salegentibacter; species Salegentibacter lacus. The sequence goes on along the minus strand of NZ_JAIQZB010000011.1, from coordinate 54,297 downwards.
TAGGAACTACATAAGCGGAATTCTTTTTGAAATCCTTTCCATCGGTTTCGAAATTTTCCTGTAATTGGTGGATCTCTACTTTATGTTTCTCGAGGATTTTGGCCAGTTCGTAGGCTGAAGAAGCATCTTTTTCACTTCCAAACACGTAAGCTCCGTTTTCGGCAGAATTGCGGGCGTTTTTATAGAAATTACGCTGATAATTAAGGATTTTCTCACGCATATTTTTAGCTGCCTCCAAAGTAGAAAGCGCAGCTGTAAATTGATTTCTTATAGTAAACGGAAAGGTTAAAATGCCATTTTCAGTTTCCTGGGCGTGGCCACGGGAACTTCCTTGTTCAAAGAGAATTCCTATACTTCCGTTAATATCGGGGAAAGTAGAGCCTTTTCCGTAATAAAAATCATCATAATTTTCTTCGGTATAATAAAAGGAGCCTAATTCGTCGAAAGCAGCAGCGTGGTAAGTTCCTATTTCTTTGGTGAGTTCCTGGTTAATATCCGGGGTAAGCGGATGTGTTCTGGAAGGAATTCCCGGTTGGAAGAAAAAGCTGGAATTAGAACCCATTTCGTGATGATCTGTCAAAATATTGGGAGACCATTTATGAAAAGTTTCCAAACGTGCCTGGGATTCGGGTAACTGTACCGGTAACCAGTCACGGTTCATATCAAACCAATAGTGGTTGGTTCTACCTCCTGGCCAAACTTCGTTGTATTCACGATCTTGCGGATCTGGGTTTATATTTTCACTTTTATTGGTATTAGCCCAATAAGCGAAACGTTGCAGCCCATCGGGATTAAATGCAGGGTCAAAAAGAATAATTGTGTTATCTAATAATTCTTGAATTTCTTCGCCCCCGGCTGCAGCGAGATAATAAGCTGCCAGAATCGCTGCGTTAGATCCGCTGGCTTCGTTGCCGTGAATCGAAAATCCCTGGTTTACAACAATGGGCATTTCTTCGGTATTCAGGGAAGAAGCGTTTTCCTGTGTTAAAGCAAGGTGATTTTTTCGAATTTCTTCCAGGTTATTATGGTTTTCTTCTGACGTGATTGTAAGCAGGATTAAAGGGCGCCCTTCATAGGTTTCACCTCTATTCTCTAGGGTAATTCTGGGAGAAACCCTGGCAAGTTCCCGCATATAATTTAAAAGTAAATCGTGGGATACGTGCCATTCGCCGGGAATGTAACCAATTATATCCTGGGGCTTTGGAATTTCCTCGCTGTAACTAACATCTTGAGGTAAATAATAATCAAGACTAAGATCTTCTTGCTGAGCGAAAGAGTTAAAACAAATAAAGAAAATTAGTAAGGGTAAAAGTTTTTGCATGATAATTTTTTATTAGGGCTATAAATATAAAAAAACCGTCCCGATATTTTCGGGACGGTTTTATATAGTTTTCATTTCGAGGTAAGCCTCGGAGTATTTAATCTCGATACTCGAGTAAAGTTTTAGATGTCGTCAAAACTTACATCTGTAAACTTCTCTGGAGAAACTCCTTGCGCTTCGCCATTTTCTGAAGTTTCATATTCTTTTTTGAAATCTTTTTGGTGACGTTCGCTAATTACTTCCTCTCCTTTTTCATTAAGGATGAAGTCGGTCATTTCCTGTAGAATTTCATTAAAACCGGCAAAATCCTCCTTGTAAAGGTAAATTTTGTGTTTTTTGTAGAAAAAGGAACCATCGTCGTTGGTAAATTTTTTACTTTCAGTAATAGTCAGGTAATAATCGTCTGCACGCGTGGCTCTCACATCAAAGAAGTATGTTCTTCTTCCGGCCCTTAGCACTTTAGAGAATATTTCTTCTTTCTCCATCATTCCCTTGTCGCTCATAAAATAGATTCTTTATAGTTTTGTTTTAGTACTGTTCAAAAATCTAAAAATTTTTAACATCTAGCAAAATATTTTCACATTTCTTTTTCATTTAGCTGTTTTGCGTACAATTCTTTGTAATAGCCTTGCTGGTTTAGTAATTGTGAATGAGTGCCTTGTTGAACAATTGCACCGTCTTCCAGAATTATAATTTTATCAGCATTTTTTGCGGAAGAAATTCTGTGACTCACAATTATTGTAGTTTTCTCTTTTGAAATTTTAAAAAGGTTATTCAGGATTGCTTCTTCGGTTTCGGTATCTACCGCTGAAAGGCAATCGTCGAACAGTAAGATTTTTGGATCGTGGATAATCGCGCGAGCAATAGAGACACGTTGCTTTTGACCGCCTGAAAGTGTAATTCCGCGTTCTCCCAGTACGGTGTCATAGCCTTTGCTGAACCCAACGATGTTCTTATGCACTGAAGCATTTCTAGCGGCTTCAAAAATCTCTTCGTCGCTGGCGTCGGTTTTTCCGAATTTGATATTGTTTTTAATAGAATCGCTGAATAAAAATGCATCCTGCGGAACGTAACCGATGCTATTTCTTAAACTATCCAGGTTGAGGTTCTGAATATTTTTGCCGTCTATACAAATTTCCCCTTCTGGTACATCATACAACCTGCCAATAAGTTCGAGAATAGTAGATTTTCCTGAGCCTGTTTTCCCAATAATTGCAAGAGTTTCTCCGCTACTTACTTCAAAAGAAAGATTTTTAATCGCGGTGATATTTGTATCATCATAAGTAAAACTCACGTTTTTAAAAGCGATGCTTCCGTGAATTTCATCGGGTGTTTCTTTCTGGTTTGTGATTTCAGGAGCTTCATCTAAAAACTCGTTGATTCGTTCCTGTGAAGCATCGGCCTGCTGCACCAAAGATGTAACCCAGCCAATGGAGGCGATAGGCCAGGTAAGCATATTTACATAGAGGAGGAATTCAACAATAACCCCAATATTTTCAATTTCCCCTTTTATATATTGATTACCGCCAACATAAATTACAAGTACGTTACTAATACCTATTAGCAACACCATAAGTGGAAAGAAAAAGGCCTGCACTTTTACAAGATCAATATTTTTGTCCCGGCTTCCGTTGGCAAGATCTACAAAATTATGATTGATCTGGTTTTCCATTCCGTAGGATTTTATAACAGCAATTCCGCTAAAACTTTCTTGTGTAAAAGTGTTAAGTCTTGAAAGATATTGCTGCACCACGGTGCTACGTTTATGAATGGCAACACTAATTTTGTAAATAGAAAATGCCAGAACGGGCAGTGGTGCTACGGTGTATAAAGTAAGCTCCGGCGCTGCCTGAACCATAAAAATTAAAACAACAACAGTAGAGGTGAAGGTAGTTACCGTATACATAATGGCCGGCCCAAGGTACATTCGCACTTTGCTTACATCTTCGCTAATCCGGTTCATTAAATCGCCAGTACGGTTCTTTTTATAGAAATTAAGCGAAAGATCCTGGTAATGCTGGTAGATCTCATTCTTAAGATCAAATTCAATATATCGGGAAACTACAATAAAGGTTTGCCGCATTAAAAAGGTAAGAAATGCAGCGATTAAAGTAGCTCCTATAATAAGAGCGATGTTAACGGCAAGTTCGGTTTTTAGCACTTCCAAATCACTTATCTCACCATTTATATATTGCTCTATCGCATCAGTAGAATCGCCAATAAGCGGGATATAATACAGCGCGAAGATTCGGGCAACAATGGTTATTACGAGACCAATTAATAATTTCCATTTGTACTTCAGGAAATATTTATTAAGATGTTTAAGGTTTTTCATCTAATAGTAAAAAAGCTAAATTTTGAGGATATGTCATTTTAACACGTTTTAAAAACCTCTTTGTTGTAATATTCTTTATTTTTGCACTGTGATTTTCAGAAAAACGAAAACACTAAATTATAAAATTTAACAAGTTATGCAAGTTGATGTTCTAAATGCAAACGAACTAAAAAAATCTGCACCGGTATTCGGTCAGCTCTCTTTTGACAACCACGAACAAGTAGTTTTTTGCAACGACAAAGATACAGGTTTAAAGGCAATTATTGGTATTCATAACACGGTTTTAGGACCGGCATTAGGTGGTACCAGAATGTGGAATTACAGCAGTGAGTGGGAAGCATTAAACGATGTTTTGCGTCTTTCACGAGGAATGACTTTTAAAAGTGCGATTACCGGACTAAACCTTGGTGGCGGTAAAGCTGTAATTATTGGTGATGCTAAAACACAAAAAACTCCAGAACTAATGAGAAGTTTTGGACGTTTTGTAGATTCCCTTAGCGGAAAATATATTACTGCAGAAGACGTGGGAATGGAAACTGCAGATATGGATACCGTGCGTGAAGTTACTAAATATGTTACTGGAATTTCTGAAGACAAAGGAGGAGCGGGAAATCCTTCTCCAATTACCGCTTACGGTGTTTTTATGGGTATAAAAGCCGCTGCGAAACACAAATTTGGAAGTGATGATCTGGAAGGAAAGTCTGTATTGGTTCAGGGAATTGGTCACGTTGGTGAAAGCCTTGTTGAGCATTTAACTCAAGATGGCGCTAAAGTTTTTATTAGTGACATAAACCAGGAACGTCTTGAAGCAGTAAAAAATAAATATGGTGCTATAATTTATAATGACTCCGATGTATACGCGGCCGAAGTAGACATCTATGCGCCTTGTGCTCTTGGAGCAACGATAAATGATGACACTGTGAATCGCATTAAGGCAAAAATTATTGCCGGTGCAGCCAATAACCAGTTGGCCGATGAGGTTACTCACGGTACAATTTTAAGAGAAAGAGGTATTGTTTACGCTCCTGATTTTCTAATTAATGCCGGCGGGATTATAAATGTTTACGCCGAATTAGAGAATTACGATAAAAAGGAAATTATGCGTAAGACCGAAAATATCTACAATACTACCTTAGAAATTCTTTCTAAAGCAGATAAGGAAGATATGACGTCGCACTTCGCAGCGCTTAAAATTGCACAGCAAAGAATTGAAGACAGAAAAAAACAGAATTTGAAGTAATCAATTTCAAAAGTTTGGTATTTTTGCAGGGCGAAAGAATATTCTTTCGCCTTTTCTAATTCTAAAAAGTTCTTTTACACTTATGTTGACAAGAAGACATATTCGAGTTAAAGTAATGCAATCACTCTACGCCTTTAACCAAAGCCAAAACGACAACCTGGGAACCGAAGAGAGGTTCCTGCTTAAAAGTATGGAAGAGATGTACGATCTTTTCCTGGTGCAATTAAGTTTAATAGCCGAATTAAAAGGCCAGGCTGAAAACTTTTTAGAAAAATCTCAACAAAAGCACCTTGCCACCAGCGAGGATAAAGACCCAAATAAAAAATTTGTTTCTAATGCCGTTTTCGAAATTCTTGAGCATAATGAAAGTTTGCAGGATGCGCTGGAATCAAGAAAAATAACGCACTGGAAGCGCGACGATGATTATGTGCAAATTATCTGGCAGGAGATAAAGAAAAGCGATCGCTACGAAAATTACATGGAAACCCGTGATTCCAGCTTTAAAGAAGATAAAGAGTTTATCATTGCTATTTTCAAAGAAGTAATTGCACCCAACGAAAAATTATATGATTATCTCGAGGATGCAAAACTTACCTGGGTAGACGATCTTCCGCTGGTAAATACTGCCGTGCTGAAATTCCTTCAGAAATTAAAGCCTAATTCTGCTGAAAATCTTAAGATTGCTAAGCTTTATAAAAATGAAGAGGATAAAGATTTTGCAAAAGAATTATTCAGAAAAACTTACTTGAACGATGATTCTTTAGCAAATGAAATGCTGGGTAAAACGCCCAACTGGGATAAAGATAGAATTGCCGAAATTGATATGATTCTTATTAAAATGGCAATTTGTGAATTTTTAAAGTTCCCATCAATTCCGGTAAAGGTTACAATTAATGAATACCTGGAGCTTGCAAAGGAATATAGCACTCCGAAAAGTAGCATTTTTATTAACGGAGTTCTGGATAAACTTTCTAAAGAATATAAGGAAGATAATAAGTTAAATAAAATAGGGCGGGGCCTTATGTAGTCAATAAAATTTCTTATTTTTAAAAATTAAATTATAAAGTTCACTATTATGAAAAATGGAATCTTAATGTTAGCAGCAGTAGGGGCACTGCTATTTACTTCTTGTAAAGAAAACAACGATAACGCCTCAGAAAAAGTTAAAGCCGAAAACGTAGAGAGCGCTGCAGAGCGTGATGCACAGGCAACAGTTTATCCAAAAATGGAATTCGCTGAATCAGAACATGATTTCGGGAATATTCCTAAGGGTGAAAATGTAGAGCATACGTTTACTTTTACAAATACCGGCCAGGCGCCTTTAGTAATTACAAATGCAAGAAGTACTTGTGGTTGCACAGTACCAACCTGGACAAAAGAGCCAATTCAACCGGGAGAAACCGGCGAAATGTTGGTTAAATTCAACGGTTCCGGAAAAGGGCAGGTAACAAAAACTGTTACAGTAACTGCTAATACTGAAGCTGGTACAGAGCGTCTTAGAATTAAAGCCTTTGTAGAAACCGAAGAAAATGCTAGCTAATAAATGGATCAATTAACACAGTTTGCCCCAATAATATTAATGTTTGTGGTTGTGTATTTTTTTATGATACGCCCACAAATGAAAAAAGCTAAACAGGAACGTAATTTTGCTTCAGAATTAAAACGTGGTGACCGCGTGGTAACCAAAAGTGGAATGCACGGCAAAATTATTGACTTTAGCGAAAAAAATAATGCAGTAATCATTGAAACCGGAGCAGGAAAAATAACCTTTGATCGTTCTTCCATCTCGATGGAAATGAGTAAAAAACTCAACGAACCGGCAAAGCCAGAAAAAGAAAGTAAGGCTAAAGCCATTAAAGAAAAGAAATAGTTTTTCTGTTTAATAAATAGAATTTAAAATCCCCGGGGCAAAAGCTCGGGGATTTTTATTTTTAGAAGATTTAATAGCTTTTAAACGTCATTATGACTTGTTTTAGAATCTAAGATGTTAGAACTCCGAACAAATTTCGGAGCAAGCTCTGAAAAAACTTCAGGTTGACGTAAAAAATAATTTATCAAACAGCGTCTATTCTATTTAGCAGTTTTTATACTTATCGTGAAGTCCCACGCCATCTTTAATCATTGGCTTTACTTTCCCCAGGCGTGAATGTTTTGTAGCTTCACGTTTGGCTTCAGTAATATAATCAGCGTATTCTCTTTGCTTTCCTTTAGTTAATTGCTGAAATGATTTCTTTAATTCTTCATCTTTCTCCAAGGCTGCTTTTAATTCTGGAGGAAGTACCAGTTTTTTATCTGTTACCGGTTTTATCTCTTTTCCTTCTCGCTGATTCTGTATGGCTTCGGTTACATACTTCTGAAGAATTTCTGGTTTTATTTCATCTCCTTTTTCAAACCTGATCTGTCTTAAAGCTTTAGTTTTTCCTTCCTGGGCGTTATGAAGCAAAGCGGTATTTTCCTTTAATAAAGCACCATTAAAAAACCAGAGTGCACTATGATTCTTAAAAGCTGTAATTCCCACAACATTTTTTTCCTCTAATGCATAAACGGGAGTGCCCCATTTTATACATTCTTCCAATTCGGTGTTTTGTAAAACTTCTCTTAATAAAAGCAATTCCTGTTCCCAGGTTGGGTGCGTTTCAATATACTGGTCTACCGATTTTACAGCCATCTTTTTCTTTGTTTATAAAACCCTTATTTATATTTTTTTGAAGTCAGCTCGGCAATTTTCACAATTACTTCAGTGGCTTTTTGCATACTTTCTACCGGTACATATTCATATTTTCCGTGGAAATTATGGCCTCCGGCAAAAATATTAGGGCAGGGCAGTCCCATATAGCTCAGTTGCGCTCCATCGGTTCCTCCTCGAATTGGTTTTAGAAGTGGCTCAACATTAACTTCTTTCATTGCACTTTTAGCAATTTCTATAATATGCATCACCGGCTCAATTTTTTCTCTCATATTAAAATATTGGTTGGTAATTTCTACGGAAATACAATCACTCTCATACTGCGAACAAATTTCTGAAGCCAGGTCCTGTATCATTTCCTTACGTGCTTCAAAATGCCCTAAATCGTGATCCCTAATTATGTATTCCAAAACGGTTTCTTCTACATCACCTTTCATATCGCTTAGATGAAAAAATCCCTGACGGCCTTTAGTGTGTTCCGGGGTTTCCAGTCTTGGTAACGAATTAATAAAATCTACGGCAATATATTGGCTGTTCACCATTTTATCCTTGGCATAGCCGGGATGTACGCCTTTCCCTTGAAACTTAACAATAGCTTTCGCGGCATTAAAATTCTCAAATTCCAGTTCGCCTATCTGGCTACCATCCATGGTATATGCCCATTCAGCGCCAAATTTTTTAACATCAAATTTATGCGCTCCACGACCAATTTCTTCATCTGGTGTAAATCCTATTCGAATCTTTCCATGAGGAATTTCAGGATTATCCAACAGATATTGCATCGCCGTCATAATTTCGGTAATTCCGGCTTTATCATCGGCACTTAAAAGGCTGGTGCCATCGGTTGTAATAATGGTTTGTCCTTTATATTGTTTTAAATCATCAAAATACTCAGAAGACAGGATGATATTTCTTTCTTTATTTAGAATAATATCTTCGCCGTCATAATCTTCAATAATCTGTGGTTTTATATCGGTAGCGTTAAAGTCTGGGGAAGTATCAAAGTGAGAAATAAAACCAATCACCGGCACTTTATGAGCAACATTAGCCGGAAGCGTGGCCATCACATAAGCGTGATCATCTATACTTACCTCGGTCATTCCCATTTCTTTTAACTCTTCGGCTAATTTTCGGGCTAAAACCCATTGTTTTTCGGTGCTTGGTGTGGTATTGCTGTCCGGATCGCTTTGGGTGTCAATCGTAATATAGCTAATAAAGCGATCTATGATACGCTGTTTGTTAATCATTGGTTAATAGTTTAATTCAAAATTAAACATTCGAATTTCAGCTTCAAAACCTTTTAAGATTTACTACCGGTATTTTATGATTTCTACTATTTTTGCACAAACCAATTACCATGTACAAATCTTCGCTTAGGCCTTTATTATTTCGTTTTGACCCAGAATGGGTGCATCATTTTACTTTTAGAACGCTTAAGAAAATTGGCAAAACTTCTGCTTTTAGAAGTTTTGTACGGAAGAATTTTCAGGTGGAAGATCCACGCCTGGAAAGGGAGCTTTTCGGTTTAAAATTTAAAAATCCGGTTGGACTTGCTGCAGGATTTGATAAGGATGCAAAGCTTTTTCAGGAATTATCAGATCTAGGATTTGGGTTTATAGAAATTGGAACTGTTACTCCAAAACCACAACCCGGAAATGAGAAAAAGCGGTTATTCAGATTAAAAGAGGATAACGCGATTATTAACCGAATGGGTTTTAATAACGATGGAGTAGAAGCGGCGGTTGAAAGACTGAAAAAAAATAAAAATGTTTTAATTGGTGGGAATATTGGTAAAAACAAGATCACACCAAATGAGAATGCGGTAGACGATTATAAGATTTGTTTTGAAGCGCTTTACGATTACGTGAATTATTTTGTGGTAAATGTAAGTTCGCCAAACACTCCAAACTTAAGAGCATTACAGGACAAAGAACCGCTCACCAATTTGCTAAACACGCTACAAAGTTTAAATGCTGAAAAACCAAAGCAGAAACCAATTCTACTAAAAATTGCACCCGATCTTACCGATGCGCAACTTTTGGATATTATTGATATCGTGAAAGAAACTAAGATTGCCGGGGTGATTGCTACAAACACCACAATATCGCGCGAAGGTTTACAATCGGAAAATAAAAAAGAAACCGGCGGATTGAGTGGAAAACCTTTAAAAAATCGTGCTACAGAAGTTATTCGGTTTCTTTCTGAAAGAAGTAATCATGCTTTTCCGATAATTGGTGTAGGCGGAATTCATTCTGCTGAAGATGCTTTGGAGAAACTTGAGGCAGGTGCCAGTTTAGTCCAGCTTTATACGGGCTTTATTTATGAAGGCCCAGCATTAATAAAAAAGATTAATAAGGCGATTTTGGCCAAAAACATTAAATAAATGAAGAGATTCTACCTTAGTTTTTTATTGTTAGTGATAATATGCTTTGATGCATATAGTTTTTCGGAAACCACTGAAGTCAGTCGTTCGGTAATTACAAATGGAATTAGTTTGGGTTCCGTAGTTGCAGCAATTACTTCCTGGGAACGCAACCGGTCAGTTTTGTGGATGATTGTTCATGGCATTTTTAGCTGGTTATATGTGATCTATTTTTTGCTCACAAGGAAGAAATCTGAAAGAAAATAAATTTTGTTAGAGCAACTTATTCCATTTTTAACTGCTTCTGCAATCCTCACGATTTCTCCGGGGCCCGATATTATCTATGTAATGGTACAGGGAATTGCTAATGGGAAAAAATACGGATTTGTCACTGCTCTTGGGCTTGCTACCGGAATTATTATTCACACCAGCCTGGTGGCATTCGGGGTTTCGGCAATAATTAAAAATTCTGAAACCCTCTTTTTTATCATCAAACTTTTCGGTGCCGTTTACCTTTTATATTTGGCCTGGCAAGTTTGCAAAAGTGATCCTGAAATTGCTTATTCTGCTGAAGGAATTAAAAAAAAATCTTTGTTTTCCCTTTTTAAGCAAGGTTTTATAATGAATGTATTGAATCCCAAAGTAACCATCTTTTTCCTCGCCTTCTTTCCCGGATTTCTTTGGGAACCAGGTGGGAATACAGTAATTCAGTTTTATATTCTGGGAGCTATTTTTATGCTTTTAACGATTCTGATTTTCGGAACTGTAGCCTTGCTGGCCGGAAAAATCTGTATCTACCTTAAAAAGCATAAATATTCGGGAGCGGTTTTAAAATGGCTGCAAATTGTTGTATTTATAGGAATCGCGGTTTTTATACTAGTTTAAAAGTTTCAGTACTATTTCGTTACAAGAAACTTAGTGAGTGAGGTAATTAAATGCTTTCAATTAAATAAAATGAATTAATTTCTAAGGGTTTTTAAATATTCTCCAAAATACTATCTTTGGAGGTATGGATAAAATCAAGCTTATTGAGTGTCCGCGAGACGCAATGCAGGGAATTAAAACCTTTATTCCTACCGACAAAAAAGTGCAGTATATTCAATCACTGTTGCGTTGCGGATTCGATACTATAGATTTTGGGAGTTTTGTTTCTCCAAAAGCAATCCCACAAATGGCAGATTCGGCTGAAGTTTTATCCAAATTAGATCTAAGTACTACAAAAAGCAAATTGCTTGCAATTGTGGCAAATACGCGCGGTGCGCAAGATGCTTCGGTACACCCGGAAATTGATTATCTGGGGTATCCTTTTTCTATTTCTGAGAATTTCCAGATGCGTAATACCCATAAAACCATCGCTGAATCGGTAGAAATATTAGGTGAAATCCTTGAGATTGCCGAAAAAACTGATAAAGACGTTGTAGCTTATCTTTCTATGGGTTTTGGAAATCCGTATGGAGATCCGTGGAATGTAGAAATAGTAGGGGAGTGGACCGAAAAGCTGTCAGGAATGGGAGTAAAAATCCTTTCCTTATCTGATACCATCGGTAGTTCCACGCCAGAGATCATCGAATATCTATTTTCAAATTTAATTCCCGAATATCCTGAAATTGAATTTGGAGCTCATCTCCATACCACGCCAGCAAAATGGCACGAAAAAATTGATGCGGCTTATAAATCAGGTTGCCGAAGATTTGATGGCGCAATCCAGGGGTTTGGTGGTTGCCCAATGGCCAAAGATGAATTAACCGGAAATATGCCTTCAGAAAAAATGCTTTCCTATTTCAATTCAAAAAAAGCCGATTCCAATATAAAAATGACGAGTTTTGAATCTGCTTATAATGAGGCATCAAAAATCTTTGGGGCATATCATTAAAAATCTCGTGTTAGTATAATATAAAAAAAGCCGGAAGTCACAAAACTCCCGGCTTTTACTTTTTACAACATTCTAATCTTTAGAATCTGGCACTTATTCCACCATAGATTCCAAATGGGTGTCCTGGTCTAAGACCTGCAGGGACACGTGCAACTGCATATTCATTATCCAGAAGGTTAATTGCATTTGCAGTTAGGCTTAAATACTCGGTTAAATGGTATTTTGCTGAAAGGTCTACCACAAAATTGCTTTCAATTTTTTGGTTGGCAGCAATTACGCCACTACCGGCCATAGTTCTAAATTCTCCCATATAACGCCCGCTTAAATGGGTTTCAAATTTATTGTGCTCAAAGCTGATCCCAGCGTTAAATTGATGATTTGGAATGTAAGGCATTTCATCGCCTTCGTTCACCATTCCCCAAATACCATCGGCACTATCAAAACTGTTTTGAAACTCGGTGTTGGTGTAAGTGTAAGAAAAACTAAGGGGTAATTTAAAGTCACTGCTAGATTTCAATAGATCGTAATTAAGTAATACTTCAAGTCCGTGTACTAAGACCTCGCCAGCATTAAACTGGTCTAAAGTTCCTGTGCCGCCGGTCGCTGCCAGGTCGCTTCCTAACAGGTTACTGTAATCGTTATAGAAACCTACAACTTCACCCTGGAAACCTGCAAAATTAAATCTGGAACCCAATTCTATATTTATACTTTCTTCCGCATCTTCTCCGGTTGAATTTCCGGGAGGTGCAAAGCCTTTGTGAACCCCGCCAAAAAAGCTAAGCCCAGGGTGAGATTTGTAATTAAAGCCAATTCCGGGAATAAAGACATCTATCTTATTTTCACGTGTGCTAATATCACTTCCGGTCCTGTCAAGATCGGCAGTTCCATAATCTGTTCTTCCCAGGGTGATATTTTCATATCTAAGTCCCGGAGTAAACGTCCATTTTTTATATTTTAATTTGTACAAAGCGTGGGCTGCGAAAGCTTTTGCGTCACTTATTCGGTTGGCATTGGATCCGGGAACTCCTGCATTACTTAACTGCATTTGACCGTTATTCATCTGGTAATCGTCTACCCATTGGAAACGGTCCTCTTCGTCTACGTGGTAACGCAACCCAACTTCAAGATCGTGAGACACCTGCCCTGTGGCCCAGTGATAGTCAAGTTTTGTTTGTACTCCCTGGGATAAATATTCGCGATTATTATTTTTAACAGCTAACGCACTTGCATCAGAGTTTCCACCAGTTACTACATTATAAGCATCTGGAAATTCTCCCGGGTTGCTTAGTAAATTAGAAATTCCAACATTTTCTCCATTTACGGTGACATCGTTTAACTTATACCAGTTTCGGCTGAATTCATTTCTATATCCGGTTGTGGTGATTCTAAAGTAATCATTGAAATTTAATGTGTGTGTCGCCATATACTGAAGATGATCAGCATTCATCTGGTCTTTTTGAGACCCGGCATATCTTCTAAAAGGATCTGCAGCATAATCATCTGCCGTCAATCCTAAATAAGTTTCATCGGAAACTTCATCAGAATATTGAAATTTAAGGTCTAAAGATTGTCTAATTTGAGTGCCACTACTGGTATTCAGTCTTAATTTGGCAACAAGGTCATCTTTATTAAAGCCGGTATCTCCGCCGCTGTCAAGGTTTTTAAATCCATCTGATCGGTAATTTTGGTATTCAAGCATATAGCCAACATTTTCATAAGAATTTCCAACTTTGGCGTGTAAATTTGACGTATTAAAACTTCCGTAATTAGCATTTAAAGAGCCTGAAAAATCTTCCGGAATCTGCGAAGAGATAAAGTTAATAGCGCCTCCCGTAGTGTTTGGTCCAAACTGAATTTGGCTACTACCTTTCAATACTTCTACCGCCTGCATTCTCCCTACCGATGGGAAATAATAAGCTGCCGGAGCACTATATGGGGCAGGAGCGATAAGCACGCCATCTTCCATAATGGTAATTTTCGAACTTCTTTCAGGAGAGGTACCACGTAAACTAATATTTGGACGAAGCCCAAACCCGTCTTCTTCATAAATATTAACTCCGGGAACCTGGCGAAAAACACGGTTTATATCGGTATAATTATGTTTTTGCAAATCTTTAGGAGCTAAAAAATATGCCGAACCGGTGCGGTTTCTGGCTTCAAATTTACTTCCAAAGAATACATTTGCAGAGATTACTACCTCTCGAAGATTTTCAATACTGTCCTGCTTTGTTTCATTCTCCCTGTTCTGCGCTTTGAGGAAGCCAGTAAAAGTTAAACACAAGGAAAAAAGTAGTAGCTTTTTCATTTTATTTAGATTAGTTTTAAATAGCGATGCAAAAATATATTGCACTATAGATATCCGCAAACTTATTTAGACTTATTTCAAATAAAAATTTAAAACATTCAGTTATCCAGCCTTTTAAGCGTTAATTTTAACATTTACTACACTGAATAGACATGAAATTTTTTCTGAAATTTATTTAAACCTATTCTAAATAATTATATTTGCTCAAAATTTAAACCCCGGAAAATGAAAAAAACACTAGTTGGACTTTTAGCATTAACCTTAATGTTTTCCTGTAAAAATTCAGAGGAAAAAAACGAAAATGCTGAGAGTGAAAATCAGGAAGTAAATGTTTATACGCACAGGCATTATGAATCTGATCAGGAATTGTTTAAACAATTTGAGGAGGAAACAGGAATTACAGTAAATGTAATAAACGCCAGTGCCGATGAACTTATTCAAAAAATGAGAATGGAAGGCGAACAGTCTCCTGCAGATGTTTTAATAACGGTAGATGCCGGGAGATTAGAAAGAGCTAAAAGCAGTGATCTTTTGCAGGCTGTATCTTCAGATATTCTTGAAGAAACTATTCCCTCTCACCTTAAAGATGCCGATAATCACTGGTTTGGTCTTACAAAAAGAGCTCGTGTTATTGCTTATGCAAAAGATAGGGTAAACGAAAGTGAATTATCTACTTACGAAGATTTGGCTTCAGATAAATGGAACGATAAATTATTGATTCGTTCTTCGGGAAATATCTATAACCAATCTTTAATGGCTTCTATTATGGTTCATAACGGGGAAGAAGAAGCGAAAGAATGGGCAGAAGCAGTAGTAGAAAATATGGCTCGTGCGCCAAAAGGCAACGATCGTGACCAGGTAAAAGCCGTGGTTGCCGGGGAAGGTGATCTTGCCGTGGTAAATACTTACTATATTGGTAAACTTTTAAATTCTGAGGATCCTGAAGAAGTGAAGGCAGGAGAAAGTATTGAACTTTTCTTCCCAAATCAGGAGGGACGTGGTACCCACATCAATGTTAGTGGTGCCGGCGTTGCAAAATATGCTCCCAATAAAGAAAACGCCATTAAGTTTATTGAGTTTTTAATTTCTGAAGACGCGCAAAAAATATTCGCGCATTCCAATTTCGAATATCCGGTGAACGAAGATGTAGCTCCTGCAGATTTACTTCAGGAATGGGGAGAATTTAAGGAAGACACACTTAACCTCTCTAAATTGGGAGAAAATAATAAAAAAGCAGTAATGCTATTTGATGAAGCAGGCTGGAAGTAGTCATATATTTTCTTTAAAGTCAAGGCTTAAACGCCTGAAAAGAGATACAAATCGATGGTCAATATTTACATTGGCCATCGTTCTTTTTATTGCCCTACCCGTAATTGCCATCGCGGTAAAACTACTGGAAGGACCCGGAGAAACCTGGGGTCATCTAGTAGATAATCTTTTGGTAGATTATATAGGAAATTCCTTTTTCCTGATTTTTTCCTGTAGTTTGTTGGTGCTTATTATGGGAGTAGGCACCGCCTGGTTGGTTGCCCGTTTTGAATTTCCTTTTAGAAAGCAGCTTGAGTGGTTACTTATTTTGCCTCTCGCCATTCCGTCCTATATTGTTGCCTATGCCTACGCCGGTGTTTTTGACTATGGCGGAAGTCTTGAGCTAATTTTAAGAGGATTAAACTTAGAATTTATTCGGATAGATATTATGAATAAATTCGGATTGGCTTTTGTGCTTAGTATTTCGCTTTTCCCTTATGTATATGTTAGTTCCCGAGCGTTTTTTTTAAATCAGGCAGGAAATTTACTGGAAGCCTCAACGATGCTTGGAGTAGGGGAGTTTAGATCTTTTTTCAGGTTGATGTTGCCCCTGGCCAGGCCGGCAATTATCGCCGGACTTATCCTGGTTTTAATGGAAGTTTTAAACGATTATGGTGCTGCTCAATATTTTGGTGTGAATACCTTTACCACCGGAATTTTCAGGGCATGGTTTTCTTTAGAAGAACCGGAAACTGCAGTCTACCTTTCGGCTTTGCTTATTTTTATTGTTTTTGCCCTTATTTTATTCGAAAAATGGCAGCGAAAAAATATACAATTTACGGGAAATAAAGCTTCCGGGCGTACCCATAGAAAATTAGGAACCAGGCCAATGCAATGGGTAAAATTCATCCTGGTTTTAATACCCGTAATCTTAGGTTTTTTAATTCCTGTAGGGCAATTGATCTACTGGGCGGTTTTAACTGCAGAAAAAGTATTTGATCTCGATTTTATTATGCTCTCGTTGCAAAGTTTTGGGATCGCTTTAATCACTTCGCTGGTAACCGTTCTTTTTGCCACTTTACTTATATATTTTGCGAAATGGAGCAGTATAAACGGAATTAAAAGTATCTCCAGGTTAGGGATTTTAGGTTACGCTATTCCCGGGGCGGTTGTGGCTATTGGTATTATGATTCCAACCCTGGCTTTTGATAAGTGGTTTATTAATATAATGGATTCGGTTTTTGGTATTGAAACCGGTTTTTTATTCAACGGTACTCTCGTTGCGCTGGTTTATGCATATAGCGTTAGATTTTTAGCGGTGGCCTATAATCCTATAGAATCTACGGCTTTAAAAGTAAGCAATAGTATTCCAGATTCTTCTAAAATGCTAGGGGTTGGGAATTTTAAAACTTTTCTTAAGGTAGAATTCCCGCTGATTAAAACAGGAATTTTGAGTGCGGTAATTCTTGTGTTCATAGATGTTTTAAAGGAATTACCACTAACTTTAATTTTAAAACCATTTCATATTAATACCCTCGCTGTGAAAGCTTTTGAGTATGCAAGTGACGAAATGGTCATGGAGGCTGCAATTCCTTCATTATTTATTATCTTCACGGCTACCATTCCCGTGATATTTTTGAACAGATTATTGATAAAAGAATAAGATGCTAAGCATAAATTCCATTTCCAAAAGCTTCGATAAAGGCAAAAATTTTGCTCTTAAAGAAGTTTCTTTTAATTTAAAAGAAGGAGATGTTTGCGCTATTGTTGGTGAAAGCGGAAGTGGGAAAACCACCTTAGTCAGGCTTATTTCCGGTTTGGAACGTCCCGATCACGGTAGTATTATCCTCAATAACAAAGAACTTTCCTCAGTTAGAAAGTTGGTGCCACCTGAAAAGCGAAAAATAGGACTGGTATTTCAGGAATATGCATTGTTCCCGCATTTTGACCTTCTTAAAAATGTAAGCTACGGAATTTCAAAACTGAAAAACAAAAAAGAACGGGCATTGGAAATGCTGGAGCTAGTTGGGCTTAACGGACTTGAAAAACGCTATCCGCATCAACTTTCTGGTGGGCAGCAGCAACGCGTGGCCCTGGCCAGGGCTTTGGCTCCAAATCCATCTTTATTGATCTTAGACGAGCCTTTTAGTAACCTGGATGCTATGCTTAGAATGCAATTGCGTAGCCAGGTTTTTGAGATTATAAAGAAAACCGGTGTCACGGCAATTTTTGTAACCCATGATACGCAGGACGCACTTTCTGTAGCTGATGAAATCCTTATCCTTCAGCACGGAAAAGTTATTCAAAAAGATCAGGCTTCTAATTTGTATATTAAACCGAATTCGGTTTATGTCGCCTCTCTATTTGGAAATACCATTCAGCTGAATAAAGATTTACAAACGGCCTTTGATTGTCCTTTGAATCCGAATTGTAACCACGCCATTCGGAATGAAAACTTTAGTATCAATGAAGAGTGTGAATATGTAACCCACGCCAGGGTCTTGAAAAAAACTTTTATGGGAAATGCAACCCAATTGCTGCTGAAATTAGATAACGGACATCAAATTTCAGTAGTAACCAAAGATACCAATGTGGCAGATCGTATAAAAATTGGTTTTAATTCTACAGATGTCCTGGAGTTTGCCGGATAAAAGCTTCCGAAGTAATTTTCTGAATACTAAACAGTTTTAAGTCAGTTTCTGCTATAAAAAGTGTACATTTGCACGCAATTAAATCTTTAATTGCTATGATCGCACACGAATCTAAAATATTAGGAGAAGGCCTTACTTACGACGATGTATTGCTTGTTCCCGCTTACTCTGAAATATTACCTCGAGAAGTAAGCATTCGCACAAAATTCACCAAAAATATATCTATAAACGTTCCCATTGTTTCTGCAGCTATGGATACGGTTACCGAATCCAGAATGGCCATTGCCATGGCTCGTGAGGGAGGAATTGGTGTTTTGCATAAAAATATGACTGCCGAACAGCAAGCGCTAAAAGTTCGAAAAGTAAAAAGAGCAGAAAGCGGAATGATTATAGATCCCGTAACCTTACCAATTACGGCTAATGTGAGCGATGCTAAAGCGAGTATGCGTGAACACAGTATTGGCGGAATTCCTATTGTAGACGATGAAGGCAAATTGTTGGGAATTGTAACCAACAGGGATTTGCGTTTTGAGAAAAACAACAACAGGCCAATTGCTGAGGTTATGACTTCAGAAAATCTGGTAACTGTTGCAGAAGGTACTTCGCTGGATGAGGCAGAAGATATTTTGCAGGAATATAAGATTGAAAAATTACCGGTTATTAACGATAACAAAAAGCTGGTGGGGCTTATTACATTTAGGGATATTACCAAACTTACCCAAAAGCCGAATGCCAACAAAGATAGCTTTGGAAGACTTCGTGTAGCCGCTGCCATTGGTGTTACTGCTGATGCGGTTGATCGCGCTGAAGCTTTGGTGAATGCGGGTGTAGACGCCATAATTATTGATACCGCCCACGGGCATACCCGGGGTGTTGTATCGGTTTTAAAGGATGTAAAAGCTAAATTTCCAGATCTGGAAGTTGTAGTAGGAAATATAGCTACTGCTGAGGCCGCCAAATACCTGGCAGAAGCTGGAGCAGATGCAGTAAAAGTAGGAATTGGTCCTGGATCGATTTGTACCACACGAGTTGTGGCGGGAGTTGGTTTTCCTCAATTTTCTGCAGTTCTTGAAGTTGCAGCAGCACTAAAAGGAACTGGTGTACCGGTAATTGCCGATGGTGGAATTCGTTATACCGGTGACATTCCAAAGGCATTAGCTGCAGGAGCCGACTGTGTGATGCTTGGTTCATTATTGGCCGGAACTAAAGAATCTCCGGGAGAAACCATAATTTACGAAGGAAGAAAATTCAAATCATATCGCGGAATGGGATCGGTAGAGGCAATGCAAAAGGGCTCTAAAGATCGTTATTTCCAGGATGTGGAAGATGATATTAAAAAACTGGTGCCTGAAGGTATTGTGGGTCGTGTACCTTATAAAGGAGAACTTGAAGAAAGCATCCACCAGTTTGTAGGTGGCCTAAAAGCCGGAATGGGCTATTGTGGTGCTAAGGATATTCCTGCGCTTAAAGAAAACGCAAAGTTTGTAAAAATTACAGCTTCGGGAATTCACGAGAGCCATCCTCACGATGTAACTATTACCAACGAATCTCCTAATTATAGTCGATAGTTTTGTTGCTTTAATCAAAAAAGTAGATCCCACAGATTTGTGGGGTCTACTTTTTTATCTCGGTTTCACTATAAACTACTCTTCTTCAGCAGGGGCAGGAATTTCAATTCCCATTTTCGTCATTACCTTTTCGGTAATATCATAATCCTGGGCAGAAAAAGCAAGGCTGTTTCCGCCGGCGTGCAGAATTTGCGTAAAGCCTTCTTCCTGAATTACAGCCCGCATTGCGGCATCAATCTTTTCATAAAGCGGATCGGTTAGTTCATTTCTGCGCATTTGCATCATAACCTGGGCTCTTTGTCTAAATTGTTTAATCTGGTTTTCCAGTTCTATAATTTCAGATTCACTTTGCTGGCGGGCATCATCGGCCAGGCTTGCGGCATTTGCCTGATAGGTTTTTACCAGGGTGTCATACTTTTGAACATTCCCCTGAAAATCCTGTTGTAATTGTTGATCGTAGGCTTTTAATCCTTCATTTACCTCTTGCATTTCCGGCATTTGCGCAAGAATGTAATCGGTGTCTATGGTTCCTACTTTTGTTTGTGCGTTAACAAGAACGCTAAAACATAAAAAAGCAATTAATAAACTGCTGCGTATCATAATAATATTGTTTTTGACAAATATAATAGCAGCTTTTAATTATTCATACTAAATCTCTTAAAACTATTTTACTGTTCAAACACTTCGGTTATAGGGTTTGAATTACTTCCCAATCTATGGGACTTAAAATACTTCGAAAAATTCATTTTAAAACTATAATTTTTGGATGCTTATAATCGTTTAAGCATAAGCTTGTAGAACCTACAGGAATTCTTATTTTTGCCTACGCGCAAATTACAGGCTGTTAGTCATTTGAAAATGGTATGTAAATTGCTATCTCAACTTAATGAATTTGAAGATATCACCGCTTTTTATAGGTTTATTTGTAGCCGGTTTTTTACTCGCAGGTTGTTCTTATTTTGAAAAAGAAGAAGAACGTAAGGTAATAGTAAGGGTTAACGATTCTTATTTGTATGAAGAAGACATTAATGCTTTAATAAACGAAAACACCTCTAAAGAAGATAGTTCTCTTATTGTGTCTAACTATATTACCCGATGGGCTACACAGCAATTACTTATAGACAGGGCGCAATTAAATCTTCCAGAAAGTCAGCAAAGGGAGTTTAGAGATTTAATAGAAAATTATAAAAATGAACTGTATACAAGTGCATATAAAGATGCAGTAGTAGGAAGGCAGTTAGATAGTAGTTTAACGAAAGAAGAGAAGAAGATTTATTTTGAAGAAAATAAAGGCAATTTTAAACTTACTGAAGATTTATTGAAATTAAGGTATGTAAGCCTGGCTGAAGGTAATACTAATTTAGATGAAATAAAATCCTCCCTCAAACGCTTTAATGAAGAGGATAAAGAAGAGTTGGATAAACTATCGCTTCAGTTTAAAAATTATTCTTTAAACGATTCGGTTTGGGTAAAGATAAAGACGGTTTACGATAAAATTCCCGCTTTATCATCTAATGATAGGGATAATCTATTAAACAAATCCAATTTTCTTCAGGTAGAAGATTCATTAGGTGTATATTTGATCTACGTAAATGATGTTTTAGAACATGGCCAGGACGCTCCATTTGAATATGCAGAGCCTACCATAGAAAGGATTTTGCTTAACAAGCGAAAACGAAATTTAATAAAAGAACTGGAAAAAGATATTACAAAAGATGCAATTAAAAATGAACAATTTGAAATCTATAATTAAAAATACCGGCTTTCTTTTGGCCGTTTTAATCGGTTTTACCGGTTATTCACAAGATGTGATTGTAACCGATAGTACTTCAATACAGCCGGAAGATGAAATCGCACAAAATACCGTTGCCGAAACCAATAGCTCAGAGCGTAGAAAGGTGGATGGAATTGCTGCCGTAATTGGCGATTATATTATTCTTGATAGCGATGTAGATATGATGTACAAGGATATGCAAAGCCAGGGAATGTCTACAGCAGATGTTACCGATTGCCAGCTTGCAGGTTCTCTTATGGAAAACAAACTTTATGCACACCACGCCATTCAGGATAGTATTATCGTTATGGATGCTGAGGTTAATAGTTATATAGATCAGCAAATTTCTGAAATGGTACGCCAGGTTGGTTCCATGGAAAAAGTCCTTGAATTCTATAACAAGGAAAACGAAGCTGAATTTAGAAGCGAATTATTCGAGCTTAATAAAGAGCGGCAGCTGGCCAGCCGAATGCAACAACAAATTGTTGAAACTGTAGAAATTACTCCAGAAGAAGTAAGAGCCTATTACGAAAGTATTCCGGAAGATGAACTCCCAGTTTTCGGTGAAGAAATTGAGCTTTCTCAAATTGTAGTTGAGCCTGGAATTCCAGAAAGTGAAAAGCAAAAAGTAATAGATCGTTTGAACGATTTTAGGGCAGATGTTTTAGATAATGATGCCAGTTTTGCCACCAAGGCCATTTTGTACTCACAAGATCCTGGAAGTGCCAAGGATGGTGGTAGAATTTCTCTCTCAAGAAAAGATAATTTTGTAAAAGAATTTAAGGATGTTGCTTTTAGCCTTCAGGCAGGAGAAGTAAGCGAACCTTTTGAAACCGAATTTGGTTATCATATTATCCAGATAGATAGAATTAGAGGGCAAAACGTAGATTTAAGACATATTCTACTTATCCCGGACGTTACCAATGCTTCTGTTGAAGAAGCTAAAGCAAAAATAGATAGTATAAGAAAAAGAGTAGACGAAGGCGTTTTAGATTTTGCTGAAGCCGCTCGTGAATTTTCTGATGAAGAAGAAACCCGAGGAGATGGTGGTAAACTTATTAACCCCAGAACCGGCGACACACGTTTTGAGCTTTCTAAGATAGACCCTAAATTGTATGATGAAGTTGGGGAATTACAGGAAGGCGAATTGTCTTTAAGAATGCGTGATCAGGATAGAACCGGTCGTCCATTCTTTAAGTTGATCAAAGTAAATAAAAGAATCGCAGAGCACGAAGCTAATTACGCAACAGATTTCACTAAGATCAAAGAACTAGCACTACGCGATAAACAGTTAGAAGTTATAGAAGAGTGGCAGAAAGAAAAGATAGGGGACACCTATATTAAAGTGAACGGAAAGTTTAAAGACTGCGAGTATAGCAGTAACTGGTTAAAAAAATAGCATTTTATCAATGTCAGACGTTGCTCTTGTAGAAAAACTGGTGGTTAAACATCAGGATTTAAAAAAAGAAATTGCCAAAATAATAGTAGGGCAGGATGTGGTTATAGACCAGATCCTGCTTTCGGTTTTTTCAGGAGGGCATTCGTTGCTGGTTGGGGTTCCCGGTTTAGCCAAAACCTTGATGGTAAATACTATTTCCCAGGCTTTGGGCTTAGATTTTAAAAGAATACAATTCACCCCAGATCTAATGCCCAGCGATATTCTTGGGGCAGAGATCCTGGACGAAAACAGGACGTTTAAATTTATAAAAGGCCCGGTGTTTTCAAATATTGTTCTTGCCGACGAAATTAATAGAACTCCTCCTAAAACCCAGGCAGCTCTTTTAGAGGCTATGCAGGAACGATCAGTGACTGTAGCAGGGCATAATCATCAGTTAGCCAACCCTTATTTTGTGCTAGCTACCCAAAACCCGATAGAGCAAGAGGGAACCTATCCTTTGCCCGAAGCTCAGTTAGACCGGTTTATGTTTTCTATTCTACTGGAATATCCAAGCTTTCAGGAAGAAGTAGATGTGGTAAAAAGTACAACTTCAGATAAAACACAAAAGATAAATGCTTTGTTTTCTGCGGAAGAAATCGTAGAAATTCAGCAATTGATTCGAAGAATTCCTGTTGCGGATAATGTGATAGAATACGCGGTTAGGCTAGTAGGAAAAACCAGGCCAGCTGCTGATGAAGCTCCCGAATTTGTTAAGAATTACCTCGATTGGGGTGCAGGCCCAAGAGCTTCACAAAACCTAATCCTTGCCGCTAAATCTCACGCCGCGGTAAATGGAAAATTTTCACCCGACATTGAAGATGTTCAGGCCGTAGCTATTGGAATTTTACGCCACAGAATAATTAAAAACTATAAAGCTGAAGCTGAAGGGATTTCAGAAGAAAAAATTATCAGGGATCTTTATTGATGATTAAAACCTTTGTTAAATACCGGGTCTTAATAAGTGTGCTTTTCTATATTTTATGGGGAAGGGATTTTTTTACTAATATTTTAGATTTAGATAAAGAGGTAAGTAGTTTCCTAAACTGGACAGCCGTTGGAATTCTTTTTGTATTCTGGCTATTTATACTTATAGATATGATTCAGCAAAAATTACACAATAAAACCTTTTGGATCGTTTCTATGTTTTTACTTCCTTTTTTCGCGCCGGTGGTTTATTTATTCCGAAGAAAAAAAATACTACATCTTCAAAATAATATGTTTAGAAACTCTAAACGATCTTAGATAGCGTTTCCTTATCAAGAATGGGTTTAAATTTTGTTTTCTTTCCTCTTACTCATTGATTTTTTTACAATTCATTTTCTTTAATTTGTGAAATTCATAATATTCAACCATTAAATTATATTTAGTTAAATTTTAAGTATCATAAATTATGAAATGCAAAATTATTTTCATTAAATTTTGATAATCACCTCTTATTTTCAAAATCCGTTCGAAATCCTTAAATTTGCGAGACTTTTTAGAACAAATACACAATAATATGGCATACGATATTGATATGATCAAGAAGGTTTACAGCCAGATGGCCGAACGTGTGAATACTGCACGTGAGGTGGTTGGGAAACCTTTAACCCTTTCAGAAAAAATCCTTTATTCGCATTTATGGGATGGGGCGGCCAAAGAGGCCTACACAAGAGGTAAAGACTATGTAGAATTTTCACCAGACAGGATTGCCTGCCAGGATGCAACCGCCCAAATGGCTTTATTGCAATTTATGCAGGCCGGGAAAAAACAGGTTGCTGTACCAACTACGGTGCATTGTGATCACCTTATCCAGGCCAAAATGGGAGCCGCAATAGATTTGCAGGCTGCCAATAAATCTAGTAGCGAAGTTTTTGATTTTCTTGAATCTGTTTCCAACAAATACGGAATTGGTTTCTGGAAACCCGGTGCAGGAATTATTCACCAGGTTGTATTAGAAAACTACGCATTCCCTGGAGGAATGATGATTGGTACCGATTCTCACACAGTAAATGCTGGCGGACTTGGAATGGTTGCCATTGGTGTTGGTGGAGCAGATGCGGTAGATGTAATGGCCGGAATGCCGTGGGAACTTAAATTTCCAAAACTTATTGGGGTTAAACTAACCGGAAGCCTTTCTGGATGGACTGCCGCAAAAGATGTGATTTTAAAAGTAGCCGGAATTCTTACCGTAAAAGGTGGAACCGGAGCAATTATAGAATATTTTGGTGAAGGTGCCCGATCTATGTCGGCTACCGGAAAAGGAACCATTTGTAATATGGGGGCTGAAGTTGGTGCAACCACTTCAACTTTTGGTTATGATGAATCTATGGACCGTTACCTGCGTGCTACAAACCGTGCAGATGTTGCTGATGCAGCAAACCAGGTTAGCGAACACCTAACAGGAGATGATGAGGTTTACGCAAACCCGGAGCAATATTTTGATGAATTAATCGAAATTAATCTTTCTGAATTAAAGCCTCACCTTAACGGGCCGTTTACTCCGGATTTAGCAACACCTATTTCTGAAATGGGCGCTAAAGCAAAAGAAAACGACTGGCCAATTAACGTAGATTGGGGATTAATAGGTTCTTGTACCAACTCTTCTTACGAAGATCTTACGCGTGCGGCTTCAATCGCTAAACAAGCGGTAGATAAAAAAGTAAAGGCGAAATCTGATTTTGGTATTAACCCGGGATCAGAAACAATTCGTTTTACGGCAGAGCGTGATGGACTACTTCAAATTTTTGAAGATCTTGATGCAACAATTTTTACAAATGCCTGCGGACCTTGTATTGGACAATGGGATCGTAGCGACAGAAAAGGTGAGGAAAAGAATACAATTGTACATTCTTTTAACCGTAATTTCTCTAAACGTGCCGATGGTAATCCAAACACACACGCCTTTGTAGGTTCTCCAGAAATGGTAGCCGCAATTGCAATTTCAGGACGTTTGGATTTTGATCCTACTCGTGATAAATTGATGAACGAGGACGGTGAAGAAGTAATGTTAGACGAGCCAACAGGAATTGAATTGCCAACCAAAGGTTTTGCAGTTGAAGATCCTGGATATATCGCACCAAACGAAGATGGAGCAACTGTTGAAGTGAAAGTAGCTGAAGATAGTGAAAGACTGCAATTATTAACTCCGTTTGAGCCCTGGGACGGTAAAAACCTTACCGGAGCTAAATTGCTTATTAAAGCTTTTGGAAAATGTACTACCGACCATATTTCTATGGCAGGACCGTGGTTGCGTTACAGAGGGCACTTAGATAATATTTCTAATAACTGTCTTATTGGAGCGATTAACGCCTTCAATAAAAAGACAAACTTTGTAAAGAGCCAACTAAACGGTGAGTACGATGGCGTTCCCGCTGTACAACGTGCATATAAAAAAGAAGGTGTTCCAACCGTTGTGGTAGGAGATCATAACTATGGTGAAGGTTCTTCAAGAGAGCACGCGGCTATGGAGCCTCGTCACCTTGGAGTGAAAGTGGTATTGGTAAAATCTTTTGCCCGTATTCACGAAACCAACCTTAAAAAGCAAGGTATGTTAGGATTGACTTTCGATAATGAAGCCGATTACGACCTTATTCAGGAAGACGATACCTTTAACTTTATAGATCTTGAAGGTTTTGCTCCAGATAAGCAAATTACTGTAGAGATTGTACATGCTGATGGTAGTAAAGACACCATAAAAACAAACCATACTTATAACGAACCTCAAATTGAGTGGTATAAACATGGTTCAGCATTAAACTTAATAAAGAAGCAAAACGCTGCTTAATTAAGTTTAGAAAATTATTAATTTATAGAGGCTGATTAATTTTTTGCACACCTTAGAAGGGCGGAGCGATTACAATTAATCAGCCTCTTTTTTTATGCTCAAAATTCAGATGTTAAGTACCTTTGTTCTCTACGTCTAAGTATTAAAATTCAGCAATGAAAAAACTTTTCAGTAACCAGTGGGCCAACATAATATTTATTGTTTTAATCCTTGTTTTGATTATCCCGCAAACCCGAAAACCCATTCAAATTGTGGTGAATAAGATTTTTGCATTTAGCCCTTCGGTTACCGATGAAGAAGACAGGAAAGAACTGGAAACTTACAATTGGACCCTGGAAACAAAAGATGGGAATAGAGTTGATTTTGCTGAATCCAAAGGAAAAGTGATTATTGTAAACTATTGGGCCACCTGGTGTCCTCCCTGTATTGCTGAAATGCCAAGTTTCCAGGAACTTTATACCGATTATAAAGATGAAGTGGAATTTTATTTTATTTCCGGAGAAGATCACGAAACCACTAATAATTTTCTGAAGCGTAAAGGCTATCGCTTTTCCAGTTACCGGATGCTTTCTGAAGATCCCAAACCTTTAGATGGTTATACCTTGCCTTCTACTTATGTAATTGATAAGAACGGAACCATTGTAGTTGATAAAAAAGGTGCCGCAGATTGGAATAGTCAGACTTTTAGAAACATTATTGACGGGTTGTTGGTAGAATAACTATCAAACCAGGTTTTAAGTTTTAAATAAAAAAACCCCGAAGAAAACTTCGAGGTTTTTGACTGACTGTTAATGCCCCAATCGTTAACAGCCAATCATAAATCTTTAATCAAATAGCTTTCAATTTTATCTTTCTGTTCGAGCAACAGTTCGGTTATATTGTGCGGAAGGTTTTCGGTATATAATAAATTATAATACTGACCTACATTTTCTAATTCACAGTTATGACATTTATCCCATTCATTGGGAGCGAAGGAAAAAGAATCCTGTAGAAAAGTATCCACTTTTACAAGAGATAGTAAACAGGATATACTAAGCTTGTTGAGAGGGCATTTTTTATTGGTAAAATAAGATCCGCCTATACATTCCTCCAACTCAAATTTTATATTTTCACGCAACCCCTTTCGCATAGCGATGTTGTTTTTCTTCAAATTCATATCCGTGTTCGCAGATCCACACAAGAGTGAAGAGTAAGTTTCCAACAAAGTTGTGTTTGATATGGAAAGCCGGAGGATTCGAAGATAAAAGGTGGTGTAAATCAAGTAATTATATTTCTGTTTGGTTGATAGTATTCGAATGTAGCCAGACTTCTAGAGGTGATAACCCTGGGGGATAGATTAACATCCATTTAACTGAAAGGCATCCGTATTTATGATTTTTAATTATAAAAAAATGATGATTTCCCAATTATTCATAATTTATAATTATATGGAGAATGAAGAATAGGACTATTCTGAGATATTGGAGCCGAGACCTTTTATTTCATCGGCGGCATATTTACATATATTATTGAGAGATTAAAAATCACCTGATTTTTCAGTAAAATTTTCCGGTAGTAAAGTTGAGCTTATTAAATACTTCCCTCGTGGTTTTCCTCTATTAAATTGTAAATAATAGATCTTTTATTTTCATCGAAGTCCAGCTTATTCTTAAGTAGACCAGGAAAATATCAAGTCCTTAAAATTTTTCATGTAAAAATATAATTTATTATTATATATTAACATAAAATTAACTGTATAAATATTATTATTATGATAAATAATTATAAAAATAGATGATAACCTAACTTTTTAATAATTTTGCATTATAAAAAATATCAAGTTAGATTTTAGGATGAAAGAGGATGGTGCAATAGGAAAAAGGATTAAGGAACTTCGGAAAAAAAACAAATTATCTCAAGATTACGTCGCTAAAAAGCTTTTTATCTCGCAAGCCGCATATTCACTTATTGAAAATTCACAAAATGGTGTAGCGATAGGTCATATTGTTAATTTAAGTAAACTTTACAACGTAACAACCGATTATATACTTAAAGGGGAAAAATTATTAGTTGAAATTTCTCCAAATAATGGTTTTATCCCGTTAGTGAAAGATATGGCCCATGCGGGATTTATAAAGAATTTTAAGGAACAACACTCTTATGAAGAGTATGAATGGTATCGCATTCCCGGGTTTAATCCTAGTTTAGATCAAAGCCTTTTTGAAGTGGAAGGTGAAAGCATGTCTCCTACACTTTTGCCGCGTGATATTGTGGTTTGCCAAATACAAAAGATTGAGAAAGTTATAGATGGTGCCATTGTGCTTTTAATCACAAAAAACGAAACTACAATTAAGAGATTGCGTTTAGATGGAAATCAGGATTATTTGCTGGTAGAAAGTGATAATCCCCATGAAGAAGGGGTGCAGAAAGTGAAAAAAGAGGATATTAAGCAGCTTTTGGTTGTGCTTGGCAAAATAAGCAGTAGCCTGATTCCCCACCATCAAATTGTTTCCACCGGAAAAATTAAGGGATTAGAGGAATCTGTTGATCATTTAAAACGAGAATTGTATTCTATAAATAAAAAGCTTAATTCCCTAAAAAATTAGCTGTTCTTATTTTCTCTCTTCGGTAGAATATATCGATTCTTATTTAATAGAATGTTTTTCTTCAATCTTGAATTTTGAATTAAAAAGATTTCCTGAAAAATGACTTTACAAAATCGAAACTGTAGAGTGATAGCATAATTTTTAAGTCTTCAGAAACTGAGGTTTCTTCATCTAAATATTTAAAAATTTCTTGAGGTGAATTTTTGGTATAGAATTTAGTGAAAATTTCTTCTCCCTTTTGATTATTTTGGGCGAGTACATCCAGGAAAATTGCATCGTATTTTCTGAATTTGTTATTAATTAAATTTTCTCCGGGTAATTTCCCACTTTTAATATTTTGAATAATTTTCGCAATGCGTTTCTCGGTATTTTTAAATGAATAACCGGTAGAAGGTTTTACCCAGCCACCACCTGTTCCTATTTTGGTAACTTGTCTTGTATTTGCTTTATCAAAGGGGAAATCGGTCATTGGGATAACGCCTGTTTCAGTGCTTTTAATCTGGAAATCTTTGGTTTTTAAAATCTTTTCAAAGTACTTCTGAAGCATTTCATCATAGACTTTATCTTCAGTTAAAAAGGGAGAGAAAAAAGTATATTCAACTAAAGCTTTGTTTTTTGTGAACGGAAGAATATAAGTAAAAGCAGTAGCATCTGGATATTTAATTCGGTAATCCATCATCGTAAAAGAATCAGGCGTAAAAATGGACTTTTCGGTTTCCACTTCCCAGCCCTTAAAATGCTGAAAAATAGTAGTATGTTTTTTACTTTCGAGGTATGTAGGATCTATCCTGCTGTCAAAGAAATGCGTAGCACCATAAGACTTTTTTCGGCCTTTGGCTTTCATAGTTACTGGATCTATTTTCTGAATTTCATCGGTAATAAATTCTATATCACCAGATTCTTCTATCTCTTCCTGTAGTTTTTGATGATAATCTTTTGCTTTTATCATCTTATAAGAATAAGGAGATAAGCGTAAATCCATATTTTCATCTGAAGATATAAACTGGCTTTTATTCCAGGATTTGGTAAGTAAGTGATCCCATTTGCCTTCGCCCTTTTCCCAAAAACACCAGGTTTTAACCGGCATTGAAAAATCGGAATCTATAATGGCAATCTTTTTTCCTTTGAAAAAAACATCCCGGCTAAGTTGCCGGGCTAACTGAAGGCCTGCAAGTCCTCCACCAATAATTACATAAAAATATAAGGGACCTAGCATAGAATTACTAAACGCAACATTATCATTTTATTTTTTAAAATATTTTAAAGGTACGAATAACATTCCAAAACATTCGCCATCGTCCTTACCAAGATGTTTATGATGCATTTTATGTGCCCTTCTTATTCCTTTTGCAAATCGGTTATTTGCGTTCCTAAAAATTTTAAACCGTTGGTGGATAAAAATATCATGTACAGTGAAATAAGTGATTCCGTAGGCTAAAATTCCTAAACCAATAGGTAAACCAACCCAAACATCTTCATAACGCCAAAGTAGGAAAAAACCAATACTTACCAGGGCATAGAATATAAAGAATAGGTCGTTGCGCTCCCACCAGTGACTGTGATCTTTGTGATGATGATCTTTATGCAACTTCCATAGAAGTCCGTGCATTATATATTTATGGGTAAACCAGGCCATTCCTTCCATACCTGCGAAGGTGGCCAGAAAAACCAGTATCCATAATAAAATATCCATATTATATAAGTTTTAATCTATAAGAAATATACGATTTGGCCAGAAGACCTGCTTTTTCATAGTCGGGAACCCGAATCCTGCTATTCCTAATTTCCAAAGATGGTACTTTCTTAAGTTTATGTAATAATTTTCTGTAATAAATATAAGCGGTATAAACTCCAAATTTGGCTTCTACAGGTAAATGTGAAATTCCGCTTAAGCCATGTTTAAAATCTTCTTCAATTTCTGCAATAATCCTTTGCTTACTGGCTTCATCTAATTCAGCCAGGTTAGTTCCGGGAAAATAACTTCGGTTAAGATCATCAAAATCGGCTTTTAGATCTCTCAAAAAATTCACTTTCTGAAAAGCAGAACCTAAACTCATCGCAGATTGTTTCAGCGATTCATATTTTTTATTATCTCCTTTTACGAAAACCTTTAAACACATAAGGCCAACAACATCTGCACTTCCGTAGATATACTCTTTGTATTCGGCGACACTAAGATAATCAGATTTGTGCAAATCAAGCCGCATACTTTTCATAAAAGCACGGTAAAGAGATTCGTCTATTTCGTATTTATGAACTGTTTCCTGAAAAGAATTTAAAATGGGGTTTAAACTGATTTTATCTTCAATTGCTTTATAAAGCTCTACTTCAAAATCGTTAAAAAGTCTTTCCTTCTCATAATCGTGAAAAGTGTCTACAATTTCATCGGCAAAGCGCACAAAGCCGTAAATATTGTAAATGTCTTGACGAATAGCAGGGGATAGCATCCTTGTTGCGCTAGAGAACGAGGTGCTGTATTGATGAGTAACAGTTTTACTACAAGCCCGTGAAACGTTGTCAAAAATGGCTTTCATAATTTAATTTTCTTTTTGAATTAATCCGGCGGCGAGCTTTCCTGAAATTAGGGAAGGGGGAACCCCGGGGCCGGGAACACTTAGCTGCCCGGTAAAAAATAATCTGTGCACTTTTTTGCTTTTCAATTTAGGCCTTAAAAATGCAGTTTGCAAGAGGGTGTTTGCCAGTCCATAGGCATTACCTTTATAAGAGTTATAATCTTCTTTAAAATCCTTTACACAGTAAGATTCTTTAAATAGAAGATGGTCGGTGACGTTTTGGTTGGTTAAACTTTCGAAACGGGTAATAATTTTCTGAAAATATTTTTCTCTTATTTCTGGTGTGTCTTCCACATCTGGTGCCAACGGAATTAAAAAAATGCCAGCTTCTTTACCATCCGGTGCAGCTGAATCATCGGTTACCGATGGGAAACTTGCATAAAACAAAGGGTTTTCGGGCCACTCGGCATCATCGTAAATCGCTTTGGCATGTTTTTCAAAATCTGTATCAAAAAACAAGGTGTGATGCGTTACATTTTCCAGTCTCTTGTTGAAACCTGCAAAAAAAAGAAGGGCCGAAGGAGCAAAAGTCTTTTTTCGCCAGTAAGATTCTTTATACTGTCTTTTGTATTCCGGAAGTAAGGTTTCGGTGTGATGATAATCGGCGCCACTAAGAATATAATCGGCTTCTATTTTTTTGCCATTAACCTGCATTCCTGTAGCGGTGTTATTTTCAACAAAGATTTCGGAAACCGGCGCATTGACGTTAATCTTTATACCTAGCGATTTAGCCAGGCTTTCCATCCCTTCAATTACTTTATACATTCCGCCTTTTGGGTGCCAGGTTCCAAGGCCAAAATCGGCATAATTCATAAAGCTGTAAAATGCCGGAGTATTGCTGGCTTTAGCGCCAAGAAATAAAACTGGGAATTCAAGAATTTGAACCAATTTTGTATTGTTAAATTCTTTTCTAACTTCTTTTGAAATCGTGCTAAAAAACTGACTTATTTTCCCTGCGGTGGTTGGAGTTACCAGTTCTAATGGAGAAACTCCAGGGCGATATACCAGGTCTTTAATAGCAATATCATAATTATCTTTGGCTTCTTTAATAAACTCTTTCAGTTTTTTGGAACTTCCCGGTTCTTCAGCTTCAAAGGCAGCGCAAATTTTATCCAGGCTGTCTTCTATGGTAATACTGTCTTCTTCTCCGAAGAAAACTTTGTACGCCGGGCTTAATTTTTCCAGTTCATAATAATCTGAAGGCTTTTTGCCGAAATCGGCGAAAAAACGTTCAAAAACATCTGGCATCCAGTACCAGGTTGGGCCTATATCAAAACAAAAACCATCCTTTTTAAGCTGGCGTGCACGCCCGCCTATATTTGAATTTTTTTCGAAAATCTCTACTTCATAGCCGTCTTTAGCGAGGTAGCAAGCGGCGGCAAGAGAAGCGAATCCGGAACCAATTATAGCAACTTTTTTCTTCATAATATTCTTAAAGCTTATCAATAAATTGGTTTAAGTTGGTATGTGTCTTAACAAAAGCAGGAAGTTCTTTATGCTGAATTTCCCTTAGTTTATGTCCAAAAAGCAACAGTTCATAAGTTTTCTTCTCGCAAACCTGCTCGTTAAATTGGGTTATAAAATCTTCAATATCTCCAGGTGCGGTTGTAAAATAACTCACAAAATTTATATAATCGTGGCGCTCTAATAAATACCCAAGATCTGTTAGTGGTAGACTTGGTCCCAGGTAAATAGCTTTATTTCCATGATATAAAAGTTCGTAATATAGATAAATAATCCCGATATCGTGGATTTCATTTTCTGGGAGAAAAAGCACATATAGCTTATCGGAAGTAGGTTTGATTTCTTTCTTTATTTCCGCAAGATTAAAATATAACTTTTGTTTAATGAGATCAACAATATAATGCTCGTGAATTGGCTTAATGGTATCTGTTTGCCAGAGCATTCCAATTTGCTCCAGTAGCGGAAGGAATACCTGGTGAAAAATTTCCCGGAAACTTTTATCCTTTTGCAGGTTGTCGTAAGTAGCATTAAAAAGATCTTCATCAAAATTCATCATAGCAAGCTTAAATGAATTTTGAGCTCGATTTTCTTTGCTGGAACTGGCAGAGATGCCTCGCACCATTTTAGAAATTTCCTCATCACTCAACTTAGAGATTCTGGAAATCTTATAACCGTGAACGTTTAGAAAAGCGACGTTTAGGATCTTTTGAAGGTTAGAACTATCGTATGTTCTTATATTAGTAGACGTACGATTGGGATTTAGAATATTATATCTTTTTTCCCAAATTCTTATAGTGTGAGCCTTGATACCGCTTAAATTTTCAAGGTCTTTTATGCTGAAATTTTGCTTAATTAGTTCCATATTGTGTTTAAGATAGTCAAATCTAATTAAAATTGAACATTAAACAGTTTACGGAAGTGTTAAAATGTTTAATGGTTTAGTTAAAAAGTTAAACAGTAAATTTTATGACGAAAATTTCATCGAAAATTGTGCTTATTACCGGTGGTGCTTACGGTATTGGTAAATTAATGGGGCGTGAAGTACTGAAACGAAGTGGCAAGCTGGTAATCTGGGATGTAAATAAGCTCAATTTACAGCAAACACTTAAGGAGTTTGAAGAATTTGGGGAGGTTTACGGATATACTATAGATATCACCAATACGGTTTGGGTAAAGGAAATGGCAAAACAGGTTGAGGATGAAATTGGTCCGGTAGATGTTTTAATTAATAATGCCGGAATTGTTTACGGAGGTTACTTTCACGAGAATTCTTCAGAGAAAATAGAAAAAACGATGAAGGTGAATGCGATCGCCCCGATGCAACTCGCCCAAACTTTTCTCCCGGGAATGATGACAAGGAAAGAAGGCCATATTTGTAATATCACTTCTTCTGCCGGCCTGGTTTCAAATCCTAAAATGGCCGTTTATGCGGGAAGCAAATGGGCGGCTACCGGCTGGTCAGACAGTTTGCGCCTGGAGATGAAGCAGCTTAAATCTGGAGTTGGCATTACAACCGTTACTCCTTACTATATAAATACAGGAATGTTTGATGGGGTGAAATCTAATATTCCCATTCTCGACCAATATAAAGTATCTAAAAGAATCATTAGGGCTATAGAGAACAATCGCGTTTATTTGAGTATGCCCTGGAGTATGCGTTTTGTAAGATTTTCGCAAGGGCTTTTCCCTATTTGGTTTTACGATTGGTTTGTGGGAAGGGTAATTGGAGTTTATAAAACAATGGACGAATTTAAAGGCCGAAAAAAATAAAATTATGATTGAAGAAACATCAGCAAAAACAATTTCCGATACTTATAAGTCTCAAAGAAGATTCTTTATCTCTCAGGAAACCAAAAGTATTACCTTCAGACTTCAACAGTTAAAGACGCTTAAAAAGGCTATTAAGCAGTATGAAGATAAAATGAATGAAGCTTTATGGAAAGATCTGCATAAATCTAAAGAGGAAGCTTTTCTTACGGAAACCAGTTTACTAATAGAAGAGATAGATTACCATATTAAGAATCTTAAAAGATGGGCAAAACCCAAGAAAGTCGGGACACCCTTGCAAATAAAACCTTCGGGCTCAAAGATCTTTTATGAGCCGCTGGGAATAGGTTTAATAATCGCGCCCTGGAATTATCCGTTTCAGCTTACTATAAATCCGTTAATTGGAGCCATTTCTTCTGGATGTTGTGCGGTGCTAAAACCTTCGCCAGACACTCCAAATGTAGCCAGGGTTATAGAAGAAATGATTTCAGAATTTTTCCCTTCAGAATATATCGCGGTAGTTCAGGGTGGGAAGGAAGCGAACCAGGAATTGTTTAAATTTCCGTTTGATATTATGTTCTTTACCGGAAGCCCGGGTGTTGGTAAAATAGTAATGAAAGCTGCCGCAGAGCATTTAAGCAGAGTGGTGTTGGAACTGGGGGGGAAGAGTCCTTGTATTGTAGATAAAGAAGCGAATCTAAAAATCGCTGGAAAACGGATTGCCTGGGGTAAAATTATAAATGCAGGACAAACCTGTATTGCGCCAGATTATTTGCTGGTTCATAAAGATGTCAAAAAAGATTTGCTAGCTGAAATTTCAAAATCTTTTGAAGAAATGCTGGGAGAAGATATTGCGAATAGTAAGCATTATGGACGAATTGTAAATCCAAATGCAATGGAGCGTTTGATGAAATATTTAGTAGGAGACGTTTATTGTGGAGGAAGAACAAATGAGGAAGAAAAATATATCGAACCAACAATCTTAAATAATGTGCATCCCGACGATAAAATTATGCAGGAAGAAATCTTCGGGCCTATTTTACCAGTAATGGAATTTGGCGAAATAGACGAAGCCTTATCTTATATTAATAAGAATGAAAAGCCGCTGGCGCTATATTATTTCGGAAAAGATAACGGAGCTGAAAAAGTTTTGCGTGAAACAAGTTCTGGAGGAGCCTGTATTAACGATACGCTTTTGCACGTAGCTAATCATAAACTACCATTTGGCGGGGTGGGGAACAGCGGAATGGGGAAATATCACGGTAAAGAAAGTTTTCTTGCTTTTACGCACGAAAGAGGAGTAGTGAACTCAACTACAAAACTGGATATACCTTTAAAGTATCCGCCTTATAAGTTTTTTGGTTTGATAAAGAAAATAGTGGGATAGTAATTTAGAAAGTGCCCGGAGCGGGAGTCGAACCCGCACGCCCTAATGGACACATGGCCCTCAACCATGCCTGTCTACCAGTTCCAGCACCCGGGCTTAAAACAAGTCTGGAAATAGTGAATTTCCAAGGGCTGTAGCAAAAAAATGAATTCCAATGTTAAGAATTCTGAACTTAAAAATGTGATCTGGCTGGGGCTCGAACCCAGGACCCTCTCCTTAAAAGGGAGATGCTCTACCAACTGAGCTACCAGATCGGTTTATTTATTTCAAAAAATGAATTCTATTAAGAATTCTGAACTTAAAAGTGATCTGGCTGTGGCTTCCCGAAACTCTACTTCACTGCGTTTAGTTCGAGACAGGCTTCTCGCCCAACTAAATCAAAATTTATTTTGTGATCTGGCTGGGGCTCGAACCCAGGACCCTCTCCTTAAAAGGGAGATGCTCTACCAACTGAGCTACCAGATCAATAAAAAGCATCCGTCTTTTTGCGAATGCGGGTGCAAATATACATTCATTAATTTATTTTTCAAGCCTAAATTGAGATAAATTTATATTAGATTTGAATCCTCCTAATAATAAGTACTTTAACAATGAAAATATTTTTAACTGGATATATGGGCTCGGGTAAGTCGGTGGTAGGTGAGAAGCTGGCTAAAAATCTGAAATTCAAATATGTAGATCTCGACGATCAAATAGAAGTGATCCAGGGCAAAAGCATACATGATATTTTTGAAGACAGGGGTGAATTATATTTTAGAAAACTGGAATCACAAATTTTAGATGATATTTTACAAAATAATTCAGATATGGTGATCTCATTAGGTGGAGGAACACCTTGTTACGGAGATAATTTTGAACGAATTTGTGAGCAAAAAGACGCCAAAACCGTTTATTTAAAAGCTTCAATCCAAACTTTAACCGAAAGGCTTTTTCTTGAAAAAGTTCATCGTCCGGTGATTAGTCACCTGGAAACCCGTGAGGCTTTAGAAGAATTTATAAGAAAACATCTTTTTGAGCGTGCTTACTATTACAGCCAGTCAGACATTACTGTAAATGTAGACGAAAAGGAACCTGCCTTTATTGCCGATCAAATTATAGAAAAGCTATAAAAGTTCTGCCTTAAAGTTATTCGCTTCAAAAGAAACTTCTACCAACTCAT
This sequence comes from Salegentibacter lacus, assembly GCF_020164555.1. Taxonomy (GTDB): domain Bacteria; phylum Bacteroidota; class Bacteroidia; order Flavobacteriales; family Flavobacteriaceae; genus Salegentibacter; species Salegentibacter lacus. The sequence goes on along the minus strand of NZ_JAIQZB010000011.1, from coordinate 16,795 downwards.
TTAAAGAAGTTGAGAGGGAAATTCCTTTAAAATCGGCTTTTACGGGGTATTTTTTATGATTTCTGTCCACCAGTACTGCAGTTTTAAACTGTTTCAGAGGAACATTTAAAAAGTGTCTCACGCCATAAATTAAGGTAGTCCCCGAGTTTAACACATCGTCTACAAGAATAACCGATTTATCCTGATAAGCTTTCGGCTCAAGTGAGGTGGTAATTTCTTCTAACGGATTTTTCTTGTTCACATGAACTTCGCATAACTGAATTTTAAGGGGAGAAATAGTTTCTAAAGCTTCCTTTAAATGGTTAGCTAAATGGTAACCTTTTTTGGCAATCCCAGCCAGGATAATTTCTTTTTCATCAATATTACTCTCGTAAACCTGGTAGGCTATACGTTTAATTTTATGCTGAATTTGCTCTTGATTTAAAATAAGTACACGTTCTTTCATTTATTTATAACTTTAATCCCAGACGGGAATTTATCACAGGTTTCTAATTGGGTTCAGCATTAAGCTGGTTTCTTTCTAAGTTTTAAAAACAACTCATTTCCCTGCCTTGGTTTGATAGAATTGTAACAGGGTTCCAAAATTTCTATCTCAAAATACTGACTAAAATACGTTAAATATTCATCTTTGCTTCCTCCAAAAGGAGGGCCATTTTCTGTAAGCGGAAAACTAAAAAGTAGGCCGGTTAACAATCCATTTTCTTTTAAAAGCTCAGCCGATTTTTTGGCGTAGTTCTGCCTGGCATCTACCGGAAGCGCGCAAAAAAATGTTTGTTCTAAAATAAGATCAAAGGAATTTTCAATTTCAAAGAAATCAATATGTAATAACTGTTCTTCAGGAAATTCGGGAACGCGGTTTTTTAGATTTTTCAGCGGTTTTTCGCTAATATCGGCTACATAAACGTTTTTAAATCCATGCTGAAATAAATATTCGGCTTCGTAAGCATTTCCGGCCCCTGGAATTAATATCTTAAGTTCCCTGTCTTTAAGCTGGGCTATATAATTTTTAAGTGGGGAAGATATTTCCCCAATATCCCAGCCTGTATGGTTTTGCTCATAACGTTGTGACCAGAATTCTGAAGAAAAACTATGCTTCTTTATCTTTGTCATCAGGATTTGTATCTGTGTTTTCAAACCAATCGTCTATATCACGACGATCTTTTTTGGTTGGTCTTCCGGTGCCTTTCTTCCGGTAATAATCTTTAGAATATTTTAAAAGCTCCAGTTTTTCAAATGCTTCTTTAGGAGTAACATCTACAATATAAAGGTTCACCAGTTTTGCGCCCACCCGGCTTGGAGGTAGGTCAATGACTTCCATTTCGTAATCTATCTGGTTTTTTCTTACTGTAAGTTTATCGTTGGGGAAAACTTCCTTAGATGGTTTTACATTACTGCCGTCCATTTTCACTTTTCCCTGCTTGCATGCGTTGGTAGCAATGCTTCGGGTTTTAAAATATCTTACGCACCATAAAAACTTGTCAACTCTCATAAAATCTCTCCTTTAAAACTGCGTTAATCCTTAAACAAAAATACAAGAATATTGTATCTTGCGCGCCAAAAATAAAGACAATGCGATTAAACAAATTTTTTATTCTAAGCCTTATTTCAGCTTTAACTTTAATTTCCTGTGATGAAGATGACAATAGGAATACTCCGGAATTTGAGGAAAGAGACCCCGAAGAACAGGCTTTGACTGATGCAGATTCTATAAATAATTTCCTGGAAACCCATTTTTATAATTATGAGGAGTTTGAAAATCCTTCTGATGATTTTGATTATATGGTTAGAATAGATTCTATAGCCGGTGAAAATTCTGATAAAACACCACTTTCTGAAGAAGAAAACCTAATGATGAAAACGGTGGTGAACAATGATGTAGAATATAATATGTATGTGCTAAAAGTTAGAGAAGGTGAAGGGCAACAGCCAAAATTCACCGATTCTACCCTTGTTAGTTACCGCGGAGAATTATTAAACCTTAGTGCATTTGATAACGCAAACACCCCAATTTGGTTTGATCTTACCACGCTAATTAAAGGTTTTTCTGCAGGAGTTGTAGAATTTAAAGGAGCTTCAGGTTATAAAGTTAATCCTGATAATACTGTTGATTTTAATGATGACTACGGAATTGGCGCTCTTATATTTCCTTCAGGTCTTGGGTATTTTTCTAGTGGACAAACCAGTATACCACCATATAGTCCACTTATTTTTAACGTTCAATTATATCGCGTAAATGAAACTGATCACGATGGAGATGGTATTCCTAGCTGGATGGAAGATTTGAATGAAAATAATGATGTGATGGACGATGATACTGACGAGGATGAAACGCCAAATTTTGCTGATGCAGATGATGATGGTGATGGAAAACCAACTCGAGAAGAAATAATTATTAATGAAGATGGTACTCTCGAATTTCCAGATTCTAACGGAAACGGAACACCAGATTATTTAGATCCTGATACTTTTGAATAAGTAAAAGCTTAAGTAATTTTAATAGGAAAGAGGTTAAGTAAAAAAATAACTTTAAAAACGTCATCCTGAACTTGTTTCAGTATCTAAGTTGTTTTAAAACATGCTAGAAGCTGAAACTAGTTCAACTTGACGAAGAAAGTCTTTTTACTGAACCTCTTCCTTTTTTATTAAACAGAATAGAACTTTCCTGTTTGGTTGCTTTTAACTTAAAAAGCGTAAGACAAACTCAAGATCCATTGAGAAGGTCTTGAATCTATTGAGAAATTATCTGACGCCTCTTCACTAAAAGCGGTGTTTTCGGTAAATGCGCCTTCATATCTTACATCAAAGCCCAAACGGCCAAGGTTTATGCCAGCACCAACCTGGTAACCAACGGTGATATCTTTTTCAACGTCGCCAATTTTTAGCGTAGTATCTTCAAGTTCGTTATTAAGTATATATTGAAAAGAAGGTCCTGCCTTAATATTTAAAGGACCAAGAACATTTACACCTAGCAAAATAGGAGCGTCTATTTTATCAATTTTATAATTGAAAGTTTCATATTCGGTATTCAAGCGTGTGAACATTAATTCTGGCTGAAGAAAAATTCCCACAATCTCAAAGCGACTGAAAAGCCCTATATGATAACCAGATTTTTCTTTTCCTTCTATAATTTCACCTAAATCGTTCGCAGCGCTTTCTCTTTCAAGATCACCGGTAGCTCCATAGTTGAAACCACCTTTAATTCCAAAATCTGCTTCCTGGGCCATAAGCCCTATGGAGGAAAACAAGAAAACAGCGATAAACATTAATTTCTTCATAGTAGATTGTTTTATTGTTAGGTTTTGATAACGCATAAATAGTGCCTTTTATTTTTAATAAAATGAAAAAAGCCTTTAAGAATCTTGTTCTCAAAGGCTTTAAAGATAATTAAAAAGATGTTTTATTTTCTTTTTAATACTTTTTCAGTGGCTTTAATAATCGCTTCTGCGTTAAGTCCGTATTTCTCAAAAAGTTGTTCTGGTGTTCCACTTTCTCCAAAGGTATCCTGGGTGGCCACAAATTCTTGCGGTGCAGGATTATTTTCAGCTAGGGTACGAGCAACGCTTTCTCCAAGTCCACCAAGGAAGTTATGTTCTTCTGCAGTAACTACACAACCGGTTTTTTTCACCGACTTGATAATGGCTTTAGCATCTAAAGGTTTAATCGTGTGAATATTTATCACATCGGCGCTAATCCCTTTTTCTGAAAGTTTCTGTGCCGCTTGTATGGCTTCCCATACCAAATGGCCGGTAGCGATAATAGTTACATCTTCTCCATCATAAAGTTGAACGGCTTTCCCAATCTCGAACTTCTGATCTTCAGCAGTGAAATTAGCTACTTTTGGTCTTCCAAAACGAAGATAAACCGGCCCATCGTGCTCGGCAATTGCTAATGTTGCTGCTTTGGTCTGGTTATAATCGCAGGTGTTGATTACCGTCATTCCAGGTAACATTTTCATAAGACCTATGTCTTCCAGGATCTGGTGGGTTGCCCCATCTTCTCCCAATGTCACTCCCGAGTGAGATGCGCAAATCTTTACGTTTTTCCCTGAATAGGCGATAGATTGGCGAATTTGATCGTAAACCCTTCCTGTAGCAAAATTGGCAAAAGTTCCTGCAAATGGGATTTTTCCGCCAATGGTAAGACCGGCAGCCATTCCCATCATATTGGCTTCTGCAATTCCTACCTGGAAAAATCGCTCAGGATTTTCATCTATAAAATCCTGCATTTTAAGTGATCCTACAAGATCGGCACAAAGTGCTACCACATTAGGATTCGTTCTTCCAAGCTCGGTAAGTCCATCCCCAAAACCGGAACGGGTATCTTTCTTTCCTGTATCTGTATATGTTTTCATGCTCTTATTTCTTTGTCATTTCCGCGAAGGCGGAAATCTATGTTTAATAGTCTCCTAAAGTTTCCGGGTTTTGTGAAAGCGCGGTTTCCAACTGCTCATCGTTAGGCGCTTTTCCGTGCCACGCGTGAGTGTGCATCATAAAATCTACGCCGTTGCCCATTACTGTAGTCATTAATACGCAAACCGGTTTTCCTTTGCCGGTGCGGGATTTGGCCTCGGTTAAACCATCAAGTACCTGTTGCATATCGTTACCATCTTCAATCTCCATAACATCCCAGCCGAAAGCCTCAAATTTGGCTTTTAAGTTGCCCATTGGCAAAACAGTTTCGGTACTTCCGTCAATTTGCTGTCCATTAAGATCTACCGTAGCAATAATATTATCGACTTTATTTCCAGCGGCATACATAATAGCCTCCCAGTTTTGACCTTCCTGAAGTTCTCCATCACCGTGAAGTGAGAATATCAAGTGACTATCTTTATTAAGCTTTTTGGCTTGTGCGGCACCAAGTGCTACAGACATCCCCTGACCAAGTGAACCTGAAGCTACACGAATACCCGGTAGGCCTTCGTGAGTTGTTGGGTGTCCTTGTAACCTGGAATCTATAAGACGAAAAGTATTCAATTCATCTACAGGAAAATAACCACTTCTGGCTAAAACACTATAAAAAACCGGCGAAATATGGCCGTTAGAAAGGAAGAATAAATCTTCGTCTTTCCCATCCATATTAAACTCGGGTTTGTGTTCCATAATTCCGCCCTGATACAACGCGGTAAAAAATTCGGTGCAACCCAAAGAGCCTCCTGGGTGACCTGAATTCACTTTATGAACCTGCCTTAAAATATCCCGGCGAACCTGGGTAGCAAAATCTTCTAATTCTTTGATTTTTGACATTAAAGTAAAATTGTGTTGTTAAAATAAATAATAGCCACAAAAATAGGTTTTTATAAAGCTTTGTCAAAGTGCTTGCCTCCCAGTTATTAAGAAAACTAATCAAGTAACTAACAAATTTCTTTTTTTGACTTCTTTTATTTGGTTTTTACTCGATAATCGAAATTTAAATGCTCTAAGTTTGTCTCGAAATCAAAAAAAAATATTTTAATGCCACTTGGGTTTGCCAAAAGGGAGTTTACTTAAGTATCTTTGCACTCACTTAAAAAGCATTATGAAATTTGATTTGTTGAGTACCGATGCCGGTAGTAAAGCCCGTGCTGGGACCATTACAACCGATCACGGTAAGATTGAAACCCCAATATTTATGCCTGTGGGAACAGTGGCTTCGGTTAAAGGAGTACACCAGCGGGAACTTAAAGAAGAAATAAATCCAGATATAATTTTAGGGAATACCTATCACCTTTATTTACGCCCCCAAACCGAAATTCTTAAGAAAGCCGGCGGCTTACATAAGTTTATGAACTGGGATCGAAATATTTTAACCGATAGTGGCGGCTACCAGGTATATTCACTTTCTGCAAGAAGAAAAATCAAGGAAGAAGGCGTAAAGTTTAAATCGCATATAGACGGTTCCTACCACGTTTTTACACCGGAAAATGTGATGGAAATTCAACGTGCTATTGGTGCCGATATCATTATGGCTTTTGACGAATGTACACCTTATCCCTGTGATTATAAATACGCTAAACGTTCTATGCATATGACGCATAGATGGCTAGACAGGTGTGTGAGCCATTTGGATAAAGTAGATCCTTTATATGGATTTAATCAAACGCTTTTTCCCATAGTTCAGGGGAGTACTTATAAAGATTTAAGAGAACAATCTGCAGAATATATTGCTTCAGTTGGCGCTGAAGGAAACGCGATTGGCGGACTTTCAGTAGGAGAACCAGCTGAAGAAATGTACGCGATGACAGAAGTTGTCACTGAAATTCTTCCGGAAGATAAACCACGATATTTAATGGGCGTGGGAACTCCTATAAATATCCTGGAAAATATTGCGCTGGGTGTAGATATGTTTGATTGTGTGATGCCTACAAGAAATGCCCGAAACGGGATGCTTTTTACAGCACACGGTACGATCAATATTAAAAATAAAAAGTGGGAAGACGATTTCTCTCCTATAGATGAAATGGGAACCACTTTTGTAGATACCGATTACAGCAAAGCTTATGTTAGGCATTTATTTAGCGTAAATGAACTTCTCGGCAAGCAAATTGCTACTATTCATAATCTTGGATTTTATATGTGGTTGGTGCGTGAAGCTAGAAAACATATATTAGCCGGGGATTTTACCAGCTGGAAAAATATGATGGTAAAACAAATGGACAAAAGACTTTAGACCTTGAAGATTTTAGATTGGTACATATTAAAACGCTATTTGGGAACTTTTTTTCTGATGCTTTTGCTATTTATACCAATTGGAATTACGGTTAACCTTGCGGAAAAAATTGGAAAAATATTGGATAATGAAGTGCCTTTTATAGAAGTGGCCCTTTATTATGTAGATTTTACAATCTATTTTGCTAATTTATTATTTCCGCTTTTCCTGTTTTTATCGGTGATTTGGTTTACTTCCAAACTGGCTAATAATACCGAAATTATAGCTTTTTTAAGTAGTGGGGTTTCTTTTTGGAGGTTTTTAAGACCATATCTTATTGGCGCTACCATTGTTTGTATTTTAGCCTTAATTCTAGGAATGTTTCTTGCTCCAAAAGCCAGTAAGGGCTTTAATGAATTTAAATATGAATATCTTAAGAAAGGAACCGAAACCCAGGAAACCAGGGATGTTTACAGGCAAATAAATGATGATGAGTTTATTTATGCCAGTCATTTTCAGCCCTTGGGGAAATCGGCTCGAAATTTTACTTTAGAGCATTTTGAAGGAAATAAACTTGAATTTAAAATAAGTGCTTCCAGTCTAAGATTTAATCCAGAAGACACGACTTATTCTTTAAGGAATGTCAATAAGCGCATTGTTGGCGTGGATGAAGATTCTATTTTTCATCAAAATAAACTGGATACTATTCTTCCGTTTGAATTTGATGAACTTACTCCTGAAACTTATATCGCTGAAACCTTAAATTATACTGAATTAAACGAATTTATTGAACAAGAACGTCGCCGCGGGTCTGGAAATATAAACCGTTACCTCGTGGTTGCCTATAAAAGATGGAGCACCCCGGTTTCGGCATTTATTCTAACAATTATCGCGGTGGCTGTCTCTTCTATGAAACGTCGTGGAGGAATGGGTGTTAATCTTGCCGTAGGAATCACTTTGGCCTTCATTTTTATATTTTTCGATAAGGTTTTTGGTACTATGGCAGAGCAGTCTACCTTTTCGCCATTAATTGCCGTTTGGTTTCCAAATATCAGTTTTGGTATTCTCGCTATTTTCCTGCTTTATAGAGCCAAAAGATAAGCGGGGAAATTTCTCAAAAATTAATGGTCTTTCTACATAATTCTTCCTTTTAAAGTTTGTTATATTTGTAAGCTAATAAAAAACAAAGCATAACAACTTATGGAATATTTAGAATTTGAATTACCCATTAAAGAGTTGGAAGAGCAGTACGCAAAAGCCTGTAACATAGGTAAAGAAAGTGATGTTGATGTTACGGCTACTTGCAGGCAGATTGAGAAGAAATTAAAGGAGACCCGAAAAGATATATATAAGAATTTAACGGCCTGGCAACGGGTTCAGCTTTCCAGGCATCCAAATCGCCCCTACACCTTAGATTACATAAATGCTATTTGCGGAGATACTTTTTTAGAGCTTCACGGCGATAGAAATGTAAAAGACGATAAAGCGATGATTGGTGGTCTTGGTAAAATAGAAGATCAGAGTTTTATGTTTATTGGTCAGCAAAAAGGCTATAATACTAAAACCAGGCAATACAGAAATTTTGGGATGGCAAATCCCGAAGGTTACCGCAAAGCTTTACGTTTAATGAAATCGGCAGAGAAGTTTGGGCTTCCTGTGGTGACATTTGTAGATACTCCGGGCGCTTATCCAGGACTTGAGGCTGAAGAACGCGGCCAGGGTGAAGCGATTGCCCGAAATATCCTGGAAATGACAAGGCTAAAAGTGCCAATTATTGTCGTTATAATTGGTGAAGGTGCTAGCGGTGGTGCTTTAGGAATTGGGGTTGGAGATAAGGTGATGATGTTAGAAAACACCTGGTATTCTGTGATTTCTCCTGAATCTTGTTCTTCTATTCTTTGGCGCAGCTGGGAATATAAAGAACAAGCTGCAGATGCTTTAAAGCTTACTGCCAAGGATATGAAAAAACAGAAACTTATAGACGAGATTGTAAAAGAACCAATTGGAGGAGCTCACAGTAATAGAGAGGAAACTTTCGATACGGTAAAAAATGCAATTTTAGGAGCATATTCTGAATTTAAAAACTTATCACCAACAGACTTAGTGAATAAAAGGATGGATAAGTATTTAGATATGGGAGTTTTTAAAGGCTAAAACCTTACATATCATAACTTCTTAAATTTCCGAAACCCTGGTTTCGGTTTTTTTTGCACTTATCAACACTATTATTAAGTTTTCAACAAGTGAATTGTTGATGACTGGTTAATTAAGTAACGTATCTAAAATTAAGATGCTCTTAACAAATTTAATACTTTCGTGATATGGAAAAAATCACCGCCCCACAGCAATTTTCAGCAAAGAAAAGCAACGTTATTAGCCTTGAAAAAGGAAAACTTCCGCCTCAAGCGGTTGATTTAGAAGAGGTTGTGTTAGGGGCAATGATGATTGATAAAAAAGGGGTAGATGAAATTATTGATATCCTTAGCCCTGATGCTTTCTATAAAAACTCTCATAAATTAATTTTCGAAGCTATACATAAACTCTTCGAAAACACAGAGGCGATTGACTTATTAACCGTTTCTAACCAATTAAAGAAGGATGGTAATTTTGAAAAATCGGGGGGCGATTATTACCTGATTCAGCTAACCCAAAAAGTTTCTTCTTCGGCGCATATTGAGTTTCACGCGCGTATTATTCTTCAGAAATACATTCAGCGCAGTTTAATAAAAATTTCCAACGAAATTATTGAAGAAGCTTACGACGAATCTACCGATGTTTTTGATCTTTTAGATAGCGCTGAAGCCAAATTATACGAAGTAACCCAGGGGAATATTCAGAAATCTACCGAGACCGCTCAGAGTTTGGTTATACAGGCCAAGAATAGAATTGAGGAGATCTCTAATAAAGAAGGTTTAAGTGGTGTTCCGTCAGGTTTCGATAAGTTAGACCAATTAACTTCCGGCTGGCAACCCAGTGATCTTATTATTGTTGCTGCACGTCCCGGGATGGGTAAAACGGCTCTAACCTTATCTATGGCCAGGAATATTTCTGTTGGGCAAAATATGCCCGTGGCTTTCTTCTCTCTGGAGATGTCGGCAGTACAGCTAATAACCCGTTTAATTTCTTCGGAAACCGGACTTTCTTCAGAAAAATTAAGAACTGGAAACCTAGAAAAACACGAATGGGAGCAACTTAACGTAAAGGTGAAAGATTTAGAAAATGCACCTTTATTTATAGATGATACACCTTCACTTTCCATCTTTGACCTTAGGGCAAAAGCGAGAAGGTTAGCTTCCCAACACGGCATTAAACTTATTGTAATTGATTATTTGCAGTTAATGACGGCAGGTGGAAGTCAAAAAGGAGGAGGAAACAGGGAACAGGAAATTTCTACTATTTCCCGAAACCTAAAGGCTCTTGCGAAGGAATTAAATATTCCGGTGATTGCACTTTCTCAGTTATCGCGTGCGGTAGAAACCAGGGGTGGAAGCAAGCGGCCACTGCTTTCTGACCTTAGGGAATCTGGAGCGATTGAGCAGGATGCCGATATTGTTTCCTTTATTTATCGTCCAGAATATTATAAAATTGAAGAATGGGATGATGAAGAACGTACTCCAACCGATGGGCAGGGTGAATTTATCGTTGCTAAGCACAGAAACGGTGGCCTGGATAATATACGTCTTAAATTCATTGGTCATCTTGGTAAATTTGATAACTTAGAAGAGTTCGATTCGCCTTTTGAATATCATTCGAAAATGAACACCGGTGAAAATGAAGGGAACGAGTTTGGATCTCCAAATCTGCCAAATCCCAGCGCAAATGAAGCTTTTGGCAGTTCGATGAACAGTGGATTTAATAATGATGACGATGACGAAGTGCCATTTTAAAATTTCTAATAAAATAAGAAAGAATAGCTTAACTAAAATATTTCAAAAAGACCAGAAAAGCGGCAAAACAGCCGTTATTCTGGTCTTTTTTGTTTCGCTGCTTTTTAGTTGTTTCCAGGTTTCAGCCTCACAACTGCTTATTCCTATGGATGAAGATTCCCAGAAGAATCATTTAAAAGCCTACGGAATCACCTATTTTGCTTTAGAAGAAGAATTAGAAGTTAGGTGGTTGCTCAACTACCGCGGAGGTTCTTTTTTAATTTCTGATACTGAAGAATTACGACGGGAATGCAAAATACGCGGAGTTTCTTTTGAAGTTATAAGCAACGATAAAACTCAGTCAATTTTAGAAGAAATTAGTAGTCCTTCCCAGAATATGGAAAGCGTAGAATTGGAAAAAGCCCCCAAAATCGCGGTGTATTCTCCACAGGGAAATAAGCCCTGGGATGATGCGGTGACCATGGCGCTAACTTATGCCGAAATTCCTTATAAAACCATTTATGATGAAGCTGTGCTAAATGATGCCCTGGTTTTATTTGATTGGCTGCATTTACACCACGAAGATTTTACCGGTCAATATGGGAAATTTTATAGAACATTTAGAGCCACGCCCTGGTATATTCAGGAAAAGGAAGAGTCTGAAGCTTTGGCTCAAAAATTAGGTTACGATAAGGTTTCTGAAGAAAAGTTAGCTGTCGCTTTAAAAATAAGAGATTATGTAGTTGGTGGTGGATTCATGTTTGCAATGTGCAGTGCGACCGATAGTTTTGATATCGCTCTCGCTGCGGAAGGAGTTGATATTGCCGAAACTATGTTTGATGGTGATCCCAGCGAGCCCGGTTATCAATCTAAAATAGATTTCAGTAAGACTTTAGCTTTTACCGATTTTACGTTAGAACGCAGTCCGATGGTTTACGAGTTTTCTTCAATTGATATGACTGCAAAAAGAAACATTCCGAAGGAAACAGATTATTTTACTTTAATGGATTTTTCAGCTAAATGGGATGTGGTGCCTACTATGCTGACTCAAAATCATACACGTCTGGTTAAAGGGTTTATGGGACAAACTACTGCCTATAATCCAGATAATATTAAGGCCAATGTTTTGGTGATGGGAGAAAGTAAATTAAATGGTGAAGCGCGCTATATTCACGGCATAAAAGGAAAAGGCTTTTTTACCTTTTACGGCGGGCACGATCCTGAAGATTATCAGCATAGAGTAGGGGATCCAAAAACTGAACTGGAATTACATCCAACTTCTCCGGGATATCGACTTATTTTGAACAATGTTCTTTTTCCCGCAGCAAAGAAAAAACCACAAAAAACTTAAAATGAAGTTCAGCATTCTGATAAAAGTATTAAGTGTTGTAAACTTAATTTAGTGATTTTTCTGGTATTAGATTTAACTGATGTAATCGAGTTGTCTTCTTCAGTTTATTCTATATTATTAATTTCAGTTGGTATTTTAGCTTTTACAGGAATATATTTAAAAGAAAGTAATAAGAAATAACTATGAAATTTTTTCAGAGAGAAATAAAATTAAAAGCAAGACAGAGGGGTTTTCATATCGTAACCGATGAAGTGGAGAGTCAATTACCTGAATTGAAGGAAATTAATTCAGGAATGCTAAATGTGTTTATTAAACATACTTCCGCAGGAATTACTATAAACGAAAACGCCGATCCGACAGTGCGCGAAGATTTTGAAAGTCATTTTAATGAGATGGTTCCTGAAAATATGCCGTATTATAAACATACTTTAGAAGGATCAGATGATATGCCTGCTCATATTAAGGCCTCCTTACTTGGAAATTTACTTCAGATTCCCATCACCAATGGAAAATTGAATTTAGGAACCTGGCAGGGAATTTATTTGGCAGAACATAGAGATAATGGCGGCTCCCGAAAACTGGTTTTAAGCCTTTACGGAGTTTAAATTATTTCCAAAGAAAAAACAAAGCATAAAAAAATCCGGTTCAATAAAGAACCGGATTTTTAAATAAGAGAGTATAATTGTTTGTATTTACTTTACTTTATCTACAACTGCTTTAAAAGCTTCTGGATGATTCATTGCCAAATCGGCAAGTACCTTACGGTTTAAACCTATTCCATTTGCTTTCGCAGCTCCCATAAATTGAGAATAAGACATACCGTGTTCACGGGCTGCAGCGTTGATACGCAATATCCACAGTGAACGGAAATTACGTTTCTTTACTTTGCGGTCTCTATATGAGTAAAGCATTGCTTTTTCTACCGCGTTTTTGGCTACTGTCCAAACGTTTTTACGACGTCCGAAGTAACCTTTTGCTTGCTTAAGAACCTTTTTTCTTCTGGCTCTCTTTGCAACTGAATTTACTGATCTTGGCATATTTTTGTGTGTTTTGTAGCAGGCGGTCGATAGTCGACACTTTTAACTTAAACTTCAAACTGTCACACTGAGCGCAGTCGAAGTGTTGCCCAACTCCAGGGTTTTTAAATTATTTAAACCGTTAAGAGCTTAATGTTACTTTAAACGCAACATAAGTTTAACATTGGACTTATCTGCATCGTGTACTAAAGTACTATGCGTTAAAGCCAGCTTACGTTTTTTAGACTTCTTTGTTAAGATGTGACTCTTAAACGCGTGCTTTCTTTTTATTTTCCCAGTACCGGTTAGCTTAAAACGCTTTTTGGCACTAGATTTTGTTTTCATTTTCGGCATGTTATCCTCTTTTTATATTATAACTCTCTTATTATTCTTTATTCTATTTTGCTTTTCTTGGAGATAAAAACATTGTCATACGTTTTCCTTCCAGTTTTGGCATTTGTTCGACTTTTCCAAGTTCTTCAAGATCCTGAGCTAATCTAAGCAATAGGATTTCTCCTTTATCCTTAAATACGATAGATCTACCTTTAAAAAATACGAAAGCTTTAAGCTTTGCACCATCCTTTAAGAATTTCTCTGCATTACGTTTTTTAAATTCGTAATCGTGATCATCGGTATTAGGACCAAAACGTATTTCTTTTACAACAACTTTGCTCGCTTTGGCTTTCATTACCTTTTCGCGCTTCTTTTGTTCGTAAAGAAACTTTTTGTAATCCATCGCTTTTACCACCGGTGGTTTTGCATCTGGAGATATTTCTACCAAATCCAAACCTAAATCTTCGGCTATAGTTAATGCTTCCTTGGTTGGATAAACGCCCATTTCTACATTATCACCTACAAGGCGAACTTCTTCTGCCCTGATTTTTTGGTTAATCCGGTGTTGATCCTCTTTAACTGCTCTAAGCGGTCTTTTCGATTTTTTTCTACGTATTGCTATGGCTGATCTATTTTTGGTTAAACTTCAAACGTCTTCAACGTTTTTTTGATTTCGTTATTTATAATTGCGGCAAAGTCTTCTACCGGCATAGTGCCAATATCGCCTTCCCCTCTCTTTCGTACAGAAACCGTACCATCCTTCTCTTCCTGTTCCCCTATAATCAACATATACGGGAATTTATTCATTTCGGCTTCCCGAATTTTCTTCCCGATGGTTTCATTTCGGTTATCTGCCAAAGCGCGAATTTCGTTATTTTCGAGCAAAGTTAAAACTTTTTGAGCGTATTTTTCATATTTCTCACTGATTGATAGCACCATAGCCTGTTCTGGCATTAACCACAATGGGAAGTTACCCGCGGTATGCTCCAGTAAGATAGCGATAAAGCGCTCCATACTACCAAAAGGTGCGCGGTGAATCATTACCGGACGGTGTGTCTCGTTGTCACTTCCTTTGTAACTCAGTTCAAAACGTTCTGGCAGGTTGTAGTCTACCTGAATGGTGCCAAGTTGCCAGCTTCTGCCAAGTGCGTCCTTTACCATAAAGTCCAACTTTGGTCCATAGAAAGCAGCTTCCCCGGTTTCTACCACGTAATTTAATCCTTTTTCTTTAGCTGCGTTAATGATGGCAGTTTCAGCTTTCTCCCAAACATCGTCAGATCCTATATATTTTTCTTTATTCTCTGGATCTCTCAATGAAACTTGCGCGGTGAAGTTATCAAAGCCTAAAGAATCGAACACATATAAGGTAAGATCAATTACTTTTTTGAATTCTTCATCTAACTGATCTGGAGTACAGAAAATATGCGCATCATCTTGAGTAAACCCTCTAACCCGCGTTAACCCATGTAATTCCCCGCTTTGTTCGTAACGGTAAACAGTACCGAATTCAGCAAAACGTTTTGGGAGATCGCGATAACTCCAGGAAGTAGCATTATAAATTTCGCAGTGGTGCGGACAGTTCATAGGTTTTAATAGGAACTCTTCACCTTCATTAGGAGTTTTAATAGGCTGAAAACTATCTTCCCCATATTTGGCATAGTGTCCTGAAGTTACATATAGTTCTTTTTGCCCAATATGCGGACTTACTACCATTTCATAACCAGCTTTTTTCTGAGCCTTCTTCAAGAAATCTTCCAGACGTTCCCTTAAAGCAGCTCCTTTTGGAAGCCATAGCGGAAGTCCTTGTCCAACTTTTTGAGAGAACGTGAATAATTCAAGTTCTTTCCCAAGTTTTCTGTGGTCTCTCTTCTTTGCTTCTTCAAGCAGCTCTAAATATTCTTTTAATTCTTTTTGCTTCGGAAATGATATTCCGTAAACACGCGTTAACTGCGGATTATTTTCGTCCCCGCGCCAGTAAGCCCCGGCAACACTCATTAGTTTCACGGCTTTTATAAATCCGGTATTCGGGATATGACCACCGCGGCAAAGATCGGTAAAGGTATCGTGATCGCAGAAAGTAATTTCACCGTCGTCCAGGTTCTCGATTAATTCTACTTTAAACTGATTGTTTTGTTGCTTATAATAGGAGAGGGCATTTGTTTTTGAAACCTCCCTTAATTTAAAATCATGTTTTTCGCGGGCAATCTCCAGCATTCTGTCTTCGATCTTTTTAAAATCGTTTTCAGAAAGCTTGTGTTCGCCAAAATCTACATCATAATAGAATCCATTTTCAATCGCCGGGCCAATGGTTAATTTAGAATCTGGATACATTTCTTCTATAGCCTGGGCCATTACGTGAGAGGTAGAATGCCAAAAAGCTTTTTTGCCTTCGTCATCTTTCCAGGTAAATAGGGTTAAACTTCCATCTGTGGTTAATGGCGTAGAAACTTCTACAATATTGTTGTTGAATTTTGCTGAAATAACGTTTCGGGCCAATCCAGAGCTAATACTATTAGCTACGTCCATTGGAGTAGATCCTTTTTCAAATTCTTTTATACTGCCATCGGGCAAGCTTACCTTAATCATGTATATGTAGTTTTTAATGAGCGCAAAGATAATAGGTTGATTTTGCCTGCGCAATATACTTATATATAAAGGACAATATTTCTTGATGAATTACAAATAGAGAGAGGTTGCTTTATTCTGAAACATTAACTAAATTCTTTTAAAATATTTCTCAAAATTTTTTTATCTTACAAGTTCCTTTTATTGAGAGTCTTAGAGGATGGTTTTAAGATTTCATTAAAAAATTGTTATTTGGGGCTTGCGGGGGAATAAAACCCGCGTATATTTGCACCCGCTTTGAGACACAACGAGGGTTGGGGAGTAAAGTGGTAAGTTCATTACATACTGGGAGATGCAAGGTTTTTAAGGTTTGAAAAAGCTTTAAAAATTAAAAGTAAAAAAATATTATTTTTTACTTGTGAGAACTAAAAGGGGTTGTATATTTGCAGCCGCAAAAACAGCGAAGGTTTTGTTTAGAAAACGGTGTTGTTTTTAGAGTTCTTTTAAGGAGTTGCTTTTTAAAAATAAAGTCAAAAATTTTATTAAAAAATATTTGGCTTGTAAAGAAAAAGTAGTGTATATTTGCAGCCGCTTACAGCGGAAACAAGTTCCCAAAATATTGAAAAGAAATCCCGGGTGGGTAAGTAAAGAGTAAAGGTTCGAGTCCTTTTGTTTTAGCAAGAATATCTCGGGTAATACCGGGGAAGTTCATTGATTTATTGAATTGACAGCGCGTAAAATTGCATTAGCAATTTTTACAAATAATTTAGAATTAAGACTAGAAAAGTCATCTTTGAGTACAGACGTTTGATTGTTGTAATTATATTAAGAAACAACGATGAAGAGTTTGATCCTGGCTCAGGATGAACGCTAGCGGCAGGCCTAACACATGCAAGTCGAGGGGTAACAGGGGAGAGCTTGCTCTTTTGCTGACGACCGGCGCACGGGTGCGTAACGCGTATACAACCTACCTTTTAGCGGGGAATAGCCCAGGGAAACTTGGATTAATGCCCCATAGTATGGAGGTCTCACCTGAGATC
>NZ_JAIQZB010000109.1 GCF_020164555.1 Salegentibacter lacus | reverse complement strand
CAGTAAGGTTGTTTTCAGTTATCCTCATAAAGGTCTGCCCTGCTGCATAGCTGTCGGGTTCCGCCCTATCCTTTTGCAGCCAGGTATCTTTCGATATTTTCTGCATTCTTCCCTTCATAAGGTAACAATCATTGACTTCTTACTTCTTAAGGTTCTGTCCTTCCCCAATTGTGAGACCTGTGCAGTTTATACACCTCGTTGACTTTGGGTACTACGACGTCAGCTGACCTCTCACAGTAAATCTTGTTTCAACCA
>NZ_JAIQZB010000108.1 GCF_020164555.1 Salegentibacter lacus | reverse complement strand
GATCTCAGGTGAGACCTCCATACTATGGGGCATTAATCCAAGTTTCCCTGGGCTATTCCCCGCTAAAAGGTAGGTTGTATACGCGTTACGCACCCGTGCGCCGGTCGTCAGCAAAAGAGCAAGCTCTCCCCTGTTACCCCTCGACTTGCATGTGTTAGGCCTGCCGCTAGCGTTCATCCTGAGCCAGGATCAAACTCTTCATCGTTGTTTCTTAATATAATTACAACAATCAAACGTCTGTACTCAAAGATGACT
>NZ_JAIQZB010000107.1 GCF_020164555.1 Salegentibacter lacus | reverse complement strand
AGGTTATTTATGTTGAAAGTCAGAGAAGCTATGGCTTCGAGTGGAAACAATCCTATGGATGGCGATGTTCACGTGGATGAATTTGTTCTGGGTGGCAAGGACGAAGGAAAAATAGGAAGAAGTTATGATGGTAAGAAAAAGAAAGCGGTCACGGCAGTTCAATTGACCGAAGAAGGCAAGGTGAAGCGGATGTACACTATGAAAATTGATGATTTTTCAGCCCAGTCCCTTCAGTACATTTTTATCAACCATATA
>NZ_JAIQZB010000106.1 GCF_020164555.1 Salegentibacter lacus | reverse complement strand
CTCACGATGATGAATATTCGCTTAAAAGAAGTTTTAAGCCAGGTACACGGAGCAAGCGGTTTGAAAATCATCAGGGCTATTTTAGCTGGAGAAAGAAATCCTGATGTTCTAGTTGAAATGTGCCATAGTAGTGTTTTAAAAACAAAAAGGGAGCTGATAGTTAAATCTTTGAAAGGCCATTATAACGAGGCGGGACTTTTTGCCTTAGAACAGGCAGTTACCTGTTACGATTTTTACCAGGAGCAGATAGTTCGC
>NZ_JAIQZB010000105.1 GCF_020164555.1 Salegentibacter lacus | reverse complement strand
AGAAAAAGAAAGCGGTCACGGCAGTTCAATTGACCGAAGAAGGCAAGGTGAAGCGGATGTACACTATGAAAATTGATGATTTTTCAGCCCAGTCCCTTCAGTACATTTTTATCAACCATATAAGCCGTGAAGCCAAGGTAACGACTGATAAATGGCGAGGTTATAGACCAATAGGCAAAGCATACAACATTACACAAATAGAAAGCAATAAGGGATTGAACTTTAAGGCAATCCATACAATGATACATCAAGTAA
>NZ_JAIQZB010000104.1 GCF_020164555.1 Salegentibacter lacus | reverse complement strand
TCGAATTTTATTCCGCACGATGGTATATCGAGCAGCTGTTCCGATTGTTGAAAAAACAGGGGTTTGGAATCGAAGAAACCGAACTAGAGAGTGGGTGGGCGATACGCAAATTAGTGGTTATGCAGATAACTGCATTGTTGAAAATCTTACAAATGAATATAGCTTATGCGCGACCTGAAGGCGGGCAACCTATAACTGAAGTTTTTGATGATCAGCAAATAGGTGTGCTCAAAGTACTTAATACTAAAATACAGG
>NZ_JAIQZB010000103.1 GCF_020164555.1 Salegentibacter lacus | reverse complement strand
GACCTAGGCCGCTGTTTTCTTTTAACCTGCCTTTATGCTTCCCAAGATTAACCTCACAAGTATCCTGAATGCAAAGTAAGTCTCTTCCAAATGATAAGCTTTTTGTTCGAGAAGAGGCCTCTTTCACCAACTGCTCTTCCCTTGTCCTTTCATTGTTCAAGAGGCGGTAAAATGCTTTTTGTTCCGCATTGTTGGAAGCAATTTTCCGTATGGAAGAACTGGGACGATCACTTAATTTTTTCCATAATTGCTGAC
>NZ_JAIQZB010000102.1 GCF_020164555.1 Salegentibacter lacus | reverse complement strand
TCTTGCAAGCTGAAAGATTTTCCAACTGTGGTTTTTAAAATTTATTCGCCATGAAAAAAATTAGAACACATGCGGCGGGTATTGATATAGGTGCCCGCAAAATTTTTGTTGGATTGGAAGGTAAAGAGGTGAAAAGTTTCGACACCTTTACGGAGGATTTGGAAGCTGCAGCATCCTACTTACTGGAAAATAATGTAGATACTGTTGCTATGGAAACAACCGGTGTTTATTGGATAATCCTGTATGATATACTTC
>NZ_JAIQZB010000101.1 GCF_020164555.1 Salegentibacter lacus | reverse complement strand
TCTACCATTACCAACTTAAAACGCCCTATTAAGACTCGCTTTCGCTACGGCTCCACAGCTGAACTGCTTAACCTTGCTGGAAACGGTAACTCGTAGGCTCATTATGCAAAAGGCACGCCGTCACCCCCTAAAGGGCTCCGACCGCTTGTAAGCGTATGGTTTCAGGATCTATTTCACTCCCTTGTTCAGGGTTCTTTTCACCTTTCCCTCACGGTACTGGTTCACTATCGGTCTCTCAGGAGTATTTAGCCTTGGC
>NZ_JAIQZB010000100.1 GCF_020164555.1 Salegentibacter lacus | reverse complement strand
GTCCTGATGATGAGTCGGTAGCAAGTATCACTATTGATGATGCTTTGTATGCTGGTGTAGACGGAGAAGATCGTTTCTGTGAAGGAGATGAGAGCAAGGATGCAGTAAACCTGTTTGACCTTATCACGGATGAGGATGCTGGTGGAAACTGGGCCGATACGGATGCCAGTGGTGTGGATCTCAGTGATCCCACGATGGTAGATTTTACTGGATTGAGTGCAGGTTCTTATACTTTCACTTATACAGTGACTCCTGGTGAGGAATCAG
>NZ_JAIQZB010000010.1 GCF_020164555.1 Salegentibacter lacus | reverse complement strand
GATACGATTTCATCTGATGACTTATATCGACCTTTTTAAGTTTCTTGAAGATCCAAACAAAAAATGGAAGGAGCTGACCACGAAACCACCAGATAAACAATTAACCCTATTTTGAAGCACACCCCCCCCCCCTTGCTATAGGGTTTAAAAGAAAAATAACGTTTGTATTGGGGCCAATGGTTACTTTTATTAAAAATCGTGTTTTAACCGGACACTAATGATCCTTTTTAAAGAATTTTAAGTCAGGGTTTTATAGAAAGGAAAAAAGCGCTACTTTTGCAGCCTAAAATTTTTCAATAATGAAATCAATTACGATCAACGGATCTAAAAGAGAAAGCGTAGGAAAGAAAGCCACGAAGGCCCTACGTAATGCTGGACAGGTTCCTTGCGTATTATACGGGGGAGATGCCAAGCCGTTGCATTTTGCAACAGAAGAAATTTCGTTTAACGACCTTGTGTACACCCCAGATGTGCATACAGTGGAAATTAAGTTTGGAGATAGCGAGAAAATTAACGCTATTCTTCAGGACATTCAATTCCACCCGGTTACCGATGCTATTTTGCACGTAGATTTCTACCAGATTAGTGATGATAAACCAATCACTATGGAAATTCCTATCCATACCGAAGGTATTGCGAGAGGTGTTAAAAATGGTGGTGTTTTACGTTACAACTTACGTCGTTTAAAAGTAAAAGGTTTGGCTAACGAATTGCCAGATTATATTACTGCAAACGTTTCTAAACTTAAAATTGGTCAAAAACTTTACGTTACTGCTGTTGCAGATGAGTCTTACGAGATTCAGCATCCAGATAACACAGTAATTTGTCAGGTTAGAACTTCACGTAACATTGTTGCCCTTGAGGACGACGAAGATGAAGACGAAGTACCAGCAGACGAAGTACCATCTACTGAAACAGATGATGTTGCTGCAGTTAAAGAAGGAGAAGATAATTAATCTTTTCTTTTTTCAGCAAAAATCTAAAAGCATCCCAAACGGGGTGCTTTTTTTATTTCCGAAGGTTTTTAAATTAATCCTCAAAAAACTACTTCAGAGCAAGTTCACGACTTTTTTATAAAAAATAGCATTATAACTTATTACGTTCGGGGCAAACCCTGAAGCATTTAAATCTCGATTATCGAGTAAAAACTTTTAGTTAGATATTTTAATAATTTTATCTTTACCAAAACAATCGCTATGCTGTCTTTCTTCGGAAAAATACTCAGTAAGAAAAAGCTCCAGGAAGAAGAACAAGATCCCATGAAGAAATTTTTGATCGCCGGGTTGGGAAATCCTGGTCCTAAGTACGAAAATACCCGCCATAATATAGGTTTTAAGATTCTTGATTATATAGCCGAAAAAGAAGAGGTAAGTTTTTCTACAGAAAAATTAGGAGATGTAGCTCAATTTAAATTCAAGGGCAGAACCTTTATACTGCTGAAACCTTCAACCTATATGAATTTAAGCGGAAAAGCCATTAATTACTGGCTTCAGAAAGAAAAAATAGCTTTAGAAAACCTTCTGGTAATTACAGACGATCTTAATTTAGCTTTTGGAACTATTCGATTAAAAACCAAAGGAAGTGATGGTGGTCATAACGGATTAAAAGATATTCAGAATACCTTAAACACTACCAAATACAATAGATTTAGATTCGGTATTAGTGATGAGTTTTCCAAAGGCCAACAAGTAGATTACGTTTTGGGAGAATGGGGAGAAGAAGAGCAAAAGGAATTGCCCGAACGCTTTGAGAAATCGGCCGAGTTGGTAAAATCTTTTGGAACCGCAGGCGTTTCTAACACAATGAATTCTTTTAACGGAAAATAAGTTGAGCTTGAAGATACATAAAGGAGCAAATGTTTTTAAAGGTGAAAAACAAACCGTAGTCACCATCGGCACCTTTGATGGGGTTCACGCCGGGCACCAAAAAATTATAAAACGTCTTGTAGATGCCGCGAAGATCGAGAATCTTGAGTCGGTGATCTTTACTTTTTTTCCACATCCAAGAATGGTGCTGCAAAAAGAAAGCGGGTTGAAACTTATAAATACCATAGAAGAACGTACCGAAATCCTGGAAAAAACCGGAATAGATCATTTGGTAGTTCATCCTTTTACCCAACAATTTTCAAGACTTACTGCCCAGGAATTTGTTCGTGATATATTGGTTAATCGCTTAAAAGCAAAAAAAGTGATTATTGGTTATGATCATCGTTTTGGCCGGAATCGTACTGCCGATATCAATACCCTAAAACAGTTTGGCGAAGAATATGGTTTTGATGTAGAAGAGATCACCAAACAGGAAGTAGATCAGGTAGCGGTAAGTTCTACAAAGATCAGGAATGCACTTTTAGACGGAAGGGTAGAACAGGCCAATAGTTTCTTGCAAACTCCTTTTAGCTTAAAGGGAACTGTGGTGAAAGGCCGCGGTTTGGGAAAAGAATTCAATTACCCAACCGCAAATTTAAGTCTTAAAGAAGACTATAAATTAATCCCGAAAAACGGCGTGTATGTGGTTCGTTCGGTAATTAACGAAAAACGCTACTTTGGGATGATGAATATTGGCACTAATCCCACAGTTGGTGGAAAAGACCAAACCATAGAAACTTATTTCTTTAATCTAGACCAGGATCTTTACGGTGCTGAACTAAAAATTGAAATGCTGGTAAGAATTCGCGATGAGAAAAAATTCGCTTCAGTAAATGCCTTAAAAGTCGCTATGCGCCAGGACGCGGCTTTCTCCAGGCAATATATTAAAGATAATTATGCTGAATAAATGGCTTTTTAAGCAAGTAGATAATTCGGCGCTTATTGCTTTCCGAATTATTTTTGGCTTGCTTATTACCCTTGAAGCCGTTGGTGCTATTTTTACCGGTTGGATTCGTAGAACACTCATCGAACCCGATTTCACTTTTAATTTTATAGGTTTTGAATTTCTGCAACCACTTCCGGGTGAAGGGATGTTGTATTACTACGGAATTTTGGGACTGTTTGGTATTTTCGTAATGCTTGGCTTCAAATACCGCTTTAGTATTTTTTGTTATACCATTATGTGGGCAGGAGTCTACCTGATGCAAAAATCATCTTATAATAATCATTATTATTTACTGATGCTGTTATGCGGAATTATGTTTTTTCTGCCCGCACATCGCTACCTCTCCATTGACGCCTGGAAAAAACCAGATTTTCGAAAAATTGCCATGCCGCAATGGGTCTGGCTTTTAATTGTTTTGCAATTATGGATTGTATATACTTACGCCTCAGTAGCAAAATTATACCCAGATTGGCTTGATGGTACGTTGCCGGCTATGCTTATGCGTGGGAAAGCCGATTATTGGCTGGTAGGAGAAATACTTCAGCAGGCTTGGGTTAGGTATGTTATTACTTATTTTGGATTAATATTCGATTTATTAATTATTCCTGCACTTTTATGGAAACGAACCCGCTTGCCGGCTTTTATCCTCGCTATTTTCTTTCACCTTTTTAATAGCTTTATTTTTCATATTGGGATTTTCCCATATTTATCGTTGGCCTTTTGCCTGTTCTTTTTTCCTTCAAAAAAGATCAATAAATACATTCTTCGGAATAAAAAACCTTATTACCGTAAAGGCGAAATAATAATCCCTTCTTATAGGAAACCACTAATTGCATTGCTTTCTATCTGGTTTGTAATTCAAATTGCTTTACCGCTTAGGCACTGGTTTTTTCAGGATAATGTATTGTGGACTGAAGAAGGACATCGCTTAAGTTGGCGAATGATGCTGCGTTCGCGTTCAGGAAAAACCACTTTTAAAGTTGTTGAAAAAGGAAAAAAAGACACTATTTACGTAAATAAAGCAAGTTTTTTGAGCCGAAAACAAATGCGATCGGTAAGTTCAAAACCCGATATGATGTGGCAGTTTGCCCAACGCCTGGAGAGAGATTATGCCAAAAAAGGTAAAGATGTACAGGTGTTTGTAAAATCTAAAATTAGTATAAATGGCCGTCCCTATGAGCCGTTTATTGATCCAAAAGTAGATCTTGCTGCTGAAAAATGGCAGCATTTTAAACATCACGATTGGATTTTACCTTCAAAATTAGACTAGATTTTTAGAGTGCTTTTGTTACATTTGCTGCTTCAAATTAGTTAAATTACTTCGGGGCAAGCCCACGAAGCATTAAGAGAAAATAATTTATAATTTCGAGGCCCGCCTCGAAGCATTTAACTCTCGATTATCGAGTAAAAGAAAGCTATGTTACAGGTTAACCATATCAGGGAAAATAAAGAAGATTTCATCAAGGGACTCAAAAAACGAAATTTTGAGGCTGAAAATATTCTTGAAGAGGTATTGCAGTTAGACGAAAAACGTCGTGCAACCCAGGTGAAACTCGATGATATTTTAGCTGAATCTAACCGGCTTTCTAAAGAAATTGGAATGATGTTCAAAAATGGCGAGCATCAAAAAGCCAACCTGATTAAAGAAAAAACGGGGAAACTAAAAGAAGATTCTAAAGCGCTTTCTGAAGAACTTTCAGAAATAGTTTTGAAGCTGGAAACCTTGCTTTATACCATTCCTAACGTTCCGCACGATTCTGTGCCAGCGGGAACTTCAGAAGAAGATAACGAAGAAATTTTCAAAGAGGGTGCTGTGCCGGTCCTTGCCGAAGGTTCGCTTCCGCACTGGGAGTTAGCTAAAAAATACGATATCATAGATTTTGAACTCGGAAATAAAGTAACCGGTGCCGGATTTCCTGTTTATAAAGGAAAAGGAGCCAGGTTGCAACGTGCTTTAATCACTTACTTTCTGGATAAAGCGATTGATGCCGGTTATACCGAATATCAATTGCCTTTAATGATCAACGAAGCTTCCGGATTGGGAACAGGGCAATTACCCGATAAAGAAGGCCAGATGTACCACATCACAGCCGATGATCTTTATATGATCCCAACCGCTGAGGTACCAATGACGAATATGTATCGCGACCGATTGCTAACCGATAAGGATTTCCCAATCGCCTGTACCGGTTATACTCCGTGTTTTAGGAGAGAAGCAGGTTCATACGGCGCACACGTGCGTGGACTTAACCGTTTGCACCAGTTTGATAAAGTGGAGCTGGTAAGAATTGAAAAGCCCGAAGATTCCTATGAAGCTTTAGATAATATGGTTGAACATATTAAGGATATTTTAGCCGATCTTAAATTACCTTACCGAATTTTAAGACTTTGTGGTGGAGACCTCGGTTTCACTGCAGCGCTTACTTACGATTTCGAGGTTTTTTCTACCGCACAGGATCGCTGGTTGGAAATTAGCTCGGTTTCAAATTTTGAGACTTTCCAGGCTAACAGGCTTAAACTTCGGTATAAAAATAAAGAAGGAAAAAAGGAATTGGTACACACACTTAACGGAAGCGCTTTAGCCCTACCACGTGTATTAGCCGGAATCCTCGAAAATTATCAAACCGAAGATGGAATTAAGGTTCCCTATGTGCTGGTGCCATACACCGGCTTTGATCTTATAGATTAAACGGCTAAAAATATTGATTCAAAGGGCAAATCCTTATCTTTACGGGATGCGTGTTGCCTTAATATTCTTAATTTTATTTTGCTCCATTTCAGGTGCCCGGGCGCAGTCTGAGGTTTTGGCGCGTAATTTTTTCGATCAGGGGGAATTTGAAAAATCCTTAAAAACCTACGAGCAATTGCTGAAAGAAAATCCGCAGAATACTTCCTATTTTTTCGGGTTGGTAGAAAGTCATCAGCAACTTGAAAATTTCACGAAAGCGAAAGAATTGCTTAGGGAGAAATTGAATAACTCTGCCAATAATCCAACGCTATTAATTGAATTGGGCCATAATTATGAACTTCAGCAAAATACAGAAAGAGCAGAACAATTCTACACAGAAGCCTTAAGCGCGGTAGATGCACGCCCAAATTACGCATATTCCATAGCCCGAACTTTTCAGAAATACAGCTTACTGAAAAATGCCGCCGAAACTTATGAAAAGGCGATGCAGTTAAATAATGAGTTGAACTACAACTTACAACTCGCCCGAATTTACGGGGAACAGGGGAAGACCGAAGAAATGTTTAAGAATTACCTGGAGTTGATTGAAGCCAACCCAGATTTTTTCTCGATCGCCAATCGTGAATTCGGAAAATATATTTCAGCAGATCCCTCAACCGAAGCCAATATTGCATTTAGAAGGTTGTTGCTTACCAAACTTCAACAAAATCCCAGTTTACTCTATAACGAAATGCTCAGCTGGCTTTTTATCCAGGAACAAGAATATTTAAAAGCCTTTTCCCAGGAAAAAGCTATTTACAGGCGAAGCGATAAGAGTTTACAAAGTATTTTAAACCTTGCCGTAATGGCACGGGAGGCTGAAGATTATGACGCGGCGATTGAGATTGTAAATTATGTTATTGTTAAAGCCCCTTCAGAAAATATTGTGCTACAGGGAAACCAGTTTTTATTAAAAATGCAACTGGAAAATGAAGATGAAAATGTCTATTCAGAAGTAGAGAAAAGGTATTCTGAATTGCTGGAGCAGTTTGGAACCGGCCTTAACACCTTGGCTTTGCAAATAGATTTTGCAAATTTCCTGGCTTTTAAACAAGATGAAAAAGACGAAGCCATCGCTTTATTGAAAGAACTTTCAGAGCAGGCAAATCGGGATTTTGACAAAGCAATGATTAAACTTGCGTTGGCCGATATTTTGGTACTTCAGGAGAAATTTAATGAAGCGCTCATTTATTATTCCCAGGTTCAGAATTTGGTTAAAAACGATGAGATTTCGCAGAATGCACGGTTTAAAGTAGCTAAGACCAGTTATTTTAAAGGCGATTTCAAATGGGCAAAACAACAGTTGGATGTTTTAAAATCTTCTACCTCACAGCTTATTGCGAATGATGCGATGGAATTGAGTTTGTTAATTGAAGACAATTCTATTGAAGATTCCACCCAAACAGCGCTTAAAAAATATGCCCGTGCCGATTTGCTGGATTTTCAGGAGAAAAATTTGGAAGCCATTCAACTTTTGGGAGAGATTTTAAACCTTCATAAAGGTGAAAAAATAGAAGATGAAGCCTTGTTGAAACAAGCCCTGCTTTTTGAAGAAACAGGCCAGCCTGAAGGCGCCGAGAAAAATTATCTAGCGATAATTCAAAACTTTAATACCGATATCCTGGCAGATAACGCCCATTATTATTTAGCCGAATTATATGCAAATGAGCTGCAGAATCTGGAAAAAGCCAAAGAATATTACGAACAAATAATTTTTAACTTTGCCGACAGTATTTATTTTGTGGAAGCCCGCAAAAAGTACCGCGAACTAAGAGGAGATTACCAGGAAACCCCATAAAAAATCAACATGTACATATATAACGTAACCATAAATATTGAAGAAGCTATTCACGACGATTGGGTGAAATGGATGAAAGAAGAGCATATCCCTGAAATGCTGAATACGGGAAAATTCAAAAAAGCTTTAATGACCCGCGTGATGGTGACCGAAGCTATGGGCGGCATTACATATTCTGTTCAATACACCGCTGAAAATAAAGCTGAATTGGAGAAATATTACGAAGAAGATGCCGAAAGGTTAAGAGGAAAAAGCAAAGCTTTTGAAGGAAAATTCGTGGCTTTTAGAACCGAAATGCAGGTAATTAGCGAGCAATAATTTATGGGGAAGTTTAAGAAAAAAGCCAGAACTTCACAGTATGAAGATGGTGAGGTAAGAGCAAAAAAACATCTTGGCCAGCATTTTTTAACCGATGAAAGTGTGGCAGAGCAAATAGCTGAAACCCTTAGCTATAAAGGCTATAATAAGGTTTTGGAAATTGGTCCCGGGATGGGCGTTTTAACCAAATATTTACTAAAGCAGGACACTGAGGTTCACGTAATAGAAATTGATACTGAAAGCGTCGCTTATCTTCAGGAACATTATCCGCAACTAGAAGATAGAATTCATCAATTCGATTTTCTTAAATATGATGTGGGAACCACTTTTCGCGATGAGGCTTTTGCCGTAATTGGGAATTTTCCGTACAATATTTCAACGCAAATCGTTTTTAAAGTTTTAGAATTAAAACACCAGATTCCTGAGTTTTCGGGAATGTTTCAAAAGGAAGTTGCCCAGCGAATTTGTGGGAAAGAAGGCAATAAAACCTACGGAATTCTTTCGGTGCTGGTGCAGGCCTTTTACGAAGCTGAATACTTGTTTACAGTGCCGCCTTCAGTATTCAATCCGCCGCCAAAAGTAGAAAGCGGTGTGCTGCGATTAATTCGGAAAGAAGATTTTAGCCTTCCGTGTGACGAAAAACTTTTTTTTAGGGTAGTCAAAACAGCATTTCAGCAGCGTAGAAAGACAATGCGCAACAGTTTAAAAACTTTCGATTTACCCGATAATTTAAGGGAAGATACTATATTTGACAAACGTCCTGAGCAACTCGGTTATCAGGAATTTATAGATTTGACCCTTAAAATTCAGCCGTATGCAATTTCAAATCAGTAGTGAATTAATAGAAAAATTACAGTTCCTCATAGAGCAAGAACATAATGAGGAATTGCTATTGCACCTTGAAGACGTGCACCACGCTGATATTGCCGAAATTCTAACAGAACTTTCCTTAGAAGAAGCCACGTATATCGTTAAGCTTCTGGACAGCCAGAAAACGGCCGAGGCTTTAATGGAGCTGGAAGAAGGGGTTCGGGAACGTATTTTGGATACGCTTTCGGCAAAAGAGATTGCCGAAGAACTGGAAGAAATGGATACCGATGATGCCGCCGATATCATTTCTGAACTTTCTCCTGAGCGTCAGCAAAATGTTATTGCCGAACTCGTAGACGAGGAACACGCCGATAATATTGTGGAACTGCTACGTTACGATGAGGATTCTGCCGGTGGACTAATGGCGAAAGAGCTCGTAAAAGTTAACGAGAACTGGAGTGTGACCGGCTGTATGACCGAGATGCGCGAACAGGCTGAAAATGTGACCCGCGTACATTCCATTTATGTAGTAGACGATAAAAATAAACTTAAAGGAAGGCTTTCGCTTAAAGATTTACTTACTGCACCCAGCCACGCGAATATCCAGGATGTGTATATTCCGCAGGTAGATTATGTAACGGTGCATACCGAAGGAGAGGAAGTAGCCCGGATAATGCAAAAATATGACCTGGAAGCAATTCCAGTGGTAGATGAAATGGGCCGCCTTGTGGGAAGGATCACCATTGATGATATTGTAGATTTTATAAAAGAAGAAGCTGAAAAAGATTACCAGATGGCTTCTGGTATTTCTGAATCTGTAGAAGCCGATGATAGTCTTTTAAGATTAACAAGGGCGCGTTTGCCCTGGTTGGTACTAGGCCTTTTTGGCGGGTTGGGAAGTGTTTACATAATGAAAGGTTTTGAAGAAGCTCTGGAACAATTTCCAATTTTATTCTTTTTCACCCCTTTAATAGCCGCAATGGCAGGAAATGTTGGAGTACAATCCAGCGCGATTATTGTACAGGGACTTGCAAATGACAATTTAAGAGGTAGTTTATTACAGCGCTTAATTAAAGAAGTGGGACTTAGCTTAATAAATGGAGTTGCTTTGGGAATCCTGGTTATGCTTTTTGGGTTTATTGTAGGCCAGGATCAATTGGTTAGCATTACCATAGCCTCATCCTTACTTGCAGTAATTATAGTGGCTGCGTTGGTGGGGACTTTTGTGCCAATCATTTTAAATAAACAGGGGATTGATCCTGCGATTGCAACGGGACCTTTTATTACCACCAGTAATGATATCTTCGGGATTTTCCTCTTTTTCTATATTTCTAAATTAGTGCTTGGCTTTTAACTAAAAGGCTTCAGGCTTTATGTTTTAAAAATCATTCTTTAACTTTGGGGTTTTGTGATTAAAAAACCTCGATTAATATCTTTCGAGAAACTAATTTGAAACCCAAATCAGGCTGTTCAATTGGGTCTATTGGCGTCAAGCTGAACTTGTTTCAGCTTCTAACATGTTTGAATTATTATAAACTTAGATCTCCGAATAAATTTCGGAGCAAGCTCTGAAACAAATTCAGGATGACGATTCAATAAACTTTGCAGACAGTCTCATATAAATCTCACTCAGTGAGTAAACAAATGAAACCGCCTTCATTTCAACATACATCATCCATTCTCAAACTTAATTTTATTGTAATGAGGAAAAAGCCAGTTTTTGAGCTTTCTCCCGGCGGGCGTTATTTTAAAAAAAATAAAAACTCAATTTTAGAGCAATGATTATTTTACATTCAGATACCAATCACCCAACTTTAATCAAACAACTAGACGATGCAGGGCATCACAATATTGAAGGTTTCTCGCAATCGCGGGAGGAAACCCTGGAAAACCAGCATTTATATGACGGGATAGTGATTAGAAGTCGTTATACAATCGATAAAGAATTTATAGATGGTGCGCCCAATTTAAAATTTATCGCTAGAGTAGGAGCGGGCCTTGAAAATATTGATGTGGAATACGCTGAAGAACACGGAATCACCTTATTTTCTGCACCCGAAGGAAACCGAAATGCCGTTGGTGAACATACTCTTGGCATGTTACTTTCCCTTTTTAATAGATTGAATAAAGCCGATAGGGAAGTTCGCGAAGGTCTTTGGCATCGGGAAGAAAACCGTGGTTTGGAATTAGATGGTAAAACTGTGGGAATCATTGGCTACGGAAATATGGGAAAAGCCTTCGCTAAAAAGTTACGCGGATTTGAGGTTGAAGTTCTTTGCTACGATATTAAAGACGGTGTAGGCGATGAAAATGTGCGTCAGGTCTCTTTGGAAGAATTTAGGGAGAAATGTGATGTGGTGAGCTTGCACACCCCTTGGACACCGGAGACCGATCAAATGATCAATAAAGAATTCATCGATGCTTATAAAAAGCCTTTTTGGTTTATAAATACCGCTCGCGGTAAAAACGTAGTTACAGCGGATCTTGTAGATGCACTAAAAGACGGTCGTGTACTTGGTGCAGGCCTGGATGTTCTGGAATATGAAAAGGCTTCTTTTGAAAGTCTTTTTTCTAACAAAAAGAACGTTTCGCTGAGTATTGAGAATCAAATTCCTGATGCTATGCGAGAACTTATGTTTTTGAATAATGTGATTTTGAGTCCGCACGTGGCGGGTTGGACCAAAGAATCTCATGAACGTCTCGCCAGTGTAATCGCCGGTAAGATCATCGATAAATTTGGAAAAGGGGAAGGGAAGTAATTTCTTCCGTCATTCTGAATTTATTTCAGAATCTAATATCTTAAATATTTATCCCTTGAAACAGTAAATTTTCGTCATTACAGTCCTGATAATTATTGGGATTGTAATGACGTTCATAATTTAAAACTTAAACTGAATTATCGTATTTTCAGAAAAATTAATTCAGAAAATATGAATAAAAGAGTCACAGGAATTGGCGGGGTTTTCTTTAAAACCAAAGATCCGAAAGCGGTAAAGGAATGGTATAGCAAACATTTAGGCTTAAATACCGATCAATGGGGTTGTACTTTTTGGTGGATGGATGAGAACGGGAATAAATGCTCAACCCAATGGAGTCCTTTTAAAGAAGACACCGAACATTTTAAGCCTTCAGAAAAAGATTTTATGATGAATTACCGCGTGGAAAATCTAGAAGAATTACTGGAAACCTTAAAAGGTGAAGGTGTAGAGGTAATGGACGAAATTCAAAAGGTGGAAGAAGGAAAGTTTGGTTGGATTATGGATTTAGAGGGTAATAAAATAGAGCTCTGGGAACCAAACGATAAGGCTTTTCTGTAAGCTAAAACCTTCTTTTTTAAGTATAAACTGAAAAAAATATTAAATTCTTTTTCTTTCTAATTCCTATTAATCGTAATATTGCGATATATAAATCTTTAGAATATGAAAACATCAGAATTATTCGATTTGCTAAAACAGCATCAGGAAAAACCATTGTTGTTCGAGTACGCGCCCAACTTACTGGTTGGCGCAAATTATCACATTACCGAAGTAAAACATCTAAAAATTGATTCAGTAGACTGTGGTGCGGGAACCGATGCCTGGAACGAAACCATTATTCAGTTATGGGAAAGTCCGGAAGAAATTGGAAAAACAGAGTTTATGAAAACTGCCAAAGCTATGTCGATTTTAGATAAAGTTGGCCAGATGAAAGCTTACGATTTGGAAGCTGAGGTAAAGTTTGAATATAGCAATGCAAACTTTCATACCGCTCAATTATTCGTGACCGGATTTTTGATTAAAAACGGAAATCTATTAATAAAACTGGACATAAATCCAACCGACTGTAAAGCGAAAGAAACCTGTGGCGTGGCTCAACCGGAGGAAGTTGCCGTAAACGAATGTGCACCCGGCGGCGGTTGTTGCTAAAACAAATCTTTATGAAAAACGTACTTGTACTTTGTACCGGAAATTCCTGCAGAAGCCAGATGGCGCATGGCTATTTAGAGCATTTTGCTAAAAATAAAGCTAAAATTTACAGCGCAGGAATTGAAACCCACGGTTTAAATAAAAAAGCGGTGGCAATAATGAAAGATGATGGACTGGATATTTCCTATCACACCAGCAATCATGTAGATGAATATAAGGATGTAGAATTCGATTTTATAATCACGGTTTGTGATCACGCGAATGAGAATTGTCCGTTTATTCCTTCAAAAAATGCTGTAAGGTTACATCAGAATTTTAAAGATCCTTCAAAAGTAGAGGGTTCAGAAGAAGTTATTCAGGAGGCTTTTAAAACCACCCGAAATGAAATTAAAGTCTGGTGCGAAAAGTTTGTAAATGATAATCTATAAAATAAAAAATGCTGTTTGATATATTATCACATAGTAGATCCTGAAACAAGTTCAGGATGACTTGAATTATCAAACAGCATTTATATAAAAAGTTATTTTGTGAAAATTCTATTAATTATTCTGACTCAATTCTATAAGTGCAGATTTAATCGATTCTTCTCCTTCAAGCGCCTGGAATGCCATATTTTTCCCTAAAGGATCCGCAAGGCACATCACTAATAAGAACGCCACATCGTCTCGAGAAATTTCTCCGCGTTCTTCCAATTTAAGGGCAAGTTTTACTTTAGCGAGTCCCATGTCGTCGGTAAGTCGGCCGGGTTGCACGATGGTATAAACAATTCCGCTATCCACTAAATAATCATCGGCTTCTTTTTTCGCTCTTAGGTAATGTTCCAGGTCTCCACCTTCTTCAGGCTTGTCGGTTCCCATAGCGCTAAGCATAATGAATTTTTTCACATTGAATTTCTTGGCGGCATCAACCATTTTTTTGGCACCTTCCTGGTCTACCGCCGTGGTTTTGTCGGGGCCGGTGCTACCACCAGAACCTGCGGCAAAAATCACACGGTCAATTCCTTTAAAAGCGTGTTCTACATCGCCTTCAAGATCTGCCATCACGCTTTCGACCTCCATGTCGTCAAAGATTTGCTTTTGCTCCTCTTTACGAATCATCGCGATTGGCTTAAAATGCTCGGTATTATTTAAAATTTCAATTACCCTTTTTCCTGTTTGTCCGGTAGAACCGGCTATTAATATCTTTTCCATTTTTTTTTAAATTTTATACAGTTTGAAGATAAGGATGAATTGAAAGCCTTCATAGCGAATACTTCAGAATAACATGAAATTAACAGCTTAATGTGCAGAATTGAACTTTGCTTCCAGTTCTTTCTGAAATTCCTCCATCACTGGTTTTACAGTGCTTTCCGGTAAATCTTCAATCCTAATGTACATCAAGCCATCTACCGCGTTATTGAAAAGCGGATCTACATTAAAAGCGACCACTTTCGCGTTTTGCTTGATGTATTTTTTTATCAAAACCGGTAAGCGCATATTTTCGGGTTCAATTTCATCAATAATCTTGTCGAATTTATTGAGATCGGCTTCACTGGCCTCAAAAACAAAATCTTTATCGGCGTCTTTTAATTTTACCTTGAACTCTTTTTTTGGCTTAATATATTGCGCAACATAAGGATCATAGTAATGCGATTTCATAAACTCGATCATCAGCGACTTGGAAAAATTTGAAAATTTATTGCTTATGCTCACCCCGCCAATAAGATATTTATGCTCCGGAAAACGCAGTGTACAGTGCACAATTCCTTTCCAGAGCAAAAACAGGGGCATTGGTTTTTGCTGATATTCTTTAATAATAAATGCCCGACCCATTTCTATAGACTGACTCATCATTTTATGCAATTCCGGCTCAAACCTGAATAGTTCCTGAAGGTAAAATCCATCAATCCCGCGCCTGGCATAAATTTCATTTCCCATTCCCATACGGTATGCTCCGGCTACTTTTTTTGCTTCGTTATCCCATAAAAACAGGTGGTAGTAGTAATCGTCAAATTTGTCAAGATCGGTGGCCTTGTTCGTGCCTTCGCCAATTTCCCTAAAGGTGATTTCCCGTAACCTTCCCAGTTCGGCTACGATATGTGGGATCACTTCTTTTTTCGCTAAAAAAACTTCGTAATTTTTACTGGACAGTAAACGCTTGTCCATTTGGCGGCAATTCTCGACTTCGATTTCCATTAGAGCTTTAGCCGTTTCTTCCGCGATCTTTTTTGGAGATTTTGGAAGTTTCAAATGCTTCGGAATTTTTTCGAAAAGCTTCTTCTTTTCAAAAACATTAGCCAGCATATAGGTTTTTCGGCGTAAAAATGCCGTAAAAGTTTCCAGATTTGGGTGTTCTAATTGATCTTCTACCGAAATTGGATTTCCAATCCTTACTTTAATTTTTCTTCTTTTCTGAGTAAGCATTTCACTGGGCAGTTTGGCAGTGCGAAAAATATCGCTCATTGAAGCCAGCCTATAGAAAAAAGTGGAATTTTTAGCGTGAAAATAAATAGGCACTACCGGAACTTTTGCTTTTTGAATAAGCTTCATCGCCGCCGGTTCCCAGGGCTTATCTACAATAATTTTTTTGTCTTTATAGGTAGAAACCTCTCCCGCAGGAAACATCCCCAGCGCGTGGCCCTCTTTTAAATGGGAAATCGCTTCTTTAATTCCGCCTAAACTCGATTTTGCTTCTTTATGATCCTCAAACGGATTTACCGGCATAATATAAGGCTTTAGCGGATCTAAACGATGCAAAAGAAAGTTCGCAATCACCTTATAATCGGGGCGTTGGTTTAGTAATAATTTCATCAAAATCATTCCATCAATTCCACCTAGTGGATGATTGGAAATAGTGATAAAAGGACCTGATTTTGGAATGCGTTTCAGGTCTTTTTCAGGAATTTCAAAATCGATCTCAAAACCTTCTAAAATCGAATCTATAAATTCAATTCCACTTAGGTTCTTTCGTTTTTGGTATTCTTTGTTTAGCCTGGAAAGTTTGGTAGTTCGCAGAATTAGCCAACCCATTGACGTTCCAAAAGGGCCAAGTTTCTCAAGGTTCATCACTTTGGCAACTTCCCTGGCACTTACAATTCCCATTTAATAAAAATTAGTTTCGGGTGACAATTTGAAGCGTGTTATGTGTAAGTTGTTTTAGCAAAATTTCCTTGTCTTTTTCAAGGCTTTTTATTGCTTCATCATTAAAATGCCGAATGGTGTACAGAGAAACACCGGGTACAAAACTCACTTTAAATCTTGCCTTTAAATGTTGAAGTAATTTCTCTAACTGGTTGAATTTATTATCTACACAAACCGAAAAACTAATAGCAGAATTCTGGATTAAATCGACTTTCATTTGATACAAATGAAAAAGCCTAAAAATCTCACTCATATTTTCTTCTACCATAAATGAAAAATCCAACGTGGAAAGAGAAATTAAAACCAGATCTTTTTTAACAATAAAACAAGGAATTTCCGGAAAAATAAGTTGCCCCTTTCCAACTTTTGTTCCTGTACTTTCCGGCTTTAAAAAAGGTTTTACAAACAAAGGAATTTCCTTCTGCTGCAGCGGCTGCAATGTTTTTGGGTGAATTACAGAAGCACCATAAAATGCCAGTTCTATTGCTTCTTCATAAGAAATTTGCTGAAGTAATTCCGGATTTTGAAATTCTCGGGGATCGGCA
Organism: Salegentibacter lacus; assembly: GCF_020164555.1. Classification (GTDB taxonomy): domain Bacteria; phylum Bacteroidota; class Bacteroidia; order Flavobacteriales; family Flavobacteriaceae; genus Salegentibacter; species Salegentibacter lacus. Next base: position 148,424 of record NZ_JAIQZB010000010.1, on the reverse strand, counting down.
TTTAAAACACCGGGAACATCTTTCCAAATAGTTACATTTTCAGCATTTAAGCAATAGGCAAAAATCGCTGCCGTATAATCACTTCCTTCCCGTCCTAGCGTGGTGGTGAAATTATTGGGATCTGAACCAATAAAGCCCTGCGTGATATTTATCTGACTTATATTTAAATTTTGCTGAATAGCTTCCTGGGTTTCTTCCCAGTTTACACCGGCATCGCGGTAAACGCTATCTGTTTTCACAAATTGCCGGGCGTCAAGCCAGTTGTTTTTTATGTTTTGGGAATTGAGATACTCACTAACTATGGTCGTAGAAACCAGTTCGCCGTAGCAAATTACCTGGTCGTAAACAAAATCGTATTGCTCTGATTTATTATGTTGAAGAAAATTTCTAAGTTCTCCAAAAAGTGTACTTATTTTATTGAAAATAGGAGCTTGGGTTTGCGAAAAGAGTTCATTGATAATCTCAAAATGTGCATCTTCTACAGCCTGTAGACTTTCGGGAATTTGCTTGTCAAAAAGATAATCTTTAATAACGATTTCGAGCGCATTGGTGGTTTTTCCCATAGCCGAAATCACGATCACCTTAGGGCCGTTCCCGGTTTTCTCTAATACATTTTGAACATTTCTTACTCCTGCCGCATCTTTGACCGATGCGCCTCCAAACTTAAAAACCTTCATAAATTTTAATCGATATTTTTTTGAATCCCGGTTTCATCCATATGCACGGTGTACCAGTTTTTCTTGATATCGGCTCCTGTGTTTTCGTAGAATTCCTGTGCGTTTTTATTACCTTCAGACACTACCCATTCTACTCTTCTAACGCTATTTTCGTGGCCATATTTTACAACCCTTTTATAGAGAGCGCCGCCAAGCCCGGTGCCACGCATACTTTCTCTAACAATAAGATCTTCTAAATGAACGGTGCGGCCTTTCCAGGTAGAGAACCTAAAATAAACCAGGGCCATTCCTTCAATCTTTTCATTCACTTCGGCTACAAAACATTTAAAATTGCCTTCATCAAAACCCTCGTGCTCAAGATCACTCACGTGAATTTCAACCTGATCTGCTGCACCTTCGTAAGAAGCAAGCTCTTTAATAAGTTCCAAAACTGCGGGCATATCTTCCCGCTTAGCTTCGCGTATATCGTATTCCATAAGTTTGGTGTTTCTACAAAAGTAGGAATAGATTTTAATAAAAAGGGCTATTTATGCAGGCTTAGTGTATTATTAACGTGATTTCTCGAGAAATTTGTCCATTGCTTTCTCGTCCATTTGCACGGTACACCAATCGGTAAAAACTGTTGCGCCGCTGCGGCTATAAAAGTCTCGCGCATGCGTATTCCAGTCTAAAACTACCCATTCGGTACGTTTTACGCCTTCTTCTTTAGCAAATTGAATAACCCTTCTGTATAGTGCATTTCCCAAACCTTTGCCACGCATATTTTTCCTAACTACAAGGTCTTCAAGGTGAACGGTTTTTCCTTTCCAGGTGGAATATCTATAATAGCATAAAGCCATTCCTTCAATTTTTCCCGCTGCTTCGGCTACAAAACAGGTAAACGATGGATTTTCTCTAAAGCCATCTTTTTTGAGGTCTTCCGCAGAAATAATTACGGCGTCGGGCTCTTTTTCAAATTCGGCCAATTCCTGGATAAGTTCTAAAACTGCCGGCATATCTTCCGGCTTTGTTTTTCTGATTTTAAATTCCATTTTTTTGATTGCTTTCATGCAAAAGTAAAGAATGAAATTTCAAAATAGGAATTTCTTAAAATTACAGCTGAAAATTACCAAAAGGACCTACATAAATTGTTTAAATTTTATTTTCTGAAAATTCAATATAATATTAACGAAAACGTTTTAGTAACTAAATAAAATGAATAATTTTGAGGCAAATAACGATATTAGTATATAATGGTTAAGAAAAATCAAACTTTAGGTGAGTTTATTATAGAGAATCAGGAGGCTTTTCCTTATTCTTCGGGAGAACTTTCCCGTTTAATTAGGTCCTTACGCCTGGCGGCTAAAGTGGTAAATCACGAAGTGAATAAAGCAGGTTTAGTAGATATTTTAGGCTTGCATGGCGATACCAATATCCAGGGTGAAGATCAGCAAAAACTGGATGTTTACGCTAATGAAACTTTTATTCAAACCCTAATTAATCGCGAAATTGTTTGCGGAATAGCTTCAGAAGAAAACGACGATTTTATTACTATTTCAGGAAAAAATAATGACAACAATAATAAATACGTAGTCCTTATGGATCCGCTGGATGGGAGCTCTAATATTGATGTAAACGTTTCGGTAGGTACTATTTTTTCTATTTATCGTCGTGTTACTCCAATTGGTACTCCGGTAACTAAAGAAGATTTTTTACAGCCGGGAAATAAGCAGGTAGCTGCCGGTTATATTATTTATGGTACTTCTACAATGCTGGTTTACACTACTGGTTGCGGAGTAAATGGTTTCACCTTAAACCCTGCGTTGGGATCCTGGTATTTGTCACATCCCGATATGAAATTTCCCGAAAACGGTAGTATATATTCTATGAACGAGGGTAATTATGTGCATTTTCCTGAAGGCGTGAAAAAATATATAAAATATTGCCAGGAAGAAAAAGAAGACCGCCCATACACCTCCAGGTATATTGGTTCTATGGTTTCAGATATTCACCGGAATATGATTAAAGGCGGAATTTTTATTTATCCTAAAAGTTCTAAAGCGAATAATGGTAAACTCAGGTTATTGTACGAATGTAATCCAATGGCGTTTATCGTAGAACAGGCAGGAGGTAAAGCCACTGACGGATTTACCAGAATAATGGACATTCAGCCTAAAGAATTACACGAGCGTGCGCCATTTTTCTGCGGAAGTAAAAATATGGTAAATAAAGCTGAAGAATTTATGCAGAAATACGGGTAAAAAATAAGCTCCTTCTTTTAAACGGAGCTTATCTTTATACTCTACTTGTCAAGCAAGTATTGGTAATCCTCAAAATTTAGTTGGCCACTAAAAATCTGGATAGATCTTTTTATGATTTTTTCAGCATTCTCACTTGAAAAACCAAGGCCTATAGCGTAACGCTTGATAAGGGTTTCTTCATCGTGATCTATTTGGTTATCGGCAAAAATGATCTTAAAAAGGTCGTGCAAACGTTCTAAACGTTTTTCCACACTATTATAAGAGCTAATAGGGAATTCAGATGGGCGTTTAATAACCATTTTGTATTCCTGTTCGCTAATATCAAGTTTGCGCGCAAAACGCTCTAAAAGAACACGTTCCTTATCATTGATTTCACCATCTACACTTGCCAGATTTACAATAGAAGCAAAATGGTTAATGTTGCGAAGGTGTTCTCCTGAATCAAATAAATCTGAAAATGACATTTTTAATAATTTTATACCACAAAGATACTTAAAGCATAAAATAAAATTCATTAAAAACCTTCTAAAAGTTTAGTGTTTCATCAATCGCTAATCTTTTCTTAATCCTTTTTTTTAGCGTGGCATTTTGGGTAATTTCAATTCAAGTCTCTAAGAAAAATGAAACCACCTTTACTCGCTTTTAATAAAAAGGGAATTTACTGCGAAGCTGCAGATGTTTACCTGGATCCCTGGAAACCCGTAGATAAAGCCATTATTTCCCACGGCCACGCCGATCATTCCCGCTGGGGAAACAAAAAATATATCACACATCACAGCAATGTTCCTATTATAAAACATCGGTTGGGAGAAATTGAAGTTTCCGGAAAAGAATGGAATGAGACATTTACCATTAATGGCGTGAAATTTTCCCTGCATCCCGCCGGGCATATTATTGGTTCGTCCCAAATTCGGGTTGAATATAAAGGTGAAGTTTGGGTTTTTACCGGCGATTATAAAGATGAAGATGATGGCGTGGCCGTACCTTACGAACCGGTTAAATGCCATACGTTTATTACCGAGTGTACTTTTGGATTGCCCGCTTTTAAATGGCAATCGCAAGCGGAAGTTTTTTCGGAAATCAACAATTGGTGGCAACAAAATAAAGAAAATGGCCAGACTTCTGTAATCTTTGGTTATTCCCTCGGAAAAGCACAACGCCTGCTGAAGCATCTCGATACTTCCATCGGTGAAATTTACACCCACGGCGCTATAGAGAATATGACAGAAGTAATTCGTCCATTATCTGAAATGCCAGAAACTACCAGAATTACCCGTGATACCAAAAATAATGAATTCAAAGGAAATATTGTGGTAGCGCCTCCAAGCGCACACGGCAGTCCATGGATAAAAAAAATGGTAGCCTATGTTACAGCTTCCGCCAGCGGCTGGATGACTTTTCGCGGTGCACGCCGAAGAAGGGCTATAGACCGGGGTTTCGTACTTTCCGATCATTGCGACTGGCAGGGTTTGCTAAAATCAATAAAAGCAACCGGTGCTGAAAAAGTGATTTGCACGCACGGGTACACCGATATATTTTCCCGCTACTTAAGGGAAATCGGTTATGATGCCCGAACAGAAGAAACCCAATACGAAGGTGAAATGGGAGAGGAAGAGTCAAAGAAAGAAATAGAAAATTAAACGGCTTTAACATTTAAATTACATTAGGGAATAAGCATTTTTAGAGGAGGAAATTATGAGAGAAGAAAATCAGGATAAAGAACTTTCCCTTAAAGGTATGCGTGATTTCGCTGAACTCATAAAAACTTTAGATAGTACTAATAAAACCACTCTAAAAGTAGCTGCCTTAACCCATTATTTTAAAAATGCGGAAGATAAAGACAAGGTTTGGACCATTGCTATTTTATCGCATCGCCGTCCGCCACGACCGGTAAACACAACCTTAATGAGGGAATGGGCTTCTGAGCTGGCAAATATTCCGGCGTGGTTATTTGAAGAATCTTATCATATTGTTGGCGATTTAGCTGAAACCATTGCTTTGGTAATTCCGCAAGCCGAAGAACCTTCTGCAAAAAGTCTGAATCAGTTCCTTCAGGAAATTATCGATTTAAAAGCTAAGAGCGAAGCAGAAAAAAAGGAATATTTACACGAAAACTGGCTTTCACTGAATTATTATGAACGCTTTGTTTTTACCAAACTCATTACCGGAAGTTTTCGAATAGGGGTGAGTCAAAAACTAATGACGCGTGCACTTTCAAAAGCAACTGATATCGATGAAGATATTCTGGCCTATAAAATGATGGGTAATTGGAAGCCTGAAAAAACGACTTTTAAAAAACTGATTTTAGAAGAAAACGAAGAAGATTATTTATCAAAACCTTATCCGTTTTACCTGGCCTACGCCATAGATGGTGACGTGGAAGAATTAGGTGACGTAGCCGAGTGGAGCGCTGAGCATAAATGGGATGGCATCCGCTCGCAGGTAATTGTTAGGAATGACGAACTATTTGTTTGGAGCCGCGGGGAAGAGCTGGTCACCGATAAATATCCCGAATTTGAAGATTTCGTGGGGAAGGTTCCTAATGGAACGGTAATAGACGGCGAAATATTACCTTTTCCAGATGGCAAAATTGGGACCTTTAAAGATCTGCAAACCCGAATTGGAAGGAAAAATATCAGTAAAAAATTACTGGAAAAAACTCCCGTAATTTTAAAGGCTTACGATGTTTTGGAATGGAAAGGAGAAGATATAAGAACCGAGCCGTTTATAGAAAGGAGAAAAATTCTGGAGAAGCTTTATGCTGAAGTTGCTGCTGAGGAAATTCCCTTGCATTTATCTGAACGAATTTCTTTTAAAAACTGGGTTGAAGTAGCCGAAGAAAGAGAGCGTGCGCGAGAAGAAAAATCGGAAGGATTAATGCTAAAAAGATTGGATTCGCCATATTTAGTAGGAAGAAAAAAAGGCGACTGGTGGAAGTGGAAAGTAGATCCGCTTACAGTAGATGCAGTGCTCACTTATGCCATGCGTGGTCACGGTAGACGAAAGAATTTATTTACAGATTATACTTTCGGCTTGTGGGACGATGATAAAAAGGAACTGGTGACTTTTGCCAAAGCCTATTCCGGTTTAACCGATGCCGAATTTAGAAAACTGGATAATTGGATCAAGAAAAACACTTTAGAGAGGTTTGGCCCAGTTAGAAGCGTAACTCCACACCATGTTTTTGAAATCGCTTTTGAAGGAATTGCAGAATCCAAACGCCATAAAAGTGGAGTAGCAACCCGTTTCCCAAGAATGGTACGCTGGCGAACCGATAAAAATATACACGAAGCAAATACGCTGGGTGAGTTGCGGGATTTAATACCGGACTAATACGGAAGGATTAAAACATGAATAGAAATCAACTCATAAAAATTGCTGAAATCTGGTTCTCTAACCAGGGGTGGATGCCTTTTGCTTTTCAGAAGCAAACCTGGACTGCATTTTTGCAAGGGAAAAACGGACTATTAAACGCGCCCACGGGTAGCGGAAAAACTTACGCACTTTGGGTACCAATAGTGCTGGATTATTTAAAGAAAAACCCAGAGTATAAAACTAAACATAAAAAGGGCTTAAAAGCAATTTGGATTACGCCCCTGAGAGCGCTTTCGGTAGAAATTGAACAGGCCGCACAACGCTTTGCTAATGAAATTGGAAGCGGATTAACTGTGGGAATCCGCACGGGGGATACCCCGCAAAAAGTACGTGCTGCGCAAAAAAAATCAATGCCCGATTTATTGATTACCACGCCCGAAAGTTTGCAATTATTGCTTTCTTCAAAAAACTACGATAAAACTTTTAAAAAACTAAGCGCCGTGGTGGTTGATGAATGGCACGAATTACTGGGTACCAAGCGCGGCGTGCAAATGGAACTCGCTTTATCGCGTTTAAAAACGGTTTCAGAAGATTTACGAATTTGGGGAATTTCAGCAACGATTGGGAATTTAGAGCAGGCGCGGGAAGTTTTGCTGGGCCCCGATTCTGAAGCTTTTCAAAATTCAGTTTTGATAAGGGCTAATTTGAAGAAAAAGATAAGCGTAAAATCCATTATTCCGGAGAAAATGGAAAAGTTTCCCTGGCGGGGGCATTTGGGTTTGCATTTGATTGATGAGGTTGTTCCCATTATAAAAAATTCCAGAACTACGCTGCTTTTTACCAATACCCGTTCACAATGTGAATTATGGTTTCAAAAGTTAATGCACAAATATCCTGAGTTTGCGGGGGAAGTGGCAATGCATCACGGAAGTATCAACAAGGAAACCCGGCTTTGGGTAGAACAGGCCATTAGAAATGAAACTTTAAAAGCCGTGGTTTGCACGTCCAGCCTGGATTTGGGAGTAGATTTTGCTCCTGTGGAAACCATTATCCAAATCGGTGGACCGAAAGGAGTGGCGCGATTTTTACAACGGGCTGGGAGAAGCGGTCACCAACCGGGAAAAGAAAGTGTAATTCATTTTTTACCGACGCACGCTATAGAACTTATTGAAGCTTCAACTTTACAAAAAGCGGTACAGAAGACTGCCGTAGAAGATAGAATTCCGTATTTGTTGAGTTTTGATGTTTTGGTGCAATATCTCACAACCCTGGCGGTTTCTAACGGATTTTTTCCGAAGGAAGTCTGGCCCGAAATTAAATCTACATTTTGTTTTAATTCGATGACAGAAGGCGAGTGGATTTGGATCTTAAACTTTGTGACAAAAGGCAGCCAGAGCTTGCAGGCTTACGATGAATACAAGAAGATTGAAATTGAAGAAAACGGTCTTTTTAAAGTAAATAATCGTGGGATTGCAATGCGTCACCGCTTGCAAATTGGAACAATTGTGAGCGATGCAGTTTTAAGTGTAAAATACCTGAAAGGCGGTTATATTGGTACGATTGAAGAATGGTTTATTTCTAAACTTACGCCTGGAGACGTATTTACCTTTGCCGGCAGAAACCTGGAATTAGTGCGAATTAAAAGTATGCAGGTTTTGGTGCGAAAATCGAAGAAAAAGACCTCTAAAGTTCCCAGTTGGATGGGCGGTAGGATGGCATTTTCAGCACAAATGAGTGAATTGCTTCGTGAAGAAATGTACGCAGCTTCTGCTTCTACATCTGCCGGATCTACCGAAAAGTCATTAGAATTAAAAGCTTTACAACCAATTCTGGAAAGGCAAAAGAAAGAATCGATTATTCCAAACCAGGATGAATTTTTAATTGAAACTTTTAAGACTCGTGAAGGCTATCATGCGATTTTTTATCCGTTCGAAGGACGGTTTGTACACGAAGCTTTGGGAAGTTTACTGGCGTATCGCATCAGTCTGCTCTCGCCTATTTCCTTCAGTATAGCCTTTAACGATTATGGTTTTGAATTGCTTTCAGACCAGGAAATTGATATGCAGCAAGTTTTGGATAACGACCTTTTTTCTGCAGCATTCCTTATGGATGATCTTTATAAAAGTTTAAACGCTACCGAAATGGCAAGGCGAAAATTCAGGGACATTGCGGTAATTGCCGGGATGGTTTTTACCGGTTACCCTAATAAACTGATTAAAAGCAAGCATCTGCAAAGCAGCTCGCAATTGTTGTTCAGCGTTTTTAAAGATTATGAAGATGATAATTTATTGTATTTGCAATCCTTCAGGGAAACTTTTGAACACCAGTTGGAAGAAGGTCGTTTAAGGTTGGCTTTAGAGCGCATTCAGTATCAAGAGATCATTTGGAAAAACTGCGAAAAACCAACGCCATTTTCTTTTCCGATCATCACAGACCGATTAAGAGAAAAATTATCTTCAGAAAAACTGGAAGATAGGATTAAAAGAATGCTGAAAAGCCTTGAAAATTAGTCTCTCTCGTTTAATCTTTGCAAAACTGTACTGCGAACCACTTCAGTAGTAATTCCAAAAAGAACGTGGGCGAATAGTTCGTTAAATTGCATTCTCATAGGAACATCTGTAGGTTTTGGCTCTAGTCCCATCATTGGGAGCGAAGTTTCGTGAGTCGAAATCCAGGTAGAACCTCCTAAGATTATCCCGTCTGTAATATTTAATTCTTCATTGTCTTTTTTACCGAAACCGTAAGCCGCACCAACACTGGCACCCATAGGGAAATTAACCAATTGCTCGGCTAATTCTTCGTTATCAACACTTATTGGAGACCCGGTGATTTTTGTAGAAAGCTCATCTACAATTTTAATTTGAGCTGAACGTTGCTCAACTTCTCGCACAGTTAAAAAGTGTTCTACCAGGCTCTTTACCGCTGTTCCGGCTAATCCGCCAATTACTCCGGCCAGTAATCCACGACCGGCAGCTTTGGAATAAGAATCTTTTTTCAATAAAGTTTGTACTTTCATATTGTATGATTTACACATTAAAACTATCCATTATGTGAGTTCTCTACAATTGTTTAACAAGGATTTAGCAGCAGAAATTTAAAATTTGGTAATTTTGGGTATGGCACAAAAACTAAATACCGCGATAATACAGGCAAATTTAAAGTGGGAAGATCCGCAGGAAAATAGAAGTCTTTTTTCAAAAGAGATCAAAGCACTTTCTGAAGATGTAGACTTAATTATCCTGCCCGAAATGTTCACTACAGGTTTTAGCATGAATGCTGAAAGGCTGGCCGAACAGACCGATGGTTTAAGTTTACAGTGGATGCGCGAAATTGCAAAACTGAAAGATGCAGCGGTAACCGGAAGCCTGATCATTACCGAAAATAATAATTATTACAACAGACTTTTCTTTGTTTATCCAGATGGAACTTATAAAATCTATGATAAGCGCCACACTTTTACTTTGGCCAACGAACATAAAACCTATACCGCCGGAAAAGAAAGATTGGTGGTCGAATATAAAGGCTGGAAAATTTGTCCGCTTGTATGTTATGACCTGAGGTTCCCGGTTTTTTCGAGAAATACCGAAGATTACGACTTATTAATATACGTGGCCAATTGGCCAAAGAAACGAGTTTTTGCCTGGGATGTTCTTTTAAAGGCCCGCGCTATAGAAAATATGAGCTATTGCATTGGCGTAAACCGAACCGGAAACGATGGAAATAAAGCCGAATACAATGGGCATAGCGCAGTTTACGACGGTTTAGGCCAAAACATAACCGACTTGGATAGGGAAGAGCCTTTTGTACAGGAAATCGCCCTGGACAAAAATCAATTGGAAGAAACCCGAAGTCATTTCAAATTCCTCCAGGATCGCGATGAATTTACTCTAAAGTAAAAGTCTTTGGCATATCCCAGTTAGACCTTACATCTATGGTATCCCGGTAATATTGGATTTCTTCAGGCTGAATTTTCTTTAGATAATTCCCGGTGTCCCATTTTCGATTTTCATTATTATCAAAAATAACCCGAATAAGATATTTTCCGGGCTTTAAAAATCTGAAATGTAAATTAGTATCACCGTTAGAATATTTTTCGGCCTGTACTTCACCTTTTTCATTAGTGAGTTGAACCAGCAGCGGAAAACGATTCACATTTTGAAGCGTTAAAATAATGCTACCATAATCTGCATAAGACTTAGTATTTAAACTCTGTTGAAGGGTGTCGTTGGTTTCTTCAAAAAGATCGGTAATGGCTCCCGGTAAAGCAGTTACGCGATAATCGGTGCTTTCTTCTTTTTCAAAAGATATTACAATTTCGTTTTCAAGGCGGCGCATTTCAGCATTAAATGGAACTATAACAGAATCTCCATCACGAATGCTAATTAGATCCTGATTAAACTCTGTAATTGGCGTATTTGCCTTCAGTTTAAAATCCTGGTCAAACTCAATACCGCCTGAAGGCTCTGTAGTAATATTTAAAGAATCACGTGCGGCTTCCGCTATTTTTGTAAACAGAGTGTCCCGACGGGTTGGGCTTACTACCTCAAAAGAAAGACTGTCGTTCTCGGGACGAATATTATACCAGTAGTAAAGGGTATCGGTTTTACTATCTTTTACTATTCGCGATTTAAAACCTTCCGGTTCTGGGGTTAGTAAGTTGATTTCTACACTATCTACTCCTTTGTTCCCTTGATACCCAAATAAGATTTGATTTCCTTTTAAGAGTTTAGGTCTTTCGGCTTCAAACTCCAGTTCTTCCTTAAAAATGGTTATTTGATAAGTAGAATCTGTAGGTAGGGTAACATAATTCTCGACGAAACCTATTTTTTCATTTTTCGGATTAAAGTTATAATTATCGTTTTTGTCTTCAACGGCAAGTATCTGGTAGGTACCTTCCTTAAGATTTTCGAGTTCAAAATTTACACTACTGTCTAAAGTATAGGTGATATATCTTGGAGTTTCCTTATAAACCAGAGAATCTGAAAAAGTTGAATCTACTTCATATAAAAAAATAGAAATAAATTCGTTTGGGGCTTTTAAATAAGCGTCTTTTATAGTTCCGGAGATTTTCAACGAATCCAGATAATCACCGGTAGAGAAAACGTACTTAAAATAGGGTAACGGGTTGCCCTCGTTATTATCTACAATACTTTTCCCAAAATTAATGGTATAGGTAGTATTTTCCTGAAGGGAATCCAGGTTCTGGATACGCACATCTTTACGCGCCGTTCCCATAGGCATAATGCTTGGGCGTGGTTCTATTGGTGGTGAAATCACTATTTGCTGACGCGCGTCTTCTAATTTCACGTATTCATTGAAAAAAATCCTGATTTCATCTGCAGAGAAATTAGTATTGTAATTTTCAGGATTTGCCCTTATAAATTTTGGCGGTTCTTCATCTTTGGGACCACCTTCTGGCATTCCTTTCTTGGCACATTGCACACATAGCAGAAGTAGAGCGGCAACAAGTAAAATTCCTGGAATTCGTTTCAGCATAATTTATAAATGAAATCTAAAAGCAAAGAAACAATTATTTTAGGTTTTAACGCGGGTATCAATCTGTAATTGCCATAGTCGCGATACTTAATTTGGTGTTTTTTATTTGAAGGAGTTTATTTCCGCAGGCTTCAAGAGTTGCGCCGGTAGTAACCAAATCATCTACCAGCAAGAGATGATTGTTTTCCAGTTTTTCAGGATTTTCTATCATAAAACTTTCGTCTATACTTCCCCATCTTCCCAAACGTTTTTTAAAAGTCTGGGTGCGTGAAGCCGACTTTTTTACCAGCACGTCTTCAATAAATTTGGCATCTAATTTTTTAGCGAGTTCTTTTCCAAATCCGGTTACCTGGTTGAAACCTCTTTGCTTTAATTTTCTACGATGAAGAGGTACGGGTATTACACAGTCAATTTTTTTAAAGCCGGAATGCGATTCCAGTTCCTCTCCAAGCCAGTTTCCGAGGAAAATCCCAACGTCTTCTTGTTTTTTATATTTAAGGTTGTGTATAAGGTTTTGCACTATGCCTTTCTTTTTAAAATAGAGCAAGGAAGTTGCATTTTCAAGGTGAAGGCGGGCATAAAATACTTTTTTGGTTGCATTTTCGTTATCAAGGTGATAATTAGTAGTTGGGAGTTGATGCAAACAGGAAGTGCAAATCACTTTTTCGGCCTTTAATAATGGGCTGTCGCAGCAATTGCATATTTTTGGATAGAATAGGTTGGCTAAATCGTGAAACATTTGTTAAGTCCTTACGCTTTACCTTAATAAACTCCTAAATTTACAAACAAAATTAATTAAAATGATGACCGAAAAGAAAAACAACACCGCGCTTAAAATTTTAACCGGAGTTTTAGCTGTGGCTTTACTGGCCTTAGGTATCTATACAATTAAATTCTATAACGAAGAGAAGGAAAATAAGGCTATCCTCACCAAAGAAAAAGAGGTGATAGAGGACGAACTTAACGATTTAATCATTAAATATGATGAAGCCATAGATGAAAATCAGGTAATGGATCAAAACCTGGTAGATGCCAGAAACCGAATTGAGCGTTTGCTGGATTCAGTAGAAGACAATGAAGCCAACCTGGTATTAATTTCACGTTATCGCCGTGAAATTAGCAATCTGAAATCAGAAAAGGATCGTTTGTTTAGAGTGGTAGATAGTTTGAATCGTCAAAACCAAATGATGTCTCAAACTTTAGATAGTACTAATGTGATTCTTCAGGAAAGAACAAGAGTTTCTGATTCTTTACAAACTACAAACCAGGATCTTTCTAATAAGGTAGATCGTGCAGCACAGCTTAAAGTTACAAATCTTCGTGGCGAAGGGGTAATTGTAAGAAATAGTGGAAAGCTGGTAGAAAACGACCGAACCGGAAGAATAGATCAAATCAGGACTTGTTTTACTATTACCGCCAATGACCTTGCAGGTCCGGGTGAAAGAGATATGTATGTACAGGTTTATAATCCTGAAAATGAACTTGTAGGTGATGAAATTGTGGTAGAACATGAAGGAGGTGCTATGGTTTATAGCGCAGCTTCAAAAGTTTATTACGAAAACAATGAATTGGATGTGTGTTTGCTGGCCAATACCAACGAAGATAAATTACTGGAAGGCACCTATAAAGTGTATATTTATGCTGATGCAACTTTACTGGGAACTGCCTCATTTAACTTAAGATAATTAAAACCTAAATTTCAAAGGCCGCCCTGCTGTTTATCAGGGCGGTTTTTTTATTTTTGCGCTATGGCAAAACAAGAAGACTTTTTTAAAAATGTAATATCCCATGCTAAAGAGTATGGGTATATTTTTGCATCGAGTGAAATATACGACGGACTTAGCGCCGTTTATGATTACGGGCAAAATGGGGCCGAATTAAAGAAAAACATCAAAGATTACTGGTGGAAAAGTATGGTGCAACTGCACCAGAACATAGTAGGTTTAGATGCAGCAATCTTAATGCACCCAACCACCTGGAAGGCTTCTGGACACGTAGATGCATTCAACGATCCTTTAATTGATAATAAAGATTCTAAAAAGCGCTACCGTGCCGATGTTTTGGTTGAAGATTATGCTGAAAAAATCAATCAAAAAGCACAGAAGGAAATTGCAAAGGCAAAGAAACGTTTTGGCGATAAGTTTGATGAAGAAGAATTTGTAACGACCAATCCGCGGGTAATTCGTTATAAAAAGGAAGAAAAAGAAATTCTTGAGCGCCTTGCAAAATCACTTACCGACGAAAATTTAGCTGATGTAAAGGCGTTAATTGAAGAGTTGGAAATCGCCTGCCCTGAAACCGGATCCAGAAACTGGACCGATGTAAAACAGTTCAATCTGATGTTTGGGACCAAACTGGGAGCTTCAGCCGATTCTGCCACAGATCTATATTTACGACCTGAAACCGCTCAGGGAATTTTCGTGAACTTTTCTAACGTGCAAAAAACCGGGAGGATGAAAATTCCTTTTGGAATTGCGCAAATAGGAAAAGCATTTAGAAATGAAATTGTAGCGAGACAATTTATATTCCGCCAGCGGGAATTTGAACAAATGGAAATGCAATTTTTTGTGCGTCCCGGCGAAGAACTTAAATGGTTTGAGCACTGGAAAGAAACCCGCCAAAAATGGCACGCTTCACTTGGACTAGGCGAAGAAAATTATCGTTTTCACGATCACGAAAAAATGGCGCATTATGCTAATGCCGCTACCGATATAGAATTTAATTTTCCTTTTGGATTTAAAGAATTAGAAGGAATTCATTCCAGAACAGACTTTGACCTTAAAGCACACGAAGAACATTCAGGAAAAAAATTACGTTTTTTCGATCCTGAAATGAAAGAAAATTACGTGCCTTATGTAATTGAAACTTCAATTGGTTTAGACAGAATGTTTTTAGCGGTCTTTTCAGCTTCATTAAAAGAAGAAGAATTAGATGGCGGAACAACAAGAACTGTCTTGAAATTACCAGCAGTACTGGCACCTACCAAGGCTGCGGTTCTTCCGTTAGTGAAGAAAGACGGTTTACCCGAGCTTGCCCATGAAATCATTGAAGAATTAAAATGGGATTTTAGGGTGCAGTATGACGAAAAAGATGCAATTGGACGCAGGTACCGTAGGCAAGATGCAGCGGGAACACCACTTTGTATTACCGTAGATCACGATTCGCTGGAAGACAAAAAGGTGACTGTGCGTTATCGCGACACTATGGAGCAAAAACGTGTGGACATTACAGAACTTAAAACACTCATTCAACAGGAAGTGGATTTCAAGACCTGGATGAAGAAATAAATAAGAAGTGTTTTTTAAAATTACAAAAAGGAGCGGTTAATCAACTTAATCGCTCCTTTTGTTTTAGATAAGCATAGAATCATTATTTTTAGAAAGTAAAAGAAGAAGTCGCGTAAAAATGAAAAAAATTGTATTCCTTTTAGTTTTAATTTTTGGTTTTCATTCTATATTTCTGGGGCAGGATAGAGAAACTGCAGGCCCGGTTTATATAGATTCTACCAAAGCAGTGCCTTCTTCTGCAATGTCAAAAAGAAAACTAATTCCTCCGGCAAAGGAATTCAAAATTTACAATCCTAGGAATCGCGGAATTAATAAAATTGTTCCGGGAAAAGGTTTGCCAAAAACCAAAGATGAAGCACTTCAGCAAAAAATGGGGGAAATCCCTGTGAAAGCTCCTTACTTTACTTTTGAAGCTGCTTCTACACAAGCTACACCTACAGATCCTACTGGAGCTGCCGGCCCTAACCACTATGTAAACGGTTGGAATTCGGCTTTTTCAATTTTCGATAAATCAGGAAACAGAATTATGGAGCCCGCTTCTCTCGCCAGTATTGGTGGAGAATTTACCAATGAGACGCTTGGGGACCCTATTATTTTATACGATGATTTTGCCGATAGATTTATAATTTCACAGTTTAGTGATACTCCTGAAAGTTTTTTGATTGCTGTCTCACAAGGCCCAGATCCAATTAATGATGGATGGTATACCTATCGCTTTACCACAAATGGTGTTTTGCCAGATTATCCTAAAATTTCGGTTTGGGGAGATGGGTATTATATTACTACTAATAAAAATTCAAGAACTGCAGCCACCAGTCAGGTGGTTTATGCTTTAGAAAGAGACCAAATGCTTAATGGTGAAACGGCTCAAATTATGTCATTTCCTTTGCCTGGCATTAGAACCAATGGATTTTACAGTCCGGCTGGGTTTTCCGGGATTGGAGAAGAAATGCCTCCACGGGGAAATTCACCAATAATTTTTCTTCAGGACGATTCCTGGGCGGGAGTTAATGAAGATCATTTAAAGCTCTGGCTTATAAATGTAGATTGGAATAATCCTTCAGCTTCAACGATTTCAGAATCTCAGGAATTAGGAGCTGCAGAAGGTGTTTCGCCGTTTATTGCCACATTTGATGGAGGCTCGTTTTCAAACCTATCCCAACCGGGTGACGATACTCCCGAAATTGATGTGCTACAGGCCACAATGATGTATATGACTACTTACAGACGATTTCCAAATTATAATGCCGTGGTGATGAATTTTGTGGTGGATGTAGATCCCAGTGCAGCAGAACACGCGGGGATAAGATGGTATGAGTTAAGGCAGCAGAATGATGGTGGTCCCTGGAGTGTTTACCAGGAAGGAACTTATGCCCCGGATAATAGTGACCGTTTTAGCGGAAGTATTGGCCTGGATGCCGAAGGAAATATAGCCCTGGGTTATACCGTTTTAAATGATAATCCACAAAATCCTGTTTTTCCATCTCTACGTTATACTGGGAGATACCTGAATGATGAGCCGGGAATTATGACTATTGAAGAGCAAAATATTATTGAAGGAGAAAGTCCTAATCCCAATTCAAGATATGGGGATTACGCGCATTTGAGTGTAGATGCTGCAGACGGACTCACTTTTTGGCATAATGGTGAGTATTTTGTTGGCCAGGAGAGGAGAAATCACGTGGGTGTTTTTAAAATCGCTCCTGATTTTAATAATGATCTAGGGGTGGTTTCCTTGGTTAGTCCGCAGGATGCAAGTTTAGGTACAAACGAAGAAATAATTGTGAAAATCAGGAATTATGGCCGAAATGCACAATCTAATTTTGAAGTTAGTTATAGCATTAATGGTGGCCCCGAAGTGACTGAAACTTTCGAAGAAAGCCTTCCTGCAACCAGTTCTGCAGAATTCACTTTATCTGAAACGGCCGATCTTTCTGAAGTAGGGCAGACCTACGACTTCCTTTTCAGTACAAATTTAGAAGGAGATGAAAACATTGAAAATGATACATTGATTGCTTCGGTTCGAAACTTACCACCAAACGATGTTGGAGTAACCTCAATTGATTCTCCACAAACCGGTGAAAGTTTAGGAAATACAGAAGAATTAACCGTGACTATAGAAAATTTTGGAGGTGAACCACAACAGGATATCCCGGTTTTTTACCAGGTAGGAAATAACACGCCGGTAAGGGAGGTTTTTAATGGTACTCTTGAAGTGGGAGGACTTGAAGTTTATACTTTTAATCAGACTGCGGATATTTCTCCTTCCGGAAGTTATAGAATTACCGCTGGGACACGGCTGGAAAATGATTTTGATGCAAGTAATGATACCAGTGTAAGATCTGTAGCTAATTTAAATTGTATTCCCGAAGGATCTGATTGCAGTTTTGGTGATGGAATTTCATTTTTTGAATTAGAAGATGTTCTCAATGAACGAATTCCCTGTGGAAATGGTTACGCCGATTTTATTGGACTTGCGGCTAATTTAGATCGTTCCCAGGATGAATTTACCGTTTCGGTGCAATCTCATTTTGCTGAAGAAGAGAACGAACAATTCTCGATGTGGATAGATTTTAATGATGATGCCGTTTTTGATGATGAGGAGCGAGTAATCTCTTCAGAGGTTATTCCTACCGCTAATACCTGGCATTCCTATAATTTTAGCATTCCTACAGATGCATCTTTGGGTCAACATCTTATGCGAATAAGAGCCGGAGATACCAGTTTTGATGGAGATCTCAATAATCCCTGTGAAGTAATGGATTATGGAACTACCCACGACTATTCAGTAAATATTACCGATTCTACTTTAGATATCGAAGATTTTATTCTTACCGAGGCTGAATTGGTAGTAGTTTCCGAAGAAAATAAGCAGTATAGAGTCATTATGGAAACCGATTATGAAGAAACTTTGAGAATTACGGTTCATAATATTTTAGGGCAAAAAATGTTAGAGAATCAGGTAGAAAATAATGGTACCGGTTATGTGTATGAGCTGGATATGTCTTACGCCGCGCGAGGAGTTTATTTAGTGAGAATGGGAACGCGGGAAGTAGGAAAGGTAAAACGCTTTATTGTAGAATAGGATTTCTTTAGTTATAATTTTTTCAGGTGTATACGCAAGAATTTACACGCAGGCTGGATGAACTTACTTTAAAGTTCAAAAAGGTATTTGGCAAACTTAATGAACGTGAAATTCATTGGAAACTAAATGCCGATACCTGGAGTATTGCCCAAAATTTAGAGCATCTTATTTTAATAAATGAGTCGTTTTTCCCGATGATTAACAGGTTGCGGAATAAAGATTATAAAAAGCCATTTATAGCTAAACTCGGATTTTTGGTAAAATTTTTCGGAAAGGCGATCTTAAAATCGGTTCAGCCTAATAGCAGTAAAAAAACCAAAACATTCTCAATCTGGAAACCTTCAGAAGAGAATGCTTCAAAAGACATTTTAGCCAGATTTATTGAACATCAGGAAAAATTAAAACAGAAAATTTTAGACTCTGAAGACCTGTTGAAGCAAAACGCAGTAATTTCTTCCCCTGCAAATCCTAAAATCGTATATAAGCTTGATGCGGCTTTTAAAATTATTCTTGCTCACGAAGAAAGGCATTTTCAGCAGGCAAAAAAGCTGTTGGAAATTCAGAAATCCAACTTGTAAATCTTGCATTTAGCCTTATTTTTGAGGAAAATTGACTTAAATGAAGATCATTTCCTATAACGTAAACGGAATTAGAGCTGCCGTAAGAAAAGGCTTTTTAGATTGGGTGCAACAGGCAAATCCAGATGTGGTTTGTTTACAGGAGATAAAAGCAAATCCCGATCAATTAGATCTCGAAGATTTTAAGGAAGCCGGTTATCCTTATCATTATTGGTATCCGGCGCAGAAGAAGGGCTACAGCGGCGTGGCGATTTTAAGCAAACACAAACCTTTGCATATAGAATACGGCACCGGCATAGATTATATGGATTTTGAAGGCCGAACTATTCGTGCCGATTTCGAAGATTTTTCTATTATAAGTTTGTATTTACCTTCGGGGACTAACATTGCGCGGTTGGAGCACAAGCTTCAATTTATGGACGATTTTCAGAAATATGTAGATGAAATAAAACAGGATTTCCCCAATTTGATAATTTGTGGTGACTATAATATTTGCCACGAAGCCATAGATATTCACGATCCAGTTCGACTTAAAAATACATCCGGATTCTTGCCGGTAGAGCGAAAGTGGATAGATAATTTTATGAAAAGTGGCTTTATAGATTCTTTCAGACATTTTAATGAAGAAGGCGACAACTATTCCTGGTGGAGTTACCGAGCCAATGCCCGTGCTAACAACAAAGGCTGGCGTATAGATTATAATCTTGTGGCCGAGCCTTTACAAGAAAAACTGAAAAGAGCCGTTATATTACCCGAGGCCAAACACAGCGATCACTGTCCTGTTTTGGTGGAACTGGAATCAGATTTTTAGAAAGAACGTCATTACAAACGGAGTGAAGTAATCTCTACCAATTTGCAGATTGCTTCGTCCGATAATTATCGGCCTCCCAATGACGGTAAATTAGAGATATTAAAATTTAAATTAATAAAAATGAAAAAATTACTTGTTTTAGCATTCTCAGCGGTTTTTATGCTGACTTCCTGTGTATCTTCCAAAAAATACGGGGAACTTGAAGGCAGGCACGCCGATTTAAAACGTGAAAATAGAAATACACAATCTGAACTCGAGAAATATCAGAACTTAGATGAAGAATTTTCAGCCTTAAAAAAAGATTATGCTGAAGCTACGGCTGAAAGAGATCGTTTACGGGATGAATTGGAAAGTTCACGAAAAAACTATGCAACCCTTAAAAATTCTTATGATGCTTTAGAGGAAAACAGTTCCGCTGCAATTTCAGAAAATTCACGGCAAAATCGTCAACTACTAGCTGAATTGGAAGAGAAAGAACAAGCTCTGGTAGAAGAGCAGAGCAGGCTAAATAAGTTGCAACGTGATCTTGATGCCCGTTCCAGAAGGGTGAACGAGCTGGAAGAATTAATCGCGGCCAAAGATGCTAAAATGAATGCTTTAAAAGACGCTATTTCAAAGGCCTTGACCAATTTTGAAGGTAAAGGTTTAACCGTGGAACAAAGAAACGGAAAAGTTTATGTTTCTATGGAAAATAAATTGTTGTTTAGTTCTGGAAGCTGGGCGGTGAATAATGAAGGAAGACAGGCCGTGCAACAATTAGGTCAGGTACTGGCAGAAAACCCCGATATCGCGGTTCTAATTGAAGGACATACCGATAATGTGCCTTACGGTGGAAGCGGTGCATTAAACGATAACTGGGATCTTTCTACCAAAAGAGCGACCTCTATTGTTCAGATTTTAAGAGAAAACAATAATATAGATCCGCAGAATTTAACTGCAGCCGGGCGTGGCGAATATGCGCCCATAGCTACTAACGAAACTGCCGAGGGAAAAGCAAAAAACCGAAGAATTGAGGTGATTTTAACACCAAAATTAGATGAGGTTACTAAATTGCTGAATGAAGAATAAATTGAATTTCTGAAAAACGATTAATGAAATATACCACCCTACCGAATACCGATATTAAAGTTAGTAAAATTTGCCTGGGCTCCATGACCTGGGGAGAACAAAACACCGAAGCCGAAGGCCACGAACAAATAGATTTTGCACTTGGAAAAGGAGTGAACTTTATAGATACGGCTGAAATGTATTCCATACCGGGCAAACCGGAAACACAGGGCAGTACCGAAGAAATCATTGGTTCCTGGTTTAAAAAATCGGGAAGAAGAGATGAGGTGGTGCTCACTTCAAAAGTGGTGGGTCCTGGAAATTCGATGGAACATATTCGGGAAAATCTTGGTTTTTCTAAAGAAGCGGTAACCGATGCTTTGCATAAAAGTCTGAAGAGATTACAAACCGATTACATAGATCTTTATCAACTTCACTGGCCGGAGCGAAATACTAATTTCTTCGGAAAGTTGGGTTATGAGCACGATAAAGATGAAAAATGGGAAGAGAATTTTAAAGAAGTGCTGCAAACTTTAAATGAGTTTGTAAAAGAAGGAAAGATCAGGCAGGTTGGTTTGTCTAATGAAACGCCCTACGGACTTATGCGTTTTCTGGAAGAAAGCCGGAAGCACGATCTCCCAAAAATGATTACGGTACAAAACCCGTATAATTTACTTAACCGAAAAGATGAAATTGGGCTTACCGAAATTCTTCATCGAGAAAATGTGGGATTATTTCCATATTCACCATTAGGAATGGGTACTTTAAGTGGGAAACATTTAAACGGAGTAGAAGCAAATTCAAGGTTAGGTTTATTTCCGCAGTATAAAAGATATTCAAATAAGCAGGCTTTAAAAGCCACCAAAGCTTATGCTGAAATTGCAAAAAATTATAATTTGAGTTTAGCTCAAATGTCTTTGGCTTTTGTAAATACCAGGCCATTTGTAACCAGCAATATTATAGGTGCGACTTCCATAAAACAGTTAGAAGAAAATATTGGAAGTATAGATTTGGAACTTTCTGAAGAAGTTCTGGAAGCGATCAATGAAGTTCACGAAACTTATCCTAATCCTGCGCCATAAAATTATAATTTTAGAGAATTAGATCCTGAAATAAATTCAGGATGACGCAAAAATTAAATTGGACTCACCAAACTTTGGTGGATATAAGAAGCCTTATTAGCTGAGGTTCTTATATGAAACCAGTCTTTTGTTTTTCCTAAAAATTGAAGCGTGTCCTGAGCTTTTGAAATACTTAAATCCTGGAATTGGAAGTTGTGGGTTTATTTCTAAGATTAGCCGTGCTGCTTTTAACGATCAATTTTTCTGGAATACTGTCCGGTATTTCAGGATCGGTTTCTTGTAAACTAGTTTGATACACAAAATGCAACGGATTTATCGCACCACGGTAACCTTTATAGATTCCAAAATGAAGGTGTGGCGGTGTGGTCCTGGCATTTCCGGTATTGCCTACAAAACCTAAAGTATCTCCTCTCTTCACTTCACTTTTCCTGAGACATTCGCGATACTGTCTAAATGCGCGTAATAAAGCGACTGGTTTCGTTTACGATCGCGTAGCCAAACTTGTTTGCCACCCAAACCCTTTTCTCCTTTATAGCCTATACTTCCATTCGTTGCGGCCACTACAGGAGTGCCTCTTTTTGCAAAAATATCAATGCCTTCGTGGCTCCTGGCACCACCGTCACGATTTGCCCCCCAATAACTTTGCACATTGGCATTAATACCTTCACTAACCGGAAATAAATAAGCGGGATTTTTCTCCATTTTAAATTTGAAGGGGGTATGTGCTTCAATTTCGGGTTGAATTACCAGTTTGTAAGTTGCGGCTTTTTCAGCTTCAAAACTTAAAATTTTCTTCTGAAAATCGTTAGATTCTACTTTTTCAAATTTATTGATGGTATCAGCGGTTTTTTCAAAAAGCTCAATAAAAACCAATTGCTTTGTAGAATCGGTTTCTACCTCTAACTTAAAAACTTCCCCGGGTTGAAGGTCGGTTTCATAAGAATATACCGAAAAATTTTTAGGGTAAAACTTTCCTGTTTCAGCATAGGGAAGGCTGATTTCCACACTATCCTGAAATGCGGTTTTAGATGTATTTTCCCAGATCTGGAACAATTCATCTGAAACATTAAAATCACGTTTATATTGTTCTTTTGCGGTTGGATTGGTAATAAAATCTGATGCTTTATTGACTTGCGAGCAACTCGTAATAATTAAAATCAAGAATAGGCTTAAAATTTTCATCTGCTTCATTGTCTTTCGCTTCCGGGCAATATGGAGCAGTAATTGTGCCACACTAAAAATGCTACTTTTTCATTCTTTCCACCTTATTATTATTGAGATACTTCAATCAATTTACCCAAATAAATGACTAACCACATCCTCAATTTTTGCAACTTTTATAATATTAATGCTGAAGTTTGATTTTGGGATTTTACTTTGTTTGGAAACCATAATTCCCGCAAAACCGAGTTTTTCAGCTTCCATAATACGTTGTTCTACACGGGTTACGGGCCTGATTTCTCCGGCAAGTCCAACTTCGGCAGCAAAGCAAATATCTTTTTCAATAAAAATATCTTCATTTGAAGATAAAATCGCTGCAATTACGGCAAGGTCTATCGCGGGGTCGTCTACACTAATGCC
Source organism: Salegentibacter lacus (assembly GCF_020164555.1). Lineage (GTDB taxonomy): Bacteria > Bacteroidota > Bacteroidia > Flavobacteriales > Flavobacteriaceae > Salegentibacter > Salegentibacter lacus. The sequence goes on along the minus strand of NZ_JAIQZB010000010.1, from coordinate 125,225 downwards.
ACCCGTAATATTCAGGAAAACATCTTTTGCACCCAATCTGAAACCGGCACGTTTTTCTAAAACGGCCAGTAACATATTCAGTCTTTTCACATTATAACCGGTAGCCGAACGTTGCGGAGTTCCATAAACCGCAGTACTAACCAGCGCCTGGATTTCTATCATTAGCGGTCGCATTCCTTCCAAAGTGGCAGAAATTGCAGTTCCGCTAAGATCTTCATCGTTTTTGGAAATTAAAATTTCTGATGGATTACTTACTTCTCGAAGTCCGCTGCCTTGCATTTCGTAGATTCCCAATTCGTGGGTTGAGCCAAATCGATTTTTATGTGCGCGTAGAATTCGATATACGTGATTCCTGTCGCCTTCAAATTGCAAAACCGTGTCTACCATGTGCTCCAGCACTTTGGGGCCGGCAATGCTTCCTTCCTTGGTAATATGGCCAATTAAAATAACCGGTGTATTGGTTTCTTTAGCGAATTTTATAAGTTCTGCGGTGCACTCTCTAATTTGAGAGATACTTCCCGGCGCACTTTCAATATAATCGCTGTGCAGGGTTTGGATGGAATCTATAATTATTACTTCGGGCTCTATAGCTTCAATTTGCCTAAAGATATTTTGGGTTTTTGTTTCGGTAAGGATATAGCAATTGGCAGCAACGGGATTAATTCGTTCTGCCCGCATTTTTATTTGCTGCTGACTTTCCTCACCGGAAACATATAAAACCTTATAATTTAACTGAAGTGAGATTTGAAGTAACAACGTACTTTTTCCTATTCCCGGTTCACCGCCCAGTAGGGTGAGCGATCCCGGAACAAGTCCGCCGCCCAAAACACGATCCAGCTCGTTATTGCCGGTATGCCATCGGTTTTGAGGGCTGTTTTCAATTTCAGCTATTTTTAAAGGTTTGGCAGTACGTTTTGCTTCCCGCTCGCTAGGAGATTTCCAGTCTTTTGCATCGGGCTTTTCTACAATTTCTTCAGCAATGGTATTCCACTCGCCACAGGCGCTGCATTTGCCCTGCCATTTTGCATACTGACTGCCACAATTCTGGCAGTAAAACGTTGATTTAACCTTGGCCATTTAGCTTGGATTTTTCCTGCTAATAACCGAAATCTTTTTTAATTGCATCGGCTTTAGCGAGCATAAAATCGGTATCTAAAAATGCAATTTTTTCCTGCCCGTATGCATTTTGATAGGTACGCATTGCTTTTTTCGGATTTCCGGTTTCTTCTTCATAACGGGCCTCAAAAAAAGTTCCCAACATTGTACCCGGATAATTATCGTAGGCCAATTCGCTTAAACCTTTATAATCGTCCCAGCGTCTTGTTTTTTCAATAGCATTATGAACAGCTATAAAATCCTCTAACCTTATTTTTTTCTGAATATTAAAAAGCTCGTTGATGCTTTCATATTTATCAGTTAAAAACTCAACTGAGGATACCGAAGTTTGTAATAAAAGCTCGTTGTAATCTTTTTGACTAATAGGCCGGTAAACGCTGAACATACTTTCTAAGGCAGAAGGTATTGCTTTTCCTACCAGGGAATAATGTGTGGCGTTTTCAAAATTATCGAATTTATAAGTTACCAAATCGTTTTCTATAGCAGCAAGCTGAGAGTTTAAATCTTCAATTCCCTTTTTTAACTGTGGAATATCAGCGGTACCTGTAGCCAGATAAATCCACTTTTTAGTTTCAGATTTAGCCAGATTACTGCTGATGCGATCTGCCATTGGTGGCGCTAAATCTGGACTAAGATTGATGTAGCCGTCAAAAATAGGGTCGGGTTTCAGTAAATAATAATTAATAAAATTCGCGGTATAATCGTGCCCCACGATTACCCTAAAATCGGCAGTTCGATATTTAGTATCTAAATGCTGCATAAGTTCCATTCCCAGGAATTCAAAAAAGGCTGCGCCTTTATCTGCCGGAAGAAAGTTTCGCTCATCGTAATAAGCGTCGTCCATTCGGGTTTTACTTTGGTTGATGCCTACGACAATCATTTCGGGCGCATCTTCCCAATAAGAAGAATAATCTACGTTGCCTGCCATAGGTTCAAACAGGTAGTCACCATCCAGTACCAGGATCACCGGATAGGTTTTTGCTGTATTTTCCTCGTAATTTCGTGGGAGTTGAATTTTGATTTCCCTTGTTTCACCGAGCTTTTCGGAAGAAATCGTTTCGTAAAGAGTTTGTGCTGAACTTAGTAGCGGGGCCACTAGCAGCACAAAAATTAGTAATTTTTTTACCATAGGTGTTAGGTTTTGTTTAACCTACACAAGATATATATTATTTTTGACGGTTGAAAATAGGAAGAAATATGAAGGAAAGTCCGCCTAGAATCAATACCAGCACGGTTTGCGTTCCCCAGGTAAGCCAGCCAAAAGCTTCGCCACTTTGTTTAGAAATACCAAAAAGCATCAGGATTGCACCAATTGCAACGGGGTAAACACCAATTCCACCATTTGTTGCAGAAATAGCAAAAGAACCTACAACAAATGCTGCCATTATTATTGAAAATTCAGTATTGTCAAGTCCAGGTATTGAAAATACAATCACGTAGAACATAAGAATATACATCAGCCAGATAAAGAGGGTGTGAAATATAAACGCCCATTTTTGTTTCATTCTTAAAATACTACGCATTCCTTCCAGAAGGCCCCTAGCCATTTTTCTAATGCGAACCAGGAAAGAAAGTTGAGATCTCTTAATAATTTGAAGTCCTAAAACCCCGAGTAATATTAGCACTAAAAGAATTCCCACGCTAAATAATGGGTTAATTTCGTTGGCTTTAAAATAAGCGAGAAGGTGTTCGGTTTGAAGAAATAAAGTAATGGCTGTTATACTAAGCATCACGATTACATCGGCTATTCTTTCTGAAATAATAGTCCCAAAGGCTTTTTCAAAAGGGATTTTCTCGTAAGTAGAAAGACTGGCCGCTCTAAGGACTTCTCCAGATCTCGGAATTCCAAAATTAGCCAAATATCCGGCCATCACCGCCATAAAACTATTGGCTAACTTAGGTTTGTAGCCCAGGGGCTCAAGCATAAATTTCCAGCGGTATGCGCGGGAAAGGTGAGAAAGACCTCCAAAAAGCATGGAAAGTAACAAAAACCACGGATTAGCCGTTGAAATATTTTGCCACAACTCCTCCCGTTCTTGTGGGGTGGCGCTTTTAAGAGAATACCAGATTAAAAAAACTCCCAATAATAATGGGAGTATAATTTTGAGTATTTTAATTATCTTTTTCTTCAACTGATTAACTCAATAGATTGGTTTCTTCGTTTGGGAAAACCAGGGAAGGTTTGAATGCTTTTGCTTCTTCAAAATCCATAATCGCATAAGCAATAAGGATTAAAATATCGCCTTTAGCAACTTTTCTTGCCGCAGCACCGTTTAAAGTAATTTCTCCAGAATTTCTTGGTCCCGGGATTACGTAAGTTTCTAAACGTTCGCCATTGTTATTATTTACAATCTGAACTTTTTCGCCTTCAATAATATTCGCAGCATCCATAAGATCCTCGTCTATGGTAATGCTTCCAATATAATTTAGATCGGCGCCTGTAACTTTTACTCTGTGTATTTTAGATTTTACTACGTGAACTTGCATAGATTATTCTTCGTTATTTAAAGCAATATTATCTATAAGTCTAATATCGCCGGCATAAGCCGCTATAAAAGCGCGGTAATTATTACCTTTTCTTTTTCGGTTAATTTTTTTTAAAGTTTGGGTGTTTGCAATTTCAAAATATTCCAATTCTAGAACGGGATGATTTTTAAATTGCTCTGTTACCCAATCGTGGATATAATCTGCACTTTTTGTGCCAAATAATTCCCTGGTTTGAAGAAGCGTTTGATAAATAAAAGCAGCTTTTTCACGCTGATCTGTATTTAACCTTTCGTTTCTTGAACTCCTTGCTAAACCGTTATCCTCTCGCAAAATAGGACAGCCAATAATTTCTACCGGAAGTTCTGCTTTTTCGGTTAACTTTCTTATAATTTGTAATTGCTGAAAGTCCTTTTCACCAAAAAATGCTTTGTGTGGTCCAACGATAGTAAACAATCTTTTAACTATGGTCCCCACGCCGTCAAAATGTCCGTTTCGGTATTTTCCTTCCATTACTTGCTCCAAACCGTCAAAATTAAACTGCTCAGAGCTTATGTTTTCACCGTATAATTCGTTCGCGGTAGGAGCAAAAACCCAGAGGTTCTCACTGGCTTCTTTCAGGAGCTTAATGTCTTGTTCTAAAGTGCGTGGATATTTCTCAAGATCGGCGGGATTGTCAAATTGGGTTGGGTTTACAAAGATGCTGATAATCACCCGATCACATGATTGTAAAGCTTGTTTAACCAAAGATAAATGGCCGTGGTGTAAAGCACCCATGGTAGGTACCAAACCAATGGTTTTGGCTTTAGATTTTTCGGCTTTAATCGCCGCTTTTAAAGGGGTTTTTTCTTTGAAAACCTGCATTTTATTATAAAATTAACAGCGTGCAAACTTAATATATTACCAGCAATCTGCATAAATTTTTGTAATTTTGCGTGTTTTTTGTTCGCAATCGCAATTAAAGCAATCAATTTATGAAAGATAAGAGGATATTGTACGTATCATCTGAAGTTATTCCTTACCTGCCCGAAACCGAAATATCATCCACGTCTTTTGAAGCCGCAAAAATGGTAAATAATATTGGAGGGCAAATTAGAATTTTTATGCCCCGGTTTGGTAACATCAACGAACGTCGCCACCAGTTACACGAAGTGATAAGACTGTCGGGGATGAATTTGGTGATTAATGACCTGGATATGCCGTTGATTATTAAAGTAGCTTCGATCCCAAAGGAGAGAATGCAGGTTTACTTTATTGACAACGAAGATTATTTTAAAAGAAAAGCTACGCTTACCGATGAGGAAGGCAATATGTTTGATGATAACGACGAACGAGCCATCTTTTTTGCCAAAGGAGTAATAGAAACCGTTAAGAAATTAAACTGGTCTCCCGATATAATTCACGTTCACGGCTGGCTGGCATCTCTGCTTCCGCTATACCTTAGACGTTATTATGGGAATGAGCCGTTATTTAGTGGTGCAAAAATTGTTACCTCTGTATACAATCAAGACTTCGAAGGAACGTTAGATGAGAATATGCAGGAGAAAGTTTTGTATGACGGGATGGAAAAAGAAGATATAAAACATTTAAAAACCCCAAACTACGTTAATTTAATGAAGCTTGCGGCAGATCATTCAGATGCTATCATTACTGCAGGTGAAAGTATTCCTGAAGATCTTTCAAAATACCTTGGCAAGCTTAATAAGCCTTTGCTTCCGTATAAAAACAGGGAAGAATTTAGCCAGGCTTATCAGGATTTTTACATAAACGAAGTTTTATCTGAATAGAAATTTTATCGAATGAATTTAATGAGAATGATGTATAAAACAGCAACTTTATTTGTTGTTGTTTTTGCTTTTGTGGCCTGTGATGATGAATATAGCACCGTTGGCGGAGAAATTATAGAAAACCCGAGTAACCTAGAGCTGGAAGAAGTTGAAGTAACTGCTTACAGTAAAAAACTGAACTCAGTACAAACCAATAATCTGGGAAACCATTTACTTGGTGTTTATAATCACCCAATTTACGGGCAAACTACGGCAAGCATACTTAGCCAGATTTCTTTGCCTACTAATAATCCTACTTTTGGTGTGGAGCCAGAGCTTGATAGTGTGGTTTTAACCATTCCTTACTTTAGTACAGAAGGAGATTTAGATACAGACGGAAATATAGAGTACGTTTTAGATTCGGTTTATGGAAATACGCCGATTAAAATTTCACTTCAGGAATCTAATTATTTTCTGAATACTTTAGATCCTGAAGCCGATTTTCAAGATCGTCAAAAGTATTATTCAGATCAACAAGACTTGTTTGAGCAAAACCTTATTGGAGAAGTAATTTATGAAAATGAAAATTTTATACCCTCTCCCCAAGCCATCGTTTCTTATGAAGAAAATGATGAAGGGGTGCAGGATACTATAAGTTCTGGCCCTGCTTTAAGAATTAAATTACCGGTAGACTATTTCCAGGAGAAAATAATAGATAAGGAAGGTTCTAGTGTGCTTAGCAATAATAACAATTTCAAAAATTATTTGCGCGGAATGTTTATTAAAGCGGAGGCAACTGCTGAAGATGGTACAATGATGTTGTTTAACCTTCAGTCTGGCGACGCTGGCATTGAGCTTTTTTATACTACTGAAGTGGAAACTACCAATGATGATGGAGATATTGAAACGCTAAGAAGCCCCAGAAGTTACGCGTTGAATTTTGGAAGTACCATTGTAAATACATTTTTAGGTGAATATCCGGGAGATGTGTTGCAGGCTATAGAAGAAAGCAATGAAGAATCTGGAGCAGAAAAACTTTTCCTTAATGGAGGTGAAGGAACTATGGCTGTGATTGAGCTTTTTGAAAATGAAGAGCAAATAGTAGCATTTAGAGAAAATGAGTGGCTAATTAACGAAGCTAACCTTACATTTTATGTAGATCAGGATTTTGTAAGTGGGATTGATCAGCCTACACGTCTTTATTTATATAATTTAGATGATAACAGAATTATAGCCGATTACAGTTTTGCCATGAACTTTGTGCAAGACGGTAATGAAAATAGTCCATCTACTTCGCTTACTTCTTTCTCTACACCCTTGGAAATTGATGAGGATGAAAACGGAGTACGTTATAAACTCAATCTTACTCAGCACGTAACTAATATTATTGAAGGCGATGCAGATAATGTAAGATTAGGATTAGCTATTACTCAAAATATTAATATCACCAATAACTCAGCGGTTAGAAATACTGAAAATGTAAAGTTCTATCCTGCAATGGGGATTATTAGTCCTAAAGGAACTGTGTTGCACGGAAACCTTTCAGATGATGAGGAAAAAAGATTAAAACTTAGAATTTACTATACAGAAATTAATAATTAAATAATACCAATATACTATGTGCGGAATTGTAGGATATATTGGGCATAGGGATGCTTATCCCGTTGTCTTAAAAGGACTCCAGCGACTGGAATATCGGGGATATGATAGTGCTGGGATAGCGATTTACGATGGAGAGGAACTTAAACTTTGTAAAACCAAAGGGAAAGTTGCCGATCTAAAAGAAAAACTTGAAAACACTATAACTACCAATGGAAATGTAGCTATTGGGCATACACGTTGGGCAACCCACGGCGTGCCAAACGATGTGAATTCTCACCCGCATTACTCAAATTCTGGAGATATTGTAATTATTCATAATGGAATTATAGAAAATTACGATGCCCTCAAAAAGGAATTAAAAACTCGTGGTTATACTTTTGAAAGTGATACCGATACCGAGGTTTTGGTAAATCTTATTGAAGATGTAATTATTAACGAAGGCGTTAAATTGGGAAAAGCGGTACAAATCGCCTTAAACCAAACAATTGGCGCTTACGCTATTGCGGTTTATAACAAAACCAAACCCGATGAAATTGTTGTGGCACGTTTAGGTAGCCCGCTAGCTATTGGAGTTGGGGAAGACGAATTTTTTATCGCTTCAGATGCCTCTCCATTTATTGAGTATACCAACAACGCAATTTACCTGGAAGACGGTGAAATGGCGGTGGTAAGAAGAGGTAAAGAGGTTAAGGTTAGAAAGATTAAAGATGACACTTTGGTAGATCCTTATATTCAGGAACTTCAACTTAATCTTGAGCAAATAGAAAAAGGTGGTTACGAGCACTTTATGCTTAAAGAAATTTACGAACAACCAACCGCAATTAAGGATACTTATCGCGGTAGAATGTTAGCGGATGAAGGTTTAATAAGAATGGCCGGGGTAGATGATAACCTGGAGCGTATTGCTAATGCAAAACGTATTCTTATCGTTGCTTGCGGTACCAGCTGGCACGCTGGATTGGTAGCCGAATATATTTTTGAAGAGCTTGCGAGAATTCCTGTAGAAGTAGAATATGCTTCAGAATTCAGGTATCGTAATCCTATTATTTCAGAAAAAGATGTAATTATAGCTATTTCCCAAAGTGGAGAAACTGCCGATACTATGGCGGCTATAAAACTTGCCAAAGAAAAAGGCGCATTTGCTTTTGGAGTTTGTAACGTAGTAGGTTCTTCTATTTCCAGGGAAACACACGCGGGTGCTTATACTCACGCTGGGCCTGAAATAGGTGTGGCTTCAACAAAGGCTTTTACAACTCAAATTACAGTGTTGACTTTAATGGCGCTAAAACTTGCAAAACATAACGGTACGATCTCTAATACAGATTTCATGACCTATTTGCAGGAAATGGAACGTATTCCTTCAAAAATCGAAAAAGCACTGAAAGGTGATGAGCACATAAAAATGATTGCCGATATTTATAAAGACGCTAGAAACTGTCTTTATTTAGGTAGAGGATTTAACTTCCCGGTTGCTTTAGAAGGCGCACTTAAGTTAAAGGAGATTTCTTATATACACGCGGAAGGATATCCTGCTGCCGAAATGAAACACGGCCCAATTGCGCTTATCGATGAAGAAATGCCAGTGGTGGTTATTGCAACCAAAAAAGGACATTACGAAAAAGTGGTAAGTAATATTCAGGAAATAAAATCCAGAAGCGGTAAAATTATCGCGATCGTTACTGAAGGTGATACCGAAGTGCGCGATCTTGCCGATCACGTAATTGAGGTGCCTGAAACGTTAGAACCGCTTACACCGCTTCTTACAACTATCCCACTTCAGTTGTTATCGTATCATATTGCGGTAATGCTCGGGAAAAATGTAGACCAGCCAAGGAATTTGGCAAAATCGGTTACGGTTGAATAAACTTTCATAATAAATAATAAGAGTATAAAAATCCCTTTTGAATTTTTTCAGGAGGGATTTTTTGCTTCAGAATGATGCTTTAAAACTTATTTTTGCCGGCTTTGAGAATCAGCAAAAAAGTTATTTTAAGAGAGGTATGATTTTATTAAGAAAAAACTATCTTTGCAGCCTGAAAATACCCTTGTTCTATTTTAACACATTGTGAATTATTACATTGAGTGTTTCAGATATTTTAAATACGAAAACATTAAAGAATTAAATAATGTCTAAAGTAACAGGTAAAGTTGCCCAAATTATTGGCCCTGTAGTTGATGTTGTGTTCGACTCAGAGAATGCTGAATTGCCAAAAATCTACGATTCTTTGGAAATCACCAGAAAAGATGGTTCCCTTCTAATTTTAGAAGTGCAATCTCACATTGGTGAAGAAACAGTGAGAACAGTATCTATGGATTCTACCGATGGTTTAAGCCGTGGGGTTGAAGTAGTAGCAACAGGTGCGCCTATTCAAATGCCGGTTGGTAAAGAAGTTTATGGCCGTTTGTTTAACGTGGTAGGTGATGCTATTGATGGACTTGGGAATTTGCCTAAAGCCGGAAAAGCCGGTATGTCCATTCACAGGGAAGCGCCAAAATTTGAAGACTTATCTGTTTCTACAGAAGTTTTATTTACCGGGATTAAAGTAATTGACCTTATTGAGCCTTATGCAAAAGGTGGTAAAATTGGTCTTTTTGGTGGTGCCGGTGTTGGTAAAACAGTACTTATACAGGAATTAATTAACAATATTGCCAAAGGCCACGGTGGTCTTTCGGTATTTGCCGGAGTAGGAGAGCGTACTCGTGAAGGGAATGACCTTCTTAGAGAAATGCTTGAATCTGGTATTATAAAATACGGTGATGCTTTTTCTGAATCTATGGAAGAAGGCGGATGGGATCTTAAGAAAGTAGATAAAACTGCTATGCTGGATTCTAAAGCAACTTTCGTTTTCGGACAAATGAACGAGCCACCTGGAGCACGTGCTCGTGTAGCGCTTTCTGGATTAACTATTGCTGAATATTTCCGTGATGGAGCCGGAGAAGGCCAGGGGAAAGACGTTCTTTTCTTCGTAGATAACATTTTCCGTTTTACACAGGCCGGTTCAGAGGTGTCTGCACTTCTAGGGCGTATGCCTTCAGCGGTAGGTTACCAGCCAACTTTGGCAACAGAGATGGGTGCGATGCAAGAGCGTATTACTTCAACTAAAAACGGATCTATTACTTCTGTACAGGCGGTTTACGTTCCTGCAGATGACCTTACGGATCCGGCGCCGGCAACTACTTTTGCCCACCTGGATGCTACAACGGTACTTTCACGTAAAATTGCCGAGCTTGGTATTTATCCTGCGGTAGATCCTTTAGAATCTACGTCAAGAATTCTTACTGCCGATATTTTAGGTGACGATCATTATAAATGTGCACAACGAGTAAAAGAGCTTTTACAGCGTTATAAAGAATTGCAGGATATTATTGCTATTCTGGGTATGGAAGAGCTTTCTGAAGAAGATAAGCTTGCCGTATCTCGTGCAAGACGTGTACAACGTTTTCTTTCTCAACCTTTCCACGTAGCCGAGCAGTTTACTGGTTTAAAAGGAGTTTTGGTTGATATTAAAGAAACTATTAAAGGATTTAATATGATTATGGACGGGGAATTAGACCACCTTCCTGAATCTGCCTTTAACCTTAAAGGAACCATTGAAGAAGCGATCGAGGCCGGTGAGAAAATGTTGGCTGAAGAAGACTAATTTATTTTAGTATGCAGTTCTTTCTAGGTAAACATTACGCAGAAATTTCTGTGTTGTTACCGAAAGCTGTAAACACAAACTAAAAAATATGTACTTAGAAATAGTAACTCCTGAAGCGGTAGTTTTTAAAGCTGATGTTGATGCAGTAAAAGTTCCCGGTCACGATGGGGAATTTCAAATGCTGAACAATCACGCGCCTATAGTTTCTACATTGGTTGAAGGTGAAGTTAAAATTCAACTTGCTGCCTCTAATAAAGAATTGGACGATGAACTTTCTGAAGAATTTAGAAAGGATTCTGCAAATAGCAATGTTCTTTATTACACCATAAAAGGTGGTGTTTTAGAAATGAAAGACAACAAAGCCATTATTCTGGCCGATTAACTTTCAGGAAATTTAATATAGAAAAAGCCGGGCAAGTGCCTGGCTTTTTTAGTTTTTGGTATATTCTAAAATATCTCCCGGCTGGCAATCTAAAGCTTCGCAAATAGATTCTAAAGTGGAAAACCGCACCGCTTTTGCCTTCCCGGTTTTTAAAATTGAAAGATTAGCTGTGGTAATTCCTATTTTTTCCGCCAGTTCATTGCTTTTCATACCGCGTTCCTCCAGGATCTTATCCAGATTTATAATGATTGGCATAGCTATATAGTAAGTTGATTTTCTTCCATTAGGTTATTTCCTTCTTTGAAGATTTCAGCTAGAATAAAGGCAATTAAGGAAAGGAGCAGGACATTAATGGAAACTGAAAAGGAAGTTTTGGTATATTCATTAAATGCCCAATAATTAAATGTTGAAAGTCCTGTTATTAGTAGGCAGTAATAGCCAATTTTTCGAAAAGCTTCTACATTGGTTTGATGAAAAGTTTTTAGTTCTCTAACAGATTTAAGTACTTTTCCAAATTGAGTTATAATTAGATAGTTTAAAATTAGGATAGCTATAAACTTTAAATAAGAAAAATATAAAGAAAGGAATCTCCAGTCGCTCAGTTTTAATTTTTGATCTCCGATAGGATTTTCTCCAACAACATCTGTTGTTTCATACCGTATTGGCGAATCACTTTCCGGTTGTTCTATCTTCCATTCCTTATATGAATCTTTATCAAATTGAAAATGAATAAAAATCGTAGTAGTGATAATTATCGCAATTGCAATTAATACTTTGTAGAATTGACAAAGGAAATTAGCAATATTCAAAAGGGAATTTTTGTTCATTAGTGTATAATTATCGTTTTGCGATAACAAACCTACATTAAATTATCGAAAAACAATAACTTTATAAAATGATATCGATAAATTATTTTTAGCATTTTAAGAAGTTTGCTAAGAAACAGGGTTTTTATAATGATTAAAAATAAGAAGCTATTAAATCGGATAAGCTTCGGCGGTTAAACCTTGCTTTGGCTGTAAAACTTAAATAATATCTCTTATATTTGCGGGGAACGGACTTTTTGAGAGAAAATATATGCTAGCAGCAATACTTTTAGGTTTTTTATTTGCAATATTCCTGGTTTTTGCAGGAAAGTTCTTCAGGGGGAAATTAGCCGTTCTTTCCGCACTTATTCCGGGTGGACTTTTTGCATATTTTGCAAGTTTTATTCCGCAGATAAGTTCTGGAGAAATAATTTCTAAAACTTACCAATGGGTTCCTGCTTTTGGAGTAGACCTTAGTTTTAAGTTAGACGGGCTTTCCCTTCTTTTTTCATTGATGATCACCGGGATTGGTTTCCTGGTTTTTGCATATACCGCATCGTACCTTAGAGGGCATAAGTATCTTGACCGTTTCTACGGATATCTGAGCTTGTTTATGGCAGCCATGCTTGGTTTGGTGCTTTCAGACAATCTTATCTCACTTTTTGTTTTTTGGGAATTAACCAGTATAAGTTCATTCTTCTTAATCGGGTTTAATAATACCAACCCGGCTTCCCGAAAATCGGCTTTAACCGCTTTAGGAATTACCGGTTTTGGAGGGTTTTTCTTATTAGCAGGAGCTTTGTTGCTGGGTAGTATTACCGGCACTTACAGCATTTCTGAAATGCTAAGTATGAAAGAAGCTATTGCTGGCAGTGAATATTACATCCTGGCGGTGATCTTTATTTTTGTGGCTGCATTTACCAAGTCGGCGCAATTTCCTTTTCATTTCTGGTTACCCGGTGCGATGAAAGCACCAACTCCGGTTTCTACTTATTTACACTCAGCCACGATGGTAAAAGCAGGAATCTACTTGCTCATGCGTTTTACGCCGGTTTTGGGGGATCAGGAATTCTGGAACATAACATTAATAATTGTGGGAGGAATCACAATGGTTTACTCTGCAATACACGCTCTTTTTAGAACAGATCTTAAAGGCGTTTTAGCTTATTCTACCATTTCAGCGCTTGGGATTTTAGTTTTCTTAATTGGTTTGGGAACAAAAGCTGCTTTCCTTGCTGCAGCGGTTTTTATAATAGTTCACGCGCTTTATAAAGCTACTTTATTCTTGGTTACGGGAATTATAGATCACCAGACCGGAACCCGGGATGTCACCAAATTAGGCGGATTGCGAAAAATTATGATGCCTGTTGCGATTGCCGGTATTTTGGCAGCGATCTCCAGTGCGGGTATCCCACCATCGGTAGGTTTCCTCGGAAAAGAACTCACTTACGAAGCAAGTATGCACGCTGAAACTTTTACGATTATAATTGTGATCGCAATTGTTTTAACGAAGATATTATTGCTTTGGGCCGGTTTTGTAGCCGGAATTAAACCGTTTGTAGGTAAACTGCCTGATGCTCATAAAGATGTAAAAGCGCCCGGATTTTTAATGTGGGCACCTGCAATTATCCTTGCTGTTTTAGGAATTCTATTCGGGATATTCCCAATGCTTATTGAATCTGCCCTGGTTAAACCTGTGGTTTCTTCTTTAGGCGCAGATGCTTCAGATTATCACCTTGCGTTATGGCACGGTTTCAATACCGTTTTACTTTTGAGTGCAATTACCATTGCAGTCGGAATCTTCTTGTATTTCTTCCTGAAACCTTCAGCAAAACTGGAAAGCAGGATAGGAAAGTTGGAGTTTATTTCTCCAAAAAGCATTACGGAAAAGGGAACGCATTATTTCAGTGTATTTTCAGCATTCTGGACCAATGTTTTTCAAAATGGATATTTACGAAATTATGTAACCACTATTGTTTTGTTTCTCGTGGTATTAGTGGGATATGTTATGTTTGGAAATCCAACCGTGTTAATAGACTATCGTCAACTTTCTGAAGTTACAGCTTACGAGCTCGCCGTGGTTATTATATTAATTGCCGGAGTTTTCTATACCGTATTTACAAAATCCAGGCTTGCTGCAGTTGCCGCAATGGGAGTTGTAGGTCTGGCTATCTGTTTAATTTTTGTTTTCTACAGTGCACCAGATTTGGCAATGACGCAGTTTTCAATTGATACCCTTACAGTTATTCTGTTTGTATTGGTACTTTATAGATTACCAAAATACCTTACCCTTTCAGATTATAAAATGCGAATTAGGGACGGAGTTTTATCAGTGGCTCTTGGAACGGTAATATGCTTATTGGCTTTACAGGTGCTTGCGGAACCTACAAATAGTGAAATTGGCGATTTTTATGCGAAAAATGCCTATATAATGGCTCAGGGGAAAAATGTTGTAAATGTTATCCTGGTAGATTTTAGGGGTACTGATACGCTTATGGAGATTGCGGTATTGTCTATCTCAGCAATTGGAGTTTTTGGATTATTAAAACTGAGATTAAAAAGCACTGATAGGTCACAATAAAAAGAACTATAAAGGCCAGTAATTTTTGGCCTAAGAAAAATTTATATAAATGAAAACCTTAATATTAAGAACAGCTTCCAATTACCTTTTGCCGTTATTGCTGGTGTTCTCTGTTTTTATCTTATTGCGTGGGCATTATTTGCCTGGTGGAGGTTTTGTTGGTGGACTTATAGCTGCAATAGCTTTTGTTTTGCACGCTTTTGCTAACGGACTTGATAATACCAAAGGTCTATTAAGGTTTCATCCGGGATTTTTGATGCCTGTAGGCTTAGGTCTTGCTTTTATTAGCGGTTTGGCTCCGGTAATAGGTTTAGACGATCCTTTTATGACGGGTCTCTGGTTTCCGGAACCTTTTCCGGTTATCGGGAGTGTGGGCTCTGCTTTATTTTTTGATATTGGGGTTTACCTGGTAGTAATTGGGGTCACCCTCACAATAATATTTACAATTTCAGAATCAGCTTAATTTATGGAAATTCTTTTAGCGATAATTATAGGGGTTCTGTATGCCGCGGGTATTTATATGATTCTGCGCAGGAGTTTGGTGAAACTCATTATTGGGATTATCCTTTTAGGTAACGGGGCAAACCTTCTTATTTTTCTGCTGGGAAGAATAACCGAAGGAGCACCGCCGATTATTCCTGAAGAATCCAAGGTTTTTTTAGAAGCCTATGCAGATCCTGTTCCGCAGGCATTAATATTAACCGCAATCGTAATTAGTTTCGGTTTACAATCTTTTGCCATTATTCTTGTGAAAAGGGCACATAAAGTTGTAAAAACCGATGATCTGGACGAAATGAACGCAACAGACGAAGATTCATGACACAACAATTAATACTTTATCCTTTACTGCTGCAAATGCTATTGGCTATCATCCTCATGTTTTTTTGGAGGAAGATCAATGCGCAGCGTGTAATTAGTATGTTAGGAAGCCTGGTGCACCTTGCTGTTAGTATTGGTGTTTTTGCGTATATCTGGAATAACGGAACCCAAACGGTGCAAGCCGGGAATTGGGAAGCTCCTTTTGGGATCACTTTTATAGCTGACACTTTTGCGGCTACAATGGTCTTGTTAACCTCTATTGCCGGTTTGGCAGTTTCCATATTTTCTTCTGGCTCAGTGATTGGCGATAGATTGAGATTTGGTTATTTTCCTATTTTCCATTTCTTACTTCTAGGACTTACAGGAGCTTTTTTAACCGGAGATATTTTTAACCTTTATGTTTGGTTTGAAATTATTATTATTAGTTCGTTTGTACTAATTACCATTGGTGGGGAAAAGGCTCAGCTGGAAGGAGCGGTAAAATATTTTACGCTGAATTTCCTTGCGTCAATGATCTTTTTAACAGCAATTGCCGTGCTTTACGGTTTAACCGGAAGCCTCAATATGGCCGATCTTGCCAATAAAGTGGCTGCTGTAGAAAACAGGGCGCTTGTAGAAATTACTGCAATTTTATTTCTAATTGGTTTCGGAATTAAATCGGCGCTTTTCCCCTTGTATTTCTGGTTGCCGGCTTCCTACCATACACCGCCTTCAGCAGTATCGGCTATTTTTGGTGGTTTACTTACTAAAGTTGGGGTTTATGCCTTAGTTAGGGTCTTTACTCTAATTTTTGTAGATGATGTTTTCCTTGACCAAATTTTGTTGGTGCTGGCTATTTTCACCCTTTTTAGTGGAGCATTAGGAGCGCTGGTTCAGAATAATATAAGGAAAGTGTTTTCCTATTTAATCATTTGTCATATTGGTTATATGATTATTGGTTTGGGAATGTTTACCGAAGTAGCTATTGCAGGTACAATTTTCTATTTGGTACACGATATTGTAGTGAAGACCAATTTATTTATGATTAGCGGACTTATTTATAGAATAAAAGGTTCTAACAGTATGCGAGCTTTGGGTGGTTTTTATGCTAATTATCCCAAGTTAAGTTTATTGATGTTCATCCCGTTATTTTCTTTAGTGGGTATTCCGCCTTTATCAGGTTTTTGGCCAAAAATATCATTGATCACCGCTAGCTTTGAATCAGGAAGTTACTGGAGCCTTGCCGCTATAATCTTTGCAAGTTTTATTACCTTGGTAGTAATCGCGAAACTTTGGGCCGAGGTTTTCTGGAAAGATGCTACCGAAATTCCTGAAAGACCAAAGTTTAGGTATTATCATAAAATAAGGAATATAAAGAAAGTTCAGATAATAGTGCCAATTGTTTTTTTAAGCCTGGTTTCCTTGTATATAGGTTTTGGAGCGGAGCATATTCAAACACTTTCGGCTAGAATCGCATCAGAATTAATAGATAATCAACAATATATAGACGCGGTACTTAATACACAAAAATCCGAATAATGAAGAACAGGTTTGTTTCTAACTTATTACTCACCTTTGTATGGGTAGCCCTTACAGGAGATTTTGGCTTCCAGAACTACATATTTGGATTTGTGTTGAATTTCTTCATTTTGTGGGTGATTACAAGAGGGAATAGTGATGCACGCTATTTTACTATTATACCTAAATTAATTGCATTTTTTTTCTTTTTTCTGTGGGAATTATTCAAAGCTAACCTTCAGGTGGCATACGAAGTGGTTACCCCAGGATTTAGAATGACACCCGGTATTGTGAAAGTACCATTAAGCATAAAAAGTGACATGGGAATAACCTTTCTGGCCAATATGATTTCACTTACGCCGGGAACACTCAGCCTTGACGTTTCTAACGATAAAAAAGTGCTTTATGTACACAGTATGTATATAACCGATAGAGAAGAATTTATTGAAGGTATTAAAAACGGATTTGAAAAACGTATTTTGGAAATATTGAAATGACGCTAACAGATTATTTATATTATATTATTTTGCCAATTTTGGCCTTTTCGGTGCTTTTAATAGTTTACCGATTTATAAAAGGACCCAGCATTGCCGATAAAATTATTGCTCTGGATGTACTTATAACTACCGGTATTGGTATTATTGGGGTCTACAGTATTATTCACGGAAGATCTACATTTTTAGATACAGCCATGATACTGGCTTTAATCGCTTTTTTGAGTACTGTGGCTTTCTCTTATTATCTTGAAAAACGAAACAGAAAAAAATGAGTTCAGTAATTATAGTAATATTAGTCACTTTAGGAACATTGTTCGTGCTGCTTTCGGCAATCGGACTTGTAAGAATGCCCGATACTTATATGAGGATTTCGGTGAACACCAAAGCTGCTACGCTTGGTGTGGGCCTTATTTTAGTGGGGACAGCCGTTTTCTTTAACGATTTATCCGCTACCTCCAGATCACTGGTTATTATTCTTTTTGTCTTTCTAACCGCACCGGTAAGTGCCCATTTAATAGGAAGAGCTTCTTATTTTATGGGTGTTAAATTGTGGAAAGGCTCTGTTATAGACGATCTTAGAGGTAAATATCAGAGAAATTCCCACGTTTTAAAAAGTGAAATAGATGATACACCTGGAAATAATATAGATCACACAAAAAATGATGATATCATAAAATAAGAATTTAGTCTTTCATTTTCGTTCTTTTTCCATCAGCTACTTTGTTAACCATAACCTGCATTAAGGCTAAAGCTAATTTTATACTTTGATCGGTTAAAGTTGTAATTTTACTCGATAATCGAGATTTAAGTGCTCTGAGATTTGTCTCGAAAGCAAGATATTTTTTCAATAACACCTTTTAGGGCATGCCCCGAGGTAGTTTACATTTATGCAAGACCTCCCTTTAAAATTAGCGCAAAGTTTAGAGAAGCGAAAGCAGGAAAATGCTTTCCGGAGCCTAAAAAAATCTTCTTCACTTATAGATTTTTCGTCCAATGATTATTTAGGATTAGCTTCTTCTGAAAAAATCTATTATCAGGCACATCAAATTTTAAAAGAAAATAATTTACTTCAGAATGGCGCTACCGGTTCCAGGTTGCTATCCGGAAATCACAAGATTTATGATTTAGCTGAAGAATTTCTATCAGAATTTCATCAAACTGAAGCTGCGCTTATTCTTAATTCAGGTTACGATGCGAATATTGGATTTTTCGCTTCCGTACCTAAACGCGGCGATTTTATTTTTTATGATGAACTCGTACATGCTTCAATAAGGGATGGTATTACGATGAGCAATGCTAAAACCTATAAATTCAATCATAATAATGCTGAAGATCTGACAAAGAAGCTCGAGAAGCTTTCAAAACCTGGAAACACCGAAAGATATATCGTAACCGAATCGGTCTTTTCAATGGATGGCGATATGGCTCCACTAAAAGAATTGGCTAAAATTTCAGAAGAATTTGGAGCCTTTTTAATCATAGATGAAGCTCACGCTACCGGAATTTTTGGTGAAAAGGGAGAGGGTTTGGTTCAGGAATCAGGAATTCAGGAGAAAGTCTTTGCGCGTTTAAATACTTTCGGAAAAGCACCCGGCTGCCACGGGGCGGTAATTTTAGGCAGTAAGAGTTTAAAAGATTATCTGGTTAATTTTTCCCGAAGTCTTATTTATACCACGGCTTTACCACCACATTCGGTAGCCACAATTTTAGCGGTTTATCAACAATTTAAAACCGGAATTCTGGAAATTCAGCAGTTAAAAAGAAATATCCGGTTTTTTAAAGAAGAGATTATAAAAAATGATCTACAAAAAGGTTTTCTGGGAAGTAACTCAGCAATTCAAAGCTGTATAATTCCCGGAAATCAGCAAGTGAAGAATATTGCAGAAAGTTTGAGAAAAGAAGGTTTTGAAGTAAAACCAATTCTTTGGCCAACCGTTCCAAAAGGCAGTGAACGACTCAGGTTTTGCCTGCATTCTTTTAATTCTGAAAATGATATCAGCGGGGTTTTAAAAAATCTCGCTAAATTACTATCATGAAAAACACTTTTGTCAACATTGCCAGGTTTCAGTATTCTTCTGAAGCCCAAATTGTAAAGGGAAAATTACAATCTGAAGGCATCGAGGTATTTCTGGCAGATCAGGTGCTTATTGACACCGATCCTTTGGTTAGTCAGGCAATTGGCGGTATAAAACTTAATGTTCGTGCAGATGATGAAGAACGTGCCCGGGGAATTTTAAACGAAATTCATAATTATTCCCTGGACGATGATGGAAACCGGGTGGTTTGTCCTAATTGTGACAGCATTAGGGTAAAAGTTTACACGCATATTAAAGATGTGCGCTCTTTCTTTGCTTTTCTATTTTCATTTCTCACCTTCGCTCTTCCAATTCACTACAAGTACGATTATCACTGTGAAAATTGTGAAGAGAAATTTACTTTAAAATAACCAGCATAGAATAATTTTAAAAATGAAGCATAACTATTTTATTACCGGAATAGGGACCGAAGTAGGAAAAACCATCGTTTCGGCAATTCTTACCGAAGCCCTGGAAGCCGACTATTGGAAGCCTATTCAGGCCGGCGATCTCGATAATTCTGATAGACATAAAGTTGAAAGATTGGTTTCAAATAAAGAGACCGTTTTTCATAAGAATAGTTTTGCTTTAAATACACCTATGAGTCCTCACGCCGCTGCTGAAATTGATGGCGTAAAGATCATTTCAAAAAAAATAATACGTCCTAAGACAAAGAATAATCTTGTTGTTGAAGGGGCTGGAGGTTTACTAGTCCCAATTAGCGACAATGAAACCATTGCCGATTTAATGCAGAAGGAAGACCGAATAATTCTAGTTTCTCGTCATTATCTCGGAAGTATAAATCATACTTTGTTATCCATTGAAGCGCTAAAATCCCGCGGATTGAATTGCTTCGGAATAATCTTTTCGGGAGAAGAAAATAAATCTACCGAAACCATTATTGAAAAAATGAGCGGTGTTCCCATTCTTGGAAGAGTAGAACAGGAACCTTATTTTGATCAAAACGTAGTTAAAGAATACGCTGAAATTTTTAGAGAAAAACTAAAATAAGAATTGCTCGTCATTACGAACGGTGTGAAGTAATCTCTACGTCAAATATCATCAATTTGCAGATTGCTTCTCCCGATCATAATCGGAATCGCAATTACGCTTAACACCTTATAATAAAAATAATGAACCTAACCACCCGCGACCAAAAACACCTTTGGCACCCGCTAAACCAACATAAGATTTCCCCTGAAGCTCTACCCATTGTAAAAGCAAAAGGAAGTATTCTTTACGCTGAAGACGGCAGTGAGTATATAGACGGTATCGCTTCCTGGTACACTGCAATGTATGGTCACTGCAACGACTATATTACCGGGAAAGTGGCTGCGCAAATGCAAAATCTGGACCAGGTGGTTTTTAGCGGATTTACCCACGAACCCGCGGTAAAACTTTCAGAAGAATTGATAAAGATTTTACCGGGGAATCAACAAAAATTGTTTTTCAATGATAATGGTTCCACGGCTACTGAGATCGGAATAAAAATGGCTTTGCAGTACCACCATAACAGGGGGAACAATCGAAATGTGATGCTGGCGTTCGAAGAGGGTTTTCACGGAGATACATTTGGCGCGATGTCGGTTTCCGGGCTCTCGGTTTATAACGGTGCTTTTGAAGAACATTTTATAGAGGTTTTACGAATCCCGGTTCCGTTCGGAGAAAATAATAAAGATGTTATTTCGGGACTGAAAGAACTAATTTCCGGAAACAATATTGCAGGATTTATATATGAGCCCTTAGTGCAGGGCGCTGCGGCAATGAAAATGCACGATGCTGCTGGATTGAATGAAATCCTGAAAATTTGCAAAGAGCATGACATTGTTTGCGTGGCCGATGAAGTAATGACCGGTTTTGGGAAAACCGGGAAATATTTTGCTTCAGATTATATGGAAACCAAACCCGATGTGATGTGTCTTTCCAAAGCCCTGACCGCCGGCTTGCTGCCTATGGGTTTAACCACTTGTTCGCAAAAAGTATATGATGCTTTTTATGATGAAGATATTTCAAAAGGGCTGTTTCACGGGCATACTTATTCTGCGAATCCTCCGGCTTGTGTTGCAGCGATTGCCGGGATAGAATTACTGGTTTCCGAAGAAATTCAGCAGAAAATAAAATCGGTAATTAAATCGCACCAGGCTTTTGACGAAAAAATAAAAAATCATCCAAAAGTTACCAATCGTAGGCAGCTGGGTGTGATATATGCTTTTGATCTTAATGTAAAAATGGAGCGTTACGGCAATCTTAGAAACCAGCTTTTTAAGCATTTTATGGATAATGGCGTATTTCTAAGACCCCTTGGCAATACCATTTATATTCTGGCTCCTTTTACTATATCCCAACCTGAACTGGATAAAATCTATACTGTTATCGAAGATTTGATGGATAAATTTTAGTAATAAAATTCATAAGTGTCTTAAAAGCAAAGCTTTAATTGGTTACATTAGAATTAAAATTTCACGATTATGATGCATCCAGATACCGAGTTGCGCTTTATAAGTGAACAAGTGGGTTACGGCGTGGTAGCTACCAAAAATATCCCCGAAGGTACTATTACCTGGGTCCAGGACGATTTAGATCACGTTTTCTATTCTTCCCAGATTGAAAGACTTCATCCTACAAGTTTACAGATGCTGGAAAAATATGCTTTTCGCAATCGTTTTGGCGATTTGGTGCTTTGCTGGGATTTGGCGAAATATGTAAACCATAGTTTTAATTCCAATTGCTTCTCTACCGCCTACGGATTTGAGATCGCAATAAGGGAAATTAAAGTTGGCGAAGAGTTGACTGACGATTATGGATATTTGAACCTTGATGAAACTTTTGAACCTTACAAAGAAAACACTTCCAGGACAAAGGTTTATCCCGACGATTTGGTTAATTATCACAAAGAATGGGACGGGATTTTGCAGAAATCTATTCAGAAATTCGAAAAAGTTTATCAGCCGCTTATAGAACTTGTTTCTGAAGGAATCCAGTTAGAGTTGCAAAAAATTCTTTTGGGTGAAAAAGAAATGGATTCTATTTTGAACCTTTATTATCAGCGTGAAGGTTCTTAAATCCTGTTCAATTTTAATCAATATTTTTAGGCTGAATATTTAGTGATTGATACAACAGACCGTATTTTTGCTGAAAAAATTATCACTTTTGAAATCACCGGTATTTATTTCTTCATTTGGTTCTGTCTCTGCCCTGGGACAGTCCCCGGCAGAAATATGGAGCAATTATAAAAATCAGAAACATTTTATTACCAAAAAATTATTCGGTAAGGCCGAAGCTTTTGCCGCTTTTTTACCCGAAAATCTTAAAGCTGAAATTGAATCACTTAGAAATGAAAATACCAATTACAAAAAATTAGACGATTCGGTTTTATTCGCCACCTTTTCCGCAAGAAAAGCTATTAAAGTTGCAGGTTGGGAAAGCGAGAAAAATATCGGGGTTAATATTGGTAGTTCGCGTGGAGCTACAGGCTTATTCGAGAAATATCATAAAGAATTTATAGAAACCGGGAAAGCTGCAACTCAGGCTTCCCCGTCAACCACTTTGGGAAATATTTCTTCCTGGGTTTCACAAGATCTTCAAAACGAAGGACCTGAATTTTCTCACAGTGTAACCTGCTCTACCGGGTTACATTCTGTAGTAAACTCCATTGCATGGATGCAGGCTGGTTTTACCGATAAATTCCTTGCCGGTGGGAGCGAAGCTGCACTTACGCCTTTTACCATCGCACAAATGAAAGCGATGAAAATTTATGCTTCTGAAGATCTTGATTTTCCTTGCCGAGCATTGGATATGGAAAAAACGCGAAATTCTATGGTTTTAGGGGAAGCTGCAGGGATTTTGGCACTTCAGGATAAAAATTCAGAAAAAACGATCGCAAAAATTACCGGAATTGGTTATGCTACTGAAACTTTAAAACACAGCGTTTCAATTTCGGAAAAAGGTGAATCACTGCAGAAAGCGATGAAAATGGCCATTGGAGAAAAAGAACTTTCAGAAATTGACGCGGTGGTGATGCACGCACCGGGCACCTTAAAGGGTGACCTTTCAGAAGTTAACGCCATAAAAGCTGTTTTTGGTGAAAATACTCCGGCAATGACGAGCAATAAATGGAAACTCGGACATACTTTTGCTGCTTCGGGAATTCTAAATCTGGAGCTGGCTGTGTTGATGCTGCAGCATCAGGAATTTATAGAAGTTCCTTTTTCAGAGATTAGTGAAGCTCCGGCCAGACTGGAGAATATTTTAGTGAATGCCGTGGGTTTTGGCGGCAACGCGGTCTCAATTTTAGTAAGCAAGAAATAAAGCTTTGAAAACTTTCTTCGCTGAGGGCCTATTAAAGCCCAGTTTTATTTATTTTTGAATTCAAATCTATTTTTATGGCTACAAGACATAACTGGACAAAAGAAGAAATCCTCGAAATATATAATAAACCTTTAATGGAGCTGCTTTATGAGGCAGCCACCATACACCGGGAACATCACGATCCCAACACAGTACAGGTTTCAACTTTACTTTCTATAAAAACCGGCGGCTGCCCGGAAGATTGTGGGTATTGCCCACAGGCAGCGAGATATCACACCAACGTTGAAGGCAACGATCTTATGAGTGTAAATCAGGTGAAAGCCCAGGCTTTGCGTGCAAAAGCATCGGGAAGTTCACGTGTTTGTATGGGTGCGGCCTGGAGAAATGTAAAGGATGGGGAAGAATTCGATTCGGTTTTGGAAATGGTAAGAACCATTAATAAACTTGATATGGAAGTTTGTTGCACCCTGGGAATGATTACCGAAAACCAGGCGCAGCGACTTGCTGAAGCCGGTTTGTATGCTTATAACCATAATTTAGATTCTTCAGAAGAATATTATAAAGAAGTAATTTCTACCCGTGGTTACCAGGATAGATTAGATACTATTGGGAACGTTAGAAAAACCAATGTAACGGTTTGCAGTGGTGGAATTATAGGAATGGGCGAAAGTGCAGACGACCGTGCGGGAATGTTAGTTGCTTTGTCTACTTTAAGTCCGCAGCCGGAATCTGTGCCAATTAACGCTTTAGTTCCTGTCGAAGGAACGCCAATGGAAGAGCAGGAGCCGGTTTCTATTTGGGAAATGGTAAGAATGGTAGCAACCGCCAGAATTGTGATGCCTGAAACCCAGGTAAGGCTTTCTGCCGGAAGAACAAATATGAGCAGGGAAGGACAGGCGATGTGCTTCTTTGCCGGAGCAAATTCAATTTTTGCCGGAGATAAATTGCTTACTACACCAAATCCCGATGTAAGCGAGGATATGGAATTGTTTAAATCTTTAGGCTTGAACCCTCAGAAAGCTTTTGAGAAAAAAGAGCAACCTGAAAGTGTTTCAGCTGAAGAATCTAAATATCAGAATTTGGGTGAAAAACCAAAATGGTCCAGACCCGGGCATAAGATTGAGCGTAATTTGGAAGCGCAACAAAAACGGAAAGCCAAGGCATAATAATTCAAAATATTGAAACTGAATCTGCAAGACATTCCGCGGGTTAAATCCCTTTCAAAAGAAGATTTTTTGAAAGACTATTTTATTCCCGAAAAACCGGTTGTTTTTGAAGAACTTTCTGCCGACTGGCCGGCGACTGAAAAATGGGATTTCGATTATTTCAAGGAAAAAGTAGGGGAGGTTGTAGTGCCGCTTTATGATGGGAAACCGGCAAAAGGCAGGCAAAGTTCCCACGGTCCCGCAAAGAAAATTCCTATGCGGGAGTACATAGATATCCTCGAAAAAGGCCCTACAGATCTTAGGATGTTTTTCTTTAACCTGCTGCAGAACTGCCCTGAATTAATTGATGATTTTCAATATCCCGACCTTGGTGTAAAATTCTTTAAAAAGTTGCCTGTTTTGTTTGTAGGTGGTGAGGGGAGTAGTGTTGTAATGCATTATGATATGGATCTCGCCAATAATTTCCATTTTAATTTTGTTGGGGAAAAAAGAGTAATCCTTTATCCTCCTTCGGAAACTAAATTTTTGTATCATGTGCCGCATTCCATAGTTAGTATGGAAATTATAAATATGGACGCTCCAGATTTTGAAAAGTATCCGGCGCTGGCCCAAGCACAAGGCTTCGAGGCCCGGTTAAAACACGGGGAAGCACTTTATATTCCCAGTAAATGGTGGCATTTTATAAAATATGAAACGGCCAGTTTATCAATGACACTAAGGTCTTTGCCTCAAAAACCGGGACGCATTGCCGAAGTGCTTAAGAATTTGATTATAACTCGCAATTATGACAATTTAATGCGTAAGATTAAAGGTCAGGATTGGATAGATTACAAGAATAGAAAAGCGATTGAAAACACGCACAGAAGTGCCGGAATTGAATGATGAAGAACGAAGAAAGCTTGCATTTAGAACCTATACAAAGGCTCAAGAATATTTCTAAGAAAGAATTTTTAGAAAATTATGTTAGGCCGCAAAAACCTGTGGTAATAGAGAATTTGACAGACGACTGGCCGGCTAAACAAAGATGGAATTTAGATTATATTAAAGAAGTGGCGGGGGAAAAAGTGGTGCCGCTTTATGACGATCGCCCAATAAATTCAAAACAGAAATTTAACGAGCCCCATACCGAAATGAAGATGGCAGATTATATAGATCTGCTAAAATCGAAACCTACTAATTACCGAATTTTTCTTTATCATTTGTTGAAAGAGGTGCCTGCTTTGCAAAAAGATTTTAAGTTTCCAGATCTTGGAATTCGCTTTCTCAAGCAGCTGCCAACTTTATTTTTTGGAGGAGAGAATTCTAAAGTATTTATGCACTACGATATTGATTTTGCGAATATTCTTCATTTTCATTTCCACGGAAAAAAGCAATGTATAATTTATCCGCCTTCTCAAACTAAATATCTCTATAAAGTTCCACACGCGTTAATTTCAAGGGAGGATATTGATTTTAATAATCCTGATTTTAAGAAATTTCCCGTACTAAGAAAAGCAAAAGGATATGTTACTGAATTAAATCACGGCGAAGCTCTATATATGCCTGAAGGTTATTGGCATCAAATGACATATTTAACACCTGGTTTTTCTATGAGTTTAAGGGCTACCCCAAGAACACTTACCAATTTTTCTAAAGCCGTTTATAACCTGGTGGTGATGCGTAATTTTGATAATTATATGCGGAAATTGAAAGGGCAGAAGTGGATAGATTATAAGAATGAAGAGGCTATTAAAAGAACGCATAGAAAGAATAAAATTTAGCCTTAAAAATTATATACTTTACTCATTGATAAGGCACTATCCGACTTGGAAATCTTTTCTTAGTAATCCAATCAATTTATTTAAAACCATAGATCGCCACGCTTAGTTCCTTCTCTCGCGATGGCATCTCTCTCAACGCATTCGAATAATCTACCAGGGTTATTCTAACAGCTCGTTTGTTGTTTCATACACAAAACTACTTTCATAGCCCTTGCGAAGCAGGAAATCGGCTAATTTGCGTTTCTTTTTAAATTTATTGGGTTCTTTGAGGAGTCTGAGTCTCTTTTCGGCTAGTTCGTATAGGGTGGCGATATATTTTTGCTGATCAATTTCGGTAAGGGCTATTTTAATTATTGGGGCAGAAATTTCCCTGAATTTCAATTCCTGCTCGATCTTTATTTTTCCCCATTTTTTTATTCTGAATTTCCCCCGAACAAAACTTCGTGCAAAGCGTTCTTCATTTAAAAAATTTTCCTGCATTAATTCCATAATAATCTGTTCCTGGGCAGCAGGGATCATATTCATTTCCCTTAATTTTTCTTCTACCTCTTTATGAGAACGGTCGCGGTATGCGCAGAACTGCATCAGTTTGACGGTAGCTTCTTTAACCGAATAAGATTTCTGGGGTTCTTTCAAGATTTAAAATTGAAGATTTCAGGATTCAAAAATAGTATTAAAAGTAGAAATTAACAGGCGGGAAAGCAAGAAGGAATTTCAGGATATATCATAAAAAAACGCCTTCCGAAATAACGAAAGGCGTTTGTTTTAAAGGATCTCATTTCCCTCTTTATCGTGAAAATGATATTCCATGTACGTGTAAGCGTCTCTTGGTAAAATTTTAACCCAGCGCTTATGGTCTAAAAACCATTGGGAGCGGGGAGATGGAAAGCCCTTAGTTAAAAAGGCTGCAATAAATGGGTGCGCGCTCAGGGTGATCTTTTTGTGATCTTTCTTAATGAGCTTTTCCAGGTCGGTTTTCATTTTGTTTATTAAAAGTATTGGTGCTTCAATTTCACCAGTTCCGTTAGGGTTATCCTCACGGGTTTTAATATTCATTTCCGGCCTTACGCGTTGTCTTGTAATTTGTATCAATCCGAATTTACTCGGCGGCAAAATCTTATGTTTTGCACGGTCGTCACTCATTTCGTTTCTAAGGTGATCAAACAGGGTTTTCCGGTTTTCGGCTTTACCCATGTCTATGAAGTCTACTACAATTATGCCGCCCATATCACGCAATCTTAATTGCCGGGCTATTTCTGTGGCGCTAATCATATTCACCTCTAATGCAGTATCTTCCTGGTTTCTGGATTTGTTAGAACGGTTACCACTATTCACGTCTATAACGTGCATAGCTTCTGTGTGTTCTATTACCAGGTAGGCGCCTTTGCTCATAGAGACGGTGCGCCCAAATGAAGTTTTTATTTGTCTTTCGATACCGTATTTTTCAAAAATTGGAACATTAGATTGATATAACTTAACAATCGATTCTTTACTCGGGGCGATTTCGCCCACATAGTCTTTAATTTGTGTATAAAGCGTCTCGTCGTCTACAGTAATAGAAGTAAAAGAGTCATTAAAAATGTCTCTTAACAGGGACGATGCCCTGTTTAATTCTCCAAGTACTTTAGAGGGATGATGTGGCTTATACATCTTTTTACACATTCCTGTCCAGCGATCCATCAAATTTTGAAGATCTCTATCCAGTTCTGCTACTTTTTTGCCTTCGGCTACAGTTCTTACAATAATCCCAAAACCTTTGGGTTTAATGCTTTTTACCAATCTTTTTAACCGGTCTTTTTCTTCTTTGCTTTCAATTTTTTGTGAAACTGAAATTCGATTAGAAAAAGGGACCAGTACGATATAACGACCCGCGATAGAAAGCTCTGAGCTTATTCTCGGGCCTTTGGTAGAAATAGGTTCTTTTACAACCTGAACCAATAGCGACTGATTTGACTTTAAGACATCTGTAATAACTCCGTCTTTGTCAATATCCTTTTCGAATGTAAAATTCTTTAAGGAATAATCTTTTTGTTTACCTGTGCTTACACGTTTTATGAACTTAAGCATTGAAGAAACCTGGGGGCCGAGATCGTGATAGTGTAAAAAACCATCTTTCTCGTAGCCAACATTAACAAATGCGGCATTTAACCCGGGTACAGCTTTTCTAATTTTAGCAATAAAAATATCACCAACATTAAATTTGTTGCTGTCTTCTTCCTTGTTGAGTTCAATAAGTTTTCCATCTTTTTGTAAGGCAAAATCTACAGCAGAGGTTCCGGACCGGATAATTAATTCTTTGTCCACTCTATTAGATTTTTGTCCCGATTGTATCGGGATGGATTAAACATTATTTTATCACAGGTTTTTTAATCCTGAAGAAACCCTAAATTTTTAAGTAATATGCAGGGTTTCAATTTCAATGAACGTTTTAAATAAAAAAAGTAGTATGAAAACTACTTTTTCTTGTGGCGGTTAGCTCTGTTTCTTTTTTTACGCTTGTGCGTAGCTACCTTATGTCTTTTTCTTTTTTTACCACTTGGCATAGTGTTCCTTTTTAATTAATAAATTATTTTCTACAGAAACCGTTTACGGTTTCAAATTACTTAACTTCAACGTTTGTTTTAACCCCTTCAACAAAGATCTTGGCTGGTTTAAAAGCCGGGATATTATGTGCAGGAATTTTAATAGTCGTGTTTTTAGAGATATTTCTTCCGGTTTTTTCAGCCCTTGTCTTTACAACAAAGCTTCCAAATCCTCTTAAATATACGTTGTCTCCACTTTCTAATGAAGTTTTAACCTCATCCATGAAGGTTTCAATAGTAGCCTGGACATCACCTTTTTCCATTCCTAATTTTTCGGATATGTTTGCTACAATATCTGCTTTCGTCATTTTCGTGCTATTTAATATTATAAATTGGGATTTCTGTTTTTTCAAGGGCGCAAATATAAGAATTAAATCTACAATATTTCAAGCCTAATTCATTAAATAATAACGGAATAAACTTTTAATATTGCACCAAGTCTATTTTGTTTATGGTATTTTCTAAAGTGTTGATTGATTGGTATTTAAAAAATAAGCGTGAATTGCCCTGGCGCAAAACCAGCGATCCTTACCGTATTTGGCTTAGTGAAATTATGTTGCAACAAACCAGAATAGAGCAGGGTTTGCCCTATTATCAGCGTTTTACAAGTGCTTTTCCCAGCGTTTTTAATTTAGCCGAAGCATCACAGGAAAAGGTGCTAAAACTATGGCAGGGTTTGGGTTATTATTCCCGCGCCAGAAACCTTCACGAAAGTGCTAAATATGTGGCTGAAGAGCTTAATGGCGTTTTTCCGAACTCCTATAAAGAACTTAAAAAATTAAAAGGGGTAGGCGATTATACCGCCGCAGCTATTGCTTCAATTTGCTATAATGAACCGGTTGCTGTGGTAGATGGGAATGTTTACAGGGTTTTGGCTCGTTTTTTTGATATTGATACGCCTATAAACTCTACGTCAGGAATCAAGGAGTTTAAAGCCCTGGCTTCTGAATTGTTAGATGAAAAAGATCCTTCCAGTTTCAACCAGGCTTTAATGGAATTTGGAGCGCTTCAGTGCAAACCCAGAAATCCGCTTTGCGAAACTTGTCCTTTAAGCTCGGGTTGTCTGGCTTTACAGAAAAATACAATTCAGGAACTACCCGTTAAGCTGAAGAAAGCAAAAGTTAAGAAGCGTTATTTTAATTATTTAGTAGTTTATTCTGAAGAAAATAAAACCCTACTTCAGCAAAGAACCGGAAAGGGGATTTGGAATGGTTTATATGAGTTTCCATTAATAGAAACCGAAGAACCGGTAAGTGAAGGCGCTTTTCCTTCGGAAGAAAAGATAAGCGAGATTCTTGGTGAACAGGAACTTTCGCTACAACTCCACAATAAAAAACCGGTGGTACATAAACTTTCGCATCAGCATATCTACACTCATTTTTGGTGGGTTAAAGCTGGAAGAATTGGGGAAGAGGGAATTCTTGTAAAAGATGTAAAAGATTATCCGGTGCCGGTTTTAATTGCTAATTTCCTTGAAGAAACCGCGCTGGAAACCTATTCCTTATAAATTGTTTAAAGTTTTCTGGAATTTAGCTTTAATTAGCAATAAATTTTTCAGTATTTTAGGGTGTAAATAAATAGCCTTTTTGGCTCAAAAATATTTAATCGAGATGACAGGTACATTAAACAAAGTAATGCTGATTGGGCATACGGGAGACGACGTGAAAATGCATTATTTTGAAGGCGGTGGCGCTATTGGGCGGTTTCCGCTGGCTACCAACGAAACTTATACTAACCGTACTACCAACGAGCGCGTTACCAATACCGAATGGCATAACATTGTGGTGCGTAATAAAGCAGCTGAAATTTGCGAAAAGTACCTTAAGAAAGGAGATAAAGTTTTTATAGAAGGTAGGATTAAAACTCGAAAATGGCAGGACGACCAGGGAAATGATCGTTACTCTACCGAAATTCAGTGCACAGAGTTTACCTTTTTAACTCCAAAAGGAGAGAGTGAAGGTGGCGGAAATACGCAACAGCAAAATTCCCCGGCACAAAATCAACAAAACACGCCTAAAAATGATAATTTTGCCGATCAATCTATGGCAAAAGAAGAAGAGGAAGACGATTTGCCATTTTAAGTTTAATTAAAACACCGTCATTTGGATTCAGAACCTCCCAGTTTACTTTTGTTTTGGGCCGCTTTTGATTTTACGCAGCTATTTAGCTATTTAATTTTATTGCTGCTTTTACTTTGCTCCGCCTTAATTTCGGGTGCTGAAGTTGCTTTCTTTTCATTAACCCCCGCCGATGTAATTACCGAAGACGGGAAGCGCAGCAAGTCGCAGCAAATTGTGGTTAATCTATTAGATAAGCCAAAAAAGTTGCTCGCTACCATTCTCGTCGCCAATAACTTTATAAACATCGCTATCGTGTTATTATTTGATAGCCTTACCGACAGGATTTTTGGCGGAATGAATACGGAGTTCTACGGTATTAATTTCAAATTTCTTATTGAGGTTGGGGTAATCACATTTATTATCCTTCTATTTGGCGAAATTCTACCTAAAGTTTATGCAAGTCGGAATAACGTGCTGTTTTCAAATTTTATGGCGCGACCTTTAAATTTTCTCGATACTCTCTTCACTCCTTTAAGCGGCCCGATGCGTGCGGTCACCATCTTTATGCATAGCCGTCTCGGGAAACAGCGATCTTTTATAAGTATAGATCAATTGTCGCAAGCTTTAGAGCTTACCAGTGAAGAGGATACTACGAAAGAGGAGCAAAAAATCCTACAGGGAATTGTGTCTTTTGGGAATACCGATACCAAGCAGGTAATGCGCCCAAGGATGGATATTTTTGCCTTAAATGAAAGCCAAACTTATAAGGAAATAATTCCTGAAATTATAGATCGTGGTTATTCAAGGATTCCGGTTTATCGTGAAAATATAGATAATGTAATTGGTATTTTATACGTAAAAGATTTGTTGCCCTATTTAGATGAAAATGCTTTTGAGTGGACCAGCTTACTGCGAGAGCCATATTTTGTTCCGGAGAATAAAAAGCTGGACGACTTGCTGAATGACTTTAAAACCAAAAAGAACCATTTGGCGATTGTGGTAGACGAATATGGTGGTACCAGCGGACTTATATCTTTGGAAGATATTATTGAAGAAATTGTTGGGGATATTAGCGATGAGTTTGATGATGAGGATTTAGTGTATTCTAAATTGGATGAAAATACTTACGTTTTTGAAGGTAAAACGCCGCTAAAAGATTTCTATAGAATTGTGAAAATTGAAGATCCTGTTGCTTTTGAAGAGCGAAAAGGTGAGGCCGATACCCTGGCGGGATTTCTTCTGGAGATTTCAGGAGGTTTTCCAAAGAAAAATGATGTGATCTATTATTTGAATTATAGCTTTACGGTAGAAGTTTTAGATAACAAACGGCTTAAACAGATTAAAGTGAATATTTCACCGGTTTAGGAAACTGTGTAGTATGAAAAGATGTGTGTTGATTTTGATGGTTTTAATACTTATGAGTTGTGGCGAAGAAGCTACCACACCTAAGCCCCGCGCATTTCTATCCCTTAATTATCCTGAAGCAAATTATGAAGCTACAAATTTTAACTGTCCATATAATTTTGAAATGAATACCCTTGCCGAGGTAAAAGCTTCGCGAAATAATATTCCCTGCTGGATAGATCTTGAATATAATGATCTAAGCGGAACCATTTTTATTACCTATCAGGAAGTTGATAATAATCTTGATTCTTTACTGGCTGATGCGCAAAAACTTCCACTACAACACACCATAAAAGCTGATGCTATTGAAGGAGACGTTTACACCAACGAGATTCAGGACGTCTACGGGATGTTTTATGAAGTTTCGGGCGATGCGGCTTCCCAGGCGCAATTCTATCTTACCGATAGCGTAAATCATTTTGTGACGGCTTCAGCTTATTTTAGGACAAAACCAAATTACGATTCTATTATTCCCGCTGCCGATTATCTGAAAAAGGATATGAAGCATATGATTGAAACTTTCCGCTGGGAAAATTAAGAATCTGGCGCTAACTAAAAATCATTTTAAAATTAATCCCTTCTTTTCTTTTTAGCTTTAAAGGAATAACGATTTTTGCAGCTTAAAAGCGAAAATATGCCTTTAGAGAAATTAAAGTGGGTTTACCTGGTAGTACTTTCTATTGTTTGGGGAAGTTCTTTCATTCTTATTAAAAAAGGACTGGTAGGTTTAACGGCTATAGAAGTTGGTTCCTTTAGAATAATCTTTGCCGCTGTTTTTCTTATTCTTATTGGTTTTAAATCTGTAATAAAAATCAAGAAAAGTCAGTGGAAGTGGATGTTTTTAATTGGTTTTTTAGGAAATTTCTTTCCGGTTTACCTCTTTTCTTTTGCTGAAACCGAAATTGACAGTGCTGTAGCTTCCATTTTAAATGCGGCAACACCTTTAATGACGCTTATTTTTGGAGCGATGTTTTTTAAGGCGGCATTCAACCAAAATAAAATATTGGGAGTGGTGATTGGTTTATTGGGTACTGCAGGGCTTATTTTAAGCGGAGCTAGTATAAACCCAGACCAGAATTACCTCTATTCTCTTTTAGTGATTATCGCGGCTTCCTGTTACGCAATGAATGTGAATATACTTAAGACCCACATGAGTGGAATGAGTCCGCTAGGGATTGCTGCCGGAAGTTTTACGGTTTTACTACTTCCTACGCTGGTAATTTTATATTTTTCAGGATTTTTTGGAAAGGATCTTTCTAATATCGTACTACAACAATCTATAGGTTATGTTGCTATTTTGGGAGTAATTGGAACCGGAGTAGCAATGATAATTTTTAATAAGTTGGTGCAGATTTCCGATCCTGTTTTTACTACTTCGGTAACTTATACTATTCCTGTAGTGGCTTTAGGTTGGGGAATTTTAGATGGAGAAGTTTTTAGTGCCTTGCAATTACTTTCAGCCTTTGTTATTTTAATTGGGGTGTTTATCGTAAACCGATCTAAAAAAGTATTTTCAAAGTATAGAAAACAGGCTACCTGATCTAAATCTATACAGTTTTTTGTGTCTTCTTTTGCTTGTTCTTATAGAAAAAAAAGGAAACTAAATAATAGATATGAAAGATCAGTAAAACCTCGAAGGCAGACATAAATTCGCGATGCTCAACTGATTTAAATAACTCCATAAAAGTTTCGAGAAGAAAGAAGATATTAGCAAAGATTATAGATGGAATCAAACATTTTAATCTTAGCTGATGAAAAGATTTTTCTTCATTCTTTTCTCTTGAAAAGGTGAAAAATACCAGCGCCAACAGGAATAAGTATTTCCCAAGCGGTAGGAAAATGTTTGGGTCTAGGTTTAGTTGTTCATTAAAGCTTATTATCGCAGAAATGATGGCTAAGCCTATAATTACTAAAGAGATAATTTTAAAATATGATGGTAGAAGATGTTTATTGATTTCAATTTCCATAAAATATAGATTTGGTTTTAAAATAAAAGAACCGACCATTGCTGGCCGGTTCTCTCTAACATTAACAAAAAATCACTATTCTTCAAAATCTTCAGCTGAAACTCCTTCGTTAATAAGGATCTCAGTAACGTCAAATTCAAATGTTTGTGGGCCTGCGGCCTGGGTCATTTTAAAAGGAAATTTCACCCCTTTTACTTCCTGGTAGTCACTGAATCCCATTGGAACATTCATTGTTTGTGCGCCTTGCGATATAGTTTGTACCGTTTGCATTTTTAAACCGTTGTCTACGTTATAGAAAGCTTTATAATTGTCGGTAAGAGCAACAACATAAGCATCGGTGCCTTCAACGCTTTCAATTCCTTCTAAAGTAGCATCACCTACTTCTAGTTCCGGGAACGGGTTGGCTTCTATTTTGGCAGTTTTGATCTGGTCGTCGGTATAAGGAATTTTTTGTCCCTGTGCCATAACAAATCCAGATTCGCCGGTAAATACTTGCTTGCTCATCACATTACCTCCAACAGAAACTTCCTGGTTTAGTTCGCCATTCATAGTTCTTTTTTGAACTAGGTTTAATGCCATTCCTTGCACAGTGGCTTCAGCTTTCATCACTACACTTTCTACTTCTTCCACAGCATCACGGCCGCCGATAGCTTCTATATAATCTGCAAAAACTTTCTCTACAGTTATAGAAGCATCAACTTCTTTAGCTTGAGGTTTTTCAACTTCTTCACCAAGTTTGTTGTAATATTTAACCGGAATTGTTTTTCCGTCTAATTCTACCTTTTCAAGGTTTTCAGCAATTTCTGAAGCTTTCCCTGCAACAACAATTCTCATATTATCGGTTTGATAATATTTATTGGCTACACGTTGAATATCATCTGCAGTAACTGCGTTGATTTTTTGAAGAAAAGTCTCGTAAAAATCATCATTTAAATCATTGGTTTTAATGTTAAGGGCATAATTAGCGATGGTAGAAGGTTGCTCTAATCTTAACACAAAATCACCTGCAAATTTGCTTTTCGCGTTTTCCAACATTTCAGCATCTACAGGCTCGGTTTTAATTCTTCTGATTTCTTTTAAAGATTCTACAATTGCGCTATCGGTTACCGCGTTTCTAACGCTTGCCTGTGCAACAAATCTTGAAGCATACTTATCTGCTCCCGTGCTTGTTCTCGCTCCGTAAGTATAACCTTTGTCTTCTCTAAGGTTCATATTTAGGTAACTTCCAAAACTACCACCAAGAATTTGGTTTGCAACTAAAACAGGGAAGTAGTCTTCATCAGCCATTTTAAGATCTATGGTGTTTTGAAGTCTTAATTCACTCTGTACAGCATTTGGCATATCTACCAGGTTGATTTGCGTTTCGTCAACATTAGTAACTTCTGGTAAATCCTGCTCGTTTGGAGCACCGGCTTTCCATTGGCCAAAATTCTTTTCAGCTAATTTCTTAACTTCCGAAGTTTTAACGTCACCAACTACTACCAGGTAAGCATTGTCTGGTTTAAAATAGCTGTTGTAAAAGTTTTCAATATCTTCTAGTGTAACATTTTCAGTATTTTCTACTGTAGCAAATTCCCCGTAAGGGTGGTTAGCTCCGTAAGCTAATGCTGCACTAACACGGCTGGCGATAGAACCTACATCTTTATTGATAGATTTTAAACTTTCAATTTGTTTGTTCTTTTCGGCTTCAAATTCTTCCTGGGTAAATTTTGGTCTTAAAGCTCCTTCGGCCATAAGCTCCATAACTCTCGGAAAAAATTTAGAAAGCGAGCTTGCGTAAGCACTTTCTGCTCCTAAGTTGATACTTGCTCCTAAAAAGTCTATCTCTTCGTTAAAATCGTCTTTAGACATATTCTCGGTTCCTGTTCCCATTAAAGAACCAACAAGAGAAGAAGTGGCCGGTTTTGTTTCGGCGTGAGGTTTATTGTCTATAATTAAAGAAGCAGAAACCCTAGGTAATTTATGGTTCTCTACAACTAAAACTTTTAAACCGTTATTTAGTGTGAATTCATCTGGCTGGCCAAGATTAATTTTTGGCGCCGGTCCCGGTTCCGGTTGTTTGGAACGGTCTACCTGTGCAATTGCCGCTGTGGTCAAAAAACAGGCTAAAAATAATGTAAGTATATTGAATTTCATTCTTTGTATTTTTTTAGGTTATTCCTTTTCGCTTTCTGGAAGGTAATCTAATTCCAAACGTTGGTTCTCATTAAGATACTCGTTGGCAACCCTTTTTATATCTTCTCTGGTTATGTCTCTGTAAATTTCAATCTCTTCGTTAATAAGATCGGTATCTCCGTAAAGAACATTGTAAGTTGCAAGTGAAGAAGCAATTCCCTGAATGCTGCTGTTAGAATTTACAAAACGATTCTCAAATTTATTCTGAAGTTTTTGGTATTCTTTTTCAGAAATCAACTCGTTTTGAAGTTTTTCAATCTCTTCATCCATAGAAACTGCAAGAGTATCTAAAGGAGTTTCTCCTAAAGCAAGAGCGCCCATTACATAAGTTCCGTAATCTTCCTGAGATCTTGGAAAAGCCAATACCTGAAGCGCAGTTTTGTCTTCGTCTACCATTTTCTTGTACATTCTGGAGCTTTTTCCATCTGTAAGAATAGAAGAGATCATATCAAGAATATAAGCATCTTTCTCTTTCATAGAAGGTGTGCGGTACACAAATAACTTTGCAGGAATCTGTATGTTACTATCGTACTCAGTAGCAGTGATAGTTTCAGTAATTGGTTCTTCTTTGATTGAAACTCGCTCTACTTCATTTCCTTCAGGAATTTCAGCAAAATACTTTTCAATCATTTTTTTGGTTTCTTTAATTTCAATATCACCGGCAACAACTAAAGTAGCATTGTTTGGTCCGTAATATTTATCGAAGAAAGCTTTAAATTCATCAAGCTCTGCTGCGTCAAGATCTTCCATTGTACCAATAACCGAGTTTTTGTAAGGATGTTTATCAAAAACATATTTGTTGATTCCGGTAGCGTAGATAATCTTTCCGTAAGGAGCGTTGTCTATACGTGAACGTTTTTCTTCTTTAACAACTTCGTTTTGAGTTTCTACTCCAACTTCGTTAATAACAGGGTGAAGCATTCTTTCAGACTCCATCCATAAACCAAGTTCAAGGCTGTTAGAAGGGAAAGTTTCGTAATAATAAGTACGATCTTGTGTGGTGTTGGCATTGTTGCTACCACCATTTGCGGCAACAATATCAAACCATTTTCCTCGCTCAATATTCTCGGTGCCTTCAAATAAAAGGTGTTCAAAGAAGTGAGCAAAGCCAGAACGGCCAGCTTCTTCGTCTTTAGCACCTACGTGGTACATCACTCCAACAGTAGCTACGGGAGCCGTGTTGTCCTGATGTAAAATTACGTGTAATCCGTTGTCCAGGTTGTATTCGGTAAATTCTACCTCCTGGGCAATTCCTGCTGCGCTGCAAACTAATGCAAGGGCAGCCATCTTTAAGTTTTTAATCATTTTTTAGTAGATTTTTCATTAATGTATGAGATTAGTACTTGAAAGTCGTATTTTGTTACAACATAGTTTCAGAATAAATAAGGAATTAGTGGAATTGTGCGAATAGTGTCAAAATTAACAAGCTATTAAGCTAAAAACCGACACTTTTTTTAGAAATTTACTTTTGAAGTAGGATGTTTTAATAGTCTGGGACTATCATTTAGAATTTTTGTTATTCATAAATGTTTAAATGTCTCCCTGATTTACATCCGTTTAATTAAATAAAAAACACCAACCAAAGCTATGAAGAATTTTAGTGTTCCAATTAAATATGGTCTTATAATCGCAGTAGGACTTATCGTTTATTTTTTAATTCTTTCACTTTTTAATGCACATATTTATCCTTTGTTTAGTTTGTTTAACGGCGTGATTATGGCTGGCGGAATGTGGCTGGCTTTAAAAGCATACCGAAGTTCTAAAGGTGCAAAGTTTAAATATCAAAAGGGTTTTATGGCGAGCTTGCTTACCGGGTTTAACGCGACCATACTTTTTACCATTTTCTTTGCTTTTTATGCCACCGAACTAAGC
Source organism: Salegentibacter lacus (assembly GCF_020164555.1). GTDB lineage: Bacteria > Bacteroidota > Bacteroidia > Flavobacteriales > Flavobacteriaceae > Salegentibacter > Salegentibacter lacus. The sequence goes on along the minus strand of NZ_JAIQZB010000010.1, from coordinate 86,665 downwards.
CCCGATTTTTTAGGTAATCTTATAAATATGTGGCGAACAGACTACGGTACCGATATAGGGATAGTACTTTTTGTGGTAGCGGTTATGGGATTTGCTACCAGTTTGGTGCTTACTTTAGCCTATATGCAATTGTTTAAAGACTCCTGGAATACTAAAGAAGGGCAAGAACATACCTATTAAAGTTTTTTAGGCTTTGTGAATTAATTAATTAGAAGTATATTTGCACCCGCTTGCGAAAAAAGTAAGTGTAATTTTTAGCATAAATTAATTAATCACAACACTATGTATGCAATTGTAGAGATAGCAGGGCAGCAATTTAAAGTTGCAAAAGACCAAAAGGTGTTTGTTAACCGTCTAAGCGGAGAAGAAGGAGACAGCGTTTCTTTTGACAAAGTTCTTCTTACCGGAGATGGTGACAGCATAAACCTTGGCGCCCCGGCTATAGATGGTGCTCTAGTAGGAGCAAAAATCACCCGTCACCTTAAAGGAGACAAAGTAATCGTTTTCAAAAAGAAAAGACGTAAAGGTTACAAAAAGAAAAACGGTCACCGTCAATCTTTAACCGAAATCGTAATTGAAAGCATCGAGGTAAAAGGTGGAAAGAAAGCTGCTTCAACTAAAAAAGAAGAAGCACCTAAAGAAACCAAATCTGATAAAAAATCGGAAGATTTAAATCAGTACACCGTAGCTGAATTGAAAGAGATGGCTAAGGAGAAAGGTCTTGAAGGCTACTCTTCTATGAAGAAAGCTGAATTAATTGAAGCTTTAAGTTAACTATTAATCTACTTAAAACTAAAGTAAAATGGCACACAAAAAAGGAGTCGGTAGTTCCAAGAACGGTAGAGAGTCAGAATCAAAACGCTTAGGCGTAAAGATCTTTGGCGGTCAGAAAGCCGTAGCCGGAAATATTATTGTTAGACAAAGAGGTACTGCGCACAATCCAGGTGATAATGTGTATGCAGGAAAAGATCATACTTTACACGCTAAAGTTGATGGTCTTGTGAAATTTTCTAAGACAACGAATAATAAATCTTACGTTTCTATAGAACCGTTTGAAGCATAATCTTAACTCTTAAATGAGATAAGATTTATTCTTAGAATTATACTAAGACCCCTTCCGAATTTCGGAAGGGGTTTTTTCGTATCTTTAATTAAGACTTTAAGATATAAGTTATGAAGTATATTGACGTTTTTAGAACATCAGACCGTAATGAACATTCTATTATTAAAAATCTTTTCGATGATGAAAAATTAGATTACAGGTCTTACGGAGAGGCAACAGATAATGCGACCAATATTGGTGCATTAGGTAATGATGGTCTTAGAATTGAAGTTGCGGAAAAAGACCGGGAAAAAGCACATGAAATTATTCAAAGAAGTGGTTTTCTTGGTCAAAGTCATAATATATCAAATCCCAAAAGAACAAAACCTCAAGTAGGAAAATGGGTGTTTGTCTTGCTTGCCGCGCTGGTAGTACTTTTGGCTATTATTTTCTTTGTCTGGTTTATGAGCGGGAATTAGAGAAGAATTTAGTTCGAACTGGCTTAGCTCCTGAAACAAGTTCAGGATGACCACTTAAAGATTTCTTAGTATTACAAAATAAAAAAGCCTCACAGATTTTTGATATCTGTGAGGCTTTTTTATGTTTAATGGAGTTTCCGTTTCCGCGGAAAATTACACATTAATATCTGTAATACTCCGGCTTATATGGGCCTTTTACTTCCACACCAATATATTCGGCCTGGTATTGTTTAAGTTCGGTTAATTCTACTCCAATTTTTTCTAAGTGAAGTTTGGCAACCTTTTCATCTAGATGCTTCGGAAGCATATAAACTTCATTTTCGTATTTATCAGAATTTTTCCAAAGCTCGATTTGAGCTAAAGTCTGGTTAGTAAACGAGTTACTCATTACAAAACTTGGGTGGCCTGTTGCGCAACCAAGATTCACCAAACGACCTTCAGCTAAAAGAATAATGTCTTTTCCGTCAATAGTATATTTATCAACCTGAGGTTTGATAGTGTCTTTAGAATCACCGTGATTATTATTCAACCAGGCAACATCAATTTCATTATCAAAATGCCCAATGTTACAAACAATGGTTTTGTCTTTCATCGCTTCAAAATGCTCTCCACGCACAATATCTTTATTTCCGGTAGTGGTAATAACAATATCAGCTTTTGGAAGTACAGTTTCCAATTTTTTCACTTCAAACCCGTCCATTGCAGCTTGTAATGCACAAATCGGGTCAATTTCGGTAACGGTTACAATAGATCCGGCGCCTTTAAATGAAGCAGCAGTTCCTTTTCCAACATCTCCATAACCACAAACTACAACGCGTTTTCCGGCAAGCATAACATCAGTAGCACGTCGAATTGCATCAACAGCACTTTCACGACATCCGTATTTATTATCAAATTTAGACTTGGTAACCGAATCGTTCACGTTAATAGCAGGCATTACCAAAGTCCCGTTTTTCATTCTTTCGTAAAGTCTGTGAACTCCGGTAGTGGTTTCTTCAGAAAGTCCGCGGATTCCCTCAGCAAGCTCTGGGTACTTATCGAAAACCATATTGGTAAGATCGCCGCCATCATCAAGAATCATATTTAAAGGTTCGCGCTCTTCACCAAAAAACAGGGTTTGCTCTATACACCAGTTAAATTCTTCCTCGGTCATTCCTTTCCAGGCGTAAACGGGAATTCCGGCAGCGGCAATAGCAGCTGCAGCGTGATCTTGTGTAGAAAAAATATTACAAGAGCTCCAGGTTACATCTGCCCCTAAAGAAATAAGCGTTTCAATAAGTACTGCAGTTTGCACGGTCATGTGAAGACATCCGGCAATTCTGGCTCCTTTTAGTGGTTGTTCATTTTTATATTCTTCACGCAGGGACATTAATCCCGGCATTTCAGCTTCGGCGAGTTCTATCTCTTTTCTTCCCCAATCGGCCAGGGAAATATCCTTAACTTTATAAGCGGTATACGGCACTGTTTTAGTCGACATATTATTATATTTGAATATTAGCAATTTTTTGTCTCGCAAAAATAAGGAATCTATAACAAACCTACATGCCACTTTACAAAACAATAACAGTAAACCCGCATACTAAAGTCTTCATTTGGAAGGTAGAAGAACCTTTTAAAGAGTTAAGCGAAGGGATAGAATTAACCGAACATTGTAAGAACCGCGTAAACGGAATGAAATCGGAAATTCACCGTCGCGGTTTTATGAGTATTCGTCATTTAATGGGCGAAGCCGGTTATGTAGATCATGATTTGTTTTATGACGATTTAGGAAAACCGCATTTAAAAAACGGAAAAAACATTTCTATAACGCATTCTTTTAATTTTACCGCGATAATTCTAAGTGATGAAAAAGTTGGGATAGATATTGAAAAGCGACGTGATAAAATTCTCAAAATCGCCAATAAATTCACGCCACTTAGCGAATATCATACCGTGGCAAATGAAGAAGCTTTAATAAGAAAACTCACTATTGTTTGGGGGGCCAAGGAATCCATCTATAAAATGTATGCCGAACCCGGACTTGGATTTTTGCAGCACATTAATGTAACCGACTTCGATTTTGATGATGCTGAAACTACAGCCAAAGTTAACTTTAAGGGAAAGGAATCTTTCTACGAAATGAAATTCCTGGAATTTGAAGGCTTTACCTGCGTTTATGGTTGGAGTGACCATAAAAAAGCCGAAAATTAATGCGGAATTTTTATGCTGAAATTTCCCTCGCTATCGCCGAAGGAAAAAGACTGCTCGCCATCTTGATAGATCCTGATAAATTTATAGAAGCTGAAGCAGAATTATACCTGGAAAAATTACCAATAGAAACTACCCATATTTTGGTAGGAGGCAGCACTGTTGAAAAAATGAAAACCGAAAAAACGGTAAAAGCGATAAAAGCAGAAACCGATTTACCGGTAATATTGTTTCCAGGCGATTATTCCCAAATTACAGAAACAGCAGACGCTTTGCTTTTTCTAAGTCTAATTTCCGGAAGGAATCCTGAATATTTGATAGAGCAGCAGGTGAAATCTGTAGAAAAATTAAAGAATAGTAAATTAGAAATTATTCCAACTGCCTATATTTTAATAGACGGTGGAAAAGAATGTGCGGTACAACGGGTGAGTGGAACCAAGCCAATTCCGCAATCCCAGGTTGATACGATTGTAAATACTGCTTTGGCGGGAGAATTTTCGGGAAAAAAACTTATTTACTTAGAAGCGGGTAGTGGAGCCGATTTTCCGGTTTCAGAAGAAATTATTGCTGAGGTTAAAAAAGCGGTTTCTATTCCCTTAATCGTTGGTGGCGGAATTCGTAGTTTGGAACAACAGAAAAAAGCCTACAAAGCCGGTGCTGATATGATCGTGATGGGAACCCAATTTGAAAATTGATAGCTCATAAATAAACAGCGTCATTGCGAAGAAGGCACGACTGAAGCAATCTGTTGTTAAAAATTCACGTTTTCTTCTGCAGATTGCCGCGTCACAATTTTCCTTCTGTCAAATTGTTTCTCGCAATGACGAGAAAATATACAGTCTTGATTGCGATTCTTAAACTAACGGAAAATGGGATCGGAGTTATTTTTGGAGAATTAAAAAGGTGGTGCCCCGCAAATTGTTTCCTTGAGTCCCTGCGATACTAAATTCAAATCTTTAAATTTGGCTTCTATACGGGTTAAGTTTTTGAACATTTATGACCTAAATTAATAAAAATGAAAATTTCAGTAGAACTTACATTAAGTCCGTTACAGGACGATTTTGAACCAAAAATCATTGATTTCATTAAAAAATTACGGGCTTCAGGATTAAAGGTAAAAGAGACCCCGTTAAGCACGCAGGTTTATGGAGATTATGATGAGGTAATGGCGTTGCTAAATTCAGAAATAAAGGTAGCTTTTGAAGCAATGGATCGCGGACTAATCTATATAAAAATTGTAAAATCAGATCTTAGCGACTATGCAGCCGATTTTTGATTTTTTCTTCGATCAGTATTACGGGTATCCTACTTTATTTATTATCCTTGAGGTAATCGCGGTAATTTTCGGCTTTCTTTCGGTATTATATTCAAAACAAAATAACATTCTGGTTTATCCCACAGGGATTATAAGCACCATGATTTTTGTTTACCTGCTTTGGCAATGGGAATTGCTTGGGGACATGATGATAAACGCTTACTATTTCTCCATGAGTATTTATGGCTGGTATATTTGGACACGCAAAGTAGATGAAGAGCATTTTACGCCCATAACCAATACCACCAAAAAAGAGAACTGGCAAAGCCTTTTTATTTTTATTGCGACCTTGATTTTTGTGTTCATGGTTTATGAATATTTTGATAAATGGAACAACTGGACCGCTTATGTTGATACGTTTACAACGGCAATTTTCTTTGTGGGAATGTGGCAAATGGCCAATAGAAAAATTGAAAACTGGATTTTCTGGATTATTGGCGATGTTATTTCGGTGCCACTCTATTTTTATAAAGGCCTTACTTTAACGGCTCTTCAATATTTTGTATTTACTATAATCGCTATTTACGGCTACAAAGCATGGCAGAAAAACTTGCGCAACGACCTTCGTCCGTCATAAAAGTGGTTCTTTTTGGACCAGAATCTACCGGAAAAACAACGCTGGCAGAAATGCTCGCCAAGCATTATAATACGCTTTGGGTAGAAGAATTTATGCGGGATTACCTTCAGGAAAAATGGGATAAAGAGCAAGAAGTTTGCGAGCCAAAAGATATGATACCTATCGCTGAAGGTCAAATAAAACGTGAAAATGAACTCAGCCAAAAAGCTAATAAACTCCTAATTAGCGATACCGATCTATTAGAGCTAAAGGTTTATTCTGAGGCTTATTACGAGGGTTTTTGCGATCCTCAACTTCTTAAACATGCGTTAAACAACATTTACGATTTATACTTTTTAACGTATATTGACGTACCGTGGACTCCCGATGACCTTCGGGATAAACCAGAAGACCGTATTGGGATGTTTAAAAGGTTTGAAGCTGCACTTAAAAACAGTAAAAAACCCTATGTGGTTTTAAAAGGCGATCTCGACGAACGCTTTAAAACCGCGGTAGAGAAAATAGACGAACTTTTAAAAAATAAATAAACGTGGAGTTTACCGAAATAGACATTTTGCAGATTGAAGAAAAGGGATTATCAACTCAGGAAGTTGAAAGACAAATTCAAATTTTCGAAAGAGGAAATATAAAGGTAGATATTCAACAGGCAGCAACCGTGGGAAACGGAATTTTCGCCTATTCAGTAGACGAAGAGAAAAAGTATATTCAAATATTTGAGGATAAAAAAGATCAATTAGATCTTTTGAAATTCGTGCCAGCTTCCGGGGCTGCAACCCGAATGTTTAAGGCATTCCACAACTTCGCCGATGAATTTGACCCTGAAAAGGAAAGTTTGCGCAATTACTTAGATAGGAAACAAGATAAAAGTCTCCAATTGTTTTTTGAGAAAATAGAAAAACTTCCATTTTATAATGATGCTGTCAAAAAAGCTGAAGAGAATCACTCAGGTTTTTCAGACAAATCTAATAATGAAAAGCAGCTAATTTTGGTGAAAACCATGTTGTATGAAAACGGACTTGGGTTAAGCGATCTACCTAAAGGACTGGTTCCTTTTCATTCATACAATTATTATACGGCGAGTGCTTTTGAAGAGCATTTGAATAGTGCTGCAAAATACCTCTCAGTAAAAGGAGTGGCAAAACTACATTTTACCGTTGCTGAAGGCGATAAAGAAAAGTTTGAAGAAGAATTTGAAAACATTCAGGAAAGGGTGGAAGAAGCTACTCAAACTAAATTTGAAATTTCATATTCTTACCAGGATCCAAAAACCGACACGATTGCTGTAGATAAAAATAACAACCCATTTAGGGATGAAGACAATAGGATTTTCTTTAGACCCGGTGGTCATGGTGCGTTAATAGAAAACTTAAATAAACAGGAAGCCGATCTTATCTTTGTTAAAAACATAGATAACGTGGTAGTAGCTATTAATCTTCCAAAGGTGGTGGAAATGAAAGAAATGCTGGGAGGAAAACTAATAGCGCTTCAGGAACAGGTTTTTGAGTATATGCAAAACCTTGATGGTGGGAATAATTCGGAAACTAAATTAGACGAGATCGCCGAATTTTTGGAAAAAGAGCTGTTTGTAAAAGTGACTTCTACTTTTAAGAAATTTACCGGAGAGGAAAAAACACAATATCTGTGTAAAAAATTAGACCGTCCGTTAAGAGTTTGCGGAATGGTGAAAAACGAAGGTGAGCCGGGTGGCGGACCGTTTTTAGTTAAAAATGAAGACGGAGAAATCTCGCTTCAGATTATTGAAGGTGCACAAATAGATAAAAATAATTCAGAGCAACTGGAGATTTTAAATAATTCTACACATTTTAATCCGGTAGATATAGTTTGCAGTCTTAAAAACCATAAAGGAGAAAGTTTTGATCTTCATAATTACGTAGATGAAAATATGAGTTTTATCGCCGATAAAACCAAAGACGGAAAACCTCTAAAGGCTCTTGAACGTCCCGGTTTATGGAACGGCGGAATGGCCCATTGGAACACGATTTTTGTAGAAGTTCCAGTTTCAACATTTAATCCTGTGAAAACTGTGGCCGATCTTTTAAAACCTTCTCACCAGGCAAAATAGCTAGTTTTGAATGAAGAACAAATAACACGGGAATTAAATTTTAAAGCCGTACGCAGTTCTGGTGCCGGTGGCCAGCACGTTAATAAAACTTCATCTAAAGTTGAGCTTTACTTTCATTTAGATGATTCACAAGGACTTTCTGACGACGAAAAACAGCGTTTAATTAAAAAACTGGAATCCCGGTTAAGCAAAGAGAACCTGTTAATTCTGCATAGTGAAGAAAGTAGAAGTCAGCATAAAAACAAAGAGCTGGTTATAACTAAGTTTTTTGATTTGCTAAGGGAGAATGTGAAGAAGCCTAAACCAAGAAAGAAAACCAGGCCCAGTAAAGCGGCGAAATTAAGACGCCTAAAAGCAAAGAAAATCAATGCGGAAAAGAAAGCAAGGAGAAACGATCCTTTAAAATAAGTGAGATGATTTTCCACACAAGTGTGGAAATACTCTACTATGTTTTGCATATTTTTTATAGATTTCCAAAAAGCTTATTTTTTAAAATGTTTATTTTCAACCGGTTAAAAACAGGCGGTTTTACTGGTATAATTTTTTATATACACATATCGCTAAATTAATATTAAATATAGCAGCTTAAGATACTGTTGTATAATTTAGATTTTCGGAGAAAAAGAGGCCTTAGGGTCTCTTTTTTTGTTTCAGATAATTGGTAAATCTACATTTCTACACAATTTTCTCTTAAAAACCCCATTTTTCTACATAACAAATTCCCAATAGCTTTATTTTAAATTACCCAAGACTCTAAATATCAAATAGTTAAATGATAGTATGCAACTTTGGTACAATTCTTCCTTTATAACGGTCATATTTAAACCACAAACTTAAAACCTTATCATTATGAAAAAGTTAGGATTAACCTTAATGGCTGCGGCCGGAATGTTTTTATTCAGTCAGAATGCGCAGGCGCAGGTTGAAGAGCCGGAAGAAATGGAACAAATTGAAGGTGTAGAAGAAGCTCAGGAAGAAATAGATGAATTTGTAGAAGTTGATGTTTTGGTGCTTCCGCAAGCTATAAAGGACGCGATAATGACCGATTTGAATGGAGCTGTTGCAGAAGAAGCCTGGGTAAAGGAAAAAGACGGTAAAAGCGTTTATAAACTTGCACTTAATGTAGATGGTGATAAGAAAAAGGCTTATATCGACAGGGAAGGAAACTGGATCGAGTAAGAAGATAAATAATTGTAATTGAACCAATAGACTACTAACTAGCTAACTTTAGATTTCCGTTGGATAAATAATACCCTACACCCTTCCAACGGAAATTTTATTAAAACTTTAGCCGGAATTTAAGAGAAACCAACTCCTTCGGCAACAGTTAAATAGCATAAAGTAACCAGAAATTATGTATATTTATAATAACTTAAATGGTTAAGGGGACCCAGGGTCTATTAACTAACACTTCTAATTGTTTAAGTTAAATTGAGAGATTATGATGATTGTGCTTTATGCAAACTGGAAAATGGATACCACCCAATGACATTTTTAATAAAAATTTAGATTGTCATTGATAGAGACCTTTAACGAGGTCTCTTTTTTTATGCTTATTTTAAACCCAATGAATTTAAGATTGTTAAATTTGCAAGACGATTTAAATTAAGATCAATGACAAAAATTCTTATAGTTGAAGATGATGTTCCTTTTGGAACTATGTTGAAAACATTTTTGATCAAACACGACTATGAGGTTGAATTGGTTTTTTCTGGATTAGAAGCTTTCAAGAAACTTAAAGGCAATTTTTTTAACCTAATTCTTTCCGATGTTAGATTGCCCGATACCAGTGGGCTGGATATTCTAAAACAAGTGAAGTTAGAGAGTGAAGGAACCCAGGTAATTATCATGACTAGTTATGCTGAAATAAGTATGGCAGTGGAGGCTATGAAGAATGGCGCTTTCGATTATGTTTCCAAACCTTTTAGACCAGAATCTATATTACAAACTATTAAAAACGCCTTAGCCCATACAGAGGTGCAACCCGTTGCTCCACAAAAAACTGAAAAATCAAAGAAAACGGCTTCTTTACAGGGAGCAAGTTTTGTAAAGGGCGTTAGTGAAGCTGCTTTAAAACTAAGCGATTATATAGAATTAGTAGCCCCTACTAATATGTCGGTGTTAATAATGGGCGAAAGCGGAACCGGAAAAGAACAGGTAGCTAAGAGTATCCATAAACAAAGTAAACGTTTTGGCGCTCCTTTTATCGCTGTAGATTGCGGTGCAATTCCAAGAGAGTTGGCTTCCAGTGAATTCTTTGGTCATATAAAAGGATCTTTTACTGGAGCTATAAACGATAAAACCGGACATTTTGAAGCTGCAAACGGCGGTACACTTTTCCTTGATGAAATTGGGAATCTAAGTTATGAACTCCAGGTTCAGTTACTACGTGCGCTACAGGAAAGAAAAATAAAACCCGTAGGTAGTAATAATGAAATACACGTGGATATTCGTGTAATTACGGCTACAAACGAAGATCTTGCACAGGCAGTAAAAGATGGAGAATTTAGAGAAGATCTTTATCACCGTCTTAATGAATTTTCAATTAAAGTTCCGGCTTTAAAAGAGCGAAAAGAAGATTTGATGCTTTTTGCAGAATATTTTCTTGATGAAGCTAATGCCGAATTGGAAAAAAATGTGATTGGTTTTACTGAAAGTGCTATTGAAGCTTTTAAAAATTATAACTGGCCCGGAAACCTACGGGAATTAAAAAATATGGTGAAACGCGCAGTGCTGCTTACTCAAGATGATATGATCCCGCTAAAAGTGCTTCCACACGAAATAGCAACGGCATCAAAATCTAATACCGAAACCGAATACGGTTTGTTTAAAAATAGGAATGAAGAACAACTTATTTTGGACGCCTTAGAGAAAGCCGGTGGCAATAAGAGTAAAGCGGCAAGGTTACTTTCTATAGATCGTAAAACGCTTTATAATAAACTAAAACAATACAACATTAAACTTTAATTTCCTGTTCCAGTTCTTCCATTAAGTTTAAAATATCAGCTCTAAGTTGCTGAAATTTTTCTTCAGAAAAAACTTCATGTTGTTCCAGTCTTTCAAATTGTCTAGCCTGATGCATTGCATTTATTTGTTTTAACATAGGCACCATTTTATGAGCCAGCCGTGCTACTTCTTTTGCATCATTATTCTTTCTGGCAATGGCTATAAGTTCAATTTGTGATCTGGAACTTTCTATAAAAGCCTCTAAAATGGTTTGCACCGCTTTTTGATCTCCTGCCGAAAAATCATAAATATCCTGTAAATCATAAGTGCTATTTGTAGAATGCTGAAGGTTGTTATTTATTTTTTCCTTAAGATCAAGTTTAAATATTTCAGCAATACATTGTTGCAATTTCCCCGGTTTATAAGGCTTTAAAAGACTTTTATTGAAACCGGCGAGGTTATAAGTTTCGGCATCAATATCTGTTCTGCCCGATAATGCTATAACCGGTAATTCCCCAACTTTATATTTTTTCCTGATATTTTTAATAAGATCAAAACCATCCATTTCGGGCATTTGGATATCGGTTAAGACCAGAGAATAGTTATTTGTTTCCAGCTTTTTAAGCGCGTCATTTCCATTTAATGCGGTATCACATTGCATTCCCATAGTTTTAAGCAATTCGCGCGTGAGCGATAGCTGTGAAGGTTCATCATCTACAATTAGTGCGGTTTTTCCTGTAAGATCGGGTAACTTTAATGTGGTAGGTAGTACAGGTTTGCTTGATTCTTCAGTAGTTAATTTTCTAACTGGAAGAAAAACGGTAAACTCACTGCCTTCGCCCTGTTTGCTTTTTAGTTTTAATTCGCCTTTTAATAATTCGGTTAGGCTTTTTGTAATGGTAAGCCCCAGCCCGGTACCGCCGTAAGCTTTTTCGATCTTCGTATTTTCTTGTGAAAATTCTTCAAAGATCTCTTCCTGTTTTTCTTTTGAAATTCCTATCCCCGTATCTTTTACCGAAATAATAAGGCAGTAACTATCTTCAATCTCTTTTTTAAGATGAATACCAACTCTTATTTCACCTTCGTGTGTAAATTTACAGGCATTGGTGATGAGGTTGGCAATAATCTGCTTTATTCTGAAGGGATCGCTGAGTACCTGGGTATCGGTTTCTTTTGAAGCTCCAAAAATAACCTCAACATCTTCATTCTTTGTAGCAGGTAAAGAATTGTAAACAGTATCTTTTATAAGCTTTGCCGGGTTAAACGGTAATTTTTCAACAGTCATTTTTCCTGCTTCAAGCTTAGACAGGTCCAGTAAATCGTTAACTAAATGCAAAATAAAATTAGAAGATTTTTTCACCTGATCCATATAATGAGATTGCTTGGTATTTAGCGAAGATTTTTCAATAAGATCGGTATAGCCAATCAATGTGTTTAGAGGAGAGCGTAAATCGTGGGTAATGGCTGCCATAAATTGCTCCCGTTTCTTTAAAAGGCTTTCCGCAAATTCTTTTGCTTCTTCTAATTCTCTTCGGTATTGCTGACTTTTAGTAATATCCTGAATAATAAAAATGAGCGACAATAAAATGATAAGGAAGCTTATAATTCCCGCAATAAGGAAGATTTGTGAACTCTCTTCTATCATATTTTGAGAGACTTGGGCCCGTTGCATTGAGGCTGCCCTTTCTTCCTGTTCAATTTTCCCCAGCAAACGTCTTAGCTGCTGGTTAATAATCATATCGTTTTCAAGAAATTCCTGTTCCTTTTCGTCTACAGTATTTTGAAATCTCCTGTTGGCAACTTCCAACTCACTCAATACATTTCTAACCGAGCCAATTATAGAATCGGCGGTACGGTTGGTGAGTTTTTCCGCGTTGTCTTCACGGGAATACTCCAGCCACCTAATCAACAGCCTGCGCTGGTGTGGTTCCAGGTTAGAAAAACGTTGCCGATAATTATAATCATTGAAAGAAGGATCTATTTTTTTTAGTTCATTTAAAACCTGGGAATAATAGTTTTGATTGCGTTGTTGCTCTCTAAGCTCGTAGAGTTCCTGTAGGTTAGTTGTTTTATCAGAAAGCAATTCAGCTATACTATCCAGCTCATTTTTCATAGAACTATCAGCATAACTGGATTTGAGGCTTTGTATATCAAGCTGAATACTATCAATCTGATTTCGATATTTATCAAGATCGGCTTCATTTCCGGTTTGAATGAGCTGCCTGCTTAAATTTTCGGTTTCATAGAGGCTGGTGGTAATATCACTAAGCAGAAAAAGCTGCTCATTATTGTTGCTGTTGTTTTCTGAAACTTCACTAAAAGCAACTACCTGTTTCCATACAAACCACACAGCAATAGCAGCCAGAGCAGCTATCAGAAGATATCCGCCAATAACTTTATAGGTTATGGAACGCTTTGTATTTCGCATAAATTTATTGCAACCAAAATTACACCATTTAAACGAATTGAAATAAAATTATGGAATTTCGATAAAAGCGTTATACATTTGCGGCAATCTCAAAGGGGTGCCGCTTAAGTGTGGCTGAGATCATACCCAAAGAACCTGGGCAGGTAATGCTGCCAAGGGACACGCGCCAAAAGCGCAAACGTATGTTACTCCTGAAAATGTCAAAACACCGGTGGGCAATTTCAGGATTTTTTTTATCTAATTTTTAACCAAAGAATAATAGCCCCTTTTATTCGTAAATAATCTATTACGAATGAAATCTTTATTATTTTTTACCGGCCTCTGCTTTATTTCACTGCAAGCCGTAGCTCAAACACACATTTTACAGGGAAAAGTTACCCGAGGCGAAACACCGGTAAAAGGTGTGGCCGTTTATGCCGTAGAGTCTGGTGTAGGCACATCTACCGACGAGAATGGGAGGTATAGCCTACAACTTGAAGAAGGTGAGTATAAACTTGTATTTTCTTATGGTAATCAAAAAAGCTTAAGTGTAAATCTCGATCAGAACAAAACTTTGAATGTCGATTTAACTGATGCCGAGGAAGTGCTGGATGAGGTTTTTCTTTCTTCAGTAAGAGTAACCGCACAATCGCCTATTACTTACAGTAATCTTTCTAATGAGGAAATTGAAGATCGCAACCTGGGTCAGGATATTCCGGTGTTAATGAGCTATATGCCAAACGTGGTCACTACAAGTGATGCGGGAGCGGGTGTTGGTTATACCGGGATTAGGGTGAGAGGTAGCGGTCCCACCAGTACTAATGTTACCATAAATGGAATTCCTTATAACGATGCAGAAAGTCTTGGAACTTTCTGGGTGAATTTAGGAGATTTTGCCTCTTCAGTAGAAAATCTTCAGCTGCAACGAGGTGTGGGAACTTCTACAAATGGAGCAGGAGCTTTTGGTGCCAGTCTTAACATTTTAACCGATGGGTACAGCGAAGAAGCTAATGCCGAAATAGCCAATAGCGTAGGTTCTTTTAATACACATAAACACACGGTAAAATTCAGTACCGGTCTTATAGATGAACATTGGGAATTTGCCGGCCGCGCTTCCCAGATAAAAAGTGATGGATATATAGATCGTGCCAGTAGTGACTTAAAATCTTATTTCCTGCAGGGAACTTATGTAAACAAAAATACCCTTGTGAAAGCCATTACTTTTGGCGGAAGTGAAAGAACTTATCAGGCCTGGTATGGTATAGATTCTACAACGCTGGCCAATGACCGTACCTACAATCCAGCCGGAGTTTATACCGATGAAGATGGAAATACGAAATTCTACGATAATCAAACCGATAATTACAAGCAGGACCATTATCAATTATTGTGGAACCAGGAGTACAACAAAAACTGGTCTTCTAACCTTGCTTTTCACTATACCTACGGGCGTGGTTATTATGAAGAATACGAAGAGGACGCTGCTTTAAATGAATTCGGACTGGAGAACTTTCAGGCCGATGGGGAAGAAGTAACAACCTCAGATCTCGTAGGAACCAAATGGCTGGATAACCATTTCTACGGAAGTGTTTTTAGTCTGAATTACCAGGACCAGGCTTGGGATGTGATTTTTGGTGGAGGCTGGAACCGATACATCGGTGATCACTTTGGAGATGTGATTTACACACGCTTTGCCAGGAATAATGATCCTTATGAACCTTATTATGAAAATACAGGAACAAAAACCGATTTTAATCTTTACGGAAAAGCTACTTACGCAGTTTCCGAAAAACTGGCCGCTTATTTGGACTTGCAGGTAAGAGCTATAAATTATGAAACCGAAGGAATATTATCTGAAGGAACCGAATTCCTGGTAGACGATTCTTTTACTTTCTTTAATCCCAAAGCCGGATTAACCTATGCTTTAAATAATCAAAATCAATTCTATTTCTCCTACGCTCGAGCCAATCGTGAGCCAAGGCGTAGCGATTACGAAAATGGCGATCCTGAGCACGAAGAATTAAACGATTTTGAATTAGGATGGAGACATAATACGCCTTCAGTTCAGTTAAATACCAACCTCTATTTTATGGATTATCAAAACCAGTTGGTGTTAACCGGCGGGATTGACGATGTTGGTGCTTTTATTCGTGAAAATAGTGGTAATAGTTATCGCTTAGGTTTGGAAATAGATGCGGTTATTAGACTTTCAGAAAAAGTATTTGTGAGACCAAACCTTGCTTTAAGCCGAAATAAAAATGTAGATTTTGTATCTACCTGGAATGGAGAGCTGGTTGATTTTGGTGATACCGATATCTCTTTCTCACCGTCTATAGTAGGTGGAAACCGAATTACGTACCTACCTGTAGACGGATTAGAATTAAGTCTGCTTTCAAAATATGTAGGAGAACAATATATGAGCAATATTGAAACTGAAACTTCTAAGCTGGACGCTTATTTTGTGAATGATTTTAATGTTCAATACACCTGGCGAAATGCGCCTTTATTTAAAGAAGTTGTTTTTACAGGTTTGGTAAATAACATTTTTGGAGAAGAATATGTTTCCAACGGTTATTACTACACTTTTAATGTGGAAAACCCGGATACGGCTACAGGTTTGCAAACCTTAGATGGTGCAGGATATTATCCGCAAGCCACCACAAACTTTTTAGCCGGAATTACTTTGAAGTTTTAATTTGTTTGTCACCTTTCTCCTCCTTTTAATGGGAGGGGAGAGGTTTTTAATTGTAAACCTCAATCGTATTACCGCGGCGTTCAATGCGGTAAGGTTTCATAGAGTATTCTCCATTGCCTTCCATTAATTCACCGGTAATAATATTATAAGAATTCCCATCTTCGCAATTACAGGTAGCAATTATGCCCTCTACGGTCATTGCAGAACAATTCTTTGGTGGGTGGTTAGGGTCGCTTAACTCAAAAGCAGTGTATTGTGAATTATTGATGTTGTAAACAACAACGCCCCTTATGCCTTCGTTATAGGTTACAAAGCTATTTCCGGGAAACTGAAGATCATTATATTCAGGGAAATCCAGGTTTAGTTGAAGCCTGAAATTCAAATCAATAAGGTTTGGGTTATTAAAGTCATTATCATCATTGGTAGAGCAAGCGCTAAAAATTGTTGAAAATAAAAGCAAAAAGAGAGTTTTTTTCATGATATCAGCAATTTTTTCGCTAAATAATATTATTGTTTTCAAGGCGTAAATTTATTATATTTGTTAAACAAATCCCGTCGTGCTATGGGATTTTTTCTATTTATATAAACGATGAAGTTATGAGTAAAGTATCTTATTATACTGAAGAGGGACTGAAAAAGTTGAAGGATGAACTAAATCAGCTACGCGATGTAGAACGACCAAAAGCTTCTGAAGCTATTGCCGAAGCCCGTGATAAAGGAGATTTAAGTGAGAATGCAGAGTATGATGCTGCTAAGGAAGCACAGGGACTTTTAGAAATGAAGATTTCTAAATTAGAGGAAGTGGTTGCTAACGCAAGAGTAATAGACGAGTCTCAACTAGACACAGATAAAGTTTTAGTGCACTCTCACGTGAAAATAAAGAACCAAACTAATGGGGCTGAGGTAGAATATAAACTGGTAGCCCAAAGTGAAGCCGACCTAAAAACAGGTAAAATATCTGTAGATTCCCCAATTGGTAAAGGATTACTGGGGAAAAAAGTTGGTGATACCGCAGAAATTAATGTTCCTAGTGGAACGATGAAGTTTGAAATATTAAAGATCTGGAGAGAATAACTTTCCGGTTTTTAACAGTTTGCAAAATCCTTTTCCAATACCTTTAACTAAGGTTCTGTGAAAAGGATTTTATATTTATGTACTAACCAATTCAGAAAATATTATGGCCAGTTTATTCACTAAAATAGTAAGAGGGGAAGTGCCTGCTTATAAGATCGCAGAAGATAGTCAGTTTTTAGCTTTTTTAGATATAAATCCAAATGCCAGGGGTCACGTACTATGTATTCCGAAAAAGGAAGTAGATTATATCTTTGATCTGGAAGAAGAAATCTACCAGGAATTAATGCGGTTTTCTCGAAAAGTAGCGCTAGCCCTGAAAAAAACGGTTGATTGTAAAAGGGTAGGAATGGCAGTTGTAGGTCTGGAAGTTCCACACGCCCACGTTCATCTTATTCCGCTGAATTCTATGAGTGATATGGACTTTTCTAACAGCGTAAAAATGGAAGATGAGGAATTTAAAAAACTGGCAGAATCTATTCACGTAAATCTTTAATGGAAACTGAAATTTACAAGTTGGAGCTCGAGCTTAGGATAGACTGGAGCGATCTTGATATGTATAAACACGTAAATAATATCTCGTTTATGCGCTATATGCAGTCGGGCCGTGTGAATTTTTGGGAGGCTTCAGGGATTTACGAGATGTATGAAAACACCAATATGGGAACAATGTTGGTTTCTACTCATTGTGATTTTAAAAAGTCCCTATATTATCCCGGGAATGCCATAGTAAAAACCAAAATTGATTTTGTGAAAAATACCAGTTTCGGTTTAAAACATCTTATTTTAAATGAAGCCGATGAGGTTTGCGCCGAAGGTAAAGATGTAGTGGTTTGCTACGATTTTGAAAAAGATAAAACCTTTAGAATACCTGAAGATTTAAGAACGCAGCTTTCGAAATTCTAAACTTTCCGAAGCGAAATTTTAAAAGTTGTGCCTTTGTTTAATTCGCTTTCGGCTACTTTGATCCTTCCGTGGTGATAACCTTCAATAATTCTTTTCGCTAAAGATAATCCAAGTCCCCAGCCACGTTTTTTAGTAGTATGCCCCGGTTCAAAAATAAGTTTGAATTTACTTTTGTCCAGTCCCTTTCCTGTATCCTTAATAAATATGTGTGCCCATTTTTGATCTTCTTGCATTTCGATGTGCAATTTTCCTTTCCCACGCATCGCATCTATGGCATTTTTCACTAGATTCTCTATGGTCCAGCTGTAAAGCTGCTTATTTAACATTACCGGGATATAACCTTTAGGCACATCAATAGAGAATTCGATTAGGCGCGAACTTCTTGTTTTTAAATAATCGAAACTAGTTTGAGTAGCTTCAATGATATTGGTTTTTTCCAGAATAGGAGAGGAACCAATTTTAGAGAACCGCTCGGTAATGGTTTCAAGACGGCTAATATCTTTTTCCATTTCAACGATATAAGATTCCTTTACATTTTCCTGTTTAAGAATCTCAGTCCAGCCAATAAGGGATGATAGAGGAGTACCAATTTGGTGTGCAGTCTCTTTAGCCATCCCGGCCCAGAGTTTATTTTGCTCGCTGTTTTTGGTAGTGGTGTAGAAAAAATAAACCACCCCTATAAAAAGAAAACCAATAAGGACTAACCCAACGGGATAATACTTAAGGCTGTTTAAAACTGGGGAATTTCCGTAATAAATATACTGTTGCTCTCCATTTCCAAGATTTATAATAATTGGTGCATTTTCCTCCTTTAAATTTTCTAAGAACTGTTTAGCTTGTTTCTCATTTTCTAATTTATCGGGATCAATATTAGTGGTGTATGCAATATCTCCATCGGTATCAGTATGGATTATGGGAATGGTGGTATTATTATTTAAAATTTCAAGAATAAGATCCAGATCGGCATCTTCGGGCGGCGGGTCACGGTCTAAAGCTTCCTGTGCTTTGGCCCAAATGTTCATTTTAGACCGTTCATCTTGTTTTAAACGTTGAAAGAAAATACTGGTATTCCATAATACCAGACCTACTACTATCAAACACGAAATAATAATAAACCAGCGATTAAAAGTGCGTTCGTCTGTGAAGTTCATACAGGCCTTTGAGCTTTAAAGGATTTAAAGATAAGCGTTTTTAAACGAATTTTATTGCGTGCCCCGGCTTTTCATTCCCTGTAGGTTTCGTTACCTTTGCCAAAAAATAAGTATGCTTACAATAGATCCTAAAGAGGTGAGCACAGGCAAGCTTCATCGTTATTTGCTTGGTGCCATTGGCCCCAGGCCTATCGCTTTTGCCAGCACAATAGATACTGAGGGCCGACCAAATTTATCGCCTTTCAGCTTTTTTAATGTTTTCGGGTCTAATCCGCCAACATTAATTTTTTCCCCGGCGAGAAGAGGTAGGGATAATACGGTAAAGCATACCTATACCAATGTTAAAAATATAGATGAGGTGGTGATCAATATTGTGAATTACGATATTGTTCAACAAATGTCACTTTCCAGTACCGAATATGCCGAAGGTGTGAATGAGTTCGAAAAAGCAGGATTTTCAATGCTGAAATCTGAACTTGTAAAACCATTTCGGGTGGCTGAATCGCCGGTACAATTTGAATGTAAAGTGAAGCAGGTTATTGAAACCGGCCAGGAAGGGGGAGCAGGTAATCTGGTGATTTGCGAAGTCCTTAAAATGCATATTAATGAAAGCATTTTAGACGAAGAGGGATTTATAGATCAGCATAAAATAGATCAGGTAGCCAGAATGGGTGGTAATTGGTATACCCGTGCAAATATGGGAATGTTCGAGGTACCAAAACCACTTTCCAGTTTAGGAATAGGTATTGATGCTATTCCTGCAGAAATTAAAGAAAGTAAAACTTTAACCGGAAACGATCTTGGTAAGTTGGGGAATGTGGAAGCACTCCCAAAAGACGAAGAAATTGCAAGTTTTATAGCTAAAAATAAAGATTTAGCCGAATTAGTAAAAACAAATAACAAAACGAATATTCATACCCGGGCACAATTGTTTTTAGAGAAAAACAATACCGATGCTGCCTGGAAATTATTATTAGCAAAAACAGATTAAGATGGAAGTACAAGGCAAGATTAAGTTAATAGGAGAAACCAAGACTTTTGGAAATAACGGTTTTAGAAAGAGAGAAGTGGTGGTGACTACAGAGGAGCAATATCCACAACATATTATGATAGAATTTGTTCAGGATAAAACAGATTTGCTTAACAGTTTTCAGGTAGGGCAACCGGTTAAAATCGGAATCAACTTAAGAGGTAGAGAATGGGTAAGCCCACAGGGTGAAACCAAATATTTTAACTCTATCCAGGGATGGAGAATAGAAAACCTGCAAGCAGACCAATCTGCAGGTGGGGAAAATGTACCGCCACCAGATAATTTTGAACCTGCAAACAACTTAAACGAAGAGGATTACGACGATCTACCTTTCTAGCAAATTTCAGAAGAAAATTCGATTCAAATTATAAAAAGCTTAGCATCCTATTAAGAGGGCTAAGCTTTTTCTTTTTGTACTTTTCTTATTTACCAAAAACCCCTGAGTATTGCATTTTCTACAACATAACGAAAATTTTCCACCCATTTATGAAGCCGATGAACAGGGACTTTTGGCTATTGGGGGAGATTTGAGTATTCCGCGATTAATCTATGCTTACAACCACGGTATTTTTCCCTGGTACGATGATTCTCAACCCTTACTTTGGTGGAGCCCCGATCCCAGGATGGTGCTTTTTCCTGAAAAATTAAAAGTTTCAAAAAGTATGAAACAGCTATTTAAGAAGGATGCTTTTGAAGTAACTTTTAATCAGGATTTTAAAGCGGTTATAGAAGCTTGCGCCGAAATTAGGCGGGAGGGTCAGCACGGTACCTGGATAACCCGCGAGATGATTGAAAGTTATATAGAGTTGCATGAATTTAATATTGCGCATTCTGTGGAAGTATGGCAGGACGGAAATCTTGTTGGAGGACTTTATGGAATCTACCTGATGGATAAAAAAGTTTTTTGTGGAGAAAGTATGTTTACAAAAGCCAGCAACGCTTCAAAATATGGATTTATAAGCCTTGTTAGTAAATTGAAAGAAGAAGGTGTAAAACTTATAGATTGCCAGGTTTACACCAAACATTTAGAAAGTTTGGGCGCTGAAGAAATTCCCCGGGATGAATTTCTGGAATATTTGGGGATTTAAAGCGATAGAATAATCTCACTGGTTATAAACAACTCGCTGCCTGGATCTCTGGTATAATCTTCATAACGATATTGTAAGCCTAAAGTGGCCTTGGTTTTTGTCCAAAGCTCATTACCGAGGGCTACAGAAAAGCGTTGTTCCAGTTTAGGTCGCTCTTCGCTTCCAACACTAAATAGAGCCTCTGTATTGCCAATTATAAAAAATTCATTTTGATCTACTCGTTGCCCGCTTAAAGGCAATTCTACTGAAAATCGATAACGGGTTCTGTAAGTAGTGATCTCCCTTAAGCGTTGCTCAAAACGGGCACGGTGAGCCACTTTTAAAGAATTATATTTTCGAGAATGTCCAAACTGTTCTACAATTCTTACTTCGTCCTGAATATCCTTATCAAAAATTTCTTTAAAACGGTATCTTATACCTAAACTCAACTTGCTATAAAATCCAACTTCGTAGCTGGTGAAATGCGATAGCTGAAGATGCTGAGCATCAAAATTATATTCCTCATCTTCATAAATTATATCCCTGTTAGATAAATTGAAGTTATATGACCAGCGGGAATCGGGGTCTATATTTATCGTAAAATCGGGATCTATTAGCATGCTAAAGTTTTCCTGAGCTTTAGTATTTTGAATTCCCAGAAATGCAAAAATCAGAAAAAGTAAAACTGAATATTTTTTAGAAAATAAGGTAGTCATAAGAGTTTCTTATTATTTCTCGTTCATTTTTAAATTGGCCATTTTTATCAAAAAGCATTTCAAATTTTTTCAATTTACCCTTGTTTTTCACCGCCACTATTATTTCATAGTTATCGGGCTGTTGCGTATCAAACGAGAGGGATTTTAGAAATAATTTTTCAGCAGAACTTTCACTTACAGAATTTGGTAAATATTGTGCCTGAATTTTTTCCAACTTATGCCGCTCATGATTTTTCTCCAGATAAGTTTGAATGTTTTGGAGTGTTTGTTTTGGAAGTTGCTTTTCTTTTAAAATGACTTCAACGTCCTCCAGTTTTCCGTCTTTGCCAAATTCTACACTAAAAATAGAACGTTTAAATTTAAACTTGGTTTCATAACTTTCTTCTTCGCCATCAGTCTGATAATAATAGCGTAATCTGTTAGCTTTCTGAGGAATTTTATCGATTAAAAAGAATGCGTCTTCAGGCATTTCCTCCCGATCTATACCTTCTTCTTTTTCCATTTTTTTATCCTGAGCTTTTGCCAGGGTGGTAAAAAGTATAAATGTTATTATGAATAGTTTTTTCATCTACTAATAATTTTTCTTCCAATATGCGAAATCATTCCAGACCTGCTAATTAGTTATTCTCGATACAGTCCTGGCTTATCTTTCCAGTTTTTCAATTTCCTTATGTCTAAAACAGGATACCTCATGATCATTTACCATACCTGTGGCCTGCATATGTGCATACATAACTGTTGAGCCTACAAACTTAAAGCCTTTTTTCTTTAAATCTTTACTTAATTTGTCGCTAACTTTAGTAGTCGCAGGTGCTTCTTTATAATTTATCACTTCATTTTGTACAGGACTACCATCAACAAAACTCCAGATATATTCGCTAAAACTTCCGTATTCTTCCTGAATCTTTATGAAATTTTGGGCGTTGGTCACTGTGGCTCTCACCTTTAATTTATTCCGAATAATTCCCGCATTTTCCAGTAGTTCCTGAATTTTTTCTTCAGAATAATTCGCGATTTTTTTATAATTAAAATCGTCAAAAGCTTTTCTGAAATTCTCTCGTTTCCGCAAAACGGTAATCCAGCTTAGACCTGCCTGAAAGGTTTCGAGGATTAGGAATTCAAAAATAGTATGATCATCATAAACAGGAACTCCCCATTCATTATCATGATAAGCTTCATAGAGCGCATCGCCTTCACACCATCCACAGCGTTGTATTTCTGACATTATTATTAAGATTTAAAATTGTAAGTAATTGTGCCGGGTTGTTCGTTTCTCCCCGGCAACTGTGAAAATACAGCGTTAGAGGCATATTCGAGTGCTTTTTCTATTAAGCATTCGTTATCTGAATTGGAACTGGCTTTATTGATTCCAGTATCAATCACCTGCCCTTCAGCGTTTACGGTAATATTTATTACGATTTTTCCTGAATTATCGCAGGTGTAAATAGGGTTAGGAATGGAGACGGCATTTCTTCCGCGTAGCGAAAATGAAATAGAGCTGTTTCTTAAACCTCCAGATTGGGTAGAAATATCTTTGGAAGAATTATCTCCATCAGATCGTTTTATTGTTTCAGATTTACTTCCGGTGGCAAAAGTTCCCTGCGTAGAACTTTCGGTTTCGTTTTCAGAACTTTGTTCCTTTCGCGCACTATTCTGCTCTAAGATTTCATCTAATTCTCTATTAAAATTTTCTTCCCGGGCTTCCTGATTTTCATTGAAAGCCCTGTGAGTTTCAGGAGAATTTTGGTTGGTTTGAGGTTCAGGTTCTTCTTCTGGAATTTCTTCCTCGTCTTCTGGTGCTGTATATTCTTCCAATTCCACAAGCATTTCCCGCTCAACTTTTTGTTGCTGCGATAAGTTGAAATTATAAAGTCCAAGAATCAATACCGAACAAAAAAGTACGGTAATTATGAGTGCTTTATGTTTATCGAAAAAATCCATGCTATAAAACAAAACGCGTAATGTTCTATTTTATGCTGAAGGTAGCAATTTTTCAAAAGATGGGAGGTCTAAAGCATCATCTATAACGAATTCACCAACACGGGTTCGCTTTAAAGAAGAAAGGTAAGCGCCGGAACCAAGGGCGATTCCAAAATCGTTGGCCATACTTCTTATATAGGTGCCTTTGCTGCAAACTATTCTAAAATCTACTTCTGGAAACCTGGGTGCTTCTACCTCAAATTCGTGGATGGTAACCGGCCTGCTTTCTAATTTTACATCTTCGCCTTTTCTTGCATATTCATATAGGCGTTTTCCGTCTTTTTTTAAAGCTGAAAATACCGGAGGTGTTTGTTGAATTTCGCCAGTAAGCTGAAGGGCAGCTCCATCTAAATTTTCCTCTGCAATATGGCTTGTTTCAAAGGTTTTGTCCACTTCAGTTTCCATATCGTAAGAAGGTGTAGTGGCGCCGAGGGTGAAAGTCCCGGTATATTCTTTTTTGGTTCCTTGTAGTTCAGGAATTTTTTTGGTGAATTTTCCAGTGCAAATTACCAGAACACCGGTAGCTAAAGGATCTAAAGTGCCGGCGTGACCAACTTTTATTTTTTTTATTCCGCAGCTTTTTCTAATCAACCAGCGCACCTTATTAACCAGCTGAAAAGACGTCCACTCTAAAGGCTTATCGAAAACCAGGATCTGGCCGTTTTTAAAATCTTCAGGAGTGAATTTTTCAATTTCTGTGGTCATAAAATTTTATTTGGTTTTCCCCTGGGAATTTAAATTGTCAAGGGAATCTGATTGTTAATTATAATATGCAACCCCAATGGACACAATTCCTGCAATAAAGCAGTAAATGGCGAAATAAGAGAGTTTACTCTTCTTTACAATACTAATCATCCAGGTACAGGCAGCGAGACCAGCCAGGAAGGAGGCAACGAAGCCAATAGCGAGGACAGAGAAAGAAGTAGTGCTTTCCATTAAATTCCCGTCTAAAAGATCTTTGGCTATTTTTCCTAAAATTAAAGGGACAACCATTAAAAAAGAAAATCTAGCAGCTTTGGTTTTATCATTTCCTAATAATACCGAAGTAGAAATTGTAGCACCACTTCGGGAAATTCCCGGTAGAATTGCAATAGCCTGCGAAATTCCTATCACAAAAGCATTGCTGTAACTTACTGGTTTGAAAGTGTTCTTTGCTTTGTCTGCAAGCCATAACAATAGGGCAGTGATAATAAGCATAAATCCGACAAAGATTATATTTCCACCAAATAGGATCTCTAATTCTTCTTCAAAGAAAACTCCTATAACTGCAGCAGGAATCATAGAAATAACAATTTTCAGAGAAAATTTAAACTCATCATTCCATTTAAATTGAAACAGGCCTTTAAAAATTTCTGCTACATCTTTTCTAAACACCACAATAGTACTCAATGCGGTTGCAGCGTGAAGTATAACTGTAAACAGTAAAGATTCGCTAGGGATACTGTTATCTCCTAATAATGCTTTACCAAGCTCCAGGTGTCCACTCGATGAAACAGGCAGAAATTCAGTTAGCCCCTGGATTATTCCCAGAATGGCAGCATCTAATTCGTTCAATGTAGTTTACTTTTTGGGATTTAATAAAATAGCATAAACTTCTATGGCAAAACCAAGAAGTACTAAAGTTGGAGCCAGTCGAATACGCTGAAAATTATAAATATCTGGATTAAAAGTATTGGGGTCTTCACTGCCGCCCCCGGCCATAAGAATAAAACCTAAAGCTATTACCGCCAGCCCAATAAACATAAACTGGTAATTCTTCTTTTCAAAAATGAAGTATTTTTTATGATCTGTGGGATGCTGTTCTTTACTCATAGTAGGCGATAAGGTATAAAGCTGTTCAATTAATTTTTAGGTGAAAAGTTCAAAATTAACCAATTTAAGTTAAAACAGTCGTATTGATAAAGACTAAATATAAAATAATAAAAAAGCCATACGCCTTAGCGTATGGCTTTAATCTTTAACGGCTTAAAAATTTAAGCAGCGTGATAAATGTTGTAATGATTTAAGATTTCGTGATAGAAATCCATACTTTTTTCATCTTTCTTTAAACAGGATTTTAGAAAACGTTCTAAGTCCTGACATTCAAAAGTAATTCCTGTGTATTTACGTTTTCCAACCGGTATTTTTAAATCTACCGTCTGTTCGCTATAATTAATTCTTACGTTCTTAGCATCAAAATATTTTTTAATAATAGCTCGATGCATAAGATTATAATTTGAGTTCTCTTCAGAATTAAAATTATAAATACTATAAGAAATCAGATTTTTCACCTCATCAAGAGTGGTGTTTGGGTTAGTATTATTTTTCATAGGTGTTGGTATTAATTGGTGTTAGCATTTGCTAAGTTACATTTAGATTTCTTTTTGTATGTTAAAAAACTTTTAATAAACCTATGATTAGTAAATATTTAACGACTAAAGAATCTTTTTGAGTTTTTTTTAATCTTAGAAAAGAAATTGTTGAAAGAAAAATACTACGTATCGAATTAGGGTATTCTCTTATACCGGTAAAAGGAAGTTTTTCGTATCTAATTTATGTCTAAAGCGAGGGGTGGGTGGAGAGATCTGTATTTATTATCTAAACAGGAGGCATTAATAAATTTTGTTCCAGCAACTGTAGTAATTCCATAAGAATCATGGACGTGACCAAAAATGTGAAATTCAATTTCACGATTCTGTATGGTTTTTAAGAGCGAAGCACATCCAATATGCTTTCCGTTGTTTAAAACATCTTTAATTTTGTAAGGTGGCGTGTGAGAGATAAGTACTTGAGTATCTTCGGGAATTTGCTCCCAGTGCGAATCGATTTCCTGGGTTTGTTTTTGATTAAAAGCCCAGGTGCCATCTCCAGGAGTAACAGGAGAACCCCAAAATTTTATCCCATTGAGGTTAATTCCGCTTTCTTTTAAATAATTAACGTTTTCAGGAATAATTTTCTGAATCTCTTCTTCATTGTATTTTTCAAAAAAGAAATCGTGATTTCCGGCAATAAAAATTTTATGTTCGTGTGGCTGTGCAGAAAACCATTCTAGAAAGTCTACAACTTCCCTTTTAGTTCCGCCTTCGGTAATATCTCCTGCATGGATTAAAACGTCTCCATCGGGAATTGGAATTTGTTTATGCTTATTATGCGTGTCTGAAATACAAATTAACTTCATAGAAAAGAAAAATATAAAAAATCCGGAAGAAGAAATCGTCCGGATTGTAATCTAAAATTTTGGCTTATTAATCTTCAGCTCCTTCTTCTGAAGATATGTAATCTTTATCTACAGGAAGTAATTTGTTTGTTATTTTGGTTATAGCAAACGCAACAATTACTGCGGTAACCGCAAAAAACAGAAATTTAACAAGTAGACTGTCACTTAGCGCAAAACTATAAACCGCAAGAAAAATTTCTACGGCTATGAATACTATTTTAAGGCTAAGTTTAAAAATCATGATTTCTGTTAGGTTTTGAGGCAAATATACAATCAAAAACCATTGGAAATTTGATGCTTATAGGCTTTTGCTAAAATTTAACGCAAAGAAAACTTTGGGGTTAAATTTTTAAGTTAAAAACTCTTAAACAATGAGACTAAGTGTTTTGAAATTGTAAATTTCCGTCATAAAAAATGCCAGCTTGAAGAAAAAATCTAAATTATTTCTGAGTTTTATTGTTATTCTTATTGTATTGGCTATGGCCATAATTGGGGGGAATATGTTTATTGAAAACAAAATGGAAACTGCCCTGGAAGAAAATTTGGAACAGGCCAATTTTGAATATGAAAAATTAAATGCGAGTCTTCTGGGTAGAAGTGCTTCAATAAGTCGTCCGGTTTATAAAAAGAACGGGATGCAAATTACTGCGAATGAAATAAAGATAGATGGGATTGATATTTTTGAATATATAAGTAACAAGAATATTGAAATTGCTAGCTTAAAATTCAACAAACCTGAAGTAACAATCTATACGGAAACTAAAAAAGAAAAGGATAGCTCTAAAGGAGAGAATTCAGGAGAAATAGATCTATTAATTAAATCGGTTGAAGTTATTGATGGGAATTTTAAAATGGCTAAAAACAATTCGGTTAAAGAGCAGCTTTTCGCCAATTTTCCATCGCTTAGTTTGAAGAACGTAAGCGTGGACCAGAAATCACTAAAAAATGGACTTCCGTTTAATTATGAAGCGCTTCATATGACTTCAGATAGTTTATTTTTTAATCTCAATGATCAACACGATATGTATGTTGATAAAATGGAGATGGATGGGAATTCTCTTGTGTTCAGTAAAATTAATATGAAGCCCTTATATGGTAAACAGGAATTTCAGCAACATATTCCTTATGAGAAAGACAGGTTTGATATAAATCTTGGAGAATTAGCTCTTAAATCTTTTAACTGGAGTTTTGAAAATGATTCGCTTTTTCTGGAAAGTGAAAACACAAGAATAGCAAATGCCGACATAAAAATTTACCGCGATAAACAAGTAAAAGACGATCCTCGCCAAAAACCTATGTACAGTAAAATGATAAGGGAATTGCCTTTTAAGCTAAAACTGGATACACTTAAGGTTGAAAATTTTGCCATACAATATGAAGAGTTGGTTAAGCCAAAAAGAGGTCCCGGTAAGGTGACTTTTAAAAATCTTAATGCGAGTATTTACAATGTTAGTAATGTGAATATGGAGGCTGAGGATTTCCTAAGAACAGATATCGATGTGCAAACACAGTTTATGGGCGAGGCTAAGCTTAATGTGAATTGGAATTTTGATATTTCGAATAAGGCTGATGTGTTTTCAATTTCGGGACAAATGGATAGCATTTCCAGTGAAGGGATTAATAAGTTTATGAAGCCGGCTTTAAATGTAAAAGCCGAAGGAGGAATTAGAGATATGCGATTCAATTTCACTGGAAATAACGAGAATTCTACCGGTGATATGAAATTGGTCTATAAAGATTTTAAAGTTGAGGTACTTCAGGAAGACGGAGAAGAGGAGAATAAATTCCTTTCTGCTATCGCAAACCTAATAGTGAATAGCGATGCTACTTCTGCAGAAAAAGAGCAAAAAAATATTAAAACCCAACGAACCAAAACCAAATCTTTCTGGAATTACCTTTGGAAGAATGTTAGAAACGGTGCTTTAAAGTCTTTCCTTTAAATTTTAAATGTTACGACCGGCATTCTGGCGTGGTTTACCAAATCTTCGCTAATACTGCCATTAAAGAAATGAGCCAGACCTTTGCGCCCATGCGTGCTAATACCAATTAATGCTTTGTTCTTTTTCCTGGCAAAATTCAAAATGCCCTTTTCTACACTTACATCATTATAAATATGCATTTTATAATCTTTAATTCCGGTGCCTGAAACAAAATGTTCTATCCGTTCCCTTACTTCGGTGCTGGTAATGAAATTGTTTGGTGTATTGATAAAAAGTAAATGAAATTGGGCTTCAATTAACTTTGAAAAATTGTAAGCTGTATCCAAGGTGTGTTTGTTGCTGGCATCGGCATCTGTAGCGAAAATAAAATTTTCAACCTCAAAATTTTCGTGTTCATTTTTAATTACAAGAACGGGTATGTGTGAAGAACGCACCACTTTTTCGGTATTACTACCTATAAACATTTCCTTAAAACCACTGGCGCCGTGGGAGCCCATAATAATTATATCACAATTATATTCTTCGCTTACTTCCATAATCCCTTCGAAAGCCTGGTGAAACATTACTGTCTCATGAATCTTAATATCTTTTAGAAAGGGTCTCTCCATAAGTTTGGCAAAACGTTGGTGAGCCAGTTTCATAAAAAAAATGGATTCGGGTAAATTCTGGCTATTGCCGCCTCCCACAGGGTCTATAAGTTGCATGGGCAGTTCTAACATATGTAGGAGATAGATCTCACTGTTGTGTTTTTTTGCCAGTTGCGCGGCAATTTTTAGTGCGTGCTCGGCGGTATCTGAAAAGTCGGTTGGAACAAGTATTTTTTTCATCAATTTACTCTAAAAGATTAAAAATGATTGCTTTATTAAAGTTAAGAATAAAATTTCATTTAAGGTCTGGTTTTCTTTCTCTGAAATTATTATTATATTTGCAGCGTTGAAACTAAAAAAGTACAGCGAGGGGACATAAAGTCCCCTCTTTTTATAGCTATGTTGCAGGATAAAGTAGAAAATTTGTTGAAGGAAGCTTTCCAGGAAAATAATTCACTATTTTTAATAGACCTAAACATTACCAACGACAACAAGATTTCTGTTGTGATTGATGGTGATAGTGGGGTTTCTGTTAACGATTGTATTGCGGTAAGTCGCAAAATTGAACACAATCTAGACAGGGAAGAAGAAGATTTTTCTTTGGAAGTTAGCTCGGCAGGAGTTTCTGAACCTTTACGCCTGGAACGGCAATACCGGAAAAACCTGGGGAGAAAACTGCAGGTGACTACCAATAACGAAAAAATTGAAGCAACTTTAACCGAAGTGGATCAGGACGGGATTAAGCTTAACTGGAAAGCCAGAGAGCCAAAACCGGTAGGAAAGGGAAAGCATACCGTAGAAAAAGAAGCGGTATTGCCATATTCTGAAATTGCAGACGCTAAAGTTATCATAACATTTTAACCTCAAATTGATATGGAAAATATCGCCTTGATTGAGTCATTTTCAGAGTTTAAGGATGACAAATTGATAGATCGTGTAACGCTTATGGCCATCCTTGAAGATGTGTTTAGAAGTGCGTTAAAGAAGAAATATGGTGAAGACGATAATTTTGATATTATTGTAAACCCAGATAAAGGAGATCTCGAAATTTGGAGAAACAGGGTTGTGGTAGCCGATGGTGAGGTGGAAGACCCAAACCAGGAAATTTCTCTTACAGAAGCTAGAAAAATTGAACCCGATTTTGAAGTTGGTGAAGATGTATCAGAAGAAGTAAAACTTGTAGATTTGGGGCGTCGTGCGATTTTAGCCTTAAGACAAAATCTTATTTCAAAAATCCACGAACACGATAATACTAATATCTTCAAGCACTTTAAAGAGCTTGAAGGCGAAATTTATACCGCAGAAGTTCATCATATTAGGCACAGGGCAATTATTTTGCTAGACGACGAAGGCAACGAGATCGTTCTGCCAAAAGATCGTCAGATTCCTTCAGACTTTTTCAGAAAAGGAGATAACGTAAAAGGAATAATAGAAAGTGTAGAGCTTAAAGGAAATAAGCCAACAATTATACTTTCACGTACTGCTCCGGTTTTCCTTGAAAAACTTTTTGAACAGGAGATTCCTGAAGTTTTTGACGGTTTAATTACTATTCAAAATGTAGTTCGTGTTCCTGGTGAAAAAGCTAAAGTGGCGGTAGATACTTACGATGATAGAATTGATCCTGTTGGTGCCTGTGTAGGTATGAAGGGGTCCAGAATTCATAGTATTGTACGTGAATTGGGGAATGAGAATATAGATGTGATTAATTTCACCACTAACGACCAGTTATACATCACAAGAGCTTTGAGTCCTGCAAAAATTACATCTATTAAATTAGATGAAGAAAATAAAACGGCCGAAGTTATGCTGAAGCCGGAAGAAGTTTCTAAAGCTATTGGCCGTGGAGGTCACAATATTAGGCTTGCCGGGCAATTAACCGGTTATGAAATAGATGTATTTAGAGAAGGTGTGGAAGAAGATGTAGAGTTAAAAGAATTCTCTGATGAAATTGAAGATTGGGTGATTAAGGAATTTTCCAGGGTTGGGCTGGACACTGCAAAAAGTGTTTTGGAACAGGAATTGGAAGACCTTATTAGACTTACCGATTTAGAAGAAGAAACCATTCGCGAAGTAGTGAAGGTTTTAAGAGAAGAGTTTGAAGAGTAGTAAAAAACTCATTGAATATATAATAATTAAAAGAGGTTAATTTAGAGGGCAATTTATGGCTGAAGCAAAAACAATGCGACTAAACAAAGTATTACGTGAATTCAATATTTCGTTAGACCGGGCTGTAGAATTTTTAAATTCTAAGGGTCACGATATTGAGGCGCGTCCTACTACTAAAATCTCATCCGAAGTTTATCAGGTGCTTTCTGATGAATTTGAGACCGACAAATCTAAAAAAGTCGAGTCTAAAGAGGTTGGTGAGGAAAAAAGAAAGGAGAAGGAAGAATTGCGTTTAGCAAGGGATAGAGAGCTCGAAGAAAAGCGCAAGGCCGAGGAGAAGAAAGAGGATGAGAAGCGTAAAGAAGAGGCAGTTACTGCCAGGGCTAAACTAGCCGGTCCTAAGAAAGTAGGTATGATTGATCTGGATAAAAAACCAGAGAAAAAAGCCGAAAAAGAAGAGGAAAAACCAGAACCAGCGCAACCTGAACAGCCCGAGGAAGCCAAAAAGCCTGAAGCCAAAGAAGAAAAGCCAGAAAAGTCCGAATCTCAAGAACCTAAGGAGGAAGCACCTTCTAAAGAGGAGAAAAAGACTGAGGAAGCTTCTAAGGAAGAAGCGCCTGCCGCTGCTGAAGAAGAGCGTAAGGATCCTGAGTCTATGACTCATAAAACAAATTACACCAAGCTTAACGGCCCTAATTTTACCGGAAAGAAAATTGACCTTTCTCAATTTAAAAAACCGGAAAAAAAGAAAGACGTAAAGAAAGCTGCTGATGACAAGAAGGAGCTGGAAAAACGTAAGAAGCGTCGTCGTAGAATTAGTAAAGATGTGAAGCCTGGAGCTTCAAATCAGGGAGCTAAAAAAGGAGGAGCAGCCAGAAAAAGAGCTAAACCTATTACTAAAGAAGAGCCTAGCGAAGAAGAAGTTCAAAAGCAGGTTAGAGAGACCCTTGAAAAACTTCAGGGTAAATCTGGTAAAGGTAAAGGAGCTAAATATAGAAGAGATAAAAGAGATCAACACCGTCAACGTTCAGAAGATGATCTTGCACAGCAGGAAACCGATAGTAAAGTTCTTAAAGTTACAGAGTTTGTAACTGTAAGTGAAGTTGCTACGATGATGGATGTGCCGGTAACGAAAGTGATTTCTGCCTGTATGTCTCTAGGGATGATGGTGACGATGAATCAGCGTTTAGATGCTGAAACACTTTCTATTGTTGCAGATGAATTTGGTTACGAAGTAGATTTTGTAACTGCAGATATCGAGGAAACAGTAGAAGAAGTTCCTGAAAATCCTGAAGATCTTGAAGATAGAGCGCCAATTGTAACTGTCATGGGTCACGTAGACCACGGTAAAACATCTTTACTGGATTATATTCGTAAAGAGAATGTGATTGCCGGTGAGAGTGGTGGTATTACCCAGCATATTGGAGCCTACAGTGTGAAGCTGAAAAACGGTGAAAAAATGACGTTCCTGGATACTCCTGGTCACGAAGCCTTTACGGCGATGCGTGCTCGTGGAGCTCAGGTAACAGATATTGCAATTATTGTAATTGCTGCAGATGATGATGTGATGCCGCAAACTAAAGAGGCTATTTCTCACGCCCAGGCTGCCGGTGTACCAATAGTATTTGCAATAAATAAATCTGATTTGCCAACAGCAAATCCGGAGAAAATTAAAGAGAAACTTGCGGGTATGAACCTGCTTGTGGAAGACTGGGGTGGTAAAGTTCAGTCTCATGATATATCAGCTAAAACTGGATTGGGAGTTGAAGAACTTCTAGAGAAAGTATTACTGGAATCTGAAATTCTTGAATTAAAAGCCAATCCTTCAAAAATGGCTTCAGGAACAGTAGTAGAAGCCTTCCTTGATAGAGGTAGAGGTTATATTGCGACTATCCTTGTGCAAACCGGAACTTTAAAAATTGGAGATTACGTATTAGCGGGTCGCCATAGTGGTAAAGTGAAGGCAATGCATGATGAGAGAGGCCACGAGGTTAAAGAAGCCGGACCCGCAACGCCTGTTTCTATTTTAGGTCTTGATGGTGCGCCTCAGGCCGGTGATAAATTTAAGGTGATGGCAGATGAGCGTGAAGCCAAAGATATTGCTGCTAAACGAACTCAGTTGCAACGTGAGCAGAGTGTGAGAACCCAGCGTCATATTACCCTTGATGAAATTGGGCGTAGAATTGCGTTAGGTGACTTTAAAGAACTTAATATTATCCTTAAAGGTGATGTTGATGGGTCTGTAGAAGCATTAACCGATAGCTTCCTGAAATTATCTACTGAAGAAATTCAGGTGAATATTATTCACAAAGGAGTAGGAGCCATTACAGAAAGTGATGTGTTGTTAGCTTCAGCTTCAGATGCGGTAATTATTGGATTTAACGTACGTCCTGCAGGAAATGCAAGACAGGTTGCCGATAAGGAAGAAATTGATATCAGGACTTACTCGATTATCTATGATGCGATCAACGATCTTAAAGATGCGATGGAAGGAATGCTTTCACCAGAACTTAAAGAAGAGATCACGGGTACTGCAGAGATTAGGGAAACCTTTAAGATCTCTAAGGTTGGAACCATTGCAGGTTGTATGGTTACCTCTGGTAAGATCTACAGAAGTGCTGGAATTCGTTTAATTCGCGAAGGAGTGGTAGTTTATACCGGAGAGCTTGCTTCACTGAAACGTTTCAAAGATGATGTGAAAGAAGTTGCTAAAGGTTACGACTGTGGTATCCAGGTTAAGAATTACAATGATATTAAAGAAGGGGATGTAATAGAATCATTCCGTGAAGTAGAAGTAAAGAAGAAGCTTAAGTAATTAGGTTTTATATTAAATAGAAAAAAGCGGCTTTAGGGCCGCTTTTTTTATTTTTAGGTTCAAATTAAATTCCAATAGGAATCATATTGAACTGTAATATATTTTTCTGAAAAATTATCTACGTCGCGGTTTTGGAATAAATGCGGAAGGAAAGCTTTCCTTTATTTTTAAAAGTGCTCTGTCTGCTTCCAAACGATTTCTAAAATTTCCTACCCAAACCTTATAGTTAGGTGCTTCGTAGGCAATTAGTGATGGATACTCAAATTTGCTTCGGTAATCTTTTATAACTTCATTGGCTTCGCCATTATTTCCGTAAAAAAGCTGAATTTTAAATCGATCACCAATTTCGTTGTCCTTGCTCATTTCAGATTTTAACTCTAAAAGTTTAGAAAGTTTAGCGTCATCACTTACATTTATTCGACTTTCTTGAGCTGTTAAATTCAGAAAAGAAAATCCTGAAAGAAAACAAATTAACAGAAGTTTGTTTATGCTTAATTTTCTCATAGTTATTTATTTAAGGCAAAAGTATAATTTAATAACTTAAACAAAGTTACTTTTATTATTTAGAACTGATATAAATTAAGGATTAACACTTATGTAACATTCCGAAAATCGACTATAAGTATTACTTTTGTTGCCGAATTTAAGGGTACAAAGAGTTAATATTACTAAGGCTTTAAGCTGTAAAAACCGTACCAAAGTTTAGACGTTAATTCAACTTATAATATGAAAAAGGTGAAATACCGCCACTCAACTTCGCGACTATTGCTCTTAAGTGTAGCATTTTTTATCTCATTTAGCGTTTTGGGAATTGCACAGGAAGAGGCCTCTCAGGATACTGCAGAGGAAGGCCAGGAGCAAACCGATGAATCATCGAGTGGATCTTCAGAGGCTGATGCAGCTGCATCAGGACTTGGGGATCCTGCGAATGGAAAGTCCTTGTTTAATTCACTTTGTGCTGCCTGTCACAAACCATATTCTGCTTCTATTGGTCCTGCTCTTCATGGCATTACTGAAAAAAGGGATATGGATTGGTTGTACCAATGGATTAAAAACAGTCAGGAGTTGATTTCTTCTGGAGATAATGAGGCTGTCGCGATTTACGAAGAGTATAATCAAACTGCGATGCCGGCTTTTCCTCAATTATCAGATGCTGACATTGATGATATTCTTGCTTATGTAGAGCAGCCGAAACCAGAACCTCAAACGGCGCAAGCCGGTGGTGAGTCTTCTGGCGGTGAATCTTCTGGAGGAGGTGTATCGGTAAATGTTATTTTAGGGATTCTGCTTTTTGTTTTGGTAATGCTGCTTGCGGTATTATTCCTTGTAAACAAAACGCTTCGAAATTTTGCTCAGGCAAGTGGAGTTGTTATTCCTGAAAAGCCAAAAAGAAAACCAATTTGGAAATCTTTTGTAGAGAACCAATTTCTTGTTTTGGTAAGTGCTGTGTTTGGATTGCTGGTTGTAGGCTATTTCGCTTATGGCTTCTTTATGCAGGTTGGAGTAGATCAGGGTTATGAACCAATTCAGCCAATTCATTATTCACACAGGATTCACGCAGGAGATAACCAAATAGATTGTAAATACTGTCACTCTTCAGCGAGGACGTCTAAGCAGGCGGGTATACCATCGCTAAATGTTTGTATGAATTGTCATAAAACAATATCTGAAGTGGCTCCTGAAACTGCTACTGCAGAATATTCAAAAGAGTTTTACGATGGTGAAATTGCAAAACTATACGATGCTGTAGGCTGGAGTCCTGCAGATCAGGATTACACTGGAGAAGAGAAACCGGTAAAATGGGTTCGTATTCATAATCTTCCAGATTTCGCTTACTTTAATCACTCTCAACACGTATCTGTTGCCGGGGTTCAATGTCAGAAATGTCACGGACCAATCGAGGAAATGGAAGTGGTTTATCAAGATGCTCCTTTAACAATGGGATGGTGTATAAACTGTCACCGCGAAACCAATGTTAGGATGGAAGGGAATGAGTATTACGAGAAAATTCACGAAGAATTATCCAAAAAGTACGGTGTAGAAGAGCTTACTGTAGCTCAAATGGGAGGCCTTGAGTGTGCTAAATGCCATTACTAAAAGTTTTTTCCCGGGTTTTCGGGGTTAATTAAGAAGTTAATATTTAGATATATATGTCATCAAACAAAAAATACTGGAAAAGTGTTGAAGAGCTAAATGAAAACAGCTCTGTTGTTGAGACGCTCCAACAAAAAGAATTTGCTGAAGAAATTCCGGTTGATGAATTTCTTGGGGATAAAGATTCCCTTGAAAGTTCAAAAACTTCAAGAAGGGATTTCTTAAAATATGTTGGGTTTAGTACAGCAGCAGCTTCTTTGGCTGCCTGTGAAGGGCCTGTTATTAAGTCTATTCCTTATGTGGTGCAGCCGGAGCGTATTGTTCCTGGGGTAGCTAATTACTATGCCTCTACAATTGCTGATGGTTTTGATTTTGCCAGCGTATTGGTAAAAACCAGGGAAGGAAGACCTATTAAGATTGAAAATAATGAATTAGCGAAGTCTAAAGGCGGTGTTAATGCTCGTGTACATGCATCTGTATTGTCAATGTATGACGTGAATAGGGTGAAACGCCCAATGATTGAAGGAAGAAATGTTTCGTGGGAAGAATTTGACCGTGAGGTTGGAAGTGCTCTTGATAATGTTTCTGGTGACATTGTTTTATTAACGCAAACTTTTGCTAGCCCTTCAACTACAAAATTAATTGGTGAATTTTCAGAAAAATATCCAAATGTACGTCACGTAGTTTACGATACGGTTTCTGAAGATGCTGCCTTAAATGCTTTTCAGGCTAAATATGGAAAGCGTGCATTACCAAATTACGATTTCTCTAAAGCAGAAACAATAGTTTCTGTTGGAGCCGATTTCCTTAGTGACTGGCAGGGTGGAGGATATGATTCGGCGTATGCTCAGGGTCGTATTCCAAAAAACGGGAAAATGTCCCGTCATGTTCAGTTTGAATCTAATATGAGTTTAACCGGTGCTAATGCCGATAAACGTTACCCTGTAACTCCATCTCAGCAAAAGGCTGTTTTAGCTGCGCTTTATGGTTATGTTGCGGGTGGTTCTTCTACGAGTGATTTGCCTGCTAAAATTGATGACGCTGTAGTTAAAGCTGCTCGCCAGTTAAGAAAAGCTGGAAATGGAGCTGTTGTTGTTTCTGGAATTCCAGATGAGAATGCTCAGGCTTTAGTACTTGCAATCAACGAAGCTCTTGGTAGTGTAGTGATGGATGCTGATAATCCAAGATTAACCCGCCAGGGTAATGCTGATGAAGTTATGCAGGTGGTCGAAGATATGAAATCTGGTTCTCTTGGCGCCGTGTTAATGGCGGGTGTGAATCCTGCTTATTCATTGCCTAACGGAGCAGAATTTGCTGAAGCTTTATCTAATGTAGAAGTTTCGCTTGCCTTCAGTATGAAGCCCGATGAAACTGCACAACTTTGTAAATATGTAGCTGCAACTCCTCATTATTTGGAGAGCTGGGGTGATATTCAATATACTACTTCAGAATTTAGTTTGATGCAGCCTGCAATCAGGCCATTGTTTGATACAAGGCAATTTCAGGATTGCTTGTTAAGATGGACTGATAATGATAAATCTTATCACGACTATATAAAAGAAACCTGGAGCGGTAATATTCCTTCTTGGAATACAGCGCTTCACGATGGTGTTTTTGAAGCAACTTCTCCTGTAGAGGTTGAAACTTCAGAGGTAGGTTCTGTAAATGTTGCGGCTGCGGCAAGTGAACTTGGGCGTCCTTCAGAAAATAAGGGGATGGAGTTAACGCTTTATACCAAAGTTTCTATGGGAGCCGGTGATCAAGCCAGTAACCCGTGGTTGCAAGAAATGCCAGATCCTCTAACCAGAGCATCCTGGGATAATTACCTTACGGTATCTAAAGCTGATGCCGAAGCTTTTGGTTTTGAAAGCGAACATGCTTCTAATGGAGGTTTAAACGGGAGCTATGCCAATGTAACTGTAGATGGTACGGTGGTTAAAAATGTTCCTGTAATTATTCAGCCGGGACAGGCAAAAGGTTCAGTGGGACTTGCGCTTGGTTATGGAAAGAAAGAAGGATTACAAGAGGAAATGCAAGTAGGGGTAAATGCTTATCCACTATATAAGAAATTAAATGCAGTGCAGTCGGTGACTATTGAAAAAGCTCCGGGAGTGCATGAATTTGCTTGCGTTCAGCTTCATAATACCTTAATGGGACGTGGAGACATTATAAAAGAAACTACCCTTGAAATATTCAATACTAAAGACGCAAGTGTATGGAATTCTGTTCCTCAGGTTTCTTTAGATCACGTTGAAAAACCAGTAACTTCTCCTGAAGTTGATATGTGGGATGGTTTTGACCGTAGTATTGGTCATCACTTTAACCTTTCTATAGATCTTAATGCCTGTACCGGTTGTGGTGCCTGTGTTATTGCCTGTCACGCCGAGAATAATGTTCCGGTGGTAGGAAAGAGTGAAATAAGACGATCTCGTGATATGCACTGGTTGCGTATTGATAGATATTATTCTTCGGAAGATAGTTTTATTGACGATCTTGATAAGAAAGAGAATATATCAGGTTTAGGAAGTTCTCTTTCTGAATTTGGTGAATTGGAAGAG
The DNA here is from genome assembly GCF_020164555.1 of Salegentibacter lacus. Classification (GTDB taxonomy): domain Bacteria; phylum Bacteroidota; class Bacteroidia; order Flavobacteriales; family Flavobacteriaceae; genus Salegentibacter; species Salegentibacter lacus. Next base: position 47,717 of record NZ_JAIQZB010000010.1, on the reverse strand, counting down.
CCTGCAGATAATCCTCAGGTAGTATTCCAGCCTGTAATGTGTCAGCACTGTAACCACGCTCCTTGTGAGACTGTGTGTCCTGTTGCTGCAACTTCTCACGGAAGACAGGGACAAAACCAAATGATTTACAACCGTTGTGTAGGTACAAGATACTGTGCTAACAACTGTCCTTACAAAGTACGTCGTTTCAACTGGTTTAACTATGCTCAAAACGAGGAGTTTGATTACCATATGAACAATGATCTTGGTAGAATGGTAATTAATCCCGATGTAACTGTACGTTCTAGAGGTGTTATGGAGAAATGTTCTATGTGTATTCAAAAAACACAAAAAACCATTCTTGATGCCAAACGTGAAGGTAGAGTTATTGAAGATGGAGAATTCCAAACAGCTTGTTCTTCTGCTTGTGATAAAGGAGCAATGACTTTTGGTGATATTAATAATGAAGGTGCTGTAATTCGCGATAGAAAAGAAGATGATAGAATGTATCACCTATTGGAATACGTGGGTACTAAGCCTAATGTGATGTACCAGACTAAGGTTAGAAATACAACAGAAGCTTAATAAATTAATAAAGAAATCAATTAAAAAAGGATATGTCTCATTACGAAGCACCTATACGAAAGCCTTTAGTTACCGGAGATAAAAGCTACCACGATGTGACCGTGGATGTGGCTGCGCCGGTAGAAGGAAGGGCAAATAAATCCTGGTGGATTGTCTTTTCAATTGCACTTGTTGCCTTTCTTTGGGGTGTAGGTTGTATAATTTACACTGTCTCCACAGGTATTGGTGTCTGGGGACTTAATAAAACAGTAGGTTGGGCCTGGGATATTACCAACTTTGTTTGGTGGGTAGGTATTGGTCACGCCGGGACTCTAATTTCGGCTGTACTTTTATTGTTCAGGCAAAAATGGAGGATGGCTATTAACCGCTCTGCAGAGGCGATGACTATTTTCTCTGTAATGCAGGCCGGTTTATTTCCTATAATTCACATGGGTCGTCCGTGGTTGGCTTATTGGGTACTTCCAATTCCAAACCAATTTGGTTCTTTGTGGGTAAATTTTAACTCGCCACTATTATGGGATGTGTTCGCTATTTCAACTTATCTTTCTGTTTCGTTGGTATTCTGGTGGACAGGTTTGCTTCCAGATTTCGCCATGATTCGTGATAGGGCAATTACTCCTTTCAATAAAAAAATCTACGGAATATTAAGTTTTGGATGGAGTGGGCGTGCAAAAGACTGGCAACGTTTTGAAGAAGTTTCATTGGTACTTGCCGGTTTGGCGACTCCTCTTGTACTTTCTGTACACACCATTGTATCTTTTGACTTTGCTACATCGGTTATACCTGGATGGCACACCACGATTTTCCCTCCTTACTTTGTTGCTGGAGCGGTATTCTCTGGGTTTGCAATGGTAAACACCCTTCTTATTATTATGAGAAAGGTGTCTAATCTTGAAGATTATATAACCATACAGCATATAGAATTGATGAACATAGTAATTATGATCACAGGTTCTATTGTTGGGGTAGCTTATATAACCGAGCTTGTTATCGCCTGGTATTCTGGAGTAGAGTACGAACAATATGCATTCCTTAACAGGGCAACAGGGCCTTATGCCTGGGCATATTGGGCAATGATGACCTGTAACGTGTTTTCACCCCAGTTTATGTGGTTTAAGAAATTACGTACGAGTATTATGTTCTCCTTCTTTATTTCTATTGTAGTAAACATCGGGATGTGGTTTGAGCGTTTTGTGATTATTGTTACTTCGCTTCACCGCGATTACCTTCCATCCTCGTGGACTATGTTCTCTCCAACATTTGTAGATATAGGTGTTTTTATAGGGACCATTGGATTCTTCTTTGTATTGTTCCTGCTATACGCTAGGTCTTTCCCTGTAATTGCACAGGCAGAAGTAAAAACAATCCTTAAGTCTTCAGGAGCGAAGTATAAAAAACTAAGAGAAGAACATGGGGATGATGTTAAACATTATACGCCGGTAAACATAGGTGAGCCTAAGAAAAATATCGCTACCAAAGTAGATAAGAAAATCGATGATGAGGATGCTTACAATAAAGACGATAGAGATGGACATAATAAAACTGTAAATGCAGATGCGTTAACTCTTTCTGAAGTTCAAAAGGATGGAATAGACGGAATGCTTGAAAGAACCGGCTCATTTAATCCAGAAAATCAAACGGCAGATGAACTACAGAAACTTAAAGCAGTAGGTCCTTTCCTTGAACAGCGCTTACATCAGTTAGGTCTTTATACCTATGTTCAGATAAGTAAACTTACCGAGGATGATTTTGAATTGCTTGATGAAGTGATAGAGAACTTCCCTAATGCGGCACAACGTGAAGATTGGGTAGCACAGGCAAATGAACTAAAAAATAAGTAATTAAGATGGCATCAAAAGTTATACACGCTATTTACAATGATGACGATCTGCTTTTACAAGCCGTAAAGCAGGTAAGAGAAGCCCGTTATCATATTGGTGAAATTTATACCCCAATGCCTGTTCACGGTTTAGATAAAGCAATGGGATTAGAGCCTACGCGTTTGGCAATCACTTCTTTTCTTTATGGTGTTGTTGGATTTGCAGTTTCGATTGCAATGATGAATTTTATTATGATCGAAGACTGGCCTCAGGATATAGGCGGTAAGCCAAGCTTTAGTTTTATTCAAAATATGCCGGCCTTTGTACCAATTATGTTTGAGCTCACCGTGTTTTTTGCGGCTCACCTTATGGTAATTACTTTTTATATGAGAAGTAGACTATGGCCATTCAAAGAAGCTGAAAATCCTGATGTTAGAACAACCGATGATATGTTCTTAATGGAAGTAGACGCTGCAAATCATAATGTAGATGAATTAACTAAATTCCTTTACGATACCGGTGCCGCTGAAATTAAATTAATAGATAATAAATAGCCAGAATGAGAAATTTGTTCTATAAAGCGATAATATTGTTCCTGGTTGGGGGCGTTGTAATATCTTGTGCAGATAGTGACTCACCTAATTACCAGTACATGCCAGATATGTATGAGCCTATAGGTTATGAAACCTATGGTGAATATGATATTTTTGAAAACGGACAGGAGGCTAAACTTCCTGTAGAGGGTTCTATCCCAAGAGGATGGATGCCTTATGATTACGAAAATACACCTGATGGGTTGGCAAATGCTAAAGCCAATCTTAATAATCTATTGCCATATACAGAAGAAAACCTAAACGAAGGAAAACAACTGTATACTATTTACTGTGCCGTTTGTCACGGAGACAATGGAGATGGTCAGGGAATTCTTGCCGAAAGGGAAAAAATACTAGGAGTTCCTTCTTACGATGATGCCGGGCGTGCTATTACTGAGGGAAGTGTTTACCACGTGATTTATTACGGATTAAACTCTATGGGTTCTTATGCTTCACAAACCAATGAAGAAGAACGTTGGCAAATCACCCATTACGTGATGTATCTTAAAAATCAGCTTGAAGGAGGCGAAGAAATTCCTTATGAAAACCCTTCTATTGCTGAAGCTAACCCAGTAGAAGTTCAAAGAGCTCAGGAAAATGCTGAAGAAGTGCAGGGAGAAGGTGGAGCTATGACTGATGACGAGGAAGAAAACAATAATTAAGAATAAAGCATTTAGATCTATAAATATGTATACGCTATCCAGTAAATTAAAATTAACAGCAATTATTTTTATGATTGTTGGTGCCATTGGGCTCGTAATTGGGTTTTTACAGGCGCCATCAAATTTGGATGATGTTAGGGAAATGATGGCTGCAGAGGAGCATCACGGGGAAACTTCGCATTCAGAGGAAGGTGAAACAACCTTTGCTGAAGCAGAACACAGCCTGTTATTAGATGATGAACCCAGTAGAAACGCAGAAGAAGATCACGGTGCTGAAGCTGGAGCGCATGACACTGAGCATCTTGAACATACATTGCATCAATTACAAAATAAGCCCTGGGCAGCAGTCTATGTGGCGGCATTCTTTTTCTTTATGATCTCTCTGGGGGTTTTAGCGTTCTATGCTTTGCAATATGCTTCACAAGCAGGTTGGTCTCCGGTTTTATTTAGGGTGATGGAAGCTATTTCAGCCTACATTGTCCCGGGTGGTATCATTATGTTTGTACTTTTAGCGCTTTCAGGCCTTCATATGAACCATCTATTTGTTTGGATGGACCCTGAAGTTGTAGCCCACGACGAAATTATTCAGAAGAAAACAGCTTATTTGAATGTACCTTTCTTCTTAATAAGAGCAGCTATATTTTTAGCCGGTTGGTTCTTATTTAGACATTTCTTAGTAAGAAATTCAAGAAGACTTGATGAAGCTACGGATAACTATTACTTTAAAAAGAACTTTAAACTGGCAGCAGGATTTTTAGTATTCTTCCTTATTTCAGAATCTATAATGAGCTGGGACTGGATTATGAGTTTAGATCCACACTGGTTTAGTACTTTATTTGGGTGGTATGTATTCTCTAGTATGTTCGTTTCAGGAATTACTGTTATTGCTTTGGTGAGTATTTATTTAAAATCAAGAGGTTATTTACCATTTGTTAATAATAGTCATATACATGATTTAGCCAAGTTTATGTTCGGTATAAGTATTTTCTGGACTTACTTATGGTTCTCACAATTTATGCTTATTTGGTACTCCAATATTCCTGAGGAAGTAGTTTACTTTATTAGTAGAATTGAGAATTATAGTTTGCCATTCTTTGGTATGGTAGTATTAAACTTTGTATTCCCACTATTGGTATTAATGAATAGTGATTATAAGAGAATAAATTGGTTTGTGGTAATGACAGGTATCGTTATACTTATAGGGCATTATTTAGATGTCTTTACTATGGTGATGCCGGCAACAGTAGGAGAATCATGGTTTATTGGAATTCCTGAGATAAGTGCAGTACTTTTCTTTGGAGGATTGTTTACTTTTGTGGTCTTTAATGCGCTAACTAAAGCTCCGTTACTTGCTAAACGCAACCCATTTATAAAGGAAAGTGAACATTTCCACTATTAATAAAAGATTTGATTGTTTAAAGAAGAACTTATAAAATGACCGTATTTTTAGTAATAATAGTATTAGCCCTTTTGGCCGTTACCGGTTGGCAAATGTCTAAGATTTTTCAGCTGTCTCAAGGTCCTGAGGCCGATAGTTCTGAAATAGCTAACGATAATGATAATAGACAACAAGCCAAGCTAATGCTTTGGTTTATGATCTTTCTCTATGTTGGTATGGCTTATAGCTTTTGGCAATGGAGTAAATTATACCTTCCAGAAGCTGCGTCAGAACATGGTAATCAAGTAGACACCTTAATGTTCATTTCTATCGGACTCATAATGGTAGTGCAGGTAATTACACAAGCATTACTACACTGGTTTGCCTATAAATATCAGGGAAAAAAGGGGAACAGAGCACTTTTCTTTGCCGATAATGATAAACTTGAATTTATCTGGACAATTATTCCGGTAATTACCCTTGCAGGTTTAATTATTTATGGATTATTTACCTGGAGTGATATTATGAATATTAGTGAAGATAACGATCCTATTGTTATTGAACTCTACGCTAAGCAGTTTAGCTGGCAGGCAAGATATGCCGGTGAAGATAATACCCTTGGTGAAGCTAATGTTAGATTCATAGAAGGTATAAACACGGTAGGGCTTAATGTAAATGATCCTTATGCAGATGACGACAAAATTACAACAGAGCTTCACCTTCCTGTAGGAAAGGAAGTATTGTTTAAATTTAGATCACAGGATGTGCTTCACTCTGCTTATTTCCCACACTTTAGGGCGCAAATGAACGTAGTACCTGGTATGGTTACCCAATTTGCTTTTACTCCAGATATTACTACTGAAGAAATGAGAACTTCAGAATATATGGTAGATAAAGTGAGAACCATTAACGAAATTAGAAAAGATAATAGCGAGGCTTTAATGGCTGAAGGAGAAGCACCATTAGATTCCTACGAGTTTGATTACTTCCTGCTTTGTAACAAAATTTGTGGTGACGCGCACTACAATATGCAGATGAAGATTGTTGTTGAAAGCGAGGAAGATTACAATGAATGGTTGAGTGAACAGGATACGTTTGAATCAACTATGGAATCAGTAGAATAATACAGAACTAAAAAGAAGATAATTAAGATATGTCAGCAATAGCAACAGCACCGGCTCAAGATCACCACGACGATCACGGACATCATCATAAACAAACTTTTATTACTAAATATATATTTAGTACAGACCATAAGATGATTGCCAAGCAATATCTTATAACAGGTATTTTAATGGGAATTGTAGGGATTATGATGTCCGTGCTTTTCCGTATGCAGTTAGCCTGGCCAGAAGAATCCTTTATGCTTTTCGAATGGCTACTGGGAGATAAATGGGCTCCAGACGGAGTTATGACGCCGTCTATTTACCTGGCTTTGGTAACCATCCACGGTACCATCATGGTATTCTTTGTATTAACTGCCGGTTTAAGTGGTACGTTTAGTAACCTGCTAATTCCCCTTCAAATTGGAGCTCGGGATATGGCCTCCGGTTTTATGAACATGCTGTCATACTGGTTGTTCTTCATCTCTTGTATGATTATGCTTAGCTCATTGTTTATTGAGTCTGGTCCTGCATCTGCCGGTTGGACGATATATCCTCCGCTTAGTGCCCTGCCTCAGGCTATTGGAGGTTCAGGAATGGGGATGACGCTTTGGTTAATTTCCATGGCAATCTTTATTGCTTCGTCACTTTTAGGATCACTTAACTATATAGTTACCGTTCTTAACCTTAGAACTAAGGGAATGTCTATGATGAGACTTCCACTTACAATATGGGCGTTTTTTGTTACTGCTATTATTGGTGTGGTTTCGTTCCCGGTACTATTATCGGCTGCGCTTCTACTTATTATGGATAGAAGTTTTGGTACTTCTTTCTTCCTAAGTGATATTTATCTGCAAGGAGAAGTATTAAGTCACCAGGGAGGTTCTCCGGTTTTATTTGAACACTTATTCTGGTTCCTTGGTCACCCGGAAGTTTATATTGTAATTCTACCTGCAATGGGTATTGTTTCAGAAGTTTTAGCAACAAATTCACGTAAACCAATCTTTGGTTACCGTGCGATGGTTGCGTCAATTCTGGCAATTGCATTTCTGTCAACAATCGTATGGGGTCACCATATGTTCGTTTCAGGGATGAATCCATTCCTTGGTTCAGTATTTACATTTACAACATTATTAATTGCAATTCCTTCTGCAGTAAAAGCCTTTAACTGGATTACAACGCTCTGGAAAGGTAACCTGCAAATGAACCCTGCGATGCTGTTCTCTATTGGTTTTGTATCAACATTCATTACCGGTGGTTTAACAGGAATTATCCTTGGAGATTCAACATTAGATATTAACGTTCACGATACTTATTTCGTAATTGCTCACTTCCACCTGGTAATGGGTATCTCTGCGATCTACGGACTTTTGGCCGGTGTTTATCACTGGTTCCCGAAAATGTTTGGTAGAATGATGAACAAGAACCTTGGTTATGTTCACTTCTGGATAACAGCAGTTGGTGCTTACGGGGTATTCTTCCCAATGCACTTTATTGGTTTAGCAGGTTTGCCAAGACGTTATTATACAAACACGGCATTCCCATACTTTGATGACCTTGCCGATGTTAACGTGATTATCACCATTTTTGCCCTTATAACGGCTGGTGTACAGGTAGTTTTCCTATATAATTTCTTTAGCTCTATTTTCTCCGGACAAAAAGCTACACAGAACCCTTGGAATGCAACTACCTTAGAATGGACAACTCCGGTAGAACACCTTCACGGAAACTGGCCTGGTGCGATTCCTTCAGTTTATCGTTGGTCTTACGACTATAGTAAGATGAACCTTGAAGGAACCGATTATGTCATTCCTGGTCAGGACTTTGTTCCGCAGAATGTTCCGCTTCAGGATCACGAAGAAGAATTGAATCATTAGAATTGATTAAAAGATATTATAAAAAACCTCTTCAGAAACGGAGAGGTTTTTTGCTTTTAGTATATTTTGAAATGCTTGCTAATTGAATTTATAACTTATGTTCTTTTAAATTTGGCCCACGCTATTTTACTTATCTTTGTTAATCAAGCACGTCTTTAATCTTGTTGATTTATGAATGAAAACCTGGATCCCAGTGGAGAAAATTTCACTCCTGAAGAATTTGATATCGAAAGGGCATTGCGCCCCTTAAGTTTTGATGATTTTGCCGGCCAGGATCAGGTTCTGGATAATCTTAAGGTATTTGTTGAAGCCGCCAATCAACGTGGTGAAGCTTTAGACCATACACTATTTCACGGCCCTCCCGGATTAGGGAAAACTACCCTGGCACATATTCTCGCTAATGAATTGGAAGTAGGTATAAAAGTTACTTCAGGTCCCGTATTGGATAAACCGGGAGATCTCGCCGGTTTACTTACTAATCTCGAAGAAAGGGATATCCTTTTTATCGATGAAATTCATAGGTTAAGTCCTGTTGTTGAAGAATACCTCTATTCGGCAATGGAAGATTATCGTATAGATATTATGATTGAATCTGGGCCAAATGCAAGAACAGTTCAAATCAATTTAAATCCGTTCACACTTATTGGTGCTACAACGCGTTCAGGTTTGTTAACAGCGCCTATGCGGGCACGTTTTGGTATTTCCAGCCGCTTACAGTATTATTCAACAGAATTGCTTTCAGATATTGTACAACGTAGTTCTGAAATTCTTCGTGTTCCAATTAGTATTGATGCTGCTATAGAAATTGCAGGCCGAAGCCGGGGAACTCCGCGAATTGCCAATGCTCTACTGCGCCGGGTTAGAGATTTTGCCCAAATTAAAGGAAATGGTAAAATCGATATGGAAATCGCTAGATACGGACTTAAAGCATTAAATGTAGATGCCCACGGTTTAGATGAAATGGATAATAAGATCCTGGAAACCATTATTGATAAATTTAAAGGTGGCCCGGTAGGATTAACTACCTTATCTACCGCGGTAAGCGAAAGTGCCGAAACCATTGAAGAGGTGTACGAGCCTTTTCTTATTCAGCAAGGGTTCATTTATAGAACTCCAAGAGGAAGGGAAGTTACCGAAGCCGCTTACAAACATTTGGGCAGGGTAAAAGGAGATATTCAGGGCGGACTTTTTTAAACAAAAATTTATGACTGAATCTGGCAAAATACCTGAAGTATCTTTAATAAAATTTCTAAAGCATTCTGCTAATATCTTAAAAAATCCTCTGCCCTTTCATCATGATAATTTTCAGAAGAAAGGAGATACATTTCGGTTAAATATTGGATTTAATAAATCGGTGATATTTTCCAGGGATGCGGGATTGGTGGAATATGTACTTCAAAAGAATCGGAAGAATTTCGTGAAGTCTGAAATCCAAACTAAGGATCTGGTGAAATATGTTGGAAAAGGTTTGCTTACCTCAGAAGGGGAGCACTGGAAAAAACAACGAAAGCTAATTCAGCCGGCATTTCATAAAAAACAACTTGCCAATCTGCTTGATTCCATAAAGCAGGCAATATTACTGGAGTATAAAGAGATCAAAGTAAATGAAGAACTGGATATTTTTCCTATTTATAATGATCTCGCTTTTCAAACCGTGGTAAAATCTTTGTTTAGTAGTGCCGCGAATCAGGATGAGATCAACAGGCTGCAATATATTACGGAAGAGACCCAGAAAATGCTTGTTAAGGAACTGCGGCAGCCCTATCTGGGTTGGTGGTTTAGAGCAAGCGGGAAGATTGATAGCTATCTTAAACTTACTGCCGAAGCCCGGAACATTCTAAGAAAGATAGTTCAGGAAAGAAGGGACTCAAAAGAAAAATATGATGATCTTTTGGATATGTTGCTGGAAGCAAAGTATGATGACGGAAATTTTATGGATGAGGAGCAACTTATTGATGAGATTCTGATCCTTTTTACGGCCGGTCACGAGACTACTTCCAATTCACTAACCTTTACGGCTCAATTGCTGGCGCTAAATCCGCAATGGCAGGAAAAGATCTATGAAGAGATTTATACCTTAAAAGAACAGGAGTTGGACTTAATGAACTATGTAACCCAATGCCAGATTACTCAGCAGGTGATTGAAGAGTCTATGAGATTATATCCGCCGGCATATTTTATAGACCGGGTTAACCTGGAAGAAGATAATTTCGAAGGAAAATATTTCGAACCTGGTTCAAATTTATTGTTCTCCATTTATGAGGTTCATCGTCACCCTGATCTATGGGAAGATCCCGATGCTTTTAAACCGGAACGTTTCGCAGAAGGAGGAAGAAAATTTTCTTCGCAATATTTTCCTTTTGGCGCCGGTCCCAGGAAGTGTATAGGTAATAACTTCGCCATGTTCGAGATGATCATTGCAGTCGCCGAATTGGTAAGCCGGTATAAAATAGTTCCTGGTTTTGATGAGATCGATATTAAGCCACTTATTACACTCAAACCAAAAAATGCTATTCTAAAATTTCAAACAAGATCCTGATTTTATATTCTGTTAAAACCATCTACTTTATTACTGATTACCATAATATTGATCTGGCTTCAGATCAATAAATAATCGATTTCACCTTATTATTACTTAAAGCACTTAAGTTTTCTAAAAAACTATTCTTCCAAAAGATCGCTCAGGTAACATTTTAAAAACCCCTGCAAACCCTTATTGTTTTGTAAATCAGTTAGTTGTAAATTAGGTGATCACATATTTGAAAAAAATTAACCTTAAAACTAAATATGATGAAAGCTAAAATTTTTATTCTAATTGCCTTACTTTTTGGATTCAGCTCGGCTTACTCCCAAATTGATCTGACTAAGGAATACGCGCAAGAAAAGGAGGAAGTGAAGGAAGCTCTTGACGAGATTGAGCAAAGCATAAGAAATAACGAGACAGATAAATTAATCTCGATGCATGCCTACGGACCAAAATTTACCGAATTCCAGGATGGCGGTAAAAGACAGGGTCCTAAAGAAAATGAAGAATTCGAACGAAATTTTCTTGGTAGCATTACTGAAGTTGAAAAGTGGGATTGGGAAGACCTGGAAATCCATATATATGGTGGTGACGTAGCTAATGTGACTTTTCATACCAATTTCAAATTTGAAAGGGGCGAAGAAGCTTATGATTTTAAGATGCAGGGAACTTTACTCTTCATTAAAACCAGTGATGGCTGGAAAATCACCCATGAGCATATGGCTCCACTAGCCGAAAACACACCATAGCCATATTTACCGAATATTTTTCAAAGCAAGGATATAATTTTGTTTCCAGAGCTCTTGGTTTTTAAATCCTTCAAATGTTTTAAAAATCGCATCTTTGTAAAACTATGAAGGATACTCTGAAGGAAGCTTACACAAATTTGATAAAATCCGAAGCCGAACGCCTCGGATTTTTATCTTGTGGTATCTCCAAAGCAGAATTCCTGGAGGAAGAAGCACCGCGTTTAGAAGAATTTCTCAAGAAAAACCATCACGGTGAAATGCGCTGGATGGAGAATAACTTTGATAAGCGACTGGATCCTACAAAATTGGTAGAAGGTTCTAAAAGTGTGATTTCACTCTTGTTAAATTATTATCCAGGCGAAACCCAGAGAGAAGATTCTTATAAAATCAGTAAATATGCTTATGGAAGGGATTATCATTTTGTAATTAAAGATAAGCTGAAACAATTATTGCAGTTTATGCAAGATGAAATTGGAGAAATTAATGGGCGTGCTTTTGTAGATTCGGCACCGGTTATGGATAAAGTCTGGGCAGCAAAAAGCGGACTCGGCTGGATTGGGAAGCACTCCAATTTGCTCTCCAAACAAACAGGTTCTTTCTATTTTATCGCCGAATTAATTGTAGATCTGGATCTGGAATACGATACACCGGTTACAGATCATTGCGGAAGCTGTACCGCTTGTATAGACGCCTGTCCTACTCATGCGATTGTAGATCCTTATAAGGTAGATGGCAGCAAATGCATTTCATATTTCACCATAGAGCTTAAAGACGAATTACCTAATTCTTATAAAAACCAGTTTGAAGACTGGATGTTTGGCTGCGATATTTGCCAGGATGTTTGCCCCTGGAATAGATTTTCAAAACCGCATAATGAACCATTATTTAATCCGCATCCCGAATTATTGGAAAAAGATAAGCAGGGCTGGGAGGAACTTACCAAAGAAACTTTTAATGAAATCTTTAGAAAATCAGCAGTAAAAAGAACCAAATTTGAAGGGTTAAAGAGAAATATTGAGTTTCTGCAGAAATGAGAATCCAATGTTTTCCGACGTAAATATCAAGTTTACCTAATTAAAGAAAACTAATTTTTGCTTTTTAATTTTCTCCCGAATTCCTCATAACTATCGAATTCTGATAAGTTAAAAGTGATTGGGATGGTGTGTTTTAAGGAAACATTTTTAGAATTTATTATAGCCGGTTGTTTAATTTTGAGATCGGCAAATAACCTTATGGCCTCCTTCTCTAAATACTTATTTCTTGTTCTAACTTTTACCTTTTTAACTTCTTCTGTTTCTTTAATTACAAATTGAACATACGCTTTACCGGGCAAATTTTTCTTTTTTACTAGCTTCATTATATCAATATTCCTTTTTATATATTGATTCAGTTTTTCAGTAAAACAATCTGCAGAGTTGATACTATCTGTACATTTGGAAATAAGTGGAGCTTTATCAACTTCCGATAGGCTAAATGTTTGAGATTGAGCCAGAATATTGACAGGAAATAAAAAGAAGCAGGAAAAAATAAATATAAGATGTTTCAAAAAACAATTAGATTTTGAAGCGTAAATTTACATTTATTTGATAAAATTAATAGCATTTTGAAGATAAGTTTAAAATTAGATGATATCAAGTGCCGAACTTCAATTTTTATAAGTATACACCATCAAAAAATAATACTTTCTTTTATACATAGAAGTTCAATATTGCAGCTGAGCTTGCTACCTTTGTAGTAAGTAGAAAAATTAAATTATGAGCAATAATCCTAGAAAGAGAAGAGAAGCACTGGTTTACCACGCCAAACCCAAGCCAGGGAAAATAGAAGTAGTACCTACCAAAAAATATGCAACACAACGGGATCTTTCCCTCGCATATTCCCCTGGAGTGGCAGAACCTTGCCTGGAGATAGAAAAAGATAAAGAAAACGCTTATAAATATACTACCAAGGGAAATCTCGTTGCGGTTATTTCTAACGGAACAGCCGTTTTAGGACTTGGAGACATTGGTCCTGAAGCCTCTAAACCGGTTATGGAAGGAAAAGGTTTGCTTTTTAAGATTTTTGCCGATATAGATGTTTTTGATATTGAAGTAGATACTAAAGATGTAGATAAATTCATTGAAACGGTAAAAAATATAGCGCCCACTTTTGGGGGAATTAACCTTGAAGATATCAAAGCTCCCGAGGCTTTTGAGATTGAAAGAAGATTAAAAGAAGAGCTTGATATCCCGGTGATGCATGACGACCAGCATGGGACAGCCATCATATCGGCTGCAGCATTATTAAATGCGCTGGAGCTGGCTAAGAAAAAGATGGAAAAAGTGAAGATCGTGATAAGCGGTGCCGGTGCAGCAGCGGTTTCATGTACTAAACTTTATAAAGCTTTTGGAGCAAAAGCCGAAAATATTATAATGACAGATAGTAAGGGCGTAATTAGAAAAGATCGTCCAAATCTTTCTGAAGAAAAAATGGAATTTGCCACTTCCAGGAAAATAGATACCCTTGAAGAAGCCATGAAAGATGCCGATGTTTTTGTAGGCCTTTCTATCGCTGATATTGTTTCTCCTGAAATGCTAAAAAGTATGGCGAAACGCCCTATCGTTTTTGCCATGGCGAATCCAAATCCAGAGATCGATTATCAACTGGCAATGGATACCCGTAAGGACATTATTATGGCTACGGGTAGAAGTGACCACCCAAACCAGGTGAATAATGTTCTTGGATTTCCTTTTATTTTCAGGGGTGCTTTAGATGTTAGGGCAACAAAGATTAATGAAGAAATGAAAATGGCCGCGGTAAAAGCTTTAGCCGAAATGGCCAAGGAACCGGTGCCGGAACAGGTGAATATCGCTTATGGTGAAACCCGTCTAAATTTTGGTTCAGAATATATTATTCCGAAGCCATTTGATCCGCGTTTAATAGCCAAAGTACCACCGGCTGTTGCTAGGGCGGCGATGGAAAGCGGTGTGGCGAGACAACCTATCCAGGATTGGGATAGATATGAAGAAGAACTGCTTGAAAGAATGGGCAGTGACAACAAGATCACCAGGTTGTTACTTAACCGTGCGAAAATGAATCCCAAACGAATTGTTTTTGCTGAAGCCGATCATCTTGACGTGCTTAAAGCAGCGCAAATTGTTCACGACGAAGGAATCGCAATTCCAATTTTACTTGGTCGTCGTAAAGTTATTGAGGAGTTAATGGCAGAAATAGATTTTCACGAAGAAGTTGCCATTATCGATCCAAAATCTGATGAGGAAGAAGAGCATAGAAAGGCTTACGCCCAGGTATACTGGAAAACCAGAAATCGTAGCGGGGTTACCCTTTATGATGCCGAAAAACTAATGCGTGAACGTAATTATTTTGCTGCAATGATGGTTAATGAAGGAGATGCCGATGGCTTGCTTTCAGGATATTCCAGAGCATATCCTGCGGTGGTAAAACCAATGCTGGAACTTATTGGAATGGCGCCCGGTGTAACTCGTGTGGCAGCTACCAACCTTATGAATACTTCCAGAGGGCCACTTTTTATAAGTGATACCTCTATCAATATAGATCCGCCGGCAAAAGATCTTGCTAAAATTGCGCAAATGACGGCTAGAACTGTGCAGTTATTTGGTTTAGAACCGGTAATTGCAATGATGTCTTATGCCAATTTTGGGTCGTCCAAAGATCCGCGCGCTACGAAGGTGAAAGAAGCAGTTTCTTATCTACACCGTAATCACCCGGAATTAAATGTTGATGGAGAGTTACAGGCAGATTTTGCCCTAAACCGAGAAATGCTTCAAAATAAATTTCCGTTTTCGAAACTGGCTGGAAAAAAAGTGAATACTTTAATTTACCCTAACCTAGACTCAGCTAATAGTACTTATAAACTTATTAAAGAACTTAATAAGGTAGATTCTATTGGGCCTATTATGATGGGAATGCGCAGGCCAGTTCATATTCTTCAACTTGGAGCAAGTGTAGAGGAAATTGTGAATATGACGGCGGTTACTGTGGTAGATGCCCAGGAAAAAGTAAAAAAGCAAAAGAAGTAAATTATATTCGGGGATAAGATTACGATACATTTAAAGGAAAGAAGATATTAGTTATAAAATTAACCCGAAACACATAAATATCGATTACCTACTAAAATAAGTTGGAAATACAGTAGTTAAGCCCGGGTCAAAGATTTCGGGCTTAACTTTTATTTACTACATTTGGCTCGTTAAGTTTAAATTTTATGATTCATCATCTTAAGGGGCAATTAATAGAGAAGAATCCTACTTACTTAGTAATCGCTTGCAATGGCGTTGGGTATATGGTTAATATTTCTCTTCATACCTTTTCCCTCATCCCAGCTTCCGAAAATATAAGTATTTACACCCATTTACATGTAAAGGAAGATTCCCATACGCTTTATGGTTTTTATCAAAAGTCTGAACGGGATATTTTTAGGTTACTAATTTCTGTTTCCGGCGTGGGGACTAGCACTGCAAGAACAATGTTGTCTTCTTTAGAACCCAATCAGGTTAAAGACGCCATTGCCAATGGCGATGTGCCTACCATACAGAGTGTAAAAGGAATTGGAGCAAAAACAGCACAACGGGTAATTTTAGATTTAAAAGATAAGATATTGAAAGTCTATGGGGACGATGAAGTTTTTGTTCCTAAAGACAATACTATAAAAGAAGAAGCGTTATCTGCATTAGAGACTCTCGGCTTCGCAAGAAAGCAGGCTACCAGGGTAGTAGATAAAATCATGAAAGATGCTACCAACCCTACCGTAGAATCTATTATAAAAATGGCTCTTAAAAATTTGTAAAGAATTGAGGCACAATTACTGGAAATTGTCAACTTCGGTTAAGCTCAGCTTGTTGTTGTCATTGATAATTTCATTGAGTTCCACTGCACAAGAAACCCCTCAGGATACCACCGAAACCGGGTATGCTTTGGGTGAAATATCGCTGCCTGATTCTGAATTAATCTCTTCTTTCTACGAATACGATCCTATTTTAGACCGCTATATTTACCGCGAACAGTTAGGAGATTTAGATCTTTCTATCCCTTTAATTTTAACTCCCGAAGAATACGAAAATCTCGTTTTAGATGAAGAAATGCGCGATTATTTTAAACGTAAAGTTGATGCGCAAGCTGGTCGTAAAGAGGGAACAGAGGCAATTCAGCGAGATTTGTTACCGGACTTTTATGTAAATAATAATTTTTTTGAAAGCATTTTTGGAGGTTCAGAAATTAATATTGTTCCGCAGGGAACGGTAGAGATGGACCTGGGTTTGCTTTATACCAAACAGGATAATCCAGCCTTTTCACCGCGAAATCGTAGCAATCTTACTTTTGATTTCGACCAGCGAATAAGTCTTAGTTTACTTGGTCAAATTGGGGAACGCTTACAAATTACCGCCAATTACGATACAGAGTCTACTTTCGACTTTCAAAATCAATTAAAACTCGAATATACACCTACTGAAGACGATATAGTTCGAAAGATTGAAGTGGGTAACGTTAATATGCCGCTCAATAATGCATTGATGCAGGGCGCCCAAAGTCTATTCGGATTTAAAACCGAATTGCAATTTGGAAAAACCCGAATAACCGGGGTTTTTTCTGAACAAAAATCTGAGCGAAGAACAGTAAATGTTGAAGGTGGATCTACTGTTGAAGAATTTGAAAAATTTGCTCTTGATTATGATCAGGACAGGCACTTTTTTCTTTCACATTACTTCAGGGATAATTATGATGACGCACTTCAGGATTATCCGTTTATCAATACTAATATTCAAATTAAAAGAGTTCAGGTTTGGGTAACCAACCGAACCAATAACGTACAAAACCTTACCGATACCAGGAATATAGTAGGTATTCAGGATTTAGGAGAAACCAATATTCCCGGGAATATTGGTTTAGATAATATTCCCGCCGGATTCTTTAACCAGCCAGGGGGAAGCTTTCCTGATAATGCTAACAACGATTTTAATCCGTTTGGGATAGATGGTTCAGTAGAATCTGTACTAACACCTGCCATTAGAGACGTGGCTACCGTAGATAATGGTTTTAGCGGGGTTCAGGTTTCGGAAGGCTTGGATTATGTAAAGCTGGAGAATGCACGCCAATTACAGCCTAATGAATACAGCTTAAATACCCAATTAGGATATATTTCGTTAAATCAACGCTTAAGTAATGACGAAATTCTTGCAGTGGCTTATCAATATACTGTAAATGGAGAAGTTTACCAGGTTGGAGAGTTTGCCAATGATGGGGTAAATGCCACGGGAGATAATAATGTTGAGCAAGATCCGATGGAACCTAGCTCTAACCAGCGGGTAAACCGAAACCTGGTAGTTAAAATGCTCAAAAGCACCATTACCAATGTAGATGAGCCGGTTTGGGATTTAATGATGAAGAATATTTATAGTCTTGGAGCTTATCAATTAGAGCGTGAAGATTTCAGGTTGAATATTCTGTATACAGATCCACAACCTTTAAACTATATAAAACCGGCTGGAGATGGTTCTGTCTCGCTTCCGGAAGATGTTAGCGATACGCCGCTGCTTCGTGTGTTTAATTTAGATAAACTGAATAATAATAACGATCCTATAAATGGCGGGGATGGTTTCTTCGATTATGTGCCGGGCCTAACAATAGACCCTCAAAACGGAAATATCATCTTCACAACGGTAGAACCTTTTGGTAGACATTTATTTGAAGAACTTGATAATTCCCCAAATACAGGAACCGAGGAATATGATAATCCCGAAACCTGGAACACCAATCAAGAAAAATATGTTTTCAGATCCTTATACAGGACTACGAAAACCCAGGCAGAACAGGAAGACGCCGATAAAAATAAGTTTCAGTTAAAAGGAAGGTATAAGTCTGGAGAAGTTGAAGGAATTCCAATTGGTTTTAATCTCCCACCAGGATCAGTAACCGTAACCGCTGGCGGTAGGATTTTGCAGGAAGGTGTAGATTATGTGGTGAATTATGAATTGGGTAGAGTGCAAATTCTGGACGAGGCTTTGCTTGCTTCAGATATTCCAATTCAGGTAAATACCGAAAATAATGCATTGTTTGGTCAACAAACTAAACGATTTACCGGAATAAATGTTGAGCATCAGTTTAATGAAAATCTTCTGGTTGGAGCCACTTATTTAAACCTCAAAGAACGTCCGCTAACCCAAAAAGCAAATTATAGTTACGAGCCGATAAATAATTCAATTTTCGGATTCAATGTAAATTATTCTACCGAGGTTCCTCTGTTTACAAGATTGGTAAATAAATTACCAAATATTGATACCGATGTGCCATCTAATTTTTCAGTAACGGGGGAATTTGCCTATTTACAACCGGGAGCACCGGCAATTAACGACTTCCAGGGAGAGGCAACGACATATATTGATGATTTTGAATCAGCCCAAACAACTATAGATATTAGTTCTCCACTAAGCTGGGATTTAAGTAGTGTTCCCCTGGGTTATGGAGGGGAATTGGCCAATGGCGATATTAAAGTTGGGCAAAAAAGGGCAAAAATGGCCTGGTATACCATAGATCCTATTTTTTATAGCAGCAACCGTCCCGACGGAATTACAGATAACGACATTTCTACCTACGCAACCAGAAGGGTAGCCTTAAGTGAGATTTTCCCAAATACCGATGTTGTGCAAGGGCAACCACAGGTGGTTTATACTATGGATGTGGCTTATTTTCCTGAAGAACGTGGGCCTTATAATTTTAATCCCGCAGCAACAGATGGCACTTTGCCAAATCCTTCGCAAAGTTTCGGCGGAATAATGCGCGGAATAAACACTACGAATTTTGAACAAAGCAATGTAGAGTTTATAGAATTTTGGGTGATGGACCCCTATATTTATTCAGAAAACAGCGGGAATTCAGCCGGAACTATCAATTTTAATTTGGGAAATATTTCTGAAGATGTTTTAAAAGATGGTAGAAAGCAATTTGAAAATGGATTACCACCCACGGGTGGTACTGAAAATACCATAGAAACCCAGGTAGCAAAAGTTCCGGCAGATCAATCTTTAATTTACGCTTTTGATTCTGAAGGAGAAGAACGTCTTAATCAGGATGTGGGTTACGATGGGTTTTCAGATGCACAGGAAGCTTTGAAATTTCCTGAATTCAGTAATTTTCCCGATCCTGCCGCAGATAATTATGAATATTTTTTAAATACCGATGGTGATATTGTTAATCGCTACCGAAATTATAATGGCCCCGACGGGAATTCACCGCCGGAAATTGGCGCGACCAATAGGGGAAATACCACTTTGCCAACTACCGAAGATGTGAATCGAGATAACACGATGAACACTATTGATAGTTATTTTGAATATGAAATACCTTTCTTCCCCGGAATGGGCGTTGAGAATAATCAATATATCACCGACGAGAAAGAACTTACCACCACGCTTAGAAATGGAAATGAATTACCCGTACGTTGGCTCCAATTTAAAATTCCAATTTATGAACCCACAGATGCTAAAGGAGGTATAGCCGATTATAGATCTATACGTTTTATGAGAATGTTTCTTAGTGGTTTTGAAGAAGAAACTTTGCTGCGTTTTGGAACTATGGAGTTGGTGAGAGGAGATTACCGGCGTTATAATCGCGGTTTAAGAGATAGAAACATTCTTCCGGAAAATCAAAATACCCTTTTTGAAGTTTCAGCAGTAAATATTGAGGAAAATGAAAATCGACAACCGGTACCGTATGTATTACCTCCGGGCGTAATAAGGGAAGAACTTTTTGAAAACAATACAAATATTAGGCAAAATGAGCAATCTCTTTCTCTTAGAGTTTGTGATTTAGAACCTCAGGACGCAAGAGCGGTTTACAAGAATTTCCAGATAGATATGCGGCAATATAAGAATCTGGAAATGTTTTTACACGCTGAATCGCTACCCAACCAAACTCCTCTAAAAGATGGGCAGTTGGTAGCTTTTGTGAGAATGGGAACCGATTTCACCGATAATTATTATCAAATGGAAATCCCTTTAAGTCCAACTGCTTTTGGAGCGATGAGTGCCGAAGAAATCTGGCCTCAAGTTAACCGAATGAACCTGCCGCTGGAATTGTTGCAGCGAGTAAAAACAAGTGTATTAGGAGATCCTTCCTTAAACTCTGGAGAGCTTAATTTCTTTACCGAGAATTTAGATTTGGTAGATGAAGAAGATTCTTATGAAATGGATCAATTGCGATTGGGAATAAAAGGAAATCCCAGTTTTGGAAATGTTCGGGTATTGATGTTGGGATTAAAGAACGGAACTCCTACCAATGGCGTTCAGGATTTATGTGGAGAGGTTTGGTTTAACGAATTAAGACTTTCAGATCTTGATAACGAAGGCGGTTGGGCGACCATAGTTAATATGGATACCAATTTAGCCGATTTTGCTACGGTAGCCGCCACCGGTAGAAAAAGCACCGTGGGATTTGGAACTATAGAGCAGGGTCCTAATCAGCGAAGCAGGGAAAATTCTCAGCAGTATGATGTTGTGACCAGTATAAACGCAGGGCAATTACTTCCTCAGAAATGGGGTGTGAAAATTCCGTTTAATTATAGTAGGGGAGAAGAATTAATTACACCCAAATACGATCAGGAATTTCTTGATTTAGAATTGGATACCAGACTGGCAGATATTGTAGATCCCGCAGAAAGAGAACTGGTTAAAAAGCAATCGCAATCTTATACAAAACGACAAAGTGTAAATATTATCGGTTTGCGTAAAGAGCGCACCGGGGAGGCAAAACCTATGCCTTACGATATTGAAAATTTTGCTTTTACAACTGCTTATAATCAGGTAAATCATCGTGATTTTGAAATTGAAGAGTCTTTAGACCAAAATGTGCGGGCGGGCGCCACCTATGAGTTTAATTTTGAGCCAAAACAGGTAGAGCCTTTTAAAAATATTTCGGCTTTAGATAGCAGCGATTATTATTCGTTGGTGAGAGATTTTAATGTGAATTTATTGCCTTCTAATATCAACGCCAGTTCTACTATTTTAAGACAATATAACGAGCAAAAGTTTAGGTCGCTAGAGCTTTCAGACGAGGATTTAGGGATTCCAACCTTATACCAACGAAACTATATGTTTAACTGGGAGTACGGTGTAAATTATAATCTTACTAATTCTTTGAATTTCAGTTTTAATGCTTCTAACAATCGTATTGTTAGAAATTATATAGATGAAGAAGGTTTTGCCAATAATAATATTGGGGTTTGGGATAATTTTTTCAGTATCGGTACACCAGATTTGCATTATCAAAACCTACAGGTAAATTATGATATTCCTTTTGATAAAATTCCTGTTCTCGAATTTATAAATGCTACTTATTCTTATACCGGCGATTTTCAATGGCAGCGTGGATCGAGGATCTATGAAAACCTTGAAGGGATTCCTGATATTGGAAACAGTGTTCAAAACTCAAGTTCTCACCAAATAAATGCCAGCCTGGATATGGAGAATTTATATTCATACTTGGGTCTGGAAAAGAAAGAAGGTCGTAACGGGCAAACTATAAAACAGCGAAGCGCCGGTGTTCCTACATTAGATGGAAGCCCACAAGATGCAGAGCGTACTCAAAATGCCGAAGTAGTTGAGAAAACCAGCAAAAGCTTCAATACTTTTGTAGATTTCGTGACTATTTTAAGCAGATTACAAATAAATTATCGCCAAAATGAAGGAACTTTTCTTCCGGGCTATACTCCTAGTGTCGGGTTTATGGGAACTCTACAACCCAGCACAGCCTTTACTTTTGGTTGGCAGGAGGAGGTGAGGTACGCCGCGGCCAGAAGAGGTTGGTTAACCTTGTTTCAAAATTTTAATCAGCAGTTTTCTACTTTAGAAAACGAGCAATTAGATGTCCAGGCTTCTTTGAATATTATCCCGGATCTTACGTTAGACATTAGCGCAAACCGGAATTATTCAGAAAATTTTTCAGAGAATTATAGAGTAAATCCCACTACCTTGGAGTATATACCTTTAACGCCTTATAACTATGGTAACTTTAATATCTCTACTATTCTTATAAAAACAGCTTTTAATCAGTCAGACGAACAATCGTCAGAAACTTTTGAAAGCTTTAGGGAAAACCGTCTTGATATAGCCCGCCGACTTGCCAGGGAGCGAGGTTTAGATCCTAATGATGTAGATGAAGATGGCTATCCAGTAGGGATTGGTAAAACAAACCAGGCGGTATTATTACCTGCTTTTGTTTCGGCTTATGCCGGGAAAGATCCTGAAAATATAAAGCTGGGTGCATTCAGGGATATGCCTTTGCCTAACTGGAATATGAAGTATACCGGATTAATGCGAATTGGTTGGTTTAAAGATAAATTTAGAAGGATTTCTATAAATCACGGCTATCAGTCTAACTATACCATCAATCAATTTCAAACTAACCTGGATTACGATCCTGACAATGAATTCGACACCAACCAGGCAGGAGATTTTAAAAACCCCATGTTGTATTCCAATATTGTTTTAACTGAATTATTTACGCCGCTTTTTCGTTTAGATCTGGAAACTCAAAATGCAATTCAATTATTGGCTGAAATAAGAAAAGACCGAATGCTTTCCCTTAGCTTCGATAATAATTTATTAACCGAGACAACCGGAAACGAATACATACTTGGTGCCGGTTACAGAATTAGCGATTTAAGGATAGCGACCGGCCTGGGAGGAACCAACCGAATTTTAAGCAGTGATCTTAACTTTAAAGCCGATGTTTCCTTTAGGAGAAATAAAAGCATAATCAGGTATTTAGATTTAGAAACCAGCCAGGTAATTGCCGGCCAGGATATATGGCGTATTAATTTTACTACAGATTATGCCATTTCCAGTAATCTTACTGCGATATTCTATTACGAGCATAATTTCTCTGAATATGCAGTGTCTACTGCTTTTCCGCAAACAACCATAAGATCTGGGATCACACTTAGATATAATTTTGGAAATTAATTGAGGCTTGTTTGAAGTATTGCTTTAAAAAATTAACTTTGCTATAATATAAAATAGAACTAATGAATATTCCACAGGATTTAAAGTACACCAAAGACCACGAATGGATTAAGGTGGAAGGCGATACGGCTACAATAGGTATTACAGATTTCGCTCAAAGCGAATTGGGAGATATCGTTTATGTAGAAGTAGAAACCGTAGATGAAACCCTTGATAAAGAAGAGGTTTTTGGGACAGTTGAAGCTGTAAAAACAGTTTCAGACCTTTATTTGCCTTTATCTGGCGAAATAATTGAATTTAACGAGAGCCTTGAAGATGAGCCGGAAAAAGTAAATTCAGATCCTTATGGAGAAGGGTGGATGATTAAAATAAAATTTTCTGATGAATCTCAGCTGGAAGATCTTTTAAGTGCTGATGCTTATAAAGAAGTTCTTGGTAGCTAAAATAACTTTATTTGTAGCGGCCCTTTATACTATTCTGCTTACTGTTTCATCTTTAGTGAAACTCGGTAAAATTAGTATGGGGAGCTTTAGTCCTACAGATAAACTTTTGCATCTTGGAGCTTATTTTGGACTTGTAGTATTGTGGAAGGTGTATTTTATGCAAAAAGATAAACCTCACAATACTTATAAAAAAAACCTTTTTAAAATAGCCGGCCTCTCCATACTTTTTGGTATGTTAATTGAGGTTTTACAGGGTGTGCTTACCAGTTATAGAGAGCCAGATTGGTTTGATATTTTGGCTAATACTACTGGAATTTTCCTTGCTGTTATTATCTTTCTCTTATTTGAAAAGAGTCTAAAAAGGTTAAATAGTAAGATTAATTTAATTTTTTAGAAAAAATATTTAATTTAGCAATCCTTATTAATCAATAACCTATTATGGAACCAAAGAAAAATCCAAAAGCCGATTTAACCAGAAGAAGTGTATTCTTTCTGCAAGTGGGGCTTATCATTGTCCTGTTAATTACCTGGAGGGCAATTGAATGGAAGACTTACGACAAGGAAGCCATTGATACCGGCCAGTTAAATATGGACGATTTAGATGATGAAGAAATCCCAATTACAGAGATGCAGAATACGCCACCACCTCCACCACCTCCACCACCGGCACCAGAGGTTATTGAAGTTGTAGAGGATGAGGAAGAGGTAGAAGAAGATGAAATTGAGTCTACTGAAACTAATTTGGATGAAATCGTTGAGGTAGAAGAGGTGGTTGAAGCTCCTACTGAAGAAGAAGTAGCCGATGTTCCTTTTGCAGTAATTGAAGATGTACCAATTTTCCCAGGTTGTGAAAACCTGAAAAACAACGAAGAGCGTAAGCAATGTATGAGCCAAAAGATTAGTCAGTTTGTTAACCGGGAGTTCGATACAGATCTTGGTGCGGAACTTGGTCTTTCTGGTGTAAACAGGGTAATCGTTCAGTTTAAAATTGATGAAAAAGGGAATATTACCAACGTACAATCCAGAGCGCCACACCCAAGGTTAGAGCGTGAAGCAGCAAGGGTAATTAATAAATTACCAAGTATGCAGCCAGGTAAACAACGTGGTAAGGCAGTAGGAGTTATGTACTCTTTACCAATTGTATTCCAGATTCAAGACTAAGAGATTATTTAGTATAAATTTAAATCCCGGGCTCGTCCCGGGATTTTTTATTTTAAGCTGGTTTACTCTATTTAAAAAAATGTATATTTCGAAGGTGTAACCAATCTTTCCCTACTTATAGTATGAAGAACTACCTGTTTCTTCTTTTCTTGCTAAGTGCGATTAGTTCAAAATCTCAGGCCCAGGATAATAGCCAGCGCTTTCCGGAATTTCCTCAATGTGCTCAAGTAGACTTTGCTAATAAGGAAACTTGCTTTAAAAATACCCTTACCGCATTTGTTTTAAATAACTACAAGGTCCCGGCAGAGGTGACCAGGGAGAATTACAGAGGTGAAATTACCGTAATTTTTGAAATTGATAAAAATGGTGATTTTCAAATTATTTATCTTGATGCCGTCTATACTGAACTAAAGGAAGAGATTCACCGTGTTTTTGATTTGCTTCCACAAATTAAACCTGCTACTTATAATTCGCGGCCAATTTCTGTTCAGTTTAAAATGCCGGTAAAAATTCCCCTGGAGTTAAATCCTAAAGAATTTTCTACTACATCTCAAGTTCAGCCTAATATTCCTGAAATCAATGTTAAGCAACCCGATGAGGATGACCTAACTGATGAATATGATGAAATTCAATCTGGAGAGTTTACACGACCACGTTATGAAAGTCAGATAAATATTCCGCTATCACACGAATATTATAGTCGTTTCGACGCTGAGTTTAATAAAATTGGAGTAAATACTCACGCGGCTTCAAAGCCTTTGCTTTTTTCTGAAGTTTCCAAATATTACGATTTTAAGGCTGAAGAAGATAAAATGCTTCGGGATGCAAATTCCTGGTTTGGAAGAAAGTTATGGAATGAACATTTGGTGCAATATCAAACTGAAGATTACTGGTTTACCTTAGATTTTGCGTTAGATCTTCAGCTGGGGAAAGATTTTCAGCAGACAGATTTCGATTTCACTTATAACAATACCCGCGCCCTAATTTTTCAGGGAGGTTTAGGAAAAAACTTTAATTTTTATACTGTAGCCTACGAAAACCAGGGCAGATTTGCCGATTATTACAATCGCTTTGCAGAATCGATACGGCCAGATGGCGGTGATCCAGCTATAATTCCCGGGAGGGGAATTGCCAAACCTTTTATGGACGAAGGGTACGATTACCCTGTAGCCGAAGGTTATTTGTCTTATACGCCTAATAAAATCTTTAATCTTCAATTTGGTCACGGCAAAAATTTTATTGGTGATGGTTATCGTTCACTTTTAATGAGTGATAATGCTACTCCATACCCTTATTTTAAATTGAATACTACTTTTTGGAAATTAAAATACACCAACACCTGGATGTCTTTACGCGACGTCAGGCCTGCCGTTACAGAGAATGGTTCTTTCAGAACAAAATATATGGCTAATCATTATTTAAGCTATAATGTTACCAAACGGCTTAATATTGGTTTGTTTGAATCTGTAGTTTGGGAAAATGACAATAGCAGAGGTTTCGATTTAAATTATTTGAATCCTGTGATTTTTTACCGCGCTATAGAATTTTCTACAGGAGCTCGTGGGGGAAATGCAATTATTGGTTTAACTTCAAAGTATAAGTTTTCAGATAAAATCAATGTGTATGGCCAAATGATCATAGATGAATTCTCTACTTCAGATGTTTTTGGTGGACAGCAGAGCTGGAAGAACAAATTGGGCTATCAATTAGGGTTAAAATATTTTGACGCTTTTAATATTTCGGGTCTATTTCTTCAGGCAGAATATAATCAGGTTCGGCCTTATACTTATTCGCATAATACAGGAGTTTTAAATTACGGACATAACAACCAGTCAATGGCTCATTTATGGGGTTCAAATTTCAGGGAAATTCTGGGTATTGCGCGCTATAAAAATGATAGATGGTATGGAAATGCTAAGGTAATTTATGGTAAAAGAGGTTTTGATTATAATATGGCAACTAATCAGGCTGCTTACGGAGGAGATATTTATACCAGTGAACGCCAGCGACCCTTTGAAACCGGTGTGGAAATTGGTCAGGGAAACACTACTACTTCCTTCTTTTCCAGTATTGAGGCCGGTTATATAGTAAATCCTGCGACAAACTTAAAGCTCTATGGAAGCTTTATTTATCGCTCTTTTGACCCTGATGTTAAAACTTTCCAGACCTTTGATAATACGACTTCCTGGATAAATTTTGGGCTGCGAACCGATATTTTTAATTGGTATTACGATTACTAGGGAATCAGTATTTTTAAGAAAGGACTGGTATAAGTTTTTTTGAATATTTCTTCAATTCGCTAAGTGCTGAAAATTAACATTTTTGCCCCCTTGCCAAAACCCAATTAAGGAGTATCTTTGCGCCAATTGAAAAAACCTATTTTTGAGCAGCACCGGCGTACATAATCCCTCGGCTTCTATCTTAACAGACTTTAAAGAAATAACCAAGGTGCGGCTTGCCGTAAGCGTAGTTTTTTCTTCGATTGCAGGCTATTTTCTGGGTGCTGATAATATAGATTTCGTTACCGTTTTTTTGCTGGCTATAGGTGGTTATTTTATGGTTGGGGCATCTAATGCGTATAATCAAATTATAGAGCGCGATCTTGATGCGCTTATGGATCGCACTAAAAACCGGCCTATCCCCGATGGGAGAATGTCTGTAAGTATGGCTTTTTTAATAGCCAGTGTTTTTACCATCGCCGGGCTTATAGTTTTATATATTATTAACCCTAAAACAGCGATGTTTGGGGCGATAAGTATCTTTTTGTATGTAAGTTTATACACACCTCTTAAGACTAAAACACCATTATCAGTTTTTGTAGGTGCAATTCCTGGAGCTATTCCTTTTATGTTGGGTTGGGTCGCGGCAACCGGAGATTTCAGTATAGAACCCGGTACTTTATTTATGATACAGTTCTTCTGGCAGTTTCCCCATTTTTGGGCAATTGGTTGGTGGCTGTATGACGATTATAAAAAAGGAGGCTTCTTTATGCTGCCTACTGGAAAAAGGGATAAAGGAACCGCAATACAGATAATTCTTTATACGGTCTGGACCATTTTAGTATCCTTGATTCCTGTTTTTGGAGTAACAGGAAAACTTTTTCTGTCTCCGGTAGCGGGGGTAATCATCCTTTTATTAGGACTGGGAATGCTGTATTATGCTTTGAAATTGTATAAGGAAAAAACGGCGCAGGCCGCTAAAAAATTAATGTTTGCAAGTGTATCTTATATTACGCTTCTTCAAATAGTATATGTTTTCGATAAATTTATAAGAGAATGGATTTAACTCAGGGTGCAGAAAAGCACAAATACGACAGGGCAAAGAAGATGATGCTCTGGTTTGGTATAATAAGTATGATAATGACCTTTGGTGGTTTAACCAGTGCTTATGTGGTAAGTAAAACAAGACCAGATTGGTTAACTGAATTTGATCTGCCAAATGCCTTTTTTTGGAGTACTATTGTAATAGTTTTAAGTAGTGTCACTTTTATCCTGGCCAAACAAAGTATTCTTTCCGGAAATCGAAGAAACGCTTCAGCTTTACTCATAGGAACACTGATACTTGCTGTACTTTTTGTAGCTCTTCAATTTAATGGTTTTACTGAGATTATTGGAGAAGGTTATTACTTCACAGGAAGCGAAAGTAGTATTACAACTTCCTTCATTTATGTGTTGGTTTTAGTGCATATGGCGCATCTATTGGCGGGTGTTATCACGCTTTTAGTAGTAATTTATAACCATTTTAAACAACGTTATAAAAAAGGTCAAATGCTTGGAATTGAGCTGGGTGCGACTTTTTGGCATTTTGTTGATCTTATGTGGATATACCTGTTTGTGTTTTTATATTTCTTTAAATAATAAAATTGCGTATTTTTGCGCAATACTTAAAATTTAAATACTCTTCTATGGAAGCTACTGTTGTTAGAACAGGCACCGAAGGTAAAACCTGGGGTGGTGGTAATGAGCCTTTAAAGGCCAGTTATGGCAAATTGATGATGTGGTTTTTTATCACTTCCGATGCACTTACCTTCTCTGGTTTTCTTGCAGCTTATGGGTTTTCCCGCTTTAAATTTATGGATTCGTGGCCAATTGCCGACGAAGTTTTTAATCACTTTCCATTCTTACACGGTGTAGATGCACCTATGTATTATGTGGCATTAATGACATTTATCCTTATTTTTTCTTCGGTAACAATGGTATTGGCGGTAGATGCTGGTCACCAGTTAAACAAAGCGAAAGTTACCTTTTATATGTTCCTTACCATTATTGGAGGGGTTATTTTCCTTGGTTCTCAAGCCTGGGAATGGAAAAATTTTATCAATGGTACTTATGGAGCTGTTTATACTGAAGGAGGGAATATCCTACAGTTTATTGATGGCGATGGTCACAGGGTAGCCCTGGCGGATATCGCTGCTCCTGCGGCATCAGTGAGAGTAGAACACGAAGCAAGAAATGGTGTATGGTTTGAGAGTGAAGGATCTTTGCCATCTTATTCTATAGAAGAAGTAAAAGCTGGTTTTGTTGCAAATCCAGATCTTTTAATAAGAACGCAAATAATGACCGAAGAGGGTGAAAAAACCATCCTTTCTCGTGAAGAATCTTTAGCTAAATTAGATAATGAAGCTGCAGGTGTGGTAGAAGGAGCTAACCTTACACGTAACGAATATGGTCCGCCATTATTCGGAGATTTCTTTTTCTTTATTACCGGTTTTCACGGTTTTCACGTTTTTACAGGGGTTCTTATTAATATCATTATTTTCTTTAACGTAATTCTTGGTACTTACGAACGAAGAAAGAATTACGAGATGGTGGAGAAAGTTGGTCTTTACTGGCACTTTGTAGATTTAGTTTGGGTATTTGTTTTCACATTCTTTTACCTGGTATAATTTCAGAAAATATTAAAAATGGCACACGGTACAGCACATCATCACGAATCTAACACAAAGAGAATCTGGACGGTATTTGTAATCCTATCTATCGTTACACTTATAGAAGTTGTTTTAGGGATTTTAAAACCGGAATTTCTTACAGATACTTCTTTTTTAAGTATGTCGCTCCTTAACTGGATATTTATCATACTTACAATTTATAAAGCTTATTATATTGCCTGGTCTTTTATGCACCTTGAAGGTGAAACCAAAGGACTGCGAAGAGCAATAGTTTGGTCGTCAGTCTTTCTTATTAGTTATCTTATTTTTATACTCTTAACAGAGGGTAATTATATTTATGAGGTATTTAAAACTAACCACGTAGCCTGGGATTTTTAAAAGAGCTTAAAAGTTAAAAATGTATAGAAAGGCGGTTTTTTGAAACCGTCTTTTTATTTTTGCACCCACTTCTATAGATCGGATTATGAAAAAGTTTTTAGTACTTTTAGTGCTCTTCGCATTACCTATCCTCGCTTATATGTTTTTTGCTTCAGGTCAAAATAATTTTGCCAAATTGCCTGTGTTAACTGAAGGTGTTAACGATGTTTCAGAATTTGAAAGTTTTGATGGAAAACCGATTAGTTTAGAAGATAAAATAAGCATTGTTGCTTTCTTCGGAAAAGACCTTGATAACCTAAAAGGCAACACCTTTAATCTCGATCAAAAAATACTTGAAAAATATTACGAATTCAACGATTTTCAGTTTGTGGTTGTTTTGCCCGAAGAAGCCAGGGAGGAAGCTGAAAAATTTAAAGAAGAATTTAGCGGTATTTCTAAAACTGAAAAATGGCAATTTATTTTTGGAACATCGGCCGAAGTAAAAGAAATCTTTGAGAGTTTTAATACCCCACATGAACTTGATGATACTTACACTCCATACGTTTTTATTGTAGATAAAGAACTTAATTTAAGAGGTCGTGATGAGGATGAAGACTTGGGGAAGGTTTATGGTTACGATTCCCGTTCGGTTGCCGAACTGAGCGATAAAATGAATGACGATGTAAAAGTGATTCTTGCCGAGTACAGGCTGGCTTTAAAAAAGAACAATGCCGAAAGAAAAAATAATTAAAATGAAAAGGAAATATTCTTACATAGGGCTTTCACTTATTATTCTTGTTTTTGGAATTATGTTTATTCCAAAAATTGTGGAAACAATAAATAGCGATGAAGTCGTGAAATCTGATAGATTAAATATTAAAGGTGCCGATAAAAGATTAAATACCGATAAGGCACTTTCTTATATTGAAATAAACGGTAGAAAGAAAAAAGCACCCGAGTTTGAATTGATAAATCAGGATGGCGATACTATTACAAATGAAGATTACCTGGGGAAGGTTTATGTCGCAGAATTCTTTTTTACTACCTGCCCAACCATTTGTCCAATTATGAATCAAAATCTGGTAGAAGTTCAGGAAGAATTTGAGAATAAAGAAGATTTCGGGATAGCATCTTTTACTATAGACCCTAAACACGACACTCCTGAAGTGTTAAATTCCTATGCTGAAAATTATGGAATAGATCACCCAAACTGGAATTTATTAACCGGTGAAAAAGATTCAATTTACAGTCTTGCCAATGTTGGTTATAATATTTATGCAGGAGAGAATAGTGAAGTTCCCGGCGGGTTTGCTCATCAGGGTTTATTCGCTTTGGTAGATAAGGAAGGTTATATTAGATCCCGGCTGGATGATTATGGAAATCCAATAATTTACTATCGTGGATCTGTAGAAAGAAATAAATCGGTTGCAGAAGGTGAAGAAGAGCCTCAAATTGAAATTTTAATTGAAGATATTAAAAAACTACTGTGAGAAGAACGTTAACAAAAACCGATAAAATAGCGGTTCCGGTTATTATTGCTTTGTCCGTACTGGTACCTATTTTAGTACTTATTCTTATGTACTTGCCCGAGCGTTATAATATTTTTGGCGCACAAACAGGAACATTCCCGTTTTTTCACGCAGTTCTAAATGGTTCTACGGCTATTTTATTGATGCTAGGCTATTTCTTTATGACTATCAGGGAATATAAATTGCATCGTAATGTTATGATTACCGCATTTATACTTTCGGCTATATTTCTGGTTAGTTATGTAATTTCTAAAATTAGTAACGATCCTGTGCCTTATGGTGGGGAAGGTATTTTACGCACGGTTTATTTCTTTATCCTTATCACACATATCGTACTTTCTGCAATTATAGTTCCTTTGGTACTTTTTACAATGTATCGTGGATTAACCGGGGAATATCAGAAACACGCTAAAATCGCCCGCTGGACCTTTCCTATTTGGTTATATGTGGCAGTTACCGGGGTTTTGGTTTATATTTTTATGCTTCCGTATTATTAAGCTGATTTACTTCGGAAGAAATTAAGTCTTAACAACTGTAATTGAAGCTTATTAATAAAATTTCTTAAATTTACCTTCAGAAATTATCGCTATGAAAATCAGGTTTTTAATTATTTTCTTCTTTCTGCTTTTACTTCCTGAATTAGCTGAAGCACAATGCTCTATGTGCCGGGCCGTTTTAGAAAGTGATACCGATCAAAGCGCTGCAAAGGGTATCAATAACGGAATTCTTTACCTAATGGCTTTTCCATATTTACTTGTTGGAGGTTTAGGATATTTTATATATCGATCCCGTAAAAAAGCTAAAAGGTCGGAAGAAGCTTAAACAACTTCAAAATATTTTCTTCAATTAAATGTAACATTTCGCTTTTCGTAGAGTCTTATGGGTGACACTTTTGGTTAAAAGTTAGCAACCCGTAATTTTCACTACGATGATAGAAATTAAAGATCTTCACAAATCCTATAAAATGGGCAGTAATTCGCTGCACGTCTTAAAAGGAATTAATTTTAGCGTTGCTGAAGGCGAACTCGTTTCTATCATGGGATCTTCTGGATCTGGAAAATCTACGTTATTGAACATTCTTGGGATGCTTGATGAGGCCGATGAAGGTTCTTACACTTTAGATGGCGTTGCAATTAAAAATCTTAACGAAAAAATAGCTGCCCGCTACAGGAATAAATTCCTGGGTTTTATTTTTCAATCTTTCAACCTTATTTCTTATAAAAATGCTTTGGATAATGTAGCACTTCCGTTGTATTATCAGGGAGTTAAGCGCGGGGAACGCATTGATAAAGCAATGAGTTACCTGGAAAAAGTTGGCCTGGCCGATTGGGCAGGACATTTACCAAATGAACTTTCCGGAGGGCAAAAGCAGCGTGTAGCAATTGCGAGGGCGCTTGCCAGCGATCCAAAAGTGCTTTTAGCCGATGAACCTACTGGGGCTTTAGATTCAAAAACATCTTATGATGTGATGAATTTAATTCAGGAAATTAATGATGAAGGTCGAACCATACTTGTTGTAACACACGAACCCGATATTGCAGCAATGACAAAACGAATCGTCAATCTAAAAGACGGTAGAATTATTCAGGATACACAGGTTAACCAGGTTAGAGCGCAACAAAATGTTTGATCTTGAACGTTGGGAAGAGATATTTGAAACGATTCGTAAAAACAAATTACGAACGTTTTTAACCGGGCTTTCGGTAGCTTCGGGAATTTTTATTTTAGTGGTTCTTCTTGGCATTGGTGAAGGAATGCGTAATGGTATTTCACAGGAATTTAAAAGGGATGCCGCGAATATTATGTATGTCTATACCGGCGTTACTTCTAAAGAATATAAAGGCCTGAATCCCGGTAGAAGAATTCAGATGAAAAATGAAGACTTCAATTACACCACCTTAAAATATCAGGACGATTTAGAATATAAATCTTCTATTTATAGAATTTGGAATGGTATAGTGAATTACGGAAAAGAATCGGGTTCCTATCGTGTAGAAGGCGTTTATCCCGATTATCAGTTTCTGGAAAACAGCGGTATGATAGAGGGTCGCTTTGTAAATTATAAAGACCACGAAAACTTCGAAAAAGTGGTGGTGGTTGGAAATAAAGTTCGGAACGACCTTTTTAAAGACAGTAAAGACCCAATTGGTGAATATGTTCAAATTTCCGGAGTAAATTTTAAGGTAGTCGGTGTTTTTACCGATCCAGGCGGTGAACGGGAAGAAAGTAGGGTATTTATGCCTATTT
Source organism: Salegentibacter lacus (assembly GCF_020164555.1). Taxonomy (GTDB): domain Bacteria; phylum Bacteroidota; class Bacteroidia; order Flavobacteriales; family Flavobacteriaceae; genus Salegentibacter; species Salegentibacter lacus. The sequence continues at coordinate 13,847 of NZ_JAIQZB010000010.1, read as the reverse complement.
CTACCGCCCAGCGTGTTTTTGGAGGTAGCAATAATATCGCCAATATGGCTTTTACCTTAGAGCCCGAAGATAACTTTGAAGCTGCGCTTGCCGCTTCTAATCGTTTTTCTGAAGCGATAAAAAATCAACTTAAAGAAACACACACCATAGCTCCCGACGATGAAAGTGCAATAAGCATTAATAACTCGTTGGAGAATGCCAAACGCTTTTTCGACCTTATGGATATGATAAAATTCTTCTTTTGGGGAGTGGGTATTTGTACCATTATCGCAGGAGTAGTGGGAGTGAGTAATATTATGCTCATTATCGTAAAAGAAAGAACCAGGGAAATAGGCATACGAAAAGCACTTGGTGCTGAGCCTCTCTCTATTGTGGGGATGGTTTTACACGAGTCTATTTTTGTAACTGCTATCGCCGGATTCATAGGCTTAATTGCCAGTTTATTGTTGTTAGAATTTGTGGGGCCACTCATAGAAACCCAGTATATCTCAAATCCCGCAGTTAATTTTAATGTGGCGCTTACTACCGTTTTTATCCTGGTTTTGGCTGGTGCAATCGCCGGATTCTTCCCTGCCTGGAGGGCGGCAAGAATTAAACCTATTGTAGCATTAAGAGACGAATAATATGTTCAGCAGGGATAAATGGAGCGAAATAATTGAAGCCTTAAGTGCTAACTGGTTTAGAACTTTACTTACGGCTTTTGGTGTAATGTGGGGTATTTTTATCCTTGTTATTTTACTAGCAGCAGGTAAGGGGCTTGAAAATGGTGTAAAGCAGGGTTTTGGTGGTATTGCTACCAATACAATGTTTATGTGGACACAAACCGCATCAAAACCCTATAAAGGCCTTCCTAAAGGTCGACGCTATAATTTTAAAACTTCTGATGTTGAAGCTCTGCGGGAAAATGTACCAGGGCTTCGATTTATTTCTCCCAGAAACCAATTAGGTGGCTTTGGAGGCAATAACAATGTGGTACGTGGGCTTCAAACCGGTGCTTTTAATGTATATGGTGATTACCCCGAAATCATTCAGCAGGAACCTATGGATGTTACTTCCGGAAGGTTTATAAATTATCTCGATATTCAGGATAAGCGAAAAGTTGCCATAATTGGTGAAGGTGTTCGGCGGGAATTGTATGAAAAGAATGAAGAGGTTTTGGGGACCTATCTCAAAATAAACGGCGTTAATTTTATGGTAATCGGCACCTACAAGAAAAAAGGTGGTGGCGGTGGAAATGCCGAAGAAGCTCAGAAAGAAATTTATGTTCCATTTACTGCGTTTTCCCAGGCTTTTAATATGGGAGATACTGTGGGATGGATGGCGATTACCGCCAATGATGAAAATTCTATTACAAGTTTAAAATCAAGTGTTTTAGATCTTATAAAAAGCCGGCATTCCATTCATCCTGAAGACGATAGGGCGGTTGGTAATTTCGACTTATATGAAGAATTCAATAAGATAAACGGATTGTTCGTAGCATTAAAAGCCGTCGCCTATTTCGTGGGGATTCTGGTTTTACTATCTGGTATTATTGGAATTAGCAATATTATGCTAATTGTGGTAAAGGAAAGAACCAACGAAATTGGGATAAGACGCGCACTTGGCGCTACACCATGGTCTATTAGAGGTCAAATTTTAATGGAGTCTATTTTTCTTACCATTATTTCAGGAATGACTGGAATTATTTTCGCCACCGGAATTATTGCTGGAATTAATTATGCCTTAAGCGGAATGGATACCTCAGAAATGATGTTTGCCAACCCAAGTGTAGACCTTGGAGTGGTAATTACTGCTTTAATGATTTTAATATGTTCAGGCTTGCTGGCCGGGCTAATTCCGGCGCAAAACGCGATTAAAATCAAGCCCGTAGATGCTCTAAGAACCGAATAAAATAAAAAAGTAAAGAAGACTAATTCAATCAAAAAATGAAAAAAACAGTTACCATCTCAATTTTAGTATTGATCGCCGTGGTTTTTGTAGGTGCATTGTACTATTTGTTTCAAAAAAATCAGGAGGATCCTACGGTTTACGAAACCGAGCAGGCTTCGATAGAAACCATCGTAAAGAAAACGGTGGCGACGGGAAATATTGTTCCGAAAGAAGAAGTGCTTATTAAGCCTAATATTTCAGGAATTATAGATGAAATATATATTGAAGCGGGAGAGAAAGTTAAGGCCGGCGATCTTATTGCAAAAATTAGAGTAATCCCGAATGTAAATTCTTTGCAAAGTGCTAAAGATGCTGTAGCTACAGCAAAGATCAATTTAGATAATGAGCAAAAAACGTACGAAAGACAAAAAGCTTTGTTTGAAAAAGGGGTGATCTCTCAAAACGATTTTGATAATGCTGAAGCGAACTATAAAAGAATGCAGCAAAATTACAGATCTGCACAGCAAAATTTTGAAATTGTGCAAACAGGAACCACCAGTGGTATAGGTAGTGCCGCCAACACCCTTATTAGATCTACTGTAGATGGAATGGTGTTAGATGTGCCGGTACGGGTTGGAAACCAGGTTATAGAAAGTAACAATTTTAACGATGGAACCACTTTGGCCACACTTGCCGATATAAATGAAATGATTTTTGAAGGTAAAGTTGACGAAAGTGAAGTTGGGAAAATTAAAGAAGATTTGCCGCTGGAAGTAACAGTTGGTGCAATAGAAAATAAAACTTTTAATGCAATTTTAGATTACATCGCACCAAAAGGTGTAGACGAAAACGGAGCGATTCAGTTTGAAATAAAAGGAACTTTGGATAAAGCCGATACTACTTTTATTCGTGCCGGTTTAAGTGCAAATGCATCTATTATTTTAGATAGGGCCGATGAGGTTTTAGCCATTAAAGAAGCACTGGTTCAATTTGATCCAGACACCCAGGAGCCTTTCGTGGAAGTGGAAACCGGAGATCAGGAATTTGAAAGAAGAGATTTGGAATTAGGGATAAGTGATGGAATTCAGGTAGAAGTGAAGAATGGTATTTCCAAAGACGATAAAATAAAGGTTTGGAATAGGGTTCAGCCAAGTCCGGAATTTGCCGGAGGTTAGATTTTTAAATCAAAATGTAACAAGTTTAGAATTTCATAGACTCATCAACTACAATTCCTATTATGAAAAAATACAGCTTACTAACCATATTTTTATTTTCTGCGTTATTTATACAAGCACAGGAAGACGATAAATGGACACTTCAGGAATGTGTTAATTATGCCCTGGAGAATAATATTTCAGTAAAACAAAGCGAACTCGATGTAGAGCTTGCTGAACTGGGTAGAAGAGATGCGATTGGTAATTTTTTACCAAATATAAATGCTTCTGCAACGAATTCCTGGAACACAGGTCTTACCCAAAATGTCACTACCGGGGTTTTACAAACACAAACAACGAGAAACTTTTCTGCAGGGGTTACCGCAAGTCTTAATCTTTTTGACGGACTTAGAAACTTTAAACAGTTGCAACGTGCAAAAATCTCTGAACTTGCAAGTCAGTATGCGCTGGACAGGATGAAAGATGATATCACTTTGTTTGTGGCAGATTCTTATTTACAGGTGCTTTTTAATAAGCAAAACCTGGAGATTCTTAGAATGCAAAATGAAGTTACCCAGGAACAATTAGAAAGAACACAGCAGCTGGTTGAAGCGGGATCTTTACCGCAGGGAGATCTTTTAGAGATTGAAGCTACCAATGCAGATGAACTTCAGCGAATAATTGTTGCCAAAAATAATATTAGAATCTCGCTTATAAGTTTGGCGCAAACTTTACTCATAAAGGATTACGAAAATTTTGATATCGTAGAAAGGGATTATGATATTTTCGGTACCGAGATTTTAGATAATTCGGTAGATGATATTGTTGAACAGGCCAAAGAAGAGCGATCTGAAATTAAAATTGCTGAAGCCAATCGTGAAATTGCTCAAAAAGATGTAGAAATTGCCAAAGGAGCTTACTACCCAAGTGTGGGAGCTTTCTTTAACTACAATACCAGAGAATCTGGCCAGGGAAGAATTGTTGGGGCAGAAATAGACCCTAATGATCCTACCCGCGAAATTGGTGTGGTAGAAGAAACCGGCGATATTGTGGTTGCTCCAAATACACTTACTACTATTGGTAGTCCGCTGCCATTTTTCGAACAATTACAGCGTAACGATGGTATTACTTACGGGGTACAGGTAAGTGTTCCAATTTTTAATGGTCTTGCCACTAGAATTCAGGTTAGAAGAAGCCAGGTGAACGCCAGACGAGCTGAATATGAATTAGAACAGGCAGAACTGGATCTTGAAGCAAATGTTTATCAAGCGTATGTAGATGCTGAAGGAGCTTTTGAAGCTTACGAAGCGGCGCTTGTTGCAGCTAATGCACAGGAGCAGGCTTTTGAATATTCTACTCAACGTTTTGATGTGGGAATGTCTAATGCTTTTGAATTTAGCCAGGCTAAATTAAGGTATGAAAATGCACAAAGTGAAGTGCTAAGAACCAAATACGATTATATTTTTAAACTAAAAGTACTTGAATTATATTTTGGAGTACCGGTGACCGATCTTAAATTTTAAACTATGAAGAAAAAGACTCTTTTTATAATAATCGGAATTGCTCTCGCACTTATTGTCCTGCTTATAATAGGCAAAAAGGCGGGCTGGTTTGGTAAATCTGGCAATTTTAAAGAAGTAGAAATAACTAAAATTGAACCTATAGATATTATAGAAACTGTTTCAGCAACCGGAAAAATTCAGCCGGAGATTGAAGTAAAACTTTCTTCAGAAGTTTCAGGAGAAATAATTGAACTTCCTATTGTAGAAGGCCAGGCAGTAGAAAAAGGAGATTTATTGGTTAGGGTAAATCCAGATATCTATCAGTCTAACGTAAATAGAGCACAGGCGGGGTTAGAAACTTCCAAGGCTAATTATGCGCAAGCAGAAGCAAGTTTAAAGCAAGCTGAAGCTAATTATAACCGAAACAAAAGCCTTTTTGAAAAAGGAGTAATTTCTAAAGCGGAGTGGGACAGGATTGTTTCAGAATATGAAGTAGCACAGGCCAATAAAGAATCGGCTTACTACAATATGCAAAGTACTGCTGCTACAGTAAAAGAAGCTCAGGATAACCTGGGGCGTACCAATATTTATGCGCCTATGAGCGGTACAATTTCAAAATTAGATGCAGAACTGGGAGAAAGGGTTGTGGGAACTCAGCAAATGGCCGGTACCGAAATTCTTAGGGTGGCTAATCTAACTAATATGGAAGTGGAAGTAGATGTGAATGAAAATGATATTGTAAAGGTTGAGGTTGGAGATTCTACAATTGTTGAGGTTGATGCCTATTTAGGAAAAGAATTTAAAGGAATTGTTACCGAAATCTCAAACTCGGCTGATGCTACGCTTACCACAGATCAGGTGACTAACTTTAAAGTGAAAGTTCGTATTTTAGAAAAATCTTACGAAGATCTTTTGGAAGGAGAAGATGATAATTACTCTCCGTTTAGACCTGGGATGACGGCTACAGTAGATATAATTACGAATAGAAAAAATAATATAATTGGAATTCCAATTAGTGCAATTGTAATTAAAAATGATACTTCAGCAACTGGAAGCGCTGATCGAAAATATGAGGCTGTTTTTCTTAAAGAAGGAACAAAAGCTGAGCTTAGAAAAGTTTCTACCGGAATTCAGGATGATAGTAATATTGAAATTACTGAAGGTTTAACCGAAGGGGAGACCGTGATTACAGGACCATATAATACCGTGACAAAAAGCCTGAAAGAAGGTGATGATGTTGAGGTAATTAATAAATAGGAATTGGAAAAACTTTAGAATTTGGCATTAATACTTTGTTTAGAAACCGCTACAACTAATTGCTCTGTCGCACTTTCAAAAAATGGCGTTCTACTTGCGCTTAAGGAAGATAATAGCAGTAATTATTCCCACGCCGAGAAGTTACATGTTTTTATAGATGAAATTCTAAAGGAGAATAATCTAAATGTGGCAGATCTTGATGCCATAGCAGTTAGTAAAGGTCCTGGGTCTTATACAGGATTAAGAATAGGTGTTTCTACCGCAAAAGGGCTATGTTTCTCGTTGGATATCCCGTTAATTTCTATCGCTACCTTAGCTTCTTTAGCTGCGCAGGTAGACCTGGAGAAAGCATTTATAATTCCAATGTTAGATGCACGAAGAATGGAAGTTTATTCGGCTATTTTCGATGAAAAGTTTAATGAAATTAGAGAAACAAAAGCTGAAGTTTTAGATGAAAATTCTTTCACTGATTATCTTGAAAAGGATAAAACAGTGTTTATAGGAAATGGTGTGGAAAAATTTAAGGCTATTTGTACACATTCCAACGCTGAATTTGTTTTAGATAAATTACCATCTTCAAGAGAAATGTGCAGTTTAGCAGAAGCCAAATACAAAATAAGCGACACCGAAGATGTCGCTTATTTTGAACCTTATTATTTAAAAGATTTTATTGCCGGTTAATCGGCGGAGTTAGCACCGTTGTTTTTCGATCTCTTTTCAATCGTTCCATTCATCTTTGTTTGATCATAAAGATAAACATCACGTTGAGGATAAGGAATTGTCATTCCGGCTTCTTCTAGTCTTATTTTTCCTTCTTCAATCATAAACCAGTGTAGATCCCAGAATTTACTGTTTTCAGCAAAATATCTCACTGAGAAGTTAACAGAATCGGCGCCAAGTTCAGAAACAATAATTTGCGGTGCCGGGTCTTTTAGAACATCTTCCTGCTCTTCAACAAGTTTTCTAAGTACTTCTTTAGCCTTTTTTAAATCGTCGTCATAAGAGATCCCAAAGCTTAGGTTTTCTTTTCTTGTTCCATTAAAGCTGTAATTTATAATATTATCATTACTCAATTCTCCATTTGGAATTACAGCACGCTGATTTCCGAAAGTGTCTAATTTCGTGTAGAATAAAGATATCTCTACCACACTTCCCGAAACGCCTTGAACTTCTATCCAATCCCCAACTTTAAAAGGTTTTAATATGATTAGGATAACACCACCGGCCAAATTAGAGAGTGATCCTTGCATAGCAAGACCAATAGCTAAACCTGCAGCACCAATCGCGGCTACCAGTGAAGCGCTCTGCACACCAAGTTGTGTGATAAAAAGGACAAATAATATTATTTTAAGTCCCCACTTTAGAGCATTTAGTGTGAAAATTTCTAAGGTTTTATCGTAATCTTTCTTTTGGAATATTTTTTCTACATATTTTACAATTAAACCAATTACCCAAAGGCCAATTATTAAAAGTGCCAGAGATCCAATTAAAGTAGGTAGGTAATCAATAAATTTTTCAGCGTATTCTTTTGCGATATCGCCCCAATCGTTTAGTCTATCCATAATTTCAATTTTTTGAGAAACAAATTGACTATAAATTTTTTATTTATAATAAATTTCGCTGTTTAATTTTTGTTAAAACTGTTTTATTCTTTTGATAGAATCTTCCACAGAATTTAAAGGGAGATCACATTTTCCGTCACTGCAGATAAAGATTAAATCCTGGTTTTCTTTAAACCTGTTTTTGAGAAGTGATATTTCTGAAACATTAGCACTTCCGGCAAATACAGTGTACGGGAAGTATTCCCGTTGAAGTTCTTTCCTTATTGGAAGTGCATTTTTTCCCGTAATCGCTATTTCATTAAATGTTCCAGTAAAATTTAGCATCAAATCCAGCCAGTTGGCATAAGAATGCGGGTGGGTTTTTATTTGTGGTTGCACTGTTTTCAGCATTTTAGCCGCTAAATCGGAATAATCCCGGTTTCCGGTTATTTTAGAAATTGTGAATAAATTCTTGGCCATAACAGAATTTGAAGCCGGCATCACATTATCGTTCAACTCATAATTTCTTGTAATAAGCGCCTCATCTTTTGCGGAAGTGAAATAAAATAATCCGGTCTTTTTATCCTGAAAATCTTCAAGACCAACTACGATTAATCGCTCCGCAATTTCCAACCATTTTTCTTCAAAAGTAGCTTCGTATAAATTCAGGAAAGCTTCGGTGCAAAACACATAATCTTCCAGGTAAGCATTTATAGAACTTTTACCGTTTTTATAATTATGCCAAAGTCGGTAGTCTTTTTTAAACTGATATTTTTGAAGAAATTCGGCATTTTTTAAAGCTTTTTCCAGGAACTGCTGTTTGCCAAAAGCTTTGTAGGCGTCAACGTAACCATTAAGCATTAAAGCATTCCAGGAAGTTAGGCTTTTATCATCTAATCCCGGTTTTACTCTTTTATCACGCTCTTGTTTTAAAATTTTTGTCCAGTGTTTTTTCTTTTCTTCTAATTCAGAAAGGCTAATGTTGAATTCCTCAGCAATTGTTTCATCATTTTTGGAACGAATAAGCACATAATTATTTTCTTCCCATTTTCCGAAGGAATTTATATTGTAATAGGCTTCAAAAATTAAAAAATCTTCTTTTAGTAAATCTTGCAGATTATCTTTAGTCCAAACATAATAAGCACCTTCCGTTTTACTTCCGTTTTCATCTTCACTATCGGCATCTAAAGCCGAATAAAATGCGCCGGTGGCATCGGTAAGTTCTTCTTTTATGAAATCCAGGGTTTTAAAAACCACTTCTTTATACCAATTATCTTTTGTTAGGGAAAAAGCTTTACTGTAAAGACTAACTAATTGTGCATTATCATAAAGCATTTTTTCAAAATGCGGAACGTGCCAGCGTTCGTCTATCGAGTAGCGGGAAAATCCTCCGCCTATATGGTCAAAAAGGCCACCGTAAGATATTTTATTAAGGCTATGCAGAGAATGTTCCAGAAGATCCTTTTCGTTTAGCTGAACGCCGCTACGCAATAAAAATTCCTGGTTTACCGGCAGCATAAATTTTGGAGCTCCAGGCGAACCGCCGTTTTTTTTATCGAAGGCTTTCTTCCATTTTTCAAGGATCTCATTCAGAAAATCGGTAGTAAAGGAAGTTTCTTTTTCAGGAATTTCAATGAGTTGTAATTGCTGAAGCCCTTCTTCGAGCCTGGAGGCATATTCTTTCATTTTTTCAGGCTTGGTTTTATAAAGCCCGGAAAGTTGTTTTAAAGCGTCTTTCCATTGTTCCTTTCTAAAATAAGTGCCACCCCAAACCGGGCGACCGTCGGGGAGGGCAACAATATTCATTGGCCATCCGCCGGCTCCGGTCATTACTTGCACTGCATTCATATACACCTGGTCAACATCTGGGCGTTCTTCCCGATCTACTTTAATATTTATGAAATTAGAATTCATAATTTCAGCCACGGCTTCATTTTCAAAACTTTCGTGTTCCATCACGTGGCACCAGTGGCAGGCTGAATATCCCACACTAATAAGTAAAAGTTTATCTTCTTCGCGAGCTTGTTGCAGGGTTTTGGAATTCCACGCCTCCCAATTTACGGGATTATGCGCGTGCTGTAAAAGGTAAGGACTGGTCTCGTTAATTAGGCTATTGGTGAATTTAGGTGTAGACATGTTTATTTTTTAAAATGAAAACGCTCCCCGGAATCCCAGAGAGCGTTGCCATTATTTTGAATGAAAATTAATTGACTTCAAAAGAGATTTTTACATCAACTCTAAATTCGGTAATGTTTTCTCCATTCACAAGTGCGCTTTGATCTTTAACATAAACCGATTTTATGTTTTTTACGGTTTTAGAAGCGTGTTTTACTGCTTTTTTTGTGGCATCTTCCCAGCTTTCGGTAGAATTCGCCAAAATCTCAATTACTTTTACAATAGACATAATAGATTGGTTTTAAAATGTTAGAATTCAATTAACTAAATATAACTTTAATTTATTCGGAAATAAAAATTGATTTAAAAATAGGGGTTATTACCAATAAGTTATCGACCTAAACCTCCCTGAAATTTCATCTGATTTGAATGCTATTTTTTATATTATTAATTAAAGTTTTAATAACCTTCATTAGAGAGATATCAGGAAAAATTCACTGAATTTTGCAGGTTAAAAGGAGGGTGTTTCCATGCAGGATGTTTATCTAATTATTCTTGGGTTTTTATTTATTCTTGCCATCACCGATTTGGTGGTTGGGGTGAGTAACGATGCTATTAATTTTCTGAATTCTGCAGTGGGATCCAAGGCAGTTTCCCTACGTTCTATCCTTATTATCGCAAGTCTTGGAGTCGCAGTTGGAGCAATATTTTCCAGCGGATTAATGGAAGTAGCCCGAAAAGGGATATTTCTTCCGCAGGAATTCTATTTCGAAGAGATCATGGTCATATTTATGGCTGTTATGCTTACCGATGTTTTACTGCTGGATTTCTTCAATTCAATGGGTTTGCCAACCTCTACCACGGTATCAATAATGTTCGAATTACTGGGCGCCGCGGTTAGTATTTCTCTTATCAAGATCTTTAGTACTACCAATGATATTTCACATCTGGTCGATTTTATAAATGTTGAAAAGGCTTCTGAGGTCATTTTTGGAATATTGCTTGCCATAGTCATTGCTTTTGTAGCAGGTGCCGTTGTTCAGTATTTTTCACGGCTGGTACTTTCATTTAAATATGAAAGGAGGCTGAAATATACCGGGGCTATTTTTGGAGGGGTTTCTCTTGCGGCAATTTTTTATTTTATCCTGATTAAAGGTCTTAACAGCATGGCTTTTGTATCAGATCATTTTGTAGAAGATGTAAATAATAATCGTATACAGATAATTATTTTTAGCCTTCTTGGTTTCACCATTCTTTCTAAAGTCCTTATAAGTTTTTTTAAGATAAATATTCTTAAAATAATTGTGGTTGTTGGGACGTTTGCTTTGGCTCTCGCCTTCGCCGGAAACGATTTGGTAAACTTTATAGGTGTGCCAATAGCAGCATGGCAATCTTACGAAATTTGGAGCGCTTCCGGAGTTCCGGCTTCAGAATTATTAATGAGCGATCTCGCCGGCAGTGTTCCCACACCCGAAATTATATTGATTTTTGCCGGAGGTGTAATGGTGCTTACCATTTGGTTTTCGGGAAAGGCAAGGGCTGTAGTAGATACCGGCGTGAAATTATCCAGGCAAAATGAAGGTTCTGAACGTTTTGGAGCCACCTATTTATCGCGAACCATAGTTAGATATTCTATTATTTTTGGAGCCGCAGTTTCAGAAGTTCTTCCAAAGAAAGTACGAAAGCACATAAATAATCAGTTTGAAACCCCTAAAGCAAAAATTTCGTCTAGGGAAATAGCGCCCCCGGCATTCGATTTGGTAAGAGCTTCAGTGAATTTGGTTGTGGCCAGTATTTTAATTTCTATGGGAACTAATTTGCAGCTGCCGCTTTCTACTACCTATGTAACTTTTATGGTGGCGATGGGTACATCTTTGGCAGATAGGGCCTGGAACCAGGAAAGTGCAGTCTATAGGGTAGCCGGAGTACTAAATGTGATTGGAGGCTGGTTCGTTACCGCTTTGGTAGCGTTTTTTGGCGCAGCGATATTTGCGGCAGTAATTTATTTTGGAGGTCTTATCGCTATTGCTATTCTGGTTTGCATTACTGCATTTTTAATCGTTAAAAACACAATGTCTCACACTAAAAAAGCTAAAGCCGATAAGCGCCAGAAAAGATACAAGCGTACCGATATTATTACCATTAATGAAATTACTGCCGAGAGTTCTGTAAATATTTCCCAGGTAATTTCCGGAATTAGTAAGCGCTATACCAAAACCGTAGATAACCTGGGTTACCACGATTTAGCAAAACTAAAGAAGAATAATAAAAAAGTTGGGGAGCTTGAAAGCGAAGTAGACGATCTAAAAGGGAATATCTACTATTTTATTAAATCGCTGGATGAAGATTCAGTTGAAGCGAGCCGTTTTTATATCCATTTGCTGGATTATTTGCAGGAAATGGTGAATTCTACCCGGTACATTACCCGGAACTCGTTTGAGCACGTAAATAACAATCACAAGAACCTAAAATTTAATCAGATTAGGGATTTGAAAAAGATTGACAGGAAGCTTCAGGAGTTATTTGAAGAGATAAAATACACCTTTGATGAACACGATTTTGAGCGTTTAGATAATATTCTGGCCGAAAAGCAACAATTGCTCGATACGGTTTCAGAAATGATAGAGAAGCAAATAAAAAGAATAAGGACTTCAGAAACCAGTCCTAAAAACACCAAACTTTATTTTGGGCTTCTACTGGAATCTAAAGACCTTATTTCGTCTACGCTTAATCTAATTCAGTTATTCAGGGAATTTTATATTGAAGCAAAATCTACGCTTTAGTGCTTTTAGAAATTATCCGTTTACCGCTTCTACATAATCTACTTTTCCTCGAAGCATATCCCTTAACATTGTTTCAATTCCGCTTTTAAGGGTCATTGTCGAAGATGGGCACCCACTGCAAGCTCCCTGGAGGATCACTTTTACGGTTTTACTTTCAGCATTATAAGAATCAAACAGAATATTTCCCCCATCGCTGGCAACAGCAGGTTTAATATATTCGTCTAAAATTGCGATTACCTGTTTTGAAGTATCGTCAAGATCTTTTATTTCCTGACTTACCTCTGGATTAGCAGGGTGATTCGATGCTTCTGTTTGTTGTGGTACTGATGCTTCAGCTTTTAAAACCTCTTTACCGTCCTGCAGATAATTAGTAATGAATTCCCTTAACTCTATTGTGATTTCTTCCCATTGGGCAACATCGTATTTATGAATAGAAACGTAGTTGGAATCAATAAAAACAGCTTTTACGAACGGAAAATGAAAAAGTTGTTGCGCTAGCGGGGCATCTTTAGCTTCGTCTATATTTTTAAACTCTGCAGTTTTTAAAACCAGTTTTTTGTTAGCGACAAACTTCATTACTCCAGGGTTGGGCGTGCTTTCAGCATACACCGTAACTGGTACATTCTTAGCTTCATTAGCCTCTTCTTTTACAACCACGCCGCCTTTATTTAAAAATTCTTCTATTTGGCCGGCAACTTCTTCCTGTACATCGTCCCATTCAACAATATCATATTTTTCTAGCGCGATAAAATTTTGTGCGATATAAACCGTTTTTACAAATGGTAAATAAAATAACTGTTGAGCTATTGGCGATTTCGCTGCTTCATCTATATTGTTAAACTCGTAATTGTCGTGCCGGGTTAGAAATTTGTTGGTCTCAAATTTTATGATTCCCGGTTTGTTTGTGGCTTGTATATTTATGGTGAAATTGCTCATATCAATTTTTTTGCAAAAGTACTAAAGAAAACTTAGTTAATCTATATCTTTACCTTTCTTATGGGGATTAGAACTTTATTTATTGGGGATTATAATGTTTTTTTAAGAGCTAATCAAATTAGCCTAACTATTAAGTTTATCTTCCTAATATTATTTATTCTTTTAACCGGTAGTTCGGTGAAGTCCCAGGAGGTAATTCCTATATACTCAGATTATTTAACCGATAATCTTTTCCTTATTCATCCTTCTATGGCCGGTGCTGCCAATAGAAATCAAATTAGACTTACGGCCAGGCAACAGTGGTTTGACGTAGATAATGCGCCTAGCTTACAAACCCTTGCTGTTAATGGCAGGGTAGGCGACAAACTTGGCCTGGGCGGAATTGTTTTTAACGACCAAAATGGAAATTTCTCTAAAATAGGTGCTTACGGAACAGTGGCTTATCATTTACTTTTTTCCAGAAGTGAATTAGATTTGAACCAGCTTTCTTTTGGAATTAGTGCAGGGATTGTTCAGCATAGATTAGATCAGAGTGGTTTTACCGAGTTTGATCCTATTGTAAGGTATCCATCCGAGCAACTACAAGTAGTAGATGGGTGGTATAATACTCAGAATTTAGGAATACCGATTTCTTTCTATCCCCCTGCTAGTATTGGTTATAGCCCTACTGGGTTTCAAAGCACTGAATGA
>NZ_JAIQZB010000001.1 GCF_020164555.1 Salegentibacter lacus | reverse complement strand
TAAAAGCTGGTGACCAGCTTACGCATTTCTGTGGCAATTGAAGATCGGGTCATTTTTGATTATATTTAGACCGCTAAAATATGACCTACATGGTTCTCAGTAAAGATGCACTTAGACGGACGCATACTACAAAATAGGAGAAAGACTAAATGAATACAAAAAAGAAGAAAAAGGACAGTCAGACATAATAATGGGCTTTGCTTATGAGGTTCGAAAAGCTTTCCAGCATTCCAGGTTGAAAGAAAATTTTATTTTCGATTCGGAAAATAAGGTTGAATACTTAGGCTTTAGATACCTATGGACAGACTTACTCTATTTGATTTCTGTTCTTCGTTATAATGCAGGTTATGTCGTGTTGGATGCCCTGGATCAGGCAAACCTCTATATTCTGGAATATAATTGTAGGAAAGCCTTATTTGATTATGATCCCCAGGGCGCACAACAAATTCAACTTTTCATAGGTCAAAAGATTGATATACATAATGACCTGGTTTTTTTAGTACTGCAGGGTATTAATATAGAATATTTGAGCAAGACCCCGGGAAAAAGAAGATTTCGGGGAATACCAGATTTACTAATTGCTTATTCCCAATTCTCACCAGCCTATAAGATGTGGAAGTCTGATATGGTAAGTAGGGCCAAGGAATTAGGTTGTAGAGTAGACCAATTAAATTATGATGATTACCCGGAAATAGTTTGGTAATCGTTAAATTAAAAAGTAGCTCATCAGATAGAATTGATTTTTAAAAAATCTACAAAAATATCTAAAGCTGCTTTTTAAAACCTTAAGCCGTCGCATAAGGAACTGCAATCCAAAGTCGCATTTCAGCCATATAAAATAAGTCTTAAACCATCACCGGGGAAATACCATCCGAGGCTGAAAATAAGACTTAAAGTTTCAATTGCTGCTCAAAAAAAGACATAATAAAAGAGACCAGTTTCTCTGGCTTAACCTTCAAAATGATATCGTGGTGATGGGATCAGCGGTGTTTTATTGAATAAAGACCTGGAAGTTATTGATTATAGTTATAAGCATCCCGATAATGAGGAAGTTAAATCCTCGAAAATAATAGGTAAAGGATTTCAGGAATTATTGATAGGAAAATTACAAGGGCAATGGCAGGAAAAAATATCCTTTTTTTTAGATAATAACGCTCAATCTTTTAACCTAAACCTCGAATATCAATTTAATGAATATTTAAAGATCAGTTTACCTTCAGTGGTCTCCAGATTAAAGGGAACAGGAGCGGCGAGATTTACTGTCACTTCCTATCACCTGGATACTCCAAAAAATCTTTTCGCTGAATTACCAAAGGATTCTGGAATTAAAACCTATTCGAAATGGGACCAGAAACTATTCCATGAGATCCATATTTATATTATGCATCATCTGGAAGAAACTTTAAAACCTTTGGATCAACTTGCGGAGCTGAACATAAAATTAAAACCGGTTTTAAAGAGATTTTTGGCTGCACCCCATTTCAATATCACGCAAAGGAGCGTATTAAACAGTGTAAGTTTCTTATTGAAACTACAGATCTTAGTTTAGCCAAAATTTCTGATAAGATGGGGTTTGAATCTTATCCGCATTTTTCAAAAAGCTTTAAAGAAAAAACCAAGGTTACACCCAACCATTATCAGAAGATCATCCGAAATTCATAAGTAATGAAGCTGTGATTTTTAAATAAAAGGCAATTTTGTGTCCCACTTTTAAAAGTGTGCTTTTACTTTGCTACAAGGAAAAGGGTGCAATTTAAATTTTAGGCAAAGAGTTTTCATTCTCCTAAGCTTATAATATATAATTGTTTATAAGGCTGCTGCTCACATAATATCCTCGATAAATTTAAAGAATTGAAATTTCCTTGTCTTATTTACACCTAACCCGAATAATCTCATCAATCCTGCTGGTGTAACGATTTGAAAGTCGTTCCTGTTTCATTTTCCAGGTACGACCAAGATCCATACCTGCAAATTTCACTTTTCCGTTTTCTGTTTGGTTCAGGCGGTCTATGGTTTTCATAAGCATCTGATGCCTGGGATCCTCTTCAGAAAAAAGGGAAAGCTGCCGCTGAGAAGTTGGTGTAATTCCCATAATAATTACTCCGGCTTTTTTATACTGGTAACCGGGCTTGAAAATCTTTTTAAGCCCATATAAAGCAGCTTTTGTTAATACCATAGTGGAATTGGTTGGAGTGGAAAGTTTCACCACCATATTGGCGCGATACTGCTTAAGGTCGGTTCTAAAAGGATTAGTAATCAGAAATACATAGAGCAGCGTGCAATTTGAATCCTGTTTGCGAAGTTTTGTTGCGGCTTTTGCTGCATAAGTAGCTACCCGCTCTCGAAGATCGTCGAATTCACTATACATTTTCTCGAAGCTTCGGGTAACCGCGATGTTTTTTTTATTCTTTACTTCCTCAAAATCCAGCGTAATTTCACCTGAGAGATCTCGTTTTAATCTTAAACCCACTACACTCATTTTTTTCAGGGCATATTCATTGGGTAACTGAATAAAATCCCAGGCGTTCTTCACATTAATGCTTAACAATCTTTTTTCGTGCTGTCTGCCAATTCCCCATACATCACCAATTTTCGTCCATCGCAATGCTTTTTCTCTCTTTTCTTCAGAATCAATGGCATAAACACCCCCGGTACGGTCGGCAAATTTCTTGGCGATCTTATTAGCAATTTTTGCCAGGGCCTTGGTGGGAGCGAGTCCAACACTTATAGGAATACCAGTTTGCCTGGCCACCCTTTCCACCATCTCCTTGCCAATTCGTTCCAGATCGTATAATTCAAACCCGGTAAACTTAAGAAAGGATTCATCAATAGAATAAATTTCAATATCAGGGGTGAATTGAGAGAGGATATTCATTACCCGATTGCTCATATCTCCATAAAGCGAATAATTACTGGAGAAAACGGAAATTCTTTTAGCTTCAAAATCCTTTTCAAGTTGAAAAGCAGGGGCTCCCATAGGAATGCCCATTGCTTTAGCTTCATTACTTCGCGCAATAACACAACCATCATTATTGCTAAGCACAACCACCGGTTTATTCCGAAGGGAAGGATCAAAAACTCGTTCACAACTCGCATAGAAATTATTGCAATCTACCAGGGCAAACATATTACAGGTCTTTTATGCAGTGAGTAACGATGCCCCAGATCAAAAAATCATTTTCGCTAGTGACTTTAATTGGTTGATACTTTTCATTTTCAGCTATCAGCCAGATAATATCCTTTTCAATTTTAATACGCTTTACAGTAAATTCTCCGTCTAAGAAACATACAGCGATCTTATCATTTTCGGGTCTTAAACTTTTATCGATTACTAAGAGATCTCCATTACCAATCCCGGCACCAATCATACTATCGCCTTCAGCCCGGCCAAAGAAAGTGGCTTCTTTATTTTTGATCAGTTGATGGTTAAGATCTATAATATCCTCTAGATGATCATCCGCCGGGGAAGGAAAGCCCGCAGAGATTCCATTGGTAGAAAGCGGCATTATAAGATTATGTAAAGAATATTTTTTGTAAATTTTCATAAGCAAACATTGGAAAACAAAATTAGGTAAAATTCCATATAAATGGATATAATCCAAATTTAAAATTATGTGTTACGAAACCAGCCTGTCCAAAAAATTAAAATCAATTGAGAAACATACCGGTGCGGTTATGCGATACCCAGAAGTTTATGAACCCTGGTATCATTTGTCGGGATTTACTCATCCTAATATGTTTTGTATTCCTATGGACGAACCGGATATTATTTTGCCGATGGAGTGGGGGCTGCTTGCGCCGTGGGCAGACGACATTTTGAAATTTCGAAAAAAATATAATACGCTTAATGCGAAAGCAGAAACACTTTTAACCAGTAATATGTATAAAGAAGCTGTTAGGGATCGTCGCTGTTTAATTCTTGCTGATGGTTTTTTTGAACCTCACTATGAAAAAATGAGTGGTCCGGCTACGCCATATTATTGTTATCTGGAAGACCGTAAACTCTTTAGCTTTGCAGGAATCTATAATACTTATGATGAGGGCTATTGGACAGTAAGTTTAATTACCAGGGAGGCGAATGATTTCTTTGCTGAAATCCATAATAAAAAGAAAAGAATGCCATTGGCCGTAGATCGTAATTTTGAAGGAGAGTGGCTTGATCCAGATTTAAACAACAATGGAATTGAGGAAGTGCTGGCAACAAGTTTTATGCGAGAGCCTTTTAAAGCACATCCGGTAACCAGGGATCTATATAAACGAGGTATAAATACTAATACTCCCGAAATATTAGAAAAAGTAGAGGAAAACCCTAATCTTTTTAATGAGTGATTTATTTCGGTTTTAATAATACCAAAACACTAATAGAACCCACCAATTAGTTTCATATTCTGATGGGTTTTCTATACTCTATAATTTTTTCTAGCCTTGATTCTATTCAAAAGTACCCTATTTACATTCTTATTATTAATTGGGTAAGGCTACAACTTAATCATAGAATTAATTTTTAACTGATTTACTTATTATATCCAGAGCATTTTCCTTTTTTTGAATTTTGACTCCAGACTCGATTCAAACTTTTTAAGGTTTTGAACGGAGGCTACCGCTTCCTTGTAGATTTACTTCCTATAGTGCCTTCACATTACCTTTTTTCGATGCATTTATTTTACAACATCCTGGCCTGGTAAAGCGTATAAAAAGAGTAGGCAAAGCCGAATCGGCTTTATGCCGCTGTCCAGGAAAGGATGTTGTTATTTGCATCTTAAAAAGGGGAGGGGCTTATGGATGATGTTTCAATATGGATTAGGAAATACCACCATTTTGTTGGGAAAGAAGAACTATGATCTGAATCCCAATCTGGCGGACTTCATCGAAAAATTTCGAACTGTAATGAAGCGATCCGATTTTTAATCGGGTTAGCGTAATGGAAGTCGCAATTTCTTCGATGGTGTCCAAGACCTTTGTAGAGAAGCGCTTTTCCCGGAATGAAGCTTTTGCGAAATGTAGTGGGAATGGGCTGAACGGGTATTAAAATAGCCGCTAAACATTCCACTCTTTTTCCATCTTCAATTTCGTATTTTAAAATTAATAACAACATTATAAATTTACAGGTGAAGTCCGTCCAACTTATAATTTTACTATAATGAAAACTGAATTTGATAGAGAGGAATTCTTTAACCTATGCTGGGAAAAGAGTATTTTATGGTTTTGCAAAAACTATCTAATATCCTATCCTGAATTTAAAAATCTCTGTAAGAAATATCAAATTCCTCTACCACCTAATGGCTATTGGATGAAAAGGAAATTTGGTAAGGAGATAAATAAACCGAAATTACCTGAAGCCTATAATGATACGGGAAAAATTCACCTGATATTTAGAACCAAAGAAAATTCAAAGAAGCTTAAAACAGCCGGGAAACTTAAAGCTATAGATTCTAATTCTAAGTCATACGATTTAGAAGTTCCCAACCGATTACCAAAAAATCCAGATCCTATCATCCAGGAAATGTTATCTGTTAATCCGAAGAAACATCCAGTAGTAAATAATATTTGGGATTACACGAAAAGGTATGACTACGGAAGAATTTCGGTTAGTGCCTCGAAGAAGCCGTATAAAAGAGCCCTTTGTTTTCTAAATACATTTATTAAAGTGATGAAAACAAGAGGACATTATTTTTTATTCTGTTATGAACGGGCCTACATTGTTATTGAAGGTATAGAAATCGCTATCCGAATGCGAGAAAGATCAAAGAGGCTTTATGAAACTGAGAAATCAGGTTATCGATCCAGTAAATTAGTTCCTATTGGACTTTTGAGTATGATCACGGGAGAATATTCTAATAAAAAAGAATGGCAGGAAACCCCTACTAAGTCACTTGCTGAAAAATTACCGCTTATCATTACCTATCTAGAGAAAACGGCTAAAGAGGAAAGAATATGGAAGGTTGAAAGTGCAAAGCGAAGAAAGGAGCGGGCTATTCAGGAGAAAAAAGAGGAAGAAAGAAAAAAAATGCAAAAAGAAGAAATTAAAAAACTACGTATTATTAAGCAAAAATCAGATCTCTGGCACGAGTCCAATAAACTTCGAACTTTTTTGAAAGCGTGTGATGAGAATGAAAATCTGACTGAGGAAATGAAGGAGCTTGTAACATTTGGTTTCAAAAAAGTTGATTGGTTGGACCCACTTAAATTTTCCAAAGATGAGTTGTTTGATGATTTAGATCCTCATAGATTACTTGAAGAATTAAAATAATAAATTTATTAATCAAAGAATGACATACTCTATATTTAAATAAGTTAAAATTTTAAATATTCCGCATCCTAAAACACATTCATACATGCGGTGAATTGCATTTTACAATTAATATAAGAAAGCCCACGCCGTTGTATATGCTAAGCGCATTTAGTGAGTGTAGTTTTCAACCTCACCTTGCGGGTGTACAAGCACCCTCGAAATTAAATTTCAATCTGTTATCAATTCAATACCGGCTTTTTCGGCCTTGTATTTTATTTTAGTCATTAATTCATAATAGCTCCAGTTTCGCAGTACAAATTCTTCCTCTTTAGCAATCTCAATTTTCTCTTCTTGATTTAATAAAATGAGCGTGCCAACCTGGTGCTTAATGCAAAAATCAATTAATTTCCGACTATACAGGTGCAGCCGATTACTCACATAATTCTTTTCCAAATCGTAGAACTTTTGGACAGCTTTTGTTTTTCGCTTGCGCCCTTTGCCCGATTTAGAAAATGTCGCTCCATCCTGTGCTCTTTTTCTGGCAGCCTGTATGGCTAATCTCCGATATAGGAACTCTTCCCGGTTACCAATAGTTAGTTTAGACTTCCCAGTTTTCGCGATTATAGGATATTCTAGGGACAAAGAAGCCTCTGCAATCACATTAGGTTTAAGGGTATGTCTTTCTTTTTCGATTTCAAATACACCTAATAAATAGGTTTTTCCCTTTTTCAATTGAATATGAGAAGCGCATAGCTTGATTTCTCCTTTTGCAAGCCGCTCCATTAATTTGTGCTTATCAGTAAAATCTTTTCCAAGGTAGGTCTTCAGGGGAATTGAAAAGAAGCGAAAGCAAAAGGCTTTTTTCTCTTCGTTATAAGTTAATCCTTTGATGCCTTCTATATCGAATGGAAAAGCCATATCCCTTCTGAAGTTCATTAAAGAGCGTTCTCCTTTCCAGTATTCCTGCCTGTTTTTAATAAAGGAACTAATTATAGTATTGTTTAAGTTGCCTAAAATGTTGGTAGGAATTTCTCCTTTATATCTATCGGATACTACCCTGTAGGTGGTATTCATACGGGAACGATTCAAGATACCATCTTCATTTTTCTTCTCATCTGCCAGTTTGTATTTTATCCCTTCCGATAAATAAAAGAACTCCTGGATCATTTCCTGAACGTAGAGATGAGAAACAATCAGGTTTGCTGCTTTAAAGCAACGATTTTGCCACTGGTAGAGTTTATCCAGGGCCTCCTTTCTTTCCTCCTTAGTAGGCAAATCGATCAATAGTTGAATCTTTCGGGTGAGTTTTAGTGTATCCTGTCCCATCACTAAGCCGATTGTTGTTGTTCGTGTTTTAGCTGCATCAGTTTATAGGCGGCCATAAATTCCTGGTGGACCTCCTTTTGGGAAAGGTTGAGCTCTTTTGCAATGGAAGCAAAAGAATACTGCTTCTCCGAGCGCAGTTGAAATACCTTTTCCTGTTCCTCGGTCATCATACCTTTAATCTTAACTGCCACCAGTGGTTTAGGTTTTGTTTCAAGCGTACTGCCTTGGTGGATAATATTCTTAATATCCTCGATAGCCCTTTTTACCTCGTTGCTGGTATGGATAATACTGCTGCCCATTACCTGGCCAATAATTTTATAGCGAAAATTATACTTCAGACAGAGTTCTATAAGACGCTTTCTTTCAGTGCTTAGCAATGGAAAAACCCTTCTTATCCTATCAAATGCTTTTTGTTGTGCTTCGTGGCTAAGTAGGTGGTGATCTTTTTTTTCAGGATCATAACCGTGCAAATATTCCTGGTAGTTCTCGTAACTTTCCAGGGAATTGACGGTTCTAAAAAACTTATTTTTAGGGGTAGTGAAGTAGGTGTAGCATTCCCTTTTCATTACCATTCGTAGGAAATAGTAAATATGTTCCGGTCGTTCTATCCGGTCCCTTTTCTCCCATAATATGAGAAAAGTATCCTGTACTAGGGTTTCCACAGCAAAATCATCATCCAGAATTTGCCTGCCTACCCAGAAGATATTGCGGTGGTACTTATTATATATAAACTCCAAAGCATCAGGATGTCCTTGTTGTAATAATTTAAAAATACGCTGTAACATAAGCAGTCGCTTTTAAGTGGAGGTAAAAACCGCCAGAATTAAAATGGATTTAGCTTAAGCGAATTCCTATAAAGAATGAAGAGAAGGTAGCTTTGAAAAGAAGTCCCTAAAAGAGAGGGCATGGGACTTTACTTATTGTATCAGAGGTACTGGTATACCATGGAACGACAAGTAAGCCCACGCCCGGGTCGTGAGCATTATCACTTATCATCTCGTTCCTTAAAATTACCAGTTTTCTGATACAAGATTCAAAGCGAATGCTTCTAATATTTTACTTAAAGAAGTTTCGCAAATATATTAATATGAGGTAAATATATAAATAATTATTTAATGTTGTAATATATTCCAACATAATTTATAGATTTTTTAGTCACCTTAGTTGTAGATAGGGCTACAATGCAGAATAACGATTATAAAGAAGACTTTTTACTTAAATTTGGAGCTAATTTTGGAAAGATTCGGCAGAGTAAAAATTTAAGTTTTAGATCCTTATCGCAAAAATGTGATATAGATTATGCTGATCTAAACAAAATAGAAAAGGGAAAGAGAAATATTACACTTACCACGATTATTGAGTTAGCAAAAGGCCTCGATATTCAAGCTCGAGAATTATTTGATTTTAAATTCTCCCTTAAGAATTTAGAAAAGTAATTTCGCTCTTACCACATTTTAACGCTACTTCCACTCTATACGGGTTTCCGTAATCTCCTTTTATTTTATTTTTTTATATTTAGCTAAAGTGAGTTTATCCCAGGATTTTTATTTTAAAAAAGCTATATTAAGCGGGATATAACGAGTTAGCCACAATTAGAAAAAGATTATAGAATATATATAAATTATTAAAAACAAGAATTATGGCACTTAAACCAGGACCAAAAAGGATTGCTAAATCAACAGGAAAACCTGATAGACGAGCAAGAGATAACAAAGATACG
The DNA here is from genome assembly GCF_020164555.1 of Salegentibacter lacus. Classification (GTDB taxonomy): domain Bacteria; phylum Bacteroidota; class Bacteroidia; order Flavobacteriales; family Flavobacteriaceae; genus Salegentibacter; species Salegentibacter lacus. The sequence goes on along the minus strand of NZ_JAIQZB010000001.1, from coordinate 309,273 downwards.
CCCGGAAATACACCATCTTTAAAACCACCAAAACGAAATAAAAAGTAAGTTAATCAATATACGGACGATTTATTATTAGATGCCGAATAAATGCAATTGTATCTATACGATTAGCCACAATTAAGTAAAATGAAAATCTATCAACTAAGAGTAAAAAACTACAAGAGCTTTAAGGATGAGCAAGTGCTCAATCTTTACGGAAGCAGGTACGCTCTTATAGGCAGAAATAACAGTGGAAAATCAAGTCTCATAAACGCAATTCATCTTATTCTAGGTTCAAAAGACCCTAGGTATATGAATTTAGATGAAACTTACTACTTTGACACAAGTCAAGAGCTGTTGATAGAGATTACATTAGTAACTAATGACCTGAATGAAGTCTGGGACTTGCCAACCACAAAAAAGAACAAAGGAATCTTTGCTGGAAAGTTTAAAAAAGACCCAATGTCAGCTCAAATTACTCTAACTATAAATCAAAAATTGGATGGCTCTATAGCTGATAAATTTCTGATTAGGGTTGCGGGTTTTCCTGTTCATCAAAAAGTGGCAGACTTACGGAGCTCACTCGCAAAGAATGTTGTCGCTCTCCCAAATAGAAGCGCAAAAGAAGATTTGACGGCATCTAAATGGACTTCTTTTGGGACATTAATGAAATCTATATTGGAATCTTCTCCTAGGTATCAAGAATTACAAAATCAATTGAACCAGATTAATGTTCTAATTGAAGAAATGTTGAATAATGAAAAAACTCAAATTTTAGATTCATCTCAAATCATCACGTTTATTGAGGATATCAAGTTTCAACTAACCAAAGAAAATAAGCCAAGTGAACTACTTAGAAATCTCGAGCTTTTTGTAAAAGAGAATAATAAGTTTTTCCATATATCGGACACGGGAACTGGAACACAAAGCACGATAATCATTGCGATGCTAGAATTAGCATTAAAACATAAGGCAACAAAATCAAAACTCCTATGCATTGAAGAGCCTGAGTTATTCATACACCCTCAAGGCATTAGATTCTTATGTCAATTAATTGATAGGATAATTAGCGAAACAGACTGTCAAGTTATTGTCTCTTCTCATTCGCCCATCTTTATCTCTGGACTTGACCCCAGAAGTATTGTTCGCATTGAAAAATCAAATGAAGGTTCAATAATACATCAACTACCGTCAAATTATATTGACGAAGACAATAAAATAAAGCGTTCCCTGAATAGTGAGAACGCAGAAATGTTCTTTTCATCCAATGTAGTTTTGGTAGAAGGAGAAACTGAAAAAATATTATTTAGTCAATTGAGTGAAAACCTTAAATCAGAAGACGGTAAGGACTTAAACTATTTCAAAAACAACTGTTCAGTTTGTAGTGTTGGAGGGAAAGATAACATTGGGAATTATATTGAAATTCTTAAGAAGTATAATATACCAGTTAAAGCTATAGTTGATGATGATTATTTTGATATGGAAAAGTCTTACCGTAAAATTTGTGATGATAACGGAATTGACAAAACATTACCAAAAGAAGATTTACGTCAGCAATTAATTGATATTGGAGTAAGATCTTTATCTGAAGGAGAAACAGAGGACTTGATACCAAATGAGGATATTGCAAACTTAACAGGAATGTCAGAAGAAGAAATCTTAGCGATTAAAGAGGGTCAACCTAAAACTTCCAAAGCACTAGAGAAGCAGATTTTCAAGAAAACAAAACCTGAAATTGCCTATGACATTTATGAATATTACAAGGAAAAAGGTGAATCTCCTTTTGATGAAATTATTAAATGGGGAATAGAATAAAAAAAGTGGCTACCAAAACCTATAAGCAATAGCACCCTCCAGGATGCTACTGCTCCTAGCTAAACCGTTACCTGCAAGCTCATATGAAAATCACGGAAATAACAAATAAAAAAAATGGAGAGAAATTTATATCTGTAGAAGGTGAAGATTTTGAAAATGTAGATCCGGTAGAACATTATAAAAGTTCTTTTATCTCCACTAGAATGATTATGCGCGGAATTCCTTATGAAGAATTAAAAGGAATAAAAGAACCATCAGAAAAAAGTAAAAAAATCTTCTTTGAGGCTAATAAAGATTGGATAAGACAATATGCAAAATGGAAAAGAATAAAAGTTCCAAATAAATTATTTGAATTACTTAATTCAAATAAGAAAAAGCAACAAAAAGCACTTCTTAAAGGTTTAGTTTTAACACCGGATATTTTAATGTCATTTATTCTAGAAGCTTATGAAAAATATGATTTCAAATTAAGCCAATACACTTCAGAACATCAAGCTAAAGGATTTAAGGATTCAGAAAAACCATTCGCATATCAATTACTTGAAAATGGTGAAATAAGAAAATTTGGAAAAACTGATCTAAGCGATGGTCAATTAAAACAAGCTATAAAGCATAGAGTAGTAACAATAGTTAAGTTTATAGAAAATGGTGAATACTGGCATTGCTTTTTCACGAATTTTAAAAGTCTTAATGGAGAAGAAGTATGGCTCGGAAAAAACCAACCACATTATCATTACATTTCTAATTTATTCAACATTGAACGTGAGGAAGTAATCGGACAATTAATGTCACCTAAATATAAATTAGGGAATTTACCACATTTAAAACTTGAAGAATATGGAAATCAACCGAAATGAGCCAGAAGGTAACAACGGTTCACCTAGTTTGCTGAAAATGGTTATTTAGATACCAATTATTGAATTAGCTAATCCGACAAATCCAGATTTTTACTCCCGCAACTTGCGGTAACCGGGACCGTTGTGCATCATTATCGAAAAATACAAAACTTATGAGCGAAAATTATGAAATTATACCTGCAGGAGAACCAATAAGCAAAAGTGGAATTCAAAATTTACTTGACGGAATTCGACCCGTCTGGAAAGGAAAAAATTTAATCCAGAGAGTAAATAGACTTTTGCCGATTGACCCGAGTAGTGCCTGTCAGAGATTATTTAATGCAGCAATACACGATTTGAAAGAGAAAATTTTAATAGTGGGTGTTGATATAGCAAATGAGACTGCAATTAATTATAAACTTCCTTCAATCAAAAAGGAAGAAGATATATTAGAATACAATGTTTCTAAAACGATAGATTTAGCTTATCGTATGGGAATATTAAAGCGACCGGAATGGAGAAGAATACACAGGTGTTATGAAATAAGACGCGATCTAGAGCACGAAGATGATGAATACGAAGCAGTACTTGAGGATTGCTTTTACATTTTTAAAACATCAATCGATGTAGTTCTTTCGAAAGATCCTATAGAATTATTAAAAGTTACAGATGCAAGAGAACTTGTAGAAAGTGATACTAACATTTCGGTTAGTGAAGAATTTCTAACGGATTATACAAGTGCGCCAAAAGGACGAAAAAAAGAAATTACTGAATTATTGATTTCTTTCGCCAGAGATGAAGAGAAACCCGATATAGTCAGGGAGAATAGTATAGAACTTTTAAGGCATATCCAATCAATTACCGACAAAACAGTTACTATAGAAATAGCTTCTATTTTAGAAAGTAAGCTAGATAGGTCGGGGATTGATGTGAAGACAGCAAAAATAAGTCACGCTTGTGGTGCTCTTGGTTACTTCAAAAAAGTAAGATTAAAAGACTTCTTTGGTAATTTAAAAGTGGAGTTAAGTGATACGGGTAGTGATTGGAACACACAAAAGAAAGTTTGTGCAAAAATCGAAGATATTGGAGGGCTAACTTATTGCCCCTCGGACTATTACGAAGATATTTTGAGTGAATTGGTTAGGATTTACCTCGGAGAACGAAGTTATGGACAATGGAGTGCTCACAGACCTGTCTTTTTTAGTAATGGTGCTGCGCCAATCATCACAAGAATTGTAGAGAATGAAGGATCAAAAGCTAATGAAACACTTGAGAAATTAAGAAAGAAAAGACAAATCTCTCGTAAATTAACGGACAAATTTCTATTAAGAAGATTTGAGAATTTATTGGACTATAGTAATGAAGTCGGTGAAGAATAACGATGCACAACAGCATATCCTATAAAAAGCAATAACAGTTAATTGCCAATAGACGGCACCTGTAGAAAGAATTTGTAAGTTTCCCTTAAAAGATCTTGAATTCAAAAATTGATTACACTGTCCAGTGCATCATCTGCATCTCTATGAATAAAGTTGGCTTGGTAATTTAGCGTGGTTTTTAGGTCACTATGTCGGTAAAGCTTTTGTAGCATGAGAGGGTGAATTTTGTCCCCGGCTATGTTTCCAAAAGTATGACGGGCTATGTGGTTTGAGAGGTTCTTGTCTATTTCGCACTCGTCAGCTATTCGTTTCAGAAATTTATTTAAAACCTTGGTAGCGTTCCTCATTTTAAGAAATACGCTTTTTGGATCCCGTCGATCTGCATCTTTTAAAAATGGAAAAATATAGCCATTGTTTTCCGTCTTATCCATCAGGTAGAGATTAAAGATAGTTTTGGCTTTGTCCGGGACTTTAAAGCTCAATGGTTTTTCATTCTTATTCATCACATAGTACAGACGACCATCTTTTACATCTGTCCACTTCAAGGCTACAACATCTGAAATTCTTATACCTGCAAAGTAGAAGGAAACAAGCCAAATATTTCTGGTGTGCCATATCGAAGAATGACTTTCCACTGCAAGATTTTCTATTTTGGTAACTTCCTCAGCAGTCAGTCCAATTTTATTTCCTGAGCCAATTCTGATTTTTTCTTTTTCGCCCCCGAAAGGATAATACTTTTGAGAAACAATCCCGTCTTTTATAGCAACATTAAAGAGGGTTCTAATAAAAATTAGTTGGTTTGTGATGGTTCGGGTCTTTTGTCCCAGGTAAGTGGAGCAGAAGGCTTTGTACTTATTTAGAAATGATTCATTCATTTCCCGAAACTCCAGTCGGGTATTTCTCTTAAAATAGGTAATGGCATCTTCAAAAGAATATTCACCTTTTCTGGTCTTACTCACTCTTATTCGTCTTCGCTCTTTTATTGATTTAATAACCGCATCTTTCTTTTGATTGGTTTTGAGGTTCAGAAACTCTTCCAGATTATAGAGAATAGACAGCTCAGATTTCGCGACAGAAAAAGTTCCTTTATCATATTTTTGCTTTACACGTTCAGCCGCTACTGCAAAGAAAGATTGAGAACCACCCGGCCCTTTGAGTTTGTTTTTAATCTGTCTGGGCGTCAAATCATCTTCTGAATGAAAATACAAATCTTGTGCTTCGGTGATTTTCTTGTTGAGAAAATAGTTTAGCTTTTTATGGTTTGGATGGGTCTTTTTTACTTTTTTCAAAGTTTCATCCCAATCTTTCTCTAAAATCGAATGGCCCAAAAAATAATAATTGGTCTTGTAATTTTCACTTATTCTTAAGGCAAGAGGAATAGTGCCATTTTTCTTTATTTTGTTGGGGCGTAAGACTACTTGAATATTTGTCATAACCATCTAATTTTTAATGTTTTAAATATAGGGTTATTTTTTCAAAAAGGGTACAGAATAGGTACAGAATAATTCCATTTTACCTGCTATTTTTTGATATCAACAAAAATGTAAAGTACTGTAAAACATAGTATTTATCGGTGTTTGGTGGATTTTGCTGTTCCTCTAATTCCAGCTCATAACCCGAAGGTCACTGGTTCGAGTCCAGTTCCCGCTACTAGCAAAGACAAGGCTTCACAGAAATGTGAAGCCTTTTTTTTTTACAATTTTTTCTTGCAGTTATTCGAGGTGAATCTATCACTATCCTTAAGTGCCGTTTGAAAATAATTCCTAAAGATTCCGCAATATTTTTTCCTGGATTCCATAATTTGATTCATATACATTGAAATATCGGGCTCGTCCCAGTCTAACTCAATTTCCCTGCATTTTTGTTCGTTAAACTCTTAAAATCAATTCTAGTAGGATATATAAGTCTATTACCAATAAGTTAAAACTATTGCAAATAACATTTGTAAGAGTATTAAATTATTTATATTTGTATCGCACACGATATAAATTTGCACGATATAAATAAAAGTAATGAAAAGAGAGGTTGAAACTTCATTAGCACAAAACATCTTTAGAATTCTGCTGGCGCTATTCATGATTTATGCCGGTTTCAGTCACTTAACTTTTAATAGAGTAGACTTCCAGGCCCAGTTTCCAGATTGGGTTCCCTTAAGCAAAGATTTAGTAGTTGTTTTGTCTGGAATAGTCGAAATGGCATTAGGACTGGCTTTATTATTTTGGAAAAAGCAACGTGTTGTAATAGGTTGGGCGCTAGCTATTTTCTTTATACTTGTTTTTCCCGGTAATGTCGCCCAGTATTTAGACGGAAAAGATGCCTTCGGAGCTTTAGATTCAGATAGAGCAAGATTAATAAGGCTTTTCTTTCAACCAGTACTTATAGCATGGGCGCTGTGGTCTTCCGGTTCTTGGGAAGCCTGGAGAAATTCAAAAAAATAAATAATATGGACGATCAGCAATTAAAATTGAACAATCAAATCTGCTTTCCTATTTATTCGGTTTCCAGGCTAATTACGAAAGCCTATAAACCATTCCTGGAAGAGATGGGTCTAACTTATCCTCAATACCTTGTTTTATTGGTACTATGGGAAAATGATAAATTATCGGTTAATCAGATTGGTGAAAAATTATTATTAAACACCAATACTTTATCTCCGCTTATTAAACGAATGGAGAAAATGGAGTTACTGCGGCGTACCCGCTCTGAAAAAGATGAGAGAAGTGTCTTTATCCAACTTACGGAAAAAGGAAAGGCCCTAAGAAACACTGCGCTCCCAATTCCAGAGAAGTTGCTAAATACTTTGCTAAGGGAAGATGTAACACTGACAGAAGTAATGCTCTTAAAGGATACACTGAATAAATGGATCGATATTCTTTCAGACAGGAAAAATGACCAATAATACCTTAACTTACTGATTAATAAATTTTTAATTAAAAAAAACAATAGATATGAAAGCACTACAGATAGTAAAATACGGTGAAATTAAGGATAGTTTATCTATCAATGAGATTGATAAACCATCGGTAAAGCCAAATGAAATTTTAGTTGAAGTGAAGGCTGCTTCATTAAATCCTATAGATTATAAAATGGCAGAAGGGCACCTAAAAGAATTAGTCTCTTTAAAGTTGTCGGCTACCATAGGCTTTGATGTAAGCGGGGTGGTTGTGGAAAAAGGAGCTGATGTTAGTGATTTTGAAATTGGTGATGAAATATATTCCAGGGTACCCCATGAACAAATGGGTACCGTGGCGGAGTTTGTTATCATTAATGCTGATAAGGTTGCTAAAAAACCGGAAAATATATCTTTTGAAGAAGCTTCAGGATTGCCTTTAACAGGAATCACCGCAATCCAGGCTTTAGAAAAAGCCGGTTTAAAAAAAGACGACAGAATCCTTATTCACGCCGGGTCCGGGGGTGTAGGTAGTTTTGCTATTCAGTATGCAAAAGCTAATGGAGCTATTGTTTATACCACCACCAGCACTAAAAATGTAGATTGGGTAAAAGCTTTAGGAGCTGACCGCGTAATAGATTATAAAAAAGAAGATTACAAGGAAGTTGCCAATAACCTGGATATTGTTTTTGACACCTTGGGGGATGACTATACTTTTGATGCCTTTGAAATCATTAAAGAAGGTGGAACGGTAACTTCAATTGTAGGTCCACCAGACGAAGAATCTGCCAAAATAATGGGGATCAAAGATTATAAATTACCCGAACAATTATCTAATCTTATTGAAGAGAAATCGGTAGCCTATAAACACACCTGGATGCAGCCTAATGCTGCCCAGTTGAAGGAGATCAAAAAAATGGTAGAAGATGGAGATATCAAACCAATTGTAGACCTTATTTATTCATTTGAAGATGGAGTTGATGCTTACGAGTATCTGGCGACCGGGAGAGCACAAGGAAAAGTAATCATAAGCTTATCCTAAACCTTCTTAGAGCTGGTCAATAGATTATATATTATAACTAAAAAAAGAAAATGATTATGAGTAAAAAGAAGCATGTATTAGTTGCCGGTGCAAACGGCAGCACGGGAAGAATCATTATCGATTTATTAAAGAAATCCGAAAAATATCAACCCATTGCTATGGTAAGAAAACCAGAGCAAAAAGATCATTTTGAAAAAGAAAATGTAACCGCCGTTTTGGGCGATTTAGAAGAAGATTTAAATCAGGCTGTAAAAGGCGCCGATAAAGTGATTTTTGCTGCCGGTTCTGGTGGGAAAAAAGTGGTTGAAGTAGATCAGGAAGGAGCAAAAAGATTCACTGACGCAGCTAAGAATGCAGAAGTTAAGAAGTTTGTTATGCTTAGCTCAATGGGCGCTGATAATCCCGGAATTAGTGAAGAGCTTGGAGATTATCTAAGAGCAAAAGGAAATGCAGATGATTATCTAAAAAATAGCGGATTAGATTTTACTATTGTTAGACCTGGTGCGCTTACAGATGAAGATGGTTCCGGAAAAATTCAGCTAAAGGAAAAATTAGATAAACAAGAAAGTATCTCCAGGGCAAATGTGGCTCGTACGCTTGTTGAAGTTCTGGACGATGATGTAAAGCAAAATCGGATTTTTGAAATTCTGGATGGTGAGACTCCGATTGAAAAAGCAGTCCGTGACTAATAAATTTTATAATTAAAAATTAAGGAAGATATGAAAGTACTATTTGTATTAACCTCTCACGATAAATTGGGGGATACAGGAGAAAAAACAGGATTTTGGATCGAAGAATTCGCAGCACCTTATTACAACCTGGTGGATAAAGGAGTTGACATTACGGTAGCGACACCTAAAGGAGGTAAAGCCCCTATTGATCCAAATAGCGAAAGTGAAGATGCACAAACCGAGGATACCAAACGCTACTATAAAGATGCTGAAACTCAAAAAGTGATTGAAAACACCTTAAAGTTAGATACAATTAAGGCGGAAGAATTTGACGCCGTATTCTACCCCGGAGGTCACGGCCCGCTATGGGATCTTGCAGAAGATAAAACTTCTATAGCTTTGATAGAGTCGTTTAACAGGCAAAAAAAACCAATCGGGTTGGTATGCCATGCCCCAGCAGCCCTTAAAAATGTAAAAAATGAAAATGGGGAACCCTTAGTGAAAGGAAAAAAAGTAACCGGCTTCACCAATACTGAAGAGGAGGCTGTGCAGTTAACCGATGTTGTTCCATTTTTAGTTGAAGATATGCTGAAAGAAAATGGAGGCATTTATTCTAAGTCTGGCGACTGGGAAGTTTATGTGCTTGAAGATGGAAATTTAATTACAGGACAAAATCCTGCATCTTCCGAGAAAGCTTCAGAAAAATTATACGAGATGCTGAAGTAAATTGAGCTCTCTTAGTTTAAAAAAACCTGCAACCTTAAAAGTTGCAGGTTTTTTTGAATGTAATAAGAATCAGATATCCACTTCTTATTTCTAAACACTCGCAATTAGTGATTCTGGAAATACTGAATTTAAAATCCCGATTCGATTTTAATTCCAGTAAACTCGTACTCGTTTTCCATCTCTAAGATGTCTATCGACTTATTCAAAAGGTATTTATCGAAAAACTGAATTATAAGTGAGTTTGCAACTTTATAAGCTTTGAGTGGATCAATACTTCCTGCTTCATTAACTGCAGCAAAATTGACCATTAATGGAATATCCATAAAATTAGAATGTCCGGAATTTTCAATTTCAATATTATAAAAGTCGGTTTTACTTTTATTCCGAAATGCATGTTTATTAAAATTTGGTTGCTCCTCGGGCCAGTCTGAAGATATATAAGCAAAAGGTTTATCTAGTGTGCTATTCACCATAGTTCCCCATTGAGTGCCATCAATATTTAATGCCGCTTTAACTCGTTTGTCTTCAAGTAAAACCTGACCTGCTGCAGCTCCTCCGTGTGAGTGTCCGAAAACACCAATTTTGGATTTAATAATATGACTAGTTAAAAATGAGAAATTCTCTTCATTTTCTAAATGATCTATTACCGAGGAAATATCCTTACTCCATCTTTTAATACTTTCAGTGGCAATGTAATTCTCCATTAAGTCTTTAATTGCTTTAAATTCTTCTTTAGCACTTTCAGCTCGCTTAAATTCCTGGGTGGCATTCCAGGCCATTTCTGCCATTTCCTGGTTATTATTTAAGCTGTCATAAGTGGTATTATAAAGCCTTAAATCTCCGTCTGGAAATATAGAGCCTGTACTTTCATAAGTGTGATTGATGTTTAAAACAATATAGCCCTGGCTCACTATTTCTTCAATAAGTGCATAATAACCAAAGGCTTTAGAATAATGGCCGTGTGAAAAAATTAATACCGGAAATTTACCATCTGCAACTTTCGGACTTTTATAAGTATTGGTTTCAATAAGGTCTAAATAATTCATAGACCATCCGGGTAAACCATATTTGTCTGCAAAACCAAGTCTGCTTCCTTTATCAAGGTAATTTTCCAAATTTTCATCAGCAATCTGGGCTGGATACCAGGCTTTAATCATTAATTCCCTTTTATCATCTTTATCCAGGGTAATTAATTCGGGTCTATCGGTTTTTATATGAATATACTTTGAGCCAATCTCAAGGTTGCCGGTGGGCGTTGGTAATTTAAAAACCGGTAAAATAATAGGTAAGAACCAACCCAGCATTAAAATAATTCCAAAGCCGGTGGCAATAAATATCTTCACCAATAAATTCATATTTACCTTTATCGGTTGTTTCCAAAGCAGAAAAAGAACTCCAAGAATCATTACATATCCCGGAGACATTTGCCACCTGACTCCTTCTAATACTAAATGTAAAACGAAAATAATTCCTATTAATATGGCAAAAGCTTTCCTCTTTGGAATCCTGAACTTAAATAAAAATAGAATTGGGAAAGTGGTAGCAATTACCAGTAAAATAATTTCGAAAAATCTCATCGTTTTTGTTTTGAACAAACATACTGAGGAGTTCTCCTTATTTCATACAAATGGTAATGGACAAATAATGGACAGTATTTTAATGGCTTGAATTTGATATGTTTAAAAGGAAAAGATCTAAATCATCTTTAGCTTGTAAGCCTATTTTTTTCCTTAATCTATAACGTGCCTTATTCACACTATCCGGAGTGATGTTTAAAAGCTCACTCACTTCTTTTGCACTCAAATTCATTCTTAAAAGAGCGCATAACTTTAGTTCATTCGATGTGATATTTGGAATAATTTTCTGAAGAGATAAAGTGAAATTAGGATATATTTTTTCGAAGTCCGAAAAGAAAGTAAGTGTCTCAAATTGGTGTCGGTTGTTTTTTACTATTTCTCTGAGAGATACCTTTAAATCAGATTTTAACTTCTGATTGTTCTTTTCCAATTGAGTTTCCCTGCGGTGTGAAATTTTCTTTTCTACTTTTTCAAAGCGATCACTCTTTCTATCAAATTTGAATTGTAGACGCTCGATTTGTTTTTTCCGCAGGATATAAGGAATAGCTATAAAGCCTACTATGAACAGGCCCAATCCGCTAATAAAAAAAATGCTAAAAACAAACCAGGTATCGGGATCAACTCTAAACTCCATAATTATTACAAACGTAGACTTTTACCAAAAAAAGTTCCGAAGAATAGGACCTAAAGCCTAGCAAAAGAATCAGATTCAGTTTAAATATAAAGAAATTAAAAATATTCTCAATAATTTAAGTCTTAATCAGAATACCAGGAAAGGAATGTATTTTTTATAGTTGTTTTCAGAAACGACACCTCTTAGTTCGTTGGCCGCTTCAAAACGATACGGATTTCTCATCATTATTTTCTTTCTAAGCATTCTTTCTTTACGAATAAATTTTCACCGTTTTGAAAAGTGATCTCATAGAAATAATTGTATTTATTACTATCCTCTACAAAATAATTTTTACCGGTTTCAAGGTTTCTTTCGGCGGTCGATTCAATATCTGGTTTACTATACGTTGTACAGTTTTCTTTTGCAATATATTTGGTCAAATTCTCGGTGTTTGAAATCACCTCTTGGTCATCAGTATCTGTTTTTGAATAGTTAAATATAGCAATAAATGGTTAAAAACGGAATCCTATATTTTGTGATTTGAAAATAAAATCTTTGAAGTCAACTATAGAATAGATGAATACGTGAGAATTCTTTAAAAAGAAAGCGAGATTATAAAAATCATATCCCGTTATAGAAATTACTTATTTGCTGTTTAATGCACCTTCATCGGCGCCAATTATCATTTCACCTTCCATCATCAGGGTTTTCACGGGATGTTCCATCAGGCTGCGGTTTCTATTTTAAAGTTAAAGCTCACCATAGTGCCGTTTTCGTTGTTTTCGGTCATCGTGCCATTGAGTTGTTGTGTCAATAACTGAATTAATTGAGAGCCAAAACCGGTTCCTTTGGGGGCAGCACTGGCATCTTTGCCTACACCATTGTCAGTTACTTTTAACGATAAGGTTTTAGGGGTTGCTTGTGATAAACTTATTTGAATAGTTCCATTTCTGTTTTCAGGAAATGCATATTTTAAGGCGTTTGTAAGCAGTTCGTTGACAATTAATCCAATGGGTACCGCCGTGTCCACATCCAGTTCCAGGGTGTCCATGGCACATTCAATTTTAACTTTATCTTCAGCATCAAAGGTGTCCAGTATGCCTTCGCCTAAATTCAGGAAATAATCCTTCATCTCTATACTTCCTAAATTTTCCCCCTGATATAATTTTTGATGGATAATGCCCATGGATTGTACCCTGTTTTGACTGGCCATCATAGCGTCTTTTGAGGCAGAGTCTTCCATTTGTGCAGATTGCAGCGAGATCAAACTTTTAACCAACTCCAGATTGTTTTTGACCCGATGATGAATTTCTTTGAGAAGCAGTTCGTTTTCAGCATTGTGCTTATCAAGCAATATATTTTTATGAGCTAACTCCTCATTTAATATCTTTAGTTTATGATTATTCCTTTGTTTAAGTCTATAATTACGATATAGTAATCCGAGCAATAAAGCACCAATAATCAAGGCCACAATATAAACGGTTTGTCGTTGTCGGTTAGCAGCGAGTTTTTTATCTTGTTTGAGCAAGTCCACCTGTAATTCACTTTCACGAAGGCTTCTTTCGTTTCTTTCTACTTCGATAATATTGTTAGCCTCTGACCATTCAATATAGTATTCAAGAGCTTTTTTGTAATCTCCTATGAGTTCATAAACACTAAATAATTTATTGATAAAATATACCGTATTTGCTTTGGTATTAATTACAATTGAGGAATTCCTGGCCTTTTCATAATAGGCGATTGCTTCATCGTACCTGCCTTCTGCTTTGGCAATGTCCCCTAGGCGGGAATGTGCAAATTGATAAGTATCAATAGTAGTGAGGTTATATTCCTCTAATAGTTGTATGGTTTTTATCAGATAGGATTTTGCTTCTTCATATTTCTCCCTATTAATGAGATTACTGCCCATCGAGTAGTAGTACCAGGTATGGTGAAAGGGATTTGTGAGTTGAGGCAAGAGCTCCTTAAATTTATTCATATAATAGTCAGTCGAATCGGGGTTTGAAGCTCCAAAATGATAAGATAATAACTTGTAGGCCATTGCAAGGGACTCATTCTTTTCCGGATAATCCGATTTTTGGTAGCCAATCATACTCTCCTTTAAATACTGAACGCCTATTTCTTCTTCTTCAGGCAAACCATACTGATAATAAAACCTTCCCTTATCTTTCAATATCTTAAGCTGAATTTCAGGTCGGAGATCATCTTTAAGCAAATCCAATGCTTTTACAAAAAGCTCCAGGCCGGGTTTTGGTTCTCCTCTAATAATTTTTATCAAAGCCCAATTGATCAATAAATCATATCCTAAAACTTTATCCCTCTTGCTTTCCGGGATTTTCTCGTAATAGGCCCAACCTATGGGTGCTAGCGAATCCACCACATTAAAGTTATGAGACCTATTCGCTCTATCAGTTATATCCAGATACAAATTAGCCAATCTTTCATATGGTAAGGGCTTAACTTTTTGGAGTAGTAGCGCAGCCATATCAAAATAAAAAACAGTACTATCTCGATTAAAATGAGGCATTTCTTTAAACCACAATGCCTTGTTCTGGTAGGCTTTACTCAAAGCAGAAACTTGATCAGGTGAAAGGTCTTGTCCAACACTCATTTTTTTTAATTGTAAACTTTTAAGGGCTGTTTGATGAAGAGGCTCCTTGTCATCCAATACTTCAAGAGCTTTATCTGTGTAATAAAGAGAACTGTCCGCATTATAATGATCCTTGCTCCTAAACCATAAGGCTTTTTCGGAATATTTGGTGCTCATTTCGAGTGCAGCTTTCGGGGTACTATTTTTGACCTGGGCACTTTGAGAAAAGCCGGAGGAAATAGCCAGGGAAAAGATAACCAGTGTCAGCAGCTTTTTCATATGTTTTTAAGCAATTAATGATGACCTGGAGATGTATAAATATATGGAAAAGTATTGAAATGCAGTAGATTATAAAATGAGTCAGCTTTTTTTTGATATTCCGGTTGCGGAATATCAGTATTTGAGATAGAGTAGTATTGTTTTTGTAGAAGCTTACCAAATAGAAAATTAGTCGCTTATGCTTAGAATTTTAGAAACCTCTTGAATTTAATTTCTACTCAGCGGACTTGAGCCTAAAAGCTTTTTTATATTATCTCATTCACTAATTTATGTTCATAGCTTATTGGCTCGTGTCCAAGACAATTTGTAATGAACCTCTTTGGCTGAAACAAAGCTTTTGCGAAGTGGAGGATAAAGTGGTGAATGTGCGTTGAAAAACTATAATGGGATCTGGATCAATATCTTCAAACCTTTATCCTGTTCGATCTCAAATTTAAGTTTTCCATTTATAGAAAAAATACGGTTTTCCATATTTTGAACCCCATTTCCCGATGTTAGGCTTTCTTTTTTAACACCAATCCCGTTATCGGAATATTGAATTTTTAATAGATTCTTTCCAGAAGAAAAAATAATTGCCACCAAACTTGCTTTGCTGTGTTTATTCATATTGATCATGATCTCCTGCAACACCCTATAAATAACAAGTTTCTTTTCGGTATTTAGATCATTCCAGGTAATGGTTTTTTCCCCGCTTAAAATAAGTCTGGCATCTCTGGGACAATTAGAAGATAGCGAGGACACTAGCTGATCGAGGTATCCCTGCCCGATATTAATTTCATTGTTTTCCCTGGAAATATTTCGGGTGCGGTTATAAATATGTTCAATTCTGTCCATCGTTGCTGCAGGTGCGATTGCTTCCAGGCTACTCATCACATTATAAACATCATTGGCCAGCTCATCATGGATCTTTTTGGAGATCCTGGTTTCTGTCTTATGGGTCTCGAGAATCTTCTCTTTTTTGTGTTTTTCTCTTAGATAATAAACGATGAAAATTGCTAATGTAATTGCAAGAATTGCGATAAATATCAAGATGTAATTCCGGGTTCTAATCTTCTGGTTTTCTAAGGCCTGTAGTGCTGCCGAAGCCTCTAAACTGGAAATCTGCTGTTGCTTGCGTTCTTCATCAAATTTTATTTTGGCAAAGGTATTTTTGACCCGTAAGTTTATCTTTTTTAAACTATCGCTAAGCTGAATATAGTCTGAAATATAATCCTTGTCGCCAGGAGTAATTACGAGAAGTTGTTTTAATGCATCTATTTGAGCCTGGAGATTGTTATTTTCCTTACCGGCATTCAACCATTTTTCAGAATATTCAAGAGCTAAATTTTTATTAGTCTTTTCGTAATACTTCGCTAAATTCTCATAGCTTGATATAATTCCAGTATGATCATTTGAAGATTTTCTCCATTGAAGAGCTTTTAGTAATCCTGAGGAAACCTCTTTATCGTTATCTGTTAGCCATTTCGAAAATTCCAGATTGTTTAAATATCTTGCTCTAGAACTGTAATCATTCGCAGAAACCTTGGAATAGGTTTCATCAAAAATTGAAACTGCTTCCTCGTAATTTTTCAAGTCTCGATATACTAATCCAATGTTGTTTTTATAGGTTAAACTATCATCTAAATTAGAAGCGTAACGAAGTGCATTTTTATATTCCTTAAGGGCATCTTTATAAAAGCCCTGATTTCGATATGCAATAGCTATAATATTATGCGCACTGCTTAAATACTGAAGATCTTTATGCTTATTAAGATGGCGTAAAGCTTCAGTAGCTGATTCCTGGCTTCCAGTATAATCCTGCATCCTGCTTTGGGCTATTGCCATTTCCAGGCTTCTACGAGCCGCTTTTGTACTATCCCCTAATTGAAGATAGCGTTTACGTGCTTCAAAAGCATATAGGAAAACTTTTTCCTGATCATCTAAATAACGGTTAATAACTGCTTTTCGGTAAAGAGCAAGAGCGAGCCACTCTGTTTCATTTTTAAAAGTTGCCAATCGCTCAAGACTATCTGCAAAAATAAGCGCGCTATCATATTCCTTTAAGCGCTTATGGTAATATATTTTATAGTCTAAAAGGAGAGGGTAGAGGGTGTCGTTTTTATCCGCGATACTTTGAAAAGCCTTATTGAAATTACAGATTTTTTCCCTGATTTCTTTGGAATTTTTTCCCTTTTCAAAATATGTAAATGAAGAATCTGTCCTGGCTTGGTCATAAGGTTCAGAAGATTTCTTTTCATTGGTGCAGGAGCAAAGAAATAAAAAATATAAGATGCTAGAAATATGAAGCAGGGGGCGTATGTTCATAAAGCGAAAATAAATAAAAAAAGAAGCTAAAAATAGCCGCTATGCTTATTAAATTCATTGCCGTCACCTAATGGATAATCTGAAGGATCATTTAGATCTTCTTTGCCTTCAGTTGCATATTTAAGGTAGAATTCCAATTGGAAACCAAAAGGTTAGCGGTATGAAAGGAGTTATTTATAGTCATAAGAGTGAATAATTAAAAATTCTCTAAAATGATAAACGAGATCCTGATCCAGTGTGTAGTGTGTAGGGACAATGGAAATTCTATGTACCTGTAAATCTAAATATTTTCTTAAAGCTTTGAAAGAGCTATTCGGTAATTGTGGGAAAAAAGTAAAAAACCTGTTACTCTCTGTTTGCCTCTTCGATTTCTTTCTCAGTTAGATCAAAACTGAAATTCTCTGCTTCAGCCAGATTGATATATAGTTTAATTTTTTCCTTAAATTCTTCAGCGGTGCAATCTGGATAATATTTTTGTAAAGAAACTGAGCGCAAGTTTAAAATATCTTTGTTTTTTAAGGATAACCTGTTCAGAAAATATTCGGTCTTTTCCCGGGTAAAGTAATCTTTATCATAACCGGGCTCTTTATTTTTGATTTTTTCTAATTGCTTAAAAGGAAATCCATCAAGTTCATAATTTTTGCTAATACAGTAATCGAAAATTAATTCTCTCATAATGCTTTCCTGCAGTTCGATGTCGTTTAGGTGTCTTTCTTCTGACTGAATTATATTGGCGGAAATCTTTTCAATTTTAGATTTTACATCTTCAAATTTCATTTCTTTTGGTAAATTAAGGTTGTGAACTTCTAGAAAGACCTTGTAGGTGAGATTTGTTATATCGAGGGAATCGTTCATTGTCTATAAACTTAGCTACGCGTTATGGGCGGAAAATGAATTTAGTTGCAGCTAATTTACCAGACTTAAATGGGATATAGTTACGGGTTTCCGTAAGGCCATTGGAATTTTAGATGTGACTCTATGAGAAACTCTAGTCCTGAGGATAGTAATCATTTTTTGGAAATTCTTTCAGATCTTATAATCCTTCTTTAATAAAAATTAAGTAAAAAATTAGACCGAAATTTCCGATGGGAAGTCAACTTGAGCTTAAATATCAATCAAAATTAATAACCCTGTCAAGTACGTCATCAGCCTATTTATGGATAAAATTCGCTTGATAATTTGAGTTGGTTTTTAAATCACTATGGCGATAAAATTTTTTCAGCCTTATCAGGAACTTTAAGACTTAAGGCTTTCTCATTTTTGCTCCTAATGTAGACTTATAAATAACAGATTTTAATTATAAAATGTTTATTCACAGGAGTATTGGATTTTAAAGCTATTTCTTTGAAAAGTAAAAAATAATTCTCTGAGAAAGAAAGGCTCCACATTTCTGCGAAGCCCTTTATCTGTATAGTTCCAAACTATAGTTTCCTATTGCTTTAAATGATGAATTTCAGGTAGTTCTTTTAAATTATCGGCTGCCTGCTCGGCGGTAATGTCTCGCTGTGGGCCGGCAAACATTTCGTAACCTACCATAAATTTCTTTACCGTGGCCGATCTCAATAGCGGCGGATAAAAACTCATATGAAAATGCCACTCCGGATATTCTTTGCCGTTAGTTGGAGCCTGGTGAATTCCTGAAGAATACGGGAAGGAGGTTTCAAAAAGGTTATCGTATTTTATGGTAAGCTTTTTAATAATTTCAGCAAAAGCTTTTTCTTCTTCAGCATTTAACTGCCCAATATGCTGATAGTGTTTTCTGGGCACAATCATCGCTTCGTAAGGCCAAACTGCCCAGTAAGGAATTAGGGCTACAAAATGTTCGTTTTTAGCTAAAATGCGCTCGTTAAGTTCCAGTTCCTGTTTTAAATAATCGCTTAACAAACTGCTCTTATTTTTCTCCCAGTGATCTTTAAAATGCCTGGATTTTTTTAAAACTTCTGTAGGAATTGATTTCTGCGACCATATTTGTCCGTGAGGATGCGGATTACTGCAACCCATCATCGCACCTTTATTTTCGAAGATTTGAACGTAATTTATATTTTCTTTGCTGCCCAGTTCGTCATATTCCTTTTTCCAAAGACCCACAACTTTAGTAATATCTTCCACTTCCATTAAAGGGAGGGTCAGGGAATGATCTGGTGAAAAGCACACTACTTTGCAAATACCCGTTTCACTTTCGGCTTTTAGAAGTCCGTTTACAAAATCTTCAGTAGTCCCATCGGGAAGGAGGGAAGGGAAGTCGTTTTCAAAAGAGTGAACACCTTTGTAATCGGGATTGGTTTCTCCACCCATTCTTGAGTTTCCGGGACATAAATAGCAGGAAGGATCGTAGGTTTCCCGTTTTTCCTGGTTGTTCTTTTCGGTTTTTCCCTGCCACGGACGTTTGGTGCGGTGAGGTGAAACCAAAATCCATTCGCCGGTTAAAATATTGTATCTTCTATGTGGGTGCTTGTTCAATTCCGTGTTCATATGTTCCTCTTTTAAACTTTAGTAATTTGAGTTCCTTCGTCGGGAACTACTGTTATTGCCGTTGGGATTATATTAAATTTTTCCTGATAGGCTTTTTTTACTTTCTCAACATAATCATCAATTTTATTGGTTTCAATTAAATTGATGGTACAACCGCCAAAACCACCGCCCATCATTCGGGAACCGTAAATAAAACTTTCGTCTTCAGAAAAATCTACCAGAAAATCCAGTTCATTGCAGCTTACTTCATATTGATGTTGCAAACCGCGGTGTGAAGCGTACATTAATTTTCCTAAGGCTTTTAGATCGCCGCTTCTTAAGGCTTTTTCGCTTTCCTGTACGCGGTTATTTTCTTCTAACACATATCGGCAGCGTTTTAAACCTGTAGCTCCAATTTTTTCTTTGAATTCTTCCAACATCTCAAAAGTCACCTGCCTTAAGGATTTTACTTCTGTATATTTTTGCTGAATAATGGCTACCGCATTTTCGCATTCCTGTCTTCGGGTATTGTATTCGCTATCGGCCAGGTTATGGGAAACATTCGTGTTTAAAAGTAATAATTTACAATTCTGAATTTCAGCCGGAATAAATTCTGCTTCCAGCGACTCGCAATCCAACTTTATAAAATGTTCTTTTCTGCTCATTACGGAAGCAAACTGGTCCATAATTCCGCAGTTATTACCCACGAAGTTATTTTCTGCCCGCTGCGAAAGTTTTACGATGTCCATTTGAGAAAGGTTTAAACTGAATAACGAATTTAAACCACCTGCAAAACCACATTCTAGCGCTGCCGAAGAACTAATCCCTGCTCCAATAGGCAATTCACTATTTATAATACAATCAAAACCAGTAAGGGTCTTACCGGATTTCTGAATTTCGTCTATGACCCCCAGTAAATAATTCTCCCAGGAATTATTGCTTTTCGAAATCTTATTTAGATCAAATTCTACATAAATTTCAAAGGTTTCGCTATAAATTCGGGCTGAATTATCACTATCGTTTTTCCTAAATTTAAAATGAATTTTCTTGTCAATGGCCGAGGGCATTACAAAACCCTGGTTATAATCGGTATGCTCGCCAATGAGATTGATCCTTCCCGGTGAGGCTACCTTCACTTCAGCTTTGAAATTTTTAAAATCTTCAGGGATGTTGGTATAATTTTCCGTTGGTTTCAAATACAATTACTTTTTATAGAATTCAAATATAATAAATGTAAAAATTACGTTCATTAATTTATAGAAATTCTTTCACTTTAATTTAATTCTATTCAATTAGAAATCTCAGAATTTTAACGGAGGAAGTTTATTAAAACCTATTGAATTGACATTGAATTTTATTTTTTTGGCCTTATTTGCGAAAACATTAAATTGAATATTTTTTTGAAAGAATATGCAGGAATTTGCCAATGTTTTTATGCCTCTATCTATCGCTCTAATAATGTTTGGGATAGGATTGGAACTAAATTTAAAAAATTTTAGAATGGTCTTTGCTCATCCACGAGCAATAATTACTGGCCTGGCATCTCAATTATTTTTATTGCCTCTAATCGCTTTTTTATTGATCTTTTTCTGGCCTATAGACCCGGTATACAAAATTGGAATTATGCTGCTTGCCGGCTGTCCCGGTGGCACTGCTTCAAATCTTGTTACCAAAATGCTTAAGGGAAGGGTTGCGCTTTCGGTCTCGCTTACGGCCTTTAATAGTTTAATTATTTTATTTAGTATTCCACTGGTTATTCAGTTTAGTTTTGCTGTTTTTGGATTTAATGGGGCAGCAGTAGAACTGAATTTTAGACAAACAACTGGAGATGTTTTATTAACTGTGGTTCTACCCGTGATGAGCGGAATTTTATTAAACGAATTATTCGGACATAAGTTTGGTGATAGATTGCATACATCTTTACGATATATTTTACCGGGCATCATGTTGCTTGCTTTTATTGTGGTTATTTTTTTTGATGAAAATCAAAAAGAAGTAGAATATTTAAAACACTTAAATCTTTTTATACCCCTAATTATTTTTAATTTTACTACAATAATTGCTGGCTATTATGCTGCCAGGCGCATGAAGCTACTGCATAGGTCTGCTTATACTATTGCTGTGGAAATGGGATTGCAAAATAGTGTGCTGGCTTTATTTGTTGCCAATCAGTTATTAAAGGATAACAATATTAGTCTCGTGGCCATTCTGTATGGTAGTTTTTCGCTAATTACAACTTTTCTGGGAGGGTGGATTCTAAAACATTACTTTGGAAAAGAGAAAAACGAGAAGGCTTAAATAAAAATGCCGGCTACATAAAGCTCAAACAGACCCTACTCAGTTTACGCTTTTGCAACCGACATTGTTTAATTGCCAAATTAAATAAGTACGAATACAGATCTATTTGTACTTATGTGTATCAAATTTAGAGCTTTTGTTACTTTCAATTTTACGGTTTTCCGTAAGGATAGTTGTATTCCTTTGCCTTCCATATGATTGACAGGTTATTTTTTTTGAAATAAATTATAAATATTTCTAATAACCTATGGACCACCTTGAGTAGTAAACCTATATGTTTCTTATTTTATAAGTTAAAGTTTTGTTTATCAGCAAATTAGGGTGGAAATACCCAGCCTGAATAAGGTATGGTTTCGTAATTTTAACTAATTGATATTGAAACCATTAAATGTTTTTGTTATGAAAAGTTTTTTTAAAACCATCGTAGCCCCCTGTGTAGTGCTAATTTCCCTTTTAGGAGGGTGTAGTGATGACGATTCCGTAGATCAGTTGCAGGAAGAAGAGTTCTTAAGCGCCCAGATTGACGGGGAAGATTTTATGGTAGATCGTTCGAAGGGATTAATTTCTTGCCAGAAATATTTGAACGATTATGGGGGAATAGATCTTCTGGTAAATGTAGAGACCACTACTGGAGAATTTATGGAATTTTATATTACTGATTATGTGGGCGCCAGAAATTATATTTTCGGAAATAATGTTTTTAATAGAAGCTGGATGAGATACGGAATGACAGACCCACTGGGAGACTGGTATGCAGCCACCGAAAGCAAACTTTTACAAACTACGTTTCCTTTTATTGAAATTCTTGAAGATAGTGGGGATTATGTTAAGGGGAATTTTGAATTTGAAGCTCATAATCAGTCAAATAATTCTATAAAGCTAATCAGGAACGGTAATTTTAATTTTAGGGTAGCTTCTGAATTGGACTAAAATTTATTTTTACCTAAAAAATAGGTGGTTAAAGGATTTCTCGAGTAGTTGGGTGGATCATCCCAGACTTTGCTTTGAAAAGGGTTTTGAAGTAAAATATTAAGAGCTTCAATCCTTTATTGAGATCGATCCTTTAAGGTAGCTTCTTTTTTTTATGGTTTTATAAAATGATCAATCTTCAATAAGATTAAATTTATTTAACTGCGTTTTCAGAATATTTCAGTAGAAAAAACTTAAGTTGTATTTAGGCAAATGCTATACTAACCAAACTGAATATTTACTTATGGATAATCTTTTAGACGACGATAATATTAAATTGAATTTACCGGTTAAAATCAGTTACCGGGTTTTGGAAGAAGTGCTTCAAAAAAAACTAGTAGGAGAGCAAATAGGATTAGAAGATTCTAAAGGCACCGTAAAAAATTATGCTCAAGTGCTTAGGGCAAA
This sequence comes from Salegentibacter lacus, assembly GCF_020164555.1. GTDB lineage: Bacteria > Bacteroidota > Bacteroidia > Flavobacteriales > Flavobacteriaceae > Salegentibacter > Salegentibacter lacus. The sequence goes on along the minus strand of NZ_JAIQZB010000001.1, from coordinate 286,443 downwards.
TCTTGGTAAAAGTCAGATGCAAAATTTTGATCTTACCCTCGATTTAAAGTTGAAGACCCTCACAACTCTTTTTAAAAATAAAGAAGTTACCTTATTGGTTCATATAAAACTTGGCTTCGATGAGGTGGAGCAAGTGATAGATGTGGAGGAGTATGAACTGGAAGGCCAGAGTAAAAGTTGGCTTATGGATAATTCCCTTGAAACTCTTGCTAATACGTTAATCTATAAAAAGATTAAAAATAAAATGAAACTGGATCTTAAGCCGCATATAAATGAACAGCTGGGGAAAGCAAATCAAAAATTGGGAAGCGAAATGGAAGCCGCCCCGGGAGTCTTTCTTTCAGGAAATGTGAATACACTAAAAGTAGCTGAAATAATCCCCGGGGATACCTTATTATTAATTCTTCTGGAAATTAGTGCTTACGGATTCATCAATGTAAAAGAGATTAAGCTTTAGGTTCAAAAACTTCAAGAATTTCTTCTAAAGCCATAGCTCTGGAGCCTTTTATTAGTATGCTGCAGTTTTTTAATTCAGCCAGTTGTAAATGCTTTTTAATGTTTTCAGTATTTTCAAACTTTATAATATTTGGCTTATTGGTCGTGGTTTTCTTGAACTGTTTTCCTACAAGGTAAATTTCAGAAATATTAGCATTTTCAAGGAAGTTCACGACTACCTGGTGCTCGGTTTCTGAAGCAGCACCAAGTTCTCCCATATCTCCTAAAACCACAATTTTGGTATTGCCGGTTTTAGCGTTATTAAAGTGTTGTAATGCGGCCATCATACTGGTAGGATTTGCATTATAAGCATCCAAATAAATTTTATTTGAACCTCGTTCCATTAATTGAGAACGGTTGTTGGAAGGAATGTAGCTTTCTATAGCTTCTTTTATTTCGTTAAAAGGAACTTTGAAATATAACCCTATACAGAGTGCAGCAGCCATATTTTTAGCATTGTAAGCCCCACTCAATTGACTTTTAAATTTCGTATCGTTAAAAATCAACTCAGCTGAATCAGTAGTTTCAGGATAGGTGACTTTTACCTGGGCTTTTCTATTGCTTCCGAAGGTGAAATTATGCTTATAATTAATTTCAAGTCTTTGAACTTCATCATCCAGATTCAGAAAAATGAGCTTTTTGTTATCTTTTAAATATCGGTATAATTCGGTTTTTGCCTGTATAACACCATCTAAACTTCCAAACCCTTCCAGGTGGGCTTTTCCGAAGTTGGTGATAAGGCCATAATCTGGCATAGCAATATTAGAAAGAAATTCAATCTCACCGGGATGGTTGGCTCCCATTTCAATCAATCCAATTTCGGTTTCATCATCCATTGCCAATAAACTAAGCGGTACACCAATATGGTTATTGAGGTTGCCCTGAGTTGCAGTTACAGTATATTTTTTAGAAAGCACGTTGTAAATAAGTTCTTTGGTGGTGGTTTTACCATTGCTTCCTGTAATACCAATAACCGGGATTCCTAAGAATTTTCTGTGAAATTTAGCCAGTTTTTGAAGAGCCTCCAGGGTGTTTTTTACTACAATATATTCTTTATCATTCAGGGCAGCCTCTTTGTTATCTACTATGGCACAAATAGCTCCTTTTGCAATAGCCTTGGCTGCAAATTCGTTACCATTAAAGTTTGCTCCTTTTAAAGCGAAGAAAACGCTTCCGGGTTCAATATTTCGGGTATCGGTAGAAATTCCTGTGCTTACCAGGAATCTTTGATGAATTAAAGCTGTTTTCATATACGCGTTTTCTAAGCTATTTTTAAGTTATTCCGAGGTCAAAATTAAAGCTATAAAAAAAGCCCTAAACAAATAGGGCTTTTATCATAATTTTTAGAAGATAAGAATTTCTAATTTCGTGCTTTTTTATTGTCATCTAAAGATTTTGAACCAACTCTAGACATTGCATTTCTAAATCCAATATAGTCGGTTGCCATATCTTGTGGGAAATATCTGCGTTGTGCCGGGTCTAACCAGTATGCGCGATCTCTCCATGAACCTCCTTTGTAAACTCTAACTTCGTCACTAATAAGGGTGGTTCTATCTGCCGTGTCATATCCACGTCTTTGTGTTCCAGTAGTATCTGTAGTGCTTGCTACATTATAAGTTGGGGAATTATACATGCGTTGAGAATCATCTTCTGCCTCTTGAAATGATTGATAATATCGGCTTGAGCTTTTATCACCATCCCTGAAATTACGTTGATCACTATTGGTATAGTTTGTACGCATATAGGTATCTTCTTCGGTTACCGGTATTTGTGCAATATCTCCCGGGTAAGATCTGGCAACCAGTCTTCCGGTAGCGAGAGTGTCAAATTCAATTTCATCTATACCAACTACTTTTACAGAACCATCTTCGTTAATAGCGTGTTTAGTATAAACATTTCCTCTGTAATAGTTGAAATCGTTAAACTCATCATCAACTATTGGGCGGTAAACATCGGCTACCCATTCAGCTACGTTTCCAGCCATATCGTAAAGACCAAAATCGTTAGGCTCATAAGATTTTACTTCAGCAGTAATATCGGCCCCATCATCACTCCAACCTGCAATTCCACCATAATCTCCGGCACCTTGCTTAAAGTTAGCTAATTGATCGCCCTGTCTTTTTACATCACCGGAACGCGTATATTGCCCATCCCACGGATATTTTTTTCTTCCTCTGTAAACATTGTAATCTCTGATTCCTACTAAAGCAGATGCGGCATATTCCCATTCAACTTCAGTTGGTAAACGATACTCAGGTAGTAAAATTCCATCTTTACGCTGAACATAAGTTTGTCCGCCAAGGGCATTTCCTTCTGCATCAGTATTTTGATTATCTATCATATCCTGAGATTCATCTCCTCCCTGGCTGATTTCAGTATTTCCACCGTATGCCTGGCTAGGGGCATTTAAATAAGTTTCAGTATTAAAAGTGGTTCCCGCTTCAACATCTGTATAGCGAGCTCCTTCTTTAGTGTAGCCTCCTTCCTCTAATAATAATTCGTTTACCCTATCGGTTCTCCATTTACTAAATTCTACGGCTTGTATCCAGCTCACACCAACTACAGGATAATTTCCATAAGCAGGGTGGCGTAAATAGTTGTTTACCATGGTTTCGTTAAAGCCAAGTCTGTTTCTCCAAACAAGGGTATCTGGTATGGCGCCATTATAAATATTCCGAAAATTTTCCTGGGTAGGAGGGAAAACATTTTTCAACCAATCCAGGTATTCCATATACATCATATTGGTAACCTCTGTCTCGTCCATATAAAAGGACTGTACATGTTGTTGGGTAGGAGTGTTGTTCCAGTCGTGCATTACATCGTCTTGCACCTGTCCCATAGTAAAGGTTCCCCCTTCAACGAAAACTAATCCGGGGCCGGCTTCCTGTTCCTTATAATCTGTGTTGTATTGAAATCCACCTTCATCTGAATTAATGTCCCATCCAGTTGCTCTGGAATTATCTTCATAGTCCCGGGAATTATTACAGCTTAGTAAACCAACGCTAAGAACGAGGGTTAAAAAGGTTCTGGAAGCAATATTGATTCTCATATTCATCATCTCTTTTGGTAGAAATATTAGGCTTTGCAATATAGTAATTAACGCTAAAAGTACAAGTTTATTTTATGTTGTCTAAAAGGCTTTGATTTTCTTTAAAACCCTGATGGTCTTGGGGCTTAGGATAGACAAAGCTCTTTGTTGTTTCCTATGTACTGCTAATGCTTACTCTTGGTACACAGGAAAGCAGCAAAATTAAATGTTTTTTATTTAATTGAAGGTTGCCGCACTTAAAAAAGTAGCTAAAATAAGAAACATGCAATATTTTAGCCTTTTTGAAGTTGTAATAGACCTACTCTAATTACATTTAAAACTTTTAGGAAGCAAGATGATTTTAGATCTGTCTTTAATTATTTAAACTTAAGGTCTTTTCTTAACAAGATTATTAGTATATATTTGTTAATCATTAATTAATATGATGAAAAAAATTACAATCTTATTGCTCGGGTTAATTTTAAGTTCTCAATTTAAAATGACCGCCCAGGAAGAGAGGGATAGAGTTATAACTACCGCAGTTCCTTTCTTACTTGTTGCAGCAGATGCACGAGCGGCCGGAATGGGAGACCAGGGAGTAGCCACATCGGCCGATGTTTTTTCACAACAATGGAATCCCGCGAAATATGCTTTTGCAGCCAGTGAGCACGGGATAGGTGTGTCTTACACTCCTTACCTGAGTGATATTGTAAGTGATATCTTTCTCGGAAATATTAGTTATTACCATAGAATTAATGGCAGGAGTGCTGTTGCTTCCAGTTTAAGATATTTTAGCCTTGGGAGTATAGAGCGAAGAGCCAGTTTTGAACAAGCTCCATTAGTAGTGAATCCCAACGAACTCACCTTTGATGTTTCTTATTCTTTACGTTTAAGTGATAATCTTTCTATGGCAGTTGCAGGGCGTTACTTACACTCAGATCTTGGGTTGCAGGACGAAGAAGATTTGGGAGCGGCTAATAGTTTTGGGGTAGATGTGGCTGCATACTATCAGAGTAATCAAATGGTTTTTTCAAACTTTAACGGAGTTTGGAAAGCGGGAGCGAATATTTCAAATATTGGTCCTAAGATGAAATATGAAGATGCAGGGCAGGAAAATTTTATTCCAACAAACTTTAAAGTAGGAACCGGTTTCGATTTTATTTTTGATATAGAAAATCGTTTAGGGGCTTATGTTGAATTCAATAAACTTTTAGTTCCTACACCAAGAGATTTTAATAATGATGGTGAAATTGATGCAGAAGACGATGCCGAATATAATGATATAGGAGCAATAGAAGGAATTTTTACTTCCTGGGGTGATGCTCCGGGTGGTTTTGGAGAAGAACTTCGAGAAGTAACCTGGGCGCTGGGAGCCGAATATATGTATCGCGAAGCCTTTGCATTTCGCGCTGGTTATTTTAGCGAAAGCCTTACTAAAGGTTCCAGGAGATTTGCTTCTTTTGGAGCAGGTTTTAAATATGAGCAGGTAAACATAGATATTTCCTATTTATTTTCTACTTCGCCGGTACCAAGTCCTTTGGAAGGAACCTTGCGTTTTGGACTAACTTTTAACTTTGGAGATCAATTTGCAATCTATTAATTATTTCAGATCATTTAATATTTGCTGCTTTACAGGTTTCTGTTATCTTTCCCTTCCAATAATTTTTATATGAAGCCATTAAAAGTCACCTCAAATTTTGAGGTTTATGATTCTGTAGAAGAACTTCCGCCTGCTATTCAGGATTTGATGAAAAAAGCCGTTGTGGTTCGTGATAAGGCCTATGCGCCTTATTCGCAATTTAAAGTTGGGGCTGCTTTAGCGCTAGATAATAATGAAATTGTAACCGGTAGCAATCAGGAAAATGCATCTTATCCCTCGGGTTTATGTGCAGAACGTACCGCGATTTACTATGCCGGTGCCGCTTTTCCCGATGCTCAAATTCAAAATATTGCAATTTCAGCAAAATCAATGAAGCATTTGGTTGAAGCTCCAGTGCCGCCTTGCGGTGCCTGCAGGCAGGCGTTAGTGGAATATGAGGTTAAACAGAAAGCCGATATTGCCGTTTATTTTATGGGTGAGAGTGGCAAAGTGATGAAGGCAAATTCTATCAAAGATTTACTACCTTTAATCTTTGATAATTCGGCTTTATAACGTTTTCGTTATTTTTGCTTAAAAACTGTTTTCCATTCTTATTGAAAATAGTATTTTTGTTATCCGCTTGGCAAACCCATCTGTCTGGCTTAAAATTAATAAGTTAAATGAAGAAAGTAACAAAAGCCACGTATTTAAAGTGGTACGAGGATATGCTGTTTTGGCGTAAATTTGAAGATAAACTTGCGCAAGTTTACATTCAGCAGAAAGTAAGAGGTTTTTTGCATTTGTATAATGGGCAGGAAGCTATCCTGGCTGGTGCCCTTCATGTAATGGACCTGGAAAAGGATAAAATGATCACCGCCTATCGTAACCACGTGCAGCCAATTGGTATGGGAGTAGATCCTAAACGAGTAATGGCAGAGCTTTTCGGAAAAGGGTCTGGTACATCGCAAGGTCTTGGTGGTTCTATGCATATTTTCTCAAAAGAACACCGTTTTTACGGAGGTCATGGTATCGTAGGGGGCCAAATTCCACTTGGTGCCGGTCTTGCTTTTGCAGATAAATACTTTAAACGCGAAGCGGTTACACTTACCTTTTTAGGAGATGGTGCTGCTAGACAGGGTTCTCTTCATGAAACTTTAAATATGGCCGTGAAATGGAATTTACCGGTGGTATTTTGTGTAGAGAATAATGGGTATGCCATGGGAACTTCGGTAGCCAGAACTTCTAAGGGAACAGATATCTGGAAACTTGGGAATGGTTACGAAATGCCTTGTGGGCCTGTAGATGCTATGGATCCTATTAAAGTGGCAGAAGCTTTAGATGAGGCGATTAAAAGAGCTAGAAAAGGTGACGGGCCAACATTTTTAGAAATGAAAACCTATCGTTACCGTGGTCACTCCATGAGTGATGCTCAAAAATATAGGACAAAAGAAGAAGTTGCAGAATATCAGGAATTAGATCCAATCACTAAGGTGTTGAAGATAATTAAGGATAAAAAGTATGCTTCAGAAGATGAAATAAAAGAGATCAACAAACGCGTTAAGGATAAAGTATCTGAATGTGAGAAATTTGCCGAAGAGTCAGATTTCCCAGAAAAGAACGTGATGTATGATGTTGTTTACGAACAGGAAGATTATCCGTTTTTAGCACATAAACCTCAGTAAATTATGGCAGAAGTAATTAATATGCCGCGTTTGAGCGACACCATGGAAGAAGGTGTTGTTGCAAAGTGGCTAAAGCAAAAAGGTGATAAAGTTGAAGAAGGAGATATCCTTGCCGAGATTGAAACCGATAAAGCTACAATGGAATTCGAGTCTTTTTACGAAGGAACTTTACTTCATATTGGTATCGAAGAAGGCGAAACCGCCCCTGTAGATACTTTACTTGCTATTATTGGTGAGGAAGGCGAAGATATTTCTGAATTGCTGAAAGGTGACGGAGATTCTAAGAAAGATAAAAAAGAAGATAAGTCAGATTCTGATGATGAAGATGAAGACGAGGGCGAAGACGAAGCTGAAAGTGATGGCGATAGCGACGATGGAGGGATTCCTGAAGGCGTAGAAATTATCACTATGCCACGTCTAAGCGATACCATGGAAGAAGGTACCGTTGCATCCTGGTTGAAAAAGGAAGGTGACAAAGTAGAAGAAGGAGATATTCTTGCCGAGATCGAAACCGATAAGGCTACAATGGAATTCGAATCTTTTTACGAAGGTACTTTGCTTAAAATTGGTCTTGAAGAAGACGAAACGGCAAAAGTAGATAGTCTTCTTGCTATTATTGGACCTGAAGGAACAGATGTGTCTAATGTTTCATTAGACGGGAAGTCTAAAAAGAAATCTTCAGGAAAATCTGAAAAGAAAGACGATAAATCTGAAGGAAAAGAAGAAAGTAAATCTTCAGAAAAGAAATCTTCAGATGCTACAAAAGACGGTGGAAGAATTTTCGCTTCCCCACTTGCCAAGAAAATGGCAGAAGATAAAGGTATAGATCTTTCAGATGTTGAAGGTAGCGGAGGGAATGGTCGTATCGTGAAAAAAGATATCGAAGATTATAAACCTTCAGAAAAATCTGCGGAAGTAAAAGAAAGTAAAGGGGAAGCTGCTGCAGCACCACAACCTTATGTACCTGCAGGAGAAGAAAGCTTTGAAGAGATTAAAAACTCTCAAATGCGTAAAACCATCGCGAAAAGACTTGGTGAATCTAAGTTTAACGCGCCGCATTACTATCTTACTATCGAGGTAGATATGGCAAACGCAATGGCTTCTCGTAAACAAATTAATGAAATGCCAGACGTAAAGGTTTCCTTTAACGATATGGTAATTAAGGCCAGTGCAATGGCACTTCGTAAACACCCACAGGTAAACAGCCAGTGGACCGGCGAGTCTATGAAAATCGCTAAACACATTCATATGGGTGTTGCGGTAGCGGTAGAAGAAGGCCTTGTGGTTCCTGTTTTGAAATTTGCCGATCAAATGTCTATGACCCAAATCGGGAACAATGTAAAAGACGTTGCCGTTAAAGCCAGAAACAAGAAATTGCAGCCGAATGAGATGGAAGGAAGTACTTTTACTGTTTCTAACCTTGGTATGTTTGGTATTGTTGAGTTCACCAGTATCATTAACCAGCCAAACTCTGCAATCCTGTCTGTAGGAACTATTGTTGAAAAACCAGTAGTGAAAAACGGACAAATCGTGGTAGGAAATACAATGAAATTGACCCTTGCCTGCGATCACAGAACAGTAGACGGTGCAACCGGTGCTGCTTTCTTGAAAACACTTAAAACTTACATGGAAAACCCGGTAACTATGTTGGCATAAACCTGGTTTATAGAAATAACTAATTATTAAAATCCCGCAGCTTTGCGGGATTTTTTTATCTTTAACGGTATGAGAAAAATCACACTTAATTTCACCTTATTGGCCGCGCTTCTGTTGTTTTCTTATTGTGGAAATACACAAGCGGTTCAAACTTCCGAAGAAGTGAAAACCAGTTTAAATACAAATGTTCAGCAAGCTGAAGTTGAAGAATTGCTGAATTATTTGTCTTCAAACGAATTAGAAGGAAGGCAAACTGGTATGGAAGGCATCGAACTTGCCGCGCAAAAAATAGAAAGCATTTTTGAAGAAAATAATCTTCAGAAATATTTTGATACTTACCGTCATAATTTTGAAATTGATGGGATAGAAGGATTCAATGTAGTTGGAATGCTGGAAGGGAATGACCCCGAGCTTAAGGATGAATTTATTATTCTGGGAGCGCATTACGATCATATAGGAATCCAGGATCCGGTAGAAGGCGATTCTATTGCTAATGGTGCCAACGATAATGCTGCGGGAACTGTAGCTGTAGTAGAGCTTGCCAAGAAATTCGCTGAAATTGATGATAATAAACGAAGCATTATGTTCGTATTATTTTCAGCGGAAGAAATGGGACTGGTAGGAGCAAAGAAAATTGCACAAAGGCTTAAGCAAGATAAGCTTGATCTTTACACTTTGTTCAATTTTGAGATGATTGGAATTCCTATGAATGATAAAGATTATATTGGTTATCTCACCGGTTATGAGAACTCTAATTTCGCTGAGAAATTCAATGAATACTCAGGTGAAAAAGTACTTGGATTTTTACCACAAGCCAAAGAATACAATCTATTTAAACGAAGCGATAATTATCCGTTTTTTGAGGAATTCAATGTTCCGGCGCAAACAATTTCAACTTTCGATTTTACCAATTACGATTACTATCATCACGTAGCCGATGAAGCTGAAAAACTTGATGTAGGACATATGACTAATGTGATTGAAAGCGTAATCCCGGGAATTTTAAAGATGGCTAATACACCTGAAAAGGAAATAAAATTGAATAAATAATGAAACATATTGTCATAACAGGAACGAGCCGGGGAATTGGCTTTGAAATGGTGAAACTTTTTGCCGAAAAAGGATATAAAGTACTGGCGCTTTCCCGCAACGACAAACCGGTTTCTGAGCTGAGATTAGACAACGTAACTACTTTTTCCTGTGATATTTCAAAGACGGAAGATCTTGAAAAGGTTTCAGCATTTATAGAAGCTAAATGGGGAAAAGTAGATGTTTTGATCAATAATGCAGGTGCACTTATAAATAAACCTTTTGAAGAAATTTCCAAAGAAGAATTTCAGAAAATATATAGTACCAATGTTTTTGGGGTAATCGGTTTAACTCAAAAATTATTGCTATTTATGAATAAAGATTCGCACGTTGTGAATATTAGTACGATGGGCGGAGTGCAGGGAAGTGTTAAATTCCCAGGGCTTTCGGCTTATAGTTCCAGCAAAGCTGCGGTGATCACTTTGACCGAGCTTTTAGCCGAAGAATATAAAGAAAACGGACCTTCTTTTAATGTTTTGGCTTTAGGTGCGGTACAAACCGAAATGCTTGAAGAAGCATTTCCCGGGCTGGAAGTGCCGCTTTCAGCAAAAGAAATGGCGGAATATATTGCCAATTTTAGCCTTACCGGGCATAAATATTATAATGGTAAATTGCTTCAGGTATCTAATAGTACGCCGTAGCCAATGAGAGAAATCCTTGAAAGATATATTCCTGAACGAGCAGTTCCTCCGGTTTTTGAAATGATTAAAGCCAATAATGTTCATTTAAAAATTGTAAACGAGCGTAAAACCAGGCACGGTGATTACCGAAGAATGCCTAATGGGGCACAGCAAATTACGGTGAATGCTAATCTAAATAAATACCGTTTTTTAATTACTTTGGTGCACGAAATAGCGCATTTACTAGCTTTCGAAAAATTTGGAAGACAAATAAAGCCACATGGTCAAGAATGGAAATTTACTTTCAGGGAGTTAATGTTACCATTTATAAGACCGGAAATTTTTCCGTCAGGATTGCTTCCGGTAATTGCCCAACATTTTAGAAATCCTAAAGCCAGTAGCGATACCGATGCAAAACTATCGGTGGCGCTTAAAAGTTTTGATCCGGAGAACGATAAAAACTATATTTTTGAAATTCCTATTGGAGGAATTTTCAGAATCTATAACGGTAAGACGTTTAAAAAAGGGGAAAGAAGAATAAAACGCTACGAATGTCTGGAAGTAGATACGGGAAAGGTTTATTTGTTTCAGCCCAATGCAGAAGTAGAGTTGCTTAAAAATTAATTCCTTTTTTATGAAAAACACAAATCATTACGCGATTTTAATGGCCGGTGGGATTGGTTCCCGCTTTTGGCCTATAAGCACTTCTAAATATCCTAAGCAATTTCAGGATATTTTGGGTGCAGGTTCAACTCTTATTCAAACCACTTTTCATCGTCTAGCGAAGCTAATGCCTAAAGAGAATATTATAATTCTCACTCACAAAGAATATAAAGCTGCCGTAAAGGAACAACTGCCGCAGGTTAAGGATGAACAGATTGTACTGGAGCCAGAAATGAGAAATACAGCTCCCAGTATATTACTTGGCGCTTTAAAAATTAAAAAGAAGAATAAAGATGCGCTAATACTGGTTGCGCCGAGTGATCACTGGATTCAGGGCGATATCGAATTTCAGGAAAATATAGAAGCAGCTTTTAAAATTGTTTCCGAAGAAGATAAATTAATCACCCTGGGAATTAAACCAACTTTTCCTAATACCGGGTATGGTTATATTAAATATAAAGATGAAGAAGGGGAAGACGCAAAACCGGTCTTGAAATTTACTGAAAAACCTTCTTTTAAAAAGGCTGAAACTTTTTTAAAAGAAGGGAATTATGTTTGGAATGCAGGTATTTTTATTTGGAGTGCCAATTTTATTCTGGATAGCTTTAAAAAACATCAACCGGAAACTTACAGACTTTTTGAAGCAGGAAATGATGTTTATAATACTGATAAAGAACAGGAGTTTTTAGATGAAAATTACCATAAAACGCAGAATGTTTCCATAGACTACGCTATTATGGAAAAGTCTGATAGCGTGTTTGTGATTCTTGCAAAATTTAAATGGAACGATTTAGGAACCTGGAAATCCATCGAGGATGAACTACCTCAGGACGAACATAATAATACTATTGTAAACGGACGTCTCCTTCCTTTTGATGCTACCGGAAATATTATAAAAACTCAAAATAATAAAGTGGTGGTCTTAGAAGGACTAAAAGACTTTGTGGTAGTAGAAAATGATGATGTATTATTAGTTTTTCCAAAAGAAAAAATACAAGAAATAAAAGGATTGCGGGAAAAAGCTATTGAGAAATTTGGAGACGATCTAGGTTAAAACTATATGGATAATAATCAAAAACCTGAAAATAACCAAACTCCCGCTTCCCAGCAAAAATCGGAAGATTTAGGTGCAAGTGCTAAAGGGATTTGGGAGAATATAAAAGCACTTATTAGAGAGCTTTTAGAAATTAGACATGATACCGATAGAGAGTCTACCGTAGAGGCGGTAAAGAAAGATATTTCTTTTAAAGGGCATAACGCCTGGATTCTTATTTTCTCCATATTTGTAGCTTCTGTAGGGCTTAATGTGAGCAGTACGGCGGTTGTTATTGGGGCAATGCTTATTTCTCCCCTAATGGGACCAATAGTAGGTGTAGGAATGTCTGTGGCTATAAACGATGTGCTCACCCTTAGAAAATCGTTCATTAACCTCGGTTTAATGGTTGGGTTGAGTGTGCTTACCGCTTATATTTATTTTCTTGTTTCTCCGGTTAAAGAAGAAACTCCAGAACTTTTAGCCAGAACTTATCCAACCATTTTAGATGTTTTTGTAGCTATTTTTGGTGGTTTGGCACTAATTGTCGCTAAAACGAAAAAAGGAACAATAGCCAGTGTAATTCTGGGTGTGGCAATTGCAACTGCTCTTATGCCGCCACTTTGTACGGTGGGTTATGGTTTGGCCATTGGTAACTGGTCTTATGCGGGAGGTGCTTTGTACCTTTTTTCTATTAATGCGGTATTTATCGCACTTTCTACTTTTGTAGTAACCAAAGTACTTGACTTTCCTTTAGTAAAGTATGTGAATAGTAAAAAACGGAGAAGAACGGCTCAAATAGCTTCAACCATCGCTGTAATTGTAATGATTCCCAGTGTGATTTTATTTGTTTTCTTGCTTCAGGAACAGTTATTTGAATCTAAAGCCAAGGAATTTATATCGACTGTGATGCGATACGAAGGCACTGAAACCATAAAATCTTCCTATGATTATAATGAGAAAAGCATTGAAGTTTATCTAATTGGTAAGCGCGTACCTCAAGCCACAATTGCAACCTGGCAGCGGCAAATAGACGATGTAGAGGCTCTAAAGGAAACTGAATTAATAATACACCAGGGCGCAGATCCTACGGGAGATTTAGATCAGCTTTCTACACGAGTTAGGAGTGGTATTCTTGAAGACCTTTACATGAAAAATCAGGAGCTTATTGAGGATAAAGATGAAAAAATAGCTCTTTTAGAAAATGAAATTTCTAAATATCGTGGTGATGGATTTTCGTTCAGCGATTTAAGTCAGGAAGCGAAAATAAACTATGAAGGGATAGACGAATTAGGATATTCTAATCTTATTACTACTAATTTCTCAAAAACCGATACAATTCCAACTTTTACCGTTGGCTGGAAGGAGAATTTAAATGCCCGCCAGATCAATCAAGAAAAACAACGCTTTGAAAAGTGGTTAAAAGTTCGTTTAAAATTGGATACGCTTCAGGTAAAATCGGTTAATTAGAGGCCTTTTTGCTGGGCTTCCCTTACTTTTTGGAATAGATTAGAAGAATAAACAAAATCAACTACCGTTTCATCATCGGTCTTAAAAATTTGTGATTTATCTCCCTTCCAGGCTAAAACCCCATCTTTTAAAAAGGCGATTTTTTCACCAATTTCTAAAACCGAGTTCATATCGTGGGTAATGATAATAGTAGTAATATCATATTCATGTGTAATTTCCTGGATAAGTTGATCTATTACCGTGGCAGTTTTAGGATCCAAACCGGAGTTCGGTTCATCACAAAACAGATATTTAGGTCGGTTCACAATAGCACGGGCGATAGAAACCCTTTTTTGCATACCTCCACTAATTTCTGCAGGAAGTTTTTTCTCAGAGCCTTCCAGGTTTACTCGTTTTAAGACTTCTTTTACTCGCTCCAGATTTTGCTTTTTTTTCTTTCTGTGAGTAAACATTCTTAAAGGGAACATAACGTTCTCTTCAACCGTCATAGAATCAAAAAGGGCGCCACCTTGAAAAATCATCCCTATTTGCTTACTAAGGTCTTTCTTTTCGTCTTCGGTAAATTCAGAATAAGGTTTTCCGTCATATTTTATAATACCTTTTTCCGGTGTTAATAATCCAAGCATACATTTTAAAAGTACACTTTTACCGGAACCAGATCCTCCAATAATAAGGTTCGTTTTACTTTTTTCAAACGTATAATTAATACCTTTTAAGATTTCCTCACCATCAAATCCTTTATGTAAATTCTCTACTTCTATCATTAGCTTAGTAATAATTGGGTTACTGCGTAATTTGTGATAATAATAACCACACTGGTCCATACAAAAGATGTGGTACTGGCTTCACCAACTTCCAACGCCCCACCTTTCATATAATAACCGTGATATGCGGGAATTGTTGCCAGAATAAAGGCAAATAAAAATGTTTTTATAAAGGCATAGACAAGATGAAAAGGAATAAAATCTTCCTGAAGCCCTTGTACAAAAAGATCTGGTGGAACAAAACCTCCAAAAACTGCTGCTGCGTAAGCTCCAAAAACACCCAAAAACATTGCAATGGCGATTACAAAGGGATAGAATAACATTGCGATAATCTTTGGAAAAATAAGGTAATTCAAAGAATTAATACCCATTACTTCCAGCGCATCAATTTGCTCGGTTACGTTCATAGAACCTATACTGGAGGTTATATAGGAGCCCACTTTACCCGCCATAATTATAGAAATAAAGGTGGGAGCAAATTCCAGGATTATAGATTGCCTGGCCGCATAGGCGATAAGTGTTTTGGGAATTAATGGATTATTTAAATTTAAGGCCGTTTGTAAAGCCACTACAGCTCCAATAAAAAATGACAGAAAAGCCACAATTCCCATGGAGCCAATTATCAAATCATCTAATTCTTTAAGGATTAAACCTCTTAAAACCGAACCTTTTGTCATTCGGTGAAATGTTCCCTTCAGCATTAAAAAATATTCCCCAATGGAGTGTAGATAGTTCATTAAGCAATTTTTGTAAAGCTAAAATACTAAAAAATTACTCCAAAGTATTTAACGTAGAATTAATCTTTAGCCTCATAAGTTTAGTATTTTTGAGCTACTTCTTTAAAACAAAATATAATGAAGCGATTTACATTTTTATTATTGACCGGTTTATTGACTTTTCAATCTTTTTCTCAAGAGAAAAAGCAGGAGAAACCCAAACTCGTGGTGGGAATTGTGGTAGACCAAATGCGTTACGATTACCTTACAAGATTTTGGGATAGATTTGGTGAGGATGGCTTTAAAAAATTAATAAATGAAGGTTATAATTTCAAGAACAATCATTTTAATTATGTGCCAACCTATACAGGTCCTGGTCACGCTTCAGTGTATACCGGAACCAGCCCGATGAACCACGGAATTATAGGAAATGGCTGGTACGATAAATTTATCCATGAATCGGTGTATTGCGCAGGAGATGATTCTGTAGAGTCTGTTGGTACACAAGATGATGCTGGGAAAATGTCTCCACACAGAATGAAAACCACAAGTTTCGCCGATGAAAATCGTCTGCATACTCAAATGCGGGGAAAAACCATTGGAGTAGCATTAAAGGATCGCGGGTCTATTCTCCCGGCTGGGCATACTGCAAATGCAGCTTACTGGTTTCACGGAGCAGATGAAGGGAAATGGATAACAAGTTCATTTTATATGGACGAATTACCACAATGGGTGAAAGATTTTAATGATTCAGATAAAGTTGAGGCTTATTTAAAAACCTGGAATACATTATATGATATCGAAACCTATAAAGAGAGCGGAAGCGATGTAAATGAATTTGAAGGCGGGTATAGAGGAAAAGAAACGGCCTCTTTTCCTTACGACCTCACCGAACTGGGGGATACCGATCGTAAATTTGAAATTTTAAAAGCCAGTGCTTATGGTAACGATATCACAACAGATTTCGCTTTAGCAGCTATTGATGCCGAAGAATTAGGGCAGGATGAAGATACCGATGTACTTACTTTAAGCTATTCCAGCACCGATTATATTGGGCATAATTTCGGAGTTAACTCTAAAGAAGTTCAGGATGCTTATTTAAGGTTAGACCAAAATATAGCCGATCTATTAACTCATTTAGATGAAAAGGTTGGTGAAGGGAATTATACTATTTTCTTAACTGCAGATCACGGTGGGGTGGATGTGCCGGCTTACTTAGAATCGGTGAATATTCCTGCGGGATATTTTGAATCTGATGAATTTACAGAAGAATTGAAAGAATTCACTTCTGAAGAATTTGATGAAGAGGAACTTATAGAAAGTGTTTATAACAGCCAGATTTTCTTTAATTACGAAGTGATGGAAGAAGCTGAAATTAGTTCTTCAGAACTACAATCTAAATTGGCACATTATATTCTTCAACTAGATCAAATAGATAAAGTTTTTACCAGGGATCAGCTTAGCAGCGGGAGTTTTGTGACCGGAGCAGGTGCAGCCATCCAAAATGGATTTAATCAAAAAAGGAGTGGAGATATAGTATATGTCTTAGATCCCGCAACTATTGTTTATTCCAGAACGGGTTCTACCCACGGTAGCGGGTTGATGTACGATACCCATGCTCCGTTAATTTTCTACGGAAACGGAGTGAAAAAAGGCAGCACCACACAAAGAACAGAGATAGTAGACATCGCGCCAACAGTTTCATCCATTTTGGGAATATCTTTTCCAAATGGAACTACCGGAAAACCATTATTTATGATGTTGGATGCAGAAGAAACAGAAATATTAGAATAGTTTTTGTTGCATTTTTTTCCAACGTAAATTTCTAATAAAACGGCCTTCCTCTTGATCTACAAGAAAAGGTCGTTTTTCATTTTTAGCCCTTAAGAAACCAATAATACAGTCCCAGAAAAAGCCTAAATTTTTCTTCTTAAATGCGAGTTTAGCTGAAGCGATTACAGAAATAACAAAGCCATATCTTAGCCGGTAAAAAGCTGCGCCCTGCTTATATTTTGAATTTTTATTGTAGTTGTTTCCGGTGGGTTTAAGGTGCTTTACCCGCAGGGTTATATCTGTTTTTATTTCCCAGCCGTGGTACTGCGCTAGAAGCTCATCTACCGTATCCCATCCCATTGCCGGTTTAAGGCCGCCAATGTCTTTAAAACAGTCTTTGCGGTAAGCTTTTAAAGCTCCGCGAATATGATCTTTCCCGGTTAGGTTTTCCAGCATCCAATCTCGATCCTTCTGAATTTCACAAAATCCTCCGGCCATTCCTACTTTGGGATTTTGCTTAAAATGAATGCTGATTTTCTCCAAATAATCCTTCGGAAAAATTAAGTCGGCATCAAATTTACAAACAATATCAAAAGAATTATCCAGGCTTTCTAAACCCGCATTAAAGGCATTTATAACCTTGCTACCGGGTAAATGAAGATCTTCTGACGTATTTTTAACCAGCGAAATTTTAGGATGTTTTGCAGCATATTCAGTAACAATATCTGGAGTAGCATCAGTAGATCCATCATCTACCACCACAATTTTATTAGCCGGAAAACTTTGATTTATTAAAGAGTGAAGCGTTTCGCCAATAAATTCAGCTTCGTTATAAGCGGGAATAATGATATAGATTTTCAAATGGCGAAATTTAGAAGTTACTGCGATTCAATTTAGAAAAATAAATTCGCTTAAATCCGTTCCGCATAAACCGCGTAATATCTTGGAGTAAAACATCTTAAAATTGGTCTAATTCCCAATTTATTCACTGGATTGGTCCATTTTTTTCTGCTAATAATTTTCCATCCTGCTTTTTCCAAAAGCCAGTCGAATTGCCAGTCTTCAAACTCGTGGAAATGACGATCGCGCATATCAGTTTTACTTCTGTAAGCACTGGAAAACCATAATTTAAGGGGAACTGTAGCAACTAGTTTGTCAGCTTTTATATTTGCTAAGACATTATAAGGGGACACTAAATGTTCAAAAATCTCGAAAGCTGTGACCACATTAAATTCTGAAATTTCTACGGCTTCAGTATTTAAGTCTAAGTCTTCTCCTTTGGTGTTTTGTACCTCGTAATTGTGCGCTTCCATAATTTCTGAAAAAGGATTTTTTACTCCCAGATCAAGAATTTTGGCAGGGGCCGGAACGTTGGATTCTAAAAATTCTAAAGTTTCTTTATAGCGTTTGTTAGGAAATGTTTTTTCGTACATTCTAATATTGGTAAACAATCGCATTCACGTTCATTCCTGCTCCAACACTGGCGAACATCACTATATCTCCTTTTTTAAGGTGTTGATCGGCGATTTTATTTCTTACCACGAGATCGTAAAGGGTAGGGACTGTAGCCACACTGCTATTGCCCAATTCCTGAATCGTCATAGGCATAACTTTATCTGGAATCTCCTGATTTTGAAGTTTGAAGAAGCGTTTTATAATCGCTTCATCCATCTTTTCGTTCGCCTGGTGAATAAAGATCTTTTTTAGATCCTTTATACTTTTACCGCTATTTTCTAAGCAGGTTTTCATCGCTGCAGGAACGTGCATTAATGCAAACTCATAGATCTTACGACCGTTCATTTTAATATAGCGTAAATCGTCTGGCGCTTCAGTTCGGTTAGATTTTCCGAAGTAAATATAATTCGCTTCGTTAAAAGCATAAGTTCCCGATTC
Organism: Salegentibacter lacus; assembly: GCF_020164555.1. Lineage (GTDB taxonomy): Bacteria > Bacteroidota > Bacteroidia > Flavobacteriales > Flavobacteriaceae > Salegentibacter > Salegentibacter lacus. Next base: position 267,982 of record NZ_JAIQZB010000001.1, on the reverse strand, counting down.
GTGAGCGAGAATACCACCTTCTTCTTCGGTTTCTTCTAAAACTACGGCACCGGCACCATCAGAAAAAATCATAGAATCACGGTCGTGTTTATCTACAACGCGAGACAGAGCTTCAGCTCCAATTACAAGGCATTTTTTTGCCATTCCGGCTTTAATAAACGCCTGAGCCTGTATCAATCCTTCAATCCAGCCCGGGCAACCAAAAAGCACGTCGTATCCAACGCATTTTGGGTTTTTAATACGTAAATGATATTTAACCCGAGTAGCTATACTTGGAACTGTATCACTTTGAAAACTTTCGTGTTTTACATCGCCATAATTGTGGGCAACAATTATATAATCTAAAGTTTCGGGATCTGTTCCTGAAGTTTCTAAAGCTTGCTGGGCGGCAATTACCGCCATATCTGAAGTATTTAAATTCTCCTCCAGATATCGCCGTTCTTCAATTCCCGTGATAGCCTTAAATTTGGCAATGGTTGTTTTATTGTCTTGCGGAAATCCTGTTCCGTCAAGATTGAAAAATTCATGATTGTCAAAGTCAGCATTTGCGGTTATAACTTTGGGGATATAACTACCTGTGCCGGTAATTTTAATATTCATCTGACTTTTAATTAAGGTTAAACTCTAATGTACTAATTACAAATATAGTGAGCTTTAAACAAAACGGAAAAATAAACTTATATGTGATGAAAATCACATAATAAAATTGCCTGAAAATAATTTAGAGAATGTTTTCTGCAGAAAATTTTCAGGCAATTTTATAGTTAAGCGTCCATATACTCCTCAATAGGAGGGCAGGTACACATTAAGTTTCGGTCTCCAAAAGCTTCATCTACGCGTCTTACACTTGGCCAGAATTTATTTTCTGAAACATAATTTAACGGATAAGCCGCTTTTTCCCTTGTGTAAGAAAATTTCCACTCGTCTGCGGTTAACATAGTAATGGTATGCGGTGCGTTTTTAAGCACGTTATCTTCTTCGCTATTCAATTCCTGAATTTCCTGCCTAATAGAAATAAGCGCATCGCAGAACCTGTCCAGTTCAGCTTTGCTTTCACTTTCTGTAGGCTCTATCATCATAGTTCCTGCAACGGGGAAAGAAACGGTTGGCGCGTGGAAACCGTAATCTATTAATCGTTTGGCGATATCCACTACTTCAATTCCTTTTTCTTTAAAGGGGCGACAATCTAAGATCATCTCGTGCGCGGCACGACCTCGTTCTCCAGAATATAATGTTTTGTAGTGCTCGTTTAAGCGTTCTTTTATATAATTAGCGTTTAAAATAGCATATTCAGTAGCTTTCTGAAGTCCTCTGCTACCTAACATGGTTATATAACCATAAGAAATAAGACAAACCAAAGAAGATCCCCAGGGCGCTGAAGAAATTGCTCCAATAGCCTTTTCTCCACCAGTCTTAATCACAGGATTTCCGGGTAAAAACGGCTTTAATTGTTCTGCAACGCAAATTGGTCCAACTCCGGGGCCACCGCCTCCGTGAGGAATTGCAAAGGTTTTATGTAGGTTTAAGTGACAAACATCGGCGCCAATAACTCCAGGGTTGGTCAATCCAACCTGGGCGTTCATATTTGCGCCATCCATATAAACCTGCCCACCATTGTTGTGAATAATTTGCGTAATTTCTTTAATAGCCGATTCAAAAACCCCGTGTGTAGACGGATAAGTTACCATTAAAGCGGCAAGATTATCTTTATATTTTATCGCTTTTTCCCGAAGATCGTCTACATCTATGTTTCCGTTTTCTGAAGCTTTGGTCACAACTACCTTCATTCCCGCCATTACCGCGGAAGCAGGATTGGTTCCGTGCGCTGAAGACGGAATCAAACATATATTTCGATGACCTTCATCTTTAGATTCGTGGTAAGCCCTAATCGTCATCAAGCCGGCATATTCTCCCTGTGCGCCTGAATTTGGCTGAAGCGAGGTAGCTGAAAATCCTGTAATCTCGGTTAACTGGTCTTCCAGTCTTTTTAATACGATCTGGTAGCCTTCAGCTTGTTCTACCGGTACGAATGGGTGAATATTCCCCCACTGCGGATTGCTTAAAGGAAGCATTTCTGAAGCTGCATTTAATTTCATAGTACAACTTCCTAAAGAAATCATAGACTGGTTCAAAGAAAGATCTTTGCGTTCCAGTTTCTTGATATAACGCATCAGTTCAGTTTCCGAATGATAAAGATTGAAAACTTTATGTGTTAGGAAATCTGTTTTTCTCTGTAATGCAGAAGGAATTGTTTCTTCCTCTTTTAAACTTTCAATTTCAGCAGAATCTTTACCCGAAACTGAAGCAAAAACCTTTAGAATATTATTGATGTCTTCCCGGGTTGTGGTTTCATTTAAAGAAATACAAACTGTTTCGGCATCAGGATAATAAAAATTGATTTCGTTCTTTTCGGCTTCGGCTTTAATTTTTTGTGCATCAGCTTTAACCTGAAGTGTATCAAAATAAGCAGAATTCAACTGCTTAACACCCATTTTTTCAAGTTCTTTAGCTAAAGTAACTGTAGAGAAATGTACGGTATCAGCAATATATTTTAAGCCATCAGGTCCGTGGTAAACTGCGTACATTCCTGCCATCACCGCTAGTAAAACCTGTGCGGTACAAATATTTGAAGTCGCTTTATCGCGCTTAATATGTTGTTCCCTGGTTTGAAGCGCCATCCTTAAAGCGTGATTGCCATCAATATCTTTGGTTACGCCAATAATCCTTCCGGGAAGGTTTCTTTTATATTCTTCTTTGGTTGCGAAGTAAGCCGCATGAGGCCCGCCATATCCTAACGGGATTCCAAAACGTTGGGTGGTCCCAACAACCACATCTACACCAAGTTCCCCGGGTGCCTGTAATTTTACCAAACTCAAAATATCGGCAGCAACGGCTACTTTTATTTCAGCATCTTTACATTTAGATACAAAATCAGCATAGTTAAAAACCTGTCCGTATTTTCCGGGATATTGCACTAAAACTCCAAAGAACTTATCACTAAAATCAAATTCTTCATGATTGCCAACAACTAACTCAATGCCCATAAAATCGGCACGGGTTTTAATAAGATCTATGGTTTGTGGTAAAGCCTGTTCAGAAACAAAGAATTTATTTACTTCGTTTTTCTTCTGCTTACGATCGCGAACTGCGAATAAAAGTCCCATAGCTTCAGCCGCAGCGGTAGACTCATCTAAAAGCGAGGCATTGGCTATTTCCATTCCTGTAAGATCGCTTACCATGGTTTGGAAATTCAATAGAGCCTCAAGTCTTCCCTGGGCAATTTCTGCCTGGTATGGAGTATAAGCCGTATACCAACCCGGGTTTTCCAGAATATTTCTTTGGATAACTGCCGGTAAAATTCCCTGGTGATAACCAAGACCTATATAGCTCTTAAAAACCTTGTTTTTAGCAGCAAGTTTTCCAATATGCTCGGCATATTGATTTTCACTAAGTGCAGCAGGTAAATTTAAAGGTGATTTTAAACGAATATCGTCCGGGATGGTTTCGTATATTAGTTGCTCTAAAGAATCAACACCAATGGTGTCTAACATAGCCTGTAGATTGCTTTCTCTAGGGCCAATATGGCGTAGGGCAAAAGAATCTGTTCTCATTAAAATAAAGTTGTGGTTTTGTGCTGCGAAAGTACATATTTTTAACGTAAATTTTTAGTGTTTAGGTGTATACACTTGTTAAGATTTGAGACGGTGATTTTGATCCAGGGTAGAATGATTAATTTAGCAGAATGCAGGGTTTAAAAAACATTCTGGACTTTTATATAAATAGCAGTCTGCACGTGGCTTTGGCCGTGGTTTCGCTAAGCTTATTAAGCTTCCTGGAATTCAATATTGAAATTGATAAAAACCTGCTTTTCTTTATTTTCTTCGGAAGCATTACCGGCTATAATTTTGTAAAGTATGCCGGCATTGCGAAACTTCATCACGCCAGTCTCGCCCGAAACCTAAAAATGATCCAGATTTTCTCGTTTTTTTGCTTTCTGGGTTTGTTGTATTTTACTTTTCAACAGGAATTTAGAATCCTTTTAGTTTCGGGGATTTTGGGTGTTTTTACTTTGCTTTATGCCATTCCATTCGGTAGAAATAGGCATAATCTTCGAAATATTGGCGGTATAAAGATTTTTGTAATCGCTGTAGTTTGGGCTGGAGTAGTGGTGATTTTACCGTTGATAGATCAGGTTTCTTTAAAGGAAATTAGCTTAAGTTTTTTGCAGCGGTTTTTCTTTGTGATCGCTATAACACTTCCCTTTGAGATAAGGGACCTAAAGTACGATTCTGGGAATTTAAATACTATTCCGCAGCAAATTGGAATAGCCAATACTAAGAAAATCGGTTATGTTTTATTGGGAATTATGCTTTTGCTGGAGTTTTTAAAACTTTACTCTTCAGCAATAAACTTTATAGCTTTAGGTTTTGCTTTATTGATTTCGGCATATTTTATTAAAGCGGCAAAAGTAGATCAGGGATCCTACTATTCTGCATTTTGGGTAGAGGGAATTCCTGTATTTTGGTTGTTGTGTTGGATGGTGACTAAGATTATTTTTTAGCCATTTCTTTTTCAATGCGGTTTTTCCAGGCCTTTTTCTCTTCCTCAGAACAGGTTTTAAGCTTAGACTTTTTGATTAAGCTGGTAAGTTTGGTGTTTTTTGAAGTGTACTTACGGCAGGGTCTGCATAAGAGTAAATGCATGAGCATGGAGATCTTTTCACGTGTTCCTGCTTCGTTGTACTGGCTTTTGTCGCAGCAGTTTTCAGCTTTTGAACAGTCAAAAATGAAAAATTTTCGTTTCGGCATAACTTATAACCAGTTTTTTTCAAGGCAGGCTGCCAATGCGGTACGTGCCCTATGAATGATTACCCAAAGGTTAGACGGACTAATATTGAATTCTTTACATACGGCTTCAGTGTCAGCCTCATCAATGGTTTTCATCTTAAATATTGCGGCGTGTTTCTCGTTTATTTGATCCAGGCATTCTAAAATAGCCAATCCCAGCTCGGTGTTTTCCATCTCATCCTCGGCAGTACGATCAAAAGTATCGGCTACCTGTTCCTCCAGCCAGTCACCAGTATTTTCAGAATCTGAATAATTAATGCGAACTTCTGCCTGACCTTTTTGCGAATTTATCTTTCGGTAATGATCTATAATTTTTCGCTTTAAAATTGAAATAAGCCAGGTGCGCTCTGTAGCTCTGCCTTCAAAATTATCTTTAGAATTCAGGCCTGCAAGAAAGGTTTCAGAAATTAAATCGTTAGCCACCTCGCGATCGTTTACCCTAACAATTGCATAGTTAAACAGGTAATCTGAATATTTATCCACCCATTTTGTAGGATCGAGTTTATGAGTTGGCATAGGCTGGCTTCAAGGTCACTTCAAAACTAACAAAAGTATTTGAATTTATAAGTTATAGATCTTATAAGGTTAAATATTGATTATAAAAGGAAAAAAAGAGGCTGTTAGAAAAAGTCTAATTTCCTCATCCTGAAACAAGTTCAGGATGAGGATTTTAAATTTTTTTCAGACAGCCTATTTAGGCTAATTATTTTTCAATTAATCCGGCGCGTTTTAGTAGAGCATCGGGTTTTGGTTCTTTCCCACGGAATTTTTTATAAAGCGTCATTGGGTGATCGGTTCCGCCTTGTGAAAGAATATTCGTCTTAAACTTATTAGCAACTTCCCTGCTAAAGATTCCATTCTGCTGAAAATATTCAAAGGTGTCGGCATCTAATACTTCTGCCCATTTATAGGAATAATAACCGGCAGAATATCCGCCCTGAAAAATATGGGAGAAGGCGGTGCTCATACAATTTTTTGCAACATTCGGGAATAATTTTGTGCGTTGAAAAGCTTTGTCTTCGTTTGTCTTAATATCAGTGATTTTGGAAGGATCTATACCGTGCCAGCTAAGATCCAGCATCCCGAAGCTCAATTGTCTTACCGTGGCCATTCCTTCCTGAAAATTAGCCGATTCTTTAATTTTTTGAACTAGTTCCATAGGAATCACTTCACCAGTTTCATAATGTTTGGCGAACAATTGCAACGCTTCTTTTTCGTAGCACCAGTTTTCCAACAGCTGACTTGGAAGTTCTACAAAATCCCAATACACATTGGCGCCAGAAAGGCTTGGGTATTGCGTATCGCCCAACATTCCGTGCAAGGCATGGCCAAATTCATGGAAAAGGGTTGTGACTTCGTTAAAAGTAAGTAGCGAAGGTTGTTTTTTAGAAGGTTTGGTGAAATTGCACACAATAGAAATATGCGGGCGTTCTTCCTGCCCGTCTTTTTTGTATTGCGATTTATAACCTGTCATCCAGGCGCCATCTCGTTTTCCGGGCCGTGGGTGAAAATCGGCGTAAAACAGGGCGATTTCCTTATTATTTTCATCAATGACCTGGTAGGTCTTAACGTCTTCGTGATATTTATCTACGTCAAAAACTTCCTTGAATTTTAAATCGTAAAGTTTATTCGATACCGTAAAAACGCCATCTATGACATTCTCGAGTTTAAAATAAGGCTTCAGTTTTTCGTCATCGAGATTGAATAATTTTTGTTTTAATTTCTCGCTGTAAAAAGCCGCATCCCATTTTTGCAGCTTATCTATTCCATCCAAATCTTTAGCGAAGTTTTCTAATTCGGCAAACTCGCGTTCTGCAGCCGGCTTTGCTTTTCCAAGAATTTCCTCTAAAAAGCTGTTTACTTTTTCGGGCGTTTCAGCCATACGCTCTTCCAGTACAAAGTGGGCGTGTGTTTTGTAACCTAAGAGTTGTGCGCGTTCATATCTTAATTTAGCGATCTGCAATACATTTTCCTGGTTGTCTAGCTCATCGCCGTGAAAGGCTTTGGAGCCAAAAGCAAGCGCCATTTTCTTTCGCAATTCCCTGTTCTCCGCATATTTCATAAAAGGAAGGTAGCTAGGATACTCAAGAGTGAAGATCCAGCCTTCTTTTTCTTTGGAAGCGGCCACTTGTGCGGCTTCTTCTTTAAAGCTTTCGGGAAGCCCTTTTAAATCGTTTTCATCGGTAAGGTGTAATTCAAATTTATTAGTTTCGGCAAGCACATTCTGGCCAAAATCCAGGCTTAATTTTGAAAGCTTTTTATCAATATCTCTAAGTTCGTTTTGTTTCTCAATCGGTAGATTGGCTCCATTTCGGGAGAAAGCTTTGTATTTTCTATCTAAGAGGGTCTTTTGTTCAGTATTTAAATCAAGTTCATCTTTTTTATCGAAAACCGATTTTACCCTTTCGAAAAGTGCTTTGTTAAGAATGATATCGTTCCTGAATTCGGATAAAATCGGGGAAACTTCCTGGGCAATTTGCTGAATTTCTTCATTGGTTTCAGCAGAATTCAGATTGAAAAATATACTGGTTACTCTATCTAATTTTTCTCCTGAAAATTCTAAAGTTTCAATAGTATTATAAAAACTTGGTTCTTTAGTATTTGTTGAAATCGCATTGATTTCTTCCCGGGCCATTTCTATGGCTTTTATTATCGCCGGTTTAAAATGCTCGTTTTTAATTTTTGAAAACGGTGCGTGATTAAATTCCTGTAAAAGTGGATTATTTTGAGTGGTCATTATCTCTATTTCTGTTTTAATTTTGCTCGTCACAATCGTCCATTAATCATTCCTTAATCGATTTTGGCAATGTAATTAACCTAAATTTGACGTTTTTAGTAAGTTTTTTTAACGTAAAACATGGTTTTTCTTGGAAAAACTGTATATTTCACCTTTAAAATATTGAACGTTTTAAAATTGTAGTAGCTTGTAAAGTTTTCTGGTTTAAATATTTAGAATGGTTAATAAATAATTTGTACAGATTTAGGTAAGTTTACTACATAGAAAGCCACGTCGCAAGACGTGGCTTTTGTTTTTTATCGCTTAACCTTTTTTGCACCTTCTATCACCTTTTCTTTGAGTCCTTCTTTGTAGACCAAAATTTTATCTAAAGTACATTTATCTGAAGCGCCTATAATTTGCGCCGCAAGAATACCTGCATTTTTAGCTCCGTTTAGAGCAACTGTTGCTACCGGAACTCCGCCGGGCATTTGTAAAATAGACAAAACCGAGTCCCAGCCATCTATAGAGTTGCTGGATTTTACCGGCACACCAATTACCGGAAGTGGGGAGAGGGAGGCAATCATTCCGGGTAGATGAGCTGCGCCACCGGCACCGGCAATAATCACTTTTATTCCTCGTTCGTGGGCGGTTTTTCCGTATTCAAATAATTTTTCGGGGGTGCGATGGGCAGAAACGATATCTACTTCTACCTCCAGGTCAAAACCTTCCAGGATGTCAATGGCATCCTGCATTACCGGTAAATCGCTGGTACTACCCATTATTACTGCTACTTTGCTCATAATTTTATGTTCAAAAACTTCGTGAAATTCTTATTGTTTAGAAATAACTTTAATTGAATTTTTGACCTTTTCAGCTATCTTTCTAGCTTCGGCCAGGTCTTTGTTTACGATGGTTACGTGGCCCATTTTTCGAAATGGGCGTGTAATTTTTTTTCCGTAAATATGGGGTGTTACCCCTGGCATTTTCATAATCTTTTCGATATTCTCGTAAACTACCTCACCTTCGTGATCTGCATCGCCCACTAAATTTACCATAATTCCGCCGACTTTACTATCCGTATTTCCTAAAGGTAGATCCAAAATCGCACGAATATGTTGTTCAAACTGATTGGTGTAACTTGCTTCAATACTGTAATGCCCGCTATTATGTGGTCGTGGCGCAACTTCGTTGACCAGAATTTGGTCATTTTCTGTCTGAAACATTTCTACTGCTAGTAAACCAACGTGTTCAAATGCTTCTGAAACCTTAACCGCAAGTTCTCTGGCTTTTTGCGCTACCGAATTTTCAATCCTGGCAGGACAAATTACATATTCTACCTGGTTTGCAGTAGGGTGAAATTCCATTTCTACCACAGGAAAGGTTTTTACTTCCCCTGAAGCCGATCTTGCTACTATCACCGCCAGCTCATTTTTAAAAGGAACAAGCGTTTCAGCAATACATTCAGTATCGGGAAGATCGTTTATAGCTTCCTTGTTTTTTATAACTGAAACTCCTTTCCCGTCATAGCCACCGGTAGTGCTTTTCCAAACAAAAGGCAGGTTGATTTTCCCATTTTCAAGCGCAGAAATCAATTCTTTTTTGTTTGAAAAAACTTCAAAATCAGCAGTAGGGATTTGATGTTTTTTATAGAAATTCTTTTGAATTCCTTTGTTCTGGATTTTTTCTAAAGTTTCAGCTGAAGGATAGGTTTTTATACCTTCCTTTTGCAATTGTTTTAAAGCTTCAATATTTACGCCTTCAATTTCAAAAGTGAGCATATCCACTTTTCTTCCGAAGTTAATCACGGTATCAAAATCCATAAGATCGCCGGTTTCAAAATAATCACAGGCTATTTTACAGGGCGCTTCAGGATTAGGGTCTAGAACATTTGTTTGGATGTCGTATTTTCGGGTTTCGTAAAGCATCATTTTGCCTAACTGCCCCCCACCGAGAATTCCCAATTTAAAATCTGAAGAAAAATAATTGATCATACCGTAAATATTTCAGCAAAAATAATTTTTTAGGGCAAGCTGTGCTATTATTCTTATGGAAATCTGGCAGTTTGGGTTATTAAGAATCCTTATCTTTGCTCTTTAAAATTTTTCAGATTTGATGAAACTACACGATTTAGAATTTGAGCCTTATATTTCAGAAGAAGAAATCAACGCAGGCATAGATAAAGTGGCCAATAAGCTTAACCAAGATTACCGGGATGCAAATCCGGTGTTTTTGGGAGTGCTTAACGGTTCTTTTATGTTTGCAAGTGAAGTTATTAAAAGGTTTAATGGAGATTGTGAGGTGAGTTTTGTAAAACTTGGTTCTTACGAGGGGACCAGAACTACCGGAAATGTGAAAACCCTTATAGGATTAAATCAGTCACTAAAAGGTAGAAAAGTAATTCTGCTGGAAGATATTGTTGATACCGGCAATACTTTAGAGGAGATCAATAAAATTTTGCTGAAAGAGGAAGTTGATAATTATGAAGTAGCAACTTTGTTTTACAAACCTGAAGCTTATAAAAAAGACTTTAATATTAAATATAAGGGCTTAGAGATCCCGAATAAATTTATTGTAGGTTATGGCCTGGATTATGATGGTTTAGGTAGAAATCTTACGCAAATCTATAAACTTAAAGAAAACAACATGACGAATTTAGTTTTGTTTGGCCCTCCCGGCGCAGGCAAAGGAACCCAGGCAGACATTCTGAAGGAAAAATATAAACTTATTCATATCTCTACCGGAGATGTGTTTAGGTATAATATTAAGAACGAAACCGAATTAGGATTGCATGCTAAATCTTTTATGGATAAAGGACAGTTGGTTCCGGATGAGGTGACAATTAAAATGTTGAATACTGAAGTTGATAAAAATGAAGGCGCCAACGGCTTTATATTCGATGGATTTCCTAGAACTGCAGGACAGGCAGATGCTTTAGCTGATTTGTTAGAGGAAAAGAATACCGAAGTAACTGCAATGATCGCTTTAGAAGTAGATGATGAGGTTTTGGTTAAACGTCTTTTAGAAAGAGGAAAAACTTCTGGAAGAAAGGATGATGCTGATGAAGCGGTTATTCGAAACAGGATCAAGGTTTATTATGATGAAACCGCTATATTAAAAGAATACTATAAAAAACAAGACAAATATTACGGTGTAGATGGGGTTGGTTCTATAGATGAAATCACCCAACGTTTAAGTGCCGTGATTGATAAGCTACAAGCGTAATTCTCATTGAGGTTTTAAATTACGGATTTGCTATTTTGAACTCCAGGGCTTGTCTTGGTTTTTGATTAAATATTAAGTATATGACTGAAGGGAATTTTGTTGATTATGTAAAGATTCATGTGGCTTCCGGAAAAGGAGGAAGTGGATCTTCGCACCTACACCGTGAAAAATACGTTGCGAAAGGCGGGCCCGATGGTGGTGATGGTGGCCGTGGTGGCCATGTAATTGTGAAGGGAAACAAAAACCTTTGGACACTATATCATTTAAAGTTTAAACGGCATATTCGGGCTGAACACGGTAGCAACGGGAGTAAGCAAAGAAGTACAGGTGCCGAGGGCTCTGATGAATATATTGAAGTGCCTTTAGGAACGGTAATTCGCGATACAGAGACACAAGAAATTATTCACGAAATCACCGAAGACGGAAAGGAATATCTTATTGCCGAAGGCGGAATGGGTGGCCGTGGAAACTGGCATTTTAAGAGTTCTACCAATCAAACGCCAAGATATTCTCAACCGGGAATAGACGGTACTGAGGTAGATATTACCCTCGAGTTAAAAATTCTGGCCGATGTTGGTCTGGTTGGTTTTCCAAACGCAGGGAAATCTACTTTACTTTCGGTTATTACCGCTGCGAAACCAAAGATTGCCGATTATGAATTTACTACCCTTAAACCCAATTTAGGGATTGTAGAATATCGGGATTTTAAAACTTTTGTGGTTGCTGATATTCCGGGAATAATTGAAGGTGCTGCAGAAGGTAAAGGAATTGGACACAGGTTTTTGCGTCATATAGAACGAAATTCCACTTTACTGTTTTTAGTACCTGCTGATGCCCCAAATATTTCTGAACAATACGAAATTCTATTAGATGAATTGCGAAGGTATAATCCTGAGATGTTGGATAAAGACAGACTTATCGCGATTTCAAAAAGCGATATGCTGGATGCTGAATTGAAATTGGAAATGAAACAAGAATTAGATAGAAACTTAGGAGCTCCTTACCTGTTTATTTCTTCGGTAGCGCAACAAGGTTTAACCGAACTTAAAGACAGGTTATGGGAAATGCTAAATAAAGAGACCTCATAAATCCTGTTAATCTTTAGATTTTCTGAACGGTTTTTGATTAAATTTAAGCAGCGTGGATTAATTTTTACGCTGCATTTTTTTGGAAAAAAGTCAAAATCCTATTCTTATGAAATTAATAAAGTTACTATTTGTATGCGCAATACTTTCATCCTGTAATACTCCAAGAGCGGTTTATGACTACGATGATACGATTAGTTTTAGTAATTACGGAACTTATCAGCTTTTCCCGGATTTCCAGTCCGGTCTTTCCCAATTAGACGAAACCAGGTTAATTGCCAGTTTAAAGAATGGAATGAAAGAAGAGGGTTTCTCAACTTCTGGAGAACCCGGACTTTATATTAACGTTTATTCCCGTGAATTTATGGATCAAAACCGAAGCAATGTTGGTATTGGAATTGGCGGGGGTGGTGGAAATATGGGAGTAGGGGTTTCTGGCGGGATTCCGATTGAAAATAATTCTGTAATTCTTGAAGTCACAATCGACTTTATAGATGTAGCTGATGATTCTTTAGTTTGGCAGGCTATTGTAGAAACGAAGTTTAATCCAAATGCTTCTCCCGAAGAACGGCGGAGCATGTTTGATAAGATCGTAGAGAAGGCTTTAGAAGGTTATCCTCCCAAGGCTTAAGTTTCTTTAATTGATAGAATTTAATCGAATCTCTTTTCGTAATCCAGCTTAATAGAATTTTATGAATAAAAAAAGCCCCGGAAGTTTCCGGGGCTTTTCACATTTTGGTTGGTTAGTTAGTAGCTAACCTATGGAAGATTTATTCTTCTTCCATTTCTTCAGAATCCATAGCGTTTTCATCATTCATAATGGTGAATTCACTACGTCTATTTTTAGCATATTCTGCTGCAGTACAACCTGTAGGTTGCGTACAGTCGTTAAGTGGCATGGTTTCTCCGTAACCTTTTGAAGTTAACCTGCTGCGGTCTATTCCGTTTTCAACAAGATACTCTAAAGTGGAAGCTGCACGTCTTTCAGAAAGTCCCATATTGTATTGATCAGAACCTCTTGCATCAGCGTGAGAACCAATTTCAATTTGTAGTTCAGGATACTTGTTCATGATATTTACAACTTTGTTTAATGTTGGTTCAGACTCTTCTTTAATAGTTGCTTTATCAAAGTCGAAGTAAATGTTTCCAACATCTCTTAATTGTTGTCTACCAGTTTCAAGGTTTGTTTCTCTGTCATCATAATCAACAACCGGAGGAACGTAATCTTCTCTAGTGAATACATAAAGGTTATCTGAACCTCTTCTGTTAGAAGCAAGATATCCTTTTTGATTTTCTTCATCAATTACAAAAGCGAAATCATCGTGTCCACTATTTACAGTGTTACCAAGGTTTTGTGCTTCTGCGAAATCTCCTTCAGTTCTATAAACATCTAAGTTACCAAATCCCTGGTGACCATCTGAAGCGAAGTAAAGTACTCCTTCTTCACTGATGTAAGGGAATTGCTCACGATGTGGAGTATTAACTCCTGTGCCAAGATTTTCTGGTTCCCCATAAGTTCCATCTTCATTAATATCTACAACGTAAATATCAAAAGAACCTTCAGAACCTGGCATATCGCTGGCAAAATAAAGTTTACTGCCATCTGCACTTAAGCTTGGGTGTTCAGTAGAAAATTCATCGCTTGTAAAAGGAAGGGCTTCAATATTGCTCCATTCTCCATCTACCATTTCTGCACGGAAGATTTTAATATGGGCAACTCTAATTCCTTCTTCGTTCTTTACTCTGTTTTCGCTGTTACGGTCAAAGTACATTACCTGGCCGTCTTCGCTGAAAGTAGCAGAACTTTCGTGTTCATCGGTATTAATTTTTTCAGAAAATAAAACGATATCACTTAGTTCACCGTCTTCAGACATTTCAGCTGTGTAAAGATCTAAGGTTGGTTTCTTGTTCCAGGGGTAAATTGGTCGCTCCTGATTTCTTGTTGAAGCAAAAGCAATTCGGTCCCCATAAAATGCGATACCAAAATCGGCTGAAGCACTGTTGTTCATTATCTGGTTAGTAGTATAAACGTGGGGAGCAGTAGTGTCTAATTTACGTGCAAAATCCTCGTAGTTTATATCTTCTCCAGTATAATCACTCATATACTCATCAGCTTCATCTTGCTCTCCAATTGCACGTAAAGAATGTGCAAAGCGAAATTGATATTCCGGTGTTGCAATCTCTTCGTGTCTTAGGAAAAGTGTGCGGTAAACTTCCGCAGCTTCTTCCATTTGGTTTGTGTAGAAATAAGCATCTCCAAGGTTTTGTAAAACCTCCTGATTTTTATCTACAACTTTTTCATAAGCTTCTGCAGCGTCTACGTAAGCTCTTTGAGCAAACAGTTTTTCTGCCTTCTTTATTTCAGCACTTTGCCCAAATGAGGCAAGACCTATAAAAAGAATAAAAAGTGTACTATATAAATTTTTCATATTATTCGGTTTTTAGAAGAATCTAGGTGATTTGTCATATCCTTTTGTAAGGCCAAACAGGTCAAGATCAAACAACAACATAACTTCGTGAGTCCCACCTAAATTGTAGTTAGCGAAGTCTGAAGTAAAGTGATCGTAAGCATACCCAACACGAAGTGATGGAGTAATCTTAAAGTTTACCAAACCTGTGATGGTTTCATTAAACCTGTAACCAACACCGGCTTCCAACCTGTCATATAACAAAACGTTTGCAGTTACATCTACTGCTAACGGAGCACCTTGAACACCTCTTGCCATAAAAGCAGGCTTCAATTTAAGATCTGGGTTAAGTTGAAAAACGTATCCACCTGTTAAATAGTAGTGGATTGCTTCTTCTCCCAAAGCTGCCAGGCCTTGTTCGTTCTCAATATACTTTGAAGTAAACAAGTTAGGAGCTGAAGCACCTAAATAGTAATTATCTCCAAACCAAAAAGCACCAACTCCAAATACGGGGAAAACTTCATTTACATTTTCCAGCGCTGGGTCTGTAGGGTCGTTTACCGCTAAACCTGAAAGGTTCGCATCAAAAGTAGTAAGACCACCTTTAAGACCGAAAGAGATTTTGCTTTCTCCACCCGTTGGGATTACATAAGCAAAATCGGCAGTTATATTGTTTTCTTTTACAATACCACCAATCTCATCATGAACCACGGTTAAACCAAGTTCTACCCTTTCACTTATTGGAGTGTGGGCAAAGAAGTTGGCGGTGCTTGGAGCACCGTCAACATTCTGCCATTGAGATCTGTAAATACCCCCCAGGTTTAGCATACCAGGATCATCGGTAGCATAGGCCGGGTTTATTACACTCATATTATACATATACTGAGTGAACAGTGGGTCTTGCTGAGACATACCCTTAATAGAGAAAAGGATAATGCCTGCGAATATTAAATATTTTGTGATTGTTTTTTTCATTTCTTTCTAATGTTTATCCTTTTATATTATCTGTTCAAGTATACTTTACCCTGACGTGGCTCTGTGCTTCCGTCGTTAAAGTCTACCACATAGAAATATACACCTACAGGTAGTACATCGTCTCCTAGACTACCAGATTGGTTAGAAGTTCCATCCCAGGTAGGAGTAGAGGCATTACCTTTATATACTGCATTACCCCATCTGTTAAAGATTGTAATGTTGTAGTTAGGATATTCGCTTTCAATATTTTCAATTACGAACCTGTCATTTCTATTATCGTCATTTGGCGTAATCGCTTCCGGGAATAATAGCGGACATTCATCCAGAGTAACTGTAACAGCTAATCTTTCAGAACTTTCGCAACCGTTATCTGAAATAAGCGTTGCATAGTAAGTGGTTCCGTCAGTTAACATAGCATTGTTGCTTAATGCAGTCATACTATCTGCTGAATCATACCAGGTTACTTCTCCGCTTTCATTTATTTCGGCGGTAAGGTCTGCAATTGTTGGATTGTCAAACTCACATAGTTCATAATTTGAACTAATAGTTGGAGCAGGAGAATCTACGATATTTACTGTAAGCACTGCGGCTTCAGATTCACATCCTTCGTCTGATGATTGAGTTACATAGTAATCACCATTTACCAAAAGGTCTTCTTCGCTAACCATCATAGATAGTTCGGCATCAGAATACCAGGTTAAGTTAGTTCCTTCAGCCTCAAGTCTTGTTGCGGTTTCACCGTCTATTGCACAAAATGCAACAGCTTCGCCGGTTGTTGGAGCTTCTGGAGCTTCGTTAAGTGTAATAGTTATCGTAGCCATATCATCTTCACCACATTCATCATCTCCAACCATTACAGTGTAGATAACTTCATAGGTTCCTGGTTCAAATTCTGAAGGATCCATAATTCCGTCTGTAATAACGTCACCATCTAAAGTGAATTCACCATCCATATCTGCATCTGCAGAAATCAATGAGAAAAGATCTTGAAGTTCATCGTTACTACAAACTGTCACAGGCATATCTTCACCCGGGTTTGCACCTTGTTCTACTGTAATAGTAAAAGTCGTACTTGCTTCTCCTTCAACACAAGGAATATCTTCTCCCACTGTATAGGTAACCTCGTAGCTTCCAGCTTCAAAATTTGAAGGTGTAAAGATTCCGCTTTCTAATAGATCACCTTCAATGGTAAAAATACCTCCTTGAGTTCCGGTAATTTCATCGTTAAGATTTATATTGTCATCTACTGTGCATAATGTGTAGCCCTCAAATTCTCCAGCATCAGCTTGTTCTATTGGGGTAACTTCTACTGTTAACATTAGTGAAGCAATACCACAATCTCCAGTATCTACGGTATATTCTGTTTCGAATATACCAAGACCATTCTGATCTTCAAATTGTTGTGCAATTTGGGCGGGTCTTGGATTAAATTCTCCTGCATCGTCATCCAAATTTGTCCTAGAACTTATTAGGTTTCTTAGGTAAGCGTTAACTTCAAAAGGAGTTGGGTTAGGATCAATTTCATCTTCACATAGGTTAACAAATATTGGTTCAAATTCTCCACTTTCAGTTTCGATAGTGATTTCGAAGGTTGTTGTTTCATCATCACTTCCTTCAATAACACAAAAAGCTGAATCATCTACAGAATAAGTAATGGTATAGGTATCTGCCTCTAATCCTGATGGATCAAATTGATTATTTGTTACACCGGTTCCGGAGAATGTTCCTCCTGGAGTTGCGTTTTCATTGTTATTAATGAGCGTTTCCAGATCAAATGGCTCTGTATTTCCACAAGCTAATGAGAAATCATTAAAATCACCAGCCTCTGCTTCACTTCTATCTTCTATGGTTACTGCCAACTCATATATAGATTGACACTCTTCATTTCCATAGATATAGTCTACTGTGAAAGTTTCTTCAGGAGCGGTAGGATTGCTGACATAGGCTAAAATAGCAAGCCCAACTTGTGAAATATCCTCATCAAAGTCTCCTTCAGGGATTTCACCGTTATTTTCTTCCTCTAAAATTTCTTCAAAGTATGCTATTGCTAACGATGGGTCTCCAATAAAGGCCTCAGCTTCAGAAATACAAATTGTTCTTGAAACTTCAGTGGTACTTCCGGTATTTTCAATAGTGATATCGAAAGTGATATCATCATTAGTTCCTTCTACTACGCAAAAAGCTGAATCATCTACAAAATATGTAATGGTATAGTTTCCAGCCTCTAAATCTGAAGGATCAAATTGGTTGTTTGTTACACCTTCTCCAGTGAAAGTTCCACCTGGAGTTGCATTTTCATTATTATTTGTTAATGATGTAAGGTCGATAATATCTTGGCTCCCGCATTCGAGAGAAATATCATCAAAACTACCAGCGTTAGCCGGCTGTAGTTCAGAGATTTCAATCTCTATATCAACTGTTGCTTCTCCGCAATCTGTTGCTACGCTGTATGTAGTAGTTAAATTACCAAGCCCATTTTGATCTTCAAGCTGTTGACGTATTTGGGCGGGTCTTGGATTAAATTCTCCTGCATCGTCATCCAAATTTGTCCTAGAACTTATTAGGTTTCTTAGGTAAGCGTTAACTTCAAAAGGAGTTGGGTTAGGATCAACTTCATCTTCACATAGGTTAACAAGAATTGGGTCAAATTCTTGCGGTTCACCCGTTAGGTTAATAGTAAATTCAGTAAAATCATCTCCTTCTACACATTCAATTGAATCATCTACAGTATAAGTAATGGTGTATTCGCCAGCTGCACTGGAAGTGTCAAACTGGTTGTTTTCAACCCCTTCACCCGAGAAGGTTCCACCTTCGGTGTAATTGAAATCGTTATTGCTTAATTGTGTAAGATCATAGAATGTCTCAGCTTCACAATCTAAGGTTATAGGGTCAAATGTTCCCGCGTTGGCTGTTTCTGTGTCCAAAACAGTTACTGAAGCTGTTATCGCTTCACATTCACCATCTATTGTGTATGTAGTAGTGAAAGTGTCGATAGGATTAGTTTCGTATTGAGCAACCAAGTCCGCTGGAATAGGATCGAAAGTTCCGGCTCCTGGATTTCCAATTAGATTTAAGAAAAATCCTTCAAAATCTTCAGCGTCTGGGTTTTCCATTATATCATCAACGCAAACTTCAGCAGTTACTGTGTTAATTACTACTGGCTCATCCAAAGTAACTACTACCTGAGCTCTTGCATCTGCAGCCGTTTCACACGGAGGGAAAGGATCGTTACGATCATTTACTATTTGAGAAGCAAAGTAATCTTCCCCGTTAATTAATTCCACATCATCAGCAAGAGGGCTATTTGAAGTAGCACTTCTATACCATCTAATGGTTTGAGTGTTTTCCTCAGTTCCTTCAGCAACTAAATCTGCCACTGTTGCTCCTTCACAAAAAATCTGAGCCGATTCCGCAATCGGAGCAGGAGCGTCGGTAGGATCATATCCTACAGCGGCTCTAGTCGAAGGGCATTGTCCTTCTGCTAGTAGAGGTATTTGGCCTACGTAATAGCTTTCATTCGGCACTAATTCTCCTTCAGCAGTTTCGTTTCCAAACTCAGACGTATAAACTACAATAAGGTAGCCAGTTTGAGGGTTGGGGAACATGCCAGCTAAATCATCAGCGGTAAAACCGGAAGATATACAAGGAGATATGGTAAAGTTATCTTGTCCAGGAAACAATGTGTTGTCTGGAGTATCTGTGGCGGTTACAGTAACTTCTACAGCTACTCGGTCACAATCTTCGGTGGTACTACCTACAAAATAGGTAGTGCCATTGGTTAGTAACTCATCTGGAGATATTGGCTGCGTGTCATTCGTAGTGTTAGCGGTTTCAAAGATCGCGGTGTTCGTTCCGGTTCTTTCAATGTCTTCTACAGTTTGTAGGTAACAAAATGATTGTTGATTCCCATTATTGGGGTCATTGTCGTCATCTCCGACGGTAGCGCAATCTTGCCCAAATGAAGGCAAGGTTCCAATTAACAATACAAAGGCGAAAAGGAACCAATTTGTTCCCTTCCTCCCAAAAGTAAAATTTTGCATAGGCTAGGTGTTAAAATTCAATTATTAGTATTAGGTTTAAAATAATTTTAGCAGCACAAATATTAAAATAATTTTTAACATTGTGAGTTAAACTAAGCAGTAGTTTAACAAATTTTACCATTTATTTTGGTTCTATATATTTTTGTTAAACGATACTTGCAGCTTTAGGTCGATATTCGCGATAAATTTATGAAAAAATTAATAGGATGACTAACAAATTCTTAATATTCAGTATAATCTTCTTCTCCATTATGACGCCGGTTTGTGCGCAATCTTCTATAGAAACCGGGGAAAAATATCTTAAAGAAAACCAAATAAAAAAAGCAAAGAAGGTTTTTGTAGAGCATCAGGATAATATAAAGGCCATAGAATATCTAGGTGATATTGCCGGTTTTGAAAAAAGGTGGGATGATGCGATAAACTATTACGAAAAATTGCTGGAAACCAAACCTGATTCTCCAAAATACAATTTTAAGCTTGGTGGCGCTATGGGGATGAAAGCCCTGGAAATTTCTAAATTTAAAGCAGCGTTAATGATAGGCGATATTAAAACTTATCTAAATAAAGCTGCTGAATTGGATAAAAACCACGCGGAAGCTCGTCGCGTTTTGGTGGAGCTTTATATGCAATTACCCGCTATTCTTGGAGGTGGTAAAGATGTAGCTGAGAAATTTAAGGCTGAACTTCATAATATTAATAAGGTGGATGCCCATTTAGCCGAAGCCTATATTCATAAATATGAAGGCAACGATAAGTTGATGGAAGATGCAATTAAGAATGCCCTGCAGCAAGCCCTAAATAATAAAAAACTTGTAGAACGCAATTATCAAAATTACGAACTAGGTGAGAGGGCTGCTGCTCTAAAAATAATGCCAGATGCCTCTATTTATTTTCTCCAGGAATATGCTGAAAATTATAATTATAAAGATTTAAAATCTCCCGCCTGGGCACATTATCATATTGCTCAAGTTCAGGCTCGACAAAATAACCAGGATAAAGCTTTATCGCATATAAATAAAGCTTTGGCTAATAAATTCAATTTTCCTGAGGCCGAAAAACTCAAACAGCAAATATTAGAGATGTAGGCTAAAGGCTTTTCCTAAAGTCTTAACTATATTTGCAGCAAGTTAATAAAGTTTGAAATTGCCAGAATAACTGGCGCGAAATAGAATCTAATGAAACTTCATTTTATAGCAATTGGCGGGAGCGCGATGCATAGTCTTGCCGTTGCGTTGCACAAGAAAGGAAATAAGATCACCGGAAGCGACGATGCTATCTACGAACCTTCCAAATCGGCTTTGGAGAAAGTAGGTTTACTACCCGTGAAATTCGGTTGGTTTCCGGAAAGGGTAACACAAGATCTGGATGCAGTTGTATTGGGAATGCACGCCAAAAAAGATAATCCTGAGTTGAAGAAAGCCGAAGAATTGGGCTTAAAAATTTATTCTTATCCTGAATTTCTTTTTGAACTTTCTAAAGAGAAAACCCGCGTGGTAATTGGAGGTTCTCATGGAAAGACTACGATTACGGCTATGATATTGCATGTAATGCATTACCACGGCAAAGAAATTGACTATATGCTTGGTGCTCCGGTTAGAAGGATTGAAAATACTATTAAATTAACCGATGAAAATGATTTTATGCTGATTGAAGGGGATGAGTACCCCGCTTCGGCTATAGATCTTCGACCTAAATTTCATCTCTATCAGCCTAATATTGCTTTGCTTAGCGGGATTGCCTGGGATCATATAAATGTGTTTCCCACTTTTGAAAACTACGTGGAGCAGTTTCAGGTTTTTATAAGTTCAATAGTAAAAGGTGGGATACTGGTTTATAATGAAGAAGATGAAACCTTAAAAGATCTAGCTGAAAATACCGAAAATCAAATAAGAAAGCATCCTTATTTTACCCCCGAATATCACGTAGAAGACGGAGAAACTATTCTGGAAACTTCAGAAGGGGATATGCCTTTAGAAATCTTCGGAAAGCATAATATGAATAACCTCGCCGGCGCAAAATGGATTTGCCAGCATATGGGAATTGATGAAGACGATTTCTATGAAGCGATGATGGAATTTGAAGGTGCCAGTAGAAGGTTAGAAATGATTTTTAAAGGAGATAACGGAATAATTTTTAAAGATTTTGCACATAGCCCTTCTAAAGTAAAAGCCAGCACCCAAGCTGTAAAGGAGCAATACCCCGATAAAAAATTAGTAGCTTGTTTAGAATTACACACTTTTAGTAGCCTGAATTCAGAGTTTATCGAGCAGTATAAAGATACCTTAGTAAAAGCTGATGAAGCTATTGTTTTCTATTCTCCCGAAGCTATTGCACAAAAACAAATGCAAGCTATTTCTGCTGAAGAAATAAAAACGGCTTTTAATAAAATTGATCTGGAAGTAGTTTCTGAAACTTCCGCTTTACAAGCTATTCTAAAATCAAAAGATCTTAATAATTCTGTTTTGCTTTTAATGACTAGCGGCACGTTTGGGAATTTAGACCTTGAAGAAGTGAAGGTTTTATTT
The DNA here is from genome assembly GCF_020164555.1 of Salegentibacter lacus. Classification (GTDB taxonomy): domain Bacteria; phylum Bacteroidota; class Bacteroidia; order Flavobacteriales; family Flavobacteriaceae; genus Salegentibacter; species Salegentibacter lacus. Next base: position 246,161 of record NZ_JAIQZB010000001.1, on the reverse strand, counting down.
TAAGTTAAAGGCTTCATTTTAAATAGTTTTTGAAAAGATAAAGAATCATTTTTTATCTTTATAAAACTATGGGGCAGGAAAATCAAATTGGTTTTGGCATTAAATCCTGGGCAGAAGACGATCGGCCCAGGGAAAAACTCCTTCAAAAAGGGAAAGTTAGCCTAAGCGATGCTGAACTTATAGCTATCCTAATCGGTTCTGGCAGTCGCAACGAATCTGCAGTGCAATTAAGTAAACGCATTTTAGCATCCACCGGAAATCAACTTAGCGATCTGGGAAAACTTTCAGTAAAAAAACTTTGTGAATTTAAGGGAATAGGCCCGGCAAAGGCAGTTAGTATTGTGGCTGCAATGGAGCTTGGTCGCCGCCGAAGAACGGAGGAAGCCTTAGAGAAGAAGAAAATTACTTCTAGCGCTTCGGTTTTTGAGTTGATGCAACCTATAATTGGTGAGCTCTATCACGAAGAATTCTGGATTATTTACCTCAATAATTCGAATAAAGTTATCGAGCAATTACAACTCAGCAAAGGCGGAATTACCGGGACGCTTGTAGATGTGCGAATCACTTTACGAAAAGCCCTTGAAGTTGGCGCGACATCTATAATTTTGGCACACAACCATCCTTCAGGAACTTTAAAGCCAAGTGAAGCCGATAAACAACTTACCCAAAAGCTTAAAACAGCGGCCCAAAGTTTAGATATAAAGGTGCTAGACCATCTTATTGTAACCGAAAAATCATACTTTAGCTTTGCAGACGAAGGCGTCCTTTAAAAAGATTAAATGCTACTAATTTATACCCAGAAAATTACCCCGCGAATAGTTTATATTTTTAAACATATTTGCACAAATGTTCTGGGAATTTCAATAAAATTTACCACCAAAATAGAAGAATTCATCGCTCACGAGGGAATGAAACTTTCTTACGGTAAGCAAGCCCTGGGAAATGAATTATTTGTACAAAAAGTAGATCTTTTGCTCGAGCAGGGTTTAAGTGAAGTAGATATTAAAGTGCAACCCTGGGGCGATAACTATTGCTTTTTTCCTGTTTCAGAAAATAGCGCTTTGCCTTTTGATATTTTTGCTGCTTCTTTCTTTTTGTTAAGCAGGTACGAAGAATATTTACCACATGTAAAAGACGATTTAGGTCGTTTTCCGGCCTCAGAAAGTGTGGGCTTTCAGGAAGATTTTTTAAAAACCCCGGTGGTAGATATCTGGGCCTATAAGTTTAAGGAAATCCTTCTTGAAAGATTTCCCGAGATCTCCCTTGCAAACCGGGAATTCCATACCAAAGCTGTTATTGCCGTAGAGCACGTTTTTAATTTTCAGAATAAAGGGTTTTTGCGCAGTTTGGCCGGGATGCACTTAGATATAATAAAACTCCAGTTCAATAAAGTTTTTGATCGTATTCAGGTGGTGATGCGGTTAAAAAAAGATCCGATAAATATCTTTGAAGATCTTATTGCTTTTATTAAAGAATATAAAGTATCGTTGCTTTTTATGTTTCAGTTGAGCGATTTTTCTATTTACGATCGCAATATTAACTATAACCGCAATCCCTATCGTTCCATTATTAAATATGTGGGAGATTATGCTAAGGTGGGTTTAATACCGGGATATTTTGCTTATGCAAATTTTAAAACCTTGCGAAAAGAAAAACTTCGCATGGAAAATACGGTGCATACACCTCTTGAAAGTGTAATTAATGTAAAATATAATTTGAATATCCCTGAATTTTATAACTTCTTGTCAGAGCTGGAAATTCCACAGGATTATTCTATGGGATATCCTGAAACTGCCGGTTTTAGGGCAGGGACCTGTAGTCCTTTTTTATTTTACGATATCAATACCGAATCTACGCTTGCTTTAAAAATTCATCCTTACGTATTTAACTCAAACATCGTTGAACATACAGAATTTGGGCAATTAACCAGCGATGTTGATAAAATGCTAAGTGAAGTGAAAAAAGTAGGAGGTAGCTTTAAGGCTATTTTTAAAAATCAGGATTTTTCTGAATATTCTAACTACCAGGCTTATTATGCTCTTTTAAAACAGATTTATGAAATTAAATAATATTAACCATATTTTCTTCGATTTAGATCACACTTTATGGGATTTTGATAGAAATTCTGCCCTGGCTTTTGAGCGTGTTTTTAAATTCAGGAATATTCCTCTCGAAATAAACGCTTTTCTTGAGATTTATATGCCTGTAAATTTTAAATACTGGGAGCGTTATAGAAAGGATGAAGTTACAAAAGAAGCGCTACGTTATGGGCGATTAAAAGATAGTTTTGATCTTTTAAAATTTGAAGCCGATAATGATTTAATAGATAATATTGCTATAGATTATATAGAATACCTGCCCGATCATAATCATCTTTTGGACGGCAGTAAAGAGGTTTTGGATTACCTTCATAAAAGTTATGAATTACATATTATAACAAACGGTTTTGAAGAAGTACAGCATAAAAAACTTAACAATTCCGGGATAAGTAAGTATTTTACTACAATTACTACTTCTGAAGAGGCAGGGGTGAAAAAACCTAATAAACTAATTTTTGAAACCGCACTTAAAAAATCCTCGGCTACGCCCGAAAACAGTATTATGATTGGCGATAATTTTGAAGCCGATTGTACCGGTGCGGCAAACTGCGGTATAAAACCCATCTTCTTTGACTACTATCGAAATAAAGAAAATATCGGTGTAACACATATTAAAACGTTAAATGAACTAAAGACCTATTTGTAGTAATAATCTTTTGTTAATTTCGTTAGTGCTACCTAATGCATTGCCTAATGAAATTTGTTTCAAACTTTATTACCAAAATTATAGGCTTTATACTTATAGGTTGCGCATTGTGCAGTTGCGTGAAAGATGTAGATCTGGAACAAAGAGAGGATATTAGTTTAAGTCCAGATATACAAATAGATCTTCTTATTTACGATATAGATCAGTCTCATTTTATAGATCCTTCTACCGGAAATAGTAAAACCCATATAAGCGATACAGTTCGTTTAGAATTTCTGGACGATTCTTATATTCAGGAAGATCTTTTTTCAGTAGAATTTTATTTTAGGCATATTAATACCTTTCCCCGGGAGATTGAAAGTAAAATAAGATTTTTGTCTGATGACAACAGGGAACAATTTGCGGTGAACTATACTATAAAACCCGGTGTTGATGGTAATCCCGTAACTACAGAGCAATTTGAATTTATTGAAGAAGATCGTATACATTTAGTGCGCAGAACTATAAAAATGGTTGTTGAATTAGAGGTGCAGCCGGGATCTGGGAAATTTGAGGGTGAATTGGATTTCGCTTCAAAAGGCCTCTTTTCGTTTGAATTTTAATGATGTGGAGACTTATAGGCTTTTTCTTAATTATTTCCGGTACGGTTGTAGCCCAAAATAAACCGCTGCTGTTTAATGTAGACGATCTTCCGCAAACTTTAATGAGTAATCCCGGAGCTCAAATTAATTTTACCGGCCATATTGGAATACCTCTTTTTTCTCAAATTCATCTTTCTGCTGGTTCCACGGGAGCCGATCTTTATGATATTTTTGCCGATGATGGTACAAATATTAATACTCGAGTTCAGGAAACTATGCGTAGCATGGATTCCAGGGATTATTTTTCGGTAAATCAGCAGCTGGAAATATTCTCTATAGGGTGGAAAATAGATAGAGAAAATTACCTCTCTACCGGAATCTACCAGGAAATGGATCTCTTTGCCTATTTCCCAAAAGGACCTGCGATACTGGCCAACGAAGGTAATAGCGATTACTTGAATCAACCTTTCGATTTTAGTGATGTCTCTTTTACCGGTGAAATTATGACGGTTTATCACCTGGGAATTAACCATAAATTCGATAACCGACTTACGGTGGGAGCCAGGGCTAAATTGTATTCGGGAATTTTTAATGCCGAAAGCACAGGCAATACCGGTAGGTTTACTACCTATTCTACTCCAGATGGCAGGAATGTCTACAATCACGAAGTTGTAAATATGAATGTTTTAATTAATACTTCAGGTTTTGCCCCTTTAAAAGAGGAGGAAGGGATGACCGTAGACCAGGCTACGGCCGAATTGTTAAGCCGGTCTTTCTTTGGTGGAAATGTTGGTTTTGGGTTAGACCTGGGCCTTTCTTATATCCTTGACGAACAATTTATTCTTTCAGGTTCGGTACAGGATCTTGGGGCTGTTTTTCAACATAAAGAGGTTGAGAATTACAGGTACTTCGGCGCTTATGAAACCAGTGGAATTGAACCGCTATTTCCAGATTTAGATGAAAATGACGAAGCCATACCCTATTGGGACGACTTTGAAGATGAAGTAGATAGAAATCTTAGAGATGAAACTACCAACGAATCGTACACAACCTGGCGACCAATAAAGGCAAACTTTGCTATGGAATACGGTTTTGGGCCGGCATTTTTACCTTGTCATTATCTAAGCGTAAAAAAAGTAAGGTATATGAATTTGCTGGGAATGCAACTTAGCGGTGTAAAAAGACCGAAAGGTTTCGTTTATTCATTCACTACATATTGGGATAGAAAAATAAATGATAATCAGCGTTTTAAAGTGTCTTATTCCTTAGACGATTATTCTTTAACGAATATTGGCTTGATGTATACAAGAACTTTTAATAAATTTAATGTGCATCTGGCAGCCAATAATTTGCTGGCTTTCCCTAATTTGGCAAAAGCTCATAGTGCTTCCCTTCAACTAGGAATGCAGCTGATTTTTAATGATTAAAAATATATAAATGAAAAATATAATTTTTATACTCACCTTCTTTATAGGAACGGTATCAATGCTTGCTCAAGATCTCGATCAATATAAATATGTGATCGTTCCTGAAGAGTTTGAACTTTCTAAAGAAAAAAATCAATATCAATTAAATGCGCTTACCAAATTCCTCTTTGAGAAGTATGGTTTTGAAGCCTTAATGAGAAATGAAGAAAAGCCTGCAGATCTTCTGGAGAATTATTGTTTAGGTCTTGCCGCTAAAGTGAAAGATAATTCTGGTTTGTTTGTTACTAAATTGGTGGTTCAGTTGGAAGACTGTCGCGGTAATATTGTTTTTGAAACCAAAGAGGGGAGAAGTAGGATAAAAGAGTTTAAAGCAGCACATCACGAAGCTTTGCGGGATGCCTTTAGTGATATTGAAGAATTGAATTACGAATTTAACCCTGGTGAGGTTTCAGCTCCTGCACCTTCAAGTGATGGGCAGCCGGCAGTTACAGAAAATGCTGAAATAGCGCAGGCCGAACCGGAAACCCGGGCTCCTGAAGCTTCCGATGACGTTAAAACTCCTGTTACGGCTCCGGCTGAAGTGGTAGTTGAAAACCCAATGATAGATAACGCTTCAGTAAAAGAATTAAATTTTGAAAAAGATGGTTCTGCTTATTTCCTCGAAAAGTCCAATTCAGGATATTCATTTTTTCAGGAAAATTCTGAAGAACCATTTGCCGTACTGGTGAAATCGGGAAATGATGATAGTTTTATATACAAATCGCTAACCCGCCAGGGCGTTGCCTTTTTTGATGAAGGTGGCAATTTGGTGGTAGAATATCTAAACCAGGAAAATAACTCAGTAAAGCAGGTTTATAAAGCTTCGGCCAATCAATAATTATACTTGGTTTTCCAGCGTTTTTTTAGAAATTCCCGCTGCGCATTTTCCCTGGGATTATTCCCGGGATCATAAAACTTAGTGCTTTTTAATTCGTCGGGTAAAAATTCGGCTTCAACAAAATTGTTTTCGTGGTTATGGGCATATTTATAATCTTTTCCGTAGCCAATATCTTTCATTAATTTGGTAGGAGCATTTCTAATCGATAGAGGTACCGAGAGATTTCCTGTCTTTTTAACTGCACTTTGCGCCTGGTTAATCGCCATATAAGCTGCATTGCTTTTAGGTGAAGTGGCCAGGTAAGTCACGCATTGACTCAAGACAATTCTGGCTTCGGGAAAACCAATAGTAGTCACCGCCTGGAAAGTGCTATTTGCGATAACCAGGGCAGTTGGATTGGCATTTCCTATATCTTCACTAGCTAAAATTAATAACCTACGAGCGATAAATTTGACATCTTCCCCGCCTTCTATCATTCTTGCAAGCCAGTAAACTGCAGCGTTGGGATCACTGCCGCGAATAGATTTTATAAATGCCGAAATAATATCGTAATGCTGTTCGCCGGCTTTGTCGTAAAGTACCGTGTTTTGTTGAACCCTGTTAAAAACGAGTTCGTTGGTGATTTCCAGGTCACCTTCAGAAGAAGTAACTAAAAGTTCAAAAATATTAAGCAATTTTCTGGCATCGCCACCACTTAATCTAAGTAAGGCTTCGGTTTCCTTTAGTTTTATATTTTTTGAAGCAATAATTTTATCTTCCCGCATCGCCCTTTCCAAAAGCGCAACTAAGTCTTCTTTGCTGAAGGGTTTTAAAATATAAACCTGGCAACGGGAAAGTAAAGCAGAAATAACTTCAAAACTGGGGTTTTCGGTAGTTGCACCAATAAGAGTAACCCAGCCTTTTTCTACTGCACCTAAAAGTGAATCCTGCTGCGATTTGCTGAACCGATGAATCTCATCTATAAACAGGATAGGATTTTTAGTAGTAAACAAACCATCGCTTTTCTTTGCTTTTTCTATCACGTCGCGAACATCTTTCACGCCGCTGCTAATAGCGCTTAGCGTAAAGAAAGGCCTATCTGAAGTTGAGGCGATAATATTTGCCAAAGTAGTTTTACCCACTCCCGGAGGTCCCCAGAAGATTATCGAAGGAATAATACCCTGTTTGAGCTGTTGCCGTAATGCTCCTTTTGGACCAATAAGGTGTTGTTGACTTAAATAATCGTCTAAAGTTTGTGGTCTTAATCGTTCTGCTAATGGTTTGCTCATCTGACAAAATTAGTAATTTGAATAACACTTTGTCATCTATTAACAAATGGATTCTTTTTTGTAATATTAAAAGAAACTAATTCTTTTGAAACAGTCCAGTCCATTTGTTTTTACCACAGGCGTTTTGGGATATCCCATCCTCTTTGTGCTGCTTATTTGGATCGTTTTTTGGTTTGAAATTCGCTTTGGGATTAGTTTTAACAATTTTGGTGTGCGCCCGGGAGAAGTTAAAGGTTTGCGGGGCATTTTATTTTCGCCATTTATTCACGGAGATATAAAGCATTTATTTAATAATACGATTCCGCTTTTCGTGCTTTCTATGTCTCTTTTTTATTTCTACAGAAAGATTAGCTGGCCGGTACTTATTATTGGTTTATTACTTACCGGAATTCTAACATGGAGTATTGGACGACCTGCTAACCATATTGGAGCAAGTGGCATTATTTATATGCTTGCCGCTTTCTTATTTTTCAAAGGAATTTTCTCCAAATATTATAGACTGGTAGCACTTTCATTAATTGTAGTTTTTCTATATGGTGGAATGCTGTGGTATGTTACTCCCATTAACCCTGAAATTTCCTGGGAAGGACACCTTTCTGGTTTAATTTCCGGATTCGTTTTATCTATTATTTACCGGAAAAATAGTATTAAATCTCCCAAATATGAATGGGAAAAACCGGAATATAAGGAAGAGGAAGATTTATTTATGCAGCATTTTGATGAAAAGGGGAATTTCATCGAAAGACGTTTTGAAGTAGAGGAAGAAGAGACCGAAGAAAACTCAGGAATCTCTTATCGCTATTTTTATAAAAAATCAGAGGAAAAGAAAGAATAAATCTTCAATTCATTCTCTCGCTTTTAAGAGCTTTGTCTTTGTCTTATCGCTTCATATAAAAATACTCCACAGGCTACTGAAACATTTAAAGATTCAATTTTTCCAAACATTGGAAGTTTAGCTTTCTTATCTACACTTTTTAAAATTGAATTTGAAACTCCTTTTGCTTCGTTACCCATAACTATCGCTGAAGGCTTATTAAAATCAACATCATAAACGGTATCATCTGTTTTTTCGGTAGCGGCTACAAGTTGTACGCCTGAAGATTGTAAATAGAAAACAGCATCCTTTATATGATTTACTTTTACAATGGGAAGATTGAAAACTCCGCCGGCCGATGTTTTAACGGTATCGGCATTTAATGGTGCGCCTCCTTTTTCTGGAATAATTATGGCGTCAACACCGGTGCATTCTGCGGTTCTTATAATTGCTCCAAAATTACGCACATCGGTAATCTGGTCCAGCAATAGGAAAAGGGGAGTGGTCTTTTCTACGAGAATCTTCTCGATGGTTTCTTCAAGATTTCCAAATTTAATTGGGGAGATAGTAGCTACCACGCCCTGGTGATTTCCTTTGGAAAGTTTATGAAGCTTTTCTTCAGGAACAAAGGAAATATTATAATTGCCTTTTTGAATAAGATGATTTAACTCCATAAATAAAGGTCCTGAGAGGCCTTTTTGTATGTAAACCTTATCTATACTTTTTCCTCCCTGAATTGCTTCTATAACAGCTCTAATTCCAAAAATACGCGTAGTTTCTTCCATACGGCAAAGGTATGGTTTGTGGTTAAATTTAATAAACTTTATGCATAAAAAAACCACCCATATTGGGTGGCTTTTTCAATATTAAAAGGAAGAGATTTAATTGTCGTCTTCTTCAAGAACTAGGATTTCACCTTCTGCACCTTCGGTTAAATCACCGCGTGTAGCAGTAAATTGGTAGAAAATAACATCACCAACTTCCAGGTTAAGACCACTATAATCAATATCACCCATACTAACGCTTCCGCTTTCAGTGTTAAGATCTGTAACAATTTCAGTATACTCACCATCTTCTCCGTTTTTGATCCAAAGACTTACTTCGTCTATTGGAGCAGAAGTAGTGCTAACACTATACTCTAACTCAACGTCATCTAACATATTGATTGGAGCTTCTTCTGGATTATCGTCTCCAAGAGCTACAGCTTTGCCTATATTAATTGTTGCTGGATCATCAGAAACTTGACCATTAGATAGCATAGTTTTAACTCTTACCGGAAATGAATCTCCTGCTTCAAAATCTCCAAGATCTGAAGCATTAAAAGTTGCTATATCACCAGAAATATCAGCAGTACTTATAACGCTACCGTCATGAACAATTTCTACTGATTCTATAGTAACACCTTCAGCTGTAAATAATCCGATGCTTAAGTCTTGATCAAAGTCAAAAACTGTAAGGCTTCGGGTTTGTAGGTGAGCATAGCCGCCTACCTCCCGGTTGTCATCTCTATATCCGTTATCATCTGGTTCACAAGATGATAAGCCAACTACTGCAATTAAACAGAAGCTTATATATTTAAAAATGTTTTTCATTTTATATTTTTTAAAGTTATTGTTCAAATTACCAATTACTCTTCGTCCCAGAATATAGGAGTTAGTTGATCATCCCCGCCAATAGCATCTGAAGCTGAGCTCCAGTTAGCATTGTTTAAGTTTTGCTCGTTAATTGGGTAGGTGTAACGTAACGGTACCTCATTCCCAGAATCTTCTGGCAGGTTGAATTCTGGAGCATCAAATCTTCTCCAAACATTCCATCCTTGAAATGGGTTGTCGTACATAGCTAACCAGAACTGAGTTGCTAATTGCTCTTCAGAGCCATTGTATGCAACATCACCATCTGAAAGGTAATCTTCAATTTCTTCTTCAGAAACATTCCAGTATTCCATTGAAGCAGTAATTGCAGCTTCGTAATGTTCTTCAGCAGTACCGCCTACAGAATAATTATTATCATCGCTTGCAGCATCTGCAAGAAGGAATCTAACTTCTGCGTAGTCCATAAGGATACCTGGATGGGTTGGCTCTCTAAAAGCGTCTCCTACGTGTGTATAATTCTGGAAAGAATTACTTCCTCCATAAACACCACCAACGTATTCACCGCTGCTTAAATTTGTATCCAAATAAGCTGATCTTCTAGGATCTTCTAATTCGTTTAATACATCTACAACTGTGTTGGCTGAAACATAATCTGAACGTCCACTCTGTACCAAATCTTCCCAAAGAGGGTTAGTGTTTGGAGGTGCCGATTGAAACTCTAAAGTTGCATTATCTGCATTGCTTTCAAATACTCCATTAGCATAAGCTTGTTCAGCAGCATCTTTTGAGAGTGTTTGAAAACCCTCAGCATCTGAAATTTGCATTGCTAATCTTAATTGAAGCGAATTTGCAAATTTCTCCCATTTAGACATATCTCCATCGTATAGTACATCCGCACCAGAAAAGCCCTGTCCTGCACTTAGGTTTGAACTTGCAGTACCTATTCTGGAAATCAAATTTTCGTAAATAGTTGCTGCATCGTCGTAAGCAGGTGTAATATTTTCTGAGCCGCTTAAGGCTTCAGAATAAGGAATATCGCCAAAAGTATCAACAAGTACTTGCCAGGCGTAAACTTGTAAAACTTCAATCTGTGCAATTCTCGCAGTTCTATCACCTTCACTAAGCGTTTCATCGTCCTGAACTTTTTCTTTAGCATCATCTAGATTGTAAATAACCCATCTATACAATCTATTCCAGTGATTTTGAGGAATACCTCGGTTGGTCAAATTATAGTTAGGTTCATCTAAGTAGGTAGTAGCTGTCCAGTATTGTGCTATAAACCTAAAAATGTTTATGTTCACGTTGGGACTGGCCATATGGCTACTTAAATCTACCGTAGCACTGGTAAACAAGAAGTCTGCAGCTACATCTGTCGGATTTTTTGGATCTCTGTTGAGATCTTCATATTGCTCATCTGTTTGGCAAGACCAAAGTGTTGTCAGAGCAATAAAAGTTAATATATATTTTTTCATTTTAATATTTATTAAAAGTTAAGTTTAAGACTTGCGCCAATTTCTCTAAAGGTAGGGTATGCACCAGATTGGTATCCCTGAACGTTACCTGCACTAAGTCCAGCTTCAGGATCTGAATATGGAATGTTCTTATGAATAATCCAAAGGTTTCTACCAATTAATGAAACAGAAGCTCTGGTAAATGGTAGTCTGTCTATCATTTCTTCTCCAAAAGCGTACGTTAGGTTAGCCTCTCTAAGTTTTACGAAAGAAGCATCGTAAACATGACCCGCATTTGCATCTCTCGCATATCCATAAGGATTTGCGTAAGTAGAGAAGTCTGCTCTTGTACTATTAGGTTCTCCATTTTCATTAACTCCCGGAAGTACAATACCTCCGCCATTAGCTAGTGAATTTCTCATTGGGTTACCTAGGTCGTTTGTTCCAACTGACTGGTCGTAAACACCTGTGGCGTAACCATACCAGGTATCAAGAGAAAATATATCTCCACCTTTTTGAATATCAATCAGAAAGCCTAAGCTCAGATTTTTGTATTGGAAGGTGTTTTGAATACCACCGGTCCAATCTGGCAGGATGTTACCAATAATGTTGTTAGAGTTTGGAGTTGTTAAATAGTACCCATTAGATCCTACAGTTTTGTTACCATTGTCATCATAGATATAATCAGTACCCCTAATTGTTCCATAAGGTTCTCCTGGTGTCGCGTTAATAGAAATACCACCTTGTAAACTAGCTAGCTCCAGGTTATCAATATCCTGAGCAAGGTTTAAAACTTCACTTCGGTTTCTAGCCCAGTTAACAGTCATATTCCAGTTAAAATCTTCAGATCTTATCGGGTTTAAACGTAAAGAAACTTCAACACCCTTGTTTTCAATTGTACCTGCGTTAAAGAAAACAGAAGTAAAGCCAGAAGCCATTGATACCGGTACCGGTGTAATTTGGTCTTCGGTTTGAGAATTGTAATAAGATAAATCAAAGCCAATTCTTCTATCAAGGAAGTTTGCTTCAACACCCACTTCGTATGATTTAGTTCTTTCAGGACTAAGGTTCGCATTATTAAGTGTTGCTTGGTTTCCAGCAACCCCTGCGCCACCAAAAGGAGTGCTTAGTACATATGTGTTTAGAACGCTATATGGAGCAGCATCGTTACCTACTTCTGCGTAGTTTGCTCTTAATTTTGCGAAGTTTAACCAATCGGCTTCAACAATGTTAGAAAGTAATACACTTGTAGAGATAGATGGATAATAGAAGGTATTGTTCTCTGCCGGCAAGGTAGAAGAACGGTCTCTTCTTACAGTTCCTTCAATATAATAAGTATCTAAGTAACCTAAACTAGCTCTTGCGTAAATACCATCAATCATTCTGGTAGCATCGTACTCATCTGGAGGATTGATTGGGTCAACACTATTGCTTAGTGCATAGAAACCTGGGGCGTTAAGACCGCCGTTAGTTGAGGCTCTAATAGAACTGTTATCATTTCTCCTTAGGTTCCAACCTAAATTACCGTCCAGGTTTAAACCATCAGTAATATCTTTATTGAAATTTAAAATAAGGTCGTAGTTGTATTCTGCAGCTCTACCATTATAACGAGAGTAACCTGAAACCCCAGAACTACCAACATTTCTTCTTTCTTCCTGTAACTCGTCAAAAGTATCAAACGAAAAACGTCCTACTACACTAAATACATCATTGATTTCGTAGTTAAGGTTAAAATTACCAAAATACCTGTTACGGGTATCTGTCTGGAAGTTTTCATAACGCGTCCAGTATGGGTTATCCATATAGATTGGAGTTCTATTAGTTGGACTATTAGGATTCCATGTAATATTCTGCCCTGTTTGCAGGTAAGCTTCCCTTTGTTCGTAGATATCTACGTTAGTTTGGAACCATTGGCGGAAGGACTGCATTGGGTTTTCTGAATCGTAACCTGTTCCATATCTTCCTTTACCATCTGTTTTTGTATAGGTAATGTTGGCTCCGGCACTGAAATTATCTGTAAATTCGTGGCTACCACTAAATTTAATGTTATTTCTTTTTATTCTACTATTTGGTAGGTTACCCTGGTTGTTTAAATTGGTGACCCCCAATCTAAAAGTACTGGTTTCATTACCACCGCTTAAAGCAACAGAGTTAATTGCAGTATAGCCTCTTTCCCAAATGTCATTGGGAGTATTTTCGGCTGCTTGCCACGGGGTGGCTTGTTGATAAGTGTCTAATTGAGGATAAATAGAATTCCATTGGTATATTGGTTGTCCGTCAAAAGCAGCACCAAAAGAAGCATCCTCAGTAAATGGTGTAAATGGAGTATTCGAATCAAAACCGTCAGGAAGATCTAAGTTTCCGTAGGTATTGAAAAATGGAGTATCATAATATGGTCCATAACCAGCTCCATATTGGTCCTGGTAAACAGGAAGTGTATTATCATCAACCGAAGAAGTCATAAACGTAGAATTGATAGAAATACCAATTCCTTTTTGTTTAGAACCTTTTTTAGTTTCAATAATAATTGCGCCGTTTGCAGCTCTTGCTCCATATAGAGCAGTTGCAGCAGCACCCTTTAAAACGTTGATAGATTCAATGTCATTAGGGTTAATGTCTGAAGCTGCGTTACCGTAATCGTAACCACCGCGTCCAGCTTGTTGATCAGCAGTGTTAGGAGTGTTGTTACTAATAGGAGTACCATCAATTACGAAAAGTGCCTGGTTGTTTCCGGTTAAGGAAGCATTACCACGAATTACGACATTGGTAGAACCACCCATTGTACCTGAACCTTTAATTGAAAGTCCAGCTACTTTACCAGAAAGCGAATTCATGAAGTTTTGGGTTGGTACATCTGAAACTTCAGCACCTTGAACCTCCTGGGTTGCATAACCTAAAGATTTCTTTTCCCGCTGTATACCTAGAGCGGTAACAACTACTGCATCTAATTGAGCAGAGTCTGTAGTTAAAGTAACATCTATTGTGTCATTATTAGCTACAGTGTAATCTGCTGTTTCCATTCCAACGAAAGAATATACCAAAACATCGCCCTGATTGGCTGTTATGGAGTAATTTCCGTCAAAATCAGTTTGGGTACCAGTGTTGGTTCCCTGAATCAAAACGGTCACACCCGGAAGGGGCAACCCGTCTTCATCGACTACCGTACCGGTAATCGTTCGTTCTTGTGCAAAAGTAATTTGCACAGCTAACACTAATAATAGTGTTAGAATACTACTAAACTTTGTTCTCATTTTTAAATTTGTTTGAATTAGCCAACGCCAAAAGTGCTAATAAATGGTTAATAAAACAAACTTTTGTTTTTAAAAATACACTCCATTTTTAAGGAATTGTTAATATTTGTGCATAGAACGGTTAGAGTCAGAAGGTAACGAGTATTCGGCAAAATGTTAAAAGATTAGAAAATTATCGTGATTTAGCTTCAAAGTTTGGTTAAAATACAAAAATGCTATTTTGCATCGGATTTAGTGCCAGTTTTAAAATGAATGGTTTGTATTGGTTTTGTGCCTCGTAATAGAGTGTGTTTTTTACCTTTTAGATTATCCTTCTGAAAATTAATCCATTATAGTTTGATAAATTTGTTTTTATTTCTACATTTGCAAACCCTAAAAAACAGGGGATTAAATTTATTAATAATTAGGTAAAAGAAATTATGCCAACAATTTCACAATTAGTACGAAAAGGAAGAGCCCAGATAACCAAGAAGAGTAAATCGGCTGCTTTGGATTCGTGCCCTCAAAGAAGAGGAGTATGCACACGTGTGTATACTACTACACCTAAGAAACCAAACTCGGCTATGCGTAAAGTAGCAAGGGTAAGGTTGACTAATGGAAAAGAAGTTAACGCTTATATTCCAGGTGAGGGTCACAATCTACAAGAGCACTCGATAGTATTGGTTAGAGGCGGAAGGGTAAAAGATTTGCCAGGTGTTAGATATCACATTGTTCGCGGTGCATTAGATACTGCGGGTGTTGAAGGAAGAAGCCAGCGTAGATCTAAATACGGAGCAAAACGCCCTAAGAAGTAATTAAAAACTTTTAATGTAAAGAAATGAGAAAAAGACAGGCCAAAAAAAGACCGCTTTTACCAGATCCAAAATTTAACGATCAGCTTGTAACACGTTTTGTGAACATGATGATGTGGGATGGTAAAAAATCGGTAGCCTTTAAGATCTTCTATGATTCAATCGCAATTATAGAAGAGAAGAAACAAGACGACGAAAAAACCGGTTTGGAAATTTGGAAAGACGCTCTTTCTAATGTTATGCCTCACGTTGAAGTTAGAAGTAGACGAGTTGGAGGTGCAACCTTTCAAATCCCAATGCAAATAAGACCAGATAGAAAAGTATCAACTGCTATGAAGTGGTTAATTTCTTTTGCGCGTAAGAGGAACGAAAAATCTATGGCGCAGAAATTAGCTTCTGAAGTTCTTGCTGCTGCCAAAGAAGAAGGTGCTGCAGTAAAAAGAAGAGTTGATACTCATAAAATGGCTGAAGCTAACAAAGCATTCTCTCACTTTAGATTCTAAGAAAAATGGCACAAAGAGATTTAAAATTTACCAGAAATATAGGAATTGCAGCTCACATTGATGCGGGTAAAACCACAACAACAGAGCGTATCCTGTATTACACAGGGATAAGCCACAAAATAGGAGAAGTGCATGATGGTGCAGCTACTATGGACTGGATGGAGCAGGAGCAGGAAAGAGGTATTACTATTACTTCTGCGGCTACACACTGTAAATGGATGTATAAAGATCAGGAGTTCACGGTGAATATTATCGATACACCTGGTCACGTTGATTTTACTGTAGAGGTAGAACGTTCTTTACGTGTTCTTGATGGTGTGGTTGCATTGTTTAGTGCTGTAGATGGTGTTGAGCCGCAATCTGAAACCGTTTGGAGACAGGCTGATAAATATAAAGTACCACGTTTAGGATTTGTAAATAAAATGGACCGTCAGGGAGCTGACTTCTTTAATGTGTGTAAGCAGGTTAGAGAAATGCTTGGTGGAAACCCTGTGCCATTGCAAGTTCCTATTGGTGATGAAATAGACTTTAAAGGAGTTGTTGATCTTATTTCCAAAAAAGCAATTATTTGGAATGATGAAGATCACGGGATGACCTATGATACCATAGATATTCCTGAAGAACTTATGGAAGATGTGAATAAATACAGAACTCAGCTTGTAGAAGCTGTAGCCGAGTATGATGAAGCATTGATGGAAAAGTTCTTTGAAGATGAAGATTCAATTACTGAAGATGAGATTATTGCTGCCCTTAGAGCTGCAACCATAGATATGTCTATCATTCCTATGATGTGTGGTTCTGCCTTTAAAAATAAAGGTGTGCAGGCAATGCTTGATGCAGTAATGAGATATATGCCTTCTCCAGTAGATGTTGAAGCTATTATAGGTTTAAATCCTGATACTAATGAAGAGGAAAGTAGAAAGCCACACGTTGACTCTCCTTTCTCTGCATTGGCATTTAAAATTGCTACGGATCCTTTCGTAGGTCGTTTGGCATTTTTCCGTGTATATTCAGGAGCTTTAGATGCGGGGTCTTACGTTTTAAACAACAGATCTGGTAAAAAAGAACGTATTTCTCGTATTTATCAAATGCACTCTAATAAACAAGAGCCTATAGATAGAATTGAAGCAGGAGATATTGGTGCAGCTGTTGGTTTTAAAGATATTAAAACCGGAGATACACTTACTAATGAGAAAAACCCAATCGTTCTTGAGTCTATGACTTTCCCTGAGCCAGTAATTGGTATCGCGGTAGAGCCTAAGACAAAAGCTGATGTTGATAAAATGGGTATGGCTTTAGCTAAATTAGCTGAAGAGGATCCAACGTTCCAGGTTAAGACTGATGAAATTTCAGGACAAACTATTATCTCTGGTATGGGAGAACTTCATATTGAAATTCTTGTAGACCGTTTAAAGAGAGAATTTAAAGTTGAAGTGAACGAAGGTCAGCCTCAGGTTGAATACAAAGAAACAGTAACTAAAACTGCAGATCATAGAGAGGTTTATAAAAAGCAATCTGGTGGTCGTGGTAAATTTGCTGATATCGTTTTTGAGATGGGACCTGTAGACGAGGACTTTGAAGGAAAAGGGCTTCAGTTTGTAGACCAGATCAAAGGTGGACGTATTCCTAAAGAATTTGTTCCTTCAGTAGAAAAAGGTTTTAAGGAAGCTATGAAAAATGGGCCACTGGCTGGTTTCCTAATGGATACCTTAAAGGTGATCCTTAAGGATGGATCTTTCCACCCTGTAGATTCCGATCAACTTTCTTTCGAATTGGCTGCTAAAATGGGTTACAAAGCCGCTGCTAAAAAGGCCGGTGCTGTAGTTCTTGAGCCAATTATGAAAATTGAAGTAGTTACTCCAGAAGAAAATATGGGTGATATTGTTGGTGACTTGAACCGAAGAAGAGGTCAGGTAAACAGCATGTCAGACAGGTCTGGAGCTAAGATTATTAAAGCAGAAGTGCCTTTAGCTGAAATGTTTGGTTATGTAACAACATTAAGAACATTATCTTCTGGTAGAGCAACTTCAACTATGGAATTTTCTCACTATGCTGAAACTCCTTCTAATATTTCAGAAGAAGTAATTAAAGCGGCAAAGGGTACAAACGAATAATATTAGGAAAATGAGTCAGAAAATAAGAATAAAACTAAAATCCTACGATCATAACCTGGTAGATAAATCTGCAGAGAAGATCGTGAAGACTGTAAAAACTACAGGTGCAGTGGTAACAGGACCAATTCCTTTGCCTACTCACAAAAAACTTTTTACCGTTTTACGTTCTCCTCACGTAAACAAAAAAGCTAGAGAGCAATTTCAATTAAGCTCTTATAAAAGGCTTTTAGATATCTACAGTTCTTCTTCAAAGACGATTGATGCGTTGATGAAGCTTGAACTACCTAGTGGGGTTGAAGTAGAGATTAAAGTATAAGTCATCTTCGCGAAGGCGGAGATCTTAAAAGATTCTCACCTTAGTGAGAATAACATGTCCCGAGCAGTTGGCGAGGGAAAAACGGAAGAAAGATACATTCAGGGCGAAAGTATTTTTCTGCCCTGAATTTTTTTAAATAAATAAGTAATAATCAAAAATTAATTATGTCTGGGTTAATAGGAAAAAAAATAGGCATGACCAGTATTTTTGACGAGAATGGGAAAAATGTTCCCTGTACCGTTATAGAAGCAGGTCCATGCGTAGTTACCCAAGTCAGAACCACAGAGGTTGACGGGTATGAGGCACTTCAAGTTGGTTTCGATGACAAAAAGACTGCAAACAAAGCTGCTGAAGGGCACGCTAAAAAAGCAGGAAGCGTTGCAAAACGTAAAGTCGTTGAATTCAAAGGATTTGAAGCAGATTATAAATTAGGTGATGCTATCACGGTAGAGCACTTTAGCGAAGGGGAATTTGTAGATATTGCAGGTGCTTCTAAAGGTAAAGGCTTTCAAGGTGTTGTAAAAAGACACAACTTTGGTGGTGTGGGTCAGGCGACTCACGGTCAGCATAACCGTTTAAGAGCTCCGGGTTCTATTGGTGCAGCGTCTTACCCTGCACGGGTTTTCAAAGGAATGAAAATGGCCGGTAGAATGGGTGGAGAGAGAGTTAAAGTAGAAAACCTGAGAGTTTTAAAAGTGGTGGCAGATAAAAACCTTTTAGTAGTAAAAGGATGTGTGCCAGGTCACAAAAACTCATACGTAATCATTAGCAAGTAATGGAAGTAGCAGTTTTAGATATAAAAGGAAAAGAAACAGGCAGAAAAGCAAAGCTTTCTGACTCTGTTTTCGCTATAGAGCCAAACGATCACGCTGTTTATCTTGATGTTAAGCAATATTTAGCTAATCAGCGCCAGGGAACCCACAAAGCTAAAGAAAGAGCTGAGATTGTTGGGAGTACCCGTAAGATCAAAAAGCAAAAAGGTACCGGTACAGCGCGTGCAGGTAGCATTAAGTCACCTATTTTTAAAGGTGGTGGACGTGTTTTTGGACCAAGACCAAGAAACTACAGTTTTAAATTGAATAAAAATTTAAAACGTTTGGCTAGAAAATCGGCTTTATCAATAAAAGCAAAAGGAGAATCAATTTTTGTAATTGAAGACTTTTCTTTTGATGCGCCGAAGACAAAAAGTATGATAGATGTTTTGAAAGCCCTTGGTATTCAGGACAAAAAATCACTTATAGTGTTGGGTGACTCAAATAAAAATGTATATTTGTCGTCACGTAATTTGAAAGGACTTGAGGTTGTAAATTCCTCAGAATTAAGTACTTATGGAATTCTTAATGCTAAGAATATCGTATTGCTTGAAGGTTCTTTAGAAGGAATTGAGTCGAATTTAAGTAAATAAGCCTTATGAGTATCTTGATAAAACCAATTATTACAGAAAAAGCCACCGGAGACAGCGAGTTGAATAACCGTTTTTCTTTCGTGGTAGACAATAAGGCGAATAAGATTGAAATTAAGAATGCAGTAGAAGCTGCTTACGGAGTTTCAGTAGAAAAAGTTCGTACCATAAATGTCCGTCCAGATCGTAAAACCAGATATACAAAATCTGGTATGATCACTGGTAAAACCAAAGCTTTTAAAAAGGCGTTGGTACAGGTGACGGAAGGTGAAACTATTGATTTATACAGTAATCTTTAAGATTAAAAAATGTCAGTTAGAAAATTAAAACCAATCACCCCTGGTCAGCGTTTTAGAGTAGTTAATGGTTTTGACGCCATTACTACTGATAAGCCGGAGAAGAGTTTAATAGCTCCGTTAAAAAAATCAGGTGGGAGAAACAGTCAGGGAAAAATGACTATCCGCTACAAAGGTGGAGGTCATAAAAGACGTTACAGAATTGTAGACTTTAAACGCGACAAGCATGGTATTCCTGCTACTGTTGCGAGTATAGAATATGATCCTAATAGAACTGCCTTTATCGCATTGTTGAATTACCAGGATGGTGAGAAACGATACGTTATTGCTCAAAATGGGTTGCAGGTAGGTCAAAATATTGTGTCAAGTACAGAATCTGCTGCTCCAGAAATTGGAAATGCAATGCCGTTATCAAGTATTCCGCTTGGTACTGTGGTTTCTTGTATAGAGTTAAGAGCCGGTCAAGGTGCTGTAATGGCAAGAAGTGCTGGAGCTTTTGCTCAATTATTGGCAAGAGAAGGAAAGTATGCAACCGTGAAACTACCTTCAGGAGAAATTAGAAGAGTGTTATCTACTTGTATGGCGACAATTGGAGCTGTATCAAATAGTGATCACCAACTTCAGGTTTCTGGTAAGGCTGGTAGAAAACGTTGGTTGGGTATTAGACCAAGAACAAGACCAGTAGCGATGAACCCTGTAGATCACCCAATGGGTGGTGGTGAAGGAAGAGCTTCCGGTGGTCACCCACGTTCAAGAAAAGGTTTACCTGCTAAAGGTTTCAAAACCCGTTCAAGAACAAAAGCGAGTAATAAATATATTGTAGAACGTAGAAAGAAATAATAAGATATGGCACGTTCATTAAAAAAAGGACCTTACGTTCACTATAAGTTAGATAAGAAAGTTGCTCAAAATGTTGAGTCTGGAAAAAAAGCCGTGATCAAGACTTGGTCTAGAGCTTCAATGATTACTCCAGATTTCGTAGGGCAAACTATCGCTGTTCATAACGGGAAACAATTTGTACCTGTATATGTAACAGAGAACATGGTAGGGCATAAATTAGGAGAATTTTCACCAACACGTTCCTTTAGAGGGCATTCTGGTGCAAAAAATAAAGGTAAAAGATAATTGAAGCTATGGGAGTTCGTAAAAGAGAAAGAGCAGAGCAGATAAAAGAGGCCAAAAAACAGGTAGCTTTTGCAAAGTTGAATAACTGCCCTACTTCACCTAGAAAAATGCGCTTAGTTGCGGATTTAGTAAGAGGTGAGAAAGTAGAAAAGGCGCTTCAAATATTAAAATTCAGTTCAAAAGAAGCTTCTGGACGTTTAGAGAAATTATTGCTTTCAGCAATAGCCAACTGGCAATCTAAAAACGAAGAGGCCAATATTGAAGAAGCTGAATTGTTTGTAAAAGAAATCCGTGTAGATGGAGGAGCGATGCTTAAAAGGCTACGTCCTGCACCACAGGGCCGCGCACATAGAATTAGAAAGAGATCCAACCACGTTACTTTGGTGCTTGGAGAAAACAATAATACACAAAGCTAAGTAGAGTATGGGACAAAAAACAAATCCAATCGGGAATCGTCTTGGTATCGTAAGAGGATGGGAATCCAACTGGTACGGAGGAAATGACTACGGCGATAAATTAGCCGAAGACGATAAGATTAGAAAGTACATCCATGCTCGTCTTTCAAAAGCGAGTGTATCTAGGGTAATTATTGAGCGTACGCTTAAGCTTGTAACCGTTACTATCACCACTGCCAGACCAGGTATTATTATTGGTAAAGGCGGCCAGGAGGTAGACAAGCTTAAAGAAGAACTTAAGAAAATTACCGACAAGGAGGTTCAAATTAACATCTTTGAGATTAAGAGGCCAGAACTTGATGCGCACTTAGTTGCATCTAGTGTTGCAAGACAAATTGAAAATCGTATTTCTTACCGTCGTGCAATTAAAATGGCTATCGCGGCTGCTATGAGAATGAATGCTGAAGGTATCAAAATACAGATTTCCGGACGTTTAAATGGTGCTGAAATGGCACGTTCAGAAGCATACAAAGATGGTAGAATTCCTCTGTCTACTTTTAGGGCCGATATTGACTATGCTTTAGTTGAAGCTCATACTACTTATGGTAGGTTGGGTGTTAAAGTATGGATCATGAAAGGCGAAGTTTATGGTAAAAGAGATCTTTCCCCGCTTGTTGGAATGTCCAAGAAGCAAGGAGGAAAACCTGGAGCCGGGCGAGGTGGTAACAAATCACGTCGTAGAAAGTAATTTTTTAAAGTAAAGAAAAATGTTACAACCTAAAAGAACAAAATACCGTAAACAGCAGAAGGGCCGTATGAAAGGCAACGCCGGAAGAGGTCATAGACTCTCTAATGGAACCTTTGGAATTAAATCTATGGATTCTAGTTTCATTACTGCCCGCCAAATTGAAGCTGCACGTATTGCTGCTACCCGATATATGAAAAGGGAAGGTTCTATCTGGATTAAAATATTTCCAGACAAGCCTATCACTAAGAAACCTCTAGAGGTTCGTATGGGTAAAGGTAAAGGTGCCGTAGAATATTGGGCTGCTGTTGTAAAACCAGGAAGAATTATGTTTGAAATTGGTGGAGTGCCAATGGATGTTGCTAAAGAAGCTTTAAGGCTTGCAGCGCAGAAACTTCCGGTAAGAACCAAATTTATTGTAGCTAGAGACTATCAAGCTTAATATTATAAAGTTATGAAACAATCAGAAGTAAAAGAACTGTCTGTGGCAGAATTACAAGAAGAGCTTGGGAAATCTAGAAAAGCATATTCAGATTTGAAAATGGCTCATGCAGTTTCGCCATTAGAGAACCCAATACAGCTTAGAGCTGTACGAAGAACTATAGCGAGACTTGCTACAGAGTTAACTAAAAGAGAACAACAATAAGTGTTATTCTGCTGAAAGATGGAAAAAAGAAATTTAAGAAAAGAGCGTATAGGCGTTGTTACAAGTAATAAAATGCAGAAATCTATCGTGGTTTCTGAAGTTAAGAAAGTAAAACACCCTATGTATGGAAAGTTCGTTTTAAAAACGAAAAAATACGTAGCGCACGACGAAACAAACGACTGCAACGAAGGAGATACTGTAAGGATCATGGAAACAAGACCTTTAAGTAAATCTAAATGTTGGAGACTAGTAGAAATAATTGAAAGAGCGAAGTAATGGTACAACAAGAGTCTAGACTAAGAGTAGCAGACAATACCGGGGCAAAAGAAGTTTTGACCATTCGTGTATTGGGCGGTACAAAGAAAAGATACGCTTCTGTTGGGGACAAAATAGTTGTCAGCGTAAAAGAAGCTACACCTAACGGTAATATCAAAAAAGGTGCAGTTTCAACAGCAGTTGTAGTTCGTACCAAGAAAGAAGTACGCAGGCAGGATGGGTCTTATATCCGTTTTGATGATAATGCCTGTGTATTGCTAAACCCTACCGGAGAAATGCGCGGAACTCGTGTATTTGGACCGGTTGCGAGAGAACTTCGTGATAAGCAATTCATGAAAATTGTATCATTGGCACCAGAGGTGCTTTAATACATTAATAAGATGAGAAAGCTTAAAATAAAGACTGGAGATACTGTAAGAGTTATTGCTGGTGACCATAAAGGTCAGGAAGGTAAAGTTCGAAAAGTTCTCATAGAAAAGAATAAAGCCATCGTGGAAGGTGTAAACACTATCTCAAAACATGAGAAACCTAGTGCATCTAACCCACAAGGTGGTATTGTAAAGAAAGAAGCTCCTATTCATATTTCTAACCTTTCTTTGTTAGACAAAGATGGTAATACTACCAGAGTTGGATATAGGGAAGAGGATGGAAAGAAAGTAAGATTTTCCAAAAAATCTAATGAAGTAATTTAGTTATGGCATACGTACCAAGACTTAGATCAGAATATGCAGAGCGAGTAAAGCCTGCATTAAAAGAAGAATTTAGCTACGCTAACGTAATGGAGATCCCAAAACTTGAAAAAATAGTTTTGAGCCGTGGCGTTGGTGCGGCTGTAGCAGATAAAAAGCTAATTGACCATGCTGTAGATGAACTTTCTACAATTACCGGTCAAAAAGCGGTGCAAACCATTTCTAAAAAGGATGTTGCTTCATTCAAACTTCGTAAAGGCATGCCAATTGGGGCAAAAGTTACCTTGCGAGGATACAGAATGTACGAATTCTTAGATCGTTTAATAACATCAGCACTTCCACGTGTTCGTGACTTTAACGGGATTAAGGCTAATGGTTTTGATGGTAGAGGAAACTATAATTTAGGTGTTACCGAACAAATCATCTTTCCGGAGATTGATATTGATAAGGTAAACAGAATTAATGGTATGGATATCACCTTCGTAACCACGGCAAAAACCGATAAGGAAGCGAAATCATTGTTAACCGAACTAGGATTACCTTTTAAAAAGAATTAATTATGGCTAAAGAATCAATGAAAGCCCGTGAGGTGAAGAGACAAAAAATGGTGAAAAAGTATGCTGAAAAGCGCGCTGCTCTTAAAGAAGCAGGTGACTTTGAAGGCTTGCAAAAATTGCCAAAAAATGCTTCACCTGTACGTTTGCACAACCGTTGTAAATTAACTGGTAGGCCAAAAGGTTATATGAGACAGTTTGGTCTTTCTCGTGTAATGTTTAGAGAAATGGCTAACCAGGGATTAATTCCTGGAGTTAGAAAAGCTAGTTGGTAAAATTATAAATTGGTTGCAGGTTCTCCCGAGTGTCGGGACGAAAACCACATCCGCAAATTAAGATAGATGAATACAGATCCTATTGCAGATTATTTGACAAGAGTTAGGAACGCTGTGGCTGCAAACCACAGGGTGGTAGAGATACCAGCTTCTAACCTTAAAAAGGAAATTACAAAAATATTATTCGACCAGGGATATATTCTTAGTTACAAGTTTGATGATGCTACTGCTCAGGGGACAATTAAAATTGCCCTTAAGTATGACAAAATCACAAAAGAACCTGTAATTAAAGCTATCCAGAGAATAAGTAAACCTGGTTTACGTAAGTATGCCGGCGCTGATGAATTACCACGTATCCTTAATGGTCTTGGTATCGCTATAGTTTCTACTTCTCACGGTGTAATGACCGGGAAGCAGGCTAAAGCCGAAAAAGTTGGTGGTGAAGTATTGTGTTACGTTTACTAATACTTAAAAGACTAAAGAAATGTCAAGAATAGGTAAAAGCCCAATTACAATTCCAGAAGGTGTGAATGTAGACCTTAAAGATGGTTTTGTAACGGTAAAAGGAAAATTAGGAGAACTTAAGCAGGAAGTTAGCGACATTGATGTGAAAATTGAAGATGGCGTTATTACTTTTGAACGTTCTTCAGAGAAAAGTGATCAAAAAGCAAAACACGGTCTTTATCGTGCTTTGATTGATAATATGATTGAAGGGGTTACTAACGGGTACACAAAATCATTGGAATTGGTAGGAGTAGGTTATAGAGCTTCTAATCAAGGACAAAAATTAGATTTAGCCGTTGGGTTTTCCCATAATATTGTAATAGATTTGGCGCCGGAAGTTAAAGTGGAAGCAATTTCAGAGAAAGGGAAAAACCCAATCGTGAAATTAACTTCTTACGATAAACAACTTGTGGGCCAGGTAGCTGCTAAGATACGCTCCTTTAGAGCACCAGAACCTTACAAAGGTAAAGGTATCAAGTACGTTGGAGAACAATTACGTAGAAAAGCAGGTAAATCAGCTTAATAAAGTAGATATGGCAGTTTCAAAACAAGATAGACGAAATAAGATAAGAAAGCGTGTTCGTAAGTCAATTACGGGTACCGCTAGCCGTCCAAGGTTATCTGTATTTAGAAGTAATAAAGAAATTTATGCTCAAATTATAGATGATGTAGAAGGAAAAACACTAGCTGCAGCCTCTTCGAGAGATAAAGGCGTGTCAGTAGAAGGTGATAAATCCAAACAAGCAGAATTGGTTGGTAAAGCCCTTGCTGAAAAAGCTTTGAAAGCCGGTGTAGAAACCATTTCTTTTGACAGAGGTGGTTACCTGTATCACGGAAGAGTTAAATCATTAGCAGAAGGTGCTCGAGAAGGAGGACTAAAATTCTAGAAAATTATGTATCAAGATTATAAAAACGTAGAACATGTAAAACCAGGCGGACTTGAATTAAAGGACCGTTTGGTTGGAGTACAACGTGTGACCAAAGTAACCAAAGGTGGTAGAGCTTTTGGATTTTCTGCTATTGTTGTAGTAGGAGATGAGAATGGTGTTGTTGGGCAAGGTTTAGGGAAATCTAAAGAAGTTGCCGATGCCATCTCTAAAGGTGTGGAAGATGCAAAAAAGAATTTAGTGCGTATTCCTTTACACAAAGGAAGCCTTCCTCACGAACAAAAAGGTAAGTATGGTGGAGCAAGAGTTCTTTTGCTACCCGCTGCAACTGGTACCGGGATTATAGCCGGTGGTGCAATACGTGCCGTACTGGAAGCTGTTGGTGTACACGATGTACTTTCTAAAAACCAGGGGTCTTCAAACCCACACAACGTAGTAAAAGCTACTTTTGATGCGTTACTTCAATTAAGAAGTGCAGATACTGTTGCTAAACAACGTGGTATTTCATTAGAGAAGGTTTTTAAAGGATAAATCAAGGAGAAAGATGGGAAAGATAAAAGTTACAAAAGTAAAAAGTGCAATTAACCGGTCTAAGAACCAGAAACTGGTTTTAGAGTCTTTGGGTCTTAAGAAAATTGGCCAGACGGTAGAGCACAACGATACGCCAAACATCCTTGGTATGGTAAATAAAGTTAATCATTTAGTTTCTGTAGAAGAAACAAAATAATAAATTCACATGGAATTAAATAACTTAAAACCTGCAAAAGGTTCAGTTAAGAGTAACAACAAGCGTGTTGGCCGTGGAGAAGGATCAGGTAAAGGTGGTACTGCCACCCGTGGTCACAAAGGGGCTAAATCTCGTTCTGGTTACTCAAAGAAGATTGGTTTTGAAGGTGGGCAGATGCCGCTTCAACGTCGTGTTCCAAAATTTGGTTTTACTAACATAAATCGTGTAGCTTACCAGGGTGTAAACCTTGATACTTTACAACGTTTGGTTGATGAAGGTAAAATTAAAGATACTGTAGATGTTAATACCTTGATCGAAAACGGTCTTGTAGGTAAAAACGAACCAGTTAAGATATTAGGTAGAGGTGAATTAAAGGCAAAGTTGAAAATATCTGTTCATAAATTTACTGCCTCAGCAAAAGAAGCTATAGAAGCTGCTGGAGGTGAAGTTGTTACTTTATAATAGATAGCCAAATGAAATTCATCAATACTATTAAGAATATTTGGAAGATCGAGGAGCTAAAAAATAGAATTTTAGTAACCCTCGGTCTATTATTAGTTTATCGTTTTGGGGCGCAAGTTGTGCTTCCCGGGATAGATGCTTCACAGTTATCTAACCTGGCATCCCAAACAGATGGAGGTCTTCTAGGCCTCTTAAATGCTTTTACAGGTGGGGCGTTTTCTAACGCTTCTGTTTTTGCTTTGGGAATTATGCCATATATCTCGGCTTCGATTGTAGTGCAGTTAATGGGTATTGCGATACCTTATTTGCAGAAGCTACAAAAAGAAGGAGAGAGCGGTAGACGTAAGATCAATCAGATCACTCGTTGGTTAACTATTGCAATTACATTGGTTCAGGGACCTGGTTATATTTATAACCTTTTTGCTACGCTTCCGCAGCAGGCCTTTTTATTAGGCGATACTGTTACGTTTGTAGCTTCTGCAGTAGTAATTCTTACTACAGGAACCATTTTTGCAATGTGGCTGGGTGAAAAGATAACCGACAAAGGTATTGGTAATGGTATTTCGCTATTAATTATGGTAGGTATTATTGCTACCTTACCACAAGCATTTATTCAGGAATTCGCTTCCAGGGTATTTGAATCTAACGGTGGACTTATTATGATTCTTATTGAATTGGTAATCTGGTTTGCTATTATTCTTGCTTCGGTAATGTTGGTGATGGCAGTACGCCAAATCCCTGTGCAATATGCCAGAAGAACCGCCTCTGGAGGTTACGAGAAAAACGTTTTTGGATCTAGACAGTATATTCCACTTAAGCTTAATGCTTCAGGTGTAATGCCAATTATATTTGCGCAGGCTATTATGTTTATCCCGGCTGCTGTAGCAGGATTATCAGATTCTGATGCTGCACAAGGGGTTACCGCTGCCTTTAGCGATATATTTGGATTTTGGTATAATGTAGTATTTGCGTTATTAATTATCGTCTTTACTTACTTCTATACCGCGATTACTGTACCTACCAATAAAATGGCTGATGATCTAAAGCGAAGTGGAGGATTTATTCCCGGCATTCGTCCAGGAACTGAAACCGCCGAGTTTTTAGATAGAATTATGTCTCAAATTACCTTGCCAGGATCTATTTTCCTTGCACTTATTGCTGTGTTCCCTGCAATCGTAGTGCAACTCTTAGGTGTGCAACAAGGATGGGCATTGTTTTTTGGAGGAACCTCGCTTTTAATTATGGTTGGAGTTGCAATAGATACTATGCAACAAGTAAATTCTTACTTGCTGAATAGACATTACGACGGATTAATGAAAACAGGTAAAAACAGAAAAGCAGTAGCTTAATTATGGCAAAACAACCGGCAATAGAACAAGACGGAACAATTATAGAAGCATTATCTAATGCGATGTTC
This sequence comes from Salegentibacter lacus, assembly GCF_020164555.1. Taxonomy (GTDB): domain Bacteria; phylum Bacteroidota; class Bacteroidia; order Flavobacteriales; family Flavobacteriaceae; genus Salegentibacter; species Salegentibacter lacus. The sequence continues at coordinate 218,031 of NZ_JAIQZB010000001.1, read as the reverse complement.
CGTGTAGAATTGGAAAATGGTCACGTTGTGACAGCTCATATCTCTGGGAAGATGCGTATGCACTACATTAAATTGTTACCCGGAGATAAAGTAAAACTGGAAATGAGTCCTTACGATTTAAGTAAGGCTCGTATAACATACAGATACTAAAAGTAATTTGAGCTATTTATAAAATTTTCAGTACTTTTGCAACCTGAAAAAATTATGAATGCTGAAATCCTGATTTTGAGCACATTCAAATATCAGTGAATTGTAAAAAACTAAAGAGATGAAAGTTAGAGCATCAGTAAAGAAAAGAAGTGCCGACTGCAAGATAGTACGCAGAAAAGGGCGCCTTTACGTAATTAACAAAAAGAATCCTAGATTTAAACAAAGACAAGGCTAATTATGGCAAGAATTGCAGGGGTAGATATACCTAAACAAAAGCGAGGAGTTATAGCATTGACCTATATCTTCGGAATTGGTAGAAGCAGGGCTCAAAAGATCCTTAGCCAGGCCAAAGTAGATGAAAGCAAAAAAGTTTTAGATTGGGACGATGATGAAATTGGTCGTATCCGTGAAGCTGTTGGTGATTTTACAATCGAAGGAGAATTACGTACAGAGGTTCAATTGAGTATTAAGCGTCTAATGGATATTGGATGTTATAGAGGTATTCGTCACAGAAGTGGTTTGCCACTTAGAGGACAGAGAACCAAAAATAACTCAAGAACCAGAAAAGGTAGAAGAAAAACAGTTGCTAACAAGAAGAAAGCGACTAAATAGTAATTAATATGGCAAAGAAGACAGTTCAAAAAAAGCGTAAAGTAACCGTTGAGTCCGTAGGACAAGCGCACGTTACGGCTTCTTTTAATAACATTATTGTTTCCCTTACTAATAAAAAGGGAGATGTTATTTCTTGGTCATCTGCGGGAAAAATGGGTTTTAGAGGTTCTAAAAAGAATACTCCTTATGCTGCCCAGTTAGCTGCAGAAGACGCGTCTAAAGTAGCTCACGAAGCTGGTTTGCGCAAAGTTAAAGTTTACGTTAAAGGGCCGGGGAATGGTAGAGAATCTGCTATCCGCTCGCTTCATAACAACGGGATTGAAGTAACTGAAATTATTGATGTTACTCCATTACCACACAACGGATGTCGTCCTCCTAAGAGACGTAGAGTTTAATAATTAGTATAACAATAAGAGAGGAGTTAAGATTATCGAAGGACAGAGACCTTAATTCATAATCCCTTTCTTCTAAATTCAAAGTTAATGGCAAGATATACTGGTCCAAAGACTAAAATAGCCCGTAAATTCGGTGAAGCTATTTTTGGAGACGACAAGTCTTTTGAGAAAAGAAATTATCCTCCGGGACAACACGGTAACAACCGTCGTCGCGGTAAAAAATCTGAATATGCTATCCAGTTAATGGAAAAGCAAAAAGCAAAGTATACTTATGGTATTCTTGAGCGTCAGTTTAGCAATATGTTTAAAAAAGCTACTAGAGCGCAAGGGATCACCGGTGAAGTTCTACTTCAACTTTGTGAATCACGTCTTGATAATGTAGTTTATAGAATGGGTATTGCCCCAACTAGAAGCGCAGCAAGACAATTTGTATCTCACAGACACATTACGGTTAATGGCGAGTTGGTAAATATACCGTCTTACCAATTGAAAGCGGGTGATGTAGTTAGTGTTCGTGAAAAATCAAAATCTTTACAGGCTATCCAGGATTCACTAGCTAATAATAGCAGTGTTTACGAATGGATTACCTGGAATAACGAGACAAAACAAGGAACTTTTGTTTCAGTACCCGGACGTATTCAGATTCCGGAAAACATAAATGAACAATTCATCGTCGAATTATATTCGAAATAATAATTCACAGAAGTCGTAATATGGCAATACTAAATTTTCAGAAGCCCGATAAAGTTATAATGATTGATTCAACCGATTTCGAAGGGAAATTTGAATTTCGCCCTTTGGAACCCGGCTATGGATTAACCGTTGGTAACGCTTTAAGGAGAGTGCTTTTATCTTCATTAGAAGGTTATGCAATCACTTCAATTCGTATAGAAGGCGTAGATCACGAATTCTCCGCTATTCCTGGAGTTGTGGAAGACGTAACAGAAATTATCCTGAACCTTAAACAAGTAAGGTTCAAAAGGCAAATTGATGAAATAGATAACGAAGCCGTTACCATTTCTATAACTGGAGAAGAACAAATTACTGCCGGTCACTTTCAAAAATTCATTTCAGGCTTTCAAGTCCTAAACCCAGATCAGGTGATCTGTACTGCAGACAAGAAAGTAAACCTGAATATGGAGATGACCATAGAAAAAGGTAGAGGTTATGTTCCGGCCGAAGAAAACAAAAAAGCCAACGCACCTCTTGGAACTATATTTACGGATTCTATTTATACACCAATAAAGAACGTTAAGTATAGTATTGAAAACTATCGTGTAGAGCAAAAAACCGATTATGAAAAATTGGTTTTTGAAATCGTAAGCGATGGTTCTATACATCCAAAAGATGCACTTACTGAAGCTGCAAAAACACTTATCCACCACTTTATGTTATTCTCTGACGAGCGTATTACGCTTGAAGCTGATGAAATAGCACAAACTGAAACTTATGATGAAGAATCCCTTCACATGAGACAGTTGCTAAAAACCAAGTTGGTAGATATGGATCTTTCAGTAAGAGCTTTAAATTGCTTAAAAGCGGCAGAAGTTGATACCCTGGGAGACCTTGTGTCTTACAATAAAAATGACTTGATGAAGTTTAGAAACTTTGGAAAGAAATCTTTGACAGAGCTTGAAGAGCTGGTAAGTAACAAAGGACTTAACTTTGGTATGGATCTTTCAAAATACAAATTAGATAAGGACTAATACATAAGTAGTTTTCCATAAAAGCCGGCAGAAGATCGCGCTTTGGGAAAATGAATTAAGAACAAAACAATGAGACACGGAAAGAAAATTAACCATTTAGGTAGAAAGACCGCTCACAGAAAGTCTATGCTAGCCAATATGGCCTGCTCTCTTATAGAGCACAAGAGAATCAATACCACCGTAGCTAAAGCAAAAGCCCTAAAAGTTTTTGTAGAGCCTTTGGTAACTAAGTCTAAAGTAGATACAACTCACAATCGTAGGTTGGTATTTAGTAAACTTCGTCAAAAGGAAGCTGTAGCCGAATTGTTTCGTGATGTAGCTCCTAAAGTTGGTGACCGCCCGGGTGGATACACAAGGGTAATTAAGTTAGGTAATCGTCTTGGAGATAATGCCGATATGGCCCTTATCGAGTTAGTTGATTACAACGAAACTTACAACCTAAGTAAAACAGAGAAGAAGAAATCTACACGTAGAGCGGGTAGAAAGAAATCTACTGATGCTACTCCAAATGCTCCAAAGGCAGAAGGAAAAACAGAAGAGAAATCTTCAGAAAATAAAGAAGACAAAAAAGAGGAATAGAAATGAATCTTTTAAAGTTCTAATTTTTAAAAAGGATAAACTCTCTGGGTTTATCCTTTTTTTATATATTAAAATTAAATAGTCTTTTCCGCGTAGGCGGAAATACCAGCAACACAACAAATAAATTAAAATGAAATACCAAACCCGAAAAAAAGCGATTATCTTACTGGAAGACGGCACTATCTTTCACGGTAAGGCTGTAGGAGACAAAGACGGCAAAGCCGTTGGAGAAGTTTGTTTTAATACCGGGATGACCGGTTACCAGGAGATCTTTACAGATCCTTCCTACTACGGTCAGCTTATGGTAACTACCAATGCGCATATTGGGAATTACGGAACCTTAGCTGAAGAAAGTGAATCTGATAAAGCTAAGATCGCCGGACTTATCTGTAAAAATTTTAGTTATACCCATTCCCGCCCAGCTGCTGATAAGTCACTTCAGGAATTTTTAGACGATAGTAATCTTTTTGCGATTTCTGATATAGATACGCGTGCTTTGGTAACTTATATTCGAGAAAATGGCGCTATGAACGCCATTATTTCTACCGATGTCGACAATATTGAGGGCTTGAGAAAGGAGCTCGCCGAAGTACCCGATATGAACGGATTGGAGCTTGCTTCTAAAGTATCAACAAAAGAGCCTTATTATTTCGGAAATGAAAATGCGACTTATAAAATCGCAGCCCTCGACGTGGGAATTAAAAAGAATATTCTTCGCAATTTTGAGCAACGCGATGTGTATGTAAAGGTTTTTCCATACGATGCGACTTACGAAGAAATGAGCGAATGGAATCCCGATGGCTATTTTCTTTCAAACGGTCCCGGAGATCCACAACCTTTAGAGAGTGCGATTAGTTTAACGAAAGCCATTTTAGAAAAGGATCATCCATTGTTTGGTATTTGTCTTGGGCACCAGATAATAGCCATTGCCAACGGAATTAAAACCTATAAAATGCATCACGGTCACCGCGGTATAAACCACCCGGTAAAAAACCTGAAAACAGGAAAAGGAGAAATTACTTCTCAAAATCACGGTTTCTCGGTAGATAAAGCTGAAACTGAAGCAAATACGGAAGTAGAAATCACCCATATTTGCTTAAATGATAATACTGTTGGTGGTATTGCGATGAAGAACAAGAATTGTTTCTCTGTACAATACCATCCGGAAGCGAGTCCGGGTCCCCACGATGCCAGTTATCTTTTTGATGAATTTATGGATAGGATAAAAGGAGTAAAAGCTTAAAAATATTTTATAAATATTGATGTAAAAGCCCAAAATTTAAAGATTTTGGGCTTTTCTTTTGTGAAAACTGATTTTATTCTAAATTGCGGCCTCATTCATCAAAAAATCATCAGTGAAAAAAATACTACTACTTAGCTTTTGCTATTTCTCATTTTTATCCATCAATGCACAAGATCGAGCTTCGGTTGAAGATGGATTGTTATCAGTTAACATCTTAACTCCCGGTTTGGAATACGAATATGGACTTACAAATGCTACTACGCTTGATTTAAGGGCTGGCTCCTCTGCTTTTGCTTTTGGCGCAGGTTCATCTGGAAAATTCTTTGCGATCTTTCCGGTCTTTTCTGCGCAGTATCGTTATTATTATAATTTTAATAATAGAATTGAAAAAAATAAAACAGTAAAAAATAATAGCGCAAATTACATAGCACTAAGTGGTAACCTTCAATCGGGAAAACCAATTATTGGGAATATTGAATATACTGAAGATTATTTTGGAACTATAGGACCGGTATGGGGTTTACAGCGTTATTATAGCAGTGGTTTTAAATTAGATCTGAATTTAGGAGCTGGATATGGTTTTGATGAACTGGGTGATTCATATTTTTCGCCAATCATAGGAATTAGACTTGGATGGCTTCTTTCAAATTAATTTTATTCAGTCTTTTACTTCTTTGTATTTCTGAAATCCAGGCTCAGAAGCATCCTGTTTTCTACGGAGGTATTGAAATGTACCGGCATACTGCTTTTGAGAATAACGGCTTTGCAAAATTTTCAATAGGGTCTCAAATTTACCAAATCAAATTCTTTGCTCCTGAGATAGGTTTTGACTTTGGGGGCGGGCTGCTTCAGGAAAGAAGTATTTTTGGTGAAAATTTCAATATTGATAATCCAATTGAAGGGCTTTTAAGGCAACGATTTAAATTTTCAGTACTTACCTTGAATCCAAAACTTAAATTTGGTGATGAAGATGCTTATATCACCTTTTCCCCAAAATACCATATAGGCAGATTAAAAGGAGAGGCAGCTTATCTGGAGTATAGTGGTCCTAATAATCGATACATAGGACCAAAAGAAAGCGAGGAATCTAAATTTAAAACTTCCTTTTGGAGTTTCTCGATAGGGTTTGAAGGCTTGCAAATCACTCCAAAATACTGGTTTGCACTTTCCCTTCATTATACTCTGATTAATGCTAATGATGTTTGGGACACAATGCAGTTTTCAGCAGAAGATGCGTTTATACAGTCAGCTTCAACTTCTACCATAGGTTTGGGATTTAGATTTTATTACAATCCTTTCGGCTCAGAAAACGATTAAAAGATACTCATTCCAAATTAAGGCTTTTTTAAATTATTCATACTAAAGTTTGGAAATCCATTTCTTTTTGGGTTGTAATCAAATCCGTAACAAATAAAAGCTTTTCCTGAGATTCTTCTAAGTACTTTCTTTTCGAAAACCATTTAGTGTTTCCATAATGTTATAAATGCTTTAAAACTACCAGTTTCACTCGCTATTTTGGGCTTCAATTTGTATCTTGCATTTAAATTAATTAACTAATTAAAGAAGATTATGAGTGTAATAATAAATATTCACGCCCGTCAAATTTTTGACTCAAGAGGAAATCCAACCGTAGAAGTAGATGTTTTAACTGAAAATGGAATTTTAGGAAGAGCAGCAGTGCCTTCAGGAGCTTCTACCGGTGAGCACGAAGCAGTTGAGCTTCGTGATGGTGGTGATGATTATATGGGAAAAGGTGTTACTAAAGCCGTAGAAAATGTAAATGATATAATTGCTGAAGAATTATTGGGTTATTCTGTTTTTGAACAAAACCTGATTGATAAAGCAATGATTGAAATAGATGGAACGCCAAATAAAGCAAAGTTAGGAGCAAACGCTATTTTAGGAGTTTCTCTTGCCGTAGCTAAAGCTGCAGCAAACGAACTTGGTTTGCCATTATACCGTTACATCGGTGGGGTAAGCGCTAGTACGCTTCCAGTTCCAATGATGAATATTATAAACGGTGGTTCGCATAGTGATGCGCCTATCGCATTTCAGGAATTTATGGTAATGCCGGTAAAAGCAGAAAGCTTTTCTCACGCATTAAAAATGGGAACTGAAATTTTTCATCATCTTAAAAAAGTACTACACGATCGTGGTTTAAGTACTGCTGTTGGTGATGAAGGTGGTTTCGCGCCAAAATTAGACGGAACAGAAGATGCTTTAGAGACTATTCTTAAAGCTATCAAGAATGCTGGTTACAAAGGTGGAGACGATGTAATGATCGCTTTAGATTGTGCCGCTGCTGAATTCTATGAAAACGGAAAATACGATTATAAAAAATTTGAAGGTGAAGGTGGAAAAATAAGATCTAGCGAAGAACAAGCTGAATATCTTGCCGAACTTTCTTCTAAATATCCTATCATTTCTATTGAAGATGGAATGGACGAAAATGATTGGGATGGGTGGAAAGCTTTAACCGATAAAATTGGAGACAAAGTTCAATTGGTTGGAGACGATCTTTTTGTAACAAACGTTGAAAGACTTTCAAGAGGAATTGAAGAAGGAATAGCTAATTCAATCCTTATTAAAGTGAATCAAATTGGTACGCTTACAGAAACTATTGCAGCAGTAAATATGGCGCACAACGCCGGCTTTACTTCGGTAATGTCTCACCGTTCGGGAGAAACCGAAGATAACACCATTGCCGATCTTGCTGTAGCTTTAAATACCGGCCAGATCAAAACCGGTTCAGCTTCAAGAAGTGACCGTATGGCTAAGTACAATCAGCTAATTAGAATAGAAGAGGAATTAGGCGAAGTAGCTTATTTTCCAAAGCGAAAAGCTTTTAAAATCTAATTAGAGGATTCTAATAAAAATCAAATCCCTTTTGAAGAAATTTCAAAAGGGATTTTTTTTGGAGACAATTCAGCAAAAAACCGCTCAAAATCGGTTGTTTCAATGAAAATCTTATCTATGCTTAACGCAAAATTAACAGTAGATTTCTTAAATTAGCAACTCTCGAAAATAAGTTGAATCAAGTATATAAAATTAAGATATGTCAAAAGTTGCGACGATTGAAATAGATGGGAAAAAATATGAATTTCCCGTTGTAGAAGGAACTGAAAACGAACTGGGAATAGATATTAAGAAACTGCGAGCTGAAGCAGGAGTAATTACCCTGGATCGTGGTTATAAAAATACAGGTAGCTGTGAGAGTGCCATTACTTTTCTTAACGGGGAAGAAGGAATTTTAAGATACCGCGGTTACTCCATAGAGTCCTTGGCAGAAAAAGCCGATTTTCTTGAAGTAGCTTATCTCCTTATTTTTGGGGAATTACCTACTAAGACTCAGCTAGATAAATTCTATGCTGATATTAAAGAAGAGTCTACGGTAGATGAGGAAATGAAGAAAATCCTTGATGGTTTTCCAAAATCTGCGCATCCAATGGGCGTGCTTTCTTCTTTAACCAGTGCTCTCATTGCCTTTAATCCATCTTCAGTAAATGTTGAATCTGAAGAAGAGATGTATAAGGCCATCGTAAAAATACTTGGTAAGTTCCCGGTTCTTGCAGCCTGGACACTTAGAAAGAAAAATAGCCTTCCGTTAAACTACGGCGACGATTCACTTGGTTATGTAGAGAACCTTCATAAAATGATGTTCGAAAAACCAGGAAAGAGCTACAAAGTAGACAAAGCGGTTATTGATGCATTAGATAAATTATTAATTCTTCATGCAGATCACGAGCAAAATTGTTCTACTTCTACGGTAAGAATGGTAGGTTCTTCTCACGCAGGACTTTTCGCTTCAATTTCAGCTGGAATTTCTGCACTTTGGGGGCCACTTCACGGTGGTGCTAACCAGGCAGTGATAGAAATGCTGGAAAGAATTAAAGAAGATGGTGGTGACACCAAGAAATTTATGGCAAAAGCTAAAGACAAGGAAGATCCTTTCCGTCTCATGGGCTTTGGTCACCGTGTATATAAAAACTTCGATCCTCGTGCTAAGATCATTAAAAAATCTGCAGACGAAGTTCTTGGACAACTTGGTGTAGACGATCCGGTATTAGACATTGCTAAAGGACTTGAAAAAGAAGCTTTAGAAGATCAATATTTCGTAGATAGAAAATTATATCCAAATGTAGATTTCTATTCAGGAATTATTTACCGTGCATTAGGTATTCCGGTAGAAATGTTTACTGTAATGTTCGCACTTGGTAGACTTCCGGGTTGGATCGCTCAATGGAGAGAAATGAGATTGATGAAAGAACCAATTGGTCGTCCACGTCAAATTTACACAGGTGAAAACCTGCGTGAATTTAAAGAAGTTGAAAAAAGATAAGAATATCTTTCACATATTAATAAATTCGGAAAAAGCTTCATCATCGTATGAAGCTTTTTCTATATTTGGTGAAAATTTTACTTGTGAAATTGAATATCAATAATGAGACTTCCCGCCTTAAAGCGGTAGTTTTAGGTACAGCAGAAAGTAACGGTCCCGTTCCCTCTCTTGAAGAGGCATACGATCCAAAATCAGCCGAATTCATCAGGATGGGGTCTTACCCCAAAGAGGAGGATATGGTAGAGGAAATGGAAGCTGTAGCCAAAGTTCTTAAAAAGTATGATGTACAGGTTTTTAGGCCAAAAGTCATAAAAGATTATAACCAGATTTTTACCCGGGATATCGCTTTCGTGATTGAGGATAAATTTGTAAAATCCAACATTCTGCCAGATCGGGAACAGGAAATTGAAGCTATCAGTCATGTAATTGAACGGATAGATCCTTCAAAAATACTTCAGTTACCCGAAGAAGCCCATATAGAAGGTGGTGATGTAATGCCATTAGGGGATTATATTCTGGTAGGAACTTATCGTGGTGAAGACTATAAAGATTATATCACGGCGCGAACCAACGTGCAGGCGGTAGAAGCTTTGCAGGAATTATTTCCGAATAAAAAAGTGGTTTCTTTTAACTTAAGAAAATCAAATACCGAACCTCGTGATAATGCCTTGCACCTGGATTGCTGTTTTCAACCTGTAGGCAAAGGCAAAGCCATAATTCATAGAAATGGTTTTCTCGAAGAAGAAGAATATAACTGGTTGGTAAATCTCTTCGGAAAAGAAAATGTATTTGAAATTTCCCGTGATGAGATGTATTATATGAATTCCAATATCTTCTCTATTGATGAAAATGTGGTGATTTCGGAAAAAAATTTTACAAGATTAAATGCCTGGTTAAGGGAACATGGCATTACCGTAGAAGAAGTGCCTTATGCTGAAATTTCCAAGCAGGAAGGGCTTTTGCGTTGTTCCACTTTACCTTTAATTAGAGAATAGAATTATGAGACAGATTACAGATACAATATTAATGGTGCGCCCGGTTGCGTTTAGAATGAACGAACAAACCGCGGTAAACAACTATTTTCAAAAAGACCTTTCGGCGGATAATGTAAATGAACGCGCCCAGGCTGAATTCGATGAATTCGCTTCAAAGCTTAGAAAAGTAGGCGTGAATGTTATTGTAGTAGACGATAAGCTGGAAGACGATACGCCTGATTCTATTTTTCCGAATAACTGGGTTTCCTTTCATGAAAATGGGAATATCGCTTTATATCCAATGTTTGCTGAAAACAGGAGAAAAGAGCGCCGTATGGAGTATTTTGCCAAATTAGAGGAAAACGGATTTAAGATCACCCAAATAATAGATTACACATCTGCTGAAGAGCATGATTTATTTCTGGAAGGTACCGGTAGCCTATTGCTGGATCGCAAAAACCGAAAGGCTTACTGCGCTTTGTCTCCGAGGGCAGATGAGGATCTTCTGATAGAATTTTGTGAAGATTTTGAATTTACACCGGTTATTTTTAACGCTAATCAAAGTGTAGGTGGGAAAAGAAAGGCCATTTATCACACGAATGTGATGATGTGCTTAGCTGAAAATTTTGCAGTTATCTGTTTAGACACGATAGACGATAGTAAGGAACGTAAAAATGTACTGAAACATTTAAAAGATGACGGCAAGGAAGTAATTGCAATTACTGAAGCACAAATGCACGAGTTCGCCGGTAATATGTTGCAGGTACAGGGTGCCTTTGATAAGAAATACCTGGTAATGAGCACTAAGGCTCATAAAAGTTTAACTCAGGATCAAATCACCAAAATTGAGAAGCATTGCGAGATTTTGAGCAGTGACCTGGATGTAATAGAAACTTGCGGAGGTGGTAGCGCTCGTTGTATGATGGCAGAGGTGTTTCTACCGAAGGCTTAGTTTCACATATTTTTTAAGGTTAGCCCGTCTGAACGACTACTAAGTCGGGCAGGGTGGCCGCAAACCAGAGGGGTTTTAGTGTTTCTTGTATAATTCCCTTAAAAACAACACCATAATCCCGGCGGTAAAAAATGCAAATGGGAGGGAGCTTATTATTAAAAACTTTTGCATTGCGGTAAGTACATTGCTGTCAGGTTTTATATTCCCAAGCAGAATAATTGCTTCAGAGAAAACAAGGATTAAAACGGCCCAAATCAACCTGAATTTTTTTCTTGGATGTTCCTTTCCTTTATCACTAAACATACTCAGCACATAAATAGCCGAATCTACCGAGGTCACTAAAAAACTAATTAATAAAATTATCGTCACGATATTAGTGAAATCTGAAAGTGGAAAAGCTTCAAAAAAGCGAAATAGGGAAGTGAAAACATTATCAAATTCCCCGTTGTAGGAATTCATATTTCCAATCAAGTCAAAAGAAGCAGAACCAAAAACACTAAACCAAAAGAAACTGCCGAGCGAAGGAATAAGCAAAACTCCCAAAATCATTTCTCTGATGCTTCTTCCTTTAGAAATTCGGGCGATGAAAATTCCGGTGAATGGCGCCCAGGCTAACCAAAATGCCCAGTAATAGTATGTCCAGTCCGTTAAAAATTCTTTTCCGGGATTGTACTTTCCAAGGGCTAAACTAAGCGGGACAAAATCTACGATATACTTGTAAAACGACTCGAAAAACTGACTAAAAACCTTCAACATATCTATCTGGAAAAAGACAAAGAGCATTAGAATTACCGTGATATAAATATTCCAGTTGGAAATTCTTTTTATGCCTTTTTTAATTCCGGCGAAAGCCGAAATAAATGCCAAGAGACAAACCACAAAAACCAAAAGGAGTATAACCCAAAGTGTTCCGGCAGGTTTTGATGTGAGGTGACTAATGCCACCTTCAATTTGTGTGGTTCCCAAACCTATTGCCGCCACGAGACCAAAAACTGTAGTCAGAATAGTTAGCAGGTTTATACTTTGTGGCAGGTATTTTATCTTCTTAAACCGCGGTAAGCTGTTGCCTAAAAGAATATCAGATTTTCTAACAAAAAGTGCATAGGCGATAAGTAGTGCGAATATTCCATAAAAAGCCCAGGCGGTAAAACCCCATTGATAGAAAGTATATTCCAGGGCGATTACTTCAGAAGAAGAACCTGTTTCAATGGGCGGATTTAAAAACATAAAAACCGGTTCCTGTACTGCTCTTAGTAAAATACCCGCGCCCATTCCTGCGCTGTATAACATCGCGATCCATGAAAGTCGGTCGAATTCGGGAGGGGATTTGCCAAGTCTTATTTTTCCAAATCTGGAAAAGGCAATAAAGATAAGGAAGAAGACACATAGCAAGCCTAGCCATAAATAAAATCCGCCGAAAAACTCCCGCACCCAAATAGATCCTTTTTCGATTATTTTATAGAAGAATTCAGTAAAGAAAAAGATGAAAAGCGCGAGAAAAAACAAAATTCCCGATGAAATATAAAGCAATGGGTTTTTAAGAAATTCCCGGGAAAGTCGCTTCAAAATTTATTGCTTTTCAGTTTTTATTTAGTTTGCTAATAAGTGGTATTTCAAATTTAAACAAATAAGAAAGGATTAGGCAATTTGCTTTTTTGGTTCGCCTTTGGCAATCTTATTAAGCATTCCTTCAAAAATAAAATAATGAAAAGGATACATCGCATACCAGTAAAGACGACCCCAGATACCTTTGGGTCTAAACGTAGCTGTTTGGTGCAGCACATTTTCTTTATCGATACAAAACTCTAACCAGGCCTCGCCGGGAACTTTCATTTCGGCAAATAACAGTAATCTTCTTTCTTCTTTATCAGCTAAAAGAACCCGCCAGAAATCTAAAGAATCTCCTGATGCAATTTTATTAGGATGGGTTCTACCACGGCGTAAACCAACCCCGCCAAAAAGTTTATCGATATAACCGCGAAATTTCCATAACCAGTTTCCGTAATACCAGCCATTTAATCCGCCAATAGCCCAGATACGCTCCAGAACCTGATCTGGATTTTCCACTTTTACTGATTGGTTGTCTTGAAGACAGCCATATTTTGGCACCTGTATGTATTTGTTTAATTCTTTACTAAAGCGACCGCTGCTTAAAGAATCTTTCCAACTGGAAATCACCTGATTTTGTTCAATTTTGTAGAAAGCAAGTTCTATAGCTTCCGTATACGATATAGGTTCAATATTTAGGATTTCCTGCAAACGTGTATCGTTGGTAATAACTTCGACGCTCATACTGTCTACCAGGTTTTGTGCAAGTTTGTAAGACGTTGAGGTGACAAAATAAAGCCAGTATGAGGAAAGTTTCGGCGACATAACCGGTACGCTCAAAATCCATAATTTTAGTTTACGAACCTTGGCATATCCCAGCATCATTTCTTTATATGTGAGTACATCTGGTCCGCCCACGTCAAAAGATTCATTGTAGCATTCTTCTTTTCCAATAACACCTGTTAGAAATTTGATGATATCGCGAATGGAAATAGGCTGGCACTTGGTTTCTACCCAACTTGGGGTAATCATTACCGGCAATTTTTCACATAAATCCCGAATAATTTCAAAAGAGGAACTTCCGGAACCTACAATAATGGCGGCTCGCAAAACGGTAAGGTTGAAATTTCCTTTATATAGAATTTCTTCAACTTTTTTTCTTGATTTTAAATGTTTGGAAAGCTCTTCTTCGTTTATAATTCCGCTTAAATAGATCACCTGCTTCACTGAAGTGCCGGCCATAATCTTATTGAAATTCTCAGCGGCCTGGGCTTCCTGAGTGTCAAAATTATCGGTTGATCCGCTCATAGAATGAATAAGATAATAAGCTACATCAATATTCTTTATTTTTTCAGGAGCTTCTTCATCTTCCAAAAAATCCAGTTCTAAAACCTCCGCTTTTTCGAGCAATTCCTTGTTGGAAGTAAAACGGTTTTTATTCCGTACCGCACAAATTACCTCGTGTCCCTGTTCAAGAAGTTCAGGGAGCATACGCATTCCTATATAACCGTTGGCACCCGTAAGAAGAATTCTCATAGAAAAATTTTAAGCTTAAAATACCAATTAAATTAGTACTTTTCACCTCGATTAGTAAAACTTTATAAAATGAATAACGTGCTTAAAATAGTGCTTTTGATAATTGGGGTTGGAATGATTGCTTACGGCTTGTACCAATTAATTACTCCAGAATTTGCTATAGACGCCGGGCCTCTGCAAGTTGAAGCCCACGGTGATAACACCCAATCTTACGCGATGATAGGTTTCGGCGTTTTAGCCCTTATAGGCGGGCTCGCCTTTGGGAAGCGTTAACCTTAGTTCAAAGCTGAATTTAATACAGCGATTACTGAAGAGCTGATATATTCTATCCCAATTGCGATTACTATAAAACCGATAATTCGGGAAATAGCGTTAATTCCTGAAGCGCCCAGCATCTTCACGATGTAATGAGAACTTCTCAAAACCAAGAAAGTCGCTAAACAAACGCCAAGAATGGCAAAAATAGTAAGGATCTTTTCAGAAATCACGGTGTAATCATCATACATTCCAATAAGAAGCGAAATTGATCCCGGTCCCGCCAGCATTGGGATGGCCAGGGGAGTAAGAGAAACACTATCCCTCTGAAAAGCATCGTCTTTCACTCTTTCTTTTTCCATTCCTTTATGTTTTGAAAAAGAACCGGTAAGTAAAGCAAATCCCGAAGTTACGATTATTAGTCCGCCGGCAATTCTAAGTGATTCAATGCTGATTCCGAAGAAATGCAAAATAAATCTCCCGGTAAAAAACGAGATTACAAGGATTACAAAAATATTAATAGCAGTAAGCAGGGAAGTTTTGGAACGCTCCGGAGCAGAATATTCCTGAGTTAGACCTACAAAAATCGGAACTGTGCCTAGAGGGTTGATCACTGAAAATAGTGCAGCGAAAACGTAAATAAATAATTCCATTAATTTTTTTGGCAAAATTGCTACAGAAGTGCCGATTAAAAATTAAGGAGAAATTAATCTTATATTATCAAAAATAGATAAGTTTTGAAGGCTTTGTAAAGTTATGGTTAAAGATCTTCAACCTGTGTTAGTGCGTTATCAGATTTATAGTCCAGGATCTTTTTAAAATATTTATGTATCGCTGGCGTATCGGCCTTTACCTTTATTTTAGAATGATCTTTATAAATAGAATATTCTTCGGCTTTGCCTTTGTAAAGATGAAGTTTATAATAAGGAATAATCAGTGCGTAGGTTTCCAGTAAAGACCTAAACATGACAATAATCCCGTTAGGCCGCATTTCCACATTACAGGTGTTGGCATTATTATCTAAAACCAGGAGATTGTGAATATCAATACTAGTATCGGTAATATGCAGTTTTGGCGAACCTGTGCCGTTTAATTTCATTCGGGCAAGCAGCGTAAATGGCTTGCCAACTTCTTTGTCTATTTTCTCTTTGGTTTTTGCCCGGTTATAGGAGATATTTAATAACATAGCTTTTTGTTTAAAGATAAGTAAATTACTTCGGGGTAAGTCCACAAAGCATTGAGAAAAAATAATTTACAATTCGAGATAAGTCTCGATGCGTTTAATCTCGATTATCGAGTAAATTATAGGCAAAAGCCTATTTTCTGTTATCTTTGCAGGGCTTAAAACAATAAATAGAAGTAAGAAATGAAACTCCAAAGTACCCTCGCTACCCACGTAAAAGATGCTGTTAAAAAGATCTATGATGTTGAAATTGATAACTTAGAATTTCAGCCTACACGAAAGGATTTTGAAGGTGATATTACTTTGGTGACGTTCCCAATGCTTCGTCAACTAAAGACCAATCCCGTTAAACTGGGAGAGGAAATTGGAAATTATTTAGCCGAAAATGTGACTGAAGTTTCCGGCTTTAATGTGGTTAAAGGTTTTCTAAACATTGTTTTAAGCAATGCCTATTTCCTTGATTTTTTTAACGAAATGAAAAACAGGGAAGATTTTGGGATTATTCCTGCTGCTGAAGATGCACAGGGAATTATGGTTGAATATTCTTCACCAAATACCAATAAACCGCTGCATTTAGGTCATATAAGGAATATTCTTTTAGGTTTTTCTGTAGCGGAAATTTTAAGTGCCGCCGGAAATAAATCTTACAAAACCCAGATCATAAACGATCGCGGAATTCATATTTGTAAATCTATGCTGGCCTGGGAGCGTTTCGGAAATGGAGAAACCCCCGAATCTACCGGGTTAAAAGGCGATAAATTAGTCGGGAATTACTATGTAAAATTCGACCAGGAGTACAAAAAGGAAATTTCCGAATTGATGGAAACCAAAGGTGTTACGGAAGAAGCCGCAAAAGCTGAAGCACCAATTTTGGTTGAAGCCAAGCAAATGTTGCTAAAATGGGAAGCCGGCGATCCAGAAGTGGTTGCCCTTTGGGAGAAAATGAACCAATGGGTTTACAACGGATTTGAAAAAACCTATGATGCTTTAGGCGTAGATTTCGATAAGAATTATTACGAAAGCGATACTTACCTGCTTGGGAAAGATGTGGTAAACCAGGGGCTTGAAAAGGGCGTTTTTTATAAAAAAGAAGACGGCAGTGTTTGGATAGATCTTACCGAGGAAGGACTGGACGAAAAGATCGTTTTGCGTAGCGATGGTACCGCAGTTTATATGACACAGGATATTGGTACTGCCATTCAACGGGTAAAGGATTTTGATATTAACGGAATGGTTTATACCGTAGGGAATGAGCAAGATTACCACTTTAAAGTCTTGTTTTTAATCCTGAAAAAACTCGGTTTCGACTGGGCAGACTATCTGTATCACTTAAGCTACGGAATGGTTGATCTGCCTAGCGGAAAGATGAAAAGTCGTGAAGGTACGGTAGTAGATGCCGACGATCTAATTGCTGAAATGACCGAAACCGCCAGGAATATTTCTGAAGAATTAGGGAAATTAGACGGCTATACCGAAGTTGAAAAGGAAGAGCTTTATCGAATGATCGGTTTGGGGGCATTAAAATACTATATTTTAAAAGTAGACCCTAAAAAAAGAATTCTCTTTAATCCTGAAGAATCGGTAGATTTTCAGGGGAATACAGGGCCGTTTATTCAATATACTTACGCAAGAATTCAGTCTATAATTAGGAAAGCAGATTTCGATTTTAAGAAACAGGTAGCCGATGGCTATGAATTTCACGAAAAAGAGCGATCATTAATCAAGCAAATTCAGTTATATCCTGAAACAATTCAGTTGGCTGCAGAAAATCATAGTCCGGCATTAATTGCTAATTACACTTACGATCTGGTAAAAGAATTCAATTCATTTTATCAAAATGTAACGATCCTTGGAACTGAGGATATTACCGAAAAAACCTTAAGAGTACAATTGGCGAATAGTGTGGGCAATGTTATAAAATCTTCATTTGGTTTGCTGGGAATCCAGGTGCCAGAAAGAATGTAGAAAGCCCACTGGCCCCGAAGGGAAAAAAAGGCTGATGATTTTAATTTTAGATTGGAGCAGAACGGAAAACAGAGAACCGACAACTGAGAACTGAAATAAAAGTTTTCACTTCAGGCTCAAATCATTAAATTTGCAATTCGTTGAAAAAGCGAAACCAAAACTCCGGGATAAATCCTGGAGGTTAAATTGAATAAAGTTTTTAAAATATCGGGGTAAGCCTCGGCAGAATTATACCCTCTTTGGGAAATTAAACCATAGGAAAAATTATGTTTGATAGTTTAAGTGATAAGTTAGATAATGCCTTACACGTTTTAAAAGGGCACGGCCAGATTACCGAGGTAAACGTTGCCGAAACTTTAAAGGAAGTTAGACGTGCTTTGGTTGATGCAGATGTGAACTATAAAATAGCCAAAGATTTCACCAATGTCGTGAAGGAAAAAGCGCTTGGGCAGGATGTTTTGACCGCATTGAAGCCTGGCCAAATGATGGTGAAACTGGTAAAAGATGAACTTACCCAATTAATGGGTGGGGAAGCCGAAGGGATTAATCTTTCTGGTGATCCTTCTATTATTTTGATGTCTGGATTGCAGGGTAGTGGTAAAACTACTTTTTCAGGAAAACTTGCGAATTTTCTTAAAACAAAAAAATCAAAAAAACCACTTTTGGTTGCCTGTGATGTTTACCGTCCTGCGGCGATAAATCAGTTGCACGTAGTTGGAGAGCAGGTTGGTGTTGAGGTATTTTCAGATGAAGGTAATCAGGATCCTGTTGCTATTTCTAAAGCTGCAATTGCGCACGCTAAGCAAAATGGCCATAATGTAGTGATTATTGATACCGCCGGTCGTTTAGCTGTAGATGAGGCGATGATGACCGAGATCACAAATATCCACGAAGCAATCCAACCGCACGAGACTCTATTCGTGGTAGATTCTATGACGGGTCAGGATGCCGTGAATACCGCAAAAACTTTTAACGAAAGGCTGAATTTTGACGGGGTTATCCTTACAAAATTAGATGGTGATACTCGTGGTGGTGCGGCAATTTCCATTAAATCTGTAGTTAATAAACCTATTAAATTTATTGGTACCGGGGAGAAGATGGACGCGTTAGATGTGTTCTATCCAGACCGTATGGCCGATAGGATTTTGGGAATGGGAGATGTTGTTTCTCTTGTGGAACGTGCCCAGGAACAATATGATGAAGAGGAAGCGAGAAAACTTCAGAAGAAAATTGCAAAAAACCAATTTGGTTTTGATGATTTTTTGAAGCAATTACAGCAAATCAAGAAGATGGGGTCTATGAAAGACCTTATGGGGATGATTCCGGGAGCAGGCAAAATGCTGAAAGATGTAGATATTGATGACGATGCCTTTAAAGGAATTGAAGCAATAATTCACTCGATGACTCCTGAAGAACGCAGCAACCCGAAAGTTATAAATTCAAGCCGTAAGAAACGAATTAGTAAAGGTTCGGGAACTACGGTACAGGAAGTGAACCAGTTGTTGAAGCAGTTCAACCAAATGGGAAAAATGATGAAGATGATGCAGGGCGGTGGCGGCCAGAAGATGATGCAAATGATGAAGGGAATGAAATAGAGCCAGTAGGCAGTTATAGCAGTCTCAGTTTGCAGTAAAAATTAAATTTTGAAATATGGATTTTAAGTCACTGCGTGTTTATGAGATAGGATTTGCCTTGGCTATGGAAATTTTTGAAGTTTCCAGAAAGTTTCCAAAAGAAGAAACATATTCTCTTACCGATCAAATAAGAAGAAGTTCTAGATCGGTAAGTGTAAATGTTGCTGAAGCTTATAGGAAAAGAAGATACAAGAAACATTTTATAAGTAAATTAACCGATAGTGATGCTGAAAATGCCGAAACTCAAAGTTGGTTAGAATTTGCCTATGCTTGCAAATACATAGACTTAGATACAAAAGAAAAATTGATTAAAAAGAGCCAGGAAGTTGGAAAACTTCGAAACTTTATGATTAATAATCCCGGGAGATTCGGAGTTGGCGATGAGTGAAAACTGCCAACTGCTACTGCCAACTGAAAACTGAACATGACTATTTTAGACGGAAAAAAAACCAGCAACGATATTAAAGATGAGATTGCTGCTGAGGTTGAAAAGATTAAGAAAAGAGGCGAAAAAGTACCTCATTTGGCTGCGATTATTGTCGGGAACGATGGTGCCAGCTTAACTTATGTAAACGCAAAAGTAAAATCTTGCAAACGTGTAGGTTTTGAATCTTCTTTATATCGCCTTCCCAATACAGTAAGTGAAATCGAACTTTTGGATAAGATCGAGGAGCTAAACCAAAATGACGATATAGACGGATTTATCGTTCAGTTGCCTTTACCACCACAAATTGACACTCAGAAAGTATTAAATGCCGTAGACCCAGATAAGGATGTAGATGGATTCCATCCTACCAACTTTGGGAAAATGGCTTTGGATATGACTTCCTTTATTCCTGCAACACCGTTTGGAATTCTGGAATTACTGGAGCGTTACGATATTCCTACTAAAGGAAAACATACGGTAGTTATTGGTAGAAGTTATATAGTTGGAAGACCAATGAGTATTTTAATGGGAAGAAGTGGTTTCCCAGGAAATTCAACAGTAACCCTAACCCACGAGTTTACTAAAAATATTACCCAGATTACTTCTCAAGCTGATATTATCATAATCGCTGTTGGAATCCCAGATTTTCTTAAAGCCGAAATGATTAAAGACGATGCTGTAATTATTGACGTTGGGATTACCAGAGTACCAAATGATGAAGCCGAAAAAGGTTATGTGATTAAAGGCGATGTAGATTTTGAAAATGTAAGCAAACGAGCTTCTTATATTACACCTGTGCCCGGTGGAGTAGGACCAATGACGGTTTCTATGTTGCTTAAAAACACCTTGCTGGCCACTGAACGCCATAAGAAAAGAGCAAAAGAAAAAAGTAAAGCTTAAGAAGTTTTCAAAATAGAAAAAGTCCTCACAGGTTTTCCAATCGGAAGCTGTGAGGACTTTTTTATTTCTCTTAATTCAGAAAGATAAGGAGCTTATTCTTCTTCTTCGAGTTTCCAGTCCAAATATTTATGAAGATCGGTTTCAATAAATCTTAATGTAATTGTTAGAATAGCAAAATCATCTATATAACCAAACCCCGGAATAAAATCTGGCACCAGATCTAACGGATTCAAAACATATAGAAGAGCAAAGACTATAGATGCAATGGTAAACCAGGGAATGTTACTGTAAACACCACTTCGATAATCTTTCAGCATTCCAAACATTAATTTACCAAGTTCGCTATACTTCCTTAAAGCACCTGCATTAGCAATTTTATCTTCAATCTCCGCCTGGTTATTTGCAGTAATTTCTACATCACCATCTTTCACTTTAGAAACACCTTTTTTCATGTATTCCTCATCAATCTCTTGTTTCTTTTTACTGAACATATTCATAATTCTTCATTTTGTGATTAATAGTCATTTTAAAGTCTATCGTGGGCATTGCCGTATTCCTTCTTGTAAATTTTTAGAATAAGTAAAAATAGGGATACCAGTAATGGTCCAAAAATTAATCCTATAAAGCCAAAAAGCTGAACCCCTACAATTACACCAAATAGTGTTATAAGTGGGTGAACTGCCGCAAGCCGATCTATAATATATAAGCGGATTAAATTATCTGTAGATCCAACTACTACAAATCCATAGATCAACATAGCAATTGCCTGCCAGTTATCGCCCTGGGCTACTAAAAGTATCACTACCGGAAGAATTCC
This sequence comes from Salegentibacter lacus, assembly GCF_020164555.1. Classification (GTDB taxonomy): domain Bacteria; phylum Bacteroidota; class Bacteroidia; order Flavobacteriales; family Flavobacteriaceae; genus Salegentibacter; species Salegentibacter lacus. The sequence goes on along the minus strand of NZ_JAIQZB010000001.1, from coordinate 196,816 downwards.
TATTGCGGTTCCTATAAAAGGAATCATAGATCCTATGGCTGTAATTACAAACCAAAAGAAAGGATCGGGCACGCCAAAAATCAAGTATCCAATAAGTGCAATAATTCCCTGGAATATAGCCACCAGCGGAATACCCAGTGCGTTAGATTTTACAAGTTGATCACTCTCTTTTGCAATTATTTCCAGGTTATCATTCCCCAATGGGATATAGGAAATAAGGGAAGATTTCATGGAATCCCTTTTAACCAGCATATAATAAAGCATAAAATACATAATACCAATAGCAATAAAGGCATTAAATGTACCGCCTGCCAGGCTTTGTAAATTTCCAGACATCCAATTGGTGACAGATGAGGTGTCTATAGACTCGCTTAAGCTATAGCCAATATAGGTTTCCGCCTCAGTTAGTTGTTCTTTTACTGCTCTAATTACCCTTTCAGAATTTGCAACTGCTTTACTTATTTTAGAAGTAAGCATAATTACAATTAATGTAATGGGAACCAGGATACCTACAAAAGAACCTGCCATTAAGAGCGCAGCCGCAACCGGAGGTTTCCAGCCCCGGGCCAATAATTTTTTCATCCAATTACGTAAAAGAACGTATAAAGTAATTGCACCAAGCACCCCTGAGAGGTAAGGAATAATTTCTTTAAAAATTAAAACCGTTAAAAAGAGGATGAGCATTAGTACGAAGATCTGCCGTACAAGTGCCGGTTTTAATCTATCCATATTTCAGTGATTGGTTGGTTATTTTGCAAATATTTGGTCTTTATTTTTGAAGGCTTTGAATTCCAGGGCATTTCCGCAGGGATCTTTAAAAAACATAGTGGCCTGTTCGCCAACCTGCCCTTCAAAACGAATGTAAGGTTCTATTTCAAAAGCTATATTTTTTGATTTCAATAAATTGGCAAATTCCTGAAATACATCCCATTCCAATACAACACCAAAATGCGGTACCGGTACATCTTTTCCATCTACCGGGTTGCTGTGAGCTTTTGCGGTTTCTTCTGCAGGTTTATAATGAATTACCAATTGATGACCAAAAAAGTTGAAATCCACCCAATGATCGCTGCTACGGCCTTCGCCGCAACCCAGGGTTTCTTTATAAAATTTTCTGGCTTTTTGTAAATCTGAAACCGGTATGGCTAAATGAAACGGTTGTACCTTCATAAATCTTTAATGGAATTACATTGTTATACGCTATTAAAATTAACAAGTAATCTTAACATGCGGGCAAGCCGCAGCGCTAATAATGTGTTAAGATTTATTCTTGCGTGGTCTGGGACCCGAGCGTGGTGTCGTTTTATTTTTTAAAGCGGAAGATTTTAGTGCAGATGCTTCTGCGGTCTTACTGGATTCATCTACCATTTTGTTAATGGTTTCAAGTTCATCCTGGGTAAGATCACGCCATTGTCCCACTGGTACATCTAGGCTAACATTCATTATTCTAATGCGCTTAAGCGCGACAACTTCATAACCTAAAAACTCACACATCCTACGAATTTGCCTGTTTAAGCCTTGCGTAAGCACAATCCTAAAATCGTTCTTTCCCAGTTTTTCTACTTCGCATTTTTTGGTGGTTGTTCCCAGGATAGGTACGCCGTTACCCATTCGTCGAATAAAATCTGAAGTAATAGGTTTGTTGACGGAAACTATATATTCCTTTTCGTGGTTGTTCCTGGCGCGTAAAATTTTGTTTACAATATCACCATCGTTGGTAAGGAAAATAAGTCCTTCGCTGGGTTTGTCAAGACGACCAATAGGAAAAATCCGTTTTGGATAGTTTATATAATCAATAATGTTATCTTTTTCCACGCGGGTATCGGTAGTGCAAACAATACCTATCGGTTTATTAAAAGCGAGGTAAACGTTTGGTTCTTTTTTTTCTGCTTCAGAAACCGCTTTCCCGTCAACTTTTACCACATCATTAGGGCCAATTTTGGTGCCCATTTCAGGTACGGTTCCGTTGATGGTCACCCGGCCTTGATCTATGAGTTTATCGGCAGCACGGCGGGAGCAATAACCAATTTCACTTAAGTATTTATTTATTCGGGTAAGCTTCTGTTCAGACATAAAAAAGATTGTGCTGCAAAGATACAAGAATTCGCTGCGAAACTAATTTTTTAAAAAATAATCGGGGTACAGGCAACCTTTTGTAACTTTCCTGCGTCTATGTAAACAGAAGGCCTTTTAATTAGAAAATCGGGTGAAAGTAATTCAACTCTTTAAAAACGAAACTCAGTTAATAAAGCGTGCGGCAAAAAATGACCGTAAGGCGCAGCGCGAATTATATGAGTTGCATTCTGGAAAAATGCTTAGCGTTTGCCGGCAGTATATAAAAGATATACATCACGCCGAAGAAGTAATGCTAAACGGATTTCTAAAAGTTTTCACTCACCTTAACGATTTTGAATCTAAGGGAAGTTTTGAAGGCTGGATAAGAAAAATTATGGTTCGAGAATCAATTTCTTTTTTAAGATCACAAAAGAAAATTGTTTTTAGTGACGAAGAAATTGCCGATCCCGGTTTTTCTGCCGAAATGGATACAGCGCTAAATGTTGCACATATTCAAAACATCATAGACAATTTGCCGGAAGGCTACAGGATGGTTTTTGTTATGTATGCGGTAGAAGGATATAAGCACACCGAAATTGCGAAAATACTGAAGATTACCGAAGGAACTTCAAAATCGCAGTTGTCTAAAGCGCGAAAAATGTTGCAGGAGCAGTTAAAAACACAAAATACATCGGATTATGGAATTAAATAAATTCGAAGAAAACGCAAGGGAAAAACTGGGAAAAAGGCAAATTAAGCCTTCTACCGGGACTTGGGGAAAGTTAGACGCAAAATTGAATGCGGAAGAAAACAAAACCTCCCAAACACCCTGGAAATACATCGCCGCGGCAGTTGCAATTCTACTAATTGCAGGAACATTTATGTGGAACAATGATTTATCTGAAAGTCCGCAGGTGGTAGAAGAACCGGTAAATGAAATGATAGAAGGACTGGAAGCAAAACAAGAGTTTTCGCAGGAAAATAATACTCAAATAGCTTCTGATGAAAGTGAAAAGGAGGAAGAAATTTCAGCTGAAAATAATTTGAAAAATGAAATTGCAACAATGCCTGAAACTTCAGCAAAAGAAGAAATTGCTGAAGCACCAATTTCCGAAGAAAATAAATATGAAGAAGCTATTGCTTTAGAAACAATTAGCCTGGAACCTCCAATTTCCGAAGAAAAATTAATACAATCTAAACTTGAAGAAGTTATCGCTGCAGCTGCGAAAAATGATGAGATATCTGAAGATGAAGTAGACGCACTTTTAGTCCAGGCGGCTTCAGAAATAAGTAGAGAACGCAACAACTCGCAATTCTATAATTTAAATACCGAGATAAGTGCAAATGCGCTTTTAGCCGAAGTAGAAGACGAGATTTACCAGTCTTTTAAAGCAAAGATTTTTGAGGTTTTAAAAGAAGGTTATCTCAAAGCTAAAACTGCGGTTGCTAATAGAAACTATTAATATTTACTCAAAACCTACAATAGGGTCATTCATCAAACATCAAAATCAATTATTATGAAAACACTTACTTTTTACATCACATTTTTAGTATTCAGTTTTGCGCATCAGCAAGTATCAGGGCAGGAAGTTGCTCCTGTAGAGACAGAAATGACCTCACAAGAGAAAGCCAGAGAATTTTTTGAAAAACAAAAAACTGAAATTATTGAAAAACAAAAAGAAAAATTGAAATACCAGATTGAACGTATAAACGGGGAACTGGAAAGAGGCGAAATCACCAAAGAAGAAGCAGAAAAAGAAAAAAAGGAATACGCTGAAAAGCACGCTAAAAATATTGAGAATAAAATAGCGATCCTGGAAAATGAGATGGAACTCAGGGATAGAAATGATGATACTTCAGGGAATTATATAGCTATTGGCGGTAAAGGAAAAGCCTTGGATATCAATATTAATAAGAAAAACAAGTACGATAACCGCACCACGAGCGATTTGGTTGTTGCTGTTGGTTTTAATAATGCCCTGGAAGAAGGTCAGTCTCTAAACGATTCAGATTTTAAATTAGGTGGCAGCCGATTTTTTGAACTTGGCTGGGCCTGGAAAACACGAGTTTTTAAAGAAACAAACTGGTTGCGTTTGCGGTATGGGGTTTCATTTCAGTTTAATGGTTTAAAGCCAACCGATAACCGCATTTTTGTTGAAGATGGCGATCAAACCTACCTGCAGGAATTCGCATTAGACTTGGATAAATCTAAATTTAGAATGGATAACCTGGTAGTTCCGGTTCATTTTGAAATAGGTCCTTCAACAAAAACCGAAACCGAAGATCGTTTGCATTTTTCTACCTATAAAATGCTCAAAATTGGCTTTGGTGGTTATGCCGGGTTTAATATTGGAGAACGTCAAAAACTCAAGTATAAAGAGGATGGTGATAAAGTAAAAGAGAAATTAAAGAATAATTATAATACCAATGATTTGGTTTACGGGGTAAGTGCTTATCTAGGTTGGGGCGGCGCCACCCTCTACGGGAAATACGATCTAAACCCAATATTTCAAGACCCGAACAGGGAATTACACAACTTTTCTTTAGGACTTCGGTTTGATGTTGATTAGCCAATTTTAAATTGTAATTTTGTCTTGAATTTACAGACCTCACAGTCCCGAAATTTGTTCGGGACTGTGAGGTTTAAACGCATTTTATTTGATCTCAAAAACCACCATAGACAACGTATTTGAAACCGCCCGTGTTGAGGAGGTGATTGGTGATTTTGTTCAGCTAAAAAAATCGGGATCGAATTTTAAAGGTTTAAGTCCGTTTAGCGATGAACGCACACCCAGTTTTATGGTATCTCCCGTAAAGCAAATCTGGAAGGATTTCTCAAGCGGAAAAGGAGGCAATGTCGTGGCATTTCTTATGGAACACGAACATTTCACTTATCCTGAAGCCATTAAATACCTGGCTAAGAAATATGGGATTGAGATTGAAGAAACCCAGCAAAGCGACGAGCAAAAACAGCAAGCCGATGAGCGGGAAAGTATGTACCTGGTTTCTGAATTTGCAAACAAACATTTTCAGAAAAATCTTCATAAAACCGATCCCGGAAAAGCTATTGGTTTAAGCTATTTTAAAGAGCGCGGATTCACTCTAGAAACAATTAAAAAGTTTGAACTCGGCTATTCTTTAGACGAGTGGGACGATTTCACCAAAGAAGCTCTTGCTGAAGCTTATAAACTCGAATACCTGGAAAAAACCGGTCTTACTATCGTGAAGGGCGAAAAGCAGTTTGATCGTTTCAAAGGGAGAGTGATGTTCCCCATTCATTCTATGTCTGGCAGGGTTTTAGGGTTTGGTGGAAGGATTCTTACCAACGAAAAAAAGGCTGCAAAATACCTGAATTCACCTGAAAGCGATATTTACCACAAAAGTAAGGTTTTATACGGGATCAATTTTGCTAAACAGGCAATTGCGAAAGAAGATAACTGCTTTCTGGTAGAAGGTTATACCGATGTAATTCAATTTCATCAAAGCGGAATTGAAAATGTTGTTTCCTCTTCGGGAACAGCATTAACCCCAGATCAAATTCGGTTAATCAACCGATTAACAAAAAATATCACGGTACTTTTTGATGGTGATGCGGCAGGAATTAGGGCTTCGCTTCGCGGTATAGATCTTATCCTGGAACAGGGCATGAATGTGCGGGTTTGTACTTTTCCGGAGGGAGAAGATCCGGACAGTTTTGCCAAAAATAACTCTGATTATGCTTTAGCCGAATATTTACAGGAAAACGCGCAGGATTTTATTAGTTACAAAGCTTCGTTGCTTATGGAAGAAGCGAAGAAAGATCCGGTGAAAAAGGCCGAATTAATTCGGGATATTGTAAACAGTATTTCAAAAATTCCAGATACGATTCAGCAAGAAGTTTATTTGCAGGAATGTTCGCGAATTATGGATATTTCTGAGAATGTCCTCTTTTCCAGCCTGGCGCAACTAAACGCGAAAAGCGGAAGGACTTCTCCCCAACCAAAGCAAAAAAAATCTTTTGATGTAGTAAAGGAAGAGCCACAACCAAAAACAGCTAAAGTAGACGAACAATATGAGCTTGAAAAAAAGATTATTAGTCTGTTGCTTCAGTATGGAACTGTAGAGGAAGAATTTGAAGATCTGGTTTTAAAAGAAAAGGAAGACGGGGAGTTAGGTTTAGAGAAAGAAATACAGAGAACAAGGGTTTTTGAAAAGATATTTTTAGACCTTCAGGAAGATGAAATTGCTTTTACCAATCCTAAGTTCAGAGATATTTACACTGAATTAATGGCTCGTTTAAACAGTGAAGAAAAATTTGAGGTTAAGAATTTTATTAACGATATAGATCCTGAGCAGGCTTCTGAAATTACCTCGATTTTAATGGAAGAGGAACAGTATAAATTACACGAGTGGGACCGGCAAAATATTTTTGTAAAAGCAAAAACCGAAACCATTTCCAGGCACGTAAGCGAAACCATTCTTTCTTTACGTAGGTTTTTAATAAATCAGAAGATCAACGAGCTTTCGGAAAAAGTGAAAACGCCCGATGAAGAGCAGGATACCCAACATGTCTTGGAAGATGTAAAAGATTACCTTAGTTTGAAGAAGGTTCTTTCAGAGAAGCTTAATCGCGTTATGTAGTATTTATTTGCAGTAATCGTGACCTGGTAATAAGATCGGCAATATTGTCTACCTGTAGTTTTTTAAGCAGCCGCGTTTTGTAAGTGCTTACCGTTTTCTCGTTGATAGAGAGTGCTTCAGCGATATCTTTATTTCGTTTGCCGGAAGCGATAAGATTTAAAACTTCAGATTCGCGGGTAGAAAGTTTCTTGAATTTCGCAATTAAATTTCTGCCGGGAGACATTCCGGCATTGAGTTTCTCAGTAATTTTTTTGTTGAGGTAAATTCCGCCTCTGGCTACCTGGTAAATTGCTTTTTCAAGATCCTCTGGTTTTGCTAGTTTAGAGATATATCCTGCAGCTCCCGCTTTAATAGCACTTAATGCATACACTTCTTCAGGATGACCTGTACAAACAAGAATTTTTACTTTTGAATAATCAGTTTTAATGGTACGAAGTGCATTAATCCCGTTTATTTCAGGAAGATCGATTTCTATAATCAAAACATCTGGCTGGCTTTCGCTTAAAAATCCGTACAGCTCCATTCCGCTATGTACGCTGCCCACTACCTCAAGCGCCGGGTTGTTTCTAAGGATACACCTAATACCCTCATGCACCACAGGGTGATGATCTGCAATTAATACTGTACTCATAATGAAAGGTTGGTTAAAAAACACGCCGGGGTAGGACAAGCGTGTATGTACTATTAAAAATAACCAATTTTCTCTCTACTTCTAATTTTTAGGTACAACTATCGATAAAAGGCTTATTTTTTAAGATTAACGGGAATCTCACACACCGGTATGGGTTTCATTTTGTGAGCGTTAGCCCTGTGCCGGCTTTTGTATATTTTAAAAACTTCTTGTTTTCTTCCTTCAAAATCTTCCACAGTTTTTCCGTTTTCGGCTTCTTCCATCGCCCATTCCAGTTCAGGATAAGATGCGCCTATTTGATCTTCATCGGTACGGCTGTCTCCAAAAAGCCCATCTGTTGGTGCGGCACTTACAATTGCAGGACCAATTCCTAAAAATTTCGCAATTTCAGTAACTTCAGTTTTCATAAGATCGGCTATAGGGCTTAAGTCTACACCACCGTCTCCGTATTTTGTAAAAAATCCCACGCCAAAATCTTCTACTTTATTTCCGGTTCCTGCAACGAGGTAGCCATGTAAGCCTGCAAAATAGTATAAAGTAGACATTCTTAATCTTGCCCGTGTATTTGCCAAAGTAAGATCTAAAGTGGCTGAAGCTTCAACCTGGGGTGCTGCTTTTTTAAATTCATCAAAAACAGGCGTTAAGTCAACTTCCAGGTTAGTGACATTGGCATAATTTTGCTTTAACCAATCTATGTGTTTTTGAGCTCTTGTTACCTGGTCTGTATGTTGTTGAATAGGCATTTCTACACAAAGTGTACGCAAACCGGTTTTTGCGCAAAGTGTTGAGGTTACTGCTGAGTCGATTCCACCGCTTATTCCAAGTACAAAGCCGTTCATTCCGGAGTTTGTAGCATATTCTTTTAACCAGTTAACTATGTGATTTACCACTTTTTCAGTTTGCATAATTTTGGGTGATTAAGTTTGTAAATAATACCTTTGTACACAAATCTACTATTTAAACATAATTATTAAAAGGGCAGGGCGTTAAAGCCTTCATAAAGAATGCCTATGTATAAAAAAATTATTTTCCTGCTTTGTTCAATCGTTTTTGTTTCCTGTAACGAGGATGCTAAAATTGAAAAAGAGATCGCAGAAGTGCCGGTAGATTTTGAAGTGGTACGTTTTGACCGGAAATTTGCTGAAGCTACACCAAATAACCTGAACGAGTTAAAAAAGCAATATCCTAAATTGTTTCCAAAACAGTTTCCCGATAACGTATGGATTGAGAAGATGGGCGATACTATACAGCAGGAAATAGATGCTGAAGTAGGTAAAGCTTTTCCTTTGTTTGAAAATCAAAAAGCCAAACTCCACAGTCTTTTTCAGCATATAAAATATTATTTTCCGAAGTTTGAAGCGCCAAAAGTGTTTACGTTAACTTCTGAAGTTGACTATAAAAATAAGGTAATTTTGCAGGATGATTATTTGTTCATTTCTCTGGATACGTATTTAGGAGAAGATCATCATTTCTATGTCGGAATTCAGGAATTTTTAAAGAAGAATTTCAAAAAAGATCAAATAATTCCAGATGTCGCGAACGCCTATGCTGAAAAATATGTGGAAAGACCACGGTCCAGAACTTTCCTCGCGCATATGGTGTATTACGGGAAGTTGTTGTACTTAAAAGATAAGTTTATTCCTGAAACTGCTGATGCCGAAAAAATAGGTTATACTGAAGATGAATTTACCTGGGCGCAAAATAACGAGACGCAAATTTGGCGGTATTTTGTTGAAAATGAATTGTTTTTTGATACGGATACTGAACTTTATTCCAGGTTTCTATATCCTGCACCTTTTTCTAAATTCTACCTGCAACTGGATGCTGAATCACCAGCGAAACTTGGGCAATATATAGGCTGGCAGATTGTGCGCAATTATATGGAAAAAACCAATGCATCTATTGAAGAAATGATAAATACAGATGCCGAAACGATATTTAATAAAGCGAATTTTAAACCAAGAAAGTAATGTCAGAATTTAAAAAATCAGAAATAAATATAGAAGTGGTTACCGATGAGAATCGCGTGCCAGAAGAAATCACCTGGAGCGCAGAAGACGGTAACATTTATAAAGAAGATGCTAAGGCGCTAATGCTTTCGGTTTGGGATAGCAAATCTCAGGAAACGCTGCGTATAGACCTTTGGACTAAAGATATGCCGGTAGATGAAATGAAGAAATTCTTTCATCAAACGCTGGTTTCTATGAGTGATACTTTTAACCGAGCCACCCAGGATGAAAAGATGACGGCCACAATGAAAGATTTTTGCGATTATTTTGCTGAAAAACTTGAAATCACTCAAAAATAAGCTAACTTGAGACTAACCTGCTTTTAGGTACAATCAATCAAATCTCACTTTTTGGAAAAACTCATTTTTGTATATAACGCGTATTCCGGAACTCAAAATGCAGTTCTGGATGCGCTGCATAAGTTAATTAAACCAAATACTTATGCCTGTAGTATTTGCAAAGTAACCCACGGAGTCTTTTCTGAAAATTCACGGTGGAAAAAATACAGACAGACTTCAGATGTGCAAATGGAGTTTTTGTATATAGATGAATTTCAGAAGCGGTATGCGTCTAAATTCGGCTATAAATATACGTTTCCAATAGTTTTATGGGAAGATGAAGTTGAAATGGGAATTTTTATTCCTACTGAGGAATTAGAACGAACCCAGAACGAGGAAGATCTAATTAAGCTTATTGAAGAAAGGCTTTAAGCGTTAACGGGGCGAATTAGAAGAATTTAATTGAACATTTATAGCTTCAATATAATCCAAAATCTCATCCTGTCCTAATTTTGAAGTTGCAGAGCTAATAAAGAATTGAGGCATTTCTTCCCAGCTTTCCAGCATTTTTTCCTGGTAAAAATTGATGTTTCGCTCCAGGGCTTTTGGCTTCATTTTATCGGCTTTGGTGAAAATAATACAAAAAGGAACATTGTTCTCGCCAAGCCATTGCATAAATTCCATATCTATAGGTTGCGGCTCATGCCTGCTATCTATAAGCACGAAAGCGCAAATCATTTGTTCTCGCTTTTCAAAATATGCCGTGATAAACTTTTGGAATGTTCTTTTAGCCGATTTAGAAACTTTTGCATAACCGTAACCGGGTAAATCTACCAGATGCCAGTTCTTATTGATCAAAAAATGATTTATAAGTTGCGTTTTACCTGGTTTGGCTGAGGTTTTTGCCAAAGCTTTTCTACCGGTAAGCATATTTATTAAAGAAGATTTCCCAACATTACTGCGGCCTATAAAAGCGTATTCCGGTAGTTTGCTTTCCGGGCATAGATCTATCCGAGAATTGCTCACCAAAAATTCAGCCGACTTGATTTTCATCTTAAAATGTTTAAATAGTGATTATTGAAGTAGACCTTAATAAAGCTCTCTAAAGCCTGTATCGGTTTATTTAAAATTTCGTTTTTTCAACCAGTCGTGAAGCAGCTCGTTAAAAACATCTGGGTGTTCCATCATAGCAGCGTGACCACATTTATCTACCCAGTAAAGATCGGCATCCGGTAGTAGACGCTGAAAATCTTCAGCTACCTCTGGTGGCGTAACATTATCGTCTTTTCCCCAAATAATGCAGGTAGGAGTTTTCATTTTTGGTAAATCTTTGGCCATATTATGCCTAATGGCACTTTTTGCAATAGCGAGTGTTTTCACCAATTTGTTGCGATCGCTTACGGTTTCGTAAACTTCATCTACCACTTCTTTAGTTGCTACTTCAGGGTCGTAAAAAACATCCTGGGCTTTTTTCTTTATGAACTCATAATCTCCACGACGCGGATAACTTTCTCCCATCGAGTTTTCATAAAGTCCCGAGCTTCCGGTAATTACCAGTCCCTGTACAATTTCAGGATATAATTTGGTGGCCAGTAAAGCAATATGCCCGCCAAGTGAATTACCCAACAGGATCACTTTGTCGTAACCTTTAAAATCTACAAATTCTTTTAAATATTTAGCAAAAGTCTGCACGCTGGTTTTAAGTAGCGACATGGAATATAGGGGAAGTTCCGGAATTACCACTTTATAACCATGCTTCGGAAAATACTCTGTAACCCCATCAAAATTACTTAAACCGCCCATAAGTCCGTGTAAAATAACTATCGGGGTTCCTTCTCCTTGCTCCAGGTACGTAAACTTTCCCTCTTGCCTTAAATTATTCTTCATTGATTGGCTTTGCGGTTAGCAATCGCAAATATAGCGATTTCATTACAAGTATAATCATTTTTAAGAAATAGCAAAGTGATTTAGGAAATGCATTTCTTCTACATTTTTAAAATTTTTTAACAGGGAAATCACAATAAAAACCAAGCCTCTGAAACCTAAATGAATAGCGCTATTTGATAGTCTTTCAGCTAAATACAGTGGAGAAACTTATCAACAAAGTGGTAGAAAGTGGTAAAATGTGGTAATTTTTTCAATATATTTGACTCTATAAAGTATAGAAGTGGTAAACCTCATTGGAACATACGAATGTAAAGCAGATGCCAAGGGCCGGTTAATGGTTCCTTCGGCATTAAAAAAGCAGCTTGCGCCTATGTTGCAGGATGGTTTTGTCCTAAAACGTTCGGTTTTTCAGCCTTGTTTGGAGTTGTATCCAATGCAGGAATGGAATGTTTTAATGGAGAAAATTAATGGATTGAACCGCTTCAAAAAGAAGAATAACGATTTTATAAGAAGATTTCAAGCAGGCGTGAAGATGGTAGAGGTAGATGCTAACGGAAGACTTTTAATTCCGAAAGATCTTGTGGGATTTGCCGGAATCAACAAAGAGATCGTGCTTTCTTCTGCAGTAAATATTATAGAGATCTGGGATAAGGATAAATACGAAAACACCATTGATGAAACTTCAGATGATTTTGCCGAATTGGCTGAAGAAGTAATGGGAAACGATGATTTAGATGCAATATCATAATCCGGTTTTATTAAAAGAGTCAGTAGACGGCCTTAATATTAAGGAAGATGGCGTGTATGTAGATGTTACGTTTGGTGGTGGTGGTCATTCCCGCGAGATTTTAAGCAGGCTCGGGCCAAAAGGAAAACTTTTTGGTTTTGATCAGGATAAAGATGCTTTGCAAAACACGATTGAAGATTCCCGGTTTACGCTAATTCACGAAAACTTCAGGTTCCTTAAAAGGTTTTTGAGGTTTTACGGAATAAAGGAAGTCGATGGAATTTTAGGTGATTTCGGAGTTTCCTCGCATCAGTTTAATGAAGCTGAAAGAGGATTTTCTACCCGTTTTGATGCACGTCTTGATATGCGCATGAACCAGGGAAGCAAATTGAGTGCTTACGAAGTGATTAATGAATATGGCGAAGAGCAGCTTAAAATGTTGTTTTACGATTATGCCGATTTAAAGAATGCGCCAAAACTGGCAAGCCTGATTGTTGAAGCAAGAAAAGAAAAGCCTATAGAAAGCAGCGAACAGTTGAACGATTTACTGAAACCGCATCTTTTTAAAGGAAAAGAGAATAAGATCCTGGCGCAGATCTACCAGGCAATACGTATAGAAGTAAACCAGGAAATTGAAGCTTTAAAAGAGTTTTTGAAGCAAACCGAAGAGCTGGTGGTGAAAAATGGGAGGATTAGTCTTATTTCTTACCACTCACTGGAAGATAGATTGGTAAAGCGATATATAAGAAGTGGTTTGTTTGAGGGGGAGCCCGAGAAAGATTTCTACGGAAATATTTCTGTTCCCTTTAAAAAAGTAGGCGGACTTATTGTGCCTTCTGCTGAAGAGATCAAAGAAAATAACAGGGCGAGAAGTGCCAAATTAAGGGTGGCTAAGAAATTATAGTTTTTTGAAGTGTTATGAAAAAAGGTTTTTACAACATACTACGGGCTAATTTTCTTATTAGCAGGGATGCGGTAAATAACTGGCGCTTTATAGTTTTTTGCACGCTGCTCGCTATTATTATGATCGCCAGTTCGCACAGTGCAGAAAGTAAGGTGCATAAGATTGCAAAACTTCATACCGAAGTAAGGGAACTAAAAAGTGAATTTGTAGATCGCCGTTCAGCGCTTATGCGAATTAAAATGGAATCTACAATTACCCAAAAAATGAAAGACAGGGGAATTCTTCCTTCCGAGAATCCACCTTATAAAATAAAAGTGAATATAAAGGAGTAAATGGCTACATCTGAAAAAGGCATATTGAATAGATTATACGTGGTTGCGGCCTGTATGTTCGTTTTCGCCGTTGGGGTAGGCGTGAAGCTGCTTGATATTCAATTTGTAGAAGGGGATTATTATCGGAACCTCGCTGAGGAGCGCACCGTGCGAAGTTTTAAAATTCCCGCCAGCCGCGGAAATCTATACGATGCAAAAGGAAATCTTTTAGCGACTTCAGTTCCTAAATACGATATCAGGTTTGATGCAGTTACCGTTTCAGATAAAAATTTTCAGGAAAATATAGTGCCACTTTCCAATAACCTAACTGAAATGTTTGGAAAGTCTTCTGCCTATTGGTCTCAGTATTTGAGACAAGCCCGAGCAAACGGCCAGCGTTATTTACCCATTGCAAAGAATCTTGGCTATTCTGAGTATATGAAAGTGAAAAGTTTTCCAATGTTCAATTTGGGAACTTATAGAGGTGGGATGATCGTAGAGCAGAGAACGGTGCGTGAACATCCGCTTGGTAAAATGGGAGAGCGCACGGTTGGTTACGAACGACAGGATGAAAACGGATATTTTACCCGTGTTGGTCTTGAAGGGGCGTTTAGTTCTTATTTAAGAGGAACTGATGGTCGCCGCTTAAAACAAAAAATTGCTAAAGGGCAGTGGAAACCTATAAGCGATAATAACGAGGTAGAGCCAAAAGATGGGTACGATGTGATCTCTACCATAGATGTGAATATCCAGGATATTGCGCATCACGCTTTATTAAAACAGCTCGAATATTTTGAAGCCGATCACGGTACAGTAGTGGTGATGGAAACCAAAACTGGCGAGATCAAAGCAATGTCTAATCTTGGGCGTACCGAGAACGGAACTTATTTTGAAAAAAGAAATTACGCGGTTTATGAATCGCACGAACCCGGTTCAACATTTAAGTTAATGGCGATGACTGCCGCGCTGGAAGATAATGTAATAGACACCAGCTCGGTAATAGATACCGAGAATGGAGTAGTACGATACTACGGAAGAGCGGTTAGGGATTCCCGTCGTGGAGGTTATGGAAAGATCTCTGCTGCGAAGGCATTTGAGGTTTCTTCCAATACCGCATTTACCAAAATTATTACTGAAGGTTATAAAGACAATCCTGCCAAATTCGTAGATCGTTTATACGATATGGGTTTAAATAGTAAAATTGGGCTGGATATAAAAGGGGAAGGCTCGCCAAGAATTCCGCATCCTAACGATAAAAACTGGAATGGTTTAAGCCTTCCGTGGATGGCTTTTGGTTATGGAGTTTCCATAACGCCATTACAAACGCTAAACTTTTACAATGCCATTGCCAATAATGGCGTAATGGTTAAACCAAGGTTTATTAAAGAAGTAAAGGAATGGGATAAAAGTATCTTAAAAGTAGAGCGGGAAGTGATGAACCCTCGAATTTGTTCTCCTGAAATCGCTAAAAAACTTCAAAAAATGATGCAGCAAACTGTAGAGAAAGGTACAGCTGCAAATATTTATACGCCCAATTTTTCAATGGCTGGTAAAACAGGTACCTGCCAGGTAGAATACTGGATAGAACCGGGAAGATATATTTCATCTTTCGCGGGATATTTTCCTGCCGAGGATCCTAAATACTCCTGTATTGTGATTATTCATAAGCCTAAGAAAAGCAAAGGCTACTATGGAAATATCGTTGCAGCACCGGTTTTTAAACAAATCGCGCAGAAGATTTATACCGATACCCCGGTAATGGATACGCTCCCTTCTTTGGATATTCAGAATGATAAAGTCACGGCCGATTTTGAAGCTTATTATGCGAAAATCGATAATGAAAAAATTGTGATGCCAGATGTAACCGGCATGCCGGCTATGGATGCTGTTTCTCTTTTAGAGAATCTTGGCTTAAAAGTGATTTTCCAGGGAACAGGAAAAGTAAGCGGACAGTCAATTTCGGCGGGGCAGAAAATAAAAACTAATCAGCAAATAAATTTAAATATAGGTTGAGAGTCTTAAAAGACATATTGTATAAAGTGCAAATCGATGCCGTGGTTGGAAATACTTCGGTGACAATAAACAGGCTTCAGTTTGATTCAAGGAAAGTTGAATTAAATGATGCTTTTGTAGCTATTCGCGGAAGTGTATCAGATGGTCACGATTTTATAACTCAGGCAATAAATGAAGGAGCACTCGCAGTAATTTGTGAGGAATTCCCGAAGGAAATAGTAAATGGGATTACCTATATAAAAGTGGGGAATGCTCAGCAGGCTTTGGCTTTTATGGCAGCCAATTATTACGATAATCCTTCTGAAAAGTTAAAACTTGTAGGCGTTACCGGCACCAATGGAAAAACCACGATTGCCACACTTTTATATAATTTATTTACAAAAGCTGGCTTTAAAGTCGGTTTACTCTCTACGGTAAAAGTAATGGTTGCTGAAAATTCTTATGATGCCGTAAGGACTACACCAGATTCTATTACGATAAATGACTATTTAAAACAAATGAATGATGAAGGCGTGGAGTTTTGCTTTATGGAAGTGAGTTCCCACGGGATAGATCAGCATAGAACCACAGCCCTGGAATTTGCCGGTGGCATTTTTACAAATCTAAGCCACGATCATTTAGATTATCACGATAGTTTCGCTGAATATCGCGATGTAAAAAAGCGGTTTTTTGATGAATTACCGGCTTCGGCATTTGCGCTAACCAATACCGATGATAAAAACGGGCAGGTAATGCTTCAGAATACAAAAGCGCAGAGATATACCTACGCCCTAAAATCTTACGCCGATTATAAAGCGCAGATCCTTGAAAATTCTTTCACCGGATTACTGCTAAAAGTAAACGACCAGGAATTATGGACACGCCTAATTGGAAGTTTTAACGCTTACAATGTTTTGGCAATTTATGCAACTGCAGAACTTTTGGGTCTGGAAACTTTAGAAAGCTTGAAGATTATCAGTGAACTTAATTCCGTCAGTGGAAGGTTCCAGTATATCATTTCAGAAAAAGAAAAGATTACCGCAATTGTAGACTATGCCCATACGCCTGATGCTTTAAAAAACGTACTGGAAACCATAAACAGTATCCGTACAAAAAATGAAGAGCTTATAACAGTTGTTGGTTGCGGTGGAGATCGTGATAAAACAAAAAGGCCAAAAATGGGGCATATCGCTTCGACTTTAAGTACAAAAGTAATTTTCACCAGCGATAACCCAAGAACCGAAGCCCCGGATACGATAATAGAAGATGTTGAAGCGGGAGTAGAACCACAGAATTTCAAGAAAATTATGTCGGTCACCAATAGGAAACAGGCTATTAAAACAGCTTGTCAAATAGCGGGTGAAAAAGATATTATCCTAATTGCCGGGAAAGGTCACGAGACCTATCAGGAGGTAAATGGAGAGCGTAAAGATTTCGATGACCTTAAGATAGTGACCGAATTTTTGAAACAATTAAATAAGTAAGCCCACTTTTTCCACTGGAAGAATAACCAGAAAATATGTTATACTATTTATTTCAATATTTAGATGCAGAATACCAGGTGCCCGGGGCGCGCTTGTTTGAGTACATTTCCTTTAGATCGGCGATGGCTATAATCCTTTCTTTGGCTATTTCTACGATCTACGGAAAAAGAATAATTAATTATTTACAGGCAAAACAGGTTGGGGAAAGTGTACGAGATTTAGGACTTAGAGGACAAAGCGAAAAAGCGGGTACACCAACTATGGGCGGGGTTATTATAATCTTCGCCACGCTAATTCCTGTTTTACTCTTTGCAAAATTGGAAAATATTTATGTAATCCTGCTTATAGTAACCACTATTTGGATGGGAGCTATAGGTTTTATAGACGATTATATTAAAACATTTAAAAAGGATAAAGAAGGACTTCAGGGGAAATTTAAAGTCCTGGGCCAGGTTGGTTTGGGCCTTATTGTAGGTGGCACTTTGTTTTTTCATCCGGGAGTAACAGTGAAGGAAGAAACTAATGAGCCCGCTCCGGAGCAACAAGAACTTGTAGAAAGTTTTCAGAATATAAGGGAAATGGGGCCGGAAATGAAAACCACCACTACCACAATTCCTTTTGTAAAAAATAATGAATTCGATTACTCAAGTTTGATTAGTTGGATAGATCCTGCTTTAAAGAATTATGCCTGGTTGATTTTTATTCCAATCGTAATTTTTATTGTGACTGCGGTTTCGAATGGTGCCAATTTAACCGATGGAATTGACGGTCTCGCGGCTGGTTCTTCTGCAATTATTGTGCTTACACTGGGGATTTTTGCCTGGGTTTCGGGTAATATAATTTTTTCAGATTATCTCAATATTATGTACATCCCCCGATCGGGCGAGATGACGATTTTTATAAGTGCATTTGCGGGAGCTTTGGTCGGCTTTTTATGGTATAACACCTATCCGGCGCAGGTTTTTATGGGTGATACAGGTAGCTTAACAATCGGTGGAATTATTGCCGTACTCGCAATTGCCACCAGAAAAGAATTACTGATTCCTATTTTATGCGGAATCTTTTTAATGGAAAACCTATCGGTGGTTTTACAGGTTGGCTGGTTTAAGCTTACCAAGAGAAAATATGGCGAAGGCCGAAGAATTTTCCTGATGTCTCCTTTGCATCATCATTATCAGAAAAAAGGATATCACGAAAGTAAAATTGTAGTGCGCTTCTGGATTATTGGAATTTTCCTGGCCATTGTAACGATAATCACGCTAAAAGTAAGATAAGAAATAGTGAAAACAGAAAATCAAAATATTAATAATTCCGGTAAAAAACTGGTGATTCTTGGCGGCGGCGAAAGCGGTGCTGGAACGGCTATTTTAGGAGTTAAAGAAGGTTTTGATGTTTTTGTATCAGATAAAGGAAAGATCAAAGAAAAATATAAAGCGGTTTTTGAAGGATTGAAGATCGATTGGGAAGAGGAAACTCATACTGAAGCTAAAATTTTAGACGCTGATGTAGTGATGAAAAGTCCGGGAATTGCAGATTCGGTTGCCATTGTAAAGCAGCTGACAGAAAAAGGAATTCCGGTGATTTCAGAAATTGAATTTGCTGCCGCTTTTACTTCAGCAAAAATAATTGGAATTACGGGAAGCAACGGGAAAACCACCACCACGAAATTTGTGCACCACATCTTAAAAAATGCAGGTATAAATGTGGGAATGGCCGGGAATGTAGGCGACAGTTTTGCCAAACAGGTTGCTGAAACCAATCCCGACTGGTTTGTGCTTGAATTAAGCAGTTTTCAGTTAGATGGAATTAAAGATTTTAGGCCAGATATTTCGGTTTTAACCAATATCACACCCGATCATTTAGACCGCTACGAGTATAAACTCGAGAATTACGTTTTTTCAAAATTCAGGATTACCGAAAACCAGACTGAAGAAGATTTTTTCATCTATGATTTAGACGATGAAATTATCACAAAATGGTTAGAGAAAAATCCGGTAAAAGCACAACAATTACCGTTTTCGCTTCAGCAGAAAGTAGAAAATGGCTCATGTATAGAGAACCAAAATATTATTGTCAATATAAAAAACAACCAATTTAATATGCCAACAACAAAATTAGGTTTGCAGGGTAAACACAATACCAAGAATGCTATGGCTGCGGCCACTGTGTCGCAATTATTACGAATTAGGAAAGAAACTATTCGTGAGAGTATGGAGAGCTTTCAAGGGGTGGAGCACCGACTTGAAAAAGTACTGAAGATTAATAATGTGCAGTACATCAACGATTCTAAAGCAACCAATGTAAACGCTACTTTTTATGCTTTGGAAAGTATGGAAAGTGAAACTGTTTGGATTGTTGGAGGAGTAGACAAAGGAAATGTTTACGACGATCTGTTACCGCTGGTAAACGAGAAGGTAAAGGCTATAATTTGTCTTGGAGTAGACAACCAAAAACTGATGCAGAATTTTGGGAATTGTGTAGACACCATTGTAGAAACAGAATCTATGAAAGAGGCTGTAAGAATGGCCTACAGTCTTGCTGAAAGAGGAGATTCGGTATTGCTTTCTCCTGCCTGCGCAAGTTTTGATCTTTTTGAAAATTACGAAGATAGGGGCCGCCAGTTTAAAGATGCGGTTAGAGATCTTTAAATAGAAAGACTTGATTTAGTCAAGCTGAACTCGTTTCAGCTTCTAACACGTTTTTATTACTAGACCTTAGATCCTGAAGCAAGTTCAGGATAACGTTAAAAAAGTTAGTCAGACTAGAACGAATATTATTAAGAGTTAAATGAGCAACATTTTTTCAAATCTTAAAGGCGATAAGGTTATCTGGGCTACGGCTGCATTGCTGGCAATATTTTCATTTTTGCCGGTCTACAGCGCCAGTAGTAACCTTGCGTATTTATATGGTGATGGAAGCACTTTCCAGTACGTGGTGGTGCATTTCTTCCATTTGCTTTTAGGCTTTTGTTTGCTCTTTGCAGTACATAAAATTCCTTATCATTATTTCAGGGGGCTTTCCATTTTGTTTTTACCGGTTGTAATTGTGTTGTTAATTTATACAGTCGCCCAGGGAACAATGATAGACGGAGCTTACGCCAGTAGATGGATCCAAATTCCGGGCTTAGGGGTTTCGTTTCAGTCATCTACGTTGGCTTCGGTGGTTTTGATGATTTATGTGGCACGTTACCTCTCTAAAAAGACTAATGAAAACCTCACATTTAAAGAGTCAATTTTACCGCTTTGGCTGCCTGTAGGAGTAGTATTATCCTTAATTTTGCCGGCCAATTTCTCCACAACTGCCATCGTTTTTTCTATGGTGTTGGTATTGATGTTCTTAGGAGGATATCCAATAAAATATCTGGGAATTATTGTAGCAGCAGGTTTGATTTTGTTAACGATGTTCATCTTAACAGCAAAAGCTTTTCCGGGACTTTTACCCAATAGGGTAGATACCTGGGCAAGCCGGATTGAAAGTTTTTCTAATGACGAAGACACTGATGGTGATTATCAAATTGAAAAGGCTAAAATCGCTATTGCAACGGGTGGTGTTACCGGAACCGGAGTTGGAAAAAGTGTACAGAGAAATTTTTTACCACAATCCTCTTCAGATTTTATCTACGCGATAATTGTTGAAGAAATGGGGTTAATAGGTGCTTTTGGAGTAATGCTCGCATATTTACTATTGCTTTTCAGGATTGTGATCGTGGCGACCAAAGCCAATACAGTTTTTGGAAAACTCCTGGTTATGGGCGTTGGTTTACCTATAATTTTCCAGGCTTTGATAAATATGGGTGTTGCAGTAGAATTATTTCCGGTTACAGGACAAACTTTGCCTTTAATAAGTAGCGGAGGAACCTCTATTTGGATGACCTGTATGGCGCTGGGGATTATTTTAAGCGTAAGCGCTAAACGTGAGGAAATGAAAGAACGGGAAGAAGCAGAAAGGGAATTGGATAATGAAAATCCCCTGGATATTTTAAGCGAAGCGATCTAACCAGCCTGATGCTGGATGCAATTAAAAGCCTGTGATTAAGTTCCAAAATAGGAATTAAAATTTAAAGTGATGAAAAAGGATTTACGTGTAATATTATCTGGAGGCGGCACAGGCGGGCATATTTACCCGGCGATTGCTATTGCCAACGAGATAAAAGCGCGTTTTCCTGAAGCAGAAATATTGTTTGTTGGTGCCAGTGACAGGATGGAGATGGAGAAAGTGCCGCAGGCAGGTTACAAAATAGAAGGTCTTTGGATTAGTGGGATTCAGCGAAAGTTAACATTCGGCAATTTAATGTTCCCTTTTAAACTCTTAAGTAGTTTGGCTAAATCCAGGAGAATAATCAGGGATTTTAAGCCAGATGTGGTAATTGGCACCGGCGGATTTGCGAGCGGACCATTGCTAAAAGTAGCGAGTTCAAAAGGAATATCCAACCTTATCCAGGAACAGAATTCATTTCCCGGTATTACTAATAAGCTATTGGCAAAACAGGCTGATAAGATTTGTGCTGCTTACGAAGAAGTGAAACGATTTTTCCCTGCTGAAAAAACCATTATTACCGGCAATCCGGTAAGACAGGATTTATTGAAGATCGATGAGAACAGGGAGAAAGCCCTTGGGTATTTTGGACTGGAAAAGGACAAAAAAGTTGTGCTTGTTTTAGGTGGAAGCCTTGGCGCAAGAAGGATAAATCAATTGGTAGAAGCCAATTTAGAAAGATTTGAAGAAGAAAATATTCAGCTGATCTGGCAAACCGGAAAGCTGTATTTCGAAGAATATAAAAAATATAATTCAGGATTGGTGCAAACGCATTTATTCCTGAATGAAATGAACCTGGCTTACGGCGCTGCCGATGTGATTATTTCAAGGGCTGGGGCCGGTACGGTTTCAGAATTAAGTATTGTGGGAAAACCGGTGCTTTTTGTGCCTTCACCAAATGTTGCTGAAGACCATCAGGCAAAAAATGCAATGGCGGTAGTAAAGAAAAATGCCGCGATGATGCTGAAGGAAAATGAACTGGAACAAAAATTTGAAACGGAGTTTTTCACTTTAATGGCTTCCGAAGCAAAACAAAAAGTGCTTGGCGAAAATATTAAAAAACTGGCATTGCCAAACGCAACAGCCAGGATTGTAGATGAAGTAGAAAAATTGATTAAAAAATAAACAAATTAGATTCTGAAATAAATTCAGAATGAGGTGAGAAAATAGAATGCAGGATTTAAACCACATACAAAACATTTATTTTATCGGCGTTGGCGGTATTGGGATGAGTGCGCTAGCGCGTTACTTTAAATTCCAGGGAAAGACTGTGGCCGGTTATGATAAAACTTCAACTTCGCTTACCAGAACGCTGGAAGCCGAAGATATTGTGGTGGTTTATGATGAAAAAATGAATGTTGTTCCTGCTGAATTTACAAATAAAGAAAATACGTTGGTAGTTTATACACCTGCAGTTCCCGAGGCACACGAGCAGTTAGCTTATTTCAGAAATAATGAATTTACGCTGAAGAAAAGAGCTGCCGTTCTTGGTTTGATCTCGAAAGGAAAAACCACTTTGGCCGTAGCGGGAACTCACGGTAAAACTACAACCACCGCAATTTTAGGTCATTTACTTAAAGAGACCGGTGCAAAAGTCACCGGATTTTTAGGCGGAATTAGTGAGGATATTCAAAGTAATTTGATCCTGAAAGGCGACGAAGTTATTGTGGTTGAAGCCGATGAATTCGATAGATCTTTTCTCCATCTTGCGCCAAATATAGCGGCAATAACCTCGATGGATGCCGATCATTTGGATATTTACGGAAAGAAAGAAGAACTGGAAGACACTTTTAGGCAATTCGCTAAACTGGTTCCCGAAAATGGAACTTTATTCGTGAAAAATGGCTTGCCAACAGAGGGAATCACTTTTGGAATAGAAGACGATGCCGATTATTCGGCACAGAATATAAAGATTGAAAATGGCACGTATCATTTTGATCTTAAAACTCCCAATGGAGTTGTTGAAGATTTTATGTTTAATCTACCCGGCAAACACAATTTGCTAAATGCTATAACCGCCCTGGCAATGGCTATCCAATATGGATCCCCAATCCCCAGGCTAGCCAGGGCGTTATATAGTTTTAAAGGTGTGAAACGAAGATTTTCGTATAAAATTAAGTCAGATAAGCTGGTGCTTATAGATGATTATGCACATCACCCGGCTGAGATCGCTGCGGTAAACCAGGCGGTTAGAGAAATGCACCCCGGGAAGAAAGTATTGGCGGTATTTCAGCCACATTTATTCAGCAGGACCAGGGATTTTGTAGATGATTTTGCCGAAAGTCTGGCTTTGTTTGATGAATTGTTAATGTTGGATATCTATCCAGCTAGAGAGTTGCCCATTGAAGGAATAACTTCAAACTGGCTTCTTGAAAAAGTAAATAATAATTCAAAGAAATTAATTCAGAAAGAAAATATTATTGAAGAGATAAAAAGGTTAAATCCCGAAGTGGTGGTGCTTATGGGCGCCGGCAGTATTGGGGAAGAAGTGGAATCTATAAAAAATGCGCTGGAGGATGAAGCTTAAACTAAATTACATAAAACTGCCTATTTTGCTCATTTTAGTGGGATTTCTATTCGGTTTTGCCGAAAAACGGAATAATTCCCGAAAAGTGAGCGAGGTAAAAGTGCAATTTGTTACGGGTGAAAACCTGTATGTTACTGAGGAAGCGGTTAATAAGTTGTTGATACAAAATGATGTGGCCGCGGCTGGCATAGACAAAGAAATTTTAGATTTGAATAGGGTAGAAAGCCTTTTGAATAATCACGATATGATAGAAAATGCTGAAGCTTTTTTAAGTCTGGACGGGAAACTCCAAACTAAAATAAGTCAGCGTAAACCCATTGGCAGAATCGTGGGGAATTCTTCTTTTTATTTAGATAGAAATGGTCGCGCGATGCCGCTTTCACCGTATTATGCAGCACGAGTACCGTTAGTTTCAGGAATAGACTCCAGTAATGTAGAAAAGGCATATCCGTTAGTAGATTATATTCAGAAAGATGAATTCTTAACACGCCATATTACCGGTGTTAAGCGTTTGCCCGGAGATAAATTTGAATTAGAAATGAGAAAGCTTGACTTTAAGGTGTATTTCGGTAAAGCCGATAACATAGCCTTAAAGTTCAATAATTTTAAAGCATTTTATAAAAAAGCTTTACAAGACAAGAAATTAGAGACCTACAAAAAAGTGAATTTACAATTTGGAGATCAGGTTGTTTGCACTAAAAAGTAAATTATGGAACACAACGAGATAGCCGTAGGATTAGATATAGGTACCACAAAAATTGTGGCCATGATTGGACGTAAGAACGAATATGGAAAGGTGGAGATCGTAGGGATTGGAAAATCCAAAAGCCTAGGTGTTCATCGAGGGGTGGTAAATAATATTACTCAAACTATTCAGTCTATTCAACAGGCTATTCAGGAAGCAGAAGCAGATTCAGGATTAAAAATCAGCGATGTAGTGGTTGGAATTGCCGGCCAGCATATAAGAAGCCTTCAGCACAGCGACTATATCACCCGGACAAACCCTGAAGAGGTTATTGACGCCGATGATATTCACAGCCTTTGTAACCAGGTTCATAAATTGGTGATGTTGCCCGGCGAGGAAATTATTCACGTTTTACCACAGGAATTCAAGGTAGACGGCCAGGCAGAAATCAAGGAACCTATCGGGATGTACGGCGGAAGATTGGAAGCTAATTTCCACGTAGTGGTAGGCCAGGTTTCTTCCATTAGAAATATTGGAAGATGTGTGAAGAGCGCCGGGTTAGAACTTTCAGCAGTGACCTTAGAGCCATTGGCTTCGGCTAATGCAGTATTGAGCCAGGAAGAAAAAGAAGCCGGGGTTGCACTTATAGATATTGGTGGCGGTACTACCGATTTAGCCATTTTTAAAGACGGAATAATTAGGCATACCGCGGTAATTCCTTTTGGTGGAAATGTGATTACCGAAGACATCAAAGAAGGGTGTTCAATTATAGAAAAACAGGCCGAATTACTGAAAATTAAATTTGGTTCTGCCTGGCCCGGTGAAAATAAAGACAACGAAATTGTTTCTATTCCCGGTTTACGCGGAAGGGAACCTAAGGAAATTACCTTAAAGAACCTTTCAAAAATAATCCACGCCCGGGTTGTAGAAATTATTGAACAGGTTTACCTGGAAATTAAAAACTACGGGCACGAAGAACAGAAGAAGAAATTAATTGCCGGAATGGTTTTAACCGGAGGTGGCGCGCAGTTGAAGCATTTAAAACAACTTGCAGAATACATCACCGGAATGGATACCAGAATTGGATATCCGAACGAGCACCTGGCAGGAAATAACGATACCGAAACTACCAGTCCGGTTTATGCTACCGCGGTAGGTTTGGTAATGAATAGCCTGGAACATGGTGAAAAGAAGTTTCAGGAAGAAGTAGTGTTGAAAAGCAAAGAAGAGAGAGATAAAGAAGAGGCGGAGTTGCAGGAAGATTTTGAACAAAATCCCCCGGATGGTGATGATTTAAAACAAGATCCCGAAGCTCCCAAACGACAGCCTAAAAAGAGCATTTTTGATAAATGGGCTGAGAAGTTTAAAGATTTTTTAGATAACGCAGAGTAAAAGAGAGAACCAGTAAAACAGAATTTATGAGCAGTACAGAATTCGACAACATTGCATTCGACTTGCCAAAGAATCAATCGAACGTCATTAAAGTTATTGGTGTAGGTGGAGGAGGTAGCAACGCTATAAACCACATGTTCCAGTTAGGGATAAAAGGAGTAGATTTCGTGGTGTGCAATACCGATGCACAAGCCCTTGATAATAGTCCAGTTCCCAATAAAATACAGTTAGGAGTAAGCCTAACCGAAGGACTTGGCGCCGGAGCTAACCCATTAATCGGGGAGCAGGCAGCCGTAGAAAGTTTTGATGAAATTAAACAAATGCTTGATGTAAATACCAAAATGGTATTTATCACTGCAGGTATGGGAGGTGGTACCGGTACAGGTGCAGCTCCTGTGATCGCGAAACAGGCAAAAGATATGGATATCCTAACCGTTGGTATCGTGACCATTCCTTTTCAATTTGAAGGGAAAATGAGGAACGAGCAAGCCCAACTTGGGGTAGAAAAACTAAGAAGTCACGTAGATTCCTTAATCGTAATCAACAATAACAAACTTCGGGAGGTTTATGGAAACCTTGGTTTTAAAGCCGGTTTCTCTAAAGCCGATGAGGTCTTAGCTACCGCTTCCAGGGGTATTGCTGAAGTTATTACGCATCACTACACTCAAAACATTGACCTTAGAGATGCGAAAACCGTATTAAGCAATAGTGGAACGGCAATAATGGGATCTGCACAGGCTACTGGTGCTAGCAGGGCTCAGGATGCTATAAGCAAAGCCTTAGATTCTCCTTTATTAAACGATAATAAGATTACCGGTGCCCAAAACGTATTACTGCTAATCGTTTCGGGTGGTGAGGAAATTACTATTGATGAAATTGGTGAAATCAACGATCATATTCAGGCAGAAGCCGGTCACAGCGCCAATATTATTATGGGTGTCGGTGAAGATGAAGCTTTAGATGATGCAATTTCGGTAACAATTATCGCTACGGGGTTTAACGTAGAACAACAAAACGAAATTGTAAATACTGAAACCAAAAAGATTATCCATACCCTGGAGGATGACCAGAAAGCGGAGCAGAAATTAGATCCGAAGAAAAGAGGATTTTACCCGCAAATGAGCCAACAGAAAGAAGAGCAAAAACAAGAGGAAGAGCCAAAATCACAGGAACCCGACAATACCATTGTACATACTTTAGACGATAGTGTAGAGGAAGTAGATGAAGTTGGGAACATCCAGGTGAAGGAGGACGAACTGTACAAAACGCCAAAATCGGCGCGGGATATGGAAGTTTCTTATGAAGAAATAAATCCTGATGATTTTATTATCAATGATACTTCAGAAGAAATAAAATCTATGGAAGTGAATGAGCCAGAAGAGGTTCAGAATGATAATGAAGATCAAATAATGTTCACTTTCGATTTTCCTATAAATCAGGAGAAAAAAGAGGAGACTAAAAAAGAGCAACCTAAACCTAAGCAAGAACAGCCTAGAGCTCAACAACCAAGACAGGAGCAAAAGCAGGAAGTTAGACATCAGCTTGAAGAAGATGAGTCTAAAAACATTGAAGTAAATGAACCAGTGGAGATCGTTCCGGTGACTGAAAGTTCTACACGAGGTGTAAAACGTTACAGCCTGGACGATTATATGGAATTTGAGCAATCTTTAGATAGATCAAAGCCTCAGCCAAAGAAGAAAGAAGATCCAAAAGATGAAACCATCGCTTTTGAAAAGAAAACGGTAAAACCGGAACCTCAAAATCCTGAGAAAAAACAGGAAGAAACTGGGGATGAAGACCCGTTTAACAATCCTATTTCTGAAATTTTAATAGAGCGCGCTGCAGAGCGTAGGGCAAAAATGAAAGAGTTTAATTACAAGTTTAGAAGTAACGCTGCCCAAATAGATGAAATTGAGAAACAACCTGCCTACAAAAGACAGGGCGTAGATTTGGATAAGAATGAAAAAGGAGAAGGAAAATTATCTCGAACTACTTTAGGAAAGGACGATAATGATGATCTTCATTTTAGAAGAAATAACTCCTTTTTACATGATAATGTAGACTAACATCAATCTTTATTATATATTACTGTTCATAAAAAAAAGGTGCCTCGCAATGGGCACCTTTTTTGTTTTATAAAAGTCTTATTAAGCTTTTCTCTCTGTTTGAATATCTTCAGTATCTTTTCTTCTTTTTATAAGGGAAATCCCTGAAATAAAGAAAATAAACCCAATGATGGCCAGTGCCCAGGGACTTAACATAAGAGTAATACTTCCAAAAATTCCCAGAATCCCCATTACCAGTGCAATAGCACCGCCAACGGTTAAGATAATTCCTAAGATTTTAATCATAGCTAAAGTGTTTTGGTTAGGGAGATAAAGGTAGCCAAATGTTTGAAAATCATACTGTGATTAACATTTCGTAAAAAAATGAGCTTAATAGCTTTTTATAGGTTGAGGAATCCATTTTCTATTTCAGAAATTGCTTCAGTTTCATCTTCCCAACCTTTAATTTTCATCTTTAACATCTTTAAAATTTTAGTCCCAATAGATCATAAAATACTTGATTTTCGCATCGTCGGGAATTTGAGATGCTCTAATTTTGGAGTCGGTATCATACCTTAAATCTGAAGGTAATTCTTTTTTATCTATGGTGATGTAGGCGTTAATATCGTCTATAAAAACTACAGCTGCATTAAGCGTATTTTCAATTCTTGAAATATTATAATCTTCCATAATATCTTTAAAAGTACTCGCTGTACTCAAACCACTTTTAGTTTCATATCTCGGGTCCAACACACGGATATAACCAATAGTACTGGTAGAATCGAACTCCTGTAATGGCTCTAAAATCATTAAAGGTTTGCCGCCTTTTTCAAAAACTTTTATTTCACTGGTAGCCCGAAATTCTTCGGCACCACTTTTTTGTTTTACAAGAGAATCTTCCGAAAATAGAGAGTCTAACTGGTTAATTTTGATATCCCGGTTAACCGGGCCAACCTGGTTAGCAGTGATTAAAAAAGGATTGTCTTCGTCTTTTTGACAGGAGGTTAGACCTAAAGTTAAGCCTAGAATAAGTAGCAAAGATTTTTTCATTTTTTAGATTGAATATTGATGATATTTATTTTAATAATTTGTTGAGCACGCCCATTACGCCTCTAATAAAAGTAGCGCTGGTAAGCACTTTTATAATTGCTCCCTGTGTTTTTCCAGAGCTTCGGCTGCTATTTGTAGCGGTTTTTTTTCGTTCTAAAGTTTCAGCTTCAGCCTTTTCTTTGGCTTCTTTAGCCTCCGCTTCATCTATTTTTTTATTCAGAAGTTCATACGCGCTTTCACGATCAATTTCTTCGTTATATTTTGGTCTTAATTTAGATTGTAAAATAAGCTCTTCCAGTTCGGTATCGGTTAAGATATCCATCCTACTCATTGGTGCTCTTAGCATTGTGGCAGCGAGTGCAGAAGGTCTTCCTTTCTCGTCTAATGCCGAAACCAGTGCTTCTCCTATACCTAACGAGGTAAGCTGGTTTTTGGTATCGTAGTATTCCGAAATCGGATAATTTTCAGCCGATAATTTTATAGCTTTTCGATCTTTTGCAGTAAATGCTCGTAGCGCATGCTGAATTTTCAATCCCAGCTGACCTAGTACTTCGGAAGGAACATCGGTGGGGTTTTGGGTAACAAAATAAAGTCCCACACCTTTAGACCGAATTAATTTTACAATACTTTCTATTTGATCCAACAATGCTCCTGAAGCTTCCTTAAAAATAAGGTGGGCTTCGTCTATAAACAACACCAGTTTTGGTTTGTCGCTATCGCCTTCCTCGGGAAAAGTTGTATAAATCTCTGCCAGAAGGCTCAGCATAAAAGTTGAAAATAGTTTTGGTTTATCCTGAATATCGGTAAGCCGCATGATGTTTACATAGCCGTGGCCGTTTTCGTCTTTTCTGGTAAGATCGGTTACTTCAAAAGAGCGTTCCCCAAAAAATCGCTCTGCACCTTGTTGTTCGAGGGCTACAATTTTTCTTAAAATAGCCCCGGTGGAAGCGCTGGAAATTCTACCGTATTCATTCTCTATGGTTTCGCGGCCTTCATTGGTCACATACTGAAGCATCTTTTTAAGATCTTTAAGATCTAGCAATGGCAAATGATGGTCGTCGCAATATTTAAAAATAATGGCGAGAATTCCTTCCTGGGTTGGAGTGACATCTAAAATTCGGGATAAAAGAACAGGGCCGAATTCGCTAACTGTAGCCCTCAACCGAACGCCATTTTGTTCTGAAATAGTAAGGAATTCAACCGGCGATTTTGAGCTTTTAAAAGGAAAGCCAAGTTTTTTGTGCCGTTCATGTAGAAATTCTTCTCCGGCAGATGGCTTCGCGATCCCACTAAGGTCTCCTTTTACATCCATTAATAAAACGGGAACGCCTTTTTGCGAAAGATTTTCAGCTAAAATTTGTAGTGTTTTTGATTTTCCCGTTCCTGTAGCCCCGGCAATAAGTCCGTGGCGGTTCATTGTTTTCAACGGAATTTTAACCGCAGCATCGGCAAATGTTTCACCGTTTAGCATCGCCGCACCCAAATGAATATAATCACCTTTGGGTTGGTAGGCATTGCGAATATGTTCTACGAATTCCTGCGTTTTATCCAAGATTAAAATTTTCTTAAAAATAAGAATTGTTGGGAATAATCGGCGGTTTTAAGCCAATTTACTTTTTATGAAATAATTATTTAACGGGGTTTTCCAGAAGTTCAATGCTGCCCTTTGTAGCGTTTATCTTCGCTTTCAATCCGTTAGGAATCGTTATATTATCGTCTATATGGCCAATCATTGCTCCGGTAAAAGCCGGGATATGCAAAGGTTTTATATAATGATCTATTACTTCTTCCATAGTTAAGGATCCATATCCCGAGCCGCCGGGATTGCAGCTGGTACATTTTCCAAAAACAAATCCGCTAATTTTATCCAGTACTCCACCTAATTGCAACTGACTCATCATTCGGTCTACGGCATAAATTTGTTCACCTACATCTTCTAAATACAGGATATTGTCTTCCCAATCTGTTGGGAAATATTCTGACCCCATAATACCGGTAAGTACGGAGAGATTTCCGCCGATAAGTCGGCCGGTGGCTTCGCCGGGCTGAATAGTTCTAATGCGGTTTTCGATTTGTACCAGGTTATCGCCTTTATCGGTGGGATTGGTGAAAGTTATTTTCTCTTTATCGAATAACAAACGTTTAAAATGATCAAAACTGAAGGAATTCCAGGTTGAAACCGCTAAAGGACCGTGGTAAGTTACAAGTGCGGTTTTTTCGTAAATCGCTAAATGTAGCGCAGTGATATCGCTGTAACCGATGAAGATTTTTGGATTGTTTTTTATAGCTTCATAATCTAACTTATCCAGGATCCTTGCTGCACCTGATCCTCCCCGAAGCGCTATAACAGCCTGAATCGAATCGTCACGAAACATATTATTGAGTTCTTCGGCACGTTCTTCATCGGTTCCTGCCAGGTGTCCGTAGTTGCTTTTTACGAATTTGCCGAATTTCACTTTTAATCCCATTGCTTCAAGACTTTCTTTAGCAATTTCGTAAGGTTCGCTTTCAAAAATCGCGCTGGAAGGGCTTACAACTCCAACTGTATCGCCTTCTTTTAATCCCTGAGGAATTATAACCGAGCTATTTAAAGGACCAATTTTATCAATTTCAGTAAAATTAGCCAGCGGAAAAGCCAAACTTCCTATTCCTATATTTTGAATGA
This sequence comes from Salegentibacter lacus, assembly GCF_020164555.1. Lineage (GTDB taxonomy): Bacteria > Bacteroidota > Bacteroidia > Flavobacteriales > Flavobacteriaceae > Salegentibacter > Salegentibacter lacus. Next base: position 165,519 of record NZ_JAIQZB010000001.1, on the reverse strand, counting down.
ATTTTCTACGTTGCATTTGCGGTGATTTTGAAAAACTAAAGTTAGTAATTATCACGAATGTTGAGCAGCACTTTTTCCATTTCAGCCTTAAGAACTGCGGAAGGTACGGTGTAATTGCTATTCATAAAACTAAAAATGAGGATTTTTCCGTTTTTGGTTTTAAGGTATCCGCTAAGGCTGTGATTATTTTTTAAAGTTCCTGTTTTTGCAAAAACATAAGGTTCCTCTGCTTTGTAATAATTCTTTATAGTTCCCGAATGCCCGCCGGTTGGTAGCATTTCCAGTAATTCTTCCTGCGAAACTTCAGCTTTAATTTTCTGAAGTAGTCTCACCATACTTCGGGGGGTAAAAAGATTGTAGCGTGAAAGCCCCGAGCCGTCATACCACATAGGTTCATCGGGCAAATCTTTTAGATAGTTTTCCTTCATATAATCTATAGCGATATCAGATTTTAAAGTGTCTGACAATTTTCCCGCGGCCATAATCAGGATTTGTTCTGCTATAAAATTATCGCTTACTTTCAACATTTCTTTATAAACACTGTCGGCGGGAACACTATATTGCGTTTTATCAAGCTTCTTGTTTAATTCTGAATTCTGAATTAAGCTAACCGGTTTTTGCAGCGTGTCATTTAGAAGTTTTACGAGAATTTCCGAAGAAATTTTAAAAGGTACAGATTGTGAAAAATCTGATTGCTTTTTTTGATTGTTAAACTGAAATCGGTTACTGTTTATATCACGTATAATCCGGGCTGAAATTAAGCTGTCCTTAGAACTTGCCAGGGAATCTTTGAAAATTCGAGGTGAAACCACAGGAAACTCCTTATTTTTTTCAAAATCAAATCCTACCATATTGCCATAAATAGGAAAAGCAGTACGTTCAGCTGAATAGTATGCGTTATAATCGTCCCAGGCCCAACCGGGTCCCTGGTGCTTTTCAGTGTAGATTGGTGCTACATACGTCAAATGATTCTTGTTATTCTTTAGAAACTCAAAAACTGAGGAATTAGGTAAATTTTCATTTAGAAATGACGGGTCTCCTGTGGCTTTAAAGTAAAGGGTGTCATTTTCAATAAGATATTTAAGCGCAGGAATAGAATCGCCCAGAATTTTTAAGCCTGCATAGAAAGTAAAAAGTTTTGTGTTGGAGGCCGGTGTGAAGTATTTATTAGTGTTATGGCTGTAAAGAGTTTTGTTCTCTTCCGGGTCAATCACCATAAAACCCGCAAACCCTTGTTTAAAAACAGGAGATTCGGTAAAAATTTTATTTAAAGGCTTGCTTATGTTCCGGGTCGTTGAACATGAGCCAAACAAAATGAGCATTGAAATTAGGAAAAAATATTTTTTTGAGGAATTGTTCACGATTATAAAATTTTAAACAGGTTTAAGTATTTTTAAAAAATTAGCACAAAGTTAATTTAATTATCAAGAAGTTAATAAAAGTTTAATTTTTAAGTCAACAAATTTGCCTTGTTCTGGCGCTTTTCGGTATATTTAATTTATTATTCAGAAAACTTTAACACACAAAAGGAATGAGAAACAAATTAACGATTATGGCCTTGCTGGCATTTTTCCAGATTACTGGAATGTTTGCACAGCAACAGGAGGTGACCGGAACAGTCACCGTAGCCAGTGATGGAATGCCTTTACCGGGCGTAAATGTTTTGGTAAAGGGAACTAACGACGGTACTGTAACCGATATGGATGGTAATTATGCTATTGAGGTTGCTGAAGATGCAGTTTTAGTCTTTTCTTCCCTGGGCTTTGAAAGTCAGGAGCAAGCTATAGAAGGTCGTAGCGTGATTAATGTGGCTATGACCGAAGATATGGAGGGTCTTGATGAGGTAGTAGTAACTTCACTGGGAATAGAAAGAGAGAAAAAGGCATTAGGTTATGCCGTTCAGGAAATTCAGGGTGAAGATATCACTAAAACTAATCAGCCTAATATTGTAAATGCACTTCAGGGGCAAACTGCCGGGGTTCAAATTACTAATTCGGGTGGTGCACCAGGGCAAAGTGCGAGGATAATTATTCGAGGGGTAAACTCTTTAGACCCAAATGCCGATAACCAACCTTTATTTGTAATAGACGGTGTTCCGGTAGATAACTCTACCACAGAGAGTGGTAGTACGCCTCGTGGTTTATCTAACCGGGCTGCCGATATCAATCCAAATGATATTGAATCTATGAACGTTCTTAAAGGTGCGGCTGCAACAGCACTTTATGGGGTTAGGGCTGCAAATGGTGCAGTGATTATTACCACTAAAAAAGGTAAAGCCGGAGATGTTCGTATTAATGTGAACAGTACCATAGGCTTTGAAGAGGTAAATCAATATCCAGAAATTCAGGATGTTTATGGACAAGGATTTGGTGGCGTTTACGATCCTAATTCGTTTTGGCCAAACTGGGGTCCTTCTATAGATGAAATTAGAGAAATAGATCCCGATGCCGAAATTAATGATATATGGAGAGATGCAATGAGAACAGGAGTTCAAATAGATAACTCGTTTAATATTTCAGGGGGAAATGAGAAAGCAAATTTCTATGCTTCTATAAATAACCTGGATCAGGAAGGTATTATTCCTTTTAGTAATTGGGGAAGAACTTCAGCCAGATTAAATGGAGAATTGAAGTTTAGTGACCAACTTAAGGTAGCTGGTAATATGAACTATACTATTTCGGGAGGTAATCGTGTGCCGCATGATAGGTTTATGGAGCGTATGGTCTACAATTCTCCAATGCAGGATATCAACGATTATATAAATGAGGATGGTACTATGAAAACTGTTGGGGGCAATACCAATCCTATTTACGATGCCCGTTTTAGTACTTTTGAAGATGAAGTTAACCGTATAATCGGAAACCTTAAATTTACATATAGTCCGTTTGAATGGATGGATGTAAATTATCTAATTGGTACTGATTTTTATACAGATTCCCGAACAGAAATCACTCCCGGCCCGTTAGGTATTGAAGGTGAAGTTCCTTTGAGCTCGCAGGGATTTATTACTGAAACCCGAATAGATAGCAGGGATATAAACTCTAACCTCTTTATTACCTTAAAGAAGCAATGGGACGATAAGTGGAACACCACCTTGCGCGTTGGTAATGACGTTTTTGAACGTGACTACGAACGGGTTGATGCGACCGGAGAGAATTTCGTGATTCCTCAATTTTACGATCTAAGTTATGCCAGTCAGCTCTCAAATTCACAAGATAAACGTAAGAAAAGACTGGTAGGTTTATATGGAGATCTTATGGTAGATTATGACGATATGTTATTCCTTAATATCACCGGTAGAAACGACTGGACTTCAACTTTACCCCAAGGGAACAATTCCTTCTTTTATCCTTCAATTAACTTAGGTTTTATATTTACCGAAGCCTTTGAAATGCCAGAAGTGCTTTCTTTTGGAAAACTTAGAGCATCTTACGCTGAAGTAGGTAAGGATACAGATCCTTATAGAATAGGCCAAACCTATACTTCACCGGGTATTTTTCCTTTAGGAGGTGAAGTTGGTTTTACAAGATTTAGCCAATTTGGCGATCTTGGATTAAAACCAGAAAGAACTACTTCTATTGAATTTGGTACCGATCTTAGATTTTTTGGGAACCGTTTAGGAATAGACCTTACCTGGTATAAATCTAATAGTAAAGATCAAATTATTCCGGTACCGGTTTCTGAATCTTCAGGGTTCTCTACTTTCATCACTAACGCAGGGGAGATTGAAAACCAGGGTGTTGAATTTATTATTTCTGGTAATCCTGTTAGAACCGAAGATTTTACCTGGAATATAACTTTAAATGCGGCGTATAACCAAAATGAAGTGGTGAGCATTAGAGAAGGTATAGAGCAAATTCAGGTTGGAAGCCAGTTTGGATATGCCGGTAGTACCGTTACTATGCAACTTATAGAAGGAGAAGCTTATGGTAATATTTTTGGAAGCAGTTATGAGCGTTTTGGAGCCGATGAAAGCAATCTTTTCTTAAATGAAGATTTACCTATAGTAATTGGTGAAAATGGTTTTCCGGTTAGAAATGGAAATCAATTAATCTTAGGAAATACCACTCCTAAATGGATTGGAGGTTTAAAGAATGATTTCACTTATAAGAATTTTGATCTTTCTTTCCTTATTGATTTCAGAACCGGTTTAGAACAATATAGCCAATACGATAACTTCTTTTCTGCATTTGGTATAGCTGAATATACTTTAGATAGAAATGAAACTCGCGTTTTTGATGGTGTCCTTGCCGATGGGTCTCCCAATACTCAGGAAGTTTGGTTAGGCCAGGGAGAAGGGCCCGATGGTAGGGATTACGGAGCAGGTTTCTATAGAAATCACTATCGTTCTGTGAGTGAAAATTTTGTGCACGATGCTTCTTTTATCAAGCTTCGTAACATTTCACTGGGTTATAACTTTGGTGAAAATTTATTAAGCTCCGTTTCATTCCTTGAAAGTGCGAGAGTTTCAGTAGCGGCTAATAATATCATCCTTTATACACCCTGGGATGGCTTTGATCCTGAATCTTTTAGTGCCGGTGCCGGTGGTAATGCTACTGGCTTTACAGGACTTGGATATCCGGGCGTGCAAAGCTTGTTTTTCACACTTAACTTAGGTTTATAAAAAATATTGAATATGAAAATTTTAAGAAAAACATATAGTTTTATAGCAATCGCAGGGCTGTTTCTCACTTTTACGGCCTGTGACGATTACCTTGATATAAATGAGAATCCGAACAACCCTACAACTGCTCCCTTAAGCGGATTGATGGTTAATTCTACATTTGAAACAGCTCAAAATACATTTAGAATTGGCAGTACAACTTCTTATTATGTACAATATTTAGCTTCTCCAAACCAAGCAAGTGCTTCAGATGTTATGGATGACCTAAGTTTCAACACCACCTGGTCTTCTTTGTATAATGTTATGACAGATCTCAATGATATGATCTTAGAAGCTAACGAAACTGGAGCTTCTCATTACGAAGGTGCCGGCCAGGTATTAATGGCTTTAAATTTAGCGATGGCCGTAGATGCTTTTGGAGATGTGCCATTTAGTCAAAGTTTTAATTTTGAAACCATCACTCCTTCTTATGACGATGATGCGGCTTTGTACGACAGGGTTTTTGAATTGCTCAACAACGGGATAGCTAATCTTTCACAAGAAACAGATTTGCCAATTGGATCGGATGATTTTATTTATAACGGAGATGCAGACCAATGGATTAAATTTGCAAATATGCTTAAAGCGCGTTATGCAAATCACTTAAGTAAAACCGATCAATATAATCCTGCTGAAATTTTAGCAGCGATAGATGCCGGTTTTGAGAGTAATGAAGATAACGCTGAGGTTGAGTATTTTGAAGAAGAATTCAATCCTTGGGCTAATGTGGCTATTAATAATGAAAACCTAATCCTGGGCGGATGGATTTCTGAACAGTTTGTAGAAGCAACTGATGGGACTACCTTTGGGGTAGAAGACCCACGTTTGCCTTATATGATTGGTACTACTGACGATGGAGAGTATGTGGGTGTTCCAAATGGTGAAGGCCGCGGTAGTGCAGCCGAATCGGGTGAACGTTCTACACTGGTCCCGGGAGATTTCTATACTTCAGAACAGTCTCCGGTTTTAATCGCAACCTATGCTGAACAAAAATTTATTGAAGCTGAAGCTGCTTTTGAAATAGATATATCACGTTCTTATAATGCTTATCGTGAAGGAATAAGGGCGCACATGAGAATGCTGGGAGTTGAACAAGCAGAAATAGATGCGTATGTAAATAGCTCAGCGGTTAGTGTAGGAGAGGATAATTTCACTATAGATAATATCTTCAAAGAAAAATGGATTGTGATGTTCTTGCATCCTGAAGCTTGGGTAGATGCCAGAAGACACGATTATGATTATGAAAATTTTGATCTTCCCGCAAATCTTAATCCAGATCTTAATGGCCAGTTTATTAGAAGATTGCGTTATCCCGATTCAGAAATTGGAAGAAATGGAAGCAATGTTCCAGACGTGACCTTATTAGATAGAATTTTTTGGGATGAATAAGTCCTTATATCAGTAACAATTTAAATCTCCCGGCCGGCCCGGGAGATTTTGGTTTTAAATACTTTTAAAATGAGATATATAACTATAATTTTCACCCTTTTTCTATTCAGTTGTAAAAGTGCAGATGTTGCTGAAAGAATTATTGATCGTCCAATTATTTTTAATGAAGAGCGGGAAGAACTTAGCCTGGAATATTTAAAAGAACGCTATAATTTGGAACAATCTTCCCCTGATATTAATCCGAAAATGATTGTATTGCACTGGACGGCTATACCAGATTTAGAAAGCTCCTTTCGTGCTTTTAACTCAGTAAAATTACCGGGTGCAAGAGAAGATATTCAAGAAGCCGGTGCCTTAAATGTTTCGGCTCATTTTCTGGTAGATCGCGATGGGACTATTTATCGCTTAATGCCAGAAACAACGATGGCAAGACACGTAATTGGATTAAACCACGCCGCGATTGGAGTGGAAAACGTTGGTGGCGCCAAAGAAACCACGCTTACTGAAGCTCAAATTAGAGCCAATATCGAATTAGTGAAATATTTGAGTGAAAAATACGATATTGAATATTTATTAGGGCATTATGAATATCCGCAGTTTGAGGGGCATCAATTATGGCTTGAAAAAGACGACGGCTACCGCACCCAAAAGACTGATCCCGGAAAAGAATTTATGCAAAAAGTCCGGGAAAAAACTAAAAGCCTTAATTTTAAAACGGTACCAAAAATCAATAAAAAATGAATTTCAAAAATATAAGTTTTCTCTTCTTTTTATTCGGTTTTCTTACTGTTTCAATTAGCTCAGCGCAGGAAAAAGAAATTTATAAGGAGTTGTATAATTCCTATGAAGATTTTAAAGAAAAATCTATTGAAAAACGCCGATTTACACAGGCTGAAATTCAACCTTTAATAGACGAGCTTAAGAAGAAAGAGAATTTTGAGGTTGCAAAAGTTGGTGAGTCTATTGAGGGTAGACCGCTTCATTTAATTTCGGTTGGTTCAGGTGAGGTAGATGTTTTTCTTTGGTCGCAAATGCACGGCGATGAATCTACGGCAACAATGGCTATTTTTGATATTCTTAATTTCCTGGATTCCGAAGAATTTTCAGAAGAAAAAGAAGAAATGCTGAAGAACGTAAAACTTCACTTTTTACCAATGCTGAACCCAGATGGCGCGCAGCGTTTTCAGCGCAGGAATTTACTGGGAGTAGATATTAATCGCGATGCCTTGCGTTTACAGTCGCCGGAAAGTAAAACTTTAAAAAAGGTTCGAGATAGTCTCGATGCTGATTTTGGTTTCAACCTGCACGATCAAAGCACCTATTACAATGCCGAAAGAACTCCAAAACCGGCAACTATTTCTTATCTGGCTCCGGCATTTAATTATGAAAAATCTATAAACAATGTTCGTGGCGCAGCAATGCAGGTAATTGTACAAATGAATGAAATTCTCCAGGAATACGCCCCCGGTCAGGTTGGGCGGTATAACGACGATTTTGAGCCGCGTGCCTTTGGAGATAATATCCAGAAATGGGGTACCAGTACTGTTTTAATTGAATCTGGTGGTTATGCTAACGATCCCGAAAAACAGGAAATTAGAAAATTGAATTTCGTTTCCATTCTTGCCGCTGTTTTCTCTATTGCCGACGGGGATTATAAAAATGCTGATATATCTAAATATGAAGAAATCCCGAATAACGACAGGAAGCTTTTCGATTTAAAGCTTACAGGGCTTACTTATGAATTATTGGGAGAAGAATATATTTTAGACTTAGGGATTAATCAGCGAGAAATTCAGGACGAAAGCCTGGATTATTTTTATGATGCCTATATCGCAGATAGGGGAGATCTTTCTACGTTTTACGGATATGAAGAACTGGATGCTTCCGGATTTAGCTTAGTTGAAGGCAAAATCTATCCCGAAACTTTCCAGAACTTAGCTGAACTTCAGCAGGAAAATATTTCAGAAATACTTCAAGAAGGTTATGCTTATGTAGCTTTAGAAGAATTACCCGAAGAAGATTTTACAGAATCACCCATTAATATCGTTTCTGAAGACTTCGAAATTTCGGGAAATTTGCAGCCACATTTCTTTCTCCAAAAAGACGGGAAATTGGTTTATGCTGTGATTAACGGATTTTTAATAGATCTTTCCGAAGAAAATTTCAGTGTAGAAAATGCGCTTATTTTAGATTAAAAAGGAATTCAGCCTGAAGCACAGCTTAAAAATAAGAGATTACGTATCTTTGCAGGCTATGATTACAGAAGAGACAAAGGCATTGGTAGACGATGGGATAATGCTTCCGCTAATGGAAGAATTTTATACCATCCAGGGAGAAGGATTTCATAAAGGAACGGCCGCTTATTTTATTAGAATTGGAGGCTGCGATGTAGGATGCCATTGGTGTGATGTGAAAGAAAGTTGGGATCCATCAATCCATCCACCAACGCATATTGGTGAAATTGTGGAAAAAGCGGTGGCTAGCAGTAAAACCATTGTAATTACGGGTGGAGAGCCTTTAACCTGGGATATGACCAGACTTACAGGTGCGCTTAAAGATAAAGGTTGCGATATTCATATTGAAACTTCCGGAGCCTATAAATTAACCGGGCAATGGGATTGGATTTGTTTATCACCCAAGAAAATAAAATTGCCTACTGAAGAAATTTATCCGCTGGCCCACGAGCTTAAAGTGATTATTTTCAATAAACACGATTTTAAGTTTGCTGAAGAACAGGCTGAAAAAGTTAGCGAAAACTGTATTTTATATTTGCAACCGGAATGGAGCAATAGAGATAAAATGATGCCGCTAATTGTAGATTTTGTGATGAAAAACCCAAAGTGGAAGGTTTCACTTCAAACTCATAAATATCTTAATATTCCATAAAAAAACGGCTGTTTGTAATTCAAACAGCCGTTTTTGATAATAATTCTAATTTATGCTTATCCTGCGGGTGAGAAAGGCACTTTTATATATTTGTCGGCCCAACCCATTAATAGGTTTGCACCTGCTTCATCTTCTTTCTGCTCTATAGCCATTGAAAAATTTTCGATTTTTTTACTTGAATTTCTAACAGGAACTGTTATTCTTACATAATCCTCCTCGTCTGTATATTCATAAGCTCCCCAGGTATGAGTAGATTGGTTTAGAATAACGGTCCATTCTTTTTCGTCTGGAATTGTATAAAGGCTGTAAGTACCCGCTTTTACAACTTCACCACCAATTTCCATGTCTTTGTAAAAAGTGATTTCGGTAGCTTCATTAGCACCGGTTCTCCAAACTTCTCCATAAGGAACCAGTTTTCCGAAGATTTCCCGATCTCGAGTTTGAGGACGACTGTAAATTACCCGCATAACAACTGCGTCTCCCTGGTCACGATGTATAATCATGTCCATAGGACTGGTATCTAACTTTGGAAAATTTGGTTCGTTGTTTTTTTCTGTTTCCTGGGCCAGTACATCCTGGAACCCTAGAAATCCTATTAAACATAGCGTAGTTAAAAGTATTTTCTTCATTGTGTTTGATTTTTAAGGTTAAAGATAGTTTACTGTTATTTCTTAAGGTGTTAAAGATTTATTTAGTTGCTGTTAAAATATTGAATTTTTACAGATGTAAAGTTTGTAAGCAATTCCGGGAATATTTGCTTACTTATGAATTTTAATTTTCCACAATTCATTTTCAAATTATATCAATTTTCGATTTTGTGTTTATAAAATGTAAGCTATGGCGCATATTTGTATGGAATTAATAGAGCAAATGTTATGTGTGGAATTTTAGCAGTAATCGGAAAACGATTATCAGAAGAAAAGATCGGCGGGCTATCAAAAAGAATGTCGCACCGCGGTCCAGACCAAAGTGATGTACATGTAACCGAAGAAGGTTATGTATTAAGTCACGAAAGATTGTCTATTGTAGATCTTGAAACTGGAAAACAACCTATCCAGGGAACTTCAACTGCCTGGATGATTCACAACGGGGAAATATATAACCACCAGGCTTTGCGAAATAATGAATTAAAAGATCATTCTTTTAGAACTACAGGAGATTCAGAAGTAATTGTTCATTTATATGAAGAGTTCGGAGTGGATTTTCTTGATAAATTAGACGGAGTATTTTCTTTCGTAGTGGTAGATGGTAAAGATTTTATTGCGGCGAGAGATCCAATTGGGGTGAAACCGCTTTATTACGGAACAGATGATGAAGGTTCTATCTGGTTTTCCAGTGAAATGAAAACTTTAGTAGATCAATGCAGCAGCTTTGCAGCTTTTCCTCCGGGACATTATTACACCCCGGAAACCGGTTTTGTTGAATATTATACGCCAGATTGGTTCGATTATAAAAAGGCAACGCAAAAATTAGATCTTTCAAAAATAAGAGAAAGCTTAATTGAAGCAACGCGTAAAAGATTAATGGCCGATGTTCCTCTGGGAGTTTTATTAAGTGGAGGTTTAGACTCATCTTTAACATCTTCTATCGCCGCAAGGTTGATGAAAGATAGCGGGCAAAAACTGCATTCTTTCTCTATAGGTTTAGATGAAACCGCTCCCGATTTAGTTGCGGCAAGAAAAGTTGCCAAGTTCCTTGGGACCGAGCATTCTGAATTTCATTTTACCGTAGAGGAAGGAATCGATATTCTTAAAAAACTGGTATGGCATTTAGAAACTTACGATGTAACTTCTATAAGAGCCAGCACACCAATGTATTTCCTTTCTAAAGGAATTAAAGAAAAAGGTGTAAAAGTAGTTTTAAGTGGGGAAGGAGCCGATGAGATCTTTGGAGGTTATCTTTACTTTAAAAACGCACCTACTGCTGATGATTTTCAGAAAGAAACCATTAGAAGAGTGCAAAGACTTGCAACTGCCGATTGCCTTAGAGCAGATAAATCTACAATGGCCCACGGACTTGAAGCTAGGGTGCCGTTTTTAGATAAGGCGTTCTTAAAAACAGCAATGGAAACTGAAGCTGTTCATAAACTACCAAAAACTTATGATGGGGTAGAAAAATATATTCTAAGAAAAGCTTTTGATACGCCAGAGCAGCCATTTTTACCAGATGAGGTGTTATGGAGACAAAAAGAACAATTTAGTGATGGTGTAGGTTATAGCTGGATAGATGAGCTTATTGCTCACGCTTCAGCGAGGGTTTCTGATGAGCAAATGGCTATGGCAGCAGAGAAGTATCCTTACAATACTCCCGCTACTAAGGAAGCTTATTTCTATAGAGAAATATTCCAAAGTCATTTCCCACAGGAAAACGCTGCGAAAACAGTGAAAAGATGGATACCTAAATGGCAGGAAGATCTTGATCCAAGTGGAAGAGCAAACACTTCTCACCTGGCAACTAACGCTAAAAAACAACTCGAAGAATTAGCCCAAATATAGAGTAAACAATCGTGTGGTTTGTTATGTCCGAAATGCAGCATTAAATTTGCTGTATTTTGGGCTTTTTTTTACACAAATTGTTAATAACTTAAAGCTGTTGAAGGGCTTGCAAGCTTAATTAAAATATGCGTTTTGTTATATTTGTTCGTTATTCAAAATAGACGAATTTAATTAGCAAAAATATATGAGCGAAGAACCCAAAAAACAAAGTTATTCCGCCGATAGTATTCAGGCTTTAGAAGGAATGGAGCACGTGCGCCTAAGGCCTTCAATGTATATTGGGGATACCGGCGTAAGAGGTTTGCACCATTTGGTGTATGAGGTGGTAGATAACTCTATAGATGAGGCTATGGCCGGCCATTGTGATACGATTAAAGTAACCATAAATGAAGATGGCTCGGTAACCACCGAGGATAACGGAAGGGGAATCCCGATAGATCTTCACAAAAAAGAAGGTGTTTCAGCCTTGGAGGTTGTAATGACCAAGATTGGTGCCGGTGGTAAATTCGATAAAGATTCTTATAAGGTTTCCGGTGGTTTGCACGGGGTTGGGGTAAGTTGTGTTAATGCGCTTTCTTCTACTCTTAAAGCTACGGTTTACAGAGATGGCCAGGTTTGGGAACAGGAATATGAAATAGGAAAACCGCTTTACCCGGTAAGACAAGCTGGTGAAACCGAATTAAACGGAACCGTAATTACCTTTAAGCCCGATAGCAGCATTTTTCAACAAAGTGTAGATTACAACTACGAGACTTTGTCTAGCAGAATGCGAGAGCTGGCTTTTTTGAATAAAGGAATTCAAATTACACTTACCGATAAGCGTGAGGTTAATGAAAAGGGAGAATACCTTTCTGAAAGGTTTCATTCTGAAGAAGGATTAAAAGAATTTATAAAATTCCTTGATGGAAATCGTGAGCCAATTATAAGTCATGTGATCTCCATGGAAAGTGAGAAGAATGAAATCCCTGTTGAGGTTGCGATGATATATAATACCTCGTTTAGCGAAAACCTGCATTCTTACGTTAACAATATTAATACACACGAAGGTGGAACGCATTTATCTGGTTTTAGACGTGGTTTAACCACTACGCTTAAGAAATATGCCGATGCATCCGGAATGTTAGATAAACTGAAATTTGAAATCGTAGGAGATGACTTCCGTGAAGGCTTAACCGCGATTATTTCAGTAAAAGTTGCCGAGCCTCAGTTTGAAGGGCAAACAAAAACAAAACTTGGAAACAGGGAAGTAACTTCGGCGGTTTCACAATCGGTTTCCGAAATGCTGGAAAATTACCTGGAAGAAAATCCGAATGATGCGAAAACCATTATTCAGAAAGTAATTCTTGCTGCCCAGGCCAGAAACGCAGCTAAGAAAGCTCGTGATATGGTTCAGCGTAAAACCGCGATGAGTATCGGCGGTTTACCCGGGAAATTATCTGACTGTTCAGAACAGGATCCCACGCAAAGTGAAGTATTCCTTGTAGAGGGTGACTCTGCAGGTGGTACTGCCAAGCAAGGTCGTGATCGTAAGTTCCAGGCAATTCTTCCACTTAGGGGTAAAATCCTGAATGTTGAAAAAGCGATGACACATCGTGTTTTTGATAATGAGGAGATAAAAAATATTTACACCGCTCTTGGGGTAACTATTGGAACTGAAGAGGATAGTAAAGCCTTAAATACCGACAAATTAAGATATCATAAAGTAGTGATAATGTGTGATGCCGATGTAGATGGTAGTCACATTGAAACACTTATTTTAACTTTCTTCTATAGATATATGAAGGAATTAATAGAAGGAGGGCATATTTATATCGCAACTCCACCTTTGTATTTAGTGAAAAAAGGAAGTAGAAAACGTTATGCCTGGAGCGAGGAAGAGCGCGACGAAATTGCTGAAAGTTACAGTGGTGGCGTGCAAATTCAACGTTATAAGGGTCTTGGTGAGATGAATGCCGAGCAACTTTGGGATACTACAATGGATCCTGAAAGACGTAAACTTAGACAGGTAAATATAGATAATAGCGGTGAAGCCGATAGAATTTTCTCTATGCTAATGGGGGATGAAGTACCACCAAGACGTGAATTTATTGAGAAAAATGCTAAATATGCTAATATTGATGCATAACTAATAAGGAGTACAGAAGAAAAGGGGCTGTTTGAAAAGTTTTTAAATCGTCATTCTGAATTCATTTCAGAATCTAAGATGTTGGTAATTAAAACATATTAGAAGCTGAAACAAGTTCAGCTTGACGGAATTAGACTTTTTAGACAGCTTTTTTTATGCTCTTCGTTAACATTATTATTGGAATACTTTTTTTGCTATTTTTACTCCACTAACTTAACACCTACTTATTTTGAAATTTCAAGCTAAATACCTCATTCTATTTTTATTGTTTTCATCGATCACCTATGCTCAGGATGATGATGTTACAAAATTCGCAAACGAAATGCTTTACATAGCAGATGAATTTGCGGGCCCTGCAGCTGAAGGTGCCGCATACCAGGCTGGAGCGGGTTGGTTTACCTCTGCTACCGCTTTAAAACCGTGGAAAGTAGAAATCTCTTTTCAGGGCAACGCATTATTTGTTCCTTCTAACAGGCAATCTTTTACAATATCAAATGGAGATCTTGCAGGTGTTCACGAAAGTGGTGGGCCAATATTAAGTCTTGAAGGAGACGGAAGTAACGCGGTGGTTCCAACTGCTTTTGGCGGCGAGACTGAAACATACTTCGTTGGAGATATCAACTATGCCGGAAATAATGTCCCAATCAGGTTTCAGGCCATAGAAGGGATTAATAAAAGTGTGGTTGCTTATCCATTTGTTCAGGCTAACGTGGGGCTACCGTATGAAACAGAATTTTCTGCCAGGATCCTTCCGCAGTTAACTGTAGACGGAGTAGCTTTTACTACTTACGGTGCTGCAATAAAACATAATTTTTCTCAGTATTTTAGATTTAATCAGGAAGATGATTTTCAGGCGGCTGCCATAATTGCATTTAGTAAATTTGATGTAGAGTATGAATTTTTGGATCCGGTAAATCTTTCTTCTGCCGGAAGTTCTTTTGGAAACTTAACCCTTGTAAATGTGAATTCTAATCTCTGGATGGCTTCGGTTATGGGATCTAAATTATATGGAGATAGTTTTGAAGTATTTGGAGCCTTAGGAGCAACCAATTCAAACTTTAATTATGCAATGGGTGGTTCAGGGATTGCCTTAGGACCAATTAATACAGCTCTTCGTGGTCTGGATCAAAGTCAGGCCCAAATTAAAGCCGATCTTGGTTTTAATATTTATTTCAACCGTTTTAAAATTAGTACCATGGCTACTGCAGGTAAATTCTTCCATCTGAATGCCGGCCTGCATTTTAGAATATAAAAGCTATAGTTTTAACCATATCTTATAGTAATACTATACCAATATTTGTATTTTTGGGTTAAAATATTAATCGATTTAAATAAAATATAAGATGAAAGTTACTATAGTAGGAGCAGGTGCCGTTGGTGCCAGTTGTGCAGAATATGTTGCTATTAAAGATTTTGCTTCAGAAGTAGTGTTGCTCGATATTAAAGAAGGAGTAGCCGAAGGTAAAGCAATGGATTTAATGCAAACCGCAACGCTAAATAAATTTGACACTAAAATTACAGGAACTACTAACGATTATTCTAAAACCGCAGGGAGTGACATTGCTGTTATTACCAGTGGTATTCCACGTAAACCGGGAATGACCCGTGAGGAATTAATAGGGATAAACGCCGGAATTGTAAAAGAAGTTTCTTCAAACCTTATTAAGCATTCTCCAAATGTAACCCTAATCGTGGTAAGTAATCCTATGGATACCATGACTTACCTTGTGCATAAAACAACCAAACTTCCAAAGAATAAGATTATTGGAATGGGTGGAGCTTTAGATAGTGCACGGTTCAAATTTAGACTGAGTGAAGCTTTAGAATGCCCACCATCTGATGTTGATGGGATGGTAATTGGAGGCCATAGTGATACTGGTATGGTACCACTAACAAGATTGGCTACAAGAAATTCAGTTCCTGTTTCAGCATTTTTGTCTGAAGATCGCCTAAATCAGGTTTCAGAAGATACCAAAGTTGGTGGAGCAACCCTTACCAAATTATTAGGAACCAGTGCCTGGTATGCGCCGGGAGCTGCTGTTTCGGCTTTAGTTCAGGCTATTGCTTGTGATCAGAAGAAGATGTTCCCTTGCTCAGCAATGCTGGAAGGTGAATACGGTTTAAACGATATTTGTATTGGAGTGCCTGCAATTTTAGGAAAAGACGGACTTGAAAAGATCGTTGAAATAGACCTTAATGATGCAGAGTCTAATAAAATTAAGGAAAGCGCTGAAGGTGTGAATAAAACCAATGCACTTTTAGAACTCTAAGAAGGTTTAAACCTTGAAAATACAGCAAAAAAGACCGCAAATTATGCGGTCTTTTTTATGTTTAAAAGTTAAATTATTCAAAAAAAAATTGTTGGGATTTCATTTTTGAAACCCTATATTTGTCCGTTTTTAAAATCGACCTAATTAATTATAACTTAAGGAATAATGCAGAACAAAGGACTGATTAAGGTTTTTGCAATTTTATTTGGACTGGTATGTATATATCAGTTGTCTTTTACTTTTATTACAAATAGTGTAGAAAGTGAAGCTGAAGATTTTGCCACGCAAAAAATTAGCGAAAATGTAGAGGATTACTCAGCGTTGAGAGATGTTGAGGAGCAAAGATATCTCGATTCGGTTGCGAATAATGAGGTGATTGCCGGGATCACTTATAGTGATGCCAAAGACAAGGAACTAAATAAAGGGCTTGACCTTAAAGGAGGTATTAACGTAATTCTTCAAATTTCGGTTAAAGATATTCTTGCCGGTTTAGCTAATAATACCGATGACCCTGCTTTTAATCAGGCTTTAGCTGAAGCTGATCAAGCTGCAACAGATAGCCAGGATGATTATATTGATCTTTTCTTTGAGGCTTATAACGACATTCCAGATGCACAACTTGCCTCACCAGATGTTTTTGCTAATAAAACTTTAAGCGATGAGATCAACTTCGAAATGTCTAATGATGAGGTTGAAACCGTTATTAGAAGAAAGGTTGATGAGTCTATTACTTCGGCTTTTGAAGTATTGAGAAAACGTATCGATAAGTTTGGGGTAACTCAACCAAACATTCAACGTTTAGGAAATTCAGGAAGAATTCTTGTTGAATTACCGGGTGCAAAAGATATTAACAGGGTAAAAGGTTTGCTACAGAGTACTGCACAACTTGAATTCTGGCATGTTTACAAAAACACAGAATTGGGTAACTTTTTAGCCCAGGCTAATAACGTTCTTAAGGATGTTGTAAATGAAGATGAAGCTGAAGCTGAAGCCGAAACTCAAACTGATACTACCGCCACAGAAAGCGACAGTGATATAGATGAGCTTCTTGCTGAAAGTGAAGATGATAGTACAGAAGTAGCTACAGGAAACAATCCTTTATTTGAATTGGTGCAAAGTCCGGGCTTCCAGGGAGGTCCTGTAATTGCCTATTTTTCTGTACAGGATACAGCAAAAGTTAATAATTACCTTGAAATGTCTCAGGTAAGATCTATTCTTCCTGCCGAGCAACGTTACGCTAAATTTGCCTGGGGAATCCCGGAAGATGAAGAAGGTGTAGTTGGTCTTTATGCATTAAAAGGAAACCGTAACATGGAGCCGCCTCTTAGTGGTGATGTGATTACAGATGCTCAACAAACTTATGACCAAATGGGTCGTGTTGCAGTATCTATGCAAATGGACGGAAGAGGAGCTAAGGTATGGGAAGAAATGACCGGTCAGGCTTCAACCCAACAGAGCAATATAGCTATCGTATTAGATAACACCGTATATTCAGCTCCCGGAGTTTCAACCGGACCTATTTCAGGTGGAAGAAGTGAAATTAGTGGAGATTTTAGTATTACCGAAGGTCAGGATTTGGCCAATGTTCTTAGAGCAGGTAAACTTCCTGCTTCCGCAGATATTATTCAGAGTGAAATTGTAGGACCAAGTTTAGGTCAGGAAGCTATAGAAAGCGGGATTTGGTCATTTGGGATCGCTCTTATTTTCGTATTGTTATGGATGATTTTTTACTATGGTAAAGCCGGTCTTTTTGCCGATGTTGCACTAGCTGTAAACATTCTATTTATCTTCGGAATTCTTGCCGGTTTAGGTGCCGTGTTAACTTTACCTGGTATTGCCGGTATTGTGTTAACCATTGGTATCTCGGTAGATGCGAACGTACTTATCTTTGAGAGGATTCGTGAGGAACTTGCCAAAGGAAAAGTGCAGAAAGATGCGATTAAAGATGGTTTTAATAATGCACTTTCTTCAATTTTAGATGCGAATATTACGACTGGTTTAACTGCCTTTATATTATTGATTTTAGGTACAGGTCCAATTAAAGGTTTTGCTACTACCTTATTAATAGGTATTGCTACCTCTTTATTTACTGCGATTTTTATTACCAGATTGTTTATTGATGGTTATGGTAAAAACGGAAAATCTCTTGAGTTCGCTACAGGCGCAACCAAAAACCTTTTCAGAAATGTAAAGGTAGATTGGCTTGGAAAACGTAAGGTAGCTTATGTAATCTCCGGAATTCTAATTGTAATTAGTATTGGTTCACTAGTAGTTCAGGGGCTAAACGAGGGAGTTGATTTTGTTGGAGGTAGAACGTATACCGTGCGTTTTGACAAGGATGTGAATCCAACCGATGTTGAACAGGATCTTATCGCTGAATTTGGAAGTGCCGAAGCCAAAACTTTCGGGCCAAACAATCAGTTAAAAATAACTACAAAATACAAGGTTGATGAAGAAAGTACAGAAGTAGATAACGAGATTCAAGAGTCTATGTTTGAAGCTTTACAATCTTATTTGCCTGCAGGTCTTACTTACGATGAGTTTACCACCGGTGGTGCCGGACAGGAAATTGGTATTATGCAGTCTATGAAAGTAGGCCCAACCATTGCCGATGATATTAAGAATGATTCTTTCTGGGCAATCTTAGGGTCTCTTGTGGTTATTTTCCTATACATCTTACTGCGATTTAGAAAATGGCAGTTTAGTATTGGTGCCGTTGCCGCAGTAGCTCATGATGTTATTATAGTGCTTGGTATTTTCTCACTTCTTTATAAAGTGATGCCGTTTAGTATGGAAATTAACCAGGCTTTTATCGCTGCCATACTTACCGTAATTGGTTATTCCTTAAATGATACCGTGGTTGTTTTCGATAGGATTAGGGAGTTTGTGAACGAGCATACCAGCTGGCCTTTAGGTAGAACTGTAAATAGCGCTTTAGATAGCACTATTAGCCGTACGGTTAATACCTCGCTTACCACTTTGATCGTGTTACTTGCCATCTTTATCTTTGGTGGAGAAAGCATACGAGGCTTTATGTTTGCTTTGATCATTGGTGTGATTGTAGGTACATATTCATCTCTATTTATCGCAACTCCTGTTATGTTTGACAGTGTAACCGATAAATCTAAGATTGAAAAAAAGAAGAAAATTGAAGAGGATTCTGAAGCTACAACAACTGCTTAAGATTTCTTCGAAAATAAATAAAGTAAAAAGCGCTCCAATTTGGGGCGCTTTTTTTATGGGTTGGTTTTGTGTTGATATGAGGTTTAGAGAGCGTAAGTCCTAATGGTTTAATATTGGAAACGTCTGCTTAAACTGCTTGATTTTATCCTAAACTCGTA
Organism: Salegentibacter lacus; assembly: GCF_020164555.1. GTDB lineage: Bacteria > Bacteroidota > Bacteroidia > Flavobacteriales > Flavobacteriaceae > Salegentibacter > Salegentibacter lacus. Next base: position 146,350 of record NZ_JAIQZB010000001.1, on the reverse strand, counting down.
GATTTGTTGGTGTAACTATTAAGAAACATTTATGGTTGGAAAAACTAATTATATTGGATTCGCTTATCAATTTCTTCAAATTGCACGTGAATCTATCAATGAAATGGAAAAACAAGGAAATTATACTTCTATTTGGTATGATGTTCCTGATCATAAGAATTCAAAAGATGATGATAATGATTGGATTGAATATGAATATAAAACTAGATGGAACGATATGAATGTTGGAGTCCCTATACTTTTTAATTTCTATCATGGTTTAGAATTATATATGAAAGGTTTGCTTGAAACTCAAAATTTGCTACCGTCGACGAAGAATCACGATCTCGGTAAACTATACAAAATCATCAGCGTTAATCAGGATAAATTTACCAAAGAAATCATGACTTTACTTGAAAAGCATTTGAGCATTAAGAGCCCATTTAATGATTTCTTTTCTCATAATTGTTTAACACCTGATAAGTTTTACCATTGTCTTAAATACCCTGAAGATTTAAAAGGAAATCAATTTAAGTTTACTAAAATAAGAGGAAATGAAGATGAAGGATTAAGGAAGTTCCTTATAATTAGAGACGACTGTATGAAGTTGAAAGCTGCTATTAAAAATTGGATAAAACCTAAGCACGCTTAGCATTGGTTATGGCCAAACCGAGAAACTAAAGATTAAGCTGTTAAATCAGAGTCCTTTTACCCCTACCTGTCAATAATCTTCTCCTATATTGACAATAATTACAGTAAAAAACTTGATTTTGATACATTTTTGGTGCAAATGTATGTCGAATACAAAATATTATGTCTAGACAAAGCATTTCATTTACAAAACCAAATGACGAATGGTTAAAATCTCAAATTGAAAGTCAGGAGTATTCAAGTAAAAGTGAATTGATTAATGACCTGATAAGACAGGCTAGAAATCAGCAGATTCAAATTGATTGGATTAAAAGTAATTAGAAAAAGCAGTAGAAAGCGGATTTACGAATGACAGTAAAGAGCAGATTTTAGCACAATCTAAGTCTTTACTTAATGAGTAAGTATAGATTAAGTAATGTAGCTAAAGAAGATTTAATTAGAATTCATCAATTTGGAGTAAAAAAGTTTGAATTGACTCAGGCAGATAGCTATTTTGAAAGATTTTTTGAGTATTTCGATTTGATCGCAGAGTAACCTTTTTCCTTCAAAGCAGTTGATTTCATAAAGCTTGGATATAGAAGATGTGTATGTGGCGCTGATAGTATATATTACCGCATAGAAAACAATAATGTCGAAATTATGGCAATAATTGGAAGACAGGATTTAAGCAATATCTAATCCAAAAATCAGTAAGAAAATACACTTTTCGGGTTTGATAGAAGATGAGAAGAGTTAACAAATAAAATCTATAGATCTAACCTTAATCTACCCGCTGAAAATCTATTTTATCACCAACTTCAATATTCCAATCGTCGGAAAGGCCGGCATTTATTTCAAGTATAAATTGAGCCGGTGCTTCAGAGGGTAAAGAAGTTTCATCTTGCGGCTGAGCGTTCTTCTGAAAGCTTACTGCAGTACTGTCTGAAGCGAAATAAATGATATCTAAAGCGATGTAGGTATTCTTCATATAAAAAGCCCTGGGCGCTTCGTTATCATAAATAAAAAGCATTCCCTGGTCGTCTTCCATACTCTCACGGTACATTAAACCCGTTTCCCTTTCGTAAGAATTATCGGCAATTTCAATATCGATCTGTTGAATGGTATCACCAGAAGAGGCTTTGATTAAAGTTGCTTCCCCTTCCTTAGTAAAAGTGATCTCTTCAGTTTCTATAGGATCTTCAGTAGCATTATCGTCCTTGCAGGAAGATAAAAACGAAGCCGCTAAGACAGCCGATAAAATTATGGACTTGCGTATCATACGGTTCTCGGTTTGGTAGGGCGATACATAAAGTACAATCCGGCAATTATAAACGGAATACTAAGCCATTGCCCGGTGTTTAATAACCAGGTGGTACGCTCTTCTACCTGGGCTTCTTTTACAAATTCAACAAAGAACCTCACCGTCCATAGTAAAACCAGGAACAAACCAAAAAGATAACCTACTTTATGGCGTTTTTCGGTTTTCCAGTATAAATACCATAATAGGATAAAGATTAGTAAATAGCAGAAAGATTCATATAACTGCGCAGGGTGTCGAGGAAATGTTTCTCCTAAATTTTGGAAAATAACTCCGTAATCTGAGTTGGTAGGTTTTCCTATAATTTCAGAATTCATAAAGTTTCCTATTCTTACAAAAATTGCTCCACTGGCTACGGGAATTACAATTCGGTCTAAAACCCAAAGTACAGGTTTGTCTAAAACGCGTTTTCGGTAAAGGTACATGGCGATAATGATCCCAATAGCTGCACCGTGACTGGCTAAACCTCTAAAGCCGGTAAATTCAAATTCTGGTTCAAAACGAACCGGTAAGAATATTTCCAATAAATGATTTTGAAAGTAATCCCAATCATAAAAGATCACGTGGCCCAGCCTGGCGCCAATTAAGGTGGCCAAAACGGTATAAATAAAAAGCGAATCCAGTTTTTCTATAGATACTTTTTCTCTTACATAAATGCTTTTCATAATATACCAGCCTAGGCCGAAGGCTATCAAAAACATTAAACTGTAATAGTGAAGGGTGAAAAAACCTAAGTCTAAACCTTCTGAAGGGCTCCAGGTGATCGCGTTAAAAAGCATAAATTAAAATTGATTAGTAGGGTAAAGATACATATTTGCAAGTAGTTGCCCTATATTTTGGTTTCTGTTTTTTCGGGCACCGGGTCGTAGCCTTTTCCTCCCCATGGATTGCAACTAAAAATGCGTTTTAAGCTTAACCAGCCGCCTTTAAAAACTCCAAAGCGCTGTAAAGCGGTTAAACTGTATTGTGAACAGGTTGGCGTATACCTGCAAGTTGCAGGGGTTAAGGGAGAAATAAAATTTCGGTAAAATTTCACCAACAGGATAAACGGATATGCTAACCACTTTTTAAGCATCGCTATCCTTTTTTATTGTTATTTAATCGAGAACGTAGTGCCTTCTTTCCCGTCTTTAAGCTGAATTCCCATGTCCTGCAATTGATCTCTAATTTGATCGCTTAAAGCAAAATCTTTATTGTTCCTGGCTTCAGCACGAAGTTTTATAAGCAATTCTATAGTTGAAGAAAGCTTATCTGATGTATCATTATTTTCAGAAACTTTATCCAAAAGCCCCAAAACATCAAACATAAAAGCCGACATCGTTTTCTGCAGTTCGTCTTTGTCTTCAGCAGTAATTTTAGCAGCTTCTTCTTTGATGTTGTTAATCATTTTAACCGCATCAAAAAGCTTGGCTATAAGAATTGGGCTGTTAAAATCATCGTTCATCGCATCATAACAAGACTGTTTCCAGGCTTTAATGTCTATACTCGATTTTTCGGAAACCGGAAGTTCATCTATAGCGTGGTAAGCATCCATCAATCGATTAAATCCTTTTTCGCTGGCTTTTAAAGCTTCATCAGAGAAATCCAGAATGCTACGGTAATTCGCCTGAAGCATAAAAAATCGGGTAACATTTGGCGAAAACGGTTTGTCTAAAATATCATTATTTCCAGAAAAAATTTCTTCAGGAAGAATATTATTTCCGGTGCTTTTAGCCATTTTCTTGCCGTTTAAAGTAAGCATATTGGCGTGCAACCAATAATGAACCGGATTTTTCCCGGTTGCTGCTTCTCCCTGGGCAATCTCACATTCGTGGTGGGGGAATTTTAGGTCCATTCCGCCACCGTGAATATCAAATTCTTCTCCCAGGTATTTGGTACTCATAACCGTGCATTCTAAATGCCAGCCTGGAAAACCGTCACTCCACGGTGAAGGCCAGCGCATAATATGTTGCGGCTCGGCTTTTTTCCAGAGTGCAAAATCCTGCGGGTTTTTCTTATCGCTCTGCGCAGCAAGTTCCCGGGTATTGGCGATCATATTTTCAATATCCCTTCCGCTTAGCTTGCCATAATGGTTGGTTTCGTTGAATTTCCTTACATCAAAATAAACCGACCCATTTACCTCGTAAGCAAAACCTTTTTCGATGATGGTTTTAATGATCTCAATTTGCTCAACAATATGGCCGGTAGCAGTAGGCTCTATACTCGGCGGCAAATTGTTGAATTTCTGAAGAATATTATGAAAATCTATGGTGTAGCGTTGCACTACTTCCATAGGTTCTATTTGTTCTAAACGTGCTTTTTTTGCAATTCTATCTTCTCCGCTGTCGGCATCATTTTCAAGGTGACCGGCATCGGTAATGTTTCTAACGTACCTTACCTTATAGCCGAGGTGTTTTAGATAACGAAAAACCAGGTCAAAAGAGATAAAAGTCCGGCAATTACCTAAATGAACATTACTGTAAACAGTGGGGCCGCAAACATACATTCCAACATTTCCTTCGTTTATGGGTTTAAAGACTTCCTTTTCCCCCGTCATAGAATTGTACATTTTCAAGCTTTGTTCCTGGTAAAGCGCCATAGATAGTTAGTTGTTGATTATTAAGAAATAGAAAATTTTAAAAAGTAGTGTCTAATTTTATATAGTCAAGAAATTCCCTTTTTACAGATTTGTCCTTGAAAGCCCCACCAAATTCACTGGTTACGGTGCTACTGTCTATATCTCTAATTCCACGGCTGTTCACGCAAAGGTGTTTAGCGTCAACTACACAAGCAACATCTGGAGTGCCCAGGGCTTTTTGTAATTCCTGAACAATTTGCATCGTCATTCGTTCCTGCACCTGTGGCCTTTTTGCGAAATAATCTACAATTCGGTTCATTTTTGAAAGTCCGATAACGCGACCTTTAGAAATATAAGCCACGTGGGCTTTCCCAACTATAGGAAGTAAGTGGTGTTCACAGGTAGAATAAACGGTAATGTTCTTTTCTACCAGCATTTCGCCATATTTATACTTGTTTTCAAAAGTAGATGCAATGGGTTTTTTGTCAGGATTTAATCCGGCAAAAATTTCATTTACAAACATTTTCGCCACCCGTTGGGGAGTTCCTTTAAGGCTATCATCAGTCAGATCAAGGCCTAAAGTTTCCATAATATGTTTTACATCTTTATTGATGAGCGCTACTTTTTCAATATCGCTCAATTCAAAAGCATCTTCGCGAATAGGGGTTTGTGCACTGCTGCCCACGTGGGCATCTCCCTGCTCATCAATTTCATTCAAAATTTTGTCTATTTTCATACCGTTTTTACAATAATAGTCGTAAACCGATTGTTTGGCTTGCAAAGATACATATTTAATAGGTTTTTATGTAATCATAAAAGACAGGGTTTAAATAGATATTTGTTATTTTGTAACTTCTATTTCTTATTATGAAACAAGGATCACTACTTCTTTTTTGTTTTTTTCTTCTTTATGGGAGTTTAGGCGTTGGTTATGGCCAGGGAAGTTCTTGTGAAAGTTTAGATCCTTTTTGCGCCGGCGATGAAGAGCTGGTGTTTCCAAATTCTAATGCAAATAACAGCAATATAGTAAACGGCGAACCGGGACCGGATTATGGGTGTTTGCTATCACAGCCTTATCCCGCCTGGTTTTATTTACAGGTAGAAGAAACCGGAAATCTTAGATTTAATATTTCTCAATTTCAAAATGAAGATGGAAGTGGTTCTCAATATGATGTAGATTTTGTAGTATGGGGACCTTTTGAACGAACCGAGGATTATTGTACTAATGAGTCTTTAGGCGAATTAAATATTGTAGACTGTAGTTACGAACCCGATACTGTAGAACAAATGTATATTCCTGGTGCAGAAGCGGGTCAGGTTTATGTGGTTTTAATTACAAATTACGAGGAGTTGCCGGGTTTTATAAGTTTACGTCAAACCAATTCCGATCAGGCTAATTCAGGTTCTACAGATTGTGGGATTTTGGACGAAGTACTGGGACCTGATAGGTTTCTTTGTGATGAAGATGAAACAACCTTAGATGCTACTACAAATGGCGTGGAGAGCTATGAGTGGTACAGGTTTAATGAGGTAACTAATGTCTTCGAGATAATTGTGAATGAAGAAGATCCTACCTTAACGGTAACCGATTCTGGCCGTTATAAAGTAATTGTATATGAAAATATAACAGGCCAGGCTGATGAAGATGAAATTGAAATAGGATTTTATAGTGAGCCGGTAGCCACTGTTCCAGAAGATCTTTACATCTGTGACCCCAATCAAACTACTATAGATTTAAGCGCTGCTTCAGCCGAAATTCTTACCGGAAATACTTCCGAAGAAGATTACAGGGTAAATTTTTATGAATCTTCACAGGATATTGACGATGAAAATCTTATTTCTAATCCCTCAGCGTTTCCGGTGCAAGAATCCAGAGAAATTTTTGCGCAGGTAGAAGGTGTGGAAAGTGGCTGTCTTTCACAGGGGGTTTTGTTTAAAGTAGAGCTTACTTTCGTGCCCGAAAATTTCCTGCCGGAAGAAAGCGTTCTTTGTGTAGATTTAAATGGAACTGTACTTGCTCAACAGGGGATTAGTGAAGATTTAGGAGCCGATTACGCCTATGAATGGATAGCTGAAGGAAATACAATTAGCACCGAAGCGATTTTGAATTTATCTGAAACACCGGCTTTTAATGAAGTAACTTTAATTGTTACAGATAGCCGGTCTGGCTGTAATGTAGAGTTTAATACAACTTTACTAATTTACTCCAGGCCAGAAAATGTTTCTGTTGAAATTGACGGAAGCGATTTTACCGGTGGCTATATAATTAGCGCTGAAGCTACCGGTGGAGTAGGAAGTGAAACCACATCTTATGAATATCGCGCCGACAATGGAGCCTGGCAGGAAAGTCCGGTGTTTAGGAATTTAGATCCCGGTTTTCATACTATTAGTGCTCGTGAAATTAATGGCTGCGGGATTACATCTTCTGATGAATTTTACCTGGTTGGTTATCCGCGTTTTTTCACTCCAAATTCTGATGGATATAATGATACCTGGAATATTGAAAATACCGCTGAGATTCAAATTCACATAATATATGTATTTGATCGCTATGGGAAACTAATTAAAGAATTAAGTCTCAATGGCGAAGGTTGGGATGGCACCTACAACGGCAGGCCTTTGCCTGCAGACGATTATTGGTTTAGAGTAGAGTTTGAAATTAATGGCAACCGCGATCATTTTGGAGCCAATTTCACACTGAAAAGATAAGTGGAATATAGAAAGGCTTTCTTGAATCGTCATCCTGAACTTGGTTCAGGATCTAAGATGTTGGCAATTAAAATATGTTAGAATTCGAACCATGTTCAGCTTGATAGAAATAAAACTTTTATTAAATAAAAAGTGATTCTACTGATTCATCCCCAACAATTCCTCTACATAACTTCTGGAATTGGAAAGTCGCGGGATTTTATGTTGTCCGCCTAATTTATCATTTTTCTTTAGCCAATCGTAAAATAATTTTTCACGTGCCTGGTGAATTTTCGGCATATTCAGCGTCATATTATTATAGCGTTTCGCTTCATAATCGCTGTTCACCTGTTGCAACGCCAAATCCAGTTCGTATTTAAATTTTTCAAAATCCCGGGGAGGATTTTTAAATTCAATGATCCACTCGTGGGCGCCTTTTTCTTTTCCTTCCATAAAAATAGGAGCTGCGGTATAATCTACAATCTCACAATTGGTAACCAGGGAAGTCTTTTTTAATGCAGATTCTGCATTTTCAATAATTAACTCTTCCCCAAATACGTTGATGTGGTGCTTGGTCCTCCCTGTAACTTTTATGCGATAGGGGCTAATAGAGGTGAACTTAACGGTGTCGCCTATTTTATAGCGCCATAAACCTGCATTTGTGGTAATTACCACGGCATAGTTTTTCCCTGTTTCGACTTCAGTGAGGGGAATTGCCCGTTCATTTTCGCTTCCGTAGCTATCCATAGGAATGAACTCGTAGTAAATCCCGTAATCCAGCATTAGTAGAAGCTCTTTAGAATCGTTTTGATCCTGGCAGGCAAAGAAGCCCTCTGAAGCATTATAGATCTCATAAAACCTAAAATCTTCTTTCGGTAAGATCTTTTGATATTGCGGCGCATAGGGATCAAAACTTACCCCGCCGTGAAAATAAACTTCTAAATGTGGCCAAACCTCGAACAGGTTTTCTTTGCCGGTGGTCTCTAAAATATTATTCAGTAAAACCAGCATCCAACTTGGAACACCGGCAAGACTGGTTACGTTTTCTTTAATAGTTTCGTTTACAATTGCCTGCATTTTCACTTCCCAATCGTTCATCAGGGAAACCTCGTTGCTCGGCGTGCTACTAAATTCTGCCCAAAACGGCATATTGGCAATTAGAATGGCAGATAAATCACCATAAGCTGTACCATTATTTTTGTAAATTTCCTTACTACCACCTAACCTTAAACTCTTTCCGGTGAAAAGCTGCGATTGCGGATTGTTATTTAAATACATACAAAGCAGGTCTTTGCCCGCGTTGTAATGACAATGTTCCAGCGAATCTTCACTTACCGGGATAAACTTGCTTTTTGCACTGGTGGTTCCGCTAGATTTAGCGAACCATTTTATGGGCGTTGGCCAAAAAATATTGGTTTCTCCCTGCCGGCTGCGTTCAATACGGTCCTGGTAATCTTCATATTGTTGAATGGGAACCCGCCTGGCAAATTCACTATGAGTTTTAATTTCTGAAAAGCCATGCTTCTTGCCAATTTCAGTGTTTTTTGCTTTGGAAAGCAGATGCCTAAGCAGTTCGTGCTGAACTTCATGAGGGTATTTTATAAACAACTCCATTTGATGAATTCGCTTCTTGAGGAACCACGAAGCAATGGAGTTTACTAATGGAATTGGCATTATTCTTTATATATTTATCGCTGACAATGCTTCAGCTGGTTGGCTGGATAAAATTAAATTAAACTTCGAAGCTTACAAATCTACTTCGGATAAAAATAGGGAAAAAAAGATGAGATACGAAGGGGTGTTTAGAAAAATGAGAACTGAGATCACCGATAAGGTGCAGTATTACCTCATTTTTGAAGAAGATTTCATTAATATGAACCAGGTTCTCGGGAAGAAAATAAGCCTTAATTTTCTTCGATTTCAATGTTTAAACTGTGGATTGCAAAAGAAAATATTCCGACAGGGTTATTGCTACGATTGTTTTACTTCTATTCCACAAGCAGGAGACTGGATTATGAATCCGGAGTTGAGTAAAGCACATTTAGATGAAGAAGACCGCGACCTGGAGTTTGAAAAACGGGCACAGTTGCAACCTCACGTGGTTTACCTGGCAAATTCCAGCAATGTGAAAGTTGGGGTGACACGAAAAACGCAAATTCCCACGCGTTGGATAGATCAGGGTGCGCATGAGGCTATTGAAATTGTAGAAGTACCAAATAGATATCTCGCCGGAATAACCGAAGTGGCGTTAAAAAGTCATGTTTCAGATAAAACGAATTGGCGGAAAATGCTTACCAATGAGGTTTTAGATTTAAATCTTGCTGAAGAGCGCGATAAACTAAAAAATTTTATTCCTGAAGAAGCGAAAGAATATTACCTGGCTGATAGAAAGGAACTCGAAATAGATTTTCCCGTGTTGGAGTTTCCGAAGAAAATAAAAACCTTGAATTTGGGTAAAAACCCTTTTTACGAAGGTGTTTTAAAAGGAATTAAAGGACAATACTTAATTTTTGAGGACGGTACCGTTTTTAACGTCCGCGCCCACGAAGGTTTTGTAGTGGAATTGGGCGTAAAGTAGGATTATCTAAAGTTTAAATGTCATTACGATCCCGATTTTTATCGGGAGAAGTAATCTCTAAATCGTAGACTATAATTGACAGATTGCCGCGTCGGCTGTGCCTCCACGCAATGACGATTTAATAATAAACCCTCACAGATCTCCATAATTATCGAGACCTGTGAGGGTTTAATTTTTAATTGCCGGTAGTATCTTTTTTCTGAGTTCTGTTCTTCAGAATTCCACCTAAGATATTTCTCGCCGCATCTTTAACTTCCTCTTCCTGGGTTTTAGGGGCTTGTTCAGTTTTAGGAGTTTCCGTTTGTATAGAGTCCTGTACCGCGGTTGTGTCGGTTTGTTGCTCCTGGTTTCTTCCCGTTTGCTTATTAATAATATCTCTAATAGCATCCTGCCCGCGCTCCTGGAGGTTTTCTTTCTGCTTTGCAACAATTCGCTGGGTTAGATTGCTAACCGCCTGTTCCATATTTATATTGATCTGCGGGTTTTGGAAAGTTCCTTTCAAACCTATAGGCAGCGCTACCGTCATATTTTGAAGTTCATCTCCACTCAATCTGCTAAGCGCATTGCCAACCTGGCTCCCTAGCATTCTTGCAGGAACATCCAGATTCAAATTATAATTCATATTCATATCAAAGCCGTGGCTACCGGAAACCTGAACATTCACTCCTTCTACATTAAAATCGAAAGGTTCAATTTGTACCATACCATCGCTAAAAGTTAAACGGGTTTTAAGTTTATCCAGATCAATGTCCTTTAAGTTTATAAAATCCAGTTGCTGATCTAAACGTGAAAGCAAGGCTAATTTTTCTGGGTTTACCTCGGCAGTTAAAATTTCTGCCAGGGCATTTCCGGCAAGAGTAGATAACTGAGGAGTAAGATCTTCATTTAAATTTCCGTTTAATTTAAGATTGGTCTGCAATTTACCTTGCAGTGCCTGTGCAACCGGCGCCAGTCCTCGTAACATTTCCAATCCGTTAAAAGATTCTGCTATATTTAGCGCGTTAAGCGCCAGATCCATATCAAAAGTTGGCGTTGTTCCTTTAGTAGAAACATTTCCTTCCAGGGCTATATTTCCGCCGAAAATATCGGTAGTAATGTTTTGCAAAGTTGCTGTCTCATCACGTAAAATAATGGTTCCCGTGGCGTTTTTGAGCTCCAGGTTATCATAAATTACGGTGTTTGCATTAAATTCCAGTGCTGTGTCTAAAAACGATGGAATTTTTACCGCTTCTTTTGTACCTGGAGTAGAAATTTCGCCTTGAGTTTCTTCGTTTCCGGTTTCAACTTCAGTTTCTGCGATCATAAAATCGTTAATGGCAAAAACATTAGAATTCACAGTAAAGGTTCCTTTTAAATTCTGGTCTGTAAATAAAAAGCCCATTAGGTTTTCAATGTTTCCTGAAGCTGTAATATCGGTTTGACCAGTAGTAAGTTTTAATTCGGGTACACGCACATTACCCTGGTTAAAATTCATTGTAGCATTAGCGATCTTTACTTCGTTAGGTATTTCAGGCGATTTATAACTGAAATTTCTAATGCTGGCCGTACCGCTGCTTTTTACATTTTGATATTGTTCCTTTTCAATAGAATTCATATCAAATTGCGTGGTAACATCGGCGGTTAAAATTCCATTAAGGTCTTGTTCAAGTTCCAGAGGATAAGCCTGTTCGAGGTTCGCTAAATTTAGCGTTCCCTTAAGTGCCATATCTACAAGCATATTTCCCATCAGGTTTTTTACGCTTCCGTTGGTGGCAAACTTGTCCTGATCTATACTGAAAGTCACATTATCAAATGTAAGATAGGTATCCTCTAAAAGTCCGGTTTCATTTAAAATCTGAAGATCAATATTAATATTTTCTACACTTTTAGGTAGATCGGGATATTTAAAAGAGGCGTTATTGGAACTTACCTTAATATCCATTTTTGGTATATAGGTTTCATCAATAATTCCTTGTATTCTTCCGTTTACGATGAAATCTCCATTGGTCTCAACGTTTTCAATATTTTTTGCATAGGTAGCAGGCATTATCGCCAGAAAGTTTTTAAAGTCTGAAGAAGGCGTTTGGAAACTTAAATCGATCTCATTATTATCTTCATTTACCTGAACATAACCTTCAAAAGTAAGTGGCAACTGATTTACCATTGCTTCATTTTCCAGGAATGTATAGCGCATATTCTCCAAATCCATTTGAATTACCGCATCAAGGGAAACATTGTTTCGATTTAGATAATTTACCCCGTCGTAATCTAAAGAAACCAGCGCAGTAGATTCAGTATCCAGTTCACTTTCAGCCAGAGAGAAATCACCGGTTCCCTGGTGGTTTAATTCTTCTACATCAAGCAGAAGTTTCTGGCCTTCATCTAAATATTTTACACGGGAATTATTGATCTCGTAATGCTTTAAATCGAAACTAAATCCGGTTGAAGCCGAATCGCTGGCAGTTGCAGTGCTATCTTCAATAGCGATATCGTAATTGGCATTTCCCAGGGAATCAACTTTAATATTCAGAAAAGTATTATTGATCTTAATATCGTCCAGAACTTTGGGCTCGTCTGCACCTTTGAATAATTCTTTAATAGACATTTCCAATTGTAGTTCTTCACCAAGAGCAAGTGTGTCACCTTTAAAAGGTTCGTTATTTATGACGCTAAAATCTTCAATTACCACCGTTGCCTGCGGAAAACTCCTGAAAAAGCTTAGACTGATATCGCGGAATTCTACCTCTGCATTCACACTTTCGTTAGCAGTTTTACGCACATAATCTTTTATCTGCGATTCAAACAAAATCGGGGCGGCAACAAGTATCACTACAATCACGAGCAATACAATACCAATTATTTTAAATACTTTTTTCATTGCTATAATATTTAACCTATTTGCTAATTAGCAAGGTTTTTTAAAGTTAGTCATATTTTAATTCTTCGCCCTGCTTCAACTTAAAGCGTTTCCTAAACGCATAAACCGAAGCATAGAGCAGGGGCGTATCTAAGGCGGCAATAATTACTTTAAACAGAAATCCGCTAAGTAAAAGTGCGCCAAATAAATCCCATTCAATTTTATTAAAACTACAGAGCAAAAACAAGACCGAAAACGTATCTACAAACTGCGATAAAAATGTAGAAAAGTTATTCCTGAGCCATAAATGTTTTCCTTTGGTCAACCTTTTCCAAAAATGGAATAATTGAATATCTATATACTGCGCCAGTAAATAGGCAACCATAGAGGCGAATACTGCAATGGTTGTAGCGCCAAAAACTTTGGTGAACAAGGCATTGCCTATGGGCGACCATTCTGTAGCCGGCACAGCATCTGCTGTGTAGATAATCAATAAAGAAAAGAACGAGGCAAAAATACCCGTGGTCACTACCTGGTTGGCTTTTTTCTTTCCGTAGATTTCACTGATAATATCGGTTATTAGAAACGTTACCGGATAGGGTAAAATTCCTACAGAAATCTCAAAAGTGTATATGCCGAAAAAATCCCAACTAAAAAATTTTTGAAATATTAAATTGGAAACGACTAAAGAGGCGATAAAAAGCCCTGCCAGGATTAAATAAATACGCTGTGCTGCAAGTTTGTCTTTGAGTAATAGTTTAGCCAAATTTATTTTTTAAGTCTTCCCGCAAAATTAGGGGTATGTGATTTTGTTTTACTTAATTTGCTGTGAAATTTACAGGATAGCTTTAATAATTTTTCTTCATTCAGTTTGAATTCCCCAAAAATAGTACATATCGCGCTGGGAAGCAATGTGGGCAACCGCTTTGAACTTCTGCAAAACGCATTGCATAAAATTTATTTAGAAATTGGTGAGATACAACAGGTTTCTCAGGTTTATGAAACACCCGCCTGGGGTTTTAGCGGTCACGCGTTTCTAAATGCCTGTGTTGCTGTTTCTACAAGATTTTCTGCAGAAGAAGTTCTTCGTAAATTACTAATTATTGAAACTAATGCCGGCCGGGTTCGCTCTGATACACAGAATTACCAAAACCGAAGCCTGGATTTGGATATTTTACTTTTTGAGCATGAAACTTTGCAAACGGAAGATTTGGTAATCCCTCATCCCGAAATGCAAAACCGGAAATTCGTGCTGCTTCCCCTGGCTGATATCGCTGCGAAGGAAATTCATCCCGTCTTTAAAGTCTCTATTGAAAAATTACTGAAGCGGGTTGAGGACAATTCAGAAATAAAAGCGATTCCTGAAAAGCTAGAGATTCCTAAAAAAGCATTCAATTTAAATAAACTGAATTATATCGCAGTTGAAGGAAACATCGGTGCCGGGAAAACGAGTTTTTCAACCATGGTTTCCGAAGATTTTAATGCAAAACTCATTTTAGAAAGGTTTAAAGACAATCCTTTTTTGCCCAAATTCTACGAAAATAAAGAGCGTTATGCTTTTCCTCTGGAAATGTCTTTCCTGGCCGATCGCTATCAGCAACTTTCAGACGATTTAGCGCAATATGATCTTTTTAAAGATTTTGTGATCTCAGATTACGATGTATTTAAGTCGCTTATTTTTGCAAAAATCACCTTACACGAAGATGAATATGCTTTGTATCACAAGCTTTTTCATCTAATGTATAAAGAACTGGTAAAACCGGATTTATATATTTATCTCTACCAAAATACCGAAAGATTGCTGGAAAATATCAAAGCCCGCGGCCGCGATTACGAGCAAAATATTCAGCCCGATTATTTAGTAGAGATCAATAAAAGCTACCTGAATTTTATTAAGACTCAAACCAATATGAGGGTGCAAATTATAGATATTTCGGGCAAAGATTTTGTTAATAACCGCGCCGATTTTTTAGCAATTTTGGAAGAGATTAAAGCCAACTAAAATTCCCCTAAGCCCAACAGAAAATAATTTACCTATAAGGTTTCCAAAACCTTGTAGGTATTTTTTCACTTAAATCAATGACATGTTGAGGTCTTAGAAAATTTCGAAAGAGAAATTTAATGGCTCATATAAGATTGCTCTCTGTTATTCTGGGAAATCTTAGAAAACAAATCCCAAAGAACCACTCCAACACTTACTGAAATATTCAGCGAATGTTTTGTTCCTAATTGCGGGATTTCAATAATTCCGTCACTGGCTGAAACTACTTTTTGCTGCACGCCTTTTACCTCGTTCCCAAAAACCACGGCGATCTTTTCTCCCGCCAGGGCTTTAAAATCATTTAACATAACAGAGCCTTCAGCCTGTTCGATTGCAAAGACTTTTGTATGTTCATTTTGCAATTTCTCAACAACCTCGAGCGTATTTTCAAGATATTCCCAGGCTACGGTTTCAGTGGCGCCCAAAGCGGTTTTTTGAATGTCTTTATGAGGTGGCTGTGCGGTAATCCCACAGAGGTAAATTTTTTCAATTAAAAAAGCATCGGCACTTCGAAAAACCGAACCAATATTATTTAAGCTTCTAATATTATCCAGTACCACGATAATGGGCGTTTTTTTAGCTTCCTTGAATTCTTCAATAGACTTACGGTCCAGTTCGCTGTTTTTTAATTTTCGGTTTTCCATAACGCAAAAATAGGATTTCCATTTTTTCTTCCGAAGAATTCTCTCTGGGTTTTCTCCCTATAACTCCAGGTCTTTTAAAATTTAATTTATCTTAGACTTTTCAGTCAAAACTCAATAGAAATGAAAAAACTTATCTATTCTCTTTTATTTTTAATCGGTGTTTCTTCCTGTAATAATAAAGAAACAAAAACCTACCACCTGGTGATTTTTAACGCCACTATTGTAGATGTGGAAAATAACGATTTAAAAGAAGGGCAAACTATTTTTATTTCTGAAGATGAAATTGTTGAAGTTAGCGATTACCGTGATAAGGATTCTTATACCTCAAAAGAAGAAATAGATGCCCATGGAAAATTTGTAATGCCCGGTCTATGGGATAATCATGTTCATTTTAGAGGAGGAGATACTTTAATCCAGGAGAATAAAGATTTACTACCACTATTTTTAGCATATGGGATTACCACGGTAAGAGATGCAGGCGGTGATATAACTCCCAGTGTTATGGAGTGGAAAGACCAGATTGCCAAAGGAAAATTAAACGGTCCTACAATTTTTAGTTCGGGTCCTAAACTTGATGGTGATCAACCCGCCTGGCCGGGATCCATAAAAGTTTCAGATTCGAGTGATATTGTGACTGCACTAGATTCTCTCGAAAAACTGGAAGTAGATTATGTGAAAATGTATGATGGAAATCTTTCCGCAGAAAATTACTACGGAATTATAAAAGCAGCTGAAGAAAGAGGATTAAAAACCACCGGTCATATGCCAATGAGCGCCGATTTTATGAAGGCGATATCCCTTGGGCTGGATGGTGCCGAACATATGTATTACCCGTTAAAAGCTTGTTCTCCCGCAGCCGACAGTCTTACAAGGCTTAACCTTGGCTATGGAATGATAGAGCCTTTGATCGATACCTACGATCCGGAACTGACCGATGAGGTTTTCGCAAAAATGAGCGAAGAAAATGTATTCGTAACACCCACCCTTTATATTGGAAAAACCCTGGCTGAAATTTTGGAAGTAAATCATCAGCAGGATTCTTTGCTAGATTATATTGGCCCGGGCATCCAACAAACCTATCAGGGTAGAATAGAAGGAGCGAAGCGAGCAAAAGCTTCGGGAAGTGAAATGCGTGAGAAGATGGAAGAAATAAGTAATAGGATGATAGAGCCTATGCAAAATGCCGGTGTAAAAATTTTAACAGGATCAGATTGTGGTGCCTTTAATTCTTATGTGTATCCTGGTGAATCTCTGCACGGGGAATTAAATGCCTTAGCGGAAGCCGGATTAACTAATGCACAGGTATTAAAAAGTTCTATAATTAATGGGCCTAAGTTTCTTAATTTGGGGGCCAAATATGGTGGTGTGGAAGAAGGAAAAATTGCCGATCTCTTATTGCTTGAAGAGAATCCTTTAGAGAACTTGCAGCACCTAAACACAATTACTGCGGTAGTAAAAAGTGGAAAAGTTTTTAATCGAGAAGATTTAAGGAATATGCTTCAGGAGATTAAAAGGACTAAGGATCGGGATTAGTCAGTCCTTACTATTTCCGGATCTTAAATTGGAATATAATAAGGGGAAATCCCCCAGTTCGTAAATCATATAATCACTTAACTTTAAAAGGGTGAAAATGAATTGTTATGATGCAGACTGGAATTATAGGATTGGTGTTTTTGCTTAGTGTTAGCTTTAGCGAAGATTTAAAAGTGGTAGATATGGTGGTGAATAGCTATACCGAAGAATGTGTGGGAGAAAGGGAAGGAAAATGCTTACTGGTACAGGAGGGAGACCAAATTGGTACAGATGACTGGAACCTTTTTTATTACGAAGACAGCATAGAAGGTTTTGATTATGAACCCGGTTATATTTATCACTTAAAAGTGAAAAAGAAGAAAATAAAAAATCCTCCCATGGATGGCTCCTCGATTTCTTACAGGCTTGTAAAGATAATTTCCAAGGAGAAGGTTTAGATTGTTATAAAGCAACCTTGTTTCAGGGACTAATACAGTAGTTTCTATAATTTTAATTTTAGGTTACATATTCAGTATTCAGTCTTGTATCTTGGGTCTTGGGTCTTTACTCTTGTTTCTTATTATACCTGAATTTCTCAAATCTTAGCTAACTTGCAAAGAAAAAATCATCCTTGCCAAGATCTAAAAAGTCATTAGAAGCCAATAAAGTTAATTTGAGAGGGAGTTTTGCTTCCCTAAAGTTTGTACCTCGTTTTTTTAAGGAAATCAGAAAAGTGAATCCTTCGCTGTTTTACGCGAATGTATTGGCAAGGACCGTTAACGCTGTTTTACCGGTAATTATCCTTATTGTAGGAAAATTGATTATTGATGAGGTAGTTTTACAAATTGCCGCCGAAGAAAAAGATCTGGATAGGTTGTGGTTGTTGGTGGCAGCCGAATTTGGCCTTGCAATTTTATCAGATTTAATGAGCCGGGCGATTAGTTTAACCGATGGTTTATTGGGCGATCAGTATAGTATCGATACTTCAGTGCGTATCATCAAAAAAACTTCAGAATTAAATCTGGATCAGTTAGAAGATTCTGAGTTTTACGATAAACTGGAACGTGCCCGGCAGCAAACTACAGGAAGGGTTGGACTTATGTCTAACATTCTCACCCAGGCCGAAGATCTGGTGGTTATTTTCACTCTTTTGGCCGGAGTTGTGGCTTTCGAGCCATGGCTAATTATTTTACTGGTCGTTTCGGTAGTTCCTACAATTATCAATGAAATTAAGTTTAGTGGGACGAGTTATTCCCTGGCCCGAAGCTGGACGCAAGAGCGTCGTGAACTGGATTATTTGCGCTACGCCGGTGCCAGCGATGTGACGGCAAAAGAGGTGAAGCTCTTCGGACTGTCAAATTACCTGGCCGAACGGTTTAAAAACCTTTCCGATACTTATTATTTAATGAGTAAAAAACTGGCAAAACAACGTGCCGGTTGGGGTTCATTATTTAATGTGATTGGTACGGGAGCTTATTATGGCGCATATCTTTTAATCGTTTTTAGAACCGTGGCGGGAATTTTTTCGCTTGGTGACCTTACCTTTCTTTCGGGATCTTTCAATAGGTTGCGATCCAAGTTACAGGGATTTTTTACCCGATTTACAGCAATTACCGATAGCGCGCTTTACCTTCAGGACTATTTTGAATTTCTGGACCTTAAATATGCTAATGAAACTTCGGAAGAAAAATTATCGCTTCCGAAGAAAATTAAAAAAGGATTTGAATTCAGAAATGTCGGCTTTAAGTATCCAAAGTCTGAAGCCTGGGTGGTGCGCAATATCAATTTTGAATTAAAAGCAGGTGAAAAACTGGCTTTTGTGGGAGAAAATGGTGCCGGAAAAACCACGCTCATTAAATTATTACTTCGGTTCTATGAACCTACGGAAGGTGAGATTCTTCTGGATGATATTCCGGTAAAACAATATGATCAAACCCAATATCAACAGTACTTCGGAGTGATTTTCCAGGATTTTGTGAAGTTTGAATTAACCCTTCGTGAAAATATCGCGATGGGTGAAATTGAAGAAATCCAGAATCAGGAGCGAATAAACAGCGCTGCTGAGAAAAGTCTGGCGAATGAGGTGATCTCTGAAATGCCGGGAGGTTACGATCAGCAATTGGGTAAACGTTTTAAACAAGGGAAAGATCTTTCGGGCGGTCAATGGCAAAAGATCGCGATTGCCCGTGCTTATATGAAAGACGCTGAGGTTTTAATTTTAGACGAACCCACTTCTGCGTTAGATGCTCGCGCCGAAACCGAAGCTTTTGATCGGTTTATTAAACTAACCGAAGGCAAAACCGCGGTAATTATTTCGCACCGATTCAGTACGGTAAGAATAGCCGATAGAATCATGGTTTTAAAAGATGGTGCGGTCCTGGAAATTGGAACCCACCGGGAATTGATGAAAAATGATCAATTGTACGCCGAATTGTTCAATTTACAGGCGCAGGGTTATCAATAAGAGATATTCAGTATGAATTTAAAACACTACGCAATTTTCGGAACCGACTTTTCTGTAAAGGGAAAATTGCTACGGCAGCTTTTAAAAGGAAATCCTCCTATGGAGCTAAAGGAATTGCAGGGAAAAAAAGGCCTGCTGTTTTCCGAGACGGTTTTAAACAAATTTATAGAAGAAGATTATAAACACGGGAATTCGGTGTTAATTCAGAATGAGAATCGTTCTCTAAGAACTTTTTCAAGTGGAGAAAAACGAAAAGCTTTTTTGGAGTATTTGCTTAAGCAAAAACCTGATTTTCTGGTTTTGGACAATCCTTATGATAGTCTGGATAAAGCTTCGGTAGCTGATTTGAAATCGACCTTCCAGCATATTTCAGAAACTACCGCTATCATTCAAGTTTTTAATCGAAAGAAAGATTTATTACCTTTTATAGATTCAGTTTTGAAAGTCGAAAATGAACAAATTTTAGAGGTTATTGGTACTTCAGAATTTTTAGGAAGTCAGAATAAAACCAATTTTTCAGAAATAAAAACTATTCCGCCACCCCCTGAAAAATTTCGCAGAAGACCTGAGGTGTTAGTGAAGATGAAAAATGTTTCTGTCTCTTACGATGAAAATCCGATTTTAAATAAAATTACCTGGGAAATTAAAAAGGGCGATTTCTGGCAACTTACCGGGCCCAACGGTTCCGGGAAAACCACTTTGCTTTCAATGATTTACGGCGATAATCCCAAAGCTTACGGTTTGGATTTATATTTATTCGGAAACAAAAAGGGCAGCGGCGAAAGCGTTTGGGAGATTAAGAGGAAAATCGGTTATTTTTCGCCTGCACTCACTGAACTTTTCAACCGAAGAAACACGGTGTTGGAAATGTTAATTTCAGGTTTGATGGATAGTGTAGGTTTGTATCAAAAACCAGGTGATAAAGATACCAGGTTAGCCAAAGAATGGCTAAAAACCCTGAATTTAGAAGATAAATCAAAAAAGATTTTTAAAGAATTACCAGAGCTTCAAAAAAGAATGATTTTAATCGCCAGGGCGATGATCAAGCACCCACCTTTGCTTATTTTAGATGAACCCACCACTTCTCTGGACGATAAAAGTGCCTTAGAAATCACATCGCTTATTAATCTTATTGCAAAGGAAAGCGAAACAGCGGTAGTTTTTGTTTCGCATAGAACTGAGAAGGGCTTGAAACCAAAAGCTGTTTACCGTCTGGTTCCTTCAAAAAATGGATCTAAAGGGGAAATTCTCGTACAGTAATTGTGGAAAAAATTAAATAACTTCCAGAGATAATTTTCCTTTAAAATATGGGATTCTGTACTTTAGCGGGAAATAAAATTTAAAAATTTTGGCAGCCAAGAAATCCCCTAAAGTTACTCCGTTAATGAAGCAATACAACGCCATTAAGGCAAAGTATCCCGATGCTTTACTATTGTTTCGCGTGGGAGATTTCTACGAGACTTTTGGTGAAGACGCAGTAAAAACCGCGCGGATTTTAAATATTGTCTGCACCAATAGGAACAACGGTAGTGAGCGTACCGAGCTTGCTGGATTTCCACATCATTCTTTAAATACTTATTTGCCAAAACTGGTAAAAGCGGGGGAGCGAGTGGCCATTTGTGATCAGTTGGAAGATCCTAAAATGACCAAAACCATTGTAAAACGCGGTGTGACCGAACTGGTAACTCCCGGTGTGGCTTTAAGCGATGAGGTGCTTCAGAGTAAATCGAATAATTTTTTATGTGCTATTCATTTCGGAAAAAAAGTCTTTGGGGTTTCGTTTTTAGATGTTTCCACCGGTGAATTTCTCACGGCACAGGGAAATTCAGAATATATAGATAAGTTACTTCAGAATTTTAATCCCAGTGAGGTCTTAATTCCGAAGAAAAACAAGAAGGATTTTAAACAGATTTTCGGGGAAGATTTTCATACATTTTATCAGGAAGATTGGGTTTTTAAACAGGATTTCGCTTACGAAACCTTAAACGAACATTTTCAAACTAAATCTTTAAAAGGTTTTGGGGTGGAGCATTTGGAAGAAGGAATTATCGCTTCGGGTGCGATCTTACATTATTTGGCCGAAACCCAACATCGGAAATTGCAACATATTACCGCGATAAATAGAATAGCTGAGGAGGAATATGTATGGATGGATCGTTTTACCATTAGAAACCTGGAGTTGTATCATTCTAACGCGGCCAATGCAGTGACTTTGCTTGATGTGATAGACAAAACGATTTCGCCAATGGGCGGAAGGCTTTTAAAACGCTGGTTGGCCCTGCCTTTAAAGAACGCCGAGAAAGTGAAAAAGCGTCACGAAGTGGTTGGATTTTTACTCGAGAATCCTTCAGTCTTAGCTGAAATTCAGCAAAACATCAAAAAGATTAGCGACCTGGAACGACTTATTTCTAAAGTCGCTACGGGAAAAGTAACACCGCGGGAGGTACTTCAGCTAAATCATTCTCTGCAGGCAGTTATTCCAATAAAAGAGCTCGCACTAAAAAGTAAGAATGAAGCGATTAAAGTGATTGGTGATAATTTACATTCTTGTGAGGTGCTACGAAGCAAAATAACAGAAAGCCTGCACGAAGACGCCCCGGTAAATATTTTAAAAGGAAATTGTATCGCTGAAGGTTTTTCGGAAGAACTTGACGATCTCAGAAAAATAGCTTTTTCGGGGAAGGATTACCTGGATAATATGCTGAAACGTGAAACCCAAATTACCGGAATTTCTTCTTTGAAAATTGGGAGTAACAATGTGTACGGCTATTATATTGAAGTGCGCAACACGCATAAAGATAAAGTTCCCGATAGCTGGATTAGAAAACAGACATTGGTTAACGCCGAGCGTTACATTACCGAAGAGTTGAAAGAATATGAAGCGAAGATTTTAGGTGCTGAAGAAAAGATTTTACAGCTGGAACAACAACTTTTTGGCAAACTGGTGATATGGATGAATGATTATATTCAGCCGGTTCAGCAAAACGCTCAACTTATTGCTCAATTAGATTGTTTATGCTCTTTCGCGCAACAAGCGAAATCCGAAAATTACTGCAAGCCTGAAATTGAAGACCACCACGACCTGAATATAGAAGAAGGTCGCCACCCGGTTATTGAAAAGCAACTGCTCATTGGAGAAACTTATGTTACCAACAATGTTACTTTGGACAGGGAAAACCAGCAGGTAATTATGATTACCGGGCCAAATATGAGTGGTAAGTCGGCTATATTAAGACAAACGGCGCTTATTGTCTTAATGGCTCAAATGGGTAGTTTTGTACCGGCAAAAGCCGCCAATATCGGTCTCGTAGATAAGATCTTTACTCGTGTTGGCGCGAGCGATAATATTTCTATGGGCGAATCTACTTTTATGGTGGAAATGAACGAAACTGCGAGCATTCTCAATAATATTTCTGACCGAAGTTTGGTGCTTTTAGATGAAATAGGGCGGGGAACCAGTACTTACGATGGGATTTCGATTGCCTGGGCTATAAGTGAATATTTGCATGAACATCCTGCTAAACCTAAAACCCTGTTCGCAACGCATTACCACGAGCTAAATGAAATGTGCGATACTTTTGAGCGCATAAAGAATTTTAATGTTTCGGTAAAGGAGTTAAAAGATAATGTGCTTTTTCTTCGGAAACTGGTGCCGGGAGGTAGCGAGCATAGTTTTGGGATTCACGTGGCCAAAATGGCCGGAATGCCACAACAGGTTTTGCTTCGCGCTAATAAGATTTTAAAAAAACTTGAAAAATCTCATAAAATGGAAGATTCGGGGGAGGTTTTAAAGAAATCGGCTGAAGAAGAAATGCAACTTAGTTTCTTTAACCTTGACGACCCGATTTTGCAGGAATTAAAAGAGGAGTTGTTACATATAGATATCGATACGCTTACTCCTGTAGAAGCTTTAATGAAGCTTAATGAGATTAAAAGAACGCTGGTGGGCAAGGAAAAGGCTAAAGCGAAGGCTTAGTCAGTTTTTTATTGTGAGTTGTCGGTTCTCAGTTTTGTTTTCAGCGGTTAGGGGAATAATTAATTTTAGCTTGTGACTTATTGTACCTTTTGGTAAACAGCTAGTTATAATCTCGTGGTTTTGTCTGGATTTATTTGAAAATAATTTTTATCCCAGATTTTTTTTATTTTTTATAAAAAGCCTTTGACATTATAAGATTTATATTAAATTTGCATCCGCAATACGCTATTGCAGCCACGATAACTCGTGGAAGTTCTTTTAAACACGCGAAAATAGCTCAGTTGGTAGAGCGCCACCTTGCCAAGGTGGAGGTCGCGGGTTCGAATCCCGTTTTTCGCTCATATATAATATTACCACGCTCGGGTGGTGGAATTGGTAGACACGTTGGACTTAAAATCCAATGGACAATGTGTCCGTACGGGTTCAAGTCCCGTCCCGAGTACCAAAGACCCTCTTAATCTATTGATTTTGAGGGTTTTTTTGTTTATAGTCTTTAGATTTGTACGCTAAATTAATATTTCTGTTTATTAGCATAATTCACCAAAGAAAGCATAACAGGCACTTCAACTAAAACACCAACTACACAAACCAATGCAGCAGGACTATCCAGGCCAAACAAACCTATAGCAACAGCTACAGATAGTTCAAAGAAATTACTCGCTCCAATCATAGCCGCAGGAGCACAAACCTGGTGGGTTAAGTTCATTTTTCTACCTGCAAACCAGGTAACGAAAAAGATTAGGTAGGTTTGAATAATCAAAGGCACTGCAATTAAAACTATAATTAGCGGATTGTTAAGAATATTCTCTCCCTGGAAAGCGAAAAGCAAAAGTAAGGTTAGCAATAATGCTATTATGCTCACAGGTTTGAATTTCGGTAGAAATTCATTTTGGAACCAGTCTTTTCCATGCCTTTTAATAAGCAATTTGCTGGTTATTATTCCGGCAACCAAAGGAACTATAACATAAATTACAATACTTAATATAAGGGTTTCATAGGGTACAAATACATCTGTTATTCCCAGGAGTAATCCTACAATGGGAATGTACGCAAACAGGATGATTAGATCGTTCACAGATACCTGCATAAGTGTATAATTTGGATCTCCATCGGTTAAATAAGACCAAACAAAAACCATTGCCGTACAGGGCGCTGCACCTAAGATTATTGCCCCGGCTATATATTCCCCTGCCAGGGCAGGGTCAATAAATGCAGCAAATATTTTAGTGAAAAATATCCAGGCGAAAAATGCCATAGAGAACGGCTTTACCAGCCAGTTCATTACCAGGGTTAGAATTATCCCTTTGGGCTTTTTTCCTACTTCTTTAATACTGGTGAAATCTATTTGTAGCATCATAGGATAAATCATCATCCAGATAAGGATTGCAATTGGAATATTTACCTGATAGATCTCCCAGGTACTCATAATTTGCATTGCATCTTCTGCGATGTAGCCAATTAGAACCCCACCTGCTATACAGAGGGCCACCCAAAGGCTTAAATATTTTTCAAAAAATGCAATCTCTTTTTTTTCAGACATACTAGTTTAAATTTTGATCAAAGATTTTTGGTTAATTTAGTTTAATATCCATTCCTTAAGTTTCCGGCATAGGCATCGGGAAGTCTACTATCTTCCACAGCTTTTGCTGCTTTATCGATATCATATTCAAACCTGATAAACTGAGGTTTTATACTGTCTTTTTCCACTATCGAGGCATTCTCGTCTATCTCGAGAATGACATAGCAACCTCTTTATCATTGTCTTTAGGTTTTCCAACTTATCCCAGGTTAACCGCGTGCCTGTAATGCGGCTTCTCATTATCTCCTGAATTCAAAATCTGGTGATAAGGTTTGTGTGTATGGCCAAAGCACATAATATCTGCCTCTGCATTCTTAGCAGGCTTTTTTCATCCCGGTCTTCGAATAAATATTCATTGATTTTAAGAGGACTCCGGTGTACCAGTAGTAAATTAAGCTTTTGCTCGTTCAGTTTGAATTCTACTTTAATATGGGTCGGAAGACTTCGAAGATAAGCCCGGTTCTTCTCCGGTGCTGCAATATAATGCCGGATTAAGAATTGTAATTTTCATAAGTATAAAGCATTTAAATATTATATAGCAATATTACGATAAAGTAAATGGTTTAGAAATATAATCGTAAAATTTTTTATGGTAAAAGTTAGCCTGAGCCAAAATTAGAACTTTAAAAAAACTTGAAATTTTGCTCCTTGAATTTTAGATCTAATTCAAATATAATTCTTGCCTGGTTAACAATCTTCATCTGGATCTTCTACCGCACAATGGTCGGCGTGATAGGCGTTTCTTTCGCCCATTGGTTTTTCTGATCCTATGGTAGTGTCATATCTAGTCTGGTGTTCCATTTCTGAATTTATTTCGGCACCCATAAGAACAATAAAAGCGGTGAGAAATAACCATAACATTAAAATAGCTACCGCGGCAAAGCTGCCGTAAAGATCGTCGTAACTTCCAAAATTAGATACATACCAGGAAAATAACATAGAACCGGAAAGCCAAAATATCGACCCAATTATTGCTCCCCAGGTTACCCAGGTAAACTTAGGATTCCTTCTATAAGGAGCAATTTTATAAATCAAAGTTAAATTAAGAATTAAGATAAATCCTAGAAAAACCCAACGAAACCATTTTAGGATAGCTTCTAACTCAGGGTTTAACCCAAAGTTTTTCACGAGTAGAGGAAAAAAGATAACAATCAGCAAACTAATAAGTCCTATAAATAAACCTCCTACGGTGAAAAGCAGGCTAAGTAGGTTTTTTTTAATAATACCCCGCTCATCCATTTCGTCGTAAGCAATATTTACACCTTGAAATAATGCGCTCGTTCCTTTATTCGCACTCCAGACACTTATTATAATACTAATAAATAAACCCCATCCAATTTCTTTTTCAGGCCGTTCGAGTATAGGCTTCAGAAAATCTGTAATCATTTTAAAAGCCTGTTCGGGTAAAATGGAATTTAAATGTGAAATTTGGTTTTCAATTTGGGAAGGTTCTAAGATCAAACTGTAAATGGAAATAGCTGCGACAAATGTTGGGAAAAGGGCAAGGAAAAAATAAAAAGCAACTCCCGCTGAAATTATTTGAACGTGATCTAATTTCATCTCTTTGTAAACACGTTTCCCAATATCTATCCAGCCAGCTATTGGGATTTGATGAGGCCATTTTGCTTCTTCACCACGGTATTTCCTTCCTCTTTTTGTTTGACTCATCTGTTTTAGCTCGGGGTTTATATTGAGACTATCTGAAAAAATTTTAACTATTCACCAGGACGAAATTGGATGTTTTCAGACTGCCTCAAAGCTACCTATTATCCAAAATTAATTTAATGAAAATATCTTGATAATAAAGTTTAATTCTGTTGTGCGTTATTTTTCTATATTCGTCCTTGAACCTTTATGAGGGTATCTTGATTTATTTCTAAGCACATCAATTTGTTCTCTGGTAAACTGTGGAAGTGGCAACACTACCGTCCCTAATATCCGGTTTTAAAAAGTATACTAGCTGTTCAAAATAGATAGAAAATGTATTTAGTATCTTTAAATCTTTCTGGGAATACATATTCTATTTTTCATAAGAATAAGTAGAAATACTGTCGTTATTAGGGACTACAATAAGCAGGTTTTTATCTCTCATAGGAACTGAAACGGTGTTTTTTATCTGCTGGTCGAAAGGTTTGATGCCTAAATTAGAAACTTTTTTATAATCAGAAATAGTTTTTACCATTAAACCTTTTAGTGAGGAATACCCTCCGTGGTAGGTATTTACCTTATAAGAATTACCACTTACCAATAATTGTTTTTCTCCATCGATATTGAGTATCTGAAATGAATTGATTGGTGCAGTTTGGAAAGCCATCGGAAATTCAATGAATTGAGAAAACTTCCCATTGTTGTTTTTGAGATAACCTGAAGCCAGGGTATTAACTTCGTACCTTTTAGCAGAAGTCAATACTTGAGGGGTAAATATTTCTTCCATTGTTTTTAATGAAAATTCCTGATGGGTAGGGAATTTTTTACTTATAAAATTCATTTGGGAAGCTAACTCGTTTCTGGAATGTATGGGATAATATTTACCGTTTTTATTATAGGCAATAACAGTTTCGAATTTTCCATCTTTATTAAAATCGGCATGATACATTCTTAAAGGAGTGTCTTTTTTGGCTTCAAATCTTGTGTTTAGCCCCCAGTTACCCAAGAGAATATCCTTCTGACCGTCCCCGTCTATATCGTAAAATGCGATACTTTGCCACAATCCTAAAAGATTATCAGGTAATTTAATTGCTTTAAAATTACCTTGTTCATTCAAATAGATCTTTGGGCTATCCCATTCGGCAGCTACTAATAAATCAGGGGAGCCATCATTATTTATATCTTCCGATATCGCAGAAGTTACCATTGAGCTAAGGGTGAAATTTGGATCTATAGTAAAGTTACCTTTTTGATCGTTTTTAAGTAAATAAGATTCTACCTGCTTGCCGAAATTACCCGGATCTGAGAGGTTACCGATAAAAAGATCGGCAAATCCATCCTGATTATAATCCAGGTTTATTGCTGTAGAGGTATTTAAGTAGTTTTTCGGAATAGATCCTGCAGCGTCATTAAAATCTCCGTTATTGTTAATGTAAAGCCGGTCATTTTCGAAAAATTGCATTCGGTTAGAATTAATTCCTGAAGCAACATATAGATCAGGATCTCCATCATTATCGGCATCAAATAACACTGCTGCATTGTCTTCAAATTCCTTGTGCCTGTCAAAGGCTTCTATATTGGCCACTTTAAGAGTGTTTCCGTCATTAAGATATAGTTTAGCAGAGTAACCTGAAGCGGCACCAATAAAAACATCATCAAAGCCATTATTATCTATATCTCCTGTTGCCACAGCTGGTCCCTGCATAGATACACTGTAGGGTATTAATTTTTCCTGGTGAAAATCGTCATATTCATCTTCCTGATGTGTGTGTTTAAAGCTGTTTGTAGGTTCAAAATATTTTTCATGATTAACCGATTCCTTATAGTCATAATCTGAAGCATTTTCGGAATAAACAACCTTAAGATTTTGATTTTTTTGCGGCTTAATTTTTTGATAGGTATTATTTGGCCAAATAATATGAACTGAATCGATTTCCTCTTCCTTACCTAAACCAAAATGAAGTTTACTTTCTACAGAAGATAAAAAACCCCTGGAGTTAAATAATTGTTTAAGCTGCTGTTTTCCTTCTGTAAAAAGTATGGCTTTGGTTCCAATGCCATATTCATTACCGGGATACTCAAACTGAAGCGTAAGATAATCGCCTGAAGCATTAGTGGTATTTTCGTAAATCCCTGCTTCTTCGTTTAAATTATTTATTACTAGATCTAAATCTCCATCCAGGTCAAGGTCTACATAAATGGCACCATTAGAGAAAGAAGCCTTATCCTCAATCCATTCCCCGGTTTTTCTTTTAAATTTAAACGAATTCCCTTTAAAAATTTCATTAGAGACCTTTCCTTCGGGCATTTCGTCTTTAGAATTATAAAGCCACTTCATGCCTTCGTTGGGACTTCTGTTTTTAAAAGCCGTGGCCACAAAGTTTTTAAAATCGAGATCATTTGGCCTGCGTAAAATTCCATTAGAAATAAATAGATCCTGATGTCCGTCATTATTGAAATCGGCCAGTAGGGGTGCCCAACTCCAGTCGGTAGCAGCTATTTCATTGTAAAGCGCCGTTTCCTGAAAATTTGAGCCTTCATTATTTATTTGAAGCATATTCCGGGCATATTGGTCTTTATAACCAAGTTTATTGAGACGTTTTTGCATATTATACATTGCATCATCTCCTTCACTTTCCTTGATTACTTTTTCATCTTTAGGAAGCATATCTAAAGTTATGAGATCCTGGTAACCGTCTCCGGTAATGTCGGCGGCATCACTTCCCATAGAAAATCTACTTATTGTTGAAAACGCAGAATTTAGGGTTTCGGTAAAAGTACCATCCTGATTATTTATATAATAATAGTCATCTTCGTGAAAATCATTACACACATAAATATCTACCCAACCGTCATTATTGAAGTCTGCGAGGGATGCGCTTAAGCCGTAGCCATTTAATCCACCGTAGATTCCGGCTTCTTCACTAACGTTTGTAAATTTTCCATTAATATTTTCGAGAAGAACATCACCAACCAAAGGAACTCTTTTGTTTCTAACTTCTGCGGGACCGTGAGAAAGCGTGGTATGTACTGCGTGGTTCACTATATAAACATCGAGATCTCCGTCATTATCGTAATCGAAAAAATAGGCCTGAGTAGAATAGCCTTTAAAATCTAAACCATATTCTGCCGATTTCTCGCTGAAAGTCCCATCCCCGTTATTGATAAAAAGTTCATTGTGTCCTTCAAAATCAAGCAAACCTGAAACTGCGGAAACATAAATATCTAATAGGCCATCGTTGTTAATATCTACCATTGTGACCCCGGTATTCCAACTGGATTTTCCTCCTACATTTGCTTTTTCAGTAACGTTTTCAAATTGTAAATTCCCCTTATTAATAAAGAGTTTGTTTTCCCCCATATTAGTGACAAAATATAGATCTGGAAGCCCATCATTGTTTACATCTCCAGCAGCTACACCCGCACCATTATAGTAATAGATGTAATTAATAATACTATGCTCCGGCTCTTCTGTAATCTTATTAGTGAAATTAATATTAGTAATTTCAGGAGGGAGTTTATTCAGTAAATAATCCTGGGATTTATTGGATTCAGAGGAATTGTTACAAGCAATAAACGAAAAAATAATTATTAGTAGTCCTGAAAGTAGGGGTTTCATTTTTACAACTTTGGTTATAAGGCTAATATATAAATATTAAGATAATATTAACTATTTGCAACAGCATTTGTTAAGTATATTCGATTTTGGTAAGTAACCAAAAGCATTATGTAATAGGATTTAGAGGAATAAGTTAATAATGTCGCAAAATTGAAATTAAACTTCACTTTTCTCTATACTCGTACTTGAACCTTCAGGAGGATAGCTGGATTTATTTCTAAGCGCATCAATTTGTTCTCTGGTAAACTGTGGAAGTGGCATTTCCCGTTCATTTTTTAGGTTTTCTACAGCAGCTTCAGCTTCAGCTGTTTTTTCTTTTGAAAGTCCCTGATCTTTTCCGAAGTAGATAGTTTGCGAAGGGAAAGCGAAATCAGTACCACTGCGATCTACAACATCCATCATTCTTAGCATAAGATCTTCTCTAATTTCAAGAAATTCGTCATAATTCAATGCATCTAAATAAGCGAAAACCTCAATATCTAAAGAATGCGCCCCAAAGCCAATAAACCGAATTCTTGCAGGTAATTCATAAACCTTTGGATGGGCGTAAAGCGTTTTTCTCAATTCGGTAAGTAAAAATCTTAGCTGGTCTGGCGAGGTTTCATACCTAAAATTTAAAACACTAAAAAATCTAAATTTATCCCTGTGCGCATAATTTTCAATAGTATCAGATGAAAATGCGCCATTGGGAATGCTTACTATCGTTCGGTCTAAAGTTCTAATTTGGGTGGATCGAATTCCAATCTTTTCAATATGTCCGGTAACTTCACCGACTCTACAAAAATCACCTACTCTTATGGGTCTGTCGGCAATTAAAGTAACGCTTCCTACAAAGTTTTCTATGGTTTTTTGAGCACCCAGGGCTAGTGCAATACCACCAATTCCCAGGGCGGCCAAACCGGTGGTAACATCAATCCCAATTGCGCCTAAACTAAATATAACACCAAAAATTACAATTGCGATTTTTGCCGCGCGTTGAAGAAATAATACAATTGAAACCCCGGCCGGATTGCCACGTAGCAGCATTTTTTCCTGACTGAATTTTCCGATAAAATCTGATAATCTCCAAAGAAGCATAAGGATTGCCACAATTGCCACTATTATAGTAATGGCACTAAATTTTTGGCGTAAGATAATAGAGAGCTCAAGGTTTCTTGTAAAAGCCACAAAGATCCATACGGCGGCATATAATATTAAAGGAAGTTTAACGGCAGTAATAATTCCTGAAATGGGTTCTTCCCGGGTTCTTTTCCATGATTTTTTCAGAAGAAAAATAATTACTGAAATTATCAGTAACGAGATAAAATAACTTACAGCGATGAGTAATAGAGCAAGTATCCATTGCCCGGCAGGTACACCACCCCAAAGAAATTTTTTAAAGAATTCCGGCATTATTTGGTTGATTAATGCGGCATTTCTTAAGTTCAGAGAACTTATTGAGCTAACGGTTTCTGAAGAAAAAACCCAAATTGGATTTCCAGATTCATCATCGTGTTGTTTCAGAAAAATTTCTACAAATTCATCGTCAGCCTCAACACTTCCTATTTTTTCCAGGTTTTCTTCTAAGCCGTCATCAATTTTTCCGCTTGGTTCGTCGCTAATCTGGTAATAAGGCTGGATATTTCCTTTCTGGTCAAATAAACGTTGTAAAACCTGTACAATTTGTTCTTTATCTTCTTCCGTAGAAATTCCTGGCGGAAAATTTAAATACCTGGCAGCACGGTTATTATTTTGTTCTGCCATGGCATCAATAAATCCGTTTACTGTACCTCGCGGGGTCCTTCTACCCAGAGGATCTTCCGGAATTTCCTGGGTTTCTCCTTCATTTTGTTTATTGCCTAGCGGAAACTGGGCTTCAGCCGGTAAACTATTAAATAGTGAAAGACTGATTATAACTATAAATTTCAGGTAAACAGGATTGAATATATTCTTCATATCTGGCAAATTGGCTAAGTGGTTTCGAAGATAAGAAATTGTGAGGAGTGCTAGTCAGGGAAACCCCGGAAGCTAAAAATAAACACCACTAATTTTTAAGAATACTTTCTGAAAGGTTGACTATTAAATAAGCGATGTATTCGTTACTTTCGAGATTGTATGATATTCTTCGAAATTAATAATCCGGGGCTTTTCTTTGTTTGTGTGCTTATCTTTTTCGCCGCAGTTTTTCTCAGGTATCTGGTTTCCTCGGGAATATTCTACTGGTATTATTATAGACTGAAAAGTGAAAAATTTAGCAGTAAAAGATTAAGTAAACGCGGTTTTAGAAAAGAGCAGTTAAAAAAGGAGATTTACTGGAGTATGTGGTCTTCGGTGATTTT
This sequence comes from Salegentibacter lacus, assembly GCF_020164555.1. Taxonomy (GTDB): domain Bacteria; phylum Bacteroidota; class Bacteroidia; order Flavobacteriales; family Flavobacteriaceae; genus Salegentibacter; species Salegentibacter lacus. The sequence goes on along the minus strand of NZ_JAIQZB010000001.1, from coordinate 113,964 downwards.
TGGTTTCTTTGGTGCGCTTACTTATTTTCTCTGGCAAAAAGGTTTTACCGCGATTTATCTGGATATCGAAAAATTCGGAATTTGGTATTTACCCTTAAGTTTTATTTTACTTTCTCTACTTCACGAAACTTATTATTATTGGGTGCATCGTTGGATGCATAATCCAAAGGTTTTTAGGAAAATTCATAAGGTACATCACGATAGTTTGGTGCCCAGCCCGTGGACGGCTTTTTCCTTTCATCCCTGGGAATCGCTGATCGAAGCTATAGTAGTTCCGGTAATTCTACTCTTATTGCCCGTTCATCCAATTGTGATTGGTGTTTATTTAATTTTTATGACCCTTAGCAGTGTGATAAATCATTTAGATATTGAAATTTATCCGAAAGCTTTTATGAAAAGCCGCTTCGGAAAAATGTTTATTGGCGCTACGCATCACCATTTTCATCATGCCGAGTTCAGAACTAATTTCGGACTTTATTTTACTTTCTGGGATAGATTGATGAATACCGAAAGCAGGTCTAAGATTTCTTCACAGTAATTATGTTAGAAGCTGAAACAATCCCGAAGTTTCGGGACAGCTTGACGGTATTGCCAATCTAAATTCTTCCCTTACGATTATTTCAACATTTTATCAGGTTTGCTTATCTTGAGGGCAAAATAAAAAATTTATGATAAAAAAATTACCAATTCTGGGGTTGGCGGCATTACTTGTCGCGGGCTGCGGAAGTGAAAAATCTGTTTTCGGCGGTAAAGATATTTCGGCTGAAAACACTTCGAAAAAATCTACCAAAGGATTAAAATCTTATAACGAAGTCATAACTTCTGAAGCAGAATCTGATGAAGGGCTTTTTACCACGCATTTTGTAGACGACAAACTTTATTTTGAAATTCCTTTAGAAATGCTGGATAAGGACATGCTTTTGGTAAGCCGTATCGCCGGTGTGCCCGATGGTTATGGCGGCGGATATGTAAATGCCGGATCTAAAGTGAATGAGCAGGTAGTGCGCTGGACCAAGCGTAAAGGCAACATAGATGTAAAGGTGATTAGTTTTGAAAATATGAGCGACGAAGAATCGCCTATTTACAAATCGGTGCAGGCCAATAATTATTTTCCAATTCTTTTCAGCTCTGAAATTGAAACCTATAATGAGGATTCTACAAGTGTGGTGATAGAAGCGAGCGCTTTATTTGAAGATGAAGTACAGGCAATTAACGGACTTTCATCTTCGCTAAGGAAGCGTTATAAAGTGAAAAAACTGGATCAGAACAGGTCTTATATCGAGTCTGCAAATTCCTATCCGAAAAATGTGGAAATTAAACACGTAATGACTTACGAAGCTGAAGAGCCGCCGGCTCGCGACCAGGCCGGGACAATTTCTATGATGATGAATCAATCTATGATTTTGCTACCCGAAGAGAAAATGCAACCAAGAATTGCAGACCATCGTGTGGGCTGGTTCACCATAGATAAATACGATTACAATTCGGAAGAATTAAAAGCCGATGATTATGAGTTAATTCGCCGTTGGCAATTAGTGCCTAAAGATCTTGAAGCTTACAAGCGTGGTGAACTGGTAGAGCCTGAAGAGCCCATAGTTTATTATTTAGATCCTGCCACGCCTGAAAAATGGCGCCCTTATTTTAAGCAGGGAATTGAAGACTGGAATGTTGCTTTTGAAGAAGCCGGATTTAAAAACGCAATTATTGCTAAAGATCCGCCCACAGAGGAGGAAGACCCCGAATTTAGTCCTGAGGATGTTCGCTATTCGGTAGTTCGTTATGTAGCGAGTACTACAAGAAATGCAGTGGGACCTTCGGTTACCGATCCACGGACCGGAGAAATTATTGAAAGTGATATCATCTGGTACCACAATCATTTACGCTCTTACCGAAACCGTTATATGATTGAAGCCGGAGCGCAAACCGAAGACGCCAGGACTTTAAATACCCCAGAATCTGAAATTGGGGAAATGATGCGTATGGTAATTGCGCACGAAGTGGGCCACGCATTAGGTTTGCCTCATAATATGAAAGCGAGTTCTGCTTATCCAACAGATTCTTTAAGATCGGCAGAATTTACCCAGAAATATGGTTTAACGCCATCTATTATGGATTATGCAAGGGTAAATTATGTTGCCCAACCGGAAGACGAAGGTGTGCGGTATATTAGAATGATGGGGCCGTACGATTTATATGCGATCAACTGGGGTTACAGATATCTTCCCGAAGCCGATTCTCCTGAAGCAGAGAAAGAAAAGTTAGATGAATGGATATTGGAAAAAGCAGGAAACCCCTGGTATGAATTCGGAAATGGTTACGGTGGTGTAGATCCGCAATCGCAGCGCGAGAGTCTTGGAGCCGACCAGGTGAAGGCTAGTGAGTATGGACTTGCAAATCTTAAAAAAGTAGTTCCAAATTTAATTGAGTGGACTTCCAAAGACGGATATGGTTATGACGATCTTGAAGAAGTATATCGCGAATTAACCTATATGTGGCGTGGTTATACTTCTCACGTAGTTGCCAATGTTGGCGGTGTTTACGAAACCCGAAAAACTTCAAATCAGGATGGAGTGGTTTATGAAAATGTACCGAAGGAAAAGCAGGAAGAAGCTGTTAACTTTTTAGTTGAGGAAGCTTTTACCACTCCCGATTGGTTGCTTAACCAGGAAATATTAAACCGAATTGAAGCTTCAGGAGCTATAGAACGCGTACAGGGTTTACAAACCCGTGCGTTAAATAATTTGTTGGAGGAAGATCGATTAAAGCGAATGATATCCAATGAAGAAGTAAATGGAAATGAAGCCTATACAGCCGTGAGCCTAATGGAAGATTTGCGCAAAGGTATTTTTAGTGAGCTTTATAATAGAAATAAGGTTGATGCTTACAGACGTAATTTACAGCGATCTTACGTAGATATTGCTTCAGATTATCTTAAAAAATTAAATGCTGAGGATAACGAAGCTTTGCTGAAGTCTGATATTATGCCGCTGATGCGAGGTGAAATGCAAACTTTAAAACGCGAGCTAAATCGTAGAAAGTCTGGAGTAAATCATTCTTTAACCCAATATCATTGGGAAGATCTAATCGCCAGAATAGATGCTGCGCTAGATGTAGAGTCTTAATTTTTAGATCAGAATTAATTAAAAACCCCGAAAAACATTGAAGTTTTTCGGGGTTTGTTTTTACTCGTCATTCTGAATTCATTTCAGAACCTAATTTTTTACCTTCTGTGGTGAGTTTATGAAATTCTGGATTTGCTTTATTTCTGTAATCGATTTGATTTGCAAATGTCTTGTTTTTCCGTTTTTAAGTTTCAGGCTTAGACGTTTTCTTCCGACGAAATTTTTATGAACAAGATGTTCTATTTCTTCTAAAGGAATTACTTCCGCAGTACTAAGTTTTAAGAGATAGAAAAATATAGAAAAAGAGAATAAACCAATGGGAATGATAAGCCAGGTATATACATCCCACGCTGAAACCGGATTGATGAGTATCCTCATAAGCATTTGTATAATGTTGAGTATCATTACAAATTTTAATATCCCATAATTAAATTTTTGATTGTCATCAATTTTTACCTGCCTGTTTTCCCGGTCTAATTTTATCTTCATTATGGTAAAATATTAAAATTTACTGAACAGGGAAATCAAAATAAGTTTCGGGATAGGGTTCATTTCTTAAAGTATAATGCCACCATTCTTCGGGATAAGGCCTAAATCCATTTTTAATCATGATTCGCTTCAGTAAAGAACGATTGGCTTTTTGTTCTTTAGTAATTTTATCGGTGCTGTGGTGTGAAATATCACCAAAGAAATCGTAACCGCTGCCCATATCTATTTCCTTTCCGGTTTGGGCATCAATAATGGTGAGATCCACGGTGCTACCTCGGGAATGCCCAGATTTAGTGGCGATATAGCCTAGCTGAAAAAGGTCTTTTTTAGCAACTTCCGGATAGAATTTTTGTTTGGTAAGCGTGTCGCTAGGGTTTCTGGCCCATTCAATAAAATGGTTCACCGCGGTTTGCGGCCGGTAGGCATCAAATATCTTAAAGCAATAACCTTCTGCCATTAGGTCTTTTTGAGCTTTTTCAAGAGCATTAGTGGCCTGTTTAGTTAAGATAGCCACTGGTTTATTATAAGCGTTTACCGGTTTTCCGATGAAATTATTGCTTCCGGCGTATCGAATATCAAGTTTAATATCGGGGATTTGCTGCTTTATATGTGCAAATCCTTCCGGTAGATTTTTCTCCTGGGCCAGGCCGGAATTAAGGCTGATTAGAAAAATTAAAAGGTAGGTTAAGCTTTTCATTTTTACTCAATTTTAAGCCAAGTTACTTAAAATATTATTCCCTGATTTCCATCATATTTTTGGCGCTCGTAAAGCATTAATTTTGAAGTGTTTAATCTAAATAATCTGGTCATGGAATTAAAAGGAAAAGTAGCGCTAATTACTGGAGCGGCATCGGGAATAGGAGAAAGTACAGCTTTGCTTTTTGCGAAGGAAGGTGCACGGGTTTTTTTAACCGATATAGATGTTGAAAAAGGGGAGAAACTGGAAAAGAAAATAAAGGAAGATGGAGGGGACGCGATCTTTTTTGAAGCCGATACTTCTAAACCTGAAGATTCTGAAAAAAGTGTCACAGAAGCGGTAAAGAAATTCGGAAAGCTGGATATTGCTGTGAATAATGCAGGGATTGGAGGACCGCAGCATCCAGTGGGGGAATATCCTATTGAAGGCTGGGATAAGGTAATAGCTATAAACCTTTCGGGAGTATTTTATGGGATGAGGTATCAAATTCCTGCAATGCTCAAAAATGGCAACGGATCGATTATAAATGTGGCCTCTATTTTAGGAAACGTTGGTTTTGCAAATTCGGCTGCTTATGTAGCAGCAAAACACGGTACAGTAGGATTAACAAAATCCGCTGCGCTGGAATACTCGGCTAAAGGAATAAGAGTAAATTCAGTGGGACCGGCATTTATAAAAACGCCTTTGTTAAAAGATTTAGATAAAGATTTATTATCACAACTGGTAAATGTACATCCAATTGGTCGTTTAGGAGAGCCAGAAGAGGTAGCTGAACTCCTTCTATGGCTGGCCAGCGATAGGGCAACTTTCGTTACAGGAGCTTACTACCCTGTAGATGGCGGGTATTTAGCACAGTAAGTGTTTTAATCTTAATACATTGGAAACCGATAAAATTTAAGTTTATCGGTTTTTTTATTTCTACTATATTTTTCCTTTTTTTTGCCTGTAACTTTATGATATTCATAAGAAAGCGAAAGGGAAATTAGTCTTTAAAAAATAGTATTTTAGTGCCATTATTTTAGCACAATTAACCGAATATCTAGTTAACATTTATGATAGAATCTGACACCTCTAAACTTCCCGAAGAGGACATAGACATTCTTAAGAATTACGCACAGGGCATTATTAAAACCGTTCGTGAGCCTTTATTGGTTTTAGACCAACGTAAAAATGTGGTAAGCTATAATGCTAATTTCAGGAAAAAATTTAAAGTTAACGGAGAAAGTGAAGATGGGGTTTCAGTTTTTAATTTTAATCAGTACCAGTTAGATACTCCTGAATTCAGGAAAGTTCTCGAAGATCTGGAAAATGAAAACGAGGCCTTAACAGAAAGAACTATTCAGGTGCAACTTTCAAACAAGGAAGAAAAGGGTTTTACGGTAAATGCCTCTGTGCTTTCTTTATCCAACGAAAGTTCGTTATTTCTTTTCAGTTTTAAAAAACTTAAAAAGATTGGAGAACTTTCCCGGCAGGAAAAAGTTTTTAATAGAATTGTAGATAATATACTTTCTAATGCTCCTGCATCCATCTGTATTCTAAGAGGCCCGGAACATATTTTTGAAGTTGCTAACGAGAATTATCTTAAACTGGTTGGACATAGAAATATTATAGGGAAAAGTATACAAGAAGCCCTTCCGGAAATCGGGAATCAGGGTTTTGTTGAACTTTTAGATAATGTTTATTCTACCGGGGAGGCCCATGTTGGTGACGAAATTCTTATAAAATTGAATACTGGAAAAGGGAAATTCAAAAATTCTTATTTAAATTTTGTTTATGAACCTACCCGAAATAAAAAAGGGGAAATAGATGGTGTTTTTGTACATGCAATAGATGTGACCGAGCAGGTGCACGCACGTAAAAAAGTTGAAGAAAGTGAAGATAGATTAAAGGAGGTTATTGATACTGTTCCTGCTATTATTTGGATTACAGATATTAAAGGACAAAGTGTTTTTTTGAATAGAAACTGGTATAGCTATACCGGTCAGAATCAAGAGGAAGCAGAAGGTATGGGTTGGTTAGATGCCACGCATCCTGATGACAGGAAACAAACTGAATTTGCGTTTTTAGAAGGCCACGATCAGAAGAAAGCTTACACTATAAATTTTAGGTTACGCAATAAAAATGGCGAATATCGCTGGGTTTTAGATAAAGCCAGCCCCAAGTTTGATGCCAATGGCAACTACGAAGGGATGATAGGTACCGTGGTAGATGTGCACGAAGAAAAAGTTAAAGAGAACCTGGTGCGGGAGAAAGAACACCGCCTTCAGGGAATTGTGAAAGAAGCAACAGTGGCAACCGCAATTTATACCGGGCTAGATTTGAATATTGAGTTGGCTAACGATGCAATGATCGAGCTTTGGGGAAAAGACCCATCGGTTCTTGAAAAGCCGCTGGAACATGCGCTACCCGAATTAGACGGGCAGCCATTTGCCGAAATACTAAGAAATGTTTATAAAACGGGGGAAACCTATTGGGGGAAAGAAGAACCGGTAGACCTTATGATAGACGGCAAAATGCAAACCGGCTATTATAACTTTACGTACAAACCTCTTAGAGATAAGAACGGAGAAATCTACGGAATTTTAAATATGGCCATAGATGTTACTGAATCTGTTACTTCTAAGATGTTGCTCAAAGAAAGCGAATTCCATTTTAGGCAAATGGCAGATTTAATGCCGGGAATGGTATCTAAGACCGATGGCAAGGGGAATGATATTTATTTCAATAAAAACTGGCTTGATTTTACAGGAAAAGAAAGTGAACATCTAAAAGAAATCGGTTGGGTAGAATATATTCATCCCGATGAAAAAGAAACTTTCTTAAAAGCCTGGGAAGATTGTTTACAAACTGGCTGTAATATCGAGATGCAGTTACGTTTAAAGAATAAAGAAGGAAAATATATTTGGCATTTAAGCCGGTGTGAAGCTGTTAAAGAGGATGACGGCTCAGTGAAAATGTGGATTGCGGCCAATACTGAAATTGATAAAATCAAGGAAGAAGAAAAACGCAAAGAGGAATTTCTAAAAATGGTAAGTCACGAGTTAAAAACACCTGTAACTTCCATAAAAGGTTATGTTCAACTCTTGTTAAGCCTGCTTCAGAAACAACAGGAAGCAGCAGAAGCTTCTAAACTTCCTTTACAACCTTCTTTAGAACGCATAAATCACCAGGTTACCAGGTTAACACGTTTAATTTCAGAAATACTTGATCTTTCCAGGATTAGGGAAAATCAATTAGAATTACAAAGTAAAGAATTTAATTTGAACGAGTTACTGGCCGAAACTATTCAGGATATAAATTATACCAATACACAGCATAAAATAGCTTTGGAAAGTGAAGTGCAATGTAAGGTTGTAGCAGACCGAGATCGCATTGGGCAGGTAATTATCAATTTTGTGATGAACGCTATTAAATATTCTCCCGGCAGCCACGATATTAACGTCAAAATTACCCGGGAAGGTCAGGACAGGGTGCGGGTAAGCGTAAAAGATTTTGGAATTGGAATACGGCAGGAAAACCATAAAAAAATCTTTAAAAGATTTTATAGGGTTGGGGTTAAAAGCGAAGAAACCTACTCAGGTTTTGGAATAGGCCTATATTTAGCAAACGAAATTATAGAGAGACATAACGGAGAAATACAACTGAACAGTGAATTGGGTGAGGGCTCAGAATTTTCATTTATTCTGAATGCAACTCAAATTACTTCATAAATAACTAATATGGAAAAAACGACAAAAATTCTAGTGGTAGATGATGATTCGGGAATTGGTGAAATGTTAAAAACATTGTTGGAATTTTACGGGTATGAAGTAGATGTTACTGAGAAGCCACTTAAAGCTGAAGAATTAATTCAGGAAAAAAATATAGATATCGTACTTTTAGATATGCTTATTTCTGGTGTTGACGGTACCGATGTTTGTGCTGGGATTAGGCAAAATCCAGAAATTTCAGAAACTCCTGTACTTATGATGTCGGCATTACATGATGCCGGTCCAAAGTGTAAAAATGCAGGTGCTAACGATTTTATTGCAAAGCCATTTGAAGTAGAGGATCTTACTGAAAAAATAGAAAAAATACTTGCAGATAAAGAATAGCTACATAAATCTTTTGCTAATATGGAATTTATCCAATAAATTTGATTATTATTGGATAAATTCCTAAACATTAGAAATTATGGGGCAACCACCATCTATTGAAATTAAACATTTTAAAGAAGTACGTGAAGAAAATAGCTTCACGCAATCTGAATTTGCCGATCTTTTAGGGATAAAGAACTCTACGGCCGATATTGAACGCGGTCGTACCAAACTTTCAGGAAAAGTGGTGGCCGAACTTTTAAGTCAGTTTGGGATTAATCCTTTATGGCTTTTTGGACAAAGCGGGCAAAAATATCTTCAGTTAAGCAAGGGCGATGTGAGCCCTAAAGTTGTTACCGTAGATTCTTCAGATAATGAAAATATGGTGATGGTGAATCAAAAAGCTGCTGCTGGATATCCTCATAACGTTCAGGATGTAGAATGGTACCAGCAATTACCGGCTTTTGATATTCCTTTACCAGAATTTAGAAATGCTACTTATCGTGGTTTTCAAATTGAAGGAGATAGTATGTTGCCAAATTATTATCCTAACGAATGGGTTTTGGCCAAAGCCGTACCCGATCTGGACCAGGCGAGTAATAATAAGATCTATGTAGTGGTTTTGCAGGATTCAGTCCTGGTAAAAAAACTTCAGAAATTACCCGATTCTTCCAAGGTTTTGTTGATCTCTTTAAATGAAGAATACCTTCCTATTGAAGTAAATATAAACGAAATTCAGGAGATCTGGCAGGTAAATTCCAAGCTTACTTTTAACCTGGATAATCCTTCAGAAAGCGGACTTTTCAGAGAGTTAAAACAGTCTATGGAAGACCTTAAACGTGAGCTTAGAACATTTAAAAAACAAGCTTAAATAAAAAAATCCTTTTTGAAATTAATCAAAAAGGATTTTCTCTTTGGTTGGTTAATATTTCAGCTACTACATGTCGTCTGTAGCATCTTCTATCTCATCTCCTACATCTTCAGCCGCATCTTCTACATCGTCGGCTGCTTGTTCCACACCAGATTTCTCTTCTCTGCAAGAAGTAAAAACCGCAGCGGTACTAAAGGTAAGAGCCAGCATTAAAATTAATTTTTTCATAGTTCTAAATTTAGTTATTAAAAGGATTAGTAGTCGTCGTCTCCTTCAACTTCCTCCTCAACTTCATTTGCAGCATTTTCAACTGCCTCACCGGTTTCATTTGCCGCATTTTCTACAGCATCTCCGGCGTCGTTGGCGGCGTCTTCAATGTCGTCTCCAACATTATCCATATCGTCGTGCATTTCATTCATTTCGCCATCCATCTCTCGTTCCATTTCTTCGCCCTCCATTTCCATTTCGTTTTCTTCTTCATTAACCTCACGGCAAGAAGTAAGAGCTGTACTAAGGGTGAAAAACATCGCGAGCATTAAAATTGATCTTTTCATAAATTTGGTTATTTCTAGTTTGTTAAAACAAAATTAGAAATGTAAAAGGGGATTTTAACAGAAACAATATTAAAATTTTCTTAAAAGACCACTAAAAAAGGTTATAGAAAGCTGTTTTGTTTAATTGTCGTCAATTTTATCTATTTCTTCGTCAATCTCTTTATTTACCTTTCCGTCTACTTTTTCGCCGGCACGTTCCAGGATTCCTTTGCGTTCCTCTTCAGGCTCTGGGGTTTCCTCTTTTTCAACTTCAACTTCCCTAACCACGGTTTCTTTTTCTGTGGTTTCCCGGCAGGAGGTTAAACTCGTGGCGGTTAACAGTAAAATTACTCCAGTAATAAGTACTCGTTTCATAATCTATAATTTATTGATTTATGCATCGAAATTACACTATTAATATTACCCGCATTTATTTTTTAGGAAACTTTAGCTAAAATCGGGTAAGGCTTTAAGGTAATTAATAACACGCTTAGTTGCGCCGGTATTACTGTTGATAAAGTGACCGGAAATCATTCCGGTTTTTTTTCTAAAATCTTTATTTGTAATGAGTTTTTCTGCTACCTCAATAAATTCTGAAGAATATTTTATTGAAAATAAACCGGCAAGCTGCCTTAAGTGAATAGCTTCGGGAAAGTTATTATAGTTTTTTCCAATAATCACGGGAATTCCGAAGGTAGCAGGTTCTAAAATATTATGAAGCCCGGTATTTCCTGCAGCACCGCCTACATAAGCAATATGAGCGTAGCTATAAACTTTGCCAAGTAAACCTATGGTGTCTAATATCAATACATCAAAATTTGCCAGATCCTGATTTTCTCTATTAGAATACCGAATTGATTTCTTTTCTATTTTTTGCTCCAGCAACTTTATTTTCTCTTCTTTAATTTCATGAGGCGCAATTATAATCTTGATTTCTTCCGAAGTTTTATTGATAAACGGAAGCAAAATTTCTTCGTCTTCTGGCCAGGTACTACCGGCCACAAGACAGGTTTTATTATTTATAAATTCTTCAGCAAATTCAAGTTTGTTATTATACTGAATTTGCCTTGAAACACGATCAAATCGAGTGTCGCCACTCAGGGTAATATTATTAAAACCTATAGATTTAAGTAACTCAACTGAAACTTCATTTTGAACAAAAAAGTGATCAAAATTTGATAAAGCTTTCCGCATAAAGCTTCCGTAGGGCTTAAAAAAGATCTGATTTTCCCTGAAAGCACCCGAGACCAATAAACTTTTGATGTTTCGTAGCTTTAATTCACTTAAGAGATTTGGCCAGATTTCATATTTAATAAAAAAAGCAATTTTCGGCTTAACAAGAGCCAAAAATCGTTGTGCATTTTTCTTAGTATCGATTGGGAGGTAAGTAATTACATCAGCCAAAGGATGGTTTTTCTTGTTTTCGTAACCTGAGGGAGAAAAGAATGTGATGAGAATCTTATACTTAGGAAATTCTGTTTTCACTTCTTCAATAATGGGCAAAGCCTGTTCAAATTCACCCAGGGAAGCTGCGTGAAACCAAAGGTAATCTGAATCAGTATCTATTTCTGCCTTTAGTTTATCGAAAACCGATTTTCTGCCTTCGGTGAATAATTTGAGTTTATGATTAAACCTGCCGGCCAGCGGTAGAGCTTTTTCGGCAAATTTTGTCGCTATGTTGTAAAGTGGTTTCAAACTGACTTATTTCTATTGCGAAAATAGGCCTTTAATTAAAATTGATTGGCAATAGGTAGCTTATTTCGTATTTTCGTAGCACTCAAAAAAAATACATGAAAAAGATACAAATGGTTGACCTTAAGGGTCAATATGAGGGAATTAAAGATCAGGTGAATACTTCTTTTCAGGAAGTAATAGAAAATGCAGCATTTATTAACGGTCCTGAAGTTCAGCAATTTCAGAAAGATCTAGAAGATTATCTTCAGGTTAAAAATGTAATCCCTTGTGGAAATGGCACCGATGCCTTACAAATAGCTATGATGGGACTCGGCCTAAAGCCCGGAGATGAAGTAATTACTGCCGATTTCACTTTCGCAGCTACCGTTGAAGTGATTGCACTTCTTCAATTAACGCCAGTGTTGGTAGATGTAGAGCCCGATAGCTTTAATATAGATCCAGAAGCCATTAAAAAGGCAATCACTCCAAAAACCAAAGCAATTGTTCCTGTGCATCTTTTTGGCCAGGTTGCAAATATGGATGTGATTATGGAAATTGCTGAAGAACATAACTTGTTTGTAATAGAGGACAACGCGCAGGCCATTGGTGGTAATTATCATTCTAAAAATGGGAAAACTGAAAAAACCGGGGCAATTGGTCATATTGGGGCTACTTCGTTTTTTCCTTCAAAAAACTTGGGTTGTTACGGCGATGGTGGTGCGATCTTTACCAACGATGATAAGCTGGCGCATACCATTCGAGGTATTGTAAACCACGGAATGTACGAGCGTTATCATCACGATGTTGTGGGAGTTAATTCTCGCCTGGATAGTTTACAGGCAGCTGTTTTACGAGCAAAACTTCCAAAATTAGACTTATACAATGAAACCCGTAAAAAAGCGGCTAATCTTTATAATGATGCTTTCAAAGATGAAGCTCATATAGAAACTCCATACAGAATAGGAGATTGTGATACGCACGTTTATCATCAATATACCTTGAAAATTAAAAATGGAAAACGTGATGCTTTGGCCAAACACCTTCAGGAAAAAGGGATTCCCTTCGGAATTTATTATCCAATTCCTTTGCACAAACAAAAAGCTTATGCAGATTCCAGATATAATGAAGCCGATTTCCCGGTGACCAATCAGTTGGTTCAGGAAGTGCTTTCCTTACCAATGCATACCGAATTGGATGATGAGCAAATTGAATATATTACGGGAACAATCAAAGAATTTTTAAACGCTTAATCTTTTAATATGAAAAAACTTTTAATCTTTTGCTTCGGAATATTTTTAGCTGCGGGTCTTCAGGCGCAAGATTTATACATACAGGCCGGGAAGTTAGTCGATACAAAATCAGGAAAAGTTCTAACTGAAAAAACAATAATTGTTTCCGAAGAAAGGATTAAAAGTGTGGAGAACGGATTTGTGAATCCTGAGAATGAAAAAGATTCTGTGATAGATCTTCGCAATAAAACCGTACTTCCCGGGCTAACCGATATGCATGTTCACCTGGAAAGTGAAACCAATCCCGGGAAATATATGGAGCGATTTATTAACGACCCTGCTGATGCCGCTTTTAACTCGGTAGGTTTTGCTAAAAAAACTTTAATGGCCGGGTTTACCACCGTGAGAGAATTAGGAGGCAGCGGGGTAAATATTGCACTCCGTGATGCGATAAATAAAGGAAAAGTTGAAGGACCAAGAATTTTTACTTCCGGAAAATCCCTCGCTACAACCGGAGGTCACGCCGATCCCAGTAATGGAATGAATAAAGAATTAACCGGAGATCCAGGACCTAAAGAAGGCGTGGTAAATGGACCGGACGATGCTGCCAAAGCAGTTCGCCAACGTTATAAAAATGGAGCCGATTTAATAAAAATCACTGCTACGGGAGGTGTTTTAAGTGTAGCTAAAAGCAGTTCAAATCCGCAGTTTACCGAAGAAGAAATAAGGGCTATTGTAAAAACTGCAAATGATTATGATTTTCACGTTGCGGCACACGCTCACGGTGATGAAGGAATGCAGCGCGCTATAAGGGCTGGTGTAAAAACCATTGAACACGGTACGAAAATGAGCGAAGAGACTATGGATTTAATGAAAGAACACGATGTTTATTTAGTTCCAACAATTACGGCTGGAAAAGAAGTGACCCAAAATGCAGAAATTGAAGATTATTACCCAGAACTGGTAGTACCAAAAGCACGGGAAATAGGGCCACAAATTCAGGATATGTTTGAGCGAGCATACAAAAGGGGAGTAGGAATTGCCTTTGGAACCGATGCCGGAGTTTTTAAACACGGGGAAAATGCACGTGAGTTCGTTTATATGACAGAAGTCGGAATGCCGGCAATGGAAGCAATTCAGAGCGCTACGATTACCGCGGCCAAAATTTTAAAGATGGAAAATGAGATCGGACAAATAGCAGAAGGTTTTTATGCCGATATCATTGCGGTAGATGAAGATCCAACCGAAAATATTGAGACTTTAAAGAACGTACATTTCGTAATGAAAGAAGGGAAAGTTTATAAAAATTAAATTTTTTCACTGTAAAAAAGATGTCTGAAAAGCTTTTGAAATCGTCATCCTGAATTTATTTCAGGATCTAAGTTGTTGATGAGTGAAACTTGTTAGAAGCTGAAACAAGTTCAGCTTGACGAAAATAAATCTTTTCAGACAACTTTCCTTTATTTAGCATTCTTCAGCCTTAAATAGAAGCTGAAGCTGTTTCCATTTGTCGGTCTATTTTTTTAACTAATCCCTGTAGGACTTTTCCGGGGCCAATTTCAGTAAAGTTTGTCGCACCGTCTTTAATCATATTTTGAACACTTTGTGTCCACTTTACCGGTGCTGTTAATTGAAAAACCAGGTTTTTCTTAATCTCTTCAGGATTGGTTACTGCAAAAGTGCTTACGTTTTGATAAATAGGGCAACTTGGGATATTGAATGTCGTATTTTCTATTGCTGCTGCCAGTTCTTTTCGGGCCGGTTCCATTAAAGGAGAGTGAAATGCTCCGCCAACGGGTAGTATCATTGCTCTTTTAGCACCGCGTTCTTTTAAGGTTTCACAAGCAGCTTCAACAGCTTTTACATCACCTGAGATTACTAATTGTCCGGGACAGTTATAATTGGCCGCTACTACAATGCCTTCTGTTTCTGCACAAACAGCTTCTACAACTTCATCTTCAAGACCTAAAACAGCTGCCATTGTAGAAGGTTCTAATTCGCAGGCTTGCTGCATCGCCATAGCACGTTTATAGACCAACTTTAAACCGTCTTCAAAAGAAAGGGTGTTGTTAGCAACAAGCGCCGAAAGTTCACCCAGCGAGTGTCCTGCAACCATATCCGGTTTAAAATTTTCGCCTAAAACTTTACTAAGAATAACCGAATGTAAAAATACCGCCGGTTGGGTAACTTTAGTTTGCTTAAGGTCTTCGGCAGATCCTTCGAACATAATATCGGTGATTGAAAAGCCTAAAATTGCATTGGCTTTTTTAAATAGATCCTGCGCTTGAGTAGATTTTTCAAAAAGGTCTAAACCCATTCCTGAAAATTGTGCTCCCTGACCGGGAAAAATATATGCGTTCATAATAGTCTTTTTAGATTCGGCTAAAATAGAAATAATAAAAAAGACCTCATAACAAATCAACTGCTACGAGGCCTTTCCTGACAAATACAAGTTTTATAAGTTCAGCTTTCCTTTTTCTCCAATATCTTTTTTATCGCCGGTTATTGCAGAAGCTCCTATTTTTAAGAAAGTTACAAATTTGTTCTGCTTGTTATCCCAGAAATAGGCTTCTTTAGGAACTACTTTTATAGCGGTTAAATTAGGATCATCTACTCCATCAAACCAGGCATCATCCATTTTATGATAGAATTCTTTTAAAACACCTTCATTGGTTTCAATGCTCGCTTTACCATAGATACTGATAAACTCCATATCTGAAGTATCGCTATATAGCAACTGCACATCATTATCCTTAGCGATATCACCGTTGTGATCACTATCTAACCTACTAAAAAACCAGATATTTCCTTCTTTATCTACTTCCTTGGTGGTCATTGGTATCGCGCTTAAAGGTTTATTGCCAAAATCTGTTACAAGCATACAGGTTTTAATACTCTTTACCATCGACTTCATTTTAGATAAAGCCTCGTCTTTATTCAAATTTTCAGTACTCATTTTTTTAAATTTAAATTGGTCTTGAATTTAATAAGTATCTCTATCTATCTGCGCTAATAAACTCCTAAAAGAATAATGTGGCTTGTTAAGAATTGTGAAATTAGCTGAATTGTTTAAGGATACTGGTAACCTGCGGTTTATATCCCGCCCCAAAGAGATTAAGGTGAACCAGTAGGTAGTAAAGTTGCCATAACGGAATACGATCTTCAAACCCAGATTCTAAAGGAAATTCTTCTTTATAGGTTTTAAATAATTCCTTATCAAATCCGCCAAAAAATTGCATCATAGAAAGATCCATTTCACGCGGTGCAAAAGCGGTAGCAGGGTCTATTAGGCAAGGATTTCCTTGAGCATTAACCAAATAATTGCCACCCCAAAGATCACCGTGAATCAAAGCCGGTTTTTCGTCTGGAATTATTGCTGAAATATTTCTGAAGAAAGATTGTGGAACTTCCAGTTCATAACCTCTGTCTTTTGCCATTTTTAGCTGAGGTTCCAGGCGTTCTGAAATATAGAAATCTGCTGCAGAAGTAAAAGCATTATTTCTCTGTGGAAGACTTCCAATATAATTATCACGGTGAAAACCGAATTCTTTAGAAGTAGTTTTATGCAAAGCTGCCATTTGCTTTCCAAAAGTTGTCCAGAAATCTTTGTTTTTTGCTGCACTTTCGCGGAATTCTATAAGCAAATACGCAGTATTTGTAATTTCACCAATTCCGAGAACATTAGGAACATCAATTGCATTTGGTTTCTGGAGTGCTTCCAGTCCGGCTTTTTCTGCTTCAAACATTCCGGGAAACTTTTCAGCATTATTTATTTTTACAACCTGCTTTTTTTCTTCAGAAGTAATAAGGAAAACATCGTTGATATCCCCGCCGGTAAGTCGGCTAAATTTTGGATTTTTAAGATTATTCTCTTCAGCTATTTTATGAAGTACTTCATTTTCTAACATAAGTAAGATAAGTGAATGCGTAATTGTGCTTTTCGTCTTTGGGATGAAATTCTTCGGCTATTAATTTCCATTTTTCTTCATCTATTTCCGGAAAAAAAGTATCTGCATCAAAAGTGTCGTGCACGCGTGTAAGCTCAATTTTATCGGCAACGTCCATTCCCAATTTATAAATTTCACCACCACCAATTATAAAAGGTTGTTCATCTTTTTTTACAAATTCCAGGGCTTTTTCCAAAGAAGATACCACCGTCGCATCTTTCTTTAAGTAATTATCTTTCCTGGTAATTACAATATGCGTCCGGTTTGGAAGTGGTTTAGGGAAAGTTTCAAAAGTTTTTCTCCCCATAATAATATGATGTCCGGAGGTGAGTTTTTTGAAACGCTTAAAATCGTCTGGCAAATGCCACACCAAATCCTGATCTTTCCCGAGAGCATTATTTTCAGCAGCAGCGGCAATCATCGTGATCATAATCTAAGTATTGTAAGGTTGATCTGGCTTCTCTGGGTCGTTTGTTTTGGGCTGAAAGCGTTCATTTTCCCTTTTTAATTCTGGCTTGCTTTCCGACTTTGGAGGGGTTTCTCTTTGAGGAGGATTAGCAGGAAAATCTTTTTCTACCTGTTTTTGCATTTGAGCAATTTTCTCCTTTTGCTTCTGTACCAATTTAGACATTTGCTTATCCTGCCATTCTTTGCCGAGGAATTTATTGGTAATAAAAACATTAAAAACGTGGCCCAATAATAAAAAAGCCCAAATTAAAATAGCCCACACAAACCAATTATAGCCAAGCGGCATAAAATTCTCCTGGTAGCCAATCACCACATTTAGAACGATGAGGAAAATGGCGCCAATTAGAAAAATAATAAAATGCTGAAATAATCTCTTTTTCTGCAGGGTACGTTTACGTGCGTGCTCATAGAGTTCACGCTGTTCTGCATCGAGTTTGGAAGTGTTTTTCTTTTTAGAAAACATAATTAGAAGTACTTTAGTGTCTATTCCAAATTTACAGTTTTTGTTAACAATTCGCAGAGGAAAATGGATAATTTAAGAAAAGGATTTCCGGTTTTAGAACAATATACCTATCTAAATACCGCGGCTTCGGGACTTTTACCGGAAGCGGTTTGGGAGTTCAGGCAAAATCACGATCTGGATTTTCTCCTTGGCGCAAGCGTTTTTAAAGAAAAACAGGCCGAAATTCTAACTGAAACCCGGGAACTGGTTGGCAATTTTTTTGGCTGCCCGCCTGCGCAGGTAGCTTTAGTGCCGAATTTTTCTTACGGATTTAATACTTTGCTTGAAGGTCTTGAAAAACCTCAAAAAGCCTTACTGTTGAAAAATGATTATCCTTCGCTAAACTGGACCATAGAATCCAGGAATTTTAAAATTTCTTATGCTGAAATTGATGAAAATTTAGAGAATAATATAGCTGAAGCCTTTGAAAAGCAACAACCCGATTTCTTTTCGTTTAGCATTGTACAATATATCAACGGAATAAAGATAGCTCTTGATTTTGTAAAAAAACTAAAAAAGGAATATCCTGAAACCCTTTTTATTGCTGACGGAACCCAATTTTGCGGTACGGAGGATTTTAATTTTGAGGATAGCGGATTGGACGTGCTTATTAGCAGTACTTATAAATGGTTGAACGCCGGTTATGGAAATGCGTTTATGCTTTTCAAAAAAGAAGTGGAAGGAAAAATAGCTCCTAAAGCTTTAGGTTTTGGCTCTTTGCAAGGAAAATACAAAGCCCACGAGGGAAATTTTATAGGGAAGTTTGAGCCCGGTCACCAGGATACACTGAATTATGGGAGCTTGGCACAAGCTCTAAAACTCATCAATAAAATTGGAATAAACGAGATCTCATTACGAATTCAAGCAATAAGCGCTAGGGCCAAAACTGAATTTACTAAAATGAATCTCCTGGAAGAAAGCGTGGTAAATCGCGCCGAACATTCTTCGATTTTTAATATTAAAGGAGACGATAAATTGTATGCGTATTTAAGAAGCAAACAAATTATTGTATCCCAACGTGGAGAAGGTGTACGTATAAGTTTTCACTACTTTAATACCGAAAAAGAGCTTGAATTTATTTTAAAAGAATTAAGGAAATTCGGCGTCTAAATTTTTATATTTTCTTCCTGAAAATATAGTTTTTATAGTAATCGTTTTTATCCTGAAAACTGGTTTGTATTTCCAATCCGGCCTCTTCAGCTAGCCATTCTACCACTGCATCGTCGTATTTTTGTGAAATTTCGGTATGTATGCTTTCCCAGGCATCAAAGCTTACTTCTAAATCAAGTTTGTTAATAGCTACTTTTTGATTCGCTTTACTTACAAGATAACTTTTTGCCGTACCGCTTTCCGGATCGTAAGCCTCCCAGTGAATAAAATTATCAAGATTAAAATCTGCATCTAATTCCTTATTTATTCGTGTCAGTAAATTTTTATTGAAAGCTTCAGTAATTCCCGCTGCATCATTGTAAGCATCCAAAATCTTTTGAGGATCTTTTTTCTGGTCGAAGCCCATAAAAAGCATGTCTTCCGCAGTCATCGCTTCCTGTATATTCCGAAGAAATTCAATGGCATTTTCGTGTAAAAGGTTTCCGATATTAGACCCCAAAACTAAAATTACTTTTCTGCGATTCGTATAATCAGTCAGGTTTTCCAGGGTTTTAAAATAGGTTCCCTGCTGGATTTTCACATTAACTTCCGGTATTTCATTTTTTAAAGAACTTTTCAGCTCTTCCAAAACGTTCTGGCTAATATCTATAGGTAAATAATTAAAATCGTATTCTTTATCTACCAATTCTTTCAGAAGAACCTTAGTTTTCTTACCGTCTCCCGCACCGAGTTCTATAAGATCAAATCCGCCTTCTTTATTGATGATTTCTGCAATCGCCGCTTTATGACTTTCCAGAATATTTAACTCGCAATTGGTGAGATAATATTCGGGCATTGCCATTATTTGCTGGAAAATTTTGTCTCCTTTTTCATCGTAGATATACTTTGAAAGTAAATATTTGGGAAAGCTGTTGAGACCTTTATATACGTCTTCTTCAAAAGCCGACTGAAATGTGGTTGGTGTAGTTTTCATTTAAATATGTTGGTTATTTGGCAAGTCTTAAGCCGGTGAACTGCCAGCGTAAATGTGGATGAAAAAAATTGCGATAAGTAGGCCGTGAATGATTTGGGGAAGTAGCTACTGAAGCTCCGCGCAGCACCTTTTGGCTTACCATAAATTTGCCGTTATATTCACCAAGTGCGCCTTCGGGTTTAGTGTAATTGGGGTAGGGGGAATAGGCACTTTCTGTCCACTCCCAGCGATCGCCCCAGTTAAAATATTGTTGTGCGGTTTCCCATTCAAATTCGGTAGGTAATCTTAAACCTTTCCATTGTGCAAAGGCAAAAGCTTCGAAATAGGAAATGTGGTTTAGTGGGGCTTCAGGAATAAGTTTTGTAAGTCCGTTTAAAGTATATTGATGCCATTCTCCATTTATTGTATGCCAGTAAAAAGGCGCTTCAATATTGTTATTATTCACCCAATCCCAGCCTTCAGCGTGCCATAGAAGTACATCTTTGTAAGCTCCGGCCTCTATAAATTCTATAAACTCGGAATTGGTAGCCAGTTTGTTCGAAATCTGGTAATCATTCAAATAAACTTTGTGAACGCCTTCTTCATTATCGTAACAAAAATCATCAGATTTATGGCCCACTTCATAAACACCTTCAGAAATTGAAATCCATTCCTGTTTAAAATCCTGAATAGGGTTCTCTTTAAATTGATCGTTATATTCAGGAAATAGAGGATTGTTGCCAAGAATATACTTAATATCTGTTAATAAAAGTTCCTGGTGCTGTTTTTCATGATGGCAACCAATTTCTACAATGCCGCAGAGTTCTTCTGAAATTTTCTCATCTTTCAGAAATTGCTGCATTGCTTTGGAAACATAGTTTCGATACTCATAAACCCAGGCAACTGTTGGACGGGATAAATTTCCGCGATTAGTGCGAATTACCTTATCGCCAACACTCTCGTAATAACTGTTGAAAACGTAAGCCGAATTTTTATCGAAAAGTTTATAGTTTTTGGCATTTGGTTTTAGAACGAATTCTTCAAAAAACCAGGTGGTATGGCCAAGATGCCATTTTGGTGGAGAAACATCTACTATGGGTTGTACCACATAATCTTCGGTTTCCAGAAAGGAGCAAATAAGTTCTGAATGCGCTCTGGTTTTTCTAAAAAAATCGAGTAATTGTTCTTGTGATTGCATAAAAAAAGAGTGGTACTTTTTTGGGTACCACTCAAATTTACAATTTTTTCGTTCGGTCTGAAACCCCTGGTAGTTAAGGCCAAGTTAAAGTATAGCCTGCTTCCTAAAGATTTAGCGGAAGGGTGTAACTTATTTTAGTAGGTGAGCCACCGCGGGTCCCCGGCGTCATAACGGGCATCTTTTTCAGCATATCTTCAACAGCTGCAATTACCGGTTTTTGATCTCCTTTTACTGAAGTGACCACGGTTTTGCCTTCTTCGTCTACATGCATTTTCACAACAACTTTACCTCTTATAAATTCCCCTTTGTCATTTCGTGGGTATTTATAATTATTCTTAACGTGTTCCATCAATTTCTGGTTGAAACAGGTTTTTTGGTCATCACTGCTTTCACATCCCGGCCATACCGGTGCTTTCTCTCTTACAGTAACCGTATTTCCTTTTACATCTACATCATCTTGCGCAAATGCAAAAGTGCCGGTAAAAAGGAAAAAGCAAAACATTAATTTTTTCATAGCTTGGGGATTTGGGGTTTCCAGACTGTTTTTCTAGAAGTTAAATGGAACGGTAAAATTACGATCGTCTGGTTCTCCTTGTAAAGTTCCCGGTTCCATATCAGGGATTTTTTGGATCATTTCCTTAGCAGCAGCGTTTACTTTTGGCTCAGGTCCTTCAACCGAATTTACAACAGTTTTTCCTTTTTCATCAATAGTAAAAGAGATTTCCACCTTTCCGCGAACATAATCACCGTCTTCGGTTTGCGGATATTCATAATTCTCTCTAACGTGTTGTGATAGTTTTTGATTAAAACAGGCTTTTACATCTTCGGCATCTTCACAACCTGGCCAAACCGGAGAGGTTTGCTGGGCTTGAGCACTGGTTAAACCTCCAATTACAAAACATGCGATAAGCATTAACTTTTTCATAAACTTTAAAATTTTAATTAAATTAATTTGGGTTATACTGCAACCTTGGCTTTTATGCCGGGATGCGGATTATAATCTTCTAATTTAAAATCTTTATAGTCGAAATCAAAAATATTTTTGATTTCAGGGTTGATTTTCATTTTTGGTAAAGCTCTTGGTTCTCTGGAAAGTTGCAATTTCACCTGTTCCACATGGTTGCTGTAAATATGAACATCACCAAACGTGTGGATAAAATCTCCAGCTTCATAACCACAAACCTGGGCCATCATCATTGTTAAAAGTGCGTAAGAAGCGATATTAAAAGGTACGCCAAGAAAAACATCGGCGCTTCTTTGATAAAGTTGAAGGGAAAGTTTACCGTCGGCCACATAAAATTGAAAAAATGCGTGGCAGGGCGGAAGTGCAGCCTTTCCATCAGCTACATTTTCTGAAAAAGATTTTGAAGAATCTGGCAAAACTGAAGGATTCCAGGCCGAAACCAACATTCTGCGACTATTCGGATTCTTTTTGAGGGTTTCAATAATCTCGTTTATCTGGTCTATATCTTCGTTGTTCCAGTTTCGCCATTGTTTACCATAGACAGGGCCCAGATCTCCATTTTCATCGGCCCATTCGTTCCAAATTCTAACTCCGTTTTCCTGAAGATATTTGACGTTGGTGTCGCCTTTTAGAAACCACAGCAATTCGTAAATAATAGATTTTAAATGAAGTTTTTTGGTAGTGACCATAGGGAAACCTTCACTTAAATCGAAGCGTAACTGATGGCCAAAAATGCTTCTGGTGCCAGTGCCGGTACGATCTCCCTTGTCGGTTCCGTTATCTAAAATATGCTGTAAAAGCTCGTGGTATTGTTTCATAAGTTTAGGGTGCAGAAGATTAGTTTTGCTAAAATAGCAAAAGCAAAAGCTTCTCAAATAAAATTCTGAAAGGTATTTTTTAAATTAACCAATGATCATCCCGGCTATCGTTGCTGAAAGTAACGATGCAATAGTTCCGCCAATTAGTGCTTTCATACCAAATTCAGATAAAGTTTTTCTTTGGCCGGGCGCCAGCGAGCCAATTCCACCAATCTGGATTCCTATAGATGCAAAATTTGCGAATCCACAAAGCATATAAGTAGCCATAATCACCGATTTCTCATAACTAAGGCTAAGTGCGTTTGCTGTATTTTTAAGATCGGCCAGCTGAACGTAGCCAACAAATTCACTTGCCGCGAGTTTAATTCCCAACAACTGACCCATAAGCATCATATCTTCTTTGGCAACACCAATAAGCCACATTAAAGGGGCGAAAATGGTTCCTAAAATAGCTTCCAGGGAAAAACCGGAATAAGGAGTGTTTTCAGCTAAAAATGCATTTATGCCTGTCCAGGAACCTGTCCAGTTCAAGACGTAATTAATCATCGCGATAAAGGCGATAAAAACCAGAAGCATTGCGGCGACATTAGCTGCAAGTTTTAAACCTTCTGTGGTTCCGTTGGCGATAGCATCAAGAATATTCGAGCCAATTTTATCAGAAGAAACATCAACATTGGTATTGATTTCATTTT
This sequence comes from Salegentibacter lacus, assembly GCF_020164555.1. Classification (GTDB taxonomy): domain Bacteria; phylum Bacteroidota; class Bacteroidia; order Flavobacteriales; family Flavobacteriaceae; genus Salegentibacter; species Salegentibacter lacus. Next base: position 90,622 of record NZ_JAIQZB010000001.1, on the reverse strand, counting down.
GTTGCGGATATAATATTTTTGAAACTACAATCGCTCCGGGCGCTGCCATTACTGAAGCTGCCAAAAGGTGTTTTGCAAATTGGAGTCGGAGTTCAGGATCGTCGCCACCTAAAAAGCCAATATATGCTGCCAGTACACCACCGGCAACGGTTGCCATACCACCAATCATCACCAGTAAAATTTCTGAGCGCGTCATCCGTTCCAGGTAGGCTTTAATCATAAGTGGGGCTTCGGTTTGACCAAGGAAAATATTACCGGCTACACTTAGACTTTCTGCACCGGAAATCCCCAGTAATTTGGTAAGTACCCAGGCCAATCCTTTTACCACAACCTGAATAACTCCCAGGTAGAATAATACCGAGGTTAGGGCCGAAAAGAAAATAATTGTGGGTAAAACCTGGAAAAGGAAAATAAAGCCGAAACTTTCTACATTCATCATATCCCCGAGCAAAAATTCACTTCCCGCTGCCGTAAAATTTAAGATTAGCACAAAACCTTTCCCTATTAAATTGAATATACTCTGTATAAAAGGAACCTTTAGCACACCGAATGCAAGCAATAATTGTGCGCCCAGGCCTACCCCGACGGTTTTCCAGTTAATTGCCTTACGATTGCTGCTAAATAAAAAAGCTATGATAAGCAAGGTGAGCATTCCCAAAGCGCCACGGCCAATGCTGCTTGCAGAAAGCCCCGTACTGGGGATCATTTCTTTAACAACGGGTGCAGGGATTACCTCTTTGGGATCATTGAATTCCTTATTCTTAAAATGAAATTTTTTATTTGCCTGGTTTATTACAAGGCTGGAATCTGTAAGTGTAGAAACCCGGTAATTTACAATACTGTCTTCAGGAATATTGTAGAATAAAACGAGCAGTTTGTTTTGAAAAATATAATCTCCCTGGGCAAGGGTATCATCAGTTTTACTAATACTAAAGATTCCTTCATCTAAGTGCAAGGTATTGCCATTAATGAAATTTTCCTGGATAGAATCTTGCTGATCTTGGTTTAAAGTCCAGGTTTTTGAAATCTCTTGAGAAAAAGTGCTGGTCACACTAAGTAGAACTAAAATCAGGCAAAACCAGGTTTTATTCATAAAGTCGGGCATTATTTGCGTTTGGAAATTTCGTCCCGTATGCGTGCCGCTTTCTCGTAATCTTCATTGTTTACGGCCTGGGAGAGCAAAGTTTTTAGTTCGTCTAAAGATAATTTTTTGTAATTGGTATCGTCAGATTTGATGTCGATATCATCTGGAAGCAATTCTTCTGAAATAATTTCTTCTTCCTGCTTTTTTGACGCTTCCTGTTCGGCTTCGTCTCCTTTCAGGAAAATTCCAGCTTTATCAAGAATGTTTTTATAAGTAAAAATAGGGGCGTCGAACCTTAAGGCTAGGGCAATAGCATCGCTGGTGCGCGCATCTATAATTTCCTCAATCTTATCGCGTTCGCAAATAAGGCTTGAATAAAAAACACCGTCTACCAGTTTATGAATAATTACCTGTTTTACAGTAATCTCAAACCGGTCTGCAAAATTTTTAAATAGATCGTGGGTTAACGGGCGTGGGGGTTTGATCTCTTTTTCCAGGGCAATTGCAATAGATTGCGCTTCAAAAGCTCCAATAACAATGGGAAGTTTACGTTCTCCCTCTACCTCGCTTAAGATTAAAGCGTAAGCTCCGTTTTGGGTTTGACTATAAGAAATTCCTTTTATATTAAGGCGCACTAAACTCATATATCATCAATTAAAAAGGGCTGTCTAAAGCAGGACTTTCACCGTATTTAGACAGCCCTTTTAAGGGGTGCAAGTTATAAAAATTATGCGTTTTTCGCTTTAAATTCCTTTAGTTTTTCGTTTAGCTTAGGTACGATCTCAAAAGCATCTCCAACTACACCGTAATCTGCAGCCTTAAAGAAAGGCGCTTCTGGGTCGTTGTTAATCACTACTTTGGTCTTGGCAGCGTTAATTCCCGCTAAATGCTGAATAGCTCCTGAAATTCCCACAGCAATGTAAAGATTTGAAGCTACAGGTTTTCCTGTTTGCCCAACGTGTTCGCTATGCGGTCTCCAACCCATATCACTAACGGGTTTAGAACAAGCGGTAGCAGCGCCAAGAATCTCGGCCATTTCTTCAATCATTCCCCAGTTTTCTGGACCTTTAAGTCCGCGACCACCGGAAACAACGATTTCAGCATCTGCGATTGTTACTTTGTCTTTAGCCTTATCTACCGATTCTACATTTACTGAAAAATCACCTTTTTTTAATTCTGGTGAAAAATCTTCAAGTGTAGCATCGCCCTGATTTTCTTTTAATCCGAAAGCATTTTGAGACAATCCTACGATTTTTACATCGGTAGTGATTTTAGTAAAGTTGAAAGCTTTATTGGTGAAAGCACTTCTTTTTACCGTAAAAGGATCGGTGCTTTCAGGCGCAGCCATTACGTTTGAAGCGTAACCGGCATTTAAATGAACAGCTAAAAGCGGAGCTAAATATTTGCTGTTTGCACTCTGGCTTACCACAACTATTTTACTTCCTTCTTTTTCTGCAGCTTGTTTCAAAGCATCGGCATAGGCTTCAGCATTGAATTTACTTAGTTTATCATTTTGGATGTTCAGCACTTTGCTAACACCATATTGACCAAGTTCAGAAGCATCGGCTGCATTAAAGCTAACCGCTACTACATCATCGCCACCGGCTACTTCTTTGGCATAAGAAGCAACTTCAAAAGCAGCTTTTTTAAACTTGCCATCTTCGGTTTCTGTATATACTAAAACTGACATATTATTTATTTTTTTGTCATTTCCACGTAGGCGGAAATCTATTTTATACTCATTCCCAAATTTATTTCAGTAAAGTCGGAAATCTTATTTTCTAATTTATATCGCTTTGGCTTCGTTATGAAGTAAATCTATCAATTCATCAAGATTTTCAGGATCAACCAGTTTTACATCCCCTTTTGGAGCTGGTTTTTTAAACTTTACAGCTTCGGTTTGAGTCGAAACTTCTTCCGCAGCAACTACATTTAATGGTTTTTTACGTGCTTGCATAATTCCGCGCATATTTGGAATCTTAAGATCACTTTCTTCTACCAAACCTTTTTGACCACCAATTACCAGTGGAAGGGAAGCAGTTAAAGTTTCCTTACCACCGTCTATTTCACGAATAGCCGTGGCTTTATCGCCTTCAACTTCTAAACTAATGCAAGTATTAATAAAATTGGCATCCAATAGTGCAGCAAGCATTCCCGGTACCATCCCGCCGTTGTAATCTATAGATTCACGGCCGGCAATAATAAGATCGTATTCACCTTCTTTGGCAACTTTTGCAAGTTGTTTGGCTACCTGGAAACCATCGGTTGCAGGAGTATCTACTCTTATAGCATTATCGGCTCCAATAGCCAGGGCTTTTCTTAAAGTTGGTTCGGTTTCAGCGCCACCTACATTTACTACATCTACACTTGCGCCTTGTTTTTCTTTAAACCACATTGCGCGGGTAAGTCCGAATTCATCATTCGGGTTAATTACAAAATTCACTCCGTTGGTATCGAATTTCGAATCGCCCTCGGTGAAATTGATTTTTGAGGTAGTATCAGGAACGTGACTAATACATACTAATATTTTCATTATAGTGAGTTTTTTAAATTTATAACGATTTCGTTTACGAAGTTACATAATTTAATCCAGAAAATGCTATGCACGCATAACAAAATCCAGGAATTTTATTTCCCTAAATTTTATTGAATTCCCAAATAAATAATAAATACTGTAATTTAAAAACAGAAATTGCCCGTAAATTTAGTTTTTTACTAATCTTAAAACGAGTATTTATTGTCAAACTATAGGTCTTACAAATTTTTGTCGATTATTAGTGGTGAAAACTTTATTGAATTACTATTTTTGTTCCTTTAAGATGAATAAAAATATTTAGCATTATAAATAATGAAGACAATTCAATTTAGGGAAGCCATTCAGCAAGCAATGAGCGAAGAGATGCGAAAAGACGATACCATTTATTTAATGGGCGAAGAAGTAGCAGAGTATAATGGTGCTTACAAAGCCTCTAAAGGTATGTTAGACGAATTTGGCCCTGATCGTGTTATAGATACCCCAATTGCTGAGCTTGGATTTTCAGGGATTGGAGTGGGTTCAGCGATGAATGGTAACAGGCCAATCATTGAATTTATGACCTTTAATTTCTCTTTAGTTGGAATTGACCAGATAATAAACAATGCGGCCAAGATGCGCCAAATGAGTGGTGGGCAATTTAATATTCCTATCGTTTTTAGAGGACCAACCGCTTCTGCAGGTCAATTAGGAGCTACGCACTCACAGGCTTTTGAGAGCTGGTTCGCGAACTGCCCCGGTTTAAAAGTTATCGTTCCTTCTAACCCTTACGATGCTAAAGGTTTGCTTAAAGCTGCCATTCGTGATGACGATCCCGTGATCTTTATGGAAAGTGAGCAAATGTATGGCGATAAAGGCGAGGTGCCGGAAGATGAATACGTCATCGAAATTGGTAAAGCCGATATTAAAAGAGAAGGTACCGATGTAACTATTGTTTCTTTCGGAAAAATTATCAAAGAAGCTTATAAGGCAGCTGATAAATTAGCTGAAGACGATATTTCTTGTGAGATCATAGACCTTAGAACAATTCGCCCAATGGATCATGAAACCATTTTAGAATCGGTTAAGAAAACCAACCGTTTGGTGATTTTGGAAGAAGCCTGGCCTTTTGGAAATATTGCTACTGAAATTACTTACCAGGTACAATCTAAAGCTTTTGATTATTTAGATGCACCAATTGTAAAAATAAACACTGCCGATACTCCGGCACCTTATTCTCCTGTATTGCTTAAAGAATGGTTGCCAAACAGCGACGATGTAATTAAAGCAGTGAAGCAGGTTATGTATATTGACTAGACCGGAAATACCTATAATTTTGAAACTTCATCGGATGACTATTCGGTGAAGTTTTTTTTTGCCCTATGATTAATAAATTTGCCTTTTTTACGCTTTTTTCTATGCTCATTTGTGTGATGGGAATAGCCCAAACCAAAGTTGGTGGCGTGATTAAAGACTCTACCGGGCAATCGCTTCCGTTTGTAACGGTGATTTTTAATAATTCTTCGGAAGGAACAACTACAGGCGAAGACGGTAAATTCTATTTACAAAGCGATAATGACCATACCGAACTCAAAATTTCTTCAGTTGGCTATAAAACTGAAATAATCTCACTTCATCAAAAAACAAATCTTGATCTGGAAATTGTTTTGAATGAAGAGACTTCCAGCTTAGACGAAGTTAGAATTTTAAGGGGAAAAACTTCAAAAAATAATAACCCGGCGCTGGATATTCTTAGAAAAATTTGGGAGAATAAACGAAGCAATGGTGTTTCGGCTTTTAAACAATACGAATATAAAAAATACGAAAAGCTGGAATTTGATCTAGATGGGATTGATAGTTCTGTAGTGAAAAATCCTGTTTTCAATGGGATGGAGTTCATTTTCGATTATACAGATACCAATAGAATTTCAGGAAAAACATACCTACCGGTTTTTATTAACGAGTCAGTTTCTAAAGTTTATGGAGATAATGTTCAAAATGAAAAACGGGAAGATCTTCTAGGAAATAAAAACTCCGGATTTGAACAGAATCAAAACCTAATTGCTGCTGTAAAAGATGTCTATGACGAGTATAATGTTTACAATAACTATATTAAGGTTTTTGATAAGAGCTTCGTAAGTCCGCTTTCCACCACTGGAATTGATAATTATAACTACATTTTGAGCGATAGCGCTTATGTAGATGATAAATGGTGTTACAATATTATCTATTATCCCCGGCGGGAAAACGAACTCACTTTTAAAGGAGATTTTTGGGTAAACGATACCACCTGGGCAGTTAAAAAAATTAACCTTGACGCCTCGCGTGATGCTAATATTAACTGGGTAAGAGAGTTGTATATAGAACAGGAATTTGAAGTGCTTAACGATTCCGTTTTCCTAATTTCTAAAGATTATTTCCAGGCCAATTTTTCTCTGGATAAAAAAGAAAATTCTAAAGGTGTTTACGCTAAACGCACCCGGGTTTTTGACGAATATCAATTCAATTTAAAAAAAGAGGAAGGCTTTTATGATAAACGAGCTTATACTTTTAACAAAGAAATTTATAAGCGCGATACGGCTTTTTGGGAAGAAAACCGACTGGAAAAGCTCAATAGGGAAGAGGAAGATATTTATGTGATGTTGGACAGCCTAACTAAGGTTCCGGCGTTTAGAAGAATTTACGATCTCGCCACTATAGCAGAATCGGGTTATGTGGAATTCAATGGCTGGGATTTTGGCCCGGTTTATTCCTTATTTGATTATAATCAAATAGAAGGCTTTCGAACCCGTCTAGGCGGAAGGACTTATTTTGGACAACACGATCCCTGGAGAATCGAAGGTTATTTAGCCTATGGCTTTAAAGATGATAAATTTAAATACGGAATTTCCGGGAAATGGCTTTTAGACGCACGATCACGCTTAATAGTTTCTGCCGGTAAAAGACGGGATATAGAGCAACTCGGCGCGAGTTTGACGAATAATACTACCGATGTTTTAGGACGAAGTCTCGCTTCATCAGGGCTGGTAAGCGTTGGTGATAACAACAAATTGAGCAATATAGATCTAACTACTTTTAATCTTGAAATTGAACCCTGGTATAATTTTAATGTTCGCTTTGGTACATCGTATCGTGAGTTGAGTTCGGCTTCCCCGGCCTTTAGTTTAGATTATTATATAAATGAGGCGCAGACTGAAACAGCATCAGAAATTAAACAAACCGAAATATCTACCACTTTCACTTTTACGCCTGGGAGACAAACTTCAGGTTTTGGCGTAGAAAGAAATGTGGTTAACGAAGAGGAATTTCCTACTTTCTTTCTCAATTATACATTGGGCCTTAAAGATATTCTAAATAGCGATTTTGGTTATAAAAGACTGCAGTTTTTTTACGATCAACCACTTAGAATTGGCGGGTTTGGCAGGGCAAATGCCAGTTTGGAAGCGGGAAAGACTTTTGGTGCAGTTCCGCTGGGACTTTTAAATGTGGTGCCGGGAAATCAAACATATTTCGCGATGTATAATTCGTTTCCGGTGCTTAATTTCTATGAATTTGTTACCGATACTTATGTTTCAGCTCATTTTAACCATAATTTCAACGGGAGATTATTTGCTAGAATTCCGCTGCTGCGAGAATTAAATTGGCGGGAACTTGTAGGAGTTAGGGCAGTATGGGGAGAAATTTCCGAAGAAAATAAAGCACTGAATGCATCAGGAATACCTTTTCGTGCACCAAACAGAGACCCGTATTATGAATATAGTTTTGGGGTGGGAAATATTCTAAAATTTTTAAGTCTGGAAGCTCATTTTAGAGGTAATTATCTTGAAATTCCTGAATCACGGAATTTTGCTATAACCGCATCCTTCGGTTTTCACTTCTAATAGACTGATTTGAGATTGATTTTCACTATATTTGCCGCCCTTAATTGAGAAAAAAGAAAGAAAAATGTCAGAAAGTTTTGATGTATTAATAGAGATCCCAAAAGGGAGTAGAAACAAATATGAATACGATTTTGAATTGAAGAAAGTCCGTTACGACAGGATGATCTTTTCTTCTATGATGTATCCGGCCGATTATGGATTTATCCCAAACACCCTTGCATTAGACAGCGATCCGCTGGATGTTTTGGTGTTGGTAAGTGAGCCAACTTTCCCTGGTGTTGTGATGGAAGTTAAGCCAATTGGCGTTTTCCATATGGCCGATGAGAAAGGACCCGATGAGAAAATTATTTGTGTACCGGTTTCAGATCCTATCTGGAACAGGTTGAACGACTTGAATGAATTAAACGGGCATATGGTTAAAGAAATCGAACATTTCTTTAAAGTTTATAAAGATCTTGAGAAGAAAAAAGTAGATGTTGGTGGTTGGGGAGATGCAAAAGAAGCCCGCGGAATTATACAGGATTGTATAAAACGTTATGAGGATTATGACGGTGATAAAGACCGTTTTAGTATACTACCATAATTTTAGTCTCATAATTTTGATATATTAAAAGCAATAACCTTAAAAAGTTATTGCTTTTTTAATTATCCTTGATTTACTACATTAGCCATATTAACTAAAACTTAACAATTAATATGGAATCAATGATGATTTATATGCCTGCAATATTGGCTGTAATAGGACTCATTTTTATGTGGGTTAAAAGATCCTGGGTAATGAAACAGGACGCCGGAGACGGAAAAATGAAAGATATTGCTTCGCACATCTACGAAGGAGCACTCGCCTTTCTTAATGCAGAATATAAATTACTAAGCTTTTTTGTTATTGGTGCCAGTATAGCGCTAGCAGGTATTGCTTACATTGTGCCAACTACCCATTATCTTATTATTGTTGCTTTTATTTTTGGAGCCTTTTTCTCTGCGCTTGCGGGAAATATGGGAATGAAGATCGCTACTCAAACCAATGTGCGTACCACCCAGGCAGCAAGAACCAGCTTGCCTCAGGCACTAAAAGTTTCTTTTGGTGGCGGCACCGTTATGGGACTTGGCGTTGCCGGCTTAGCCGTGCTAGGGCTAACTGCATTTTTTATCTTTTTCTTTCATTATTTTATGGGTGGAGAATGGACTAATACTACGCAAATGACGGTAGTTCTGGAAACCCTTGCCGGTTTCTCTTTGGGTGCTGAATCTATAGCCTTGTTTGCCCGTGTGGGTGGCGGAATCTACACCAAAGCTGCCGATGTTGGAGCCGATTTAGTGGGTAAAGTTGAAGCAGGAATTCCCGAGGATGATCCTCGAAATCCGGCAACTATTGCCGATAATGTGGGTGATAACGTTGGCGATGTGGCCGGAATGGGTGCCGATCTCTTTGGAAGTTATGTTGCTACCGTTCTTGCCGCGATGGTTTTAGGAAACTATATTATTGAAGATATGGGCGGAAATATCGTCGATTCCGGATTTGGTGGAATTGGCCCTATTTTATTACCTATGGCTATTGCCGGTGCCGGAATTATTATTTCGATTATCGGAACTCTTTTAGTGAAAATAAGTAGCAACTCAGCAAAAGAAGCTGAGGTTCAAAAAGCCTTAAATATTGGAAACTGGACTGCTATCGCATTGGTAGCTGTGGCTAGTTATTTTCTGGTTACCTGGATGCTACCAAAAGAAACCCTGACTATGGGCTTTTTTGTTGGTGGAGCAGAAGGTTTTGAGTACATGGATATATCATCAATCAGGGTTTTCTATGCCTGTTTGGTTGGTATTGTCGTTGGTGGGGTAATCTCTGCCGTAACTGAATATTATACTGGATTGGGCAAAAAACCGGTGCTTTCTATTGTTCAAAATTCCAGTACCGGAGCCGGAACAAATATTATTGCCGGTCTCGCTACCGGAATGATTTCTACTTTTCTTTCGGTTTTATTATTTGCATTTGCTATCTGGGCTTCTTACGCTTTCGCCGGATTCTATGGCGTGGCGCTCGCAGCTTCAGCAATGATGGCAACAACCGCTATGCAGTTAGCTATTGATGCCTTTGGACCAATTGCCGATAACGCCGGCGGAATTGCTGAAATGAGCGAACTTCCCGCTGAAGTAAGGGAACGTACCGATATTCTGGATTCTGTAGGAAATACTACTGCGGCTACCGGAAAGGGTTTTGCGATTGCATCTGCAGCCTTAACTTCACTTGCACTTTTCGCAGCTTATGTAACTTTTACCGGAATTGACGGAATTAATATTTTTAAAGCGCCGGTTTTAGCGATGTTGTTTATTGGCGGAATGGTGCCGGTGGTATTTTCTGCTTTAGCGATGCAGTCTGTAGGGAAGGCGGCGATGAAAATGGTGGAGGAAGTAAGGCGACAGTTTAAAAGTATTCCCGGAATCATGGAGGGAACCGCAAAACCGGAATACGATAAATGTGTGGCGATTTCTACTGAAGCGGCCTTAAAAGAAATGTTGCTGCCTGGCGTTTTAACCATTGGTTTTCCTATCGCAATTACGCTTATTCCAATGATTTTTGGTTATGAAAATGTATTGATAGCTGAAATGCTTGGCGGTTATATGGCCGGGGTTACGGTAAGCGGCGTGCTTTGGGCAATCTTTCAAAATAATGCCGGTGGCGCCTGGGACAACGCAAAAAAGTCTTTTGAAGCCGGGGTAATGATTAATGGGGAGATGACTTACAAAGGTTCTGAAGCGCATAAAGCAGCGGTAACCGGAGATACGGTTGGAGATCCATTCAAAGATACTTCCGGACCTTCAATGAATATTTTAATAAAACTAACCTGTTTAATTGGGTTGGTGATCGCACCAATTTTGGGCGGCCACACCGAAACAGATATTCCAAATGAAGGTGCTTCCATTGAAATGGAACAAAATATAAATGCTGATGATTTAGCTGAAGACCTTGCTGAAGAAATTCAGGTGAATATGATTTCCGAAGGAAATAAAACCATCGCGAAAGTGAGAATAACTACCACTAAAAATGGTGAAACCAAAGTTCAGCAGAAAACTTTTACCGGTACAAAAGCCGAAGTTGAAAAACAAGTGCAGGATTTAAAAGATAAAGCCTGATAATTTTTTTCAGCTTAAAAAATAAACGAGGCTGTTTGATTTTTTGTTAAAACCGTCATCCTGAATTTATTTCAGGATCTAAGCTGTTAGAAGCTGAAACAATCCCGAGGCTTTGGGATAGCTTGACGAAAACAGGAAGCTTCAAACAGTCTCTTTCTTTATAAAAAAGGGGCTGATGCCTCTTTTTTATTCCTCCATTCTCCTTCCTCTATTTCTTTTACTAAACATCTAGTGAACTGTGAACAGAGCTCATCATAAATTCCTTTAATTCATTTTACGACTGAAGGCCTTTCCAATTTTAACATAGCTACAACTAAGCTTCCGCGGTAATTCGTGTAATTTTAAATTGAATTTTTTTAAAAACTAAAATTTAATGTTATGGCTAAAGATCACGGACCATCAATTAAGAATGATGAACAGTATGAGGAACTTCGCGATAAAGGGATGAGCAAGTCTAAAGCCGCGAGAATTGCAAATGATTCCAACTCGGGTGAAAAGGGCGGGAAAGCCGATAAATATGAAGAACGCACTAAAGAAGAACTCTATGAGAAAGCCCAGGAGATTGGGATTGAAGGACGAAGCGATATGAGTAAGGATGAGTTAATTAAAGCCCTTAGAAACCACTAAAATGAGATCTATCTGGAACGGCTCTATTAGCTTCGGACTGGTTTCCATCCCGGTAAAATTATATTCGGCTTCAGAAAGCAGAAAACTCGACCTTGATATGTTGGATAAGCACGATAACGCGCGTATTCGATATAAACGAGTGAACGAGGATACCGGTAAAGAAGTAGAATGGAAAGATATTGTAAAAGGCTTTAAAAAAGACGAAGATTATATCGTGCTCGAGAAAGAGGATTTTGAAAATGCCAACCTTAAAAAGAGTAAAACCATAGATATTGAAGAATTTGTGGCCGAAGATGATGTGGCCGAGGTCCTTTATAAAAAACCTTATTTCCTGGAGCCACAAAAAGAGGGCGGAAAATCTTATAACTTACTTCGCGATGCTTTAAAAAAAACGGGCAAACTGGGCGTGGCAACTTTTGTGATGCGGCAAAAGGAGCATCTAAGCCTGGTTGGGGTTTATGATAAAGCACTGGTACTTCATGTAATAAGATTTTCAGATGAAATTAGGGAAACCAAAGACCTGAAGTTACCGAATACGAAAGTCGCAAAAAAAGAGGTGGATATGGCTATTTCTCTAATTGAGCAATACACTACAGAATTTGATCCCGATAAATTTAAAGATGTTTATAATGACCAGTTAATGAAGATTATTGAGTCTAAAAGCACCGGGAAAAAGCCGAAACCACAGAAATTCAAAGAAGAACCTACCCAGGCTAAAGACCTTATGGCAAAATTAAAGGCCAGTCTTGATAAAAAGAAAAAATCTAAAGCCTCCTAAGCGATGGGTTTAGAAGATTATAAAAAGAAACGCGACTTTAATAACACTCCCGAGCCCGGTGCCGATTTTTCTACCGAAAACCGGGGACGCTTTGTTATTCAAAGGCACGAAGCTACGCGATTGCATTACGATTTACGCCTGGAAATGGATGGCGTGCTAAAGAGCTGGGCTGTTCCCAAAGGTCCGTCAATGAACCCGAAAGACAAGCGCCTTGCTATTGAAACCGAAGATCATCCCGTTAAATATTTACATTTTGAAGGCACAATCCCCAAAGGAAATTATGGCGCTGGGCAAATGCAAATTTGGGATAAAGGCACTTTTAAAGCCGCTGCAAAAACAAAAGATAACCTTGAGGAACAATGGGAAGACGGTAACCTGAAAATCGTTTTTAGTGGCAGCAAAATTAAAGGTGAATTTGCTTTGGTTAGAACTAAGCGAGGTGATAAGAAAAATCAGTGGTTATTGATAAAAAAGAAAGACGATTTTTCTACCGATTTAGATTATGACGCCGAAGTTTTTTCTGAAAAATCTTCTAAAAATAAAGACACCGATAAATCTAAAGGAAAGGTCAGGAAAATAAAGCCTTCAGAATTTATAAAGCCAATGCTGGCTACCTCCGGCAAGAAAATCTTCAATGACCCCGATTGGATTTACGAATTAAAATGGGATGGTTTTCGCGCCCTGGCCAATATTGAAGATGGCAAGGTAGACCTCTATTCTCGTAATGGGATTTCTTTTAATTCAAAATTTTCAAAACTGGTTAAAGATTTAGAACAGATTGAACACGATGTGATTTTAGATGGTGAAATCGTGGTGTTGAATAAAGAGGGAATCCCGCAGTTTCAAGCATTGCAAAATTATGATGAAAACACGCCGGGCGTCTTACGTTACTATGTTTTTGATATGCTTTTTCTTAATGGGCACTCTATGTTGGATTTACCACTTTTAGAGCGCAAAAGTTTAATTTCTGAAGTTTTGGAAGATCTGGAACTGGTGCAATACTGCGATCATATTGAAGGAATGGGTAGCGCGTTTTATAATAAAGCCATAGACCTGGGACTGGAAGGTGTGATCGCCAAAAAAGCAGATACTACCTATTCTCCCGGTTATAGAACTGAAAACTGGTTAAAGTTAAAAGGCGAAAACACCCGGGAAGTACTCATTTGCGGGTACACTATTTCAGAAGGATCAGTTTTTGGTTCTTTGATTATGGGCGCTTACGAGGGTGAAGATTTAAAATATATCGGAAATTGTGGTACCGGTTTCTCTAATGATGAGCAAAAAGAATTACTGAAAAAGTTTAAAAGAAGAGAACGAAAAACCTCTCCTTTTCCCAAAAAAATCAATTTAAAAGGGAGGGAACCGGTTTGGATGCGCCCCGATTTAATTGCTGAGGTAAAGTTTTCAGAAATCACAAAAACAGGAAAACTACGGCATCCCGTTTTTAAAGCTTTACGGGCAGATAAAGAACCAGAGGAAATTTCCGCTGAAGAGATTATTGAAAATAAAACTTCCGAAAAAAGTAATACTAAAAAGTCTTCTTCAAAAAAGAAATCGGGAGACAGCCTGGAGATAGATGGAATAGAAGTCCCATTTACCAACCTGGACAAATTGTACTGGCCGGATTCCGGCTTTAGAAAATACGATTTAATAGATTATTACATCCAGGTTTCAGAAGTGATGTTGCCTTATCTAATAGATCGTCCTCAGAATTTACACCGGCATCCTAACGGCATTAAAAAACAGGGGTTTTATCAAAAAGATAACGAAGGGAATTTACCCGATTGGATAGCAACCACAGAAATTTATTCGGAATCTTCAGAGAAAGATATTGAATATTTGCTTTGCCAGAACGAACCCACACTTTTATATATGGCCAATTTGGGTTGTATAGAGATCAATCCGTGGAATTCCAGGGTGGAAAAACTTGATTTTCCTGATTACACAGTTATAGATTTAGACCCTTCTGATAAAAATACTTTTGAAGAAGTTATTGAGGTGGCCCAGGCTGCAAAAGAAGTGATGGATTTGGCTAAAATTAAAGGCTATTGCAAAACTTCAGGTTCCAGCGGACTTCATATTTATATTCCGCTAGGCGGAAATTATTCCTATGATGAAGCTCGCGATTTTACTAAATTACTGTGCTATTATATTGCCGATAAAGTTCCTGAAATAACCAGTATGGACCGGGCAAAGAAGAAAAGAAAGGATAAAATTTACCTGGATTATTTACAAAACCGAAGAGGTCAAACTTTAGCTTCTGCCTACTGCGCACGCCCAAAACCCGGTGCGCCGGTTTCAACTCCCCTGGAATGGAAAGAGGTAAAAAGCGGACTTAAAATTCTTGATTTTACCATTAAAGATATGCCGCAGCGAATTCAAAAAAAAGGAGATTTATTTACTAGGGTGCTGGAAGATGGGATTGATATGGAAAAGGCAATGCAAAATCTTGAATCTTCCTAAAGTTTATTTAAAAGCATAGCGGGGCTTACGAAGAATTTTTAACTTGACACAAAGTGGAAATTAATGAAGAAAAGATTACGTAAACTCGCCGGCAGGTACAAATTTATAGAGCAGGTTCTTATTACGCCATATCGAAGTTACGGTACACATTCCCACCTTTATATACTTGGACGTGTACTGGATAATGAACCGCTCAAAATAACTAAAGGTGCTAATATTTTTAAAACCATAAAAACCACTTATAAGCAATTTGACACTTTTGAAATCCCGGAAGCACAAATTGATTTAAGACTACCTGGTAAGGTAGAAGCAACTGCAGAAAGTGGTGCCGAAGGTTTCTTTTTGTTCGATGATATTATAGATGAAAACCTGGCAGAACACGCCGATGAGGAAGGTTGGTTGGATTACGAATTGTACTACAAAGGTCCACTTGGTAAAAAGACAGAATTACTGGAAGATCCATTTAAAGGTGATTTTTTGATTCCTGATCCTAATGCTGAATATGGCGTAATCAGTGATATAGATGATACTATTTTGCATACCGGCGTGACTTCATTTTTGAAACTTAGGTTGCTGAAAAACTCATTGCTTACCAATGCTTATAATAGGATTCCGTTGAAAGGTGCAGCTGAATTCTACCAAAAACTTCATACAGGTAGAGACGGTACACCTAACAATCCCATCTTTTATTTGAGTAACAGTCCGTGGAACTTATATGAATATCTCAAACTATTTTTAGATCATAATGCATTTCCAAAAGGTCCAATTTTATTGCGAAAATTTAGAACGCCTTTTGATGGTACCATAAAACCTGAAAAGCCTCACAAACAAAAGGAGATTGCCAATATTTTAAAGACTTATCCTGAAATGAATTTTATTCTTATTGGGGATAGCGGCGAACACGATGCATCTATTTATACCGAAATAGCCGCCCAATATCCCGATAGGATTCTGGCGATTTATTTAAGAAGTGTAAAGCATAAAAAGCAAATGAATCGCGTTCGAAGTATTATAGACAACTTTGAAACTACACCTGTATTGATGGTGGAAACTTCGCAAGAAGCTGTGGAACACGCGAAAGAACATGGGTTTATATAAAATCCCGGTTTTTAATCATCAATACTCTGCCCGACAGCTGTTTTCCTGCTAGCTGGATTTTTTCTTGGCATTGTTCCAAAAATATGATCCCAAAGTGGAGAAGAAACGCCAAAAGCCCTGTCTGATTCACGATAATGGTGAATGCTGTGATGATGCCATAACGTCTTCAAGAAATTATTAGGTACGTTGAAAGCGTGAACCGAATAATGAACTGCCAGGTAAGCAGCATATCCTATTAAAAATCCGGCCAGGAATCCGAATACATAATCACCTAAAACAGCCCGGTAAATAATAAATAGCACGGTTGCGATTATCAAGCTTAAAACCGGTGGCATCGCTAATCGGGATTTGTCTTTCGGGTAATCGTGGTGAACGCCGTGCATCGTGTAAGAAATTTTCTTTTTACGCTCACTGTTGGCCGGGATATGGTATAAATACCGGTGCATTAAATATTCCACGAAAGTGAAAAAGAAAAGCCCGGCTACAAAGAGGCCTATCATTTCGGGTGCTTCAAAACCCTTTTCAATTATTCCGTAGTAAATTAAAGCTGCTGCGATTACTCCAAAAATAATTAACGGAAGCGAAATATGCGTATGTGTAAGTTTTTCTAAAATTGGGTTATCAAACAATTTAGGAGAACCCTTGTGCTTTGGCCGTTTAAGTTTTGTTGATTCCATACTTCATACTTTTTAAAATAAACCGTGAATCTCAGCATCAATGCGGTTTATAATATCTCCCAGATCTTCGGGATTATCTACAAAGTTAATATTATCTACATCTATTATTAACAAGTTTCCTTTGTTATAATTGTGCACCCAGGCCTCATATCTTTCATTTAACCGACTTAAATAATCGATAGAAATAGAATTTTCATAATCACGGCCTCGTTTATGTATTTGTGATACCAGGTTCGGGATACTGCTTCTTAAGTAAATAAGCAAGTCAGGTCCCTGGACTACGCTTTCCATAAGATCAAAAAGCGAACTGTAATTTTTAAAATCACGATTGGTCATTAAACCCATGGCGTGAAGATTGGGCGCGAAAATATGGGCGTCTTCATAAATAGTCCTGTCCTGGATAATTTTTTTTCCGCTCTCACGAATTTGTAAGATTTGCCTGAAACGGCTGTTTAAAAAGTAAATTTGAAGGTTAAAAGACCAACGCTCCATTTTATTATAAAAATCTTCGAGATAGGGGTTTTCCAGTACATCTTCATATTGTGCTTCCCAGTTGTAATGTTTTGCCAATAATTTAGTAAGCGTGGTTTTACCAGCTCCTATATTGCCTGCAATCGCTACGTGCATAAATTCTTTAAAATTAGATAGTTGTTAGGGCCGCTTAAAAAAGCGCGGGTGTAAAGATACAAGAATTACAAGACCCTGAATTTTACACCTTGTCAAAATACTCATAAAACTTGAAAAGCTAAAGTATTTGACTCTTTATCTCCTTAGAATTGATTAACTTAAAGGTAGAATTGGAGCTATGAAATCTATATTAAAGTTTATTCCTATTTTGTTTTTCTTCGGAAGTTTCTCAGGTTTAGCTCAGGAAAAGCAGAAGGATCATCTTATGATAACTGAAAGTAGGTACGGTTTTGAAAGTACTGTCTCCCGATTAGAAGCGGTGCTCAAACAAAATGATGCCTTATCCCTTTTTACTAAAATTAAACATTCTAAAAATGCTGAAGAAGCTAATTTGAAGTTGGATGAAACCACTGTTCTAATATTTGGCGACCCTAAACAAGGCAGCTTATTAATACAAAAAGATCAATTGGCTGGATTAGATCTTCCGCTTAAAATGTTAGTTTATAAAAATGAAGAGGGAATAGAGGTCACATATAGTAGTATCAATTATCTGAAATCCAGGTATGATTTTAAAAGGGTTAAAATTCTGTCTGATATTAAAAAAGGCCTTCAAAATATAGCTTCCAAAGCATCCGGGGGTAAAGTGAAAAAGTCTGGTAAATTTAAACTGGATAAACACCAGGGCATTATTTCAGAAATTAGCGAATTTGATTTTAAAACCACCTATGATCGGTTAATAAATACCATTGAAGAAAATCCTAATCTTCAGGTTTTTTCAGAAATAGATCATTTTAAAAATGCAGAGAAAGTAGGCTTAGGTCTACGTCCCACACGCCTTATTATCTTCGGAAATCCAAATATTGGGACTCCAATTATGCAGGAAAATACAAAGATTGCTTTAGAATTTCCGGTTAAATTTTTGGTTTGGCGGGATGAGGCCGGTATAGTGAAGATTTCTTATAATGATCCGGCATTTTTAGCTCAAAGGTTTAATATGAATAAGAGTATTCCGCAGCTGGAAACTATGAGAAATGCGCTTGACAATCTGAGTAAAAATGCAGCAAAATATTAAGTGAGATTACCTCTCACCAGTTTTCTATATTGATTTGGCGTGATCTTCTCAAATCGTTTAAACTGCCGGTTAAAATAACTTGTGTTGTTAAAACCGCTTTTATAAGCAATATCAGAAAATTTCCAGGCTGTTTTTTGAATCAGTTTTTTTGCGAATTTTATCCGCTCTCCGTTCAAATAATCAATAGGCGTTTCGCCCAAAGTATTTTTAAAACTTCGGTAAAAATTAGAAGTGCTCATACAGGCTTTATCGGCCAGTTTTTCTACATTAATATTTTCGGTAAGATGTTCCCGCATATACTTCACGATAAAGGCCATCCTGTTATTATCAAAAAGGGTTTCATTGTCTAGCAACATGACTTTTGCTTTGGTTTGAAGCAACCTGATAATAAGTTCTTTTACCATTAGGTCCAGCAGCGCATCTTTCGCTTTTCCATCTTCCAAAAAAGTGCTGAAAATTCGATCTAAAACAAATTGCACCTGATGGTTATTGGCTAAATGTACGGCACTGGCGTCAAAACTGTGGTTGTCATTTTCAAAGTCAATTCTGGTATTCTCATTAAATATTTGAACGGTTTCCTTTATTTTATCGGGATCAATTCCCAGGGCGAGACAACGAGTAGGATTTTTTGAATTGGCCAATGGAAAGTCTATCAACATCTTTTTGTCTGAAGGCAACACAACCGATTCCCCGGGAAAAAACTCGAAAGATTTCATCCCCTCCAAATGCATTATTTTTTTACCCGTAAGCATACTCGCAATAATAGGAAATCCAAACTGAAGATTCACCTTCTCTGCTACCTGCTGGGTTTCAAAAACATTTAATTCAGCATAATCGGCACTGTAAATTGTTCTGTTTTCAATAGAAGTATTTAGCTTCAGATTGCGATTATAGTTTAATAGATTCGTGTTCAAAGCAACTTTAATTTAGTAAGTTGATAGTAATGTAATACTTATTTGTAGAAAAGTTCAATTTTTTGGTCTTAAAATTATGGATATTAGGGATGTGAATTTTAAAAATATTTCTATGAGCTATTCAGCACCAAAATTTAAAGAAAAATACGGCAATTTCATTAACGGAAAATTCCAGGATCCTATAGATGGTAAATACTTCGAAAATCATTCGCCGGTAGATAATAAGCTATTGGCAAAGTATCCACGTTCCAATGAGAAGGATGTGAACAGCGCGATCGAAGCCGCTAATAATGCCAAGCACAAATGGGGAAATACCTCGGCTGCAGAGCGCGCTGGAATTCTCCATAAAATAGCCGACGTGATCCAGGAAAACCTGGAAACTTTCGCGCAAATGGAAACAGCCGATAATGGGAAATCTATCCGCGAAACTATGAATGCCGATGTGCCTCTGGCAGCAGATCATTTTAGGTATTTTGCTTCAGCAATCAGGGCCGAAGAAGGTTCCGCTACAGAATTGAATGAGAACACACTTTCTCTTATTATAAATGAACCACTTGGAGTGGTTGCACAAATTATTCCGTGGAACTTTCCATTATTAATGCTGGCGTGGAAGGTAGCTCCCGCTTTGGCTTCAGGAAATTGTGTAGTATTAAAACCGGCGGAGCAAACCCCGGCATCAGCAACATTTTTAGCCGAAAAAATAGCCGACCTTTTACCTCCCGGGGTATTCAACGTAATTCACGGATTTGGACCCGAAGCAGGAAAACCTTTGGCTTCCAGCCCAAATGTAGATAAAGTAGCTTTTACGGGAGAAACTACCACAGGGCAGTTAATTATGCAATATGCTTCAAAAAACCTGCATCCGGTTACGATGGAATTGGGAGGGAAATCACCAAATGTTTTCTTCAACAGTATTATGGATCACGATGATGCTTTCCTGGATAAATGTATTGAGGGCGCCGTACTTTTCGCCTTTAATCAGGGAGAAGTGTGTACAGCGCCATCCAGGATTTTAATCCAGGAAGATATCTATGATGAATTCATTAAAAGAGTGATAGAGCGTACTAAAGCTATAAAAATGGGCAATCCGTTTGAGGAATCTACAATGATGGGCGCACAGGCTTCCAGCGATCAGCATCAGAAAATTCTGGAATATATAAAAATTGGAAAAGATGAAGGTGCTGAGGTTTTAACCGGCGGCGATGCTGCAAAACTTGACGGAGATCTGGCAAACGGATTTTACATTCAGCCAACTATTCTGAAAGGTCATAATAAAATGCGTGTTTTCCAGGAAGAGATTTTTGGACCTGTAGTTGCGGTTTGTACTTTTAAAGATGAAGCCGAAGCTATTGAAATCGCAAACGATACGATGTACGGACTTGGTGCCGGAGTTTGGACGCGAGATGCACATCAATTGTATCAAATTCCGAGAGCGATAAAAGCCGGACGGGTTTGGGTGAACTGCTATCACGATTATCCTGCACACGCGCCGTTTGGAGGATATAAGAAATCCGGTTTCGGGAGAGAGAATCACTTAATGATGCTGAATCACTACCGCCAAAGCAAAAATATGCTGATTTCTTATGATAAGAATAAACTGGGATTCTTTTAGAATATGGAATTTAAACGAGTAGAAATAACTCAGGAAGCAGATAAATTGCTGCAAGAACTCAAGCAGCAGCACGGCGAGGTGATCTTTCACCAAAGCGGTGGCTGTTGCGACGGGTCTTCCCCTATGTTATTGCCCAAAGAAGATTTCTATATAGACGATAATGATATTTTGATGGGTGAAGTTGGCGGAGTGAAATTTTATATGAGTCACGACCAGTTCGAGTATTGGAAACACACCCATCTCACCGTAGATATTGTAAAGGGCAGGGGAGGCAGTTTTTCCCTGGATATCCCAACCGGTTACCGTTTTCTTATAAAATCAAGAATGCTTAATGATGAAGAAAACAAAAATTTAAACTCTTAATTGTTGCTTAGACGAAAGCCTGAAGACCGAATATTCCCCTAAATATTTTGGTTTTTGGGCTTTTTTATGCGTTAAATTTAGACTTCTGTGACTGTCTAAAAATTTTAAAACCGTCATCCTGAACTGGTTTCAGGATCTAAGTCGTAGGTTAATAATTGTCTTATAAATACGAAGCTTTGGGACAGTTTGAAGAAATTAAATCTATTTTAAAAATTTCTATTTCTTGTTTCAGAAAACTTCAATTAAACGAATTGTAAATTTCCGAAGAAGTATAGCATTCCCCACATTTAGAAAACATCCAGAGACAATCTATAAAATCGGTAAGCATATGAAAGAGCAAACCGATGAATATTAACTTCAGAAGCTTATTTTTAATAAAAAGAACCCCTAAAACATAGCCGATAATTGCAAAATGAGAATGTAAGGGATGGTAGCCAATTCCGCAGCGCATCGGGTCAAATAATGGATCGGCAAAAACGTGATCCAAATCTACGGCCATCGTGGCGAGTAAAATTAGCCAGTTCTTTTTCCAGTTCTTTCTATCGTAAAACCAGGCAATAGCGCCAATAGCTATAAAATGAAGGAAATAATGGGTGAATGTTTGCAATTGGAGTTGTTATGTTTTAAAGTTGTAGCGTATACTGTTTCTGTTTTAGACTCCAGGAGTGTGACTTGAAACTATTTAAAATGCATAATAAAACATTAGATTCATCAAAAGAAATTGATATAGTGTGTTATTTGTTTTTCTGATTAGGTTAGAAATTATTCTTGGGGTTCTCCTTCCTCCTCGGCAGAAGATTCTACTTTTCCTTTCAGCAAATCCTTCATTTTATTCTTCAGAACTATAAACCGCCAGATGCCCACGGTGACAAAAAGCACAGAGAAAACCAAAGCCAGGTAACCAATGTAATGCATCTCCTCATATTCCTTTAACTGAATTAACGCAAGACCACCTAGTAGAAAATAAAGTGCCGCCTGGGTATATGAGAGCAGCGTGCGTTCATTTGCAAGCTTCGTCCGCTCTAGCGCAAGATGTTCACGAATGATACTTTCATCTATTTTTCTGTGAGTGAAAAGCTTTCCAAATTTAACCCTTCTCATAAAATTTCATATTTCAGCATAGAAACTGGATAGTTAATTTGCTTTAAAAGTTACCAAATTCGGTTTGTTTAAGCAAGAACTTAAATCTAACTATCCAGCTTGTGGTTTTTTAATTAGTCAATCTATGGCAGGTACAACCGGGAGCGGTAAAACTCTGAGTGCTTTCGTGCCACGGGAAAGCTGCATTGTATTTGTTATCTTCCCAATAAAATTCACCGCGTTCTTCCGGGTTATTTCCAATTTCGTTCATTGTTTCAGCATCGTATAATCTACCGTTTACCATAGTATAAATAACCGATTCAGAATTACGAATATCTTCCAAAGGGTTTTCCTCCAGAACAATCAGGTCGGCTAGTTTGCCCTCTTCTAAAGATCCAATTTCGCTACCCATTCCAATATATTCAGCACCGTTTATTGTAGCGGCCTGTAAGGCTTCCATATTGGTCATTCCGCCCATTTGCAGTAACCAAAGTTCCCAGTGTGCTCCAAGTCCCTGTAACTGCCCGTGAGCACCGAGGTTAACTTTTACGCCAATATCAGAAAGTTCTTTTGCTGTCTCTGAAACCAAAATTGGGCCGTTTTCGTATTCTTCCTGTGGAAGTTTGGTGCGATGTCTTGATCTGGAATCAACAATTTGTCGCGGAGTGAAATTCAGTAAACGTTTGTTTTCCCAAACATTATCTTTTTCGTAGAAATAATATTCGCCGTTAATTCCGCCATAATTTACAATCAGCGTTGGGGTATAACCGGTGTTGCTATTTCCCCAAAGCGTTTTTACATCCTTATAAACCGGCGCAACTGGAATGTTATGTTCTATCCCGGTGTGCCCGTCTACGATCATATTCATATTGTGTAAAAAGGTACTTCCACCCTCGGGAACAACATTCATTTCCAGTTCATTTGCGGCCTGCATAATTTGCTGGCGCTGCTCACGGCGCGGCTGGTTGTAGCTTTTTACCGAAGTCGCTCCAAAAGCTTTAGTTCTTCTTAGCGCAGATCTTGCATCGTCCAGGTTATTGATCACGGCTTTAAAATCGCCTTCAGCACCGTAAAGAATAATTCCTGTTGAATAAATTCTTGGTCCTACCATTTCACCGGCCTTCACCATTTCTGCCATACTAAAAATACTTTCGCTTAAGGCCGAAGGATCGTGAACAGTGGTAACTCCAAAAGCCATATTTGCATATAAAGGCCAGTGTTTTTTGGGTGTTAGGCCATATCTAAAAGCACCAATATGAGCGTGGGCATCTACGATTCCCGGCATTATGGTTTTTCCTTCCAGGTCATAGACTTTCGCATTGTTCGGAATATTTACTTCGGAAGCTTCTCCTACAGAAATAATTTTGTTTTCTTCAATTACAATACTTCCGTTTTCAATTACTTTATCGCCATCCATTGTAATAATTCTGGCGTTTATAAAAGCGATTTTCCCTTCTGGAACATCTGTTTTTAGCTGAAGCCCTATTTTTGTGCCTTCTTCAGTAATATCGGGAATAGAATCTGGTGAATTTTTCAGAAAGGTAAATCGCTCTGAAACTTTATTAGTAAAATATTCATCCCCTAATGTCCAGTGCACATTTTCGCTATTGTTGGACCAGTGAAGGTTCATCCCGGCATCTTTAGTAATTTGGGTGACAGGTATTGTTTTAGTGTTATTGTCTAAATCTAATGGTCGCCCGGTTAGGGTAAGTGGTGCTAAATAAGCCTGGTGCAAATGGCTAAAAACTACCCATTTGTTATCGGGGCTTGGAACTATACGGTTAGCATGTTTAGAGTTGATATGTGTACGCTCGTCGTTTCCAGTTAGATCTATACTTTTTAAGCTTTTTTCCAGGCTGCCCATAAGCGCGCCACCGGTTTGAAAGAAAATTCTTGAATCGTCTTTGCTATACATTGGGAAATCTCCCGAATCGTGAATTCTCTCTTTATTTTCCCCGGAAGCACTTATCGTATATATTCCCGGTTCTTTACTAAAAGTTTGTCCCTGGTCACTATTACCTCTTTCCTTTACAAAAACAATTTGTTCGCCATCATTCGAGAAAGCAGGGTTTCTGTAAATTCCTTTTTCTGAAGTCAGTTTCTGCGGATTCCTTCCGTTTAAACCAACTTTCATTAAAGAGCCCATTTCCGTATCATTCCAGGTTACATAAACGATCTCCTTTCCGTCAGGAGAAAAAGCGGGTTCGAATTCAAAATCTTCACCGTTTGTAATTCGCTGAGGTGTTCCATTAGGTAAAGATTTTTTCCATAGATAACCAACCGCGTTAAAAATAAGGGTTTTTCCGTTAGGCGAAGTAACGGCGTGACGAATCACTTTAGGGTTGAATTCTTCTGAAAATACCTGGTGTTCGCTGTGATGGGTTTCTGCGATTTCTATGGTATTTTCAACCTCAAATGGGATCACTTCAGAATTGTAATTCTCAATATTTACTTTGTTGATTTTCCCCTCGCTCCAGAATACGATTTCTTCTCCTGAAGGCATCCAGCTAAAGCCGGGATAAACGCCAAAAATAGCCCAGGCTTCCTGTTGATCTTTGCTCAATTTATCGTAAACCGGCCATTCTTCCCCGGTTTCCAGGTCGTGAATGTATAAAACCGATTTCGTTCTGATACGTTTTATAAAAGCAAGTTTTTTCCCATCAGGTGAGACCTGTGGTCGTGCTGCGCCGCCGGGACCGCCGGTTATTGTGGTGTTTTCACCGGTTTCAAAATCGTATCTTTTTATTACGTAAATCTGTTTATTAGGATCTTTATTGTACTGAAACATTCCGCCGGGGTACATATCTTCGCTGTAATAAAGATAGCGTCCATCGGGAGAAATGCTGGGTTCGTTTACATCCTGCTGATCGTTTTTACGCTCGGTAAGTTGCAAACCGCCTTCGCCGCCAATATGGTATAACCACATTTCACCGGCGCCCAAAGAACGGCCGGAAGTAAAATGCTTTCTGGCCACGATCGCGTTTCCATCAGGTGTCCAAACGGCATTATTTAATAACCTAAAATCTTCTTTGGTAAGTTGTTTAGCATCTTCGCCATCGGCATTCATAATCCAAATGTTGTCCCCGCCACCGGCATCGCTGGTGAAAGATATTTTAGTGCCATCGGGACTAAAACGAGGCTGAACTTCATAAGCCATCCCAGTTCTTAGAACTTCAGCTTTCCCACCGCTTACAGGCATTTTATAAATATCACCCAAAAGGTCAAAAACAATAGTTTTTCCATCGGGGGAAACATCGAGGTTTATCCAGGTGCCTTCATCGGTTTTGAGTGGTACTTCTTTAATGTTCCAATCGTCAGAATAAGGATCATTAACATCCCATTTCTTTTCTTCTTCTTTTTCTTGTGAAAACAGGTTTGGAGCGGCCAATATTAAAAAGAGGACCGGGAGTATTTTTTTAAACATAGTGTGGTTTTTTAACGAGGTTAAATATACTATGAAAAGCTTAAAAGCTCTAATTGGATTAGCTGATTTAAATTTGGTCATTATTTTATCCAATTGGCGACTTTTCCAGTAAGTTTGATTTGAGATTTTTCTAAATATAAATTCTTGAAAAATGAATAAAAGTAAGCCAGAAGTTTGGTTAAGGGGAAAAGTTACTGAAATTCCCGATTTGTTGCAACCCGCGGCACACGCATTATTACAGTCACGAGAAGAAGTGGAAGAGTATATGGAGAGTTTTCCGAAAGAATTGCTATGGAAAATAACTTTAGGAAGGGCTTCCGTTGGATTTCATTTACAACATTTAACCGGCGTAATAGATAGGATGCTGACTTACGCTAAAGCCGAAAAACTATCGGAAACCCAATTTCAGTACTTAGAAAATGAAGGGATACCGAATGATGAAATTTCCGTTGAATTCCTTGTGCAGAATTTTCAGGAAAAAGTAGACGAAGCACTCAATTTTCTTAAAAATACGCCCGAAAATATCCTGACGGATTTTAGACCGGTAGGGAGAAAGGAATTACCTTCAACAGTAATTGGTTTGCTTTTTCACGCAGCAGAACATAGTCAGCGACACGTCGGACAACTTTTGGTAACGGTGAGTGTTTTAAAGCACTTAGATCCTGAAATGAATTCAGAATGACGATAAAAAAACTCTTAGGAGTGCTATAATTGAGTGATAATTTAAAAAGGCAAATTACTTAAATCTACATTTCCACCAGAAATGATAATCCCCACTTTTTTGCCTCGGAATTTCTCTTTTTCACGCAAAACTGCAGCAAATGCTACCGCGCTGGAAGGTTCTACCACAATCTTCATACGTTCCCAAATGAGTTTCATAGCCGCGATGATTTCATCCTCTTCTACCCGGATAATTTCGGAAACATTGTCTCTTATAATCGGGAAATTCTTATCGCCGAGATTTGTTTTCAATCCGTCTGCGATGGTATTGGTGGTTTCATTGAATTCAATTTTACCGCTTTTTAAAGAACGATAGGCATCGTCAACTTCAAAAGGTTCTGCCCCAATAGTTTTGCAATTTTCAGCATAAAAATTCACCGCAAGTGCAGTTCCGGCTATAAGTCCGCCACCACCAACGGGAGTAATTATAACATCTAATTCAGGGAAATCTTCCAGCAGTTCCTTGGCCGCAGTTCCCTGACCGTAAATCACATTGAGATCATTTGATGGGTGTAGAAAAGTAGCGCCGGTTTCTTTTTGTATTTTTTCGGCAGCTGCTTCACGTGCTTTAAGGTTGGGTACACATTCAGTGATCTGGCCGCCGTAGGTTTTTACCGCGTTTTTTTTCACTTGTGGTGCAGAAGATGGCATCACAATATAAGCAGGGATACCTAAACTTTTTGCCGATAGTGAAACGGCCTGGGCAAAATTTCCCGAAGAATGCGTTACCACTCCCTTCGCTCTTTCTTTATCGCTTAAAGCTAAAATTGCAGCTGTAGCACCGCGCATTTTAAAAGCTCCCATTTTCTGAAAATTCTCACATTTAAAGAAGATTTCAGTTTCGGCTATTTGGTTTAATAAATCTGAAGTTAACACCGGGGTGCGGTGAATGTAAGATGAAATTTCTGAATGTAGTTTTGTAAACTCTTCTTTACTGATCATTGTGACTTATTTCGATCAATAAAATTAATGGAATTTAATTCAGCAAAAAAGTATAATCTAGCTGCGTGAAGTTATTTCTCTCCTTCAATAGGAATAGAAAGCACCGGGATTTCAGAATTTTTAAACAATTCAACCGAAACACTTTCAGCAAAAAGATTATAGAAAAAACTGTGTTTATGGGTGCCCACAATTAAAATATCTGCTTTCAATTTTTTGGCTTCTTCAAGCACCGTTTCAACGGTAGAACCCTGAATTAAAAGCGCATCAGATTCTATGTTTTTGTCAATAAACATATCTCGAATTTGCTGTAATTCTTTATGCTCGTCTTTCAGTTCATCGGCACGCATGTCCCTTATGTATTGGGGGCCTGTATCGTATCCTACAAAATCGGGATCTGGGGCGGCCACGTGGACCACCCAGATCTTTGCCCCGAATTTTTCTGCAATACTTTCAGCGTATGAGATTAGTTCTCCAACAGCATCATTAAAATCTACTGCTACAAGAATATTTTTAAAGGTTTTCATAGGCTGAAGTTTTGATTAGTATCCTCTATCTCGTTTAACTACGTTTTTTAGTTCTTCGTCGTCTTTCATTCTCTCATAGTTCTCTATTATTTGAGGAACTACAGAATTTGGGTGTGTAACACTGGCAATGTGAGGTGTAACCCTAATTTTAGAATGTTTCCAAAATGGGTGTTCGTCTCTTATAGGTTCTTCCCAAAATACATCTAATGCAGCACCAGAAAGATGGCCGTCGTCTACTTTAGCAAGTAGATCCTGTTCCACTAAATGTTCACCACGGGCAACATTTATTACATAAGCTCCTTCGGGTAATTTTTCGAATAATTCTTTGTTGAGAATTTTTTCAGTTTCAGGAGTTAAGGGTAACATATTTATCAAAATATTGGACTGCTCTAGAAAATCATCTAATTCATCTTCTCCGGCAAAGCTTTCTACGTTTTCAAATTCTTTTTTATGCTTTGAAAATCCTATAACCTGGAAACCGTTTTTTAGTAAACTATTGGCTACACTTTGTCCAAGATTACCTATCCCTAAAATTCCAACCTTAACATCGTTATTTCTAGTGTAAGGAACAGGTTCCCATTTCTCGTTAATTTGGCTTTCCCTATAATGTAAAAGGTTTCTTTGGTGAGCCAAAACAAGGCTTAGCACAAAAGTTCCCATATCTTCTTCCAAACGTTCATCTACCACTTTGGTGATCTTTACATTTTCCGGAAGCTCTTCATCACTGGTAATATGGTCTACCCCTGCACCCATAGATGCAATAACTTTAAGATTTGGGTAGTTTTGAAAAATTCCTCGAGGGTGGTTCCAGGTTAAGGCAAACTCTACTTCTTCCTTATCGTGATCTTCGGGATACACATAAATATCCATACCTGGATGTTGATTTTTTAAAGCTTCAACCCAAGCTTTCGGGTCTTTTCCCGGACTAACAACTAAAAATGACATTCTTATTTATTTTTTTGAATGGTTAATATTTAGCTCACAAAGGCGCTGTACCCGGTAATGGCACGGCCTACAATGAGCGAATTAATTTCTTTTGTTCCTTCGTAACTATAAATGGCCTCCGCATCGGCTACAAAACGTGCGACATCGTGTTCAAGTAGAATACCGTTTCCGCCCATAACTTCACGGGCACGGCTCACCACATCCCTGGTGCGCATGCTACAGAAAACTTTTGCCAAAGATGCGTGTTCATCTGTGAGTAAGTCGGCATCCTGCATTTCAGAAAGCCTGAAAACTAAAGTTTGCATTGCGGTAAGGTTGGAAACCATTTCTACCAAATGATTTTGAATTAATTGATAGGAAGCAATCGGCCTCCCGAATTGTTCTCTTTTTCTGGTATATTTAAGAGCACTTTCGTAAGCTCCACGCGCACAGCCAACCGCCTGCCAGGCTACTCCTGCGCGGGTCATTCTAAGTACTTTTGCGGTATCTTTAAAGGAATCTGCTTTTTGTAACCTGTCACTTTCAGGTATTACGCAATCGGTTAAAGTTATAATGGCATTTTGCACAATTCGCAAGGCCATTTTATCCTCCATTTTCTCTGCTTTATATCCCGGATTTCCTTTTCTTACAAGAAAACCTTTAACCTGGTTGCTGTCTTCATCCCGTGCCCAAATAATAATCACATCGGCAAAAGTGGCGTTCCCAATCCATTTTTTCTGTCCGTTTAAGATCCAGTTTTCACCATCAAACTTACAGGTAGTTTCAAGCCCGCCGGCCACACCTGATCCAACATTGGGCTCAGTCAAACCAAAGGCCCCAATAGCATCAAGTTTTTGCATCTTCGGAAGCCATTCCTGCTTTTGTTCTTCACTTCCACAGAGATAAATAGATCCCATGGCGAGTCCGCTATGCACCCCGAAAAAAGTGGAGATCGAAACATCTACCCGGGCAATTTCCTGTGCGATGATGCCTTCCATTAAAAACGGAAGATTTGGGCAACCGTAACCTTCGTACGGAACACCGGTAATATTTAGTTTTTTGAATTTTTCAATAATTTCGTGCGGAAATTTGGCTCGGTTCCAATGGTCGTTTACCAAAGGGCGAACTTCATCTTCCATAAAATTGCGCACATCCATTTGAAGCTTACGCTGTTCCTCGGTAAGTTTAAGGTCTAAATTGTAAAAATCTCCGGTGATTGGTGGAAGGTCACTCTGGCCTTTTTTCTGCTTGGTTTTTAACATTTTCATCAAACCCTTGAGTTGACGCTCGTCTAGATGGCCTAAACTTTTCATCGCTTCTGAAAGGTCTATTTGCTCATTTATTTTCGCTAATTGATCGATATCAACCGACTTCAATAGGTTGATGGTGTTTTTTATTTTTCTGAAAACGGACATAAGGTGCTTGATTGGTGTAGTTCTAAAATTAGGAATTAAAACTGCGTCCGGTTGTTAAAGCTTTCCGAAGAAAACGTCAAAAAAAATACCGCTGATTACAGCGGTATTTTTAAAAAATTATGACTTCAAATTTATAGATTAAAAGCCTCTTTAACCTTATCTACATAGTCAAGTTTTTCCCAGGTAAAGAGCTCGACTTCTTTTTTTATTTCTCCGGAATATGGACTTTTAAAGATTTTGGTTACTGTTCTTGGTTCTTTGCCCATATGCCCGTATGCTGCAGTTTCCCTATAAATAGGATTTCTAAGCTTTAAACGGTTTTCAATGGCCCAGGGACGCATATCAAATATTTCTGCTACTTTTTTAGCGATTTCCCCATCTTTCATATCCACTTTAGAGGTGCCATAAGTTTCTACTGAAATTGAAGTTGGTTTTACCACTCCAATCGCGTAAGAAACCTGTACTAGAACTTCATCTGCAAGTCCCGCAGCAACAAGGTTTTTGGCAACGTGACGTGATGCGTAGGCAGCTGAGCGGTCAACTTTACTGGGATCTTTCCCGGAGAAAGCACCACCACCGTGAGCGCCTTTACCACCGTAGGTGTCTACGATAATTTTTCTTCCGGTAAGTCCGGCATCGCCGTGAGGCCCACCAATAACAAACTTTCCTGTTGGATTTATATGATAAGTAATATCATCATTAAATAGTTTCTGAACATATTCAGGTAACTGTTCCTTTACTCGCGGAATAAGAATTTCAAGAATATCTTTTTTGATTTTTTTCAGCATTTGATCATCATCCTCATCAAAATCGTCGTGCTGGGTAGAAACTACAATAGCTACAATTTTCTGCGGAACATTATCGTCGCTATATTCTATAGTAACCTGGCTTTTAGAATCTGGTCGCAGATAAGGAATATCTTTTCCTTCGCGCCTTAATTTTGCCAGTTCAATAAGTATTTTGTGAGAGATATCTAAGGCCAGGGGCATATAGTTTTCGGTCTCGTTGGTAGCATAGCCAAACATCATACCCTGGTCTCCTGCGCCCTGTTCTTCTTTATTTTCACGATCTACACCCTGGTAAATTTCCTGGGATTGTTCGTGGATTAAAGAGATAACGCCACAGGAATCCCCGCTAAATTTATAAGCGCCTTTGGTATAACCAATATCATTAATTACTTCACGAGCTATGTTTTGCACGTCTAAATAGGTATCGCTTCTAACCTCACCGGCAAGGACTACCTGGCCGGTAGTAACCAAAGTTTCGCAGGCGACTTTAGAATTTTCATCAAATGCAAGGAAATTATCGAGTAAAGTATCGCTAATCTGATCGGCGATTTTATCGGGGTGTCCTTCAGAAACACTTTCTGAAGTAAATAAATAAGCCATATTTTTAAATTAGTTTAAAAAATACGGGTTGAATTTGACGAAAAGCTAAGGGAGTAGTGATACTGCTTTAGCATTTTTCTTACACTTTCTTAAAAGTATAAAAGGGTTGCAATCAGTCAAATCCTTCCCTCTATTAATTCGGGTACAAATGTATAAAAATAACCCAAACTGAAACTTTCTTTAACTTTCTTTTTCGCAGTGTTTAAATGTTTCGGAAATCAATTTTACTATTGATATATTTATAGATCATTCTATACTGCTGAAATAGAGCTTGTTGTCTTTTGTTTTTTGATTAAAAATAAATTATAAGCATTGTTACGGCACTTAAATTCCTGATTATTCATTTTAAATGGATAATAATTTTTTTTTCGTAAAAATGAAGTTTGGGTTTGGATATTAAAAATTTATGCCCTTATATTTGTATCCAACAAAACAACGAAATGTACCAGATAATTTGCAATATGATGCGTATGATGATGTGGAGAACTTCCGCAGCGCGCTCTATTGCTTAATCTGAAAAGATATAAATTGCAAAAAGCCGCTGCCAATCGCAGCGGTTTTTTTTATGCAAAAAATTGGTCATTTCCACGGAGGCGGAAATCCAGAATAATTATTGAAATAGAAAATTAAATTCCGAAGAAGGAGACAAAGAGTAGAAGTTTAAAAATAAGATTCCGGCTTTTGCGGGAGTGACAAAAATTAAAAGATGAAAAATATTAAGGCAATAAACACTATGATGATGCGCACTATGATGATGTGTATGTGTATGCGACACATGAAATGCTATTGCCAAAACCGGATGTAACTTAGTTTGTTTAGAGTTCAATTTAAAGGTCCCCTTGGTAATAGCTACTTAAGGGGGCTTTTTTTATTTAAAACAAATCATTTCTGCGCAGGCGGAAATCCAAAAAACAAAATCAAGCTTCCAAAAATCGAAGCAAAACTTTAAAAAATTAGAAATTATGAGTACTCAAAAATTTTCAACAAACGCATTACACGCAGGTCACGATACAAAAGAAAACGGAGGTACAAGGGCGGTGCCTATTTACCAAACAACTTCTTATGTTTTTAATAATTCAGATCACGCTGCCAACCTATTTTCACTCGCAGAACCCGGTTACATTTATACCCGTTTAAATAACCCTACTAACGATATCCTGGAACAACGCCTTGCAGCGCTGGAAGGCGGAATTGCAGCGGTAGTTACTGCATCAGGAACAGCAGCAATTAATACCACACTTTTAACGCTTTTAAAATCCGGTGATCATATTGTAGCTTCCAGTAGCTTATATGGCGGTACATACAATCTCCTGAGTGTGACTTTACCGCGATTTGGAATTACTACCACTTTCGTAGATCCCGAGAATCCAGAGAATTTTAAAAAGGCAGCAAAGGAAAATACTCGTGCAATTTTCGTGGAATCACTGGGGAATCCAAAATTAGATGTCTTAGATCTTAAAGCAATTTCTGCACAAGCTAATGCGCTTAAAGTTCCATTTATAGTGGATAATACGGTTGCGACGCCATCACTTTTAAAACCTATTGAACACGGAGCCGATATTGTTATAGAATCGCTTACTAAATATATTAGCGGTAACGGAACTTCCCTTGGAGGAGCCATTATAGATGCCGGTAATTTTAACTGGGCAAATGGAAAATTTCCTGAATTCACCGAACCTTCGCCGGGATATCACGGACTCGTTTACCACGAAGCTTTAAAGGAAGCCGCTTTTATTGCCAAGGTTAGAATTGAAGGTTTACGTGATCACGGTGCGGCATTAAGCCCGTATAACGCATTTCAGATTATACAAGGTTTGGAAACCCTGGAAATTAGAATAAAACAGCATAGTGAAAATGCTTTAGAGCTCGCCACCTGGCTGGAGCAGCAGGAAGAAGTGAAATGGGTAAATTATCCCGGGCTGGAAAGCAGCAAGTATAATAAACTCGCCAAAGAATACCTTCCAAAAGGGCAAAGTGGCGTGGTTACTTTTGGAGTAGAAGGCGGTTTTGAATCGGCTAAAGTTGTGGCAGATGAAACCAAACTTTTCTCCCTGGTTGCTAATATAGGAGATACTAAATCATTGATAATTCATCCTGCAAGCACCACGCATCAGCAACTGGACGAAAAACAACAGGCAACCGCCGGAGTTACGCAAGATCTTATTCGTATATCGGTAGGTTTAGAAGCTGTAGAAGATTTAAAAGCAGACCTAAAAGAGGCTTTTGCTAAAATTCAGAAAAAAGCACTGGTATAATTTATTGTTGGTGGAAAGGCAAAGGAAAAAGCAGCCAGGTTAAGTCTTTTTCCTTTTGCTCTTTCTAACTCAAAAAAAGAAAAAAATGCTTCAGGAACTCTGTTTAAAAGATTTTGAAAATTCCGCAGGAACGGTTCAGGATATTTATTTATGTTTTCAGCAATTTGGGCAAAATTCCGAAACTGCGCCGGTTGTTTTAATAAACCACGCGCTTACCGGAAACTCCCAAATAACAGGAAAACTCGGCTGGTGGACAAATATAGTTGGCCCTCAGAAATGTATTGATACCGATAAGTTCAGCATCCTGGCTTTTAATATTCCGGGAAATGGGTTTAACGGAAAAAAAGAACATCTAATTGAAAATTACAAGGAATTTACGCTTCGGGATATTGCCAGAATTCAGGCTTTAGCGCTTCAGGAACTGAAAATAGAAAAACTTTTTGCCATAATTGGCGGTTCTATTGGTGGAGCTTTAGCGTGGGAACTGGCTGCTTTAAAACCTGGTTTATCTGAAAATATTATTCCAATCGCCACAGATTATAAAGCGACAGATTGGGTGCTGGCAAATTGTAAAGTTCAAGAGCAAATTTTGAATAATTCCAAAGAGCCGGTAAAAGATGCCAGAATGCACGCAATGACTTTTTACCGAACCCCGCAATCTTTAAGCAAGAAATTCAACCGGACCAAAGAAGAGGTGAAGCCTTGTTATAAAGTTGAAGGCTGGTTGCAATACCACGGTGATAAACTAGAGGAACGTTTTCAATTGGCTTCTTATAAGTTTATGAATCATTTGCTAACTACTATAGACATTAGCAAAGGCAGCGGTAATTACCTGGAAGCTGCAAAGAAAATTGAAGGGGATGTTCATATTGTAACCGTAAATTCAGATTGGTTTTTCCTGGCCGATGAGAATTGGGACACTTATGTAAATCTTTCCCTAGTAAAAAGTAATGTGAGTATTCACGAAATTAGATCAATTCACGGGCACGATGCATTTTTAATTGAAGCTTCGCAATTGTCCAGATTTTTAAAACCTGTATTTAAAACCAACAATAAAGAAAATGAAAAAAGTGAACATCATCTTGTTTGGAATAGGTAACGTAGGCAGTACCTTAATCCAGCAATTACTCAGCGCAAAAGAGCAATGGGAAAGGCATTCCGGGGTTTCGGTAAGTATTCCCGTGATTGCGAATTCAAAAAAAGCCCTTTTTAATGCAGAAGGAATTTCTGAAAACTGGCAGAAAGATTTCAAAAAATCTGCTGAAAAATACAAACTCGAAGATATTCTCGATTTTACAAAAGAGAACGACCTGGAACATCTTATCGCGATAGACGCTACGGCGAGTAAGGAATTTGTAGCGCTTTATATTCGGCTAATTCAAAACGGCTTTAACCTGGTAGCCGCCAATAAAGTAGCCAACACCCTTTCTGCCGATTTTTATAACAAACTACGAAAAGAACTAGATTACCACGGGAAATATTTTTATTACGAAACCAACGTGGGCGCAGGCTTACCAATTGTTCAAACCGTACAGGGCTTGCACCAGGCTGGTGAAAAAGTTACCAAAATTCGAGGTGTATTTTCCGGTTCGTTGAGTTTTATTTTCAATACATTTTCTGAAAACAAGGAGAAATTCTCTGATGTATTGCGAAAAGCCGGAAAATTGGGATATACAGAACCTGATGCCCGCGAAGATCTTTCCGGAAACGATGTGGGAAGAAAATTATTGATCCTGGCTCGCGAACTTCAGCTGGAAAAGGAATTTCAGGAAATTAAAATCCAATCATTAATTCCGGAGAAATTAAACGGACAGACTTCCGCAGAAGAATTTCAGCGTAGAATAGGAGAACTGGATGAAATATTTTTTCAGCATAAAAAAGATCAAAATAAAGATCACGTGCTGCGGTACATTGGGGAAATTGAAGTAGGGAGCGCCAACCTGGAGGCAAAACTTATTTCTGAACCAAAAAATACCGCGCTGGGACAAATTAAAGGCGCAGATAATATTTTTGAGATTTATACTGAATCTTACGGTGATCAACCGCTAGTAATTCAGGGAGCCGGGGCAGGAGCAGCGGTAACTGCGCGTGGTGTAGTTAGCGATGTGCTTAAATTATCCCAAAGATTAAATTAAAAACAACAAAACCAACAATTATGCATTTTGAAACCGAAGCTATTAGAACACAAAACGAACGTACCCAGTTCCAGGAGCACTCCACGCCCCTGTACTTAACGTCCAGTTATGTTTTTGATGATGCCGAAGATATGAGAGCTTCATTTTCTGAAGAAAAAGAACGCAATATTTACAGCCGATTTACCAATCCCAATACTTCAGAATTCACTGAGAAAATTGCCAAAATGGAAGGGGCAGAAGCCGGGTTCGCTTTTGCAACCGGAATGAGCGCTGTATTTTCTAGCCTGGCGGCACTTTTAAATAGTGGAGACCATATCATTTCAGCGAGATCGGTTTTTGGTTCTACGCATAGTTTGTTTACTAAGTTTTTTCCAAAATGGAATATTTCACATACTTATTTTAATGTGGACGAAGTGGATAAAATTGAAAGTTTAATAAAGCCGGAAACCAAAATTATTTTTGCAGAAACGCCTACCAATCCCGGTGTAGATGTTTTGGATTTGGAAGTTTTAGGGCAAATTGCAAAAAAGCACAATCTTATTTTAATTATAGACAATTGTTTTGCTACGCCCTGGTTACAGAATCCTATTAAATTCGGGGCGCATTTGGTAATACATTCGGCTACAAAATTAATAGACGGTCAGGGCCGCGTTCTGGGCGGTGTAACAGTTGGAAATGCCGATCTTATTAGGGAAATCTACCTGTTCTCAAGGAATACGGGGCCGGCTCTGTCGCCGTTTAATGCCTGGGTGCTTTCTAAAAGTTTGGAAACGCTCGCGGTACGTTTGGATAAGCATTGTGAAAATGCTGAAAAAGTAGCAGAATTTTTAGAGACCGAAGCCAATGCCGAAAATGTAAAATATCCATTTTTAAAGTCGCACCCACAGTACGAGATTGCCAAAAAGCAGATGAAGAAAGGCGGAAATATTGTTTCATTTGAGATTAAGGGAGGCATTGAATCTGGAAGAAAGTTTATAGATGCAATTAAACTCTGTTCAAGATCGGCTAATTTGGGTGATACCAGGAGTATTGTTACACATCCTGCTTCTACCACCCACAGCAAGTTGAGTGAAGAAGATAGATTAGAAGCAGGAATAAAACCTGGCTTGGTAAGAGTTTCAGTAGGATTAGAACATGTGGAAGATGTGATAGCCGATTTAAAACAGGCACTAAACTCAATTTAGTTATGGTAATTTTAGCAGGAACCGGACTTTTTGATTTTTCCGTAGAGAATTCAATTATGAATGCGAAAAAGTCAAACTTTAAGTATATTCGCAATATGCTTTCAAAAAAGACCAAATACGGTATTAAAGCCCTGGCGTTTATCGCAAAAAGAGGTGATAAAAAACCGGTGCAAACTTCTGAAATTTCAAAAAGTGAAAATATCTCGCAAAAATTCCTTGAAAGCATACTTCTGGAATTGCGAAAATCGGGATTTTTAGGGTCTAAAAAAGGTAAAGGCGGTGGCTATTATTTAATTAAAGAACCGGAAGATATCCTAATGACTTCAGTAATTCGGGTGTTGGAAGGTCCTATTGCGATGGTACCTTGTGTAAGCCTAAATTATTACGAAAAGTGTGACGATTGCCCCAGTGAAGAAGCCTGTTCTGTTCATAGTTTGATGATTCAGGTTAGAGATAGTACATTAAAAGTGCTGGGTGATAATACTTTAGCTGATATTTCTGCGAAAAAATAAGAATTCAAAAATTAAATGTTAAATACTGAAATTTAGGCCTTTAATAATTGGTCTGATAAAAAAACAAAGTTACTTTTGTTTTATAACCTACTAATCCGATAGGTTAATAGAATTTAAAGAAAAAGTAGTATGATACTGGATCAGGTAAAATCTAAAACCACTTATAAAAAAGACAGGACTTCAGAAAAGCCCTTGCGCAGTATTTTAAAAACGGTGAGTTGGAGAATTGTAGGAACCATAGATACGATAGTTATTTCCTGGGTTCTTACAGGGGAGATCGAAACCGCACTTGCAATTGGGTCCGTAGAATTAGTAACTAAGATGATCTTATATTTTGGCCACGAGCGGCTTTGGAATATGATCAGTTTTGGGAAAGAGTAAACTACCTCGGATTAAACTCACGAGGCATTGATGAAGAACATTGTTTAGTTTTCGAGGCAAGCATAGGAGCATTTAAATCTCGATTATCGAGTAAAAATATATTTCAGAAAGTATATAAAGTATAGTTAGGTTCGGAAAAGGGCCAGAAAATTTGTAAAAGATGAAACGGTACAGCGAAAAAGAATTAAAGATCCTCAACCAGCAGTTTAAAGGAATTACGCCGGCAGAGATTGTGCAATGGGTAATATCAAACTCGGCCAGGCCGGTGATTACCACTAATTTTAGACCTTATGAAGCTGCAATTTTACACGCGGTTTCAGAGATTGACCCGGTAATAAAAGTAATTTGGTGCGATACCGGTTACAATACGCCGCAAACTTACAAGCACGCGAAACAGGTGATAGACCAGTTATCGCTTAATGTAAAACTTTACACACCAAAGCAAACAGCGGCCTATCGTGATGCGCTTTTTGGCGGAATCCCGGATATTAATAATCCGCAGCACGAAGAGTTTACCAAACAGGTAAAACTGGAGCCTTTTCTGCGGGCTATGCGCCAGCAAAATCCTGATGTTTGGTTTACGAATCTTCGAAAAGGCCAGACTAGTTTTAGGGATAGTATAGATATTTTAAGCTATAGCAAAGACGGAATTTTAAAAGTAAGTCCGTTTTACCATTGGAGTGACGAAAAACTGGATGCTTATTTAGAGCAACACGAATTGCCCAATGAGTTTAAATATTTTGATCCCACTAAAGTTTTGGAAAACCGTGAATGTGGCCTTCACGCTTAATAAATTCAAATGAAAAAAGAGCAAAAATATACTGTGATGTACCGTTCACTAATGTGTATTCTCTGCACTTAAAAGAAGCTTTTTATAAAAATTATAAAAGGTCCTTTTAAATGAAATTCAAAAAGGACTTTTTTATTAAATACCTGTTGTTCAGGTTTCAACTTAAAAATTATCCATAATGCAAAGTTTTAGAACCGAAATAGAGAACCCAATTGTAGAGCAAGACATCCTTGATTTAGAAAAGAAAATCAGGTTGTTTCGTGAGGGAAAAGCAGATGAAGAGAAATTCCGAAGCCTGCGTTTAGCACGTGGAGTTTACGGGCAACGACAGGCGGGAGTACAAATGGTTCGAATAAAACTGCCATTTGGAAAAGTAACTTCAGAACAACTGCACAGAATAGCCGATGTTTCAGATGAATATTCCAAAGGGCGTTTGCATATCACTACGCGCCAGGATATCCAGATTCACCACGTGAGTTTAGACAGAACGCCGGAACTTTGGGCACAGCTGGAAAAAGATGATATTACTTTGCGTGAGGCTTGCGGAAATACGGTAAGAAACGTAACCGCTTCGCCAACTGCGGGAATTGATGTAAACGAACCTTTTGATGTTTCGCCCTATGCGCACGGAACTTTTCAGTTTTTCCTCCGGAACCCGATTTGCCAGGAAATGGGAAGGAAATTTAAAATTTCTTTCTCTTCTTCAGATGAGGATACTGCGCTGAGTTACATTCACGATCTTGGTTTTATCGCAAAATTGAAAGACGGAAAACGCGGCTTCAAAGTGATGCTTGGCGGCGGACTCGGTTCTCAGCCAAGACACGCCGATGAACTTTATGATTTTCTTCCTGCCGAAGAATTGCTACCGCTGATAGAAGGTGTTCTAAGAGTTTTTGATCGTTACGGCGAACGTGCAAAACGCTTAAAAGCAAGGATGAAATTTCTTGTAAAAGATATAGGAAAAGAGGCTTTTATGGAACTCGTAGCCGAACAAAATACGGCGCTTTCAAAAAACCATCCGAAATTTGAAGTTGAAAAATTTGAAACTGCACCGTCACTTCAGGAGGTTGAGGTTCCTGCAGTAACAATAGAGGACCAGAAAGATTTTGAAACCTGGAAAAGTACTAATGTACTTCCGCAGAAACAGGAAGGCTTATTTGCGGTTGGAATTCGTGTTCCGCTAGGAGATTTTTATACCGGTGGCGCCAGGAAACTGGCAGATTTAGTTAAAAAATACGCCGGGAATGAGATCAGGCTGAGTTTAAGACAGGATATTTTAATTCGCCACGTGCGGGAAGAATTTTTACCATTTTTCTATTCAGAATTAAAAAAGCTGGATTATGCTGAAAACGGTTATGATAAAACAGTAGACATCACCGCCTGCCCGGGAACGGATACCTGTAACCTGGGGATTGCCAGTAGTACCGGGATTGCCGATGTGCTGGAAGATGTTTTAAAAGAAGAATATCCGCAATTTATAAACGGGAAAGATATTACTATAAAAATAAGTGGTTGTATGAACGCCTGTGGGCAGCATAATATGGCCGAGATCGGTTTCCAGGGAATGTCGGTTAAAGTTGGCAAAACTGTGGCACCGGCACTTCAGGTATTATTGGGCGGCGGAACCCTTGGAGATGGCCAGGGCCGATTTGCCGATAAAGTGGTAAAAGTGCCTAGTAAACGTGGGCCAGAAGCTTTACGCTTTTTGCTAAACGATTTTGAAGCAAATGCGAATACTGAAGAAAAATTTGCAGCATATTACGATCGCCAGGGAAAAACTTATTTCTACGATCTATTAAAAGAACTGGCCGATACTTCAAACCTAACAGCGAACGAATTTGTAGACTGGGGCCACGAAGAACCTTATATAAAAGCAGTTGGTGTGGGTGAATGTGCCGGAGTGGTAATAGACCTTATCGCTACACTTTTATTTGAAAGTGAAGAAAAGATCGACAATGCAAAAAGCGCTTTAGAAAGAAAAGCCTGGGCAGATAGTATTTATCATTCCTATACATCAATCGTGAATTCTGCTAAGGCATTATTGCTTGCTGAGGATGTAAAGACCAACACCCAGGCTGGGATTATTTCTCAGTTTGACGAGTTGTTTGTAGATACCAAAAAAATTGAGTTATCGACTTCTTTTAAAGAATTCGTTTACCAAATGAATGAGCACGAGCCGACTGAAGCTTTTGCCAATAAATATTTAGAAGACGCGCATTTATTCTTAAAAAGAGTAGATGCATTTAGAACGAAGGAGGTGCAAAATGTATAATTCACCAAAATTAAGCGTGGTTGGCGCCGGGCCGGGAGATCCGGAACTAATCACCATAAAGGCTTTAAATACTTTAAAAGACGCGAAAGTAGTGCTCTTTGATGCGCTAATCAACCGTGATCTTTTAGAATATGCACCGCAAGCCGAGCATATTTTTGTAGGAAAACGAAAAGATAAGCACCGCTATTCGCAGGATGAAATTAACGAGCTTATCGTCAAATATGCCCTGGAAAGAGGCCACGTGGTACGATTAAAAGGTGGCGATCCATTTATCTTCGGAAGGGGATCTGAAGAGATTAATTATGCCAAAAGCAAAGGTTTGGAAACGGCTGTGGTTTCAGGAATTACTTCCTCAATAGCAGTTCCGGCAAATGTTGGGATTCCGCTAACTCAACGGGGAACTTCTGAAAGTTTTTGGGTGATTACCGGGACAACTACGCAAAAGAAACTTTCTGAAGATGTTCGCCTGGCAGCACAATCTACCGCAACAGTGGTGATTTTAATGGGAATGGCGAAACTCGCTGAAATTGTAGAAATTTTTAGCCACTACGGAAAAGAAAATATTCCGGTAGGGATTATTCAAAATGGAACTACAGCTAATGAGCAATCGGGCTTTGGAACCATTAAAAGTATTGAAAAAGTAGTTGCTGAAAAACAATTAACCGCTCCTGCCATTATCGTAATCGGGGAAGTAGTTCGCGAAAGCGGACAGCTTAAAGCGGTGTTTAAAAATGTCAAGGAATACGAATTTCGAAATTCCCCAATTTTAGACTAGGCTATGGAAGAAAGAAACGAATTATACCCGGTCTTTTTAAAGGTCAATAAGCTAAATATCCTGGTCGTTGGAGGCGGACAGGTGGGACACGAAAAATTGCATTTCCTGTTTAAATCTAGTCCGAATGCCAATGTAGAAATTGTGGCGAAATGGTTTTTGCCTGAAACAGAAGAACTGGCAAAAAAACACGGGGCCAAATTAACCAAAGGCAGGTATAGAAGAAAATACCTAAAAAACCGTCATTTTGTAGTCGCGGCGACCAACGATGCGAAATTGAACAAACGGGTGTACAAACATGCCAAAAAGCGGTATTTACTGGCCAACATAGCCGATACCCCGGAACTCTGTGATTTCTATATGGGTGGAATTGTAAACAAAGGTCACGTGAAAATAGCGATTTCCACGAACGGGAAATCGCCTACAGCGGCAAAGCGTTTACGCCAGTTTTTTGAGGAAGTAATTCCTGAAGACGTGAACCAAATGGTAGAAAACCTGAATGAATACCGAAGCACTATAAAGGGCGATTTTGAAGCCAAAGTAGAGCAAATGAATTCTATAACCGAATCTTTAAAAGTTAAAAACAAGAGTGATGATTAAGACAGATATCCTGATAATTGGGGCCGGCCCAACCGGTTTGTTTACCGTTTTTGAAGCGGGATTACTAAAGTTAAAAACCCATTTAATAGACGCGCTGCCGCAACCCGGCGGGCAATGTTCTGAGATATATCCTAAAAAACCCATTTATGATATTCCGGCATTTCCAGAGATTTTAGCGGGAGATTTGGTTGGAAACCTCATGGAGCAAATAAAACCTTTTGAACCAGGCTTCACTTTGGGCGAACGCGCCGAAACTTTGGAAAAACTGGACGATGGTACTTTTATAGTGACCACCAATAAAGGAACAAAACACCACGCACCGGTGGTAGCAATTGCCGGCGGATTGGGTTCTTTTGAACCCAGAAAACCCCCAATTGCTAATATTACAGATTTTGAAGATAAGGGCGTTTCTTATTTTATTAAAGATCCGGAAGTTTACCGTGATAAAAAAGTGGTGATTGCCGGGGGTGGCGATTCAGCTTTAGACTGGGCCATTTACCTGGCCGATGTTGCTGCTGAAGTTGCCCTGGTACACCGTAGGGCTGAATTCCGTGGGGCATTAGATTCTGTGGAAAGAGTTTCAGAATTGGCAAAACTCGGTAAGATCGAGATGATCACCAATGCCGAGGTGGTTGGCCTGAGAGGTGAAGATCAATTGGAGCAGGTGGTGATTCGACATAAAGATGAAGCCCGCGGAGAGGAATTTAAAGATGTAGATGAATTTATCCCGCTTTTCGGATTGTCGCCTAAACTGGGACCAATTGGAAGCTGGGGACTGGAAATAGAAAAAAACGCGATTAAAGTTGATAATTCTTACGATTATCAAACCAACATTCCCGGGGTTTATGCCATTGGCGATGTAAATACCTACAAAGGAAAGTTGAAATTGATCCTTTCCGGTTTTCACGAAGCGGCTATTATGTGTCAAAGTGCCTATCAGCGAATTTTTCCTGATAAAAAATATGTGCTTAAATATACTACCGTTGGTGGTGTAAACGGATTTGATGGTAGTAAAAAAGAAGCCAAAAAAGAAGTGGTACAGAGTATTGGCGTTTAATTGTCATTTATCTCCGAGGGGAATTAATTAGAATAAAATACCAAAGTTTTAAAGCTTATTAAGCACCCCTCCTTTTTAAGGAGGGGTGGCCGATAGGCCGGGGTGGTTGAACTTTTTTCTGAATGCTAGCTTTTCTTCACAAAAGGAGGAGTTTTTTTTAACTAAATAATTTTATCTCTAATCACTTCTGGGAGTTAGATCAAAAACTCTTGCTTTTTTATATTTCATTATCCATAAATAGGGAACTAATACAAAAAGACCTCCTATTAACGGACCAACTGCTATTTCTTCATTCTTTGAAAATGTGGTATTATATGTTTTATAACCTTCCTTTTCAATTCTTACTTGATTTGTACTACCTACAATTTTTGTGTCTCTATGTTTGTAAGGAGTAGTTCCAACATTCTCCCCATTAACGTAAATCTTGGCATTTGAGGGAGAAGAATCAATTATTGTTGAGCTAGCGCAACTTGAAAATAATAAAATGGAGGCTAGTGTAAAAGTATATAGGTTTCTTAATTTCATTTTCGATAAGTTAAAAAAAAACGGATCAAACTATTTAGTTCAATCCGTTTTATAAACTAAATTGTAATTTATTTAAATTCTACAATATCTGCTGTAACAAAGCATTTTGTAGTAGCAACTATACCCAAGAAATTTGAATATTTAAAGTTTACTGTTGTATTCGCTAACGTCTGCCCATCCTCTAGTGTGTAGTTTTCGAGCATTTTTTGTTTTGCTTCATCTACAATGGCTTCTCTATTCATACCTCCAATTCCAAGAACATATGTTGCTTGAGACATTCCCTGGAGATCTTTCTTTACATAGGTGTAGTTATTTGAGCTCAATGCAGCTGAATTGTTCATATACCCGGTAAGGCCTGCAGCGCAACTTGAAAATAAAACTGTAATACACAAAATAAAGGAAATACGAAGTAATAATTTTTTCATAAGATTTAATTAATTGATTAATACTTTTTAGTAAAATCAAATTAAAAGAGATTTTATTGATTAACCTTACGGTTTTCCGTAATGACAGCAGGATTTTGAAAAAAATGTTAACCAAAGTTGCGGTTATCGAAAGTTGAAGTAAGGATACGGACTTGTCGGCTTAATCATTTTTAACTGGTTTCTAAAATTACACTTTTTCGGAAATAACAGTTAATTGCGATGAGCCGTTGTTGTTTGAAGTTTTAATACCAACCATCTTCCTCGATATCATATTCAACTTCTACCATTCTATAACCTTCAAAGAAATCATATTCCATTTTTACTTTTGGACGAATCTGTTTTTCGTAGTCATAAAATGAAATACCATACTCTAACATTATTTCAAAAAACTCATTATTTAGGATTGAGTTTTTATCGGTAAATGAAATCCATTCCTTCGCTATGGTTTCATATATTAAAAGCCAATTCTCCCCGAAGGTGCTTGAATTTTTAATTAAGGATTCTACCTGTTTTAAACTAGGTTTTCGCCCTTCATATAGTCCTTCTTTTATTAGATGAAGACATAGAATTTTCGAAATTGAGTCTTTGCTATCAAATACTGCCTCAATTAAATTCTTTGGAGCTTTAATATGAAAAGTGATAAAAATCCATAAAGCCCAAGAAACTTCATAAGAATGGTTAAGGACCAAGTGATCTTTTATTATATCAGCTAATACATTTTTAATTTTCTTTTTTGAT
Source organism: Salegentibacter lacus (assembly GCF_020164555.1). GTDB lineage: Bacteria > Bacteroidota > Bacteroidia > Flavobacteriales > Flavobacteriaceae > Salegentibacter > Salegentibacter lacus. The sequence goes on along the minus strand of NZ_JAIQZB010000001.1, from coordinate 45,719 downwards.
TGACTATCTAAATACTCTTCATAAATAAATATGATCTCAAAGATCAGATCAATTGTACTAGAGTCGATAATTAATGTTTGTAAAAGAAAAGAAAGAAAAGTATCCCAATTTTCTAATTCAACGACTGTTGTACCAGTCTTAAAGGTTTTTAAGGCGTATTTTATTACCCATGAGGAGTTTTTTTTGTTCGATTGAATAGAATTATGAAGAATTGAAAAATAATTTCTTAATTCAAATTTATCTACATTAACAAATTGAAATTTGTCAAAATCCTCTGACCAGACCTCAATATATTGAAAAGGTAATTCCTTTATACTTACTTTATTTTCATTTGTTTCTAACTGAAACTCATAAAGAACTTGTTGAATTATTTTTAAAGCATTCTCCGCGTCGCTAACGCTATTGAAATAGATGTAATAATCATCATAATATCTGGTTCCTGAATGTGTTATATTTTTTAACCTCTTATCAATTTCAAAATCAATTCTATTACCAATTACTTCTGCTAAAATATGAGAAGTATCTGGGCCTATACATAATCCTACACTTTGGCGATCATTACAATTTCTTACTAAAGTATCAATAAAGTCGGCTGATCGATAAGCTTTTGCATCAGGATTTGTTCTTAAAAGACTTTCCCATCTAGTCTGATTTGTGCTAGCAATATTGAATAGTCTCTTGGCTTTGGTTTTACCTAAAATAGCCCATGGGATTGAATGAGTATAAATTGCTGGATAAAATTGTGCGATATCTAATCTCAATTCTACTCGTTTATCAAAAGATTTTTCAATTAATTGAAATTTAAAGTTATCCCATGAAATACTTTTTGTCCTTACGGCTCTACGTGCACGAATTTCAACAGGGGTACTTTCTGAATAGTTACTGAGCTTATAGGTGCTTCTTAAAAGTTTCCAATTATCTATGATAGCTTCAGATAAATCCGAAAATTGTTTAGGATTTGGTATTCCGAGTTTTCTTCTTGAATATATTCCTTTCGCCAAACCATATATTGCAAGTTGAGAGCTGTTATATTTACCATAAGAATCATTAAATCTTCTTCTAGCTGCACTTCTACTTTCTCCGTGTTGCTTTAGTTTTTCTTCATTGATAATTTTACTCCATTTAGTATTTACGTATCTAAATTTTTCTGCAAAAATTCCGGAATGGAAAGGTGGAGGTAGTTCTTTTGGAAAATATCCTCTTTCGATTAAGCGTTTTAGGTTCATTGGGTTTATTTCCTAGATTTTTATATTAAAATTTTATACAACTCATTATATCCCCAGCTTTCCAAACGATAGCAAAGTTCGTATTCAGGATAAAAGCATTTTTATTCTAAGCTTCCTGTAAATCTATCAAAAATTCGTTAATATCGTTTACGGAAAACCCTAAACCCGGCATAAGCTTTAGAACTATAGGTTTTTTATTAAGCTTTCCCTAAATTTGTTTAAAACAAGATTATGATGAAGATCAACCTTAAAAGACTCAATAAAGATTATCATTTTGAAACCGTAAACGAGCGTGGAGACATTGTTCATTTAGACAATAAAACCGATGCCGAGCCAAAGGGTGCCAGCCCAATGGATCTTTTATTACGTGCCATTGCCGGTTGCAGCAGCATTGATATTGTAATGATTCTTAAAAAGCAACACCTGGAACTGGAGGATCTTCAGGTTGAGGTTGAAGGTTTTAGGGAAGATGGTGCGGTACCCAATGTTTTTAAGAAAATTCAGCTTAATTTTCTTTTAAAAGGTGAGGTACCGGCAGCAAAAGCAAAACGCGCGGTAGATCTATCTATGGAGAAATATTGTTCGGTTTCTAAAATGCTGGAAAAGGCAGCCGAGATCAATTATGCGATCACTTTAAATGGCGAGCTTATTAACTAGATGAAATCTTTTGAAACCAGGATAGTTAGTACCTGGAAGCCTTCGGTGTTTTTAAGGATTGTTTTTATTATTCTCCTTCTTGGAGGTAGTGCGCTCACATCGATTTTTGAGGTAGAAGAAAATTGGCTTAGAGTTACCGGTAGTATTGCTTTTATGCTGGGAATGTTTGGTGCTTTAAGTCAGTCTTTTGTTAAGCCGAAATATCGCGGTAATATTGAAATAGATGAAACCAGGGTGAAAATAGATTTAGCCAATTCCAAAAAGGAATTTTTAATTTCCGATTTACGAGAAATTGGCTTTAAATATGGAGGTTACGCCAGTTTCTGGAAGTATACTTTATACGGAAACAAAAATCATATTTATTTTACTACGCTTTCGGGTGAGAAATATAATTATGAGATCATTCTTCAGAATAAACAAAAGAAAGAAGAGCTGAAAATTTTTCTAAATGAATTAAATGCTGCTGATGCACTTGAAATAAAGAAATTCGGTAATTCTGCGTTTTAATACTATAGAAAATATGGAAATTAAAGCCTGCTTTAGGAGCATTCTTTAATTTTTAAGTATTGTTTTTTCTATTTTTCTGAAAATATAATTCTGGAAATCCTATTAAATACATAATTCATAAAAATTACTCCCGGGCCTTGCATTTAAAAGGCTGTGCCGTATATTTGCTGGTTCAAGTTCATTGTTTATAACATCGTTATCAAGAAAGGTTGAGGGAATAGACCCGTTGAAACCTTGGCAACCCTCCTGTAATGGGAGAAGGTGCTACATTCTACTTCGCTTTTGGCGCAGATAGATAACAAGAAAGAATTCTTTCCCGCTTCTTTTTTTGATAGTGATTTTAGATAAAATTATATGTCGAAATTAGAAGAACAACTTCAAAAAAATATACTCATTTTAGACGGTGCCATGGGCACGATGCTTCAGGAATACAAATTTTCTGAAGAGGACTTCCGTGGAAAACGTTTTGCAGATTGGCCGGTTTCCGTACAGGGAAATAACGACCTGTTATCTATTACCCAGCCCGAGGCAATAGCAACAATACACCGCAAATATTTTGAAGCCGGCGCCGATATTGTGGAAACCAACACTTTTTCTGCAACCACCATAGCTATGGCCGATTATAAAATGGAAGAACTGGTAGACGAACTCAATTATGAGTCGGCCAGGATTGCCAAGGAAGTCGCCGTGAAAATGACTGAAGAAAATCCTGAAAAACCGCGTTTTGTAGCTGGCGCTATTGGTCCAACCAACAAAACCGCCAGTATGAGCCCGGATGTAAACGATCCCGGTTTCAGGGCAATTTCTTTTGATCAATTGCGTGTGGCTTATAAACAACAAGCCAGGGCGCTAATAAAAGGCGGAGTGGATATTCTGCTGGTAGAAACTGTTTTTGATACTTTAAACGCTAAAGCCGCGCTTTTTGCTTTGGAGGAACTTAAGGAAGAATTGCAAATAGCTATTCCAATAATGGTAAGCGGAACCATTACCGATGCTTCCGGGCGAACCTTATCGGGGCAAACTGCTGAAGCTTTTCTTATTTCAGTATCGCATATTCCGTTGCTGAGTGTGGGATTTAACTGCGCTCTGGGCGCTGAACAATTAACACCTCATCTCGAGGTTTTAAATCGTTTTGCGAATTGTGGAGTTTCGGCTTATCCGAATGCGGGTTTACCAAATGCCTTTGGAGAATACGACCAGGATGCTGAAGAAATGGCAAGACAGATCAGGGAATATTTAGAAAAAGGACTGGTAAATATCTTGGGAGGTTGCTGCGGTACCACCCCCGAGCATATTAAAGCTATTGCACAAATTGCCAAAGATTATAATCCGCGAAAAATAGAGAAACCTGAATTTTCCACCGCTTTATGATAGAAACAGTGAAAAAAGAAAATAAACAGGAAGAAATTTCTTCGGAAAGAGAACAGCGAGAGGTGAGACCTTTAAAATTATCGGGCCTTGAACCTTTAATAATCACCCCCGACAGTAATTTTGTAAATGTTGGGGAAAGAACCAATGTGGCTGGTTCTAAAAAATTCCTGCGCTTAATTAAAGAGGAGAATTTTGAAGAAGCCCTGGAAGTCGCCAGGGACCAGGTAGACGGTGGTGCACAGATCATCGACATCAATATGGACGATGGCCTTATTGAAGGTAAAGAGGCGATGGTCAAGTTCCTAAATCTCATTGTAGCCGAACCCGATATTTCCCGGGTGCCTATTATGATAGACAGTTCAAAATGGGAGATTATTGAAGCCGGTTTGCAGGTGGTGCAGGGAAAATGCGTGGTGAATTCTATAAGCCTGAAAGAAGGCGAAGCAGAATTTATAGATCACGCTAAGAAAATAAAACGCTACGGGGCTGCAGTAATTGTTATGGCTTTTGATGAAGTGGGACAGGCCGATAATTATGACCGCCGAATTGAAATAGCGAAGCGTTCTTATGACATCCTTGTCAATAAAGTAAACTTCCCACCTGAGGACATCATATTTGACCTGAATATTTTCCCGGTAGGAACCGGAATGGACGAGCATAAACGCAATGCCATAGATTTTATTGAAGCCACGCGTTGGGTAAGAGAAAACCTTCCACATTGTAGTATTAGCGGTGGGGTAAGTAATGTTTCGTTTTCCTTCCGCGGAAATAATCCGGTTCGGGAAGCGATGCATTCGGTGTTTTTATATTATGCGATCAAGGCCGGAATGAATATCGGGATAGTAAATCCCGCGCTGCTTGAAGTTTATGATAATATCCCGAAAGATCTTTTGGAGCACGTTGAAGACGTAATCCTTGACAGGAGAGAAGATGCCACCGAGCGCCTACTTGACTTTGCCGAAACAGTGGTAGGTTCTAAAAAAGAGAGCAAAGTAGATCTTTCCTGGAGGGAAAAACCTTTGCAGGACAGGGTTACCCACGCGCTTGTAAAGGGAATAGACGCTTATATTATAGAAGATATAGAGCAGGCCCGCCAGGAAGCCGAGGAACCTATTGAAGTTATAGAAGGCCATTTAATGATAGGGATGAATGTTGTGGGTGATCTTTTTGGTAGCGGAAAGATGTTCCTTCCCCAGGTAGTTAAATCCGCGCGGGTAATGAAGAAAGCGGTAGCATACTTGTTACCTTATATTGAAGCAGCAAAAAAAGCTCCCCAACCTCCAAAAGGGGAAGAGTATTGGCAAAAGGAAGAGCCTGAACTCTTTGCCTCCATGAAGGAATTTGCCGAAAAACAACGTTATAATAATATTAGTGAAGCTGAGACCATTTTGGGGGATGCTTTAGGTAGTGGGGACTTACAGGATTATGAGTTTAAGAAACAACATATAATAGGAAGTTATATCGCCGATTTTGTGTGCCTTAAAGAAAAGCTTGTGGTAGCAATTGATGGTTTGATCCATCAATTGCCCGAAGATAAAACGAATAACGAAGAAAGAACGGCCTGGCTTAAAGAGCACGAGTTCCGAATTATTAGGTTTAAGGGCGATGATATACGTTCTGACCTGGACAGCGTTTTAAATAAAATCTCCAGAATGCTTAAAAAGGCTCCTCCCTCGAGTGCGGGAGGGGCAGGAAAAGTTTTAATGGCCACCGTAAAGGGAGATGTTCATGATATAGGAAAGAATATCGTAAGTGTGGTATTGAGCTGCAATAATTATGAAATTATAGACCTGGGCGTTATGGTGCCTTCAGAAAAAATTATCGCAACTGCTAAAGCAGAAGGCGTTGATGCTATCGGGTTAAGTGGCTTAATTACACCTTCTTTAGACGAGATGGTTTTCCTGGCCAAAGAGATGGAACGGCAGAATTTTGATGTGCCTTTGCTAATTGGCGGCGCTACAACTTCAAAAGCGCACACGGCGGTAAAAATAGATCCGCAGTACAAAAATGCGGTTGCCCACGTAAACGATGCTTCCCGTGCAGTTACTGTAATTGGTGATTTATTGCGGGAAGATACGCGCATAAAATATATGAGTGATCTTAAAGCTGAATATGATAAATTCAGGATTAATTTTAAGAAAAGGAGTAAGGTGAAATCCTTTTTACCTATAGAAGAAGCAAGAAAAAACAAGTATTCGATTAAGTGGGAAACTACTCAAATCACTAAGCCAAATAAGCCGGGAATTCAGCAGATTGATGATTTCGATTTAAAAGAACTTGAGCCTTTTATAGACTGGAGCCCGTTTTTTAGAAGCTGGGATTTACACGGAAGATATCCCGATATTTTAGAGGATAAAGTGGTAGGCGAACAGGCAACTTCTTTATTTGCCGATGCAAAAGTTTTGCTGAAAAGAATCCTTGACGAGAAATTACTAAAAGCAAAAGCGGTTTATGGGTTGTTTCCGGCGAATACGGTTAATGATGATGATATTGAAGTTGCTTATGAAGAAGATTCCGAAGAAAAAACGATTCTTTTCAGAACGCTTCGGCAGCAATTAAAAAAACACGGAGGAAAACCAAACTTTGCACTTTCCGATTTTATTGCGCCAAAAGAAACGGGAATTCAGGATTATATCGGGTGTTTTTGTGTGACAACAGGTTTTGGAACTGCAGAACTGGCCGCAAAATTTGAGGAAGATTTTGACGATTATAATTCGATTATGATAAAAGCCCTGGCCGATCGTCTCGCGGAAGCTTTTGCCGAATATTTACATAAGAAAATAAGGCGGGAAGACTGGGGATATGCTCCAGAAGAAAATTTAAGCAACGAAGAATTAATAAAAGAAACTTATAAGGGAATTCGGCCGGCACCGGGTTACCCGGCCTGTCCCGATCATTTAGAGAAACTAAGTATTTGGGAAGTTTTAAAGGTAAAAGAGCGCATAGGCGTTGAACTTACCGAAAGTTTGGCGATGTGGCCGGCAGCCAGTGTGAGCGGTTATTATTTCGCCAATCCTGAAGCACGTTATTTCGGCCTTGGAAAAATTAAAGACGACCAGGTGAGGGACTTTGCCGAAAGAAAAGGAATTCCGTTGAAAAAAGCCGAAAAATGGCTAAACCCGAATATCGCAGATTAAAACGCAATAAATAGTATAAGGTAGATTGTAAAAATGAAGCAGGAAATTACAATTTACAATCGATAGTTTACAATAAAAATTAAATGAAAGTAACAGAACATATAAACCGGGCAAAAGGAGAAACCTTGTTTTCTTTTGAAATTGTTCCGCCACAAAAGGGAAGAAATATTCAGGATCTTTATAATAATATAGATCCGTTAATGGAATTTAATCCGCCGTTTATAGATGTGACTACCTCGCGGGAAGAACACATATATATTAAAAAGGAGGACGGTTTACTGGAAAGAAAAATTACCCGTATGCGACCCGGAACGGTTGGTATTTGTGCCGCAATAAAGCAAAAATATAATGTAGACACTATTCCGCACGTCCTTTGTGGCGGTTTTACCAGGGAGGAAACCGAGTATTTACTGGTAGACTGTCATTACCTGGGAATTGAAAATGTAATGGCCTTGCGTGGGGATGCGATGAAACACCAGCGCTATTTTGAACCTACAAATGGTGGAAACTGTTTTGCCAGTGAGCTGGTAACACAAATTAAAGATTTGGGAGAAGGAAAATACCTAAACGAAGTTATTGAATCTGATAATAACGCCGATTTTTGTATTGGTGTGGCCGGTTATCCCGAAAAACACCTGGAATCACCTTCTCTGCAAACCGACCTAAAAAGGCTTAAGGAAAAAATTGATGCCGGTGCAGATTATGTAGTTACCCAAATGTTTTTTAATAACCAGGCCTATTTTGATTTTGTGGCCCAGGCAAGGGAAGCAGGGATTACTGTGCCTATAATTCCGGGTATAAAACCCATAGCAGTTAAAAAACATTTGCAATTATTACCGCAGGTTTTCAGTATAGATTTACCCGAGGAACTAATAAAAAGTGTAGAAGCCTGTGATAATAATAAGGAAGTAAGAAAAGTAGGTATTGAATGGGCTATAGCGCAATCTAAAGAACTGAAAGAAGCCGGAGTTCCAGTTTTGCATTATTATTCAATGGGAAAAAGTACTAATGTTCAGAAAATTGCGGAGGCGGTTTTTTAAAATATTAGGCTACATTTGCGGATAATGAAGAAAATTACCGCCCTTATTTTTCTTTTTATCCTTGCTGATATTTCGGCCCAGGATTCCGGGAAGAACTATTATTCTTTTGATGCGAATTATTTCTACGGGACCATTGCCAAGCACAGTCCGGATATTGCCCATTTAATTACCGGGCATCCCACGGGTTTAATTCTGGGGTTCAACAAAAAAAGTTTCGGATTTGAAACCTGGGAAAAGCGCTACAATTATCCCGATATAGGTGCTTCTTTTACCTACCAGGATATGAAAAATCCGAGTTTAGGAGAAAATTACGGACTTTACGCTCATATGAACTTCTACCTGCTTAAACGCAATTTAATGTTTAGGATAGGACAGGGGATGGCTTATGCTTCCAATCCTTACCATCCGGATGATAATTATAAGAATAATGCTTACGGTTCACGCTTGCTGAGCTCTACTTACCTGATGGCGAATTATAAAAAAGAAAATATTTTTGAAGGTCTGGGCGTGCAGGCGGGGCTTTCGTTGATTCATTATTCCAACGCCGATTTTAAATCGCCCAATGCCAGCACCAATACGATTACTTTTAACCTGGGAGTAAATTATACACTGGATCATCAAAACCTGCCCAATTATATTCCAAAAGGACCAAAAGAAAAATATACAGAGCCGATTCATCTTAATTTTGCTTTGCGAAGTGGCGTAAATACTATGGGAATTATCGGGTCTAAGCAATACCCATTTTTGACTTTTTCAGCTTATGCCGATAAGGTGCTTAACCATAAAAGTACGCTTCAGGCGGGAACAGAAGTTTTCTTTTCAAAAGCCATGGAAGAACGTATTTATTACCAGTCGGTAGCTTTTCCTTCAGGAAATACCACCGGGAATGAGGATTCTAAACGGGTTGGGGTTTTTGTTGGTCACCAGTTGAATTTCAATAAACTATCGGTGATCACGCATTTGGGTTACTATGTGTATTATCCTTACGAACATTTTGTAGATCAATTATATAACAGGGTTGGTTTGCAAAGAAAAATTACCGAGAATCTTTGGGCTTCACTTACCGTGCGATCTCATTATGCCAATGCGGAAGCTGTAGAACTTTCAATAGGGTATCGATTATGAAAAAAGGAATTTTAAGCATAGCGATATTGGTTTTTATCTTTTTAGGATGTGATTCTGAAGAAGCGCCCACCTGCATACAAACTTCAGGGGAGATAATTTCTGAAGAATTCACTGTTGATTCCTTTGAAGAAATTATGGTCTACGAACGTGTTAAGCTCTTTGTTGAACAGGGCGATGAACATAGGGTGAAGATTGAAACCGGGGAAAACCTTCGGGAAAATGTATATGCTGAAGTTGTAAATAACCGACTTGAACTCAGAAATGAAAATTCCTGCAATCTTTTTCGGGATTATGAGATCACAAAAATTTATGTAACCACACCGAGTTTAAACTGGTTGCAAAACAGCAGCGGAAGTGCTATAGAAAGTATTGGTACACTAAATTTCCCGGAGCTTTGGTTACGATCTTTTAACCAGGAACGTAATCCCGATATTCATACCAACGGTGATTTTATTCTTGACCTGGAAGTAGAAAATCTAAGAATTACCAACGATAATATTTCCAATTATTTCCTCACTGGAAGTGCCGAAAAAGTAAACCTGTTTTTTGCGAATGGAGACGGAAGGCTGGAAGCAGGTGAGTTTATCGTGCAACATTATGATATTTTACATCGTGGAACCAATAAATTAATCATCAATCCGCAGCAATCTTTAAGAGGGGATATTTTTGGGTTTGGAGATATTATTTCTAAAAACCGCCCAACCGAAGTAAGCATAGAAGAACACTACACCGGGCGACTTATTTTTGAGTAAGTTCAGCAAATAAACTATCCAGATTCTTGGTTTTTTGATTTAACTGAAGTGTTTTTAATCCGTTATCGTGGGCAAAATCGAAAACTGCTGGGCGCATATCTTCTTTAGTATCGAAAGTGAGTTCATAGGCAAATCCGCCAACATTTTTAGCAGAAAGAAGATGTGGTATTTTCTGAAGTGCAATTTGCTCAACCCGGTAATCAAATTCAACTAAAATCACCTGTTCATTTTCTTCGCGTAGATCTTTCAAATTTTTATCAGCAACAACTTTTCCTTTACTAATAATAATCACACGGTCGCAAATAGCTTCTACTTCCTGCATAATGTGAGTAGAAAGAAAAATAGTTTTACCAGATTTTTCTTTTCCGATATTTTTAATGAGGTTCCTGATTTCCACCAATTGATTAGGATCCAGTCCTGTGGTAGGTTCATCTAAAATCAAAACCTCGGGGTCGTGTAACAGGGCGGTGGCGAGTCCCACACGTTGGCGGTACCCTTTAGAAAGTTGCTCGATTTTTTTATTGGCTTCCGGCATTAGGCCGGTAAGTTCGATAACTTCTTCTATTCGTGATTTAGCGGTTTTATAAATTTTAGTGTTGAATTCTAAATATTCACGCACATACATTTCAGTGTATAACGGATTATGCTCTGGTAAATAGCCAATTTGCTGCTGAATTTTATGTAAATCGTCTTCAAGGGAAATTCCGTTTACTTCAGCTTTTCCTTCGGAAGCAGCTAAATAACCGGTAAGGATTTTCATTAAAGTAGATTTTCCCGCGCCGTTTGGTCCCAAAAAGCCCACAATTTCTCCTTTGTTCAATCTAAAAGAAACAGAATCTAGTGCTTTTTGTTCACCGTAAAATTTTGAAATTCCTTCAACATGAATAGACATAGCAAGCATTTTTTCAAAAGTAAGGATTTTTAAATCGCCGGAAATAGGTCGAATCAGCATTTATTCCGGTTATAAAAAGTATTTTCATTGTAGATTTCGGAATTACTAAGTGTTTATTTTAAACCCTATTAGAAAATTTTCGATGATTCTGTATAAAAAAAGCCAAGTCTGTAAAAAGCCTCTAAAAGCTTAAAAAATTCTAAAAAATGGTTTTTCATTAAAGAATTATATTCTAATTTAGCCCCGTAACAAAGAAACAATGAATCACTTAATTAGCTGGAACGCATTCTATTTTTTTTATTTCTATTTCAGAGATAGGAACGGGAATGCTATGTAATTAAGAAAAATATTATATAAAAAAGTCCCGATAAAATCGGGACTTTTTTTTTGCTCACTAAGGGAGATTTAATTTGTGTAGCGTTAGAGTTTAAATGTTTTGTTTTTTCAACTTAATGTGTGTTGGCTTCACTGTAGAATATTAATCTGCTAAGTGAGATTTATTATAAAAAATTAATGGATAAAATTATTGCAATTCAGGGGGTACAGGGTTCATTTCACCATTTGGTGGCACAGGAATATTACCATAAGGAGGTTGAGGTTTTAGAATGTATGTCTTTTGCCGAACTCACAAAAAGCCTTCTAAAAGGTGAAGCCAATGAAGGCGTGATGGCTATAGAAAATTCTATTGCGGGTTCTATTTTACCGAATTACGCGCTTATAGATGAAAATAATCTAAAAGTAGTTGGGGAGCATTACATCCCAATAGATATGAATTTTATGGCAATGCCGGGGCAAAAGATAGAAAACATCAAAAAAGTCTATTCGCACCCTATGGCGCTTTTGCAGTGCAAAGAATTCTTTAAAAAGCACCCGCACATTAAATTGATTGAAGATACCGATACCGCTGAAGTTGCCAGGAGAATTTCAGAAAAAGGAAGTACAAAGGTAGCGGCGGTGGCCAGTAAAGCTGCGGCGCATTTATTCGGACTTGAAATTTTAGCAGAAAGCATTCATACGAAGAAAAGTAATGCGACGCGTTTTTTGATCATAAGCACAAAAAAGAAAGAGCCAAACGGTGATAAAATAGACAAAGCTTCTTTAAAGTTTGAACTGGAAAGCAAACGCGGGAGCCTGGTTTCAGTGTTAAATATTTTAAGGGATTTTAACCTGGATATGACCAAGATACAGAGTATGCCCATTATTGAATTTCCGTGGAAATATTCATTTTTTATCGATGTGATCTTTGAAGAATACGAAGAATTTCAAAAAGCCATGGATATTTTGGAAGTAATGACCGAGCGATTAACAATTTTAGGAACCTACAAAAACAGTTTGTAATGATAGAGCAGGCCAAAAGGTTGAGTAACGTAAAAGAGTACTATTTTTCTACAAAATTGAAGGAAGTACGTGCTATGGCGGCTGCCGGGAAAGATATTATTAATCTGGGCATTGGTAGCCCCGATTTGGCGCCACCGCAGCAGGTAATTTCGGCGTTGAATGAAGCTTTGGTAAATCCCGGGGCACACCAATATCAGCCTTATAAAGGCACTCCCGATTTTAGAAATGCAATTGCTGAATTTTATCAAAATCATTACCAGGTAGCTCTCGATCCAGAGACCGAAATCCTGCCACTTATGGGTAGTAAGGAAGGAATCACCCATATTTCTATGGCTTTTTTAAATGAAGGTGATGGGGTGCTTATTCCAAATCCCGGCTATCCTACTTATTCTTCGGTTACCGAACTTGTAGGAGCTAAAGCGGTTTATTACGATTTGAATGGCGAAGGAAGCTGGCTGCCAAATTTAGAAGAACTGGCTAAAAAAGATCTAAGCAAAGTAAAACTCATGTGGGTGAATTACCCGCATATGCCCACCGGAGCTTCTGCAAACGAAAGCCTTTTTAAAGAACTGGTAGCATTTGCCAAAGCCAATAAAATTTTGATCGTGAACGATAATCCCTACAGTTTTATTCTTAACGATAATCCCAAAAGTATTCTAAAAGCTGAAGGTGCTAAAGACGTGGTTTTGGAATTGAATTCTTTAAGCAAAAGCTTTAATATGGCCGGCTGGCGAATAGGAATGCTCTGCGGAAGCGAAAAGAATCTGAACACTGTACTGAAAGTGAAAACCAATATGGATAGCGGGATGTTTTATCCGCTTCAGGCCGGAGCAGCTGCTGCTTTAAGATTAAATAGTGACTGGTTTTCTGCTCAAAATGAAATTTATCAAAGCCGAAAAGAAAAAGTATTGGAGCTTGCTGAAGCTTTACAATGCGAACCCGAAAAAGACCAAACCGGGATGTTTGTTTGGGCAAAGGTTCCAAAGGGAACAAACGCAGAAGCTTTTGTGGATTTTCTGTTGAATAAATACCACATTTTTACTGCGCCGGGTTTTATTTTTGGAAGTAATGGCGAAGGTTATATACGGTTTTCACTTTGCGCAACCGAGGAGAATATTAACCGGGCAATCAAAAGGATAGTAGAATGAAAGTTCAAATAATAGGAATCGGACTTATAGGCGGCTCTTTTGCGCTGGATATTAAATCGGCTTTTCCTGAAGCAGAAATCTTTGGAAGTGATGCCGATGAAAAGAATTTGAAGAAGGCGCAGGAACTTGGGATTATAGATCACCCGGCGAAAATTGAAGATGTTGAGCACGCTGATGTTGTTTTGATCGCAGTTCCGGTAGATGTAGCGAATAAAGTAGTTGCTGATGTTTTAGACCTGGTTAACGAAAACACACTGGTTTTTGATGCAGGTTCCACAAAATCGAGACTTTGTAAAGAGATTGCTAATCATAAAAATAGAAGAAATTTCTTAGCCGCTCATCCTATTGCGGGAACCGAGTTTTCCGGTCCTGAAGCAGCGATTTCTAATCTGTACCGGGATAAAACCAATATTATTTGTGAGGTTGAAAAGACGGCTTTTAAACTTCAGGAGCGGGCGTTGGATATTTTTCAGAAACTGGGAATGCGCATCAGGTATATGGATCCTGTTTCCCACGACCGGCATATTGCTTATGTATCGCATTTATCGCATATAAGTTCGTTTATGCTGGGAAAAACAGTTTTGGAAAAAGAACGAAACGAACGTGATATTTTCGATTTAGCGGGTAGTGGATTTGCTTCTACCGTAAGACTTGCAAAAAGTTCCCCGGCAATGTGGTCGCCAATCTTCAGAGAAAATAAAGAGAATGTGCTGGAAACTTTAACTGAATATATTAATAATCTTACGCATTTTAAAGACTTGCTGGAAAATGATGATTTCCAGGAAGTTTATAATGAAATGCAACGCACCAATCATATTAAATCAATTTTAAACGGAATAAATTAAAAATCAGGATTAAATTTTAAATTATGGAAAACAACAAAGAACAAAGAAAATGGCTTGATGATTTCGGATTAGATCATCCACTGGTAATCGCAGGCCCTTGTAGCGCTGAAACTGAAGAGCAGGTTTTAAAGATCGCTCACCAATTAAAAGATACTGACGCCACAGTTTTACGTGCCGGAATCTGGAAACCAAGAACAAGACCGGGAAACTTTGAAGGTGTTGGTGCGCTTGGTTTAAAATGGTTGAAAAAAGCCAAAGAAGAAACCGGAATGTTAACCACTACCGAAGTTGCAAATGCGAACCATGTAGACCTTGCTTTGGAAAACGATGTTGATATTCTATGGATTGGCGCCAGAACAACGGTTTCGCCATTTATTGTTCAGGATATTGCTGATGCACTTAAAGGAACCGATAAAACCGTTTTGGTTAAAAACCCGGTAAACCCGGATCTTTCACTTTGGTTAGGTGCGGTAGAAAGATTTCATACTGCCGATATCAAAAATCTAGGGGTAATTCACCGTGGATTTTCAGCTTACGAAAAAACCAAATACAGAAATAATCCTGAATGGCAGATCGCTATTGAGCTTCAGAATAAATTCCCAGATCTTCCGCTAATTTTAGATCCTTCGCATATCGCGGGACGTAGGGATATCATTTTTGATCTTTGTCAAACTGCTTTAGACCTCAATTATGACGGACTTATGGTTGAGACTCATCACACTCCTGATGATGCCTGGAGTGACGCTGCACAGCAAATCACCCCCGCAACACTTGTTCAGATTATGAAAGATTTGAAGATTAGAAAAGAGGTTTCAGAAAGTGAAGATTTTAAGAATAAATTGAACACTTTAAGAGCTAAAATTGATGTAGCCGACAACCAATTGATCGAGCTGCTTTCAAAACGAATGAAAATTTCCGATGAAATAGGTCAGGTTAAAAAATCACAGAACGTTTCTGTTTTACAGACGAAAAGATGGAACGAAATTCTTGGAAATATGGTTCTGGAGGGAGAGCAGCACGGTTTGAGCGAAGAATTTATTCTGCGTTTATTCAAAGCGGTTCACCAGGAATCCATTAACCACCAGGAAAAAATTATGAAAGCATAATAAACCTTGTTTTCCATGATTTTTGGTTTAAAGGCAAGTAGTGAATGCTGCATTTGCTATTTTAGCAAAGTGGCTGTTTGAAAGACTTTTTTTCGTCAAGCTGTCCCGAAGCTTCGGGATTTAGGATCTAATATCTAATATGAACAACTTAGATCCTGAAACGAGTTCAGGATGACGTTTCCAAAACTTTCAACCAGCCACTTAAAAAACCATAATGTGAATGAAAGGAACCGTTTATAAATCTACCGGAAGCTGGTACCAGGTAAAAAGTGAAGCCGGAAAGTTTTACGATTGCCGTATTAAAGGAAAATTCCGAATTAAAGGTATTAAAAGTACCAACCCGGTTGCAGTGGGTGACCGCGTGGAATTTGATATTGAAGACAAGGAAGGTGCGGAGCAGGGAGTAATCAAGAAAATCGATACACGCGAAAACTACATTATTCGTAAATCGGTTAACCTTTCTAAGCAAACCCATATTATTGCGGCGAATATAGACCAGGTTTTTTTACTTATTACACTTAATAATCCGCCCACACTTACCACTTTTATAGATCGGTTTTTGGTTACTGCGGAAGCTTACCACGTAAAGGCGGTTTTGCTTTTTAATAAGGTAGATACCTATAACGAAGACGAGCTGGTAGAG
Source organism: Salegentibacter lacus (assembly GCF_020164555.1). Lineage (GTDB taxonomy): Bacteria > Bacteroidota > Bacteroidia > Flavobacteriales > Flavobacteriaceae > Salegentibacter > Salegentibacter lacus. The sequence goes on along the minus strand of NZ_JAIQZB010000001.1, from coordinate 29,932 downwards.
ATTAAATATCTCGCCGCTATTTATAGAAATGCAGGTTACGATTGTATCGGGATTTCTGCTGCCACCGGAAAAAATGTGGATAAGGTAAAGGAGATGATGCTAGGTAAAACCAGTATGTTTGCGGGCCATAGCGGAACCGGAAAATCCACATTGATCAATGCGATTGAACCCGGTTTGAATTTAAAAACTTCTCAAATTTCTGAACAACATAAACAAGGCCAACATACCACCACTTTTGCTGAAATGTTCGACCTTAATTTTGACGCCAGGATAATTGACACCCCCGGAATTAAAGGTTTTGGTGTGGTAGAAATAGAAAAGGAAGAGCTGGGAAATTACTTCCCTGAGTTCTTTAAGATGAAGCAGGATTGTAAATTCCATAATTGTCTACACCTGGAAGAGCCGCAATGCGCGGTAAAAGATGCACTGGAAGAAGGCGAGATCGCCTGGAGCCGTTATAAAAGTTATTTGCAGATTTTAGAAGGAGAAGAAGACAATTACAGAACAGATATTTATCCAAAAAAATGAGAATAGTTTTACAACGGGTTTCTAAGGCTTCCGTACAAATAAACCACAAAATTAATGCTGTAATGCGTACCGGTTTATTGATTTTACTAGGCATCGAGAACGAAGATACCCAGGAGGATATAGACTGGCTTTGCAATAAAATTGTAAAAATGCGCATTTTTAACGATGAAAATGACGCGATGAATCTCTCACTATTAGATGTTAACGGTGACGCCATTGTGGTGAGTCAGTTTACTTTACACGCTTCTACCAAAAAAGGAAACCGGCCGAGTTTTATAAAAGCTGCCAAACCAGATGTTGCTGTTCCGCTTTATGAGAAATTCATCGAAAAACTGGAAGAAACATTAGGAAAACCAGTTGGGACCGGAGAATTTGGTGCCGATATGAAAGTGGAGTTAATTAATGATGGACCGGTGACAATAATTGTAGATTCAAAACAAAGGGAATAAAAATGAACATAGAAAACGCTCAAAAGGCTGTAGACGATTGGATAAAAGAACATGGAGTTCGGTATTTTAACGAACTCACTAATATGGCGCAACTTACCGAGGAAGTAGGGGAAGTTGCCAGGATAATAGCCCGCCGTTATGGCGAACAAAGCGAAAAGGAATCTGATAAAGAAAAGGACCTGGGAGAAGAGCTGGCAGATGTAATGTTTGTAGTGCTATGTCTTGCCAATCAAACAGGGGTGGATCTTCAGGAAGCTTTTGATAAAAAATTGGATTTAAAAACAAAAAGAGACCACGACAGGCATCATAATAACGAAAAGTTAAAATAATGAAGTTCAAAGAGATGATTTCGCAAAGGCCTTTCTGGAAATCGGTTTTATTTCTTGGCATCGGCTTCCTGATTGTATATGATATCGTAAGTATGCTGTTTGAATACGGCGGATTTCATTTTGAAGCCTATTTTACCGAACGTACAGAAGACGGAAAGTTATTTCGTTTTATCGCGGGCCAACTGCTTGCAGCTTTTGCTTATGGTTTTATAATATCGTTTGGGCAGTTTAGAGCAAAACAAAAGAAAGATGCTGAAAATTAATACAGCCAATTAATGAATTTAAAGATTTCGAATACCAAAAAGCATCTTGCTGGAAATATAAAAATTACCGGCTCTAAAAGTGAATCTAATCGCTTACTTATTTTACAGGCTTTATATCCCAACTTAAAGATCAGTAATCTTTCCAATAGTGACGATTCCCATTATTTGCAAAAAGCCCTACAAAGTGAAGAGGAATTAGTAGATATTCATCACGCCGGGACGGCAATGCGGTTTTTAACTGCCTATTTTTCGGCTCAAGAAGGCCGGGAAGTGGTTTTAACCGGAAGTAAGAGAATGACCGAGCGTCCTGTTAAACTTTTGGTGGATGCGCTAAAACAAATGGGAGCCGATATTTCTTACGAACAAAACGAAGGCTACCCACCTATAAGAATTAAAGGAAAAAAACTTACCGCGAATCGTGTTTCTTTGGAGGCTAATATTAGTAGTCAGTATATTTCTGCTTTGATGCTTATTGCTCCTTCCCTACCCAACGGACTCGAGATTAATCTGGAAGGTAAAATAACTTCTACTCCTTATATTAAGATGACTTTGGAAATCTTGCAGCGAGCGGGAGTTGAAGGAATTTTTGAAGGAAATACCATCAAAATAGAACCTACTCCAGTAGTAGAAAACCAAACATTAGCGGTAGAATCAGATTGGAGTTCGGCTTCTTACTACTATAGTCTGGCGGCGATAAGCGAAACTGCCGACCTTAAGTTAAGTACGTATAGAAAAACCAGTTTGCAGGGAGATTCCTGTCTTGCGGAAATTTATAAACAATTTGGGGTTACTACTAAATTTGAAGGCGATCATATTATCCTTGAGAAACGCCCGGGTAGTAAACCAAAACATATTGAAGAAAACCTTCAAAATTCACCAGATATCGCCCAAACCATAGCGGTAACCTGCCTGGCCTTAAACGTACCCTGCCATTTAACCGGTTTACATACCTTGAAAATTAAAGAAACCGACAGGCTGGAAGCTTTAAAAACGGAAATTGAAAAATTTGGAAGTAAAGTAAAAGTCACCCATAACAGTTTGGAGCTTTTTCCGCAGAAAGATTTTTCAGAAAATGTTTCCGTAGCAACTTATAACGATCACCGTATGGCGATGGCTTTTGCTCCGCTGGGACTCAAGGTTCCATTTGACATTGAGGATGCTGAAGTTGTTTCAAAATCCTATCCGGGGTTTTGGGAAGATTTCGAAAAACTTAATTTCGAGATTGAAAAAACATCAATTTAAAAGCTTTTTTTAAATAAACCGTTAATTACTTGACAACCCCTACCTTGAGATTGTATATTTGCCGCTTCTAAAAATGCAATTATGGGAATGAAACTTTCACACTTCAATTTTGAACTTCCGGATGAACTTCTGGCCGAGTACCCTTCAGAGAACAGGGACGAAGCCAGGTTAATGGTTCTTAACCGAAAAGAACAAACAATTGAACATAAACAATTTAAAGATATTCTGGATTATTTCGAGCCTGAAGATGTAATGGTATTGAACAATACTAAAGTATTTCCGGCACGTTTATATGGTAATAAAGAAAAAACCGGTGCGAGAATCGAAGTTTTTCTTTTAAGGGAATTAAATCCTGAAACCAAACTTTGGGATGTTCTTGTAGATCCTGCGAGAAAAATCAGAATCGGGAATAAGCTTTATTTTGGTGAAGACGAAAGTTTAGTTGCAGAAGTTATAGATAACACTACTTCCCGCGGAAGAACCCTACGTTTTCTTTACGATGGTTCTTACGAAGATTTCAGAAAGAAACTTAAGGAACTAGGGGAAACTCCACTTCCAAAATATATAAAGCGTGATGTGGAACCTGAAGATCAGGAACGTTACCAAACCATTTACGCAAAAGAAGAAGGAGCTGTAGCTGCCCCAACTGCCGGACTTCACTTTTCTAAGCATCTTTTAAAGCGCTTGGAGATAAAAGGAGTAGATTTCGCTGAAGTAACCCTACATGTTGGTTTAGGAACTTTTAGCCCGGTAGAGGTGGAAGACCTTAGCAAACATAAAATGGACAGCGAAGAAGCTTTTATTGAAAGAAAAGCTACGCAAACCATAAACAAAGCAAAACTGGAAAACAGACGTGTTTGTGCAGTAGGTACTACTGTAATGCGTGTGTTGGAGAGCGCGGTTTCTTCAAACCATACCTTAAACGAGTTTGGTGGCTGGACCAATAAATTTATCTTTCCTCCTTACGATTTTAGTATTGCCAATTGTATGATCACTAACTTTCATACACCAAAATCTACTCTTTTAATGATGATCTCGGCCTTTGCCGGTCATGACTTTATGAAGCGTGCTTATGAAGAAGCGGTAAAAGAGAAATATCGTTTCTATACTTATGGAGATGCGATGTTGATCATCTAACTGAAAAAAGTTTTAAATACAGAAGCCACAGCTTATAAAATTAGGTTGTGGCTTTTTTGATTTTGCTTAGCATCAGAAATTAAAACACTTAGCTTCAGCTTAACTTAAAAATCCTTTAATTCTTCATACTTTTGCAGCGTGTAAAATAAGAAATGGATTAAGTATTGATTTTACTGGTGTGATGAGATATGTTGAGTACAACATTGCTTATATTTTTATGAAAATGTTGTACGCATGTTGTATTTTCCTATATTTGGGAAAACATCACCAACATGAGTACCACTGTTAAAATTGTATTCCGAAAATCCCGAAAGAGTTCTAAAATAGGGCATCTTCACGTTAGGACAACCGCAAATAGGGTATCAAAATTTAGGAGTCTTGGAATAAAACTGTCGGCTAAGCATTGGGATGAGGCTAATCAACGTGTATTACCCAGCCTTAAAAATGAGTATAAGAATTTTAATTCTGAGATTTCTAAGGTCTTAAGAGATTTAAACGATAATCAAAATAACATTACAAGCCTTGATGATGATTCTACCACTATTTTAAATTATTGGTACTCATATATCAAAACAACCCCGAAAGCATCGACTGAAGCAATCAGGAGCACCGCATTTAATCATTTCACTAAATTTCTTGGTATTCAAGGGCAAAGTGAGTTGACCTTCTCGCAATTAGCACCAAATCATGTGGACATGTTCAATAAGTATCTGTCCGAGGTGGGGTTAACCCCAGAATCCACCAAAACCTATATGGGTTTTTTAAAAGCTGTTGTAAATAAGGCTAAGAATGAAGAACTTGTTTATTATAAGGTAAATCCATTTGTGAATGTGAAGTTCAAACCATTTCGGAATAAAAAGCCTAAGACAGTAAGTAAAGAATTTCTTAAGGATATTCAAGACTTTGAGTTCAAACCAAATCAAGCCTTTGTTAGGGATATGTTTTTATTTCAAATTATGTGTGGTGGTATGCGTGTGGGTGATTTCTTAATGTTAAGTTGGAACAATGTTAAATTCCATGATGATGAAGTAAAACTTTATTATAGACAAGGGAAATCAAGAACGGAGATGGTGCCAAAGATTCCCTTAGTTGCTATGAAGTGCCTACATAGGGTCTTAAATGAAAATTATCCAGCTGAGGTTAAGTTGATAGAGGAGTACCAGGAAAAGGTTTCAATATTAGCTGAAAGGATAAAAGATAAAAAAGAGAAATTAAATGAGTATGATTTATTTGTGGAAACGCAGGATAGTATGATTGATTTTGATGAGCGAGATTACCGTTTACCCACAAATAGTGATGAAGCACCTGTTGATAAAGAAGCCACCATTGCTTACCTCAATCTTCAGTTGAAATCAATCAACAAAAAGATTTTTAAGACCTATAAGGAAATTATAAGCAGGGAACAGGCAAATCCACAAAAAACTATTTTTGGGTTTATAGACGCCTCTGAAATACACCGTAGCGGTGTAGTAACCAAAAGAAGTTTAAAGATTATTCATAGGGCTACATTAAAGTATAATTATCACTTAAAAGTGATATGTAAAAAACTAAATTATCCCCCAATTACATCTCACCAGGCAAGGCATACCTATGCCCAATTTCTTTCAGATAATAACCTCAACGTGTATTTTATATCAAAAGCCATGGGGCATTCTTCTATTGAGATTACAGCAAATTATCTCCGTGATATGGATTCATCCTCACTTGATAAGGTTAATGAAAAATTACAAGATATATTTTAAGATTGAGGTGGTGTGAAAATTAAAAACTGTAACCTATGCGTAAATGTAGGTTGACCGCAAGTTCTCCTTCATCTTCCGCATAACCTGCACTCTTAGCAAAGATGTGATTGTAACCGAAACCAATCCCTGCTTCATAATTAAAGTGGCTTCCAATGTGTCTTCTTATTCCCCAAGTTGGAATTAATGATAAATTGGGTATCACTGATATATTATCATAATTGGAGATGGTGAACAAGTCTGGGCGATATGTCCCCTTTAATGAAAGGAAATTTCCGCTGTTGTTCTCAATTCTTTTGGATTTATTCTCTCTTTTACTCAGGTTATAGTACCATCTTGGTTCAAGATTAATTGTAGGAACAAAAATTACTCCTGTCTTTGGTAGAAAAGCACCCCCAAATATAGAAGCGTCAAGACCAATCTCAGTCCGTAGAGCAATCTCATTTGATAATCTTGATTCATTGTAACCCCAAATTCCTAAGAAACCTGTTTGGACACCATATGTAGAGTTTTCAACACTGGTGGAGGTTTGGGATGTACCAATGAACGGTAATGATAGGAAAGCGAGGATTAAAAGAATTTTCTGCATTATAGTTTTTTTGATTTTTTATGAGCGGCAATCTACGTGTTTTTTCATACCTACAAAAAAAATGTTATTTTTTATTTAAATTTCTTTCCTAAGTGATGCCTATCTGCTGGGCTATTCGGGGGCAGAGAAAAATATATTTACATGGACTATTGACTTTGTGGTGCGAATAGAGTATAATGGTGTATATATAATTATAACTGATTTATTAACTAAAAAAATGGAAATTGAAACAGGAGTAAGATTTGATTATTACACCACCAAAGTTGGTGATGTGGTAAGATTGAAAAATGTGGCGGCATTTCATGAGCTGCCAGCGAATAAGAGGGAAACAGTTTTTTTGATGGTGACCATCGGGAACAGGTTCGGACTCTCAGGTAAGAAGCTATTGGCGCAGAAGTATGCGGAATGTCTATATCCTCCATACCTTCCTTCCTATGAACATTTCGATGGAAGAATAGCTGACAGGGATGATAGAAGGGCTGAGGTTCAAGAGCTATATGATATGTTTATTGAAATAATAGATTGTGATCTGGCACAGCCAGATCACGAATAGGTGCAAAAATAAGGAGAGCAAGAGGCGGCTTTTGATAGTGGTTTTCGGCACCGTTTATTTATAAGAAAACCATAAGTAGCTCATTAATCACTATTAAAGTGGTTGCAGGAAAAATAAGTTTGGATTCCTGTTTACTTAGAATACCTTACGAAGATGTTAGGGTTAATAAGGAATCAGGAATCTGCGATACGTGGGTACACTACAATGTAGATACTCAAGAAATGGAAGATAGTGAACGTAGTAAGCGATTAATTAGAGAGTTAGACGGTTATGAAATTTACTTCTCATTGCAGGATAAAAAATATAGGGGATACGCAGAGCATTATCTTGTGATGACCCTGAATGCCAAAATACTTGAACATCAATATTTGGAAGGCATAACAATAGATAATATAAGAAAAGTGTATGATAAAATTCAATACCTTGATATTGTACATTTTGATTTTGATGTGTTTCTAAATAAGTCTATATGTACTGACGTGGAAATCAAACAAGATTTTGTTTGTACGAATGAAGTATATGATAGGATGAAAAATGAGATGAAAAGGGCTACCCCTTTATCTCAGAAATTGAACATTGGTTATATGGAATTTAATACTGGGATAACGTGGAATAGAAGGGCACAGGCACCTGTTTCGCATCCGTTTGTGGAATTATATGATAAGCATGAGGAAATACAACAAAAGAAGAATCAAGTCTTTAAAAGTAAGTTCTTGAGCGGAGCCAACACTCATGGTCTGAGAAGGATTGAGTTTAACCTTAAAAACAAAAAACACTTTACCAGATATGAAATTTTTGATTGCTCCTTATTTGGGATTTTGAGCTTAACTGACCAAAGGAAAAATGAAATTAAACAAGAGGTTTTGGGGCGTGTAGTTGATTTCCGTAAAGTGAAACAGAATATAGTGAAACCTCAGCTACCACCAGCCCAGCAAATGTTATTTGAATTGCTCAAGTCTAAATTGGATTCGGGTCAAAGTTATTCAGCAGCAATAGAAGATATTACCGCATCATTGAATGCGAACAATGCGTTTAAATATCGTGTGAAATTTGAGGATTTATATAAAGAGTACTTTTGTGAAGTTAATGCAGGTGCCTGGATGTATAATACACCACTTCAGTTCATTTTGGAAAAATAAGTATTAAAGTAGTGATTGCTTAACTATGATACTGGGTAAATATCTCTTGTGAGGAGATGAGGTATATAGAATAGAAGATTTATAAATGGTGTAGATAACAAGAATTATTGTAACTATATCATTAGTATATGACAACTTAAATAGGAGGTGTATTTGGTGTAAAATACAGGAAACACTATCAAAACCCTTAAAAAAGGTAGGTTAGTGTGTAAGGACAGTTTCAATTTCGGTTCTGGTTTATCATAATGAACATTACTCCTTCCTCCCTGGGTATGTAGGGGGGGGCTGGTTAAAGTCCTCCCCACTGTAGCCCAAATTTTAGATAGTATCAAATAATCAATTAAAAATCACCAACTCCGCTCTTACAATAGGTAAAAAAAAACAGTTTCGTGAATCACCATGCGGGTTTCCATTAAAAATTTTTAATAGAAAAATCAGGTAATTTTTTGGGGGGTATAAATTGATTACCTTTGTCAGCTAATTGATTGCTTCAATACGACATAATTCTGTTAATAAAATCTTAAAAATCATAGTTTGTTGTACTAATGTTGTACGAATTTAGATTATTAATTTATAATGTATTGCTTATCAATTAATTACAAATAATTATTATTTTACAGCGTGAAAAACAAGAAGAAAGACATACGGGCACTTACCAAAGTACAACTGCAAGAATTTTTTGTAGCCAATGGCGATAAATCTTTCCGCGGTAGTCAGGTATACGAATGGCTTTGGAATAAAGGCGCTCATAGCTTTGAGGCGATGACCAATATCTCTAAGGCCACGCGTGAAATGCTGGACGAGAACTTTGTGATCAACCACATTAGGGTAGACCGGATGCAACGGAGCAGCGATGGAACCATTAAAAATGCCGTTAAGCTGCACGATCAACTTACGGTAGAATCTGTTTTAATTCCTACGTCTAGTAGAACTACGGCCTGTGTTTCTTCCCAGGTAGGTTGCAGTTTAGATTGCCAGTTTTGTGCCACAGCAAAATTAAAAAGAATGCGCAACCTGAATCCCGATGAGATTTACGATCAGGTAGTAGCCATAGATAATGAAAGCCGTTTATATTTCGACAGGCCGCTGAGCAACATCGTTTTTATGGGAATGGGTGAACCGCTTATGAACTATAATAACGTAATGAAAGCGGTAGAAAAGATCACTTCTCCCGAAGGTTTGGGAATGTCTCCAAAACGAATTACCATTTCAACCTCAGGAGTGCCAAAAATGATCAAGAAACTGGCCGATGATGAAGCTAAAATCAAACTTGCGGTTTCCCTTCATTCCGCAATAGACGAGGTGCGAACGCAAATAATGCCTTTTAATGAAACTTTTCCATTAGCCGATCTTCGGGAAGCTTTGGAATATTGGTATTCAAAAACCAAAAGCCGAATTACTTACGAGTATATCGTTTGGAAAGATATTAACGACACGCGAAAAGATGCGGAAGCCCTGGTGCGTTTCTGCAATTATGTACCGTGTAAAGTGAATTTAATTGAGTACAATCCTATAGATGATGGTAATTTCCAGCAAGCATCTTCTAGTGCAACAGATATGTACCAGCAAATTTTGGAACGTAATGGAATTACAGTAACAGTGAGACGTTCCCGCGGAAAAGATATCGATGCCGCTTGTGGCCAGTTGGCTAATAAATCGGCATAATCCTTCATTTTGGCTTCTTGATTTTGAAAGAAAAACCCTCGATGAATATTCTCTATAAATAATTATCTTTGGTGGCTTAATGAAAGTAATTTCCCAAATAAAACTTCCGGTTGAGAAAGAGATGGAACTTTTCGAGAAAAAGTTCCTGGAAGCCATGTCTTCTAAAGTGGCGCTTCTTAACAGGATCACTCATTACATCGTTAACCGCAAAGGGAAGCAAATGCGCCCTATGTTCGTTTTCCTTGTTGCCAAAATGGTTTCGGACGGCAGCGTAAACGAACGCACCTATCGGGGAGCTTCTGTTATAGAGCTTATTCACACTGCTACTTTAGTGCACGATGATGTTGTGGACGATTCTAACCGGCGTCGCGGGTTCTTCAGCATAAATGCTTTATGGAAAAATAAGATCGCGGTTTTGGTGGGGGATTATTTACTCTCCAAAGGTTTGTTGCTTTCTATAGATAATAATGATTTCGACCTGCTGAAAATTATTTCAGTAGCCGTTCGGGAAATGAGTGAGGGTGAGTTGCTGCAAATTGAAAAAGCCAGGCGTTTAGATATTACCGAAACGGTTTATTACGACATTATTCGGCAAAAAACTGCGACTTTAATTGCGGCTTGCTGTAGTTTGGGCGCTGCTTCTGTCAAGCCAGATTCTGATGAGATTGCTAAAATGAGACGTTTTGGTGAGTTAATCGGGATGGCTTTTCAGATAAAGGATGACCTTTTTGATTATGGCGATGAACAAATAGGAAAGCCCACCGGGATTGATATTAAGGAACAAAAAATGACTTTGCCTTTGATTTATGCGCTTAATAATTCGACTAAAAAAGAAAAAGATTGGGTAATCAATTCGGTTAAAAATCACAATAAAGACAAGAAGCGGGTAAAAGAGGTAATTCAGTTTGTGAAAGACAAGGACGGTCTGGACTATGCGGTGAGACGTATGGAAGAATTTCAGCGGGAAGCTATGGTGATTCTGGAAGACTATCCGGCTTCACCTTATCGTGAATCTTTGGAGCTTATGGTGAATTACGTGATAGAACGTAAAAAATAAGGCTGCTTTGTAGTATACCGTCACCTTGAACTTGTTTCAGGGTCTAAAATCCTATTGAAAACCGTTCGTGGTATTCTGATTTCTACAAAACAACCTTAGTCATTTTTAAAGAGTTTATCCATTAAATATCGTCTTCGTGAATTTCTTCATCTATTTCTCTTTCTACTTTTTCTGCACCTTCCTCAACTTTTCTGGCACCCTCTTTCACTTTTTCGCCGGCTTTATTCACATTGTCTTCGATGTCTTCGCCTATAGCTTCTACAGCATCTTCAGTTTTTTCCTGGGTAGTTTCACGGCAGGAATATAAACTGAGTGCAAAAAATGCAACTAAAATAAATACTAACTTTTTCACGGTAATCTGGTTTTTGTTTAAACTAAAAAAGCCACCTTCAGTTAAGAAAGCAGCTTTAAAATTTCTTTGAAAGAAACGATTACATATTGTCGTCTTCGTTCATTTCTTCTTCCATTTCTTGCTCAGCTTCTTCAGCTTCAGCTTCTATTTCGTTACCAGCTTCTTCCATCTCATCTCCTGCTTCTTCAGCAGCGTTTTCGATGTCTTCACCAGCAGACTCCATAGCGTCTTCTGTTTTTTCTTCAGTAGTTTCTCTACAAGAGTAGATAGAAAGTGACATTGTTGCAACAGCAAAAAGTAAAAATAATTTTTTCATTTTAGAAATATGTTAATTAGTTGAAGGAACAAATTTAAACTATTTTTTAATTATGCAAGGGATTCTTTTCAGTCAAATATTTCCAGTATCGCCTGGGGACATGCTGTTGGTGAAGCCTTGTGTTTATGCGGGATTTGATTGTGGTAGCACCAAAATAACTTTTCCATAATTTCTGAAAATCATTTTCACTGCCATCAAAGAAATACCGGTTTTCTTCTGATGAACCCAAATTTTCAGAAAAATCGATATTGATGATTTCAGTTTTATGTAGATTATAATAGAGCCCGAATTTACGCTTCACATCATAAATTATCCATTCCTGGTCGCTGTAGCGGGTTGTAAAATGTTTTTTTATAATAGGAAGTACATTAAAATCAGGTTCAATCTTTGCAAAATAGATGTTGTCTTTTGTTAATTGAAATCTTACAAAGGCTTCTATACGGTGTTTTTCCCGACTTACCTTTTTAGCGATTTGTGCAATTTTAAGCACATGTGAATTCGCAAAATCTCCATCTATACTTTTTTTATAGTGAAAAGTGTGTTGAAAATACTTTAAAATTTCTAATTCAATTCCCGGTTCTTCGCTTAAGTAAGCATAATATACAGCGTTTGTACCGCGAGGAGAAGCAATCTTTTTAAAAGCTTTCCAAACCCTATCCGCCTTAGATTTATCTGTTATTACTTCAAGACTTTCGCTAAATAATTCCTCATTGGCAAGTCCCGGAGGGTTTATCGCCACCACCTGTAATTTTTCCTCATAGCTTAAGAAAATACCGCTAAGTAAACCATTAAAAGTGCCGTCGTAAATTAATGAAGTTGTTGGCTGCATTTAGAATAGACTTAATTGGCTACTATATTCTTTTCTGAATTTTCCAACCGAATTTCGAAGAATAAGCGATTTGATTTTCGCTGAACCTAAGTCCCTTGTTTCCCAACCACGAGAATCACAGATTATAAAATATCGCGCCCGGTTAAGGGCAACGCCAATAGCTTTTAAATGATCGTAATTTAGTTTTCTATATTTTCTCGCGTTCAAAATCTTGCTTACCGATTTTAAACCAATACCGGGAATTCTTAGCAAAGTCTCTTTTTCTGCACGATTAATATCTACCGGGAAATGCTGCGGGTTTCTCAAAGCCCAGCTTAATTTTGGATCTACTTCCACATCCAAATTAGGAAACTGCTGGTTTAATAATTCATTTACATTAAAACCATAAAATCTCATTAACCAATCGGTTTGATACAATCGGTTTTCCCTTAGCATGGGAACCTGCGAACCCAGGGAAGGTAATCTTGGATCGTTTCGAATGGGCACATAACCGGAATAATACACCCGTTTCATATTATAATTTTTATAATAATGATTTGCGGAAAGCATAATTTCCCGGTCACTTTCTCCCGTTGCACCCACTATCATTTGCGTGCTTTGTCCCGCCGGTGCGTATTTTGGGGTGCTTTTTATAATTTTTTTTTCGGAGTTGTATTGCATGATTTCATTTTTAACCTTTTCCATAGGTTTTATAAAATCGGCGTGATCTTTCTCGGGAGCTAATTTTTTTAAGCCGGAAACTGTGGGAATTTCAATATTTACACTTAGTCTATCGGCATAAAGTCCGGCTTCATACATTAACTCATCGCTAGTACCGGGAATTGATTTTAAATGAATATAGCCGTTAAAATTTTCTTCCAGGCGTAATTTCTTAGCAACCTGGATTAAACGTTCCATCGTGAAATCGGCATTTTTAAAAATTCCGGAACTTAGAAATAGTCCTTCAATGTAATTTCTTCGGTAAAAATTAATAGTGAGATCTACAACTTCCTGCACTTTAAACGCTGCCCGTTTTATGTCATTGCTTCTCCTAGTCACGCAATAAGCGCAATCAAAAATACAATGATTGGTAAGCAGGATTTTAAGCAAAGAAACACAACGCCCATCTTCGGTATAGGAATGGCAAATTCCCATTCCGTCAGAATTTCCCAGGCCTTTATTTTTATTAGAGCGTTTGCTACCACTGCTGGAACAGGAAACATCGTATTTCGCTGCGTCAGCCAGAATTTCCAGTTTTTCCTTTATTCGATCAAACATCATAGTCTTGAAGTTTGATCCAAAAATAGGAAAAAATCCTATATTTTGGATTAAATACTAATTATTAAAGCCCGGATAGGTTTCAGTGTAGCGGCCTTTGCTGCATGGTATCATTTTCAGGTTGATAAATGTCCAGCTTTAATGCTTCTCCGTTTTTGGTTGCATAGGTTTTGGTTTCAGTGTCTTTCAACTGAAAAGAATCATCTATAAATCGCTGTTGTGCTGAAATTGAAAAGCTTATCAGAAATAAACCAATGGAAATCAAATCTTTCATAAGCAAGATATTTTAGGAAGCTTCAAGATACTCAATTTTGCAGGGAGAATAAGTGGGGATTTTAATTTTAATATTTTATCTTCGCTGCGGAAATTAGATTAAAAAGCTATGAGTTTACAGGATAAAGTAATGGCAGAGATGAAGGCTGCTATGAAGGCTAAAGACAGCGAAAAGCTGGAGGCTTTACGATCGGTTAAAAGTGCTATTTTATTGGCCAATACTGAGAGCTCTGCAAAAGAAGGTTTAACTGAAGATGAGGAGCTTAAAATTTTGCAGAAACTAGTAAAGCAACGCAAAGAAAGCGCTGCAATTTATCGGGAGCAGAACAGACCAGATTTGGCAGAGCCTGAAGAAAAGCAAGCCGCTGTAATTGAGTCTTTTTTACCTGAACAATTAAGCGAAGCTGAGATTGAAGCCAAAGTAGACGAAATTATCGCTAAAACCGGTGCCAGCGGAATGCAGGATATGGGAAAAGTAATGGGAATGGCTAGTAACGAATTAGCTGGTAAAGCTGATGGCAAAACGATTTCCACTATTGTAAAAAGTAAATTGAGCAAATAATTATTGATTTTAGACTGTATAAAAAGTTTTATAAATCGTCATCCTGAATTTATTTCAGGATCTAAGTTTTTGCTAATTAAAGTATATTAGATGTTGAAACAAGTTCAACTTGGCGAACATAGAACTTTTCAATCAGGCTATTTTTATACTGGCCGCGTGGCGCAACTGAATAGCGCATCAGATTTCGGCTCTGAGGGTTGCAGGTTTGAATCCTGCCGCGGTCACTAAAGCAAAAAGTCTGCACTCCAGTGTAGACTTTTTTATTTCCCCAAAAAATCTGAGCTTGCCTGAAGATTTATTAAATTTAAAGCTTATCAAATCAATGTTTTGATGATCTTTTGGAAACAGCACCCACAAAATACTTACTTTTGAAACCTTGTCTGGAAGTGCAATTCATGAAGACTTGAAAAGAATTACCAAATGACGAAAATAACGCATCTAATCAACTTCTTAATAGTATTGTTTTGTTTCAACGCAACTTACGCCCAGGAAAAGATGCCGGAATCTACTAATATTTTTCAGCTTAATGGGACTACTGTTTACGGCCAATCTATAGACAAACAAACTCGTTGTATACATTGGCATTCAGCATTGGATGTAATTGCTATAAAATTTAAATGTTGCGGTAAATACTATCCGTGCTTTTCATGTCACGAAGAAGCGGCTGACCACGAACACGAGGTATGGCCTAAAACTGAGTTTACTGAAAAAGCCATTTTATGTGGCGTTTGTGGCCATGAACTTAGTATCCAGGATTATATGGAGTCCAGCAATACCTGCCCAAATTGTAAAGCCAGCTTTAACCCGGGATGCAGTAATCATTATCATTTGTATTTTGAAACCGACGATGCTTAATTCTATTCTTTAGTCTATTAAATTATTACCCGGTAAGATACATAGGCCATATTTGCCGGAAGACTCGAAAATAAAACCCGAGAACAATAACGCTTTCCAAGTGATATAATATCATATTCTTCTGAAGTAATCCAGGACTACAGTAAATTAACTGTAATTCAATTTTTTATAAAATTATCCCTGTAAATTTTAAGAGAGATTGTTGTATCTTCATAGCTATACTTTGCTCCCAGTATTTCAATAGCTATGAAAATAATTTTCGCAATTGTACTGGTTTGTTTTTATGCTGGGCTCGGTTTTTCGCAGTCCAAAACTTTAAACGGAACTGATCTAAAAGATCAGCCTATAGACTCGAGCCTTAGCTGGATGCGCTCTCACGAAACTTCAGATGAGTATTTAGAAGAATTCCATCCCATTGCCCTTAACACTTTAAAGCGTAGCTTAAAATCAGGGCCAGATAGTATAACTGCCCAAATTCACGAATCTTTAGCGAGTTGGCATTCTTATAATGGAGTGTTTTCTCCAGACTCGGTAGTGTACCACGCAGAAAAAGCACTGGATTATCATATAAAGGCGAATGATAAAAAGAAAATTGCTGATACTTACAGGTCACTTTCCATTGATTATTTAAATACAGGAGAATTAGAAAAAGCACAGGAAGTCTTGTTTAAGTCAATCGACTTATATGAAGAATTAAATGACGATGGGGGCCTGGGAAGTGCTTATCGTACTTTAGGGGTGAAATACCGCGTGACCGGAGATTTTGAAAAATCTGTAGCTTACACAAACCAGGCGATTCCTTTATTAGAAAAAACCGAAAATTACAGTTCTTTAGCCATCGCCCAATTCAATTTAATTATTGGTTATGGCGAATTGGGGGAGTATGAAAAAGCTTATGCAGCAACAGAAGAATGCCTGGAAATTGTTAGAACAAAAGTTCCGGAAGAAATTTTTGTGCCGGTTAGGGCATATTCCTACCGCGGCGACGTCTATATTAAAGCAGAGGATTATGGGAATGCTTTAAAAGATTATTTAAAAGCCTGGGAACTGTGTATAGAACATATTGGAGAAGAACGTTGCGCCACTTATCGTACCGAAATTGGGAAAATATATTTGTTGCAGAAAGAATATGAGCAAGCTTTAGATCACCTTTTAGCCGGGGTAAACGCTTATGAAGATAAAGGCCAAATTGGTTTTGTTCAACCTTATTTAGATCTATCGGAAACTTACAGGCAGTTAGGCGATTTTGAAAATGCCCTGCGCTATAGAGAAAAAGCATATACCAATTCAGAAAAGATGCTTGAGGACAAGATTAGTAGTATTGAATCTGAAATGGCTATAAAGTATGAAACCGAAAAAAAGGATGAAGCCCTGGCATCTCAGGCTGCATTGATCGAACAAAAAAATAAGACGCAAACGCTCTTTATTGTGATAGCCTCATTATTGCTTTTGTTTCTGCTTTCTTTACTTTATTTCTTCTACAAGAATAAAAAAGCCACTAAAATTATACGGGCTAAAAATGCCGAAAAAGAATTATTGCTGAAAGAAATACACCACCGCGTAAAGAATAACCTGGAAATGGTGAAAAGCTTAATCGCTTTGCAATCGGCTCAAATAGATGATCCGGCCACTAAAGACGCTATGATAGCCAGCCAGAACAGGGTACAGTCTATGGGAATTATTCATCAGAAATTATATCAGGGAGAAAACCTGGGAAGTATTGAAATGAAGGATTATTTCATAAATCTGAGTGAAGGTATTTTAGATAGTTTTAATGCAGCAGATAAAGTGAAAATCGAATGTGCTATGGATAACCTGGAACTGGATGTGGATACGGCGGTTCCAATTGGTCTTATTGTAAATGAGCTACTTACTAATGCGCTTAAATATGCATTTCCTGATCAAAAAGAGGGCGTTATCAATATCAGTTTAGAAAAATACAGCGATCAGATCTTGAAATTGGAAATCAGGGATAATGGTGTAGGTAAAATCAGGGGGCTTGCTCCCAAAGGAACCGGTTTTGGGTCCCAATTGGTGAAATTACTTACTCAACAACTCAATGGGAAAATGAGGGAACGGGTAGAGGATGGAACTCATATTGAATTTGATTTTGCTCGATGATTGGGTTTAGTTAAGGCCCTTGATCAATAATTTTGCCTATAGCCAGCAGCCTTAGAAAGGAAATAATTAACTTGACCGCCGAACCAATACTAAGCCGAAAAATCTATTCTCTTACTCTACAAGTAACGATATGCTAGACCGTTGCAAAGTGGAGTATTATCTAATGTATATCTAAGAAACCTTAGCATTCTATGCCATCAAAAAATCCACCAATCAAAACCAGGCTTCATAAGCGGAATAGAAACCGGGAACCTTACGACTTGAAAGCTCTGGTAGATGCTATTCCAAAATTAAAAAATCATATAAAGCCCAATAAATATGGAGGAGATTCAGTAGATTTTTCAAATCCAAAAGCCGTAAAACTTCTAAATCAAGCGCTTCTAAAGTATTATTATAGTATAAACAACTGGGAGTTCCCTGATGAGAATTTATGTCCACCCATCCCGGGTAGAGCTGATTACCTTCACTATATTGCTGACTTGCTAAGCGAAAGCAATGCCGATAAAATACAAAAAGGCAGTCAAATTTGTGGTCTTGATGTTGGAGTTGGAGCAACTTGCATCTACCCAATTATTGGCGTTACAGAATACGATTGGAACTTTATAGCTTCTGACATTGATCCCAAATCAATTGCCTCAGCTCAGCAAATTATCAATTCAAATCCATCTTTAAAAGACAAAGTAGATTGTAGATTACAAAAAGATCCGACTGCAATTTTTCTAGGAATAATCGATAAAAATGATAAGATTGATTTCACTATTTGCAACCCACCCTTTCACGCCTCTGTTGAGGACGCTCAAAGAGGTAGTAAACGAAAAGTAAAGAACCTCTCCGGGAATAAAAGAAATGAAGCTAAACTAAATTTCTCAGGAGCTAAAAATGAACTTATCTACGAAGGAGGAGAATATCAATTCATCAAAAACATGATTCTCGAAAGTGAAGAATTTGCTAAAAGCTGTTTCTGGTTTTCAACTTTGGTATCAAAGCAATCTAATCTTAAGGGTATTTATAAATTACTGGAAAAAGTAAAACCCGCTCAGTCTAAAACCATTGCCATGGGAACCGGCAATAAAAGCAGCCGAATTGTAGCCTGGACGTTCCTCTCAAAGAAAGAACAAAAGGTTTGGATAGAAGAGTGCTAAGCACTAAAGCTGTGAAATTCCATTTAAGCAGCTAAACGGGGCACTTATTCGTTTACTGAAAATGATACAGATATTAAACTTCCTATCATTTAAATACAAAAGTTGATGATGGGAATATCCAGAATTCAATAATTTATTATAATAGCTTAGCCGTAGCAAAGAAAATCTCGAGCTTAACCTATTTATTCCTTTGAATTGTTTTTCATTAAAGAGATAGCTGGTCTTTATGAAAACATTATTAGTTCAATATTCAAAACAGCATTCTAAAGTTTTTGGACTGAAAACTCTGGCTTGCTGAAAATACGCCACTTATAAATTCTGACAAATAAAAATCACCAAAGCTATTTTTGTATAATTTTGTTTATCAGGGCTCTATTGGTTAAAACATTTAAAAAATGAAGACAATTAAAATTCTAAATATACTGTGGCTTTCAATAATTGCTATTGGAGTGATCTTGTTGATCTTTAAAATAGTAGTTGATAGTGAACCAGGAGCAATTCCGCTTTTCCTCGTAACCCTGGGAATTTCAGGATTTCTTATTTCAAAATTCAGGAAGAAATCTGGAACTAAAACAACGAAATAGTATAAACCGATTTTTGTAAAAAAATAAAGAGTATTTGAGCTTTTGATTTCAATTCTGAAAAGTCTAAAATTTTCCTATAATTTCTTTCCAAAATCTTAAGATGCAGCCTTTTTCCTTTGGCATTACTTAACTTTAGAAAATAGGTCGCGTTTTCTAATTTCGAATAAATTAAAGCTAATGTCTAAATCAATTTTAATTGCCGGTGCTTCGGGTGCTCTGGGTTTCAAACTTCTTAAGGATTTTCAATCCCAGGATTTTAAAGTGAGGGTATTAACCCATTCAGAAGAAGGCCTGGAGAAACTCAAAGGAGAGGTGGAAGATATCCATTACCTGGATGCCAGTGAAGATAAAGGGAAATTAGAAGGACTTACCAAAGGTATGGATTATGTGGTCTCAGCTTTGGGAAAATCCATTAGCCTCTTTCATCCCGATTCTGATACTTTTTATGAAAGTAATTACAAAGCTAATAGTCACCTGCTGGAAGATGCGAAAAAATATGGGGTAAAAAAGTTTATATATGTTTCTATGTTGGGAGCAGATACCGCCTCTGAATTTAAAATTCCTGGTACCCATAGAAAAACGGAGAAGGAGATCCAGAATTCAGGCCTGAGTTATTCCATAATAAGACCTGTTGGATTTTATTCCGGTTTACACGATCTAATTATTATGGCCAGGAAGAAGGTGATTCCGCTCGTTGGAGATGGAAAAGCTAAGACGAATAGTATTTTTCACGGGGATTTGGCGAGCTTTATAAGCAATAACTTTACTGGATTACCTGAAATTTTAGAAATAGGTGGACCAAAAATTCATACCCGGGAGGAAATGGCTGTGATGATTCAGGAAAAAATAGGAGGGAAGATAATTAAAGTACCGGAGGCCATAGCCAAAACCGGTAGTGAAGTCCCCAAGCTTTTTGCTAAAGAAAACCTGGGTCATAAGCTGGATTATTTTAGTTACATTATGAGTAATGATATGATAGGCCAATCCAGGGGAACATTAACTTTTAAGGATTACTTGAATCAAATTGATCTGGATAATATTGAGTAAACCACTCTTAAGAAGTTCAGAATTAATTCCTCTTAATTTTACAAAATGGAAGTCAGTAAGCCACATTCAAGAAAATATGATGCCATAATTATCGGTAGTGGCTCCAATGGTATTGCGGCAGCTATCCATCTTCAACAGCAAGGTTTAAGCACGGTGATCTACGAGAAATCATCTGTTCCAGGCGGGGCAACAAAAACGGCTGAAATTACATTGCCAGGCTTTAAACATGATATCGGTTCTACGGTGCTTCCTATGGCGTATAGTTCTCCTTTTTTTCAGCAACTTCCCTTAGAAAAATACGGTTTAGAATGGATCTACCCGGAAATTCCTTTTTCGCAAACGCTGGAGAATGGTAGGGCAGTAGCCTGCTATAAAAGCATTGAAAAAACCGCTGCTCAGCTAGGAAAGGATAAGGAGAGTTATATTGATTTTATGAAGCCTTTAGTCGAAAACTGGGGCGACATTGGGGAAGATGTACTCGGCCCATTGGGGATTCCTTCTCATCCTATGAAATTTTTAAAGTTTGGCTTAAAGGCTTTTCCTTCCGCTAAATTTCTGACTAATTCCCTTTTTAAAGAGGAGGATGCTAAAGCTTTGTTTTATGGTGCAGCTGCACATTCTACCTTACCCTTAACGAACTTGTTTTCTTCGTCCTTCGGGATAGTACTTGGATTGATGGCGCATTTAAATGGTTGGCCATTTCCTAAACAAGGTTCGGGAAAACTAATTGAAGCATTATTAGATTACTATAAAGATATGGGCGGAGAGTTAGTTTTAAATGCTCCCGTTAAGAAAGCTTCTGAACTTCCCCAGACTAAAGTTCAAATTTATGATCTCACACCCCGGCAATTATTACAAATTCAAGACCTGGATCTAAGTTCGAGTTATAGAAAACGATTAGAAAATTATAAATATGGCGCCGGAGTCTTCAAAATAGATTGGGCATTAGACGGACCTATTCCTTTTACAAGCGATAAATGTAGGCACTCGGGTACCATTCACATTGGATTTAGTCCGGAGGAAATGGAAAAGTCGGAACAACTTACGGCCGAAGGAAAAATTTCAGACCAGCCTTATGTGTTATTGGTACAGCCCAGCGTTTTTGATAAAACCAGGGCGCCGGAAGGGAAACATACTGCCTGGGCCTATTGCCACGTACCTAATGGCAGTGAAGAAGATTGTACCAGGATTATCGAAAATCAAATAGAAAAAGCTGCCCCGGGATTTAAAAATTTGATACTTGCT
Source organism: Salegentibacter lacus (assembly GCF_020164555.1). Lineage (GTDB taxonomy): Bacteria > Bacteroidota > Bacteroidia > Flavobacteriales > Flavobacteriaceae > Salegentibacter > Salegentibacter lacus. Next base: position 8,659 of record NZ_JAIQZB010000001.1, on the reverse strand, counting down.
AAAAACACGATGAACACCAGGGAATTGGAAGTTTTTAATCCTAATTTGGTGGGAGGCGATATCAACGGCGGGCGGCAGGATATTACCCAATTATTTACAAGACCTGTAGCTAAAATTTCCCCTTATAAGACTTCCAATAATAATGTTTTTTTGTGCTCTTCTTCAACTCCTCCCGGCGGGGGCGTTCACGGAATGGGTGGGTATAACGCAGCTAAACAAGCTATCAAGGATCATTTCAGTTGAAATTATAAAATAAAAAAGTCCAACTTTTTAGCCGGACTTTTTTTCCGGGAGTCAAACCTTATTACTAAATTAGTACAAAACGATTCAAAATTAAGGTTCACAAATCATCAACACAGAATAGAAAAACCTTTATACATACAGGGTGCGATAGCCTAAACTGACTCCTGCCGGGGTCACGGATGAATGAAAAGTCCGTAGCTTTCGCTGCGGACTTTTTTATGGACAGAAAACGATAATCATTCCTTTTTTTTAAGCGAATAACCGTACAATTATAAGCCTAAACTTATCATATGCTTTACTTTATGGTAGGTTAGCGCGGTTCTAATGCATTGTTTTAATTCGGTTTTTGATATTTGCTGGTCTAATTGGAAGATTATAGCTCGTTTTCCTTCAAATTCAAAGGTCTCATTAAAAACTAATCGGAAAGTATCTACCAACCTGCTGTTGCATTGAAAATACATAGCGTATTGATTGGGTTGTTTTTCTTTCCAGTCTATTCGTAAAGTACTTCCAAATTTGGTCACAAAACTGGGTTCATTCCATTTGAGGGTTTCTTCCAATTCTGATACGCTTTCGGTTTCTGCAGCAGTTTCTATTATAAGCTCCCTTAAATATTCCAATTGGGGACGTACAAAATCCGGATAATTCCTGAAGACATCAATTAGCCTGGGATCGGTGGATATGGTTGTTTTCATCTTAATAGTCTGGATCTATAATTTGGTTGCCCGTGGACTTAAATTCAGATAAAAGGGAAGAAAATACTTTGTAGTTAAAGTTAGAAAGATAATGCCAGGCCAAGCCCTTGCTGATTTCCTGTGAGTTTAAATGTAACCGGTAATAAAGGATTAGGTTGCGATGAATTAACCTGATTAATTCTTTCTGCTGCCTGAAGCGCTTGATTATTAGCTTTAATAGAAATAGGTATAGCTACCCCAATAAAAGCTGCTCCAACCCCAGCTAATACCCAGGGTGCATCTCCATTGGCAACAGCTGCTCCTATTGGAATTCCTACAAAACTCCCACCTACACTTCCCAGAATAGTTGAAATAGTGTTATTTTTCCGTGCTTTTTTAATTAGACGCGTAGCTTCTGTATCTGCGATCATAAGCTTTTGCATTCCTTTAAAATCTAATGTCTTATTGTTCATCGTGAATTTGTAGCCAAGGAATACTTTTTCGGACTGGATTTCCTGGGCAGAAAGGGAATTTATTCCTAAGAGTAAGAAAAATAATAAACTAAGTGTTTTCATATTGAAAATGTTGATTAATGATTTTTAATGGATGATACTTTTTTATGAATTTTATTTAATGATTGTACTTTTTAGCTGTTCAATATCATTTTTATATACCTCATTTAAATATTCATTATAAGGATCAGTTCTTTTATAGGTATAGTATTTCTGCGCCAAATCTGAATGTAATTTTGCGTTTTCTAAATCGTCTATTTCCAGATATATTTTTGCTAGTCCTAAATGGGCTTCAACGGTATATTTTGATTGTTCCAACGCTTTTTTATAAAAAGTGATAGCTTCTACCGGCTTATCCATTTTATATTCACAAATTCCGGCATAAACAAATGCTTGTATATCTACCCAGTTTTCCCCTTGAGTTTCTATACTCTTTTCGAAATAAGATTTTGCTTTTTCATAATCTTCTAAACCGAAATACGATTCTCCTCTCAAAAAGTTAATGTCTTCGCTCCAGGGCGCATCTACGAAATTCGGGGTTAAAGAGTCTAACCGATTAAAATCTTTTAAAGCACCATTAAAATCCCTTAAAAACCGAAGTTTCATGTATCCTCTATAACCGAGGTGTGCTTTAGAATTTAATTCTACAGCCTGGTCAAGCAATTCAAATCCTTTTTTATAATCACCTCGCTTATTAAACGCTACAGACTGCTCAAAATAAATTTCAGGATCCTGGAATTTTAAAATTTCGAAAAGCGATTGGGACAAAAAACTTCCCTGAAGGTGAGCCGCGCTATCATATCGCTTTTCTGTTGGGGAAAATAAAAGTAAATAAATAATTGCCGCTGAAAATAATGTAAGCAGAGTTGCGAAAATTAATTTGAGTATTTTGAAAAATCTTTTCATCCGGCTAAAATATATCTACGATCTTATTATTCCTGATTTTGAAATTTAAGACGTAATAACTATCATAAAGGTTATTCTCGCTTTTTGCAGGTTTCCAGTTCTCCAGTTTTAGTACAGCTGATTTTATCTTTTCAATATTTTCGCTATCAACCTTCATTTCCTTTAAATCTAAATCAGTCGATTTATACCTAAATCTTCCTGGTTCACCTTTGCAGTTCACAATAAAACGAGATGTTATTAAGCCTGGGTTTTTAAAGTTCAAGCTTTCCAGATCTTCAAAAATTCCGGTTTTTATTGCTTTTTTACCTCCTTGATAATCTGTGTCCAGATTATAATACTGAAAAATCTTATCCTCATTGCAAACCTGAAAATTGGCATCCTGCTGTTTATTCTTACTTAAATCTCCAACTCTATTAACGGTTTGATAATACAGCCATCCGGTGATAATTGTCGCAAGTAGAATGCTTGTTAATAAGAAAAAGTTGGTTTTACTTTTCAATTTTGAAGTTTAAAATGGCTTTGATTAGCGGTGACATTTGCATGTAGGCTGGAATTGGTTTGGTATGCATTGGTCAGAAAAAATAAATCAGGAATTTCAAAACTTTTACTAACTATGGCTGAGATAATAAAATACCTTTCCAAATAAATCACCCATTTGCCAAACTATAAGAAAAAGGATGCTCAATCCTGTAATCATCCATAAAATCCTATTCTTATTATCAGATAATTTCAGTTTAGCCACTAGAAGCCTGGTTGGTATGTTTCATAATAAGCAATTTAGATTGTAGCTTATTGGTATCATATCTCAAATTTTGTTACATTTTTAAAAGAGAAGGTGTTATTTTTATAAGCGATACAGCCAGTAATTCTAAGATTATTGCTGAATTTATATAGCTAATTTAACCTTAGCGATAGGCATAATTAAAACAGACGACCAGAATGAGAATATTATTTTTTATAATCGTCTTACTTCATGGATTAATCCACTTACTGGGATTTGTAAAAGGTTTTGGACTTAAAGAGGTAAAAGAATTGACACTTCCCATTTCTAAACCAATGGGTCTTTTTTGGCTCACTGCAGCTGTTCTATTTTTGACTTACAGTATTTTAGATTTTATAAGTTCCAAATACGCCTGGCTTGTTGGATTTGCAGCTGTGGGAATTTCCCAAATTCTTATCATAATGTTCTGGCAAGATGCCAAATTAGGGACCATTCCTAATATTGTCATTCTAGTGATGTCACTCATATCATTTGGTCACTACAACTTTCATAAACAGGTTCAACAAGAAACAAACACTTTAGTAAACCGGGATAAAATCCATAATAAAAATAAGATTACTGAGAATGATATTAAAGACTTGCCCGAACCTGTTAAAAAATGGCTGCGTAATTCGGGAGCGATTGGGAGACCTTTTATTAGTGTTGGAAAGGTTATGCAGAAAGCAGAAATGAAAATGAAGCCCGACCAAAATAACTGGATGCCGGCTTCTGCAATTCAATATACTACTATCGACAAACCTGCTTTTATTTGGACTGTTGATGTAAAAATGAATTCGTTCCTGAACTTTCAGGGCAGAGATAAATTTGAAAATGGAAAAGGAGAAATGCTGATTAAAATGAATTCGTTAATCAATGTTGTAAATGAAAAAGGGCCAAAATTAGATGAAGGCACTATACAAAGATACCTGGGGGAAATGGTATGGTTTCTTTCATTGGCTTTAAGTCCATACATTACCTGGGAAGCGTTAAATGATACTGCGGCAAAAGCAACTATGACTTATAAGGGAACTCAGGGAAGTGGGACATTTTTATTCAATTCTGAAGGGGATTTTATTAAATATTCTGCTATGCGTTATCGTGGCAATGAAACAGATGCAAAAAGACATGAATGGGTTTTGTTAGTTGATGCTTACAAAACATTTGAAGGTATTAAAGTTCCTGCGAGAATGACTGCAACCTGGAAACTTGACGATAGGGATTGGACCTGGTTAAAATTAGAAGTAACAAATATAAAATATAACGAGAATGCCAGTCGATGAGATGGTAAATTGAAGGGTCTTAATCCTGTTTTTTTTATTTCTTTAAATCTGATTTATGAAAAATTATAAAAGCACTTTCACTAAATTACCGAGCTTCTTTTACAACAGACTATGCCTGAGTGCTTCGTAAATTGATTTTTATTTCAGGGCTTGTGCATTCTTATAATTACTCCAAATCTTTGTATTTTTGATTTACTAACTAGCAATTCAATTTAAATTTCTTCAACATTACCCTACTGCGAAGAGATAAAGAATTAGTTCCTGCATCTTTTGCAGGCAAATAAATCTTAAATATGTCGTGGTACGTTTTATATACCAAACCCAGAACAGAAAAAAGAGTAGCCGAAGGTTTGGAAAAAATGGGGGTAGAGGTCTATTGTCCTTTAATCACAGAAATAAAACAATGGAGCGATCGTAAAAAGAAGATTGAAACCCCGCTCTTTAAATCTTATGTTTTTATAAAGCTGGAAGAAAAAAAACGTAACCGGGTTTTTGAGGTGCCGGGCGTGGTGCGGTATTTATTCTGGTTGGGTAAACCGGCTATTGTAAGAGATGAAGAGATTAAGGTAATACGCGAATGGCTGGAGGAAGATAAGGTTGATGACGCTAAAGTAGAGCATCTTAGCGCCGGAGATAAAATCACCATTAAAAACGGAGCATTCAAACAGCAGGAAGCCATTATTCGTAATATAGGAAAAAGAAAAATGCGCTTCGTACTACCCCATCTGGGGTTTACGGTAGAAGTCCAAACCAAAGAGGTTATTTAGATAAAAAATTAGAGGTCGTTACCCGTAATTTTGTTTAACCAGCCTTCTTTCAAAATTTTGCTATTTTTCCAAAACTTATTTAACTCTGAAGGTGGTTGATTCATCTTTCTTTACTCAAATAAAACTTTTTAGAACACTTTTTAGGCTTACCAGGCAATTTCCTGAGTAAACAAAAAACTTATTATATTTATATTGCCCAATAATTCTTGAGCCCTACCCGATAGATTTCACCTGGAATTAAAACAATATGCAGGAAGAATCTAAATATGCCACGATGTGGGTTAGTGAGGGAATTCTTTTTTTTACATTTAAACCTATAGCTGAACTTGACCTGAAGAAAGCGGAAATACTTGTCGCCAGTAGGCTTAAGTTTCAGAATAAAACTCCCTATCCTGTTTTATGCAACATTTATAACCTTAAGACTGTAAGTGAAGAGGCTGCGGATTACCTCGCCACGGAAGGGATTGCCTTGATCCCAGCTATAGCATTACTATGCAATTCTTATTATCACCGTGTACTGGCAGAAGTGTTTATAAAATTTCATAACCTCGCAAAACCTATTCAAATTTTCAGTAACAAACAAGAAGCGCTGGATTATCTCCAAAAGTTTATACAAAAAAAATCCTTTTGAAATGCTCACCCCACATGCGATATACGATCACAGGTTCATGCAATTAGTAAAGGCTTTGCTAAAAATGGCTTCAGGTAATTTCTTATACAGAATTCCCATTTCCGACGCTAGAGACTGGAAAGACACCCTTGGTATGTTAATCAACAAAACGAATATTCGTCTAAACACTATGTTTAATGAAATCAAGAAAACCCAGGTTTTTACACATCCCCAAATTATTCTTCTAATAAATTCAAAGAAAGAATTGCTGACGCATACGGATGAGAACCACCAAATTATCTCAAAAGAGTTAATACCAAAAACACTAAACGACTTGTTATCCGTAAAAGGAAAGAAGATATTCTCAAAACATTGGTATAAATGGGATAAGAAAACCTTAGGCTGTTACGATATGGGAATCCTGGATTTCCGGGGAGAGACTGAATTATTGGTCCCATTACATATTCAGGTTAGACAGAGCAGCGCTTTGCTAGAGGATTCCTGGTATTATATTTTGGGTTTTGATCCCCAACAGCCGGTTCCTTCATTGCGCACAAAAGAGCAAGATACTTTAAAAACTTTTCGCAGTAAAAAGGCTAAAAATAATTCTAAAACTATTGGTGATTTTTTGCTGGCACAACGGGTTCACGATGCACTTCTTAAACACCAAACTTCTTCCATTCCTTCTTTAGAGGTTATAGCAAGTGAGGCAGGAGCCAGTATAAGTGCCATGCAGAAAGCTTTTAAAGATCGTTACGGCAAGGCAGTATTAAAATACGATATGGAAAAGCGTCTTGAGGCCAGTACTTTTTTACTTAAGGAGAGCGATATTGAAATAAAGGAAGTATCTAAAAATTATGGTTTTAAGACAGCTTCACACTACATCAGCCGCTTTCGTAAAAAATATGGAATTACACCCTTGCAATTCCGAAAGAAGGCCTTCTTTAATAAGCATAATTAGGCCAGGAACCGAAAAATACCTTCCCAGAACATTCCATGGTTCCTCTGGAATATGATTATTGCAGACCTTTATACTCATAGAAAAAGAAAAAACTATTCTGGGTTTATAAAATTTTTAAACTCAATATTCAGGTTGAAATTCAAGGATATAGAAACAGAATAGTACTAAAATATTATTGCGCGATGATGCAGGTGAGGCCGAATACCTGTTTTACAACGGCATATTCATTAATAATTAAATTTGAAAATTATGAAACTTAAAAAATTAATTTTACCGATGATGGCATTTGTATTTGCCATAGGAATGGCTTTTGCTACAGTAGACCTTAAGCCAGATTTAGAAATGATTGAAATGGAGGCTCAGGATTATGTCCTTACTCCAGATGGTGTCGTGGCTATTGCTGAAATAAACTGTGGCATGGGAGAAATAAATTGTGAAGCCCGGTTGGCGGAAGGGGAACCTGCTTATCCAGTATTTGATGATCAAGCCCTTAAAAACAGAAAAAAAGGAAGTGGTCAAGTTGTTGAATTGTATTAAATTATTAGGAATACGTTCTTGAAAAAGCAAGCCGGTCAATCCCGGCTTGTCTTTTTTATGGAAACTTTGAAATCTTTCCGTTTATAGTGATGAAATTACTCAGATAAACTGAGATATATTTTTTGGGATAGAATTCCTATAAAATGTAATGCAAGTTTAATCGGATTTTAAAACAAATTGGTAATAATTATTTTTTTGGTAATATTTATTAGCTGCTTCTAGGATATCTTTTGGAGTAAGGCTATTTATGAACTGTAAAATTTTGCCGTTACTAATCCATTTACTACCAAACCGATAATGTTTATATAATTTTTCTTGCATTGCTCGTTGACTATTTCCCCTTCCCTTTGGATTGTAAAGCATCTTCATTCTATTCAAACCTTGTTGAAGGTGATCAGGGGAAACTAATTTTTTTCGTAAATCATTTATAATGATATTAAATTCTTTTTTTATAAAGGGTAGCTCATCCGGTACACAATCGAAAGAAGTATTTATTTCATATCGATCCATTTCATAATTTTCTTTTCCTGAAGTCCCTGTGATATATAAGGAATAACCTTTATCAAAACGGAGGCCCCAAACTTTGGAGTTGGTTACCGCCCCTAATGCTTCAACCCTTATTCTTTCTTTCCAATCATCCAAAGTATCCTTACTTTTGATATATTTTGGCATATACATTATATTATTTTTATTGTAAGCATCAGGAAATGAAAATTCCTGAAAAATGGGACCGGATGGTAAAGTATTTTTCTTAGGTGGATTTTTACTTGGGATATCGCTAGAATTTGGAATACTACCAAGATATTTATTGAGTAGCGGTAAGAGGACTTCAGGGTTAAAATTTCCACTTACTAAAAAAGTGAATTCCTCTATATTACCGAAAACCTTATTATACATTTTAAATCCTTGATTAATATCTGTTTTTTCCAAACCTTTAAACCTAGCAGTACCATAGGTTACCCCGGAGTGGTCATTAATAGCATTTTTTCCTAAGACGTTTAAATCTAAATATTTTAAATCTCCTATAGGATGTTGATATAGATTTTGCTCAATTTGCTTCCAATCCTGGAAGGCAACCTTTGAAACTTTAGCCTTAGTAAAAAATAGATTAATTAGTTGAAGCATCGTCTCGAAATCTTTTTTACTGGAATATAATTTTATAGAGGTCAGTATTTAAATACGTATCTTAATTACCAGTAAATATTTAAAATTATGGATGTTTTTAAGGGTCAAAATCTTCTGGAGTTCTCTGATCGGTTCAAATCTAACGAGGATTGCAAGCAATACCTTGCTTCAATCAAGTCCAAAAATGGCTTTAAATGTACAAGATGTAACCACAATGCTTGTCAAGTACGTAAGGATTTTGCCAGGCAATGCAATATTTGCCACCATATCGAATCTGCCACTGC